>NZ_JAIPPU010000049.1 GCF_026646375.1 Acetobacterium wieringae
AGGGGCTTGGAAAATTCCTTGCGCGTTTTGACTGAACTATTATTGACAATTCCATAGCAGCTCTAATGGGCAATGCTCTAATTCTTATCGATTCAAATATGAAAGTGCTTGCCTATTCAACGATTTATGAAATTATGGATCCTTTATGGCTTGAGAATATTAAACAAGGCCATTACTCCTATGATTTTATTAAAAAAGTTAAGTTCAATTCCGAAATGAAATCTTGGAGTAAAACAGGAGAGGATAATAAAACGATCACACTCAATGGTGATCTTCAGCCAAAACTGGTCAGTCGTATCACCAAAAATGGTCATTTAGTAGGAGGCTTGATTATGATCGCGCATCATACACCCATCCGTTCGATGCATACCAAACAGCTGCCTCAAATTGCTAAGTTACTTTATGAGTTTTTATGTATTTCCACAGAGAATGAAATTTATAAGTCCGTTTACAGTTCGGCTATTGCACACATTCTTTCTGATGACAATGAAAACGTTTCACATGACCTTTTAATTTTGAACAAATCGAATTTTCCTTCTGGAATGAGGGTTGTGATAGCTCGTTTTATTGTGCGATCAAAAAACAGATTCTTAAAAAGATCTATCGGTCTTGAATTTGAAAGGATTTTTTCAAAGGGTTATTCATTTCAATATAAAAATTATATCGGTATCTTAGTGCCTGAAATCTCTTCTGATCAGCGACATGCATTGAGTGAATTAGCAATACTTGAGAACATTAACATAGGAATTAGCTGGCTTTTTTTTGATATTCTTGACATAAAAAAATACTTTCATCAGTCAGTCGCCTCCATAAAACAAGCTCAGCTTCTTGGAGAAACCAATCAAGTTCTTGATTACACGGACTATGCTTTTTATCATCTACTTAATCAAATTTGGGGAAAAGCCTCTCTCAATACATTTTGTCATCCAGCGCTAACAGTTTTAAAAGACTACGATAAAAATAATTCTGCAGATTTTTACAGAACTCTGGAGACATTTTTGTCCGCAAATAAAAACTTAAAAGAGACCGCAGAGATCTTAAATCTGCACCGGAATTCACTCACATATCGGATCGCACGGATTAGAGATCTTACGAATTTGGATTTCAATGATAACAATACTGTTTTTTCTTTAATGTATTCATTTCGTTTAGTGAATTATCTTGAAGCCTCTGAAATATTCAATTTGCAGTAAATTGAATATCAAGCTGTTAATAAGATAATAAAAACAAAACAAAGACGGAAACCATCGAAAGAAAGGTCGTATATAAACTTTTGTTTCATCCTATCTGATTTACAATTGAAGATTAGATAAAGTTATGATGCCATGACCAAAATTGAAAGAAAAATAACGGGGGAAAAAGTCAATATGATTGAACAGAATTCAAACCAAGATAGATGGCTGCGTATGCATACTGATTCTAATATGCGCGAGAGATTATCGAAACAGTTAAGGGAAAGCTGGGATAAAAGTGATGCCTGCAAAGTGGACTATTGGAATGCCCTTCCGGAAAAAATTCCACCTGGTGAATTTGCAAAGACAAAAACCAAAAACAGACGCTTATACATCTATACCAATAGTGTAATCGATTTTCCGTTATCGCAGATTAATTATCCAGAGTGCGGAGTACTGTTGTTTGATAAAACGGGGTGTCTTCTTCAATTGTATGGAAATAAAGAGTTTCTTTC
>NZ_JAIPPU010000050.1 GCF_026646375.1 Acetobacterium wieringae
ACTCAAACTTCGCACATTAAAAACACTTTAAAACGTTGATACAAAAGACTTTTCCTGAAAAATATCCATTCAGGCACAAGGTTTGAGACTACTTTTTATCATTGCCGGCAAATTCTGAAGAAACTGTTCGAGCAACAGGTCCATTTTTTCATCACTGAGTTGAAGAATATCCTGACAAACACTCAGCATCAGCTCAATCAGCAGAAGATAAGACTCCTGATAAGTGATATCAGCCAGTTCATCACATGACCAATAAAACAATTCCCCGATACTGCGCACATCAAGGTTAAACCGATTTTCCAGTGACAGCATCGTGTAGCGGGTAAAAACAATCGCAACATGAGCTGTCTGGGCATCAAAAGACAGTCCTCTGAAGGATTTTGTCAGTTTCAGATAGGACTTGCATACTTTGAAGAAAACCTCGATTGACCAGCGTTTTCCGTAAAGGCGGATGATTTCATCTTCGGAAAGCGTCAGATCGGTTGTAATCAGAACCAGGTAATCATTGCGCTTATTCCGGTTTCTGACAAAGACAAGTCTGACTGGTATGATGCTGTCGTCTTTTTGAATCGCAGCCTCCACTGAGAGCAGGTATCGGGACCGACCCCGGCGTTTTTTGCAGGCTGAATAGATGGCTTTCACTGATTTCTTTTCGCCATCAATAAGATAGTGAATTTTGGGTGTCTTCTTTGCCATGGCAATCACGTCAATCCCCATTTTCTTTACGGCAATCAGGGAGGATGGGCTGCAAAACCAGGTGTCAAACAATACATAGCTGGCGCTGATTCCTGATTGCAGGGCAGACCGGATCAGTTCCAGCATCACTTCCGTCGCTTTGCGTCCCGATTGGCTTCGTCGTCTCGCGGCAAGGCTGCGTTTGTCCAGACGGTCATCCGCTTTGTTCAGAAGATTTTTATCAGTGGTTGATGACAACAGTGAGCTGGAAACCGGAATGAAAGTATTCCCGTCAGACCACCCCAGCGTCAACAGGCGAAATCCTTTTGTATAACGATGCTTCACATGGTCAAAGACGCGGGACAACAGTTCGACATTTTTCGAGCGGTTTCGTTCAAACAGGGTATCATCAACGATCAGAACATTTTCCCGAGATTCATTGGTAAGACGGGTAAGACTCTGATTGGTCACCCGAGCGGCCAGCAACGTGGTAAATTTTTGCCAATGGATTTTGGAGGAGTTCATGAAACGATAAATCGTATCTTTTGAAAACTCCGGACAATGATGATTGGTCACATAATTCATGTACATCGATCGGTTGGTAAAAATGACACTCATCAGATACTCGAAAACCGAAATCACTGAAAAGCCTCTGGTTTTATAGGCGTTGCATCGTTTCAAAAGCAGGCCAACCTGATAATTTCTTAAAAAGCGGGTAACAATTTTTAAATTGGAATTCAAGTCTGCACCGGTTTGTGTTATAATTTTCATAGCATGAGCCTCCAGCTTGTTTGTTTGTTTTTAGCAACTCAATTATAACAAATCTGGTGTTTTCATGCTATTTTTATGCCTGCAACATCGGAATTACGAGGATTTTTGTTGATTATTATGTGCGAAGTTTGAG
>NZ_JAIPPU010000033.1 GCF_026646375.1 Acetobacterium wieringae
TATTATCTCATGGATTTATTCTAGATGTAAGGCACCTTGTTATTAATCGCTTACAAAAAAACAGCTGATTATTGCTAATCAGCTGTTAAGTAAGTTGCTTTTATTTCGCATTGGTGGAGGTGACCCGTACCGGTTCGAGGTGACAATTTGCATTGAAGATTATCGTCATCATTAATATGTAAATAAAATACATTGCTGATTCCCGCTGATGACCTCAGCAACATTGGAATTACGTAACCGAAGCACCCTTTTTAACAACAGAATATTCAGAAAATTTCTGTTGTTACTCATAAATTATCAATATTGATTTGAGAAGCAATATCCTTACCGTTTAGTTATCATTACCTTTCATGAAAGCTCCAATATTAGCTTTTGCAAAATCTTCAAATGTCCGAGGGTTTTTTCCGGTTAATTTAAAAAATTCATTGGTGATTGTTTTAGCCGTACCGAGTCTGGTCATGATATACAACATGACCGTAACATTGACATAGCCTTTATCCAGCCCACGGTTCTTGATATAGTAATTTCGATATTTTAACAGGCCTGGTTTGACGTATGTTATTTTTCTGTTATTCAATTTACTTAGCACATCTGCCACCTGGAAATAGTCTAACGCTTCCGATCCGGTATTTTCCTCTTCTAATATGCAATTTGCAATTTTCATTAAGTCAACTAATTGACCAAATTTATCCACACCCATTTTTTCTTTCAATAATTTAACCGCTTTAAAATACTCAATAAACGATGACTCAACCAGATTCTCTCCTTTTTCGGTTATCACAAGTGTATAACTTCGCTTATCAGTAATCGAGCTTTCCTTGATTAAAAAACCTTGCTTCGTCAAAGATTTTACCATTAAGCTGACCGAAGGTTTGGAGATGTTAAAAAATTGGCTGATCATCAGCGGAGTCACAGCACAGCTTTGCTTTTGAGCGTATATCAGTACACCCATTTCACTAGGTCTTATGGAAAAATCCCGCTTTGAGTTCATATGTAACCTGCAAAACATCCCAATTACATCCGCACTATTTATAAGATCAACATTCATTTGCCCTCCATATAGTTAACTTACCTAACTATATGGAGCAATTATTCTTTCGCTTTGTCAATCATTTTCAATGAGCATGTGCAGATCCGTTCAATGCCTCATTCTGGGATTGTTTGGGAGATGATTCAATTTTGAGGCTTTCTATCATGTGCTAATTAGTCAAAACCATGTCCACTGATACATGATCCGGTCCGCTATAATTAACAACTGCTAATCCTCGTTCTCATGAAATTCATACGCCGCTCCTTTTTAACTGGTTTTTATCCTCAATAGTAGCGGAGGCTAGAATAGCCTTTTTCCAATCAGCTTTCATTCAAAAATCATGGCTAAATTCAAGTAATAAAAAACCACGAAATACAAGCTCATGCTGCTAAGCACTCATTTTCGTGGATTTTTTCCTACTGGAAGCTTTTATTTTGCTGCTTTTTCTTTTCTAATGTAGGCAGCTGCTATTTTTTTATAGTCCGATTTAAAAAACGCACACTCTTTAATACACACGGTGCAGCCATGCTGTTTTGAAAACGGAACGGCGCACTTTTTGTAGTCAATATGCTGCTCACTGCCATCTTTGCAGATCATTGGCTTTTCATAAATGGCCTGGGCCGGACATTTTTTGACGCACGCATGACATGTGGCACAGAAATCTGGTAGCCAATCATAATCTAATCTCTGGTTAACCGGAAGATTTTCGATGTCGGTTAACACTGCTGCCAGTCGTACGCTGGGACCGTAATCAGGTGTGATCAGCAACCCATTTTTTCCAAAGCCGCCCAGTCCGGCATCCCTGGCCATCACCGTAAGATTCAAATTACTGCCGATCGCCGGGATGGCCTGGGCATTAAAACCTTTTTCTCTTAAAAAATCAGAAATCAGATTAACCGCCCGGCCAAGTTCATAGTAGGTTCTAAAAATTTCTTGAATGGTTTTTTTTGACGGCGCTTGTTCAATCGCTGTTTTTTTCATTTCCACGGTGAAAACCATAGCATATTTAAACAAAACAATTGATTCTTTAAACAGATGGGTTTCTTTAACTTTGGTATAGCCGATACCCGAAATACCCAGCCCTTGCGCAACTGCTTCTATTTCTGCCAATCCTTCTGCCGACAGCGTTTTATTTGATGTGTAGGGATTTCGCTTAATCGATTTTACCGCTTTGGCTAATTCACGCAGTGATCCAAGCAAATATTTAGCATACGACGGCATCGTTTTTATTCGTGAGGATAAACTACCATATTTGATTGTAATCTCGGGTACTGATAGTCCTTCTTTTAATTGCGGATTGCCATACCAGACCGTATCGATGGGTCTGATATGTCTATATTCTCTAGGCATCGGAAATTTCATCTAATCAACTCCAATCTCGTACTGAGGATTAGCCCCCAACTGCTCTGAATTCTGATATAATCGAAAAAGATGCTCATATAAGGCCGCTTTGCCTGCTTCGGTAAAACCGTCAAAAAGGACTTTTTCCGCTTCTGCTCTGATTTTAAGCAAATCATTGACAATCAATTCGCCCTTTCCGGTAATGTAACACCGGGTGTTTCGTTTGTCCACATCATCGGAGACTCTGCGGATAAAACCATCATCTTCAAGAATTTTCAAAGCCTTGGTCACGCTGGCTTTACCAACCGATTTTAGCCTGGCTAATTCATTCTGATTAATGCCGGGGCTGCCGTAGATCAGTAGAAAATACTCAAACTGACCCTGCCGGATCCCAAACTTTTCAATCATACCGCCAATATAATTATTGGTATTTGCCGTAATAGTGCGAATCATCTTTCCAAAATCCATGGCTTCCATATTTGCACCTTCCTTATCTTTTTTTCAAATAGGCAGATTTTATTTGATCGTAATTACCAACTGTAAATGGGCACTCTCCGATGCAAACACCGCAACCATAATTTACAAAATCGCGAGAGCACTTGTCATAATCAACCCGGGTTGGATTAAAACCATCGCAGATCACTGGTTCTTTAAAAATCGCTTCTGTCGGACAGTTTCGAATACACTTTCCACATTTTTGACAGAATTCGTTGACCCACGTTAAGTCTCTTGGATTCGAGACGATATACTCATCGAGATTTTCAATATTGGTGTAAACCACTGAGAGACGTTGGCAGGCACCATTTTTTCTGGTGATCGCCATACTATGTCGACCAACGATTCCGATTCCCGCCCACTGGGCCGCCATTGAGTAGTCTAGCTGGCCTCCTATCGAGTGGTTTGGACTGGCACCAAATCCATTTTTTTGAAGAAAACCAGCAACACTGTTGGCAATATCTCCAGTTTTTACATACACTTTTGCTACTTCCACCTGACAAACGATACTTGGCGCTGTTTTAAAGGCATCGGGATCCATTGCGGATGAAAAAACGAGCGCATACTGATGGGGAACACCACAGCCCTTAAATAATTGTTCGGGCATCACTTCAAAATATCCGTATTCATCAACTTGTAACTTTTGCAGCAGTTTTTCCAGTTCATTGAAAACTGCTGCTGTGATCCGACTATTTAAACCTTCATGATCTTTCTTAATTAATTTTACTGTTGTTTGAATTGTCTGAGGTAATCGATATATCTTTGTTATGTTCTTTAAAAGATACCTGATATCTTTGTTTATGAATTTAATCCGTTCACCCTCAACGTAAGGTCGTTTTGTTGGTGATTGTGCTGAGGAGAACACCCGACCTCGTTCATTCAACGCAGTAGTTTGCGGTTTTACTATTTTATTCAGACTTAGCCCCATCTGGTGACCTCCTGTAAAATAACACATCATTTTAATTAGTTTACCGGTAAACTGTTTGGCCAGATTATATATCACAATAGTATGCCAGTCAACTAATATTTTTGTTATTTTAGAAACCGTTCCTCATTTTTTTCCCACAGGGACCGCCTATATAAATGAGTATAAAATATCCTGAAACAGATCTTTGCCTTTTATAACGCCGGCAATTGTCTGGTGACGCCTTGTTCCGTTAGTTTTCTGATCAATTCATGCAATTGATCAGAAGGCAGTTTATCAGTCTGCCGGTACCAGTAACTCATCATACCAATCATCGCCGATAGGGTATATTCGATAACATAGTCCAATTCTTTTTGATTAACCGTCGGTTTATTGGCGAATTCCTGGATTATTATTGGTTTAATAGCATTTTTGAGTTTGCTTGCAAAAGCCGGGTCACCACCGTCGCCAAGCAACACGGCATAGTATTTGCTGTTTTTTTCATATAGCTCAAGAAACGTGTTCGTAGGCATGCCGCACATGTCCGAACCGATTGTAATTGGTGGCAGCTCGTCCAGGCTGGGGATTAATGAATTTTCAATATGTTCCAGAACATCATAAACGTCTTTAAAATATTCATAGAACGTGCCCCGGTTATAACCGGCTTTATTAGTAATGTCCTTAATGGTAATTTTTTCAATTCTCATGGCACAATATAAGGACCAAAACGCATCGATGAGATTCTGTTTTGTCTGTGACGTTATCGCTGTCCGTTTATTCATCTTCATTCTCCCTTTCAAATCCGACAAATGCAGCCACATTGTTGGTTGATCCTCTGGCCGTCGGGATCTATAATTGAATCATACAACAGAATGTTGGATGATTCAAGGAGGAACTACTAACTATGATTACGATTCTTTGTTCAGGATCGCGGGGCGATTTTCAGCCCTATATTGCCCTTGCCCAGGAACTGCAAAAGCTGGGAAAAACGGTACGGATTGCCGGCGGCAAAAGTTTTGAAGACTTTATCAAAAACTACGGCATTGATTTTTATCCTCTATCAGCTGATTATCAGTCCGCCGAAATCGACCCCAAATTACTTCAGGATGCCCAATCATCAGATAATCCCCTGAAAATGATTTTGACCTTTAACAAAATGAAAAAATATGTGCTTGGCTTAACCGCCGAAATGTTCGCAGCTTGTCAAGGCAGTGAACTGATTGTTTACCATCCGGGCTGTACGATTGGTTATTTTGCCGGCGCCAAGCTCGGTATTCCGGCGATCCTGGCGGCACCCTTTCCGATGCACAAAACCACCGAAGTAGCTTCACTGATCGCCTACGGTAAAACCATCATGCCCAAAGCAGTAAGCTATCAGCTCTTGCAGGGGATGCTGTGGATGGCTGGAAAAACCGGTATAGAAACTTTTTTCAAGAAAGAATATGGCAAACTCCCCGAAAATTTTGGCAGCCCCTTTGAAAAAATCGATCACGCTCATCCGGCCATCATCTCCTGCAGCAATTTTGTCTTTCCCCGTCCCCTCGACTGGAACGCCGATATTCATCAGAACGGCTATTGGTTTGTGACCGAAAAAGATGATTATACCCCCGCCAAAGAACTGGCGGACTTCCTGGCAGCGGGCGAAAAACCAATTTATTTCGGCTTTGGCAGCGTTTTTGACAGCAGACATCAGGTTGAGACGGTCGCCATCATTATCGAGGCCCTTCGGCGAACCGGTAAGCGCGGGATCATCTCTGGTATGGGTGCGATTGACAACCTGCCGAAAAACCTGCTGGCGATTGACAGTGTTCCCCACAGTTGGCTGTTTGAGCGGATTTCCCTGGTTTGTCATCATGGTGGTGCCGGCACCACCGCCGCTGGTTTTAAAGCCGGTATCCCAAGTGTCATCGTGCCATTTTCCAATGACCAATTTGCCTGGGCTCACCGATCCTATGACCTGGGAGTTGGCGCAAAGCCGATTTACCGTAAGCATTTAAACGCTGATAAGCTGGCGGCAGCAATTCAATATGCCCTAACCGATCCGATTATCACGAATGCCCGAAAGCTCGGCCACAATATTGGGACTGAAAATGGTGCCTGGGCAGGTGCGAAAATAATAGCAGATTATCTGGTGCGGTAGATTTATGAAAAAAATGTCTACTTGGAGAAAAACCTTTTTCACCATTTATCTTGGTCAGGCCTTTTCCCTTTTAAGTTCCAGTGCCGTACAGTTTTCAATGATCTGGTGGATCACGATGGAAACCGGTTCGGCCCTGGCATTAACGATCGCAAGTGTTGTCGGATTATTGCCTCAGGCGATAATCGGTCCTTTTGCTGGTGTCTGGATTGACCGATTTAATCGTAAAAAAATAATGATTATTGCTGATGCTGCTGTTGCCCTTTCCAGTTTATTTTTATGCGTGTTATTTTTACTTGGCTACCAATCGCTCTCATTTGTTTATGTTGTTTTATTGATCAGGGCCTTGGGTGAGACTTTTCATAAGCCTGCTATGCAAACCCTTATTCCTCAGCTTGTTCCTTCTGCTGAACTTACAAAAGCTGGTGGCTTCGGACAAATGATCAACTCCGCTTGTTCGATGATCGGGCCCATGCTCGGTGCCTTATTGATGAGCGTTACAACCCTACCCTATACGATGCTAATTGATGTAATTGGGGCAATTTTGGCCATTTTAACCTTATCACTGGTCCACGTTTCCACCCCCCCAATAAATCTTAACAGTAAGTTAACCGTTATTGAAGATATGAAGCAGGGTATCCTGACGATTAAATCGAACAAGGCCTTGTTGCGACTTTCGATTCCAGTGCTGATATCAACGATTATTTTTGTACCTTTATGAACTTTGCTGCCGCTTATGGTCAAGGGTTATTTTAATGGTACGGCATGGCATAATGGGATCGTTCAAACCTTATTTTCCAGTGGCATGCTGATTGCTGCGATGATTATCGGTTTAACTGGTGGTCTCCAGCGACAATTTTTAATGATCGCACTTTCCATGGGTTTGCTCGGTTTATGCTCCTTTATTAGCGGTTTTTTACCAGCAACTTGGTTCTGGGTTTTCTGTATCGCTGTATTTATTATGGGGACAACCAGTATGGGTTTCAACATTCCCTTCACCGCCTATATCCAAAGAACGGTTCCTTCAGAAAACTTGGGTAAGGTCATTTCGCTTGTTACCAGTATTATGAGTTTTGCAGCTCCTGTTGGGATGTTTATTGCCGGACCTGTATCTGAACTGCTTGGTGTAAGCAATTGGATGATTCTTGCCGGTATTTTAATGGTATTTGTAAGCTTGTCATGTTATCTTTTGACACGTGAATTTGATATCCCTTTGATCAAGGAATCCGCTGCTTGTGGAGAAAACAAATAATCACCATGCAGCTGGTGATTATTTTAAATCATATTAGCAGATCAGTGCCTGATACGAATTTATAAACTTATTCAACGCACTAAACAACCTCTTTGTAAAAATCATCAATACTATACAAACTCTTAAATACAGTAACAAAGCCATTTCTACTCAAAACAGAAAAAAGCCACCTCATCACAAGGTGGCCTTTATTGTACCTTTTCTAATAATTAATGACTACTAAATCTTTCATACAATACTTTAAAATCCCAAAGTTCAATATTAATTTATACAAATGGCTAATTTCAATTTTAATAACATTAATATTTATTTTTTACAAAGTACAATTTTATCTTACGTTTTTTTATATTTTTGCTTGCTGCTATTGGGTTTATCTGGAATTGTCATTTCAATCAGCCCTTTTTCCATTGCCGGCAATAAATAGTTATCTCTAAAGGTTTGTCGATGTTTTAAACCTAATAATTCCATCAATTCTTTTGTCGAATAAGCGTTGTCACCGATCACATTTAATAATCTTTCGACTTGTTCGGTTACTTGATCGGTTACTTGTCCGGTATTTGAAACATCTTGTAGCGCATCATAAATTGCTTCCAATAGAAATTCAACAAACTGACCTGAATCTGCTCGATGATCACATTCTCCAAGTACTTTGTAATATTCATCCTGACGTTCCCTAATAAGCGTTTCGATAGGCAGCCAACCGAATAGTGGTTTCCACTTATAAAGTAGTAAAGTTTGCCACATTCGCCCCATTCGTCCATTTCCATCGGCAAACGGGTGAATAAACTCAAATTCGTAATGGAAAACACAACTTTTAATTAGCGGATGCACTTCTGCTTCTTTAGCCCAGCTAAACAGATCTTGTATCAAATGCGGAACCTGATTAGCCGGTGGAGCCATATGAACCAAATGATCTCCTGCAAATATACCGACACCACCGTTTCTAAAAATTCCGGATTCTTTTGATAAATCATTCATTAAAATTCTATGAGCTTGCAATAAAGCATTAATTGAAAATGGATTCATTTTTAAAAGTATATTATATGCTTCAAAAGCATTTTTCACTTCACATATTTCGTCTGGCGCACCGAGAATCCTTCTTCCATTAATAATGTCTGTTACTTGATCCAAAGATAATGAGTTGTTCTCAATTGCTAAAGAAGCATGGATAGTTCGAATTCGATTATCTCTTCTAAGTCTTGGATTGCTGTCCATGTTATCAGCAATTGTAATATGCGTAATTATTTCCGTTATCTTTGAAACTAAATTAACGGTTTTATCTGTTATCGTATACGGCGGAATATAATCCATTTGTTTGTTTTTCCTCATAAATATTATTTTTAAAACACTTGTCTATTATTATACCGTACAAGTTGAAATTGTCTATGAAAATTTCAAAATAAAATATTATTATAGGACAGACTTATAAAGTTACTTTTAGTAGAAAAGACCGTACCGAACCCCTGTTCGCAAAATATCATTTACATTCAATAATATTTATATAACATAATAACTTAATTAAAAAAACAGCTGATTATGTCAATATCGTTTTGAAACTTCCCAAAATAAACGGTAAAAATTACCCATTAGC
>NZ_JAIPPU010000006.1 GCF_026646375.1 Acetobacterium wieringae
TTATTTTACCTCATTTCCTTGCAATTTGGGACTGCACTTTTATGATAACACTCCAGGATATACCAGAAGAAAACGGATTATGGATACTTCACATCGGCGCCGATGGCAATGCAACCTTAAAAGATGCTGCTATTTATAAGTGTTGTAATAATTATGAATTTGCAGAATCGATGAAACAAACCTACGGTGATGCTTGCGCAGTCATATCCATTGGGTGTGCCGGAGAGCGTCTTTATAAAAATGCTTCGATTCAGATCACCGAGTTTAAATCAGGCCATCCCAGCCGTGCTGCTGCACGGGGAGGAATCGCTGCAGTTTTAGGAAGTAAAGGACTAAAGGCTGTCGTTATTGAGGAACCCGTTAAAAAATTTGAAGTGACATATGCTGATAAGGACAAGTTTAAAAAAGTTTGTTTACAGCTTAATAAAGTGATCGCTGAAGGGGCGAAAACTGACCCGTTCAGCATTATTGGAACCGCAGCGACAACGGATATTTCCGGTGCCTCCGGCATTTTACCTGTCGATAATTTTTCAGGGAAGTTTTTTGGCGATTATGAAAAAGTTGGCGCACAAGCGTTTTTAGATAAGCTGGAATCAAGCGGGGGAAGAAATCAGATTCCCTGTCAACCAGGGTGTGTAGTGCACTGTTCTAATTGCTACAATGATCCGAACGGAAATTATATAACATCTGGTTTTGAATACGAAACGATTGCATTATTCGGACCAAATTGTCATATTTCTGATTTGGATGCCATTGCCCGAATGGATCGATTATGTGACGATATCGGTGTCGATACGATGGAAACAGCCAATTCCATTGCAGTTTGTATGGATGCAGGAAAAATTGAGTGGGGAGATATTCCTGCTGTAATGGGTCTTTTGAATGAATTGAAAGAGGGAACAGAATTCGGGAATCTACTTGGTCAAGGTTGTGAAGCTGTGGGATTATACCTGGGATGTAAACGAATACCAGTCGTTAAACACCAGAGCATGGCAGGATATGATCCTAGAAACACCAAAGGAACGGGTATCACCTATGCAACTAGTCCTATGGGTGCTGACCACACCGCTGGCCTTACCATGGGTCGAGCATTTGATGATGCTGGTCGAACGGGCCAAGCCTATGCTTCCAATAAATTACAGGTGGCTATGTGTTTTGCCGACAGTATGATGTGTCTTTTCGCTTTTGCTCATACTGTTCCTGTTCTTCCTTTACTTGGGGAACTAATGGCAGCTCTTTATGGAGGAACTTCAGAATTTACCCGCGTGGCAACCATCGGCGTAACTACCCTTCTTACTGAAAGAGGATACAATAAAATGGCTGGTATGACAGCTAAAGATGACCGTCTCCCCGAGTTCTTCTATACAGACAGATCACCTGCTACTGGTTCGTTATTTGACATTAATGATTTGGAATTGGAAGTTTTGTTTGATTTCTGATGATTACTATTAATGGTATAGATTATCATGTTTGTCCTGGGTTGACGCTGGACAAATTTTTTATGAAATATGGCGTAGCACTTGATGGGACGAATATTGTTATTGTGGATGGTCGTGTACTATCACGAATTGATTTAGGAAATCAGCTAGCCCAAGACAATATGAAAATAACTGTTTTAAAACTAATCGGAGGCGGCTAATTGTAATCGTAATTTGTGCTGTAATTTGTTTGTAGAGAGTGTAAATTATTTTGTGCTTTTACGCATTCCAGATTAATGAAAAATTGAAGTGCAGATTTAAAGATTAAATTTCAAGACTATTTTTGCACATGATTCAAAGGCTGTCAATAATTAATATTGGCAGCCTTTATTGCTCAAGGATCGCATAGTATTGAACGACTTAATGACTCCATCAATCACATTGTTTTTAAATTTACTTCCCTGGTCGGTATGGAAATTTAAATCCGATCCAACCGGTATCTGATCCCGGCAAATGCTTCATAAACCAGCAGTGCTGTCTTATTATCAAAATCATTATTAAACTCCCCATAAGTGAATTTCTAAACGGTATTGACATAACCAAGGTGTTGTGAAAAATACGACAAAAAATAGGGGCAAAATAGCAGAAATAGCCAGAGTTTTTTGATTTTTCACAGTAGGTCACACTTTTGGTGGAGACATAATTCAAGAAATAAAAAAAAGAACCGCTAATTACAGCCATTCTTTTAAATAAATATTATTTTTTACTGGAGCTAGCGGGGGGAATCGAACCCCCGACCTACTGATTACGAATTAATCATATTAAACAACACCATCTCTCACCATCTTCATATTTCCCATTAAATAGCCATTCTACTAACTCATTTTCTTATAAACCGTCATGAAAAACAATCAAAAATCCTCAAAAAATTTAAAAGTGTCCCCAAATTGTCCCCAAGTCGTGGGTTTATAAAGCTGATTATAAAGCCGTTTTAATGATATAATAAAATAAAAACGGGAGAAACATCATGTCTAATGAAGAATTGGTTATGGCTTATCGTAATGGGGACAAATCAGCACTGGATCAAATCATTGAAAATAACCAGGGCCTTATCCATCATTTTGTTAATCAATACTATAATCTCACTGAAATATCATATCTTGAACGTGATGATCTGGTTCAATTGGGGAATATTGGCTTGATTGAAGCTGCTAAAGGGTTTGATCCTGATTATGATGTCAAATTCTCAACTTATGCCGGTGTAGCCATTAAAGGGCATATCTCCAGAGGATTGAGGTTTTCCTCTCCCTGGGAGAAGAGGAGCGACCGGGAAAGTGACCTGTGTCATGTGATCAGCGCTCATGAGCTGATTCCTGGAGCTGATGAAACAACATTCATGGATTTAATAGAAGATCCATCAGCCCTTAATGCCTTTCATCTGGCCAATGAAGAGGTTGACCGCTTAATCTTACGAGAAGACCTCTTCCATGTGATGGATCGTGTTTTCAATCCTGACGATAAAGAAAAGAATGCTCTCATTTTAAATCATGGCTTAAATGGACATGAGTACACTTTGAAAGAAATATCAGCTTTATATGGTGTTTCTCCGGAGAGGGCCCGACAATGGACTGCCAAGGGTTTGCGAAGGATCCGTGCTTCCTCTGCCGGCAAAGAATTGATGGCCAAATACAGAGATGAGTATGTTTGTAATACTCTTCTCCCAAAGCTGATAAAACACAGCCAGCGTAACCCTTATCTTTATGCTCAAAAGCTGGAAGACCTGGAAGATCTGGAATCTATTGATTATTTTCTTGATATGCTTGGGCTGTAATTTAATTTGCCGGTAACTTGCCAGCTTTATGCTTTGACCTGCTAAAACGATTCGTTCTGTCAATTATACCGTCCCCAAATAGAGAAACCGCCCTTCACAAAAAGGCGGTTTCTTTTATGTTCTGAGCCGTCACTCTTAATCAGGGTGATTGTTTATCTGTTTTTTTTAATAAGGATTCAGCAAATATAGCCCCCCCTTACCCTAAATTTCCAGATTTTCGTTCCTGCCTGGTTAGACATCGCGACCGTCACGAGGTGCTAAAAGTTTTTTATGCCCCCCACTACTGATCATGCTTAACCCCGCCTGTTAAGAGGTTTACCGCTTCCTGGAACCCCAATACAAAACCCTGGTACATGGCAGCACTGGCACAACAAGTAGACGTTTCTTCAATATCTTTCCGTATTTCGTCATCGTGTATTTTCTCCAACAAATGATAGAAATAAGTGATTAATTCGTCATATTCCGGGGAATCTTGATAAGAATCTCTGCTTTCTATTGATTCCAATAAAGCAGCCAGACTATCGTTCCCAATTCCATTACAAAGCTTTTGATAAGTATTCATTTATCATATCTCCTCTTCAATTTTATCTATAATTGTTCCCAGAACAAATCAATATCCTGAGTTCTGTAATCACGTTCTTTTGCCGAAATATCACCGATTCTATAGGCAAAACTAAGCATCCCGTATATTTCAAATAGAATCAATCTGGTTGTTTCAATACTATCCTCGAATTCTATCATTTGTTCCTTTTTACTTTTAATAAGCTTATCCAGTATTATCATGCGTTTTTGCCTATTCATTCTCCATTTCTCCCTTCATTTGCTGCACTGGAAAAGGTCGCCCTGGCTCAGTTCCCCCTTCCTGGCTGCGTGATCGTTCCGGTTGCCGTCGTGGCCTACATCATATTACTTTAAATGTCACATCGTGGCCGGTATTTTCTTTAATTAAGAGGCGCTTAACATCTTCCACTGTCAGATTGTTGTCAAGCGCTGCCTGGAGCACATCCACCAGTTTTACCCCATCGAGATAGGCCCAGATCTTTTTCTATTTTATTTTCATGGTTATTTCTTCCTTATGTCTGTAACCATGAAGAGGGCTTATCCTCTTCATACTCTCATTTGCTTACACCATTTTCAGCAAGTTGAATGCTTCATTGAAACCTATTTTAAATCCTTGGTATTTTGCCAAGTATATGAGATCGTCAAGCATCTTTTCTAATCTAAGAAATAACGCCTTATCCTCAATTTGATTCATTAGAGTTACAAATTCGTCTGCTACTATTAAAAATTCTGGTATGTCTAAATAATCATCTCGGTTCTCAACAGAATCCAATAACATACTTAAATGATTACCTTTAATGCTATTTGTGTACTTTTCAAAAACATTCATGATTTGATACTCTCCTTTTTTCGACTAGATTTTATTATCCTTTGTATTTCTTCCACATTGGCAAAGGTGGCAGCTTGCTGGAAGCCTGAGAATTTTAAATAATAAGCTGTAAAATCTCCGATGCCAAATCCACTTGCCCACCCATTGAGATAATTACTTCCAAAATCAACCGCTTTTTTTCCAAACAATTCTATCGCTCGGTTAATTAAAACACCGTCCGCATTACCAAATAAGACGGCCTCTTTTTCAAATAATTCTTTTACCTGAACACTGTTTAGCATTTTTCCTCCCGTCCGGAAGAGGTGCAGCCTCTCCCTAAGCAATCTGTGCTTTTATCCTCAAACCATAATATAAACCATTACCACCAACAATTTGTTTTAATGCCCCTTTTAAGGCCGTTCCGAAGTCCATGACCTTTGATAACCATTCAGCAACCGAAGAGGCCAAATAGCCTACACAGTAGGAATTGCCGTGGATCGTGGCCACCACTTCAATGGCATCCTCTTCAAAATATCCGGTAGTGTTTCTTTCAAGACTGATCGTGATTTCTGATGGGTCATATTGCTTCATGTGGTCAATGGCGGTCTGTCTCTTGCCCTGGGTGACCCCCTTAACAACAAGGGCTTTTCCCTTGGCCAGCTCCCAGGCTCTTTTAAATGCCTGGCTTTTGGTTAATCCGGTGGTTACCAGTTTGTTGGCGGTTCTTGCGATTTCTGATCGGTTATACATGTTGTGGTCTCCTTTCAATTTGTCAAATACATCTTATTGAGTATATTATAAATCTTAATGAGTATGTTGTCAATTACTAAATACACTATTTTGAGTATTTTATTGTTTTATTTGATTGCTTTCAACTCAAAAACAAGTTATAATATATTTAAAAGGAGGTGTGCTTAATGTCAGTATCTGATAAAATAAAATCATTATTGCAATTAAAAGGGGTTAAAAATAAAGACCTGGCCGATTATTTAGGGATCACTCCACAGTCAATGCGAAACAAATTTACAAGAGGGAGCTTTTCAGCAGAAGATTTGATACGCATCAGCGCTTTTTTAGGATGCAAATTATATTTTGACATGGATGGTGATATAAAAATCCCCCTTTCAACTGATGATCTCAGACCACCAGCACTAACAGATCAAACAGAACCCCAAGAATAGGCCCGTAAGGAGAGGATCAATCAAAGACCTCTTCTTTTTTCATGCAAATTATTGGCCAGATCCCCCCGCATTTTAACTCCCTCTTGAATCTGGTGTAATCTTATTCCTACCATAAACAAAACCGTTTAAATCGGCTTATCCAGCTTCATTTTATTAACAGTTCCTTGACGTGCGTATAATTTAGGCGTATAATATAGGCGTAGGGAGGATAGCAAATGACAACACGGGAAATAATGAAGATCCTGAAAAAGGACGGTTGGTTTGAAATTGAAACCAATGGTTCACATGTTCAGATGAAGCACCCAACAAAGGAAGGGAAAGTCACCGTTGTTAAACACTCGGGTGATCTTCCCAAGGGAACACTTAACAGCATCCTCAAACAGGCAGGGCTTAAATAGCCCTGTCACCCTATGAAAAGGAGTGGAAATCATGCGTAAATTAACTTATTTGGCAGTATTGGAGCCGTCTTCTGATGGTTACGGCGTTTATTTTCCGGATTTACCCGGTTGTATCAGTTTTGGGAAAGACATTGAAGAGGCTCAGCAAATGGCAAGGGAAGCGCTGGAGCTGCATATATATGGTATGGAAAAAGATGGTGATCCTCTTCCAGCACCATCAAAAGCCCTGGCAAAGGAAGATGTAGAAGACGGGATCATGACCGCCGTTACTGTTTTACCTGATCTGGTAAAGAATGATATGGAGAACCGCCGTGTTAAGACTAACGTCACTATTCCGGCATGGCTTAAAGATGCTGCTGAATCCAGGCATGTTAATTATTCGAAGTTGCTGGAAGCTGCTTTGATTGATTATCTCAATGTGAAAAGAGAGGTTCTGCGTTGAGCGTCAAAATAGGCAATGAAGAATTTACAGAGTTCAGCGACCTTTATAATAATGATCCGGATTTCATATCCTCCAAATTGCCGGGTATAAAGATGGTGTCCTGAATTGGGACTCCATCGGAAGAAATCATAGAAGCCCGGGCCAGCGCCTTGGCTTTTTTATTTGCTCAAATTTGAGTAAAAGACGATGGTCAAAACTGTCCACCGTGGGCCGCTGTTCTAAAATGCACATTATGCACTTTTCAGATATGCATGATCTGCACATCCGGCTTCTAAAGTGACAGTCCGTCACAATAGCCTGTAAAGTCAATAATCTTGACAGTTCAACTGTCCGTTTAAAGGACATCAGGCTTCAGATATCAGCTTTACCGACAACCGGTTTCGCCAACTTGGACAAAAATGTCCGAGTTCAACTGATTATGGTTTTGACAGCCGGTTTCGCTCCTCCAAATTGAGGAACGAGATATGATGGAATTATCCCACATCTGGCCCTGGCTCCAGTATCTGCAAACAACCGGCAAACAATTAGCTACCGTCATTCGTGTCGGTGCCAGATCCCCGGCCCCTGAAGGGGTTTCCAATATGGTAGGACCTTAAAGGGGGTACGCCCAACTTGGTAATACCTCTCCCCAAAATTGGGGACATCTTCAGGTACGGTATAACCTGTACCAGGCCATTTTTTATAATTGGTGTGCCTTAATCCGGGGTGTGTCGTGTTTTGCTACCCACCGGTCTCCCCAAACTGGGTATATGGCGTTTTACCACCCACCAAAACCCATGTTTTGAACCTGTCCAATTTTGGGCACACCCGGTATAACGGAAAAATCCGGTGTTATGAAGTTTTCTAAAGTCGGTAATCCCGACATTAGATTAACCCCCGAATTTTCATGGGTTAAATTCACACCTCAATTTTGAGGACTGGCAAGATCGGTTGAATTTTCGACCGATGTTTTTTCACGCTGTCAAAGCTGAAAATTCATCGCTGATATTTACCCCACCGAATTCTCACTGGTTACCAGATCGGCGCAATTTTTCGCCGGTGTTTTTTCCACAATATTCATTTTCCAAGAAGAGGTCAAGATTGCTAAAAAAAATATTTCCTGCATTCGCTCTATTGGAAGAAGTTACCCTATCCAATGAAAATGTTTTTTGGAATTCTTCATTTAAGGTGGGGGGATTGGCTCGGCTACAGCATTTTTTTAATCTTCTCATCGTCTTCATTGCCTTTGTTCCTTTTCCGGGTTGCTCGTCGTTGCCGGTGTTTAGCACAAATGATTATCCCATTAACCACGTCATACTGTAGCTCTGAATAGTTTTACCTGTTCTTTACGTGGTGTACAATGGTTCCTTCTTAGTGTATTCCATAGCGCTTAACATGGACATAATTCAAATTTAGATTGTGATTATTAACTTTATGATTCATACTGCTTTCTTGAAAGTACATGTAATCGCTTATTTTCATGGAATTATTATTCAAAAAGTCAAAAATAAAGTGTGTGTGCAAATTGGGAACCCTATGCAATGTGCAGCTGATTACTAAATCGCACACCCCCGGGGGCTTGATATATCGCTTGAACCTACTCCTATTGCTTTTACTTGTGCAGTGTGCAACTTATTACCTTGCTATAACCTTGCCCTATTTGCAGCTTATTAATGGCTTGTGTTTTACAGTTCTTAAGGTGGTGAAAATTCAGGGACAAAACGCCCCCTGTTAGGTCAGCGAGGATCATGGGCAATACTCCATTAACTTCTATTTTGGCAAGCGCTGGGAGCCGTGGCCATCCGCTCCCAATCCGTTTATAATATTTCTCATAAAAAACTATCGCAAGAAGAAGATCCCTAATGATTCTTGAACCCTATCGAATGACGACCCGTATCTTTAAACCCATTTTTTTTATGACCGGGAGTGTGGCCCATGGTGTATCCCGGATCCCGGCTCTTCCGGATCACTGGCCAACGCCACCTGCAGCATGAGCCACCCCCCTCACATGTGGGAACGTTTTTTCTGATGATTCTTGAACCCTATTGAATGACCTCTTCTTACCGATGTTTTCTTTATTCCAGTGGTATGCTTAACCTCTTATGGTTCGCCAATATATCAAATTAAAACACCTTGATCTAACCTTATGCTTTTTACCACCCTTTTTTCACTGAACATATGTTCATATTAAAAGGCAATTACCCCGTCATGCTGCGCCATTATCAATGCCATTACGTCCATGAGCGAATCACCCCAGGAACTTTTTAATAAAATACTCCTGCCCTTTTACCGTGACCATTGTCTTAATGCTTACGTCATGTTCACCATATGGTTTCGTAAATGGGACATGCTCAATTTCAAGCAAGCCATTATTAATGTATTCCTGCATTGGTATATTGTATTTTCCGTCATAATATACATATTTGTTTGTTCTAAGCCAGTCAAACAACTTATTTGGCCCAGTGTCCACACCATTTTGTGTCAATATTTTGGCTAGTTCTCCTACTTCAATTGAAGTTTCGCTCGCTGTTAACGCCTCTGCCAGAAGAACCTTTGACCTTTGATCTCGCAACTGAGCATCTCTTGAGTCAATTATCTTCTGTGCTTGAAGAACAGCCAGCGCCATGAATTCCTCTCCCTGTGGCTGATTTATCCTTTTGATCTCGCTTTCCATCTGGTTAAACGCCTCAATATATCTAAGTCTCCAGACATCAGCCTTCGAACCAGTAAACCCCATGGCTATAAAACTAAATCCATCTCGTGTAAGTAAAAATTCTTTGTATTCATTCCCATTATGTAAAAATGAGCTCTCAATAAAATAAGTGTTAACTACGAAATTTTCCGTAGTTAAAATATGGATTTTGCTTTCAATCACCTTTACGACATCATTATGCCTCTTCTCAAATCTTTCCGCAATCTCCCTGCTGCTGACAAATAACAAACCGTCTTTGTTTTCAATATTGATTAAATCGTTCATTTCATTTTCCTCTCTGGTTTCATGGCCGGATTTTCGGCTTTGATAATCGATTTGCTCTTTTTTGGGTAATGACCTCTTCTTTTGCCACCCTGATCATGCGATATACCTGGTATGGCCACCCAGTGAAATCATGGAAGCCCTCCCGGATGCTGTCAGTCTCAATGATGTACCCTTTAACTGGCTCCGGCACCTTACGCCATTCTTTTGCTTTAATGATTTCTTTCTTAATTTCCGGCTTCTTTAGGTTTTTACTGGCATTCCATCGCTTCTTTGAAGGGCTGCCGGTTTCTCTAAAGGTTTTTCTTGTCTCTTTAATCAGATAATGGGCCAATTCACTATATTGGCCGGTATCATCAAGGTATGTGAATTTAACCCGGCCTTTTTGCCATAACCTTGCAAAATCTTTTACTGTCACAGGATCTATCGTGTTTGCAATTAGATGATGGTGAATGGATTTATTTTTATATTCCGTGACTATGATATACCTGAGCTCCTCTTCATTTTTTCGGTACTCTGCCCGAATCTTCCGGATAAACTTTTCAAGCTCAATCTTCGCCTCTTCTGGTGCCAGCCTTTTTTCCTTTGCATAGGTAAGAACAATATGCAAATCACCTGGGCCATAATTTGTATTAATGAGCCTTCTCAGATTTGTTTCTGAATTCCTCTCATTGATCTTTTGCATCTGCTCCGGCGTTGGCTTATGATTCTCACCTCTGGTAATTCCTTTTATATTAAACCTGGTCGTAAACCGTTTTGTTATTTCAATGGTTTTGCCAGCTCTGCAGGTCTCTTTGATGTATGGCATTTTGATAACCCCTCATTGTGAAAGATATTGTCGGTAGATTAATAACCTTATCAAGTCTAAAAGCTGATTACTCAGCCGTTTTTTACTTGTTATCCATCATATAAAAAGGTATAATTAGATAACAGGTTATTTAAAGAACGCTATAGCATCCAAGCTTTAGCAGCGGTCTTTTCTTATTCAGTTATTTGTGATAAAAACACAACACTCTTTTAAAACTCTCCTCTATGGTATGGCGTGCCTGGGAGAGTTTTTTCATGTCTTTTTCTGGTACTTTCTGCCAATGGCGTCACGAATCGTTACCCCATCGCTTGCTTTGTCATAAAATTAATGGGAAGAGGCCGGAAGTCTGCCAAGATGTCAGACTGCTGGAACCTTCCCATTTAATTACGTTATGCTGTTGACAATGTCCCATGAATGACAATCGCCTTTTTCCCGTCCATTTACAAAATTCCGATATTTTTCTTGTATGCCTCCATTCTTTCTAAAGAGATCACCTTTTCCTTTTTAGCCAGTGCCTCTTCTGGGGCATCTTCCGCAAACGGGTCACTCAAATAATTGATAAGCTGATCCAAATTGATTAATTTTTTTCGCCCGGCCTTTACGCATTTGATCTTACCTTGATCTACAAGCCGTCTGATGGCGCATTCTGTGAGTGAGGTGTTCTGATCTAGGGCTTTTAATTCCTCAGCGCTTTGAGGGATGGTTCTCATTCTTGGGGTTTTCATGTTATACCGCCTCCTTTTCTTTCTTTAATTCCTCAATTGCATTATAAATCTTCTGTTTTTCCTCTTCTGGCAGTTCGTGACGCATTTTGCGATAAAAGGTTGAATCTGCCATGTTAATCCGATCCGCAATCATCCATTGGTATAAACCTGCATTTTTAATTGAATCTTTAATATCTTTGTTATTCATCTTGTTAGCTCCTTTTTATAAAATAGTTGTAGTTGTTGTTTATTCTTGCTATAATTAATTATAAGGCAAGAGCTGCAGTTGTGCAATTAAAAATTGCACATAATAAAAAAATGCTAGATATACTTACATTTGGAGGTGTTTAATATGGAAGAGGTAATATTTACTGGTTACGAAAGTAATTTTGCAATGCGGTTGAGGGATTTGATGAATGAATTTGGAACTACGCAAAAGAATTTAGCTGATATTACCAAAATTACAAGACAGGCTATTGCTCAGTATATGGAAGGAAGTGTACAACCAAATGTTGAGAGACTTTATAAAATAGCTAATTATTTTCATGTATCAGCTGATTATCTGCTTGGAATCACGGACCAAAGAACTTCTAATATCGATGATCAGAAGATTCATGAAATTACAGGTTTGAGCTGCGAGGCAATTGATAAACTAAAAAGGTTCAATAAATATTTGCCTGGTATTTTAATACCGACATTGAACGAATTGATAGAGTATGAGGATAACCCCGAATGTCTTGCTTTATCTTATAATTCAAGATATAGAAGTTGCCTTTCTTCTGATACTGAAGTGCGAACGGAACTCCATAATATTTTAAAATCCTCTAAAGATCTGCTTTCATTCAGCAATGGTCATATCGAAGGCCCACTTTTGTTAATTGAAGAGTACTTTAATGGTATCGTAGATAAAAAAAGCTATTTAGATATTAAAATCGAAGACACTTCAGTTAGCGAAATTAGTACTCAACGGATTATTGACACAGTTTTTTTTGACACAATTAAAGATTCATTGGCTGAAATGAGAAACCAAAATGAACGTAAAGGCGTTAAAGCAAGCATCCGTCAAAAAACACATCCAGAGACATTAGAAGAAATTAACCTTTCTTTATCGCTTGATCAAATACATTTTGATGAAATTGCGGATTCATTTAAAAACGAATTTAAAACCGCACTTATTGCTGAAGGTGTCGACGATTTAGAACTTGATAAAATAATAGAAGAGGCTATAAAAGAAGAGGAGGACTAACCCATGGCCAACATAGAAAAGCGAGGAAATGCCTTCCGGATCGTTGTTTCTGGCGGTTTCGATGTTAACGGCAAAAGAATTAAACACACTATGAACTATAAACCCCCAGAGGGATTAAGCCCCACCAAATTAAAGAAGGATCTGGACAGGGCAGCCCTGGAGTTTGAGGAAAAATGCAATCTGGGCTACGTCATGGACAGTAACACGAAGCTCATTGATTTTATTGAAATCTGGTTTAAAAATTATGTGGGTAATAAGAACCTCTCCCCGGTGACGGTAAAAGGTTATCAGGATCTCTCATTGAAAATTGCTGAACATCTGGGACACTTGAAAATGGGAAAGATTACCTCAAAGCATATACAGGACTTTTATAATCTGATCAAAGCCGGTACTGGTATGCGTGGCGGAGAGAAATACCAGGTTACGCCTGAATACCTAACCATTGTGGCCAAAATGAAGCAGAGGGACATCTCAGAAAAAGCCGGGATTAATGATGATACACTCAGGCGTCTTAAAAAAGGTGGTAACACTACTCTTGAAATCGCCCGTAAGGTGGCCGATGCTATTGGTAAAGACTTTGACAGCCTCTTCATATCAACAAACCCTCAAAAACAAGTATCCAATGATACAGTTTTACATTATCACCGGTTACTGAATAACATCATGAATACCGCTGTGAGATGGGGCGTTATTCCCTTCAACCCGATTGAAAAGCGTGTGGAGCTGCCCAAAACAGAGCGAAAGGAACAGGCTTATATGGATGATAAGGAAGCCATGGCATTTCTTGAGCTGCTGGAAGAGGAACCCATCAAATATAAGCTTGCCCTAAACCTCCTGATATACAGTGGCTTAAGACGTGGTGAGATTGGCGGTCTGAAATGGTCAGATATCGACTTTGAAGATAAGATCATTACCGTTAAGCGGGCCTTAAAATATGTTACTGGCCAGGGCATCATTGAAGGGGATCCCAAAACCTTTAAATCTAAGCGTAGCGTGAAGCTACCTGATTTCATCTTTGATCTGTTTAGGAGCTATAAAGTCTGGCAGCTGACAGAGCGCCTTAAAGTCGGCGATCAATGGATTGATCATGACTATATCTTCACCAGATGGAACGGGGAACCCATGAACCTTGACACCATCGGCGGTTATCTTAAAAAATTTACCGATAAGCATGGATTAAAGCCGGTGCATCTGCACTCTCTCAGGCACACAAACGCCTCGATCCTTATTGCCAGTGGTGTGGATCTAAAAACGGTGTCTTCCCGGCTGGGCCATTCCAATATCTCCACGACTGGTAATATTTATGCCCATGTGATCAATACGGCCGACGCAAAAGCCAGTGATGCACTGGAAAATATTTTAATCAAAACTTCCGTCAAAGCTCAATAACATTTCGCTATTGAGCTTATCATTTTTCAAAAGTGTCCCCAAATTGTCCCCAACTCATGGGTTTTTCGCCCTTAATCAGCTTTTCGGCAATAAAAAAAGAGAACCAAAACGGCTCTCTCATGCGATTCTTACTGGAGCTAGCGGGGGGAATCGAACCCCCGACCTACTGATTACGAATCAGTTGCGCTACCATCTGTGCCACGCCAGCAGTAAAACTTACTGCACTATCATAACACAAACCCTGGCTCCATTTCAATATTTTTTTACCATTTACCTTTTGAGATATGACCAGCTATTTCTGCTTTGCACATTTCCTTGATGACATAACAATCTGCTTCGGCTTTCTGAAAAATATGCAGACATCCTGGATCCAGATTAATTTCGGCACCTTTTCTTGAAAGATGAACAATCTTTTCAGCCAACCCAATCACTTCCATATGAATATCGTTGGTAACATAGGAGTCATATACTTTTTTAGCCTCTTCGTCACTTAAAGCTGCAAATTGCTCCCGGGGAGCTCCACATTTAGGACAATTTTCCGGGGCTTCAAGGCCTTCCATCTTATAACCGCAGACACCACATTTCCATAGCTTTTTCATTTATTACCCTCCATTTACTTTTTTTCTTTCAGTTTTTCTTTGACTGATACTATTATATACCCAAAATCACAATAATTACCACTTTGATTAAAAAATAACGATAATTATTTATCCTTGTGTAAACCTTTAACTGCATGTTAAAATGATGACAATTAAATACCAGAGTAGACAAGATGCGTAAAGTGTTAAAGGATGGGAAGTTGCCTTTAAACGAAATGTGACCATTGCGGTATCTTGTCGCTTCCGCTGTTACAATGCAGATTGTAGGTTGCGGAAGCATTACTTTAAACTCAAGGAGGTTTTATGAAAAGTAATGCTTTTATTAGTAGTTCCACCCGAACCCGGGTCATGGTGAACTGTGGGCTACTCATTGCCATCAGCATCGTGCTGAAGATTCTGTTTGAGGTGTACATCCCTCTTGGTGGCTTTCCTTCATTACGGTTAAACATCACTGCTTTGCCAATTATGCTAAGTGGTATCCTGTTTGGACCGCTAGCAGGTTTCGCCGTAGGTTTTATATCCGATATCCTCTGCTTTATTATTAAGCCAGGTGGCCCTTTCTTTATCGGATTTACCTTAGCCAGTGGGTTGACTGGTTTAATTCCGGGTTTACTCTTTATGCTGTTGCGAAAAAAAGAAGTAAAATATCTGGAATGGTTCAACCTGGTTTTTATCGTTCTGGCTACAATTATTCTGGCTGTTTCCGGCACCTTTGGTTTCGACAATGGTACCATTTATTATGCTGGTGAACCGATCAGCACAATTGTCTTTGTACTCTTTATTGCTTTAATGATTGCATTTGCGGTCTTCCCCATTATTGTTGTAAAGAAATCAAATCTTGACAATGAATTTCGCAGTGATCATATTCTGTTTATCGTCAGTGTTTCACAATTGGTCACATCAATATTGTTAAACACCTGGTTTTTGAGCATTCTTTATGGACAGGCAGTTGCTGTATTGCTACCTGCCCGAATCATTACCAACATTTTCCTGATTCCGTTATATACAATCATGCTCGTTGGTTTATTAAAAGTCCTTCCCAGCTTCATTAAACAACGTTAGTTACAAATAAGTAAAAGATGCAGCACTATCTGTTGCCTCTTTTACTTTTTTTCATTTTCAGCAAATACGTTCTTCACTATATTATTTCTTTTGTCAAAATCACGCTTTAATTTTTTCTTAATTTCCATGCAGATAAAAATGTAAATACCGATCAAATTTGTTCTGATTGCTTGAGTATTATCACAAAAGATAGTATACTGATACTACTGTCGCTAAATAAAAATGTCATATAAAACAACAAGCAAAATGTGATAACACTTAGGAGGTTTTCAAAATGGGACTAGTAACATCAACTGAAATGTTCAAAAAAGCTTATGACGGTGGCTATGCCGTCGGGGCTTTTAATGTTAATAATATGGAAATAATCCAGGGAATCGTAGAAGCAGCTGCCGAAGAACAAGCGCCTCTTATCTTACAAGTATCGGCAGGGGCCAGAAAATATGCCCATCCGGTCTATCTTAAAAAATTGGTTGAAGCAGCCGTCGAAGTCACTGGTTTGGATATCTGCCTCCACTTAGATCACGGTGATGATTTCGAGATTTGCAAAGCCTGTGTCGATGGCGGTTTTACCTCGGTTATGATCGATGGTTCAAAACACTCCTTCACTGAAAATATTGCCTTAACCAAGCAAGTGGTCGAATACGCTCATGATCATGGCGTTGTCGTTGAAGCCGAGCTGGGAAAACTGGCTGGCGTTGAAGATGATGTCAACGTCGATACCCGCAATGCAACCTATACTGATCCCGATGAAGCGGTCGAGTTTGTTGAACGAACTGGCTGTGATTCGTTAGCTATAACAATTGGCACCAGCCATGGTGCTTTCAAATTTAAAGGCGAACCCCGACTGGATTTTGAACGGCTTTACAAAATTTCCGACATGCTCCCCGGCTTTCCTTTGGTACTCCATGGGGCCTCTTCGGTTCCCAAAGAGTTCGTCAATCTTTGCAATCAATACGGTGGACAAATTCCTGGCGCTCAGGGTGTTCCCGAAGACATGTTGCGAAAAGCTGCAAAATCTGGCGTTTGTAAAATCAATATCGATACCGATCTGCGTCTGGCCATGACTGCCTCGATCCGCCAGGTTTTTGTTGAAAATCCCGGTTGGTTCGATCCCCGTCAATATTTGGGACCTGGTCGATCCGCCATCAAAGCCATGGTTGCCCATAAAATTAAAAATGTCCTGGACTGCAGCCACAAACGATAATTTATTTTATCCTTAACGTGTTTCTCCGTTTTTTGAGCATCGCACAAGCTAACTTTGATTACTTGGGCAGATGCTCTTTTATATTTAAAAAATACCCGCTTAATTAATTTTTCCGTCTCCATGACCGAAACTTAATTTATTCACGCCACATCCATGGTATAATAACACAAAACACTATTTAAGGATTATCGATGAAAACAATTGTTATTACTGAAAATGAAAGCAACCAACGACTGGATCGCTTTCTTAAAAAACTGATGCCCCAAGCCTCTACAGGATTTCTCCAGAAGATGCTGCGAAAAAAGCGGATCAAACTAAATGGCCAAAAATCGGAGCCATCCACAGCAATTACCGCTGGCGATGTGGTTTCGATTTACTTCGCAGAAGAAACCATTGCCAATTTTAGGGTTGATACACCACCGAAAAAATTGGATAGAAACAGCCCACAACTCGATATTATTTTTGAAAACAATGATCTGCTGGTGCTTAATAAACCCGTTGAATTACTCACGCAGCCAGATAAATCCGAAGAACCATCCCTGATTGACTATGCCGTTAACTATCTGATAAAAAAAGGCGATTATGACCCCAAAACCAATTTAACCTTCACCCCCGCCTGTGCCAATCGATTGGATAAAAACACAACCGGAATCATCCTGGTTCCCAAGAATTACAAAACCCTTCAAGCGGTTAATTGTGCGATCCGGGAGGATCGCACCAAAAAGATCTACTTCGCCATCGTTACCGGAAAACCCAAGACTGCCGATGAAATTACTGGCTATTTAAAAAAAGATGGTGATAAAAACTCTGTTACCTTCTCGCCACAGCAAACCGCCCCAACCGATAAAAAGGCCGTCCTGAACTATGAAACTCTGGCTGGTCACGGTGACTATGCCTTGTTAAAAATCATTTTAAAAACTGGCCGTTCCCACCAGATTCGGGTTCAACTTTCAGCCATGGGTTTGCCGATTGTCGGTGATCCCAAATATGGGAGTCGCCTGGTTAACAGCCGTTTATATGAAGAATTCGGCCTGAAAAGCCAATTGCTCCACAGCGCCCGGTACACCCTGCCTGACATGAATAAAACCTTTACCGCCCCGCTTCCACCGGTTTTTGAAAAAGCCTTAAAGCGCTTTGGCTTTAAAGATCCGTTTCTATCGGAGCAATAAACATGGGTTACTGGAACAGCCGGGGGCTGCGGGGCAGTCAGCTTGAGGAAAACTTAAATATCACCAATAAAATCTATCTGGAACAGGGGTTGGCGGTCGTTCAGAAAATTCCCACTTCCATCAAACCAGTAGAGTTGGATCCTGCTAAAGGTACCATTAAACTGGCCTATTTTGAAGAGAAAAGTACCGTCGACTATCTGGGCAACATTCAGGGAATTCCGGTCTGCTTTGATGCCAAGGAAACCAGCCAGAAACGCTTGCCGATTGCCAATATCCATCAGCATCAGATAGAATTTATGGAAGCCTTTGAAAAACAGGAGGGGCTGTCCTTCCTGATTGTTCATTTTAAATTCTGCGATGAAACCTTCCTGCTGCCCTTCGATATTCTAAAAACCTATTGGGATCGTGCCCAGCATAGTGGTCGCAAATCCATCCCCTACGGGGACTTCGACCAGAATCTGCGAATTTATCCTTACCATAATATCCTCCTTCATTATCTGGAGGCCATTAACCATTATCTTACCAGAAAGGAAAAATAATAATGAAAAAAATTGCCAGCTTCACCATTAACCACCTGGATTTACTACGAGGAGTCTATATCTCCCGAAAAGATTATTGCGGCGATCACTGCATCACCACCTTTGATATCCGGATGAAAGAACCCAACCGCGAACCAGTAATTAACAACGGCGAACTCCATGCCATGGAGCACTTGGGCGCAACTTTTCTGCGCAACGACCCGGTACTCAGTGATGAAATTGTCTATTTTGGCCCAATGGGCTGCCGCACCGGCTTCTACCTGCTAATGAAAGGGGAACGAACCCCAGCCGATATCATGCCCTTGATTATCAAGCTATTTACCTTTATGGCCGATTATCAGGATGAAATTCCCGGTGCCTCACCCCGAGACTGTGGCAATTATCTGGATATGAACCTCCCCATGGCCCGCTATGAAGCCCAGAAGTTTCTTACTGAAATTCTTGAAAAAATCCAACCAGAAAATATGATTTATCCTGAATAGAATCCATAAAAAAAAGCCCGGTGGGCTTTTTTTATTTGCGAGCTTTTGAATCAGTTGCCTTTTCTAATTTTTTATTGTCATTTTTGCTTTTACCAAGCATTTTTTCAAACAATTTCTCCGACCCAGATTTTCGTTCACTCATTTGCTTTTCATGGAGTCGCGTGTATTTATTGATTCTGCTGACCCATGTTTTGGCATCGGCAATCATCCTGCTGTCGTCAGGGTTTGGGATAACGGCAGTCCATTCCTGAAACAGCTTGCCATTTCGGGTTAAGGCTTCATAATTAATCGCTAAGACCTTGTACATTTTTTCACCATTGTCATAATTTTTCAGCTTCGCCTGCGCTTTCGTCCATTTATGAAACCGCCCCATAATGTAGGCACTGTCTTCCTGGATAATCGTAACATACGGTTTTACCAGCGCCCTATATTTAAAACTCTGCGGTAAGATGATAGTGAACAGTACTGACATAGTGGCAAAAAAAATGAAAAAAACAAACCCCAGCCACTTCGATCCTTCTGAGAGCATAATCACCAGTAAAACCGAAATAACCAATTCGATTCCCAATAAAATCCAGATCTTCTTCTTCTCGGAATTTTTCTGAATCTGGTTTAACTCGCCAATAAATCCCTCATATTGAGCTTCATCGTATTCCCAGACCAGCGCTTCGTCTTTATTTGCCAGAAACGTTTCAAACTGGCGATACCGGCGGTAGAAAAAGATAGCATAACCCAGCGAAAAAACAATAATAACCACACCCACATAGGTAAAGTAAAACTAATAGCTTACCACCGCTTTTATTACAAACGGAACAAAAATAATAGCGATCCCTAAAACAGCGACGATTAAAGCAATCATAATATTCTGTTTTTCGGGATTTTTAATTTCCAACATACCTTTTCACGACCTTTTCAATTTTTAGTTTATTTTTATTGGATAACACATATATCAATATCCTAAATGTGTTTGAATTTTTCTCTGACTTCAACGATTTGGCCACAGGTCATACTGCCTTCTGGGCAAGGGCCTTCGACACAACGGGGGCCACCGTTTTTAAAGAGTAAAGGGGCCACTTTTTTACATTCTTTAAGCATTTGGGTAGCCAGTTCCCGGATTTCCCATTGGGCCCGATTGCAACAACGCTGATTAAAGAAATGCAGCAGTTCCCGGGTATTCATAGTGGTCACAATTTTCGTTTCGCAGGCATTGGGCAAAACAAATCGAGCATCTTCGATACCCCGCTTTTCAGCCGCCATCGCAGCCTGTTTTTCTGAAAGTCCTGCTGCCATCAACTCTTTTGTGTATTTTTCAATAAGTCTTTGGGCCAGTGCATCATAGGTCTTTTGAGCGTTTTCCATTCCTTCCACAAAGATCTTTTCGCCATCCGGCAGAGCTTTAATTTCCGGAGGAATCACATAACTAAACTGACCTTCGGCTACATAGCGTTGTGATTTCTGACTGAAACTGGCCATCCGATGGCGTACCAGCTGATGGGTTAAGGCCCGACTGACTCCTTCAATGGCAAAGGTAAAGCTGGCATGTTCAATGGGTGATGCGTGACCCATGTCCATCAAACGGGTTAAGAAGCGCTCCACATTGTCATCGGTCAAGTCATCCATGATCTCACCGGCACCGGCTTTGGAATAACACAGCTTGGCCGCTGCCGCAACTAATTTCTCAGGATCCGGGGTGTGTTGAATCAAAGTTACACTTAATCTTGTCTCCATAAGATTCTCCTTTCATTTAAAAACACTTCTGATTATTCTCAACATGTTCGGGAACGATAATATCTCATTATAACATTTTTCCAGTGAAAGTACAGTTCATAAACGGCATCTTAAAAATTTACAAGTTAATCACCAATTCTTTCCCTATGGTGACAACTATTTCTATTCAGATTTAGCTGCTTCTTGGATATAATTGTCAAAATGAATTGTTCAACCAGAAGATGGAGGTACCCCTATGTTTGGCAATCTTGATACCGTCCCTGAATTATTAAAAAACTATCAGTACAAAACTGGTGAAAAACATAAATTTCTGGGTGATTACTATCGCCTGATGATTGAAGAATCCCCCACCACTGGTGTCGTGATCAACAACTATAACATGGTTCTTAATGTCCAGGATGTTTCATCCCTTTCTCATAAAGAATTTGTTCTGGATATGTGGTACCGGGAACAGGCCCGGGAAGTCTTTGTTGAAGCCATGGCTGCTGCCATCATCAAAGCGGCGCCCTATCAAATCCGTTTTCCCGACCTTAAAATCTATCGTCTCGACAACCGCTGGGGTGCCTGTTCACCTAAAAGTCAGCGGGTGATCCTTAATCTGGAGCTGATTAAAACCCCCAAGGAATGTATTGAATACATTGCTTTGCACGAAATGCTGCACTTCCGTTTTCCCAATCATAACCTTTCCTTCTACGGGGCCCTGGGCACACTGATGTCAGACTGGAAAGAACGGGAAGACATGCTCAACCGCAAATATCGCTTAACCTAAATCAAAACAAGATCTGTCGCACTGAGACAGATCTTGTTTTTTTACCTTTGAATTTTTTATTGTTCTGTTGCCAGCATCATTTTGTGTTTAGCATTCATCCGTTTGGCAACCAATACCAGAATAATCGCTGCAATATTAATGCCCAAGGTAATAATAAAGGCCAGGTCATAACTGCCACCACTTTTTTCGACAGCATAGGCCGCAATTTGCGGTCCAATAAAGGCCCCGATTGAAAGGCCGGTCATGACCACCCCATAATTCATACTCAAATTTTTAATCCCGAAATTATCAGCCGTAATTGACGGGAATAATCCGAACACCCCGCCATAACTGGCCGCAATCAAACAAATCCCTACCATAAAAAGCGGTAAATCTTTGGTAAAATACAAGGCCACTAAGCCAGCACCACTTAAAGCAAACATACACATCAAGGTATTGTAGCGTCCAATCTTGTCGGAAACAGTTCCCCAAACAACCCGTCCGGTGGCATTAGCCAGTCCGATAAATCCAACTGCAAAAGCCGCTTGTTCGGGCGATAACCCCACCATCACCTGGCCAATTGGTGAAGCCTGACTGATAATCATTAATCCGGAGATACAGCCCAGCACCATCAATCCCCAAATCACATAAAAATCAACCGTTTTTAACATATCCCGGGTGGTGACATCTCCACTACTTTGATTTGCTACCACAGTGGTCGCTTTGTTATCAGTATCCGATACCGGCGGAGCGGCAATAAAGATCCCCAGCACCAGAATCACCCCGGCAAAGATTAATCCTAAGGTCTGGAAAGCCCCCATTACGCCTTGAGCAGCTATAAACTGTACCGCCACCGGGGCAAAAATCAGTGAACCGGCTCCAAAACCACCCGCCGTCAGGCCACCCGCCAAGCCCTTGTATTCAGGAAACCATTTAACAGTATTGGAAACGGTAATTGAGTAGATCAGTCCAATTCCCGACCCGGCAATTAAACCATAGGTAATATAGATCTGATAAACGGTGGTGATCATTCCGCTTAAGTAAAGGCCCAAGCCAAACAACAGCCCACCTAATAAAACAACCACCCGAACCCCGAAACGTTTTACCAACGGCCCGGCAAAAATCATCGCAATCGGCAAAACAAATAAGTTGATGGTAAAAGCCATTGATGCCTGGGAGGGTGTCCAGCCAAAATCTACCTGCAACGGTTTTGAGAAAACGCTCCAGGCGTAGGCAAAGCCGATACACAAGTTAATCACAATACTTACAGCCAGAATCAACCATTTTCTATTGTTATTCATATTCTTTCCTCTTTGATCTTTCTAAGTAATTTCGATATGTTCCCATTCGATGATGTTTAAAATTGTCCCTTCGGTGAGCTGCTCAATCTCAGCAACCGTTATCCCTGGTGCCAGTTCTTCCAGATACAAACCGTCTTTCGCCACCCGAAACACCGCCTTATCGGTAATGATCATATCCACGACCCCAGCGGCGGTTAGAGGCAGGGTGCATTTTTTTCTGATTTTCGGGTTTCCGTGCTTGTCGGTATGGGTCATCGCCACAACTACGCGCTTGCAACCATACAGTAAATCCATGGCACCTCCCATCCCCGTCAACAGCTTCCCGGGAATTTTCCAGCTGGCGATACTGCCCGTTTCATCAACCTCCAGAGCCCCAACCACCGTCATATCAATATGTCCACCCCGAATCATCGCAAACGAAGTGGCCACATCAAACACCGCACCACCAGGCAGCATGGTAATCGGCTCGGCTCCAGCATTGGCAATATCCGGATTGCTTTCACCCCGCTTTGGTTTTGGCCCGAACATCAGGCCGCCATTTTCGGTCTGGAGAAACACCCGGGTTCCTTCTGGAATATAATTGGCCGATTCGGTCGGTATGCCGATTCCCAAATTGACATACATTCCATCTTTAAATTCCTTAGCGATTCTTCTGGCTATATAATTTCTAGGCATTTTGGCACCTCCTATAATTTATTTGTAGCGATCCACATTTCTTCATAAATCGTCTTTCGTTCTTCATAACGATGTCCCTGAACAATATAATCCACAAAGATTCCTGGCGTCCCAACTTGTTCACAGGCAATCTCGCCAATCTCGACAATCTCATCCACCTCGGCAATGACAATGTCGGCAGCCGTTGCCATAATCGGATTCGTATTACTCATTCCCTGATATTGCAAATTTCCCAAGGGGTCAGCCCGATAGGCTTTAATGACCGCCACATCAGCCCGAATCGGCTTAAATAACAGATATGGTTTTCCATCGACGGTAATTTTTTGTGCCATCGCTTCGACCTCTGTTCCCATCCCCACTGGTGTGACAACGGCACCCAATCCGGCACCACCAGCCCGAACCCGTTCCACAAAGGTACCCATGGGACTTAACTCCAGTTCGACTTCCTCTCCTACAATCTGTTTGATTAAATTCGGATCAGTTCCCACATGGGATGTGACATATTTGATAATCTGATGATTCAGGACTAACTTGCCGACATCCACACCACCACCTCGATACCCGGCGCCAATACTGATAACGGTAAGATTTTTAACGCCAGCTGCTGCTATTTCATCGATCATTTTTAGCGGAACAGCAGCTCCTAAGAATCCTCCGATCATAACAGAAGATTGATCAACAATTTTTTTTACGGCTTCTGCTGTCGTAATTTGTACTGCCATTACAATGACCTCCTTTTGCATGTAATAATTTCCCAATCATTTTAAGATGGTTCCTCAATTTAACACGAAACCGGTCAATTGAAACGAGAATTTTTTGACTGATAAATGGAATTTTTCATACTATTTCTCTAGGGTTAAATCCAATGTATCTGAAGCGTGTCTTTGAGATATTAATGTTACTCTTATATTCATGTTTGAAGTATCTTTAATCTATCTCAAGAACTCACTTAAAATCAAACATGAACAGAATAATATCTGATTATTCATATTTATTAAGAATTTTAAAGTATTAGTTCTTTAATTTAAATTTAAAGGTATTATAATCATTTTTTTAACATATTTTTACTCATTTATATATTATTTAGTCAGAAATAAAAAAATAGCTGGATAAAATAGCAATACTATCTTATCCAGCCATCTTTTAGGAAACTCTTAATTTGAACTTATTAAAGCTAACGTTAATCACCTCAATCAATTCGTTACCAATCATACATGCATTTTCTTTTTTAACATTCTTCTGGTTTTTTCGGGAATCCGATGATAAATCGTCTGGAGCAGCCCAATGATACAAAGGCCCGAGACCGCTACAATCAATGACCAGGTTAATTGGACTCCCCCCTGAACATTTAAGCTGATGATTCCATCAATACCAATTGCCAGAACAATCACAAAAAGAATCAGATTGGTGGGAATAAAAATAAACTGACTTTTGTGCCTGGTGTGTTTGAGAATAAAACGAAACAGGCTGATGTCCAGATAAACCAGGGTGGCAATCGGAAATGCATAACTTAAAAACCAGTTAGTCTGGCTTCCGCCAATCATGTAAACAGATAGACAGATAATCACCACAGTAATATAAGCTCCCAGAAAGTTATAGTTCGGTTTGAGATAACCCATGGCAAAAAAAACCATCGCAAAGATGCTAAGATCTGCCAACGCGATGTATTTAAGCAAAACATGATTCCAGGGGTAAACCAGATAGATGACACCAATAATCACCATAATACTGGCTGCAATAATCGTAATCGAAAAGAACGCCTGATTCTTTTTTCCCAGATGATCCTCATCATAGGTGTTGATTGCCTGGGGATATTTACTGTCCTGAGAATAATTCCCGCCATTGACATCCGGAATGGGAAAGTCGCAGAGCGGACAGTTTTTTACATCGTTTTCAACCTCAACACCACATTTTGGACAATACGCCATGTTTCTCACCTCTTATTCGTTTCTATTTTTACCGGAATTCCCAGCTGTCTGATTTTTCTGAAAAAAATCTTTTCAATCACCGTTTCTCCGGTGGTTTTGCCAAAACACAGCGCCAGCTGGTTGTCATAACTGACTGTTACCATTTTCAAGCGGCTTTCAGCGCTGGGAGATGGGAACACTTCAAAACTCTTCACATAAGGGCGAAGCTCTTCCGGAACCGTGACCACCCCCAAATTGGATAAGCCACTGGTATAACCCCGTTCGCCGTAGCGTTTATAGACAACGGGCATCAACAGTTTTTTTACCCACAGAGGAATGATTCTCAAAAATATCAGTTGTTCATTACGTACATTTCTTGAAATATAGCGGTTAATATGCTTCCGATTCATATATAGACCCATATACCCTTTGATCTGCTCAATAATTTCCGCACGGGTATAATAGCCCAATGCCAGATCAATCTCTGGATTGAGACTGATAAAGAAATTTCTCAGTGTAATCGAAGGAAACATCTTTCGCAAGTCTACCGGTACATTGATGGCAATCCGCTGGCGACGCTTTTTTTTCTCGCTGATCGGCAGCTCCATAATGTACTCCTGGATACTTTCAAAGTAAAGAGCCAAAATAAACTGGGTTAGGGTACAGCCATGACGCTTAGCCAGGGTCAATAAAGGTGCCACCGGCACAAAGCCCGTCAACAACAGATATTCCCCCTTATCCAGTAGTTCAAAGGGAAAATGAAAGACCTTTTTACTGCCCGGCGGCGGCGGTACGTTTTCTTCATAATAGACCTTAAAGGAGTCTTCAAACTCTCCCGGATCCACGTCTGAGTGAATATCCATGGCTTTACCCAGATCTTTTGGAACAATCTCCTTTAACAGTTTAAAATATTCGATAATCAGCGTTTGCAAAAAAGCCAGTCCACCGCTGCCATCACAGATACTGTGATTAAATTCGACATGAAGGTATTTTTTATAATAGAGCACCCGAAAGGGAAAGGTCTTGCCCTGCCGTTGTCGCATCGTTTTACAGGGATAATAGGTTTCTTCCTCGACCCTTGGTATCGCCTCGGTGTGTTCATAGTAATACCAGAAAAAACCACGTTTTAACGTCACCTGAAAATAAGGAAACCGGTGAATAATCTGTTCCAGGGCTTTTTGCAACGTCACTGGTTGGATTTCTTCTGATAATTCCACCGTCATCCGGTATACTGTGGTGATCCGCGATGAGGCAATGGCCGTATAGAGCACCCCGGCGTTGTCCAGCGAGTAAAAACTCTTCTTGTGATTCTTTTCTTCCATGGTCAACCTCCGCCTCGCAGAAAGTTCTTTCGAAAGCTACGCAAAAAGTCGTCAAACTGATCCTTTTCCACCACCAGGGTAACATCCACTGCCACCAGTGAACAGACCCCGATACTTTCCTGTCGCTCCGGCGACAAGGTTACCTGCCAGCCCGCACCGGTATAGCAATCCTCATGAATTGTTTCGGCCTTTTTTCTCAGATAACGGTCAAATTCCCATTTATGAATTCCCCGCATATACAACGTTTTTTTAATAAATTGATCACTACTTAGCACGTTGGCTGTTATTATATCTGATTCGGTCATCGTCCTACTCATTTCTATACATATTGCAATTTTGATTCTTTCGCAGAGTTATTTTAACATATCCGGCTTAAGTAAACGATGTAATTCTTAATGATCACCGCTTTCTGTTGTCAACTTTGGCAAATATATTTCATCTTCAAAGGACCGACAAGTAAAAATATTGCCAATCGATTACATCAACCGGGAAACTTTGTTAAAAAAATGGTTAAATTTTTTCTCTTTACATTTTTTGTTGATTTTACTAACTTTATTTTGATTTTTTTATCCGCAAATTACAAGCCAATCGATCCTTAGTACGTTTAAGAATACGTTATATTACCCTTGTAACCAACCCCGTCCCGTGTTAAAATACATCCAATTAAATATAACAGAGTAGACAAGATGCGTAAAGTGTTAGAGGATGGGAAGTTGCCTTTAAACGAAATGAACTCATTGCGATATCTTGTTGCTTCCGCTGGACCCCTTAACAACCAATTAAGGGTTGCGGAAGCATTGCTTAAAACATTTTGTTTTATTTAAGTAATGCTTTTTTTATTTGGTTTTAGTAAAAACCATTCCGGATCAAATGGAAGTTGATTCGGCGATAGGAGAAAAATGATTGATCAAAAGAAAATCCAAGAAGCTGTCACAATGATTCTAGAAGCCATCGGCGAAGATCCCACCCGAGAAGGCCTGGTTGAAACCCCTGCTCGGGTTGCCCGGATGTATGCTGAAATTTTTTCAGGTCTGGGCCATACTGCCGAAGTACACCTGGCCAAAACCTTTGCTGTAAAATCAGATGATATTGTCATTGAACGGGACATTCCCTTTTATTCGATGTGCGAGCATCACCTGTTACCCTTTTACGGTAAAGTTCACATTGCCTATATTCCCAATGGTCGGGTTGCCGGGCTGTCTAAACTGGTTCGTACAGTCGATGTTTATGCCAAAAAACCACAGCTTCAGGAAGTATTAACCACTGAAATTGGTGAAGCCGTTATGGAATACCTGCAAGCCCGCGGCGTTATGGTAATTGTTGAAGCCGAACATCTCTGCATGAATATGCGCGGCGTTAAACGTCCCGGCACCCGTACTGTTACCGCTATGCAAGCCGGTATCTTTCAACATAACAAGGAGCTCAAAGACGAAGTACATAAACTTTTAAGCATCAAATAGGACGTGGTTAATGGATCAGTTAAAAAACACCAACACCCTTTTTCACAATACTGATTATCAGAATTATCTAAAAAAAATAACAGCGTGTGAGGTCAGTCGGTCATTTTGTCGTCATGACATCGACCATTTTTTATCAGTCGCCCGCATTGCCAGTATCAAGACCATGGAAGCCGGATTAAACTTCTCCCGGGACCTGATTTATACCACTGCATTGCTCCACGACATCGGTCGTTTTGTTCAATATCAGGACAAAACACCCCATGAAATTGCCTCTCATCAATTGGCAATACCCTTGCTGAAAATCCTTGATTACACTGACGATCAGAAAAATCTGATCCTGGATGCAATCCTTAATCATCGTAATCCAAAAGCCAAGGGATTTAGTCAAATAGTTTATCAAAGCGACAAATTATCCCGGGCATGTTTTTGCTGCCCGGTTGAAAAAGAATGTGATTGGTCAAGTGAAAAAAAGAACCTGACCATCGTATATTAAAGGAGTATTCATGCGAATTGGCAATAAAAATTTTGACTTAACCAATCAGATCCTCATTATGGGGATCTTAAACGTTACCCCCGATTCATTTTCTGACGGCGGCAAGTTTAATAATCTGGATGCCAGCCTGAGGCAGGTGGAAAAAATGATCACCGATGGTGCTGATATTATTGATCTTGGCGGCGAATCGACCCGTCCCGGTCATACTCAAATCAGTGATGCCGAAGAAATTGGACGCGTCGTTCCAATGATTGAAGCAATCAGCCAACGTTTCGACATTCCCATTTCCATCGATACCTACAAGGGGTCTGTTGGGACAGCGGCCTTACAGGCTGGTGCCGACATGGTCAATGACATCTGGGGCTTCAAGTATGATCCGACCCTTGCCGACGTGACCGCCAAATACCAGGTGCCCTGTGTATTGATGCATAACCGTACTAGTCAGAATTATCAAAACCTGATGGCTGATATTAACAGCGATCTTCAGGAATCCATTGATATCGCCTTGAACGCCGGTATTTCTAAGGACGCCATTATCCTTGACCCCGGCATCGGCTTTGCCAAGGATTATGCCCAGAATATGGAAACAATGCATCATTTAGAAGACCTGCAACGTCTGGGCTACCCGGTTCTTTTGGGTACTTCCCGCAAAGGCTTTATCGGACTGACCCTGGATCTGCCGGTAACCGAACGGGTGGAGGGCACTGTGGCCACCACGGTTATCGGGATTATGAAAGGCGCCTCGATTATTCGGGTTCATGATGTCCTGGAAAATAAACGGGCGGCGCAAATGACTTTTGGCATTCTGAAAGGAGCACCATGGACAAACTCTATATAAAAGACTTTGAGGTCTTTGCCTATCACGGGGTTTTCCCCGAAGAAAAAACCCTGGGCCAGAAGTTTCTGATTTCTGTAATATTATCTCTGGACATGCAGGAAGCAGCCCTCACCGGCGATTTGACAAAATCAGTTCATTATGGCGAACTCTGTCATGCCCTGGAGATCGAATTTAAAAAAGAAAGCTACGACCTGATCGAAACCGCTGGCGAAATGCTTGCGACTTATGTTTTAAAACACTACCCGATGGTTAAACATGTCAGCATTACCATAAAAAAACCCTGGGCCCCGATACTTAAATCAATGGATACCGTCGCCATCGAAATAAACCGCGGCTGGCACCAGGCATTTATCGGACTTGGCACCAATATGGGTGACCGCAACCAGAATCTGGCCGAAGCCATTACTGCCATAAAAAGCACCTCAGGCATTGAAGTTCTGACCCAATCCACAATTATTGAAACCGAGCCCTGGGGTTACACCGATCAGGATGCCTTTCTCAACTGCGTTTTAAAAATCAGAACCACCCTGCCGCCCCCTGTCCTGATGAGCCGGCTACTTGAGATCGAGTTGGAACTTAAACGGGAACGAACGATTCACTGGGGCCCCCGAACTATTGATCTGGATATTTTATTTTACGATAATCTGATCAGTGATGATCCCCATGTGATTCTACCCCATCCCCGGATTCAGGAACGAACTTTTGTAATGGAATCAATGGCTGAAATTGCACCGTATTTCGTCCATCCTCTGCTCAATTTACGAATGATTGAACTACTGAACAATTTAAAAAATGCCTAAAAAAGAGGCCGTCTAAGGATAACTTAGGGCCTCTTTATGCGTTTTATCGATTAAATTGGTTTAGCCAAAATAAATTGCGTAGGCTGTCCGACTCGGAGTGGTCAATCCCATCTCAGTAACCGTAACGCCAATTTCTGCTTCAACATTGTCGAATAAATTGAATATTTTCTTACCCGATTCCAGACGAAATCCATCTTCACCCGGATAGATGCAATCTGTTATCGTGATGCCATAGCGATTCTTCACATCACGTATCAGCGCTTCTCTGGCAAATTCGCAGGCGAAATTGCAGAGCTCCATGATAATGTACTGATCCAGAACATTCTCTCGAGAAAGGCAATAGTTCTCAATTTCCCGACCGGCTGTGACGATATTCGGAAAAACATAGGTAGACTTGGCAATTTTTTCTACCCCAACTTCACTGATAAATTCAACACCATCCAGAGTGAAGTGAGTAGCATCAATGATTTTCGCTTCGGATACCCGATAGAGCACCTTTGGCTTCGGAATATTTCTTGCTGACTCAAGAATTCGCTCAATGGGCAAGGCCCGTCTTGATCCTTTTTTCATCCGGATATGTTCATAAAACTCGCTTTCATTCAAGAAAAATCCCAGGTTGGTCATTGCAATGCTGCTCATTTTCACACGCTCATTCTTCCTAATATGCTCGGGCGAAGTAGGCCATTTTTTGTGCCGGCTTGCCACAACATACACATTTGCCTGCGTACAACACTTCCTGTTCTTCTTCAAAAGGAATACAACGGATCGATGCACCCGTTTCTTCTTTTATCTGATCTTCACAGCTCCGCTCACCACACCACATCGCTTTTACAAATCCTGGATTTTCTGATAAATTCTTTTTGAACTCGTCGATGTTTTCCGCTGTGGAGGTTTTTTCTTCCCGCATTTTCAGGGCTTTATTAAATAGATTGGCCTGAATTTCGACCAACAAGTCATCCACAGCCTGGCTGATATTGTCAAGACTGACCTGAATTTTTTCACCGGTATCCCGTCGGGCCAGTACGCATTGACCATTTTCAATATCCCGAGGACCGATTTCCAGGCGGATTGGCACCCCTTTCATTTCCCACTGGTTAAATTTCCAGCCAGGGGAATAGCCGTCCAGATCATCAACCTTAACTCTAAAATCTTTTCCCAATGTTTTACTGATTTCCCAGGCTTTATCCAATACCCCTTCTTTATGTTGGGCTACTGGAATGACGACCACCTGAATCGGAGCAATTTTCGGCGGCAAAACCAGACCATTATCATCACCATGAACCATGATAATCCCACCGATCAACCGGGTCGATACCCCCCAGGAAGTATGATAAGGAAAGGACTGTTCATTATTGCGATCCAGGTACGTAATCTCAAAGGCTTTGGTAAAATGCTGCCCGAGATTATGAGAAGTGCCTGATTGCAGTGCCTGGCCATCGTGCATTAGTGCCTCCATGGTATAGGTGGCATCGGCGCCAGCAAATTTTTCTTTATCACTTTTTCGACCAACGACCATCGGCATGGCCAGGTGGCTTTCAGCAATTTCCCGGTAGATTCCCAGCATTTGCATGGTTTCTTCCTGAGCTTCTTCTGGGGTTTCATGGAGGGTATGGCCCTCCTGCCATAAAAACTCAGAGGTTCTCAGGAATGGTCGGGTGGTTTTTTCCCACCGTACAACTGAACACCACTGATTATACAAATAAGGCAGTTGACGATAGGAATTGAGCCACTTGGAGTACATACTGCAAATAATCGTTTCTGATGTAGGCCGCACTGCCAGTTTTTCTGCCAGTTCTTTACCGCCACCATGGGTAACCCAGGCGACCTCTGGCGCAAACCCTTCGACATGCTCCGCTTCTTTTGTTAAAAGGCTTTCTGGAATCAAAAGCGGAAAATACATGTTCTCATGACCGGTTTCTTTGAAGCGTTTATCGTAAGCACCCTGGATCAGCTCCCAAATCGCATAACCGTAGGGCCGAATCACCATAAATCCTTTTACCGGAGAATAGTCCACCAATTCGGTTTTGGATATAACATCGGTATACCATTGGGGGAAGTCTACCGCCATGGGGGTGATTTCCTTCACTTGATTTGTCTGTTTTTTTCCCATTGTTCTTCTTTCTCAGACTTCGTCTGTTAAACAAAAAAATCACCTGCGCAAGCAAGTGATTTTTAGTGGTTATCGAGTAATTATTTTACTTCGACGCTTCCGCCAACTTCTTCAATTTTAGCTTTAATATCATCAGCTTCTTCTTTAGTAGCGCCTTCTTTTAATGGTTTTGGAGCTTCATCAACTAATGCTTTCGCTTCTTTTAAGCCTAAGCCTGTTAATTCACGAACAACTTTGATAACTTTGATTTTTTGATCGCCAGCAGAAGCCAGGATTACATCGAAATCAGTTTTTTCTTCTACTTCTTCAGCAGCACCACCAGCAGCTGGAGCAGCCATCATAGCCATTGGAGCAGCAGCGCTAACGCCGAATTCTTCTTCTAATGCTTTAACCAGCTCAGATAATTCTAATACGGTTAAACCTTTTACGTCTTCAATTAATTGTGTTACTTTTTCACTTGCCATTTTATAAAACCTCCAAATATTCTTTCTTTAATTTAGTTTTTTTCGAATTATGCTTGTTTTTGTTCTGCGATCGCATTTAATGCGACAACCAATCCACGCATGTTTCCGTTAAGTACGTTAACAAAACCTGAAATTGGTGCGTTCAAGCCGCCAAGAACCTTGGCAACCAATACTTCCCGTGGTGGTAATTCAGCTAGATCCTGGACGCCTTTGACATCTAAAACTTTACCATCTACCATACCTGCTTTAATTTCTAAAGCCTTATGTTTTTTTGCAAACTCGCTGAGTAATTTAGCTGGTGCAACTGGATCTGTATCACAGAAAGCAATTGCAGTAGGTCCAACCAAAACGTCAAGTAAACCTTCAAAACCGGTTTCTTTTGCAGCGAACCGCATCATTGAATTTTTATATACCTTATAGTCGATACCTGCTGCTCTCGCCAGGGAACGTAACTCAGTTACTTCTTCAACATTCAACCCACGATAATCTACGAGAACCGCTGTTTGAGCGTTACGAAGTTTTTGCGCAATTTCCTGGACAATCACTTGTTTTTCTTCAATTTTTGGCATGTATTATCTGCACCTCCTTTATAAAATCGTATCAAAAAAGCTCACTCCACAGCGTGAAGAGAGCTTTATTATTCATAAGCGTTTATCTCTTCAACCTCGGTAGGATTTACAAACCTACTGTCTATGGATGAATGCGTCTTTTACAACGACGTTATTGTATCATTTGTCATTTTCTATGTCAAGTCGTTTCAAAGTTTATTATTTATAAAGCAATAAACTTCTAGATTTTTCCTGTATTGACTTTAACTCCAGGACTCATGGTGCTTGCCAGGGTTACACTGCGGAAGTATTGACCTTTGGCAGCAGCTGGTTTTGCTTTTTTAACAGTTTCCAATAATACCATCATGTTTTCTTTTAAGGCTTCTTCGGTAAATGATGCTTTTCCGATGATTACGTGAATAATATTGGTCTTATCCAAACGATACTCAACCTTACCGGCTTTGGTATCCGCTACAGCTTTGGCAATATCCATGGTTACAGTTCCTGATTTAGGATTTGGCATTAACCCTTTAGGTCCTAATACTCGACCTAAACGACCAACCTTACCCATCATATCTGGAGTAGCAATCATTACATCAAAATCAAACCAGTTTTCTTTTTGAATTTTATCGATCATATCGTCTTCACCAAAGAAATCGGCGCCTGCTTCTTCAGCTTCTTTGAGTTTATCACCTTTGGCGATAACCAGAACTTTAACTGATTTACCAGTACCATGTGGCAGAACGATTGCTCCACGAACCTGTTGATCTGCATGACGTGAGTCAACACCCAATTTAACATGCAATTCAATGGTTTCATCAAACTTTGCTGTAGCCAGTTTTTTGACTTGTGCAATTGCTGCATCAATTTCAAAAAGTTCTTGCTTGTCAAAGCTTTTTACCAAATCCTGATATTTTTTTCCTTTTTTCATCTTTGCCTCCTTGTGGTAATAGCGGTTTCCCTCCCACTTAAGGTGTTTCTACCTTCTAAAATTATTCTTCGATTGTGATACCCATGCTACGGGCAGTTCCAGCGATCATTCTCATCGCTGCTTCAACAGATGCTGCATTTAAATCTGGCATCTTTAATGTTGCAATTTCTCTTAACTGTTCAGTTGTAACCTTAGCTACCTTCGTTTTGTTTGGTACCCCAGATCCAGACTCAATACCAGCAACTTTCTTTAATAGAACCGCAGCTGGTGGTGTTTTTGTAATAAATGAGTAAGATCGATCCTGATAAACAGTGATTACAACAGGAATAATCATTCCCGCTTCATTTGCAGTTTTTGCATTGAATTCTTTACAGAATCCCATAATGTTAACCCCATGTTGACCTAATGCAGGACCAACTGGTGGTGCTGGTGTTGCTTTACCGGCAGGAATTTGTAATTTAATCATACCAATTACTTTTTTTGCCATGATAACACCTCCTTCATTTTATTATAGTTTTTTTTCTCCTAAAGGAGCAAGCATGAAGAATAGTTTTTTCCTTAAGTGTTTAATTTTTCTATTTGTTCAAATCCCAGTTCAGCGAGGGTATCTCGACCAAACATGGAAACATTGACCTTGACCTTTGATTTCTCGGCATGCACTTCTTCAATAACACCAGTGAACCCTTCTAATGGTCCTTCAATGACCTTGACTTCTTCACCAACATGCATACTGATTTCCACACGTTGCTGACGAATGCCCATACTCTTAAGTTCAGACTTTGAGAGCGGAACAGGTTTTGAAGCAGGACCAACAAACCCGGTCACACCACGGGTATTTCGGACAACATACCATGAATCATCTGTCATGAACATTTTAATCATGACATAACCTGGAAATAGCTTTTTTTCCTTAACGACTTTTTTGCCGTTTTTACTTTCCACTATTTCTTGTACGGGAACCTGAACCTCAAGGATCACGTCCTCCATATTTCTGTTTTCTACGGTGGCTTCAATGCTAGCCTTTACCTTATTCTCATAACCGGAATAGGTATGTGCTACAAACCATTGGGCCTGTTCCTGTTGATTAGTATCCATGGTTCTCCCTTACCTAAATGTTCATAAATAACGCGGCAAGTGCACCTAATCCTGAATCAACAACCCAAACGAGAAAAGTGAATATCCCAACAATCCCGGCAACAACACCAGATTTCTTTATCAATTCATCTTTAGTTAACCAAGTAACTTTTCGCAGTTCATGATGTACGCCTTTTAAAAAGCCAACCATCTTCTGAAAAATATTCGGTTCTTTGCTTTTATCGCTTGACTTCTTTGCTGTTTTTTTCTCATTTTTTGCCGTTGACTGAGGCGCTTTCTTTTCCTCTTTTACGAGGTTTGCAGCCTTATCATCGGTTTTTTGTGCCTGTTGTGGGGTGTTATCTTTTCCTTGTTTACTACTGGCATTTTTACTTTTTTTGTTAGTTGCCATGATATTCCTCTTTATCCATTATTTCGTTTCTTTATGTGGTGTATGCTTCTTGCAAAACTTGCAATATTTATCCACTTCTAAACGATCAGGGTTATTCTTCTTGTTTTTCATGGTATCGTAATTTCTTTGCTTGCATTCTGTACATGCTAAAGTAACTTTTACTCTCATTCCAGCACCTCCTACATCCTTATATCAACACCCGCAGGAACATGCAGGCACACGTTCCCTATTTTCATAGTCACTAACATAGAATACCATATGACCCTAATTTTTGTCAATGAAAACATTGATAATCATCTATGATTTTCTTTATCGGTGACTGTCCGATTATTATTGCGTTGATCCAAATAAAAAAAGGCTTAGAGCCTTTTGAACAACATTAAAATTATATCAGCAACGCCGAAAATAATCAAGCAGCATTTACTATTTTTCTATTTTTAATCCCCAATAATCGCAACCAATCAAGTTTCCGTCGATATCAACTGCCTCTGGCATATGCCCCCATAACCTGAACCCATGTTTTTTTACAAGCTTACGGCTGCTGATATTGGTGTCAAATACGACTGCTACAAGGTTTCTGAAGCCGATTTCCCGGGCCGCTTCAATCGCTCGCTGCATTAACATTGAACCAATGCCCTGGCGGTGAAAACGGCTGTCCAGGTAATAACTTATTTCTGAAGTAAAGCGAAACCCCTCTCTGCCAGCACGAAATTCTGTGAGTGTTACCCATCCAACCACGTTGCCATCGACTTCGGCCACATACATCGGATGTCGTGGCGCTGAATGATGAATGAACCAGTCTTTGCGCATCTCCATGGTTGCCGGCGAAAGCTGAGCCGTAAATTTTCGGGCCGCAATGGACTCGTTCAGAATTTCCAGCACTCTTAAGTAGTCTCTTTCTTCTACTAATCGTATTTCCAATGTGTCAATTATCTCCTGTTTATTCAGATTGTTTTTTTTGTGTTCGGATTACTCAGAAAACACGCTATCAACCGTTTATTTGCGACCAATTTTACCAAACCAGGCAATCAGCACCGTCGCAATAAAAATAATGGCAACGACTCCTGCTGTTGTAATCAGCGGAGAAAGGAGCACACTAATCCATGCAATAATGATTGGAGAAATGAGCGCAAACAATAAAAGCAGTCCACAGACAATTAAATACTTTTTATAGTTTTCCATAAGCACTCCCCCCGTTTTTGCATTGCTGCCGCTTAATAACTCTATGAAGTATAAACCTTGTTGTCATACTTTGCAACCGTTTCTTACTTATTTAATTAATTATTTACATACGACTGTCAATCAAACGGAAATAATAAATACCGTACAAAAAAAACGGCCTTCGCCGTCAGATTCAAATGGTGCACCCGAGAGGATTCGAACCTCCGGCACGCAGTTTAGGAAACTACTGCTCTATCCACCTGAGCTACGGGCGCACAAAACACTTGCTTATTATATCAGACAATTAATCCTTTGAAAATAGTTTTTCTCAGAACTGTCTTAAGATAAGCGCTAAATTTTAAAAAAAGGATACCCGAATGATATCCTTTTTGTGTATATATTTTTTTTAACTAACCTTAATTGGTACCGTAGTATTCTTCCATGGTTTTTCCGCTATTATATATCGCCGTCGCCACATCTACACCCAAATAGCGTAAATGCCAGGGCTCGTAGGCGTAACCGGTAATATCGGTTTTACCCTGAGGATAGCGGATAATAAACCCGTACTTATGGGCGTTATCCTTGATGAATTGACCTTCTGGTGTTGCACCAAAACTCTCTAACAGATCAAAACCGACAGACGCACTGGTGACATCCATGGCTAAACCCAGTTGATGTTCGCTCATACCCGGTCGGGCGCTCACCAGTTCAGCCCCGTCAACCCCATATGTATCCACATTCCAGGCATATAACTCAGACTGCGTTTCATACGAACGATACCCTGAACAGCAGTACAATTCCAGACCAGATTCCTCCGCCGCTTTAAACAGTTTCGTCAGTCCATCAGCAGCGACACTTCGCAGTTGAGTATCACGAGTTGACGGTAAATCAACCGTGACCAGATCGCTGGGGATATAGCTGGCGGTGATACTGTGATTTTTATTAACCAGTGTCGTAATACTGTCTGTCCCCGTTCCATTTACTACTGCTGTGTTTTTTGTTTCGGTCTGTACCGGTTGTTGAGTTTCAACCGTCTGAGTTGATGTAGCCGGATCAGCCTCTGTTTTTGTATTTGTTGTTTGAGCCGTTGATGCCTGCGAATTTTTCTGGTTCGTTAGTTCTGACTGGGTTTCGTTACGATTCCAAAAACCGAGAGTCAAAACTGAAATAGAAAGAATCAGAATGATCGCCAGACCACCGCATGCAACTATAAAACGTTTTTTATCTTTGATTCGCATTTTTTGACCTTCTTCTTTTTGTATTCGTTTTATTATACACCATCTCTAAAAATTCGCATAACTTTTTATGAAATAATCCCCGGTAGAATATCATATTCTTCCGGGGACTCATCACAATTTACACGTTTGATTCGATGCCATAAAAAAAAACAGAACAAAAAGTCCTGCCTTCAAGCATGGAAATAATCAGTTTTATGCAATTATTTATTTGTTATTAAAAGCGCATTTTCGCTTCCATAATCTTCTTTTGCGCTTCTCGCATTTTAGCGATCGCTATAAAAATCTCCTGGGACACATTATCCTTTGATGTTCCCTGCAATTTATCGGCCCATTCCTGATAGCCTGCAATATGGTCTCCGGTGTGATTAATCCAATGAGCAAGAAACACCTTGAAAATATCGGCTTCTTTATCCATATTTAATTTAGCCTCCATCTAAACTTCTCCCAAATTGAGCTCTTTTTTAATCAAGGATACTGCTTCACGAATTTGAAGTAGTAGAGGTTTTTCCTCCAGTGAAACAATATGGTGATTTTCCGGTAGAATCGGAATATAGATTTTAAATCCATCACTATTTCCAATGGCTTCAACCATTTTCGGAGTGACTTCTCCCATCATCGAGTTTGGAATGGTCATTGCAATTGAACTGATGATAAAATCAGCTTTTTTAACGGTAACAGCAATGGCGTTTTCGCCAGTAGCGCCCTTATTAGCGCCCTTTTTTAACATCGCCGCAGTGGCCAGCGCATTGGTTCCCAAACCATATATTTCAATATATGGTGGTATTTCATCTTTTAAAATACCCACAATTCGAGAGCCAATGCCTCCTCCCATGCCGTCTAGCACTACTATGTTCATCGTCTAGACCGTTGTTCCTTCAATAATAATTTTGTGGTTAAGAAGCTTTACTTCTTTTAATTTCCCTTGAACAATTTTTGTACCACCCAATAAATCCGACAGGGTTAAACTGCCATCTTCATTTGGAACGATATCAACAACATAGTCCATAATTTTAGTTTCTCCTTCAGGAGTGATCATATAAGCTGAAGATTCACACATGTTCTCAGTCTCCTTTCTTCTAATTGAGGTTATTTTAACATAGACTGCCCCCTAACACAAGTCAGGGGGCAACTGGTTTTTTATGCGCTTTTGACACGAGTTTTATCGCGATTCGTTTAATCCGCACTACTCAAGTCGTTTAAAATTTTAGAGTTATTTAGCCTAACTCTTTTTTTGCTGCCACCAGATGCTTATCGGCTTCACTCATCAGTGCTATCGCTTCGATTAAGGACTCGGCAACATCATTTTTTCCCAGTCGATTCATTTTTTCAACCCAGGTATTATATTCCATGGCATGATCCTGATTGTGTGCCACCCAATGATCCAGTAGTAATCCTAGAATTTCAACATCTTTATTTTCGATGTCACCACCATGGCAACAACCAGCGCCGTTTTTATTGTGGTGTCCACAATGACCGTCACCGTGAACATGAGGGTGAGGATGATCGTGGCTGTGCGAGTGATCGTGACCGTGGGGATGATCATGGCCATGTACATGGGCCTGACTTTCATGTCCATGTGCGTGCTCATGTTTATGAGGGTGGGGATGGGCGTGATTATGCGTGTGTTCGTGCTCATGTTCTGCAGTGTGGGTATGCTCGCTTCCATGATCATGGTCATCGCTGTGGGGATGACTGTGTGTGTGACCATGTTCGTGATTATGCTCATGAATGTGTTCATGACCTTCATCCCCAGTATGAGGATGCGCATGTTGATGTTCGTGTTGGGCTCCACCTATATGAGGATGGCCTTCTTCATGGGCATGATGCTCACCATGGCTGTGTTGTTCTTTATTGCTACACATATTGTTTCCTCCTGTTGATCTTATTTTAATAATTATAGCATCAATTTCTTAATAAAACTATAGCTATTTTGAATTATTCTAAACTGCATAGATTTATGTTTAGGTTAAAAAAAGGCAGAACACGACTGTGTTCTGCCTTCAGGCATGTCTTTATTTTGACGGCGTCAAAATTAATTACATAATTGGATCCATAGCTAAAGCTGGATGTCCTTTTGATTCTAAGAATTCTAATACTGCTTCAGAATCGCTGGCAATTGTTTCATCACAAACCATGTCTGCGAAGTTTTCAATTCCGGTCATTTCTTTAACTGCTTTATTTAAACGTTCTGCAACATCGTCTTTTAATTCTTTTGGCATCCAAACGATTCGTTGTAAACCGCCTTCTGCTGACATGAATTTTTTAGAACCGATCAGGAATCGACCATGACCCATGAAGCCTGGAGTTTGAACACCACCACCGGTCATTGAAGCCAATTCACCGAAAGTCATACCAACTGGTGAAGTATCGCCAAACTCACGGTTTACAATGATAACACCGTTTGCTTCTGGCATGATACCACAGATACATTCGAAACAACCACAAGATGTCATTGGATCTTCAAGGATTGAGTACAGTGTAACTGCTTCAACAGCACCTTGAGAATCTCTTGCAACTACTTCATTTACAGAATCCCAACGTCCTAAACGTTCGTCAATAGCTTCGCCTTTAACGATTGGTTGGTTAGGTCCGGTTGGGTCTAATTCTTTAGTTGCTTTAGCATCTAACCAGGAAACAGCACCACAAAGACCTAAACGTTCTGGTGTTACTACACAAACATGGCTTGGAGCAAATGATTGACATAACAGACAGGTGTAGAATTCATCAACACTTTCATCTGTCAGAGCGCCCATTCGTTCGTCACGTTCAGCATAGATCGGTTTAACCAGTTCTTCGCCAAGACGTTTTACATCTTCTGCATTGGTGTAAATGGTAACTTCACATTTGTCAACAACTTTATCAAAGTCAGAACGCATTTTTGCATATAAAACTTCACCGATGTGTCTTAAACGGAAGCCTTTTTCAAATGCTTCTTTTGTTAAACGGATCCATGCAATATTTCTTTGACCAACATGCATTGCGCCTTCAATATAGTTTGTGAAGTAATGGATACGTCTTTCGAGTACGGTTTCAAAGTCTTTTTGCATTGCTTTGCCACCAACTTTAACAACAACACCCATTGGCAGACGAACAACGTCTTTACCTTCGAACATAGCGTCATCAATGTCAGGTCCTACCACAGTAATTTTGTGGTCTTCCATTTCAGCAACATCACCAGTTGTTACAAGTTCCCAACATTCAGTTTTGTTTCCACCGAATTCAGCAAACATTGTATCTTTACGAACTCGTTCACCTTCGAAGGCTGAAGAAACAGCAACTGGACAGTCGATTTCAGTAACTTTGATTTTGATGTTACGGGCTTCTAAAGAAGTAGCAACAACTTTGCTGTTATCTGGTTGGTTTAATAATAAGGTTGGTACTTCATTGATGTATGTTTCTGTAACTGCTGGGAAGCCTAACTCGATTGCAGCTGCACCAGCGGCGATAATTTTATTGTCCCATGGTCCAAATACATTAACAAATGCTTTAACACGGTTTTTAGTATACGTTCTGTGAGCCAGGAAGTCGCCAGGAGGTGTTGCACCAAAGATTAAGCTGGCACGTAACGCTACAGATACAACGTGGATAACAGATTCGATTTCGTATCCCAAAGGAATAACTCGAAGGTCGATACCCATTTTGATTTTTTGTTCGATCGCCTGGTCAATTACTTTACCAACCATGAAGGTCAATAAACCTTTGCCCTGGTAATCTTTAACGATGCTAGCAAGCATTTCAGCATCTTTGCATTCACCGATAATAACAGCAACACCTGGGATGTCGTCAGTAACCAGTGGCACACCGAAGTTACGAACTTCAGCATCAGTGATATGTCCTAAGTAACGAACATCAGTTGTATTTAAATCTTCAACTGCACGACCTGCATATGGAAGATCTTCATAAACATATTTAACTGCTTCAATGATTTCCGCACACATTGCAGCAGATGTACCAGCATCTAAGCCTTGTTGCAGGTAATTCGTACGGTTGATCTTAGCTTTTGCTAGTTCTAACGCTTCTTCCAATTCACCTACGTTGGTAACTTTTTTACCGGTGATGGCATAGATACATGGTAAAGCGTAAGCAGTACCGGGGAATTTTACCGGTGTTTCTTTTCCCTTTTCAGCAACGACTTTGGCAACCATTTCTTCAGCACGTTGCTGATACTGGGCTTGACCGTCGTAAACAATATCAAAAAGATTCATATTCATATGGACTTTTTCCTCCTTAGATTCGTTCAATTAACATTAGATTTTTGTTGCTTTATTAAAAACTCGTTATTTCTTTTTTTCCTGCACAATTTCCAGAATTCGCTTACCTAAATTGGCAATGTCTTCCTTCATGACAGGATCGTCATAGGGTGACTTGTTGTTTCGGTCAGACTCTGAAATCGCATCACGGTAGTTTAAGAAACCAATAATGTTTTCAGCTCCGATTTTTTCGGTAAGAAAGGCGATATCTCCGTCGTTCCGGATTTTATTTCCAATAACATAAACTTGTTTAACACCAATATCCGTAGCCATGGATTTAACCTTATGATACGTTTGAATACTGCGGACACCCGGCTCGACAACAACGATAAATGCATCGACAGCGCCAGCGGTTCCTCGACCCAAATGTTCAATACCAGCTTCCATATCCATGATGACTACATCTTTTTGGTACAAAACCAGATGGCTCATCAGCATCTTTAAAAGCACATGCTCAGGGCAGACACAACCTGATCCACCGGTATCGACCGTTCCCATTGTCAGTAATTTGACACCGTTAAATTCCTTGGCATAACGGTCAGGAATATCAGCAACCTCTGGATTCATTTTAAACATTGAACCAAAAGAACCGGTATCGGCAGCAGTACGTTCTTCAATCATGTCTTTCATTTCAGAAATAGGAACAATACTGGCAATCATTTCTTCGCTCATGCCTAAGGCAAGACCAAGATTGGCATCGGGGTCAGCATCAACTGTTAACACATTATATCCCTGGTCGGCAAAATATCGGCTCAAACTTGCTGAGATGGTTGTTTTTCCAACCCCGCCTTTTCCTGTTAATGCTATTTTCATTTTATCACCTGTCTATCTTTATATAATTAGATACCTAATGCAACTCGTTTTGCTTCAATATCTTCCATGATCTTATCAACCATGACAATTGGATCTTTTTCGAATACGAAGTGGGCACCGATGAATTCCTGAACATCTTCTGTCATCAGTTTTGTGAAGTTTGGTGAACCCAATACTTGTGGAATAACTCCCAAGTAAGTATTGATACCAGAACCAACAACATAGTTAGCAATCGCTACCGCTTTTTCTGACATCCATTCTGGTGCGATACCAACGACTGGTAATAAAGCTGGATCGATTCCTTTTAAATCTGCACAAAGGTTTACTAAGTGAAGGATACGGCTGATATCTACACAAGAACCCATGTGAAGTACTGGTGGAATGTTTACACGTTCACAAACTTCTAACAGTCCTCGACCACATTTTTCTTTTGCTTCTAATGTTAATAAACCAGCTTTAGCAGCAGCTTGAGCAGCACAACCAGTAACAACACAGATAACATCACGTTTGATCAGTTCTTCCATAACTGTAATATGCGCATAGTCATGTTGTTGTTTAGGGTTATTACAACCAACAACACCAGCAGCTCCACGAAGTACCCCGGCATAGATAACGTCAGTTAATGGTTTAACTGTTCCCAGACCATCTTCTAATTGAGAGTTAACAACTTTATCTAAATGGTTAATGATTTCTTCTACAGAGTAACCAACCATTGTATCTTGTTTAATATCTGGAATTTCTACTTTGGAAGCATCACGATTCGGGAAGTTATTGATCGCAATTTTTACGATTTCAGCAGCATTTTCTAAGCCAGTTGCTTCAGAGAATTCAATGTACATATCACCAGCGATTTTTGCTTTTTGTGATGTACTGATGAATCGTGTATGGTAAGTTTTAGCCAGTTCTGGAAGAGCTGGGAAGATACATTGAACGTCAACGACAACCGCTTCCATCGCACCAGTAATAATACACATTTCTTGTTGGTAGAAGTTTCCGGCAATTTTAATACCATGTCGCATGGTCATTTCATTACCAGTACAGCACATCCCAACGATGTTAATGCCTTTAGCACCAACAGATTTAGCCATTTCAACCATTGCTGGATCTTGAGCAGCTAATACAAGCATTTCAGAAAGGTTAGGATCATGACCATGGATCAGGATATTAACCATTTCAGCATCAATAACACCCAGGTTAGAAGAAGATGCTCTTGCAGTTGGTGTTCCATAAAGAATATCCGAGAATTCAGTTCCGATCATGGAACCACCCCATCCATCAGACATCCCAGTTCTCATTCCACGTCGGAAAATACTTTCATAGTCTGCAGCACAACCCATATGTGTTGAGTGCATTAATGTTACAACTTCCTGATCAATGGCTCGTGGCTCAATGCCTTCTCTAGCCCATACAGCCTGACGATCTTTTGGTGCACGTTTTAAGAAACGTTGAGTTCCAAATGGTTTACCAAATTCTTCAAGGGCAATTTCAGCCATTTCATGTGCTAATGCGTAAGTTTCTTTGGTATCAGCATCAACAACATCCCATTCCTTAGCAATTCGACGTAATTTTGCTTCATCACGTACTTTAAATGGACCTTCTGCAGAAGCATGATGCATTGCATGAACAATATCACGGGCATGATCCGAGTGAGCAGATGTACCTGCAGCAACCATTCTGGCAAAGTTTCTTGCTACAATTGTGTCTGCATTCGCTCCACAAATACCTCTTTCAGCACCTTTTCCAGGAACTGGACTGACTCGACATGGACCCATTGCACAAATTCGGCAACATACCCCTGCTTCCCCAAAACCACATTGGGTTTTTTGTGCAGCACGGCGATCCCACATTGTTTCTGCGCCATCTCTCTGAGCTTTCGCAAGGGAAGCTTCAGCGACCTTATCGTAGTTTAAAATTTCATTGCTCATATTTTTTCTACCTCTCTAAATTTTATAATTTATATCAACGCACCTGTTTCGTATAATAGATAATTTTTACGGATTTGCAAAAAGTTTTATCATATCGAAAAAAATAATCAAATTACCCTTTACAAACATTGTTAAATGTTATACAATGTAGGTGAGTGATACATTATACATAGTTGTTTGCTCCTGACTTTCATCTTAACTTGTGCGGCAAGTGATGAATTGTGGTCGGGGGCTTTTTTTTATGAGTATTTTCAAATACCTGTTGTTAATTTATAAAGGTATTTCTAGAACTCAAGTACTGAATCGGCATAAAGGATATTATTTTTGATAATATCGCAAGCAACAATGGTTTCCATTAATCGTTTGTCGCAAGGATTAACAATAGCAGAACTGAATCCACATTGCATTGCCATAGCAACTGTAGCGCTATCTAATAATGGACGGATGTGTTTTGGTGCGCCATTCGATACGTTACTTAAACCACCAGTTGTTAACAGACCCATATCAGTGATCATTTGAATTGCTTCTAATACATCACCTAATTGATCTTGCATTCCTTTGATAACAATGAATAATGGGTCAAACAGTAAATCTGTTGGTTCCATTCCTCGTTCCATACCACGTTCTAATAATTCTGAACAGTATGCAATACGTTCGTCATTGCTTCCTGGTACACCTTCTTTAGAGCAAAGAGCGATAACCATCGCATCATTAGCAGCTGCTAAATCAACGTATTCGATACGATCGCCAGCATCAGCTGAGTTTACGATTGGTTTACCTTTTGATCGGTTATAAACCTGAATACCAGCTTCGATTGCTTTCATGTTGGCTGTATCCAATGCGATTGGTACGTTATCAAAGTTTTCCTGGAGTAATTTTACACCCCATTGCATTAATTCTTCGCCGCCTTTTTCAGCAGGTCCGATGTTTAAATCAAGATAATCTGCACCAGCATCTAATTGTTCTTTTGCTCTTAAAAGAATTGGCTCTGGATTTCTATCTGCGAATGCCTGACGAATTGCTGGAGAAATACAGTGAATTCTTTCACCAATAACCATGAATTTTGACATATTGTTCCCCTTTCAAATTGAAAAAAATATTTTAGGTGTGCCCGAAGTTAACTCCGGGCACAGATTGATATTATTTATGCTTGCATGTCTCTTAAGAACTTAGGTAATTGCATCGCTTCGTTTGGTCCAACAATAACTTCCCAGTCTGGAAGTTCTTCAGCTAAGTCGCCTTGAAGAACAGCAACCTTACCAGGTAAGATTAACTTACGAGAAGTAGTCATGCTGGCAACGTCTGCTTCTTTAATGAAGTTAGCGATAACGCCAGCGCCAAATTTACCAGCAGCCCAAGCAGTAAGTACTGAATAACCACCAGCGTCTGGAATTGCCAGGTAAGCAGGAACTTTAGATCGTTCGATTTCACCGGCAACAACGAAGTAAGACAGTGCGAAGTCAACAGTAACAAGAACTGGATCGTTGCCTGTTGGTTTGTTGAATTCATATACCTTCGGTTCAACACGCATTGGTTTTTGAGGATCGGTAAAGATGTTTTGTCTTAAACCAAACAGTGGTAAAGCAGCGTTGAAGTCCATTTCGTCCATAACGATGATTGAACCATAACGAAGAACGAAAGCCGATGCTAAAGCAATTTGCAGATTGATATTAGCTGGTGCTAATTTGTTTGCAAATACAACTGAAGGATATCCGAATGTACGGTCATTACCTTTGATTGCTGCAGTACGGATATCAACTGCATTTGCGTAAGCTTCTTTGATTGAAGTTTCGCCAACATTTAATACCAGGTTTTTGTAACCCATTTTTTCGATTTCTTCAACTAAATCGTGTAATGCTTCAATACTGTCTGCAGAAACACCAAGAACAGCATCTGCAGCTTTAGCTACGTCTACCATTGCTGCGGCGTTATCTTTGGTTGCGCCCATGATAATTGCGCCTGCGCCAGCACCTGCAACCGCTGCTTTTGCTACTTCAGCATCAGTTGTAACGATCATTGGAATTTTGCCACAGTCAGCTACTTTTTTAACAAGTGCTGCAAATTTAGCTGCATCAGCTGCAAAACGAACGGCAACTATTTCAACGAACATCATTTCGCCGATTCGGTCATAGTTAATTTTTTGTAATGTAGCGCAAGCTGCATCAACATCAGCGTCACTCATAGCATCTGATAATTCTACTGCAAACAGGTTTTTATTAACCAAAGTTTTTTCGTGTCTGAATAATACAGTTTCGCCGCCAAGAGCTTTTTCTGTATCGCCAGAACCAACTTTGATGGTTTTCATTGGAGGAGCTGTAGCTTCTGATAATAATTCTTTAGATTCTTCTGAGATGTATGGACATTTTTCTACAGGTACCCCGCCAGTAGCAGCTTTCATTGAGAAAGCCATACATGTTGGGAAACCACATTCTTTACAGTTTGTTTTTGGTGTGAGTTTAAAGATATCTAAACCTTTTACTGCCATTTGTATTCGCCTTCCTTTCCTAACCTATGATTCCAGCAACTAAAGCTTTAACGGTTTTAGCTGATTCTGGATGTCTTACGATGATAGCGTTTGATCCGCCAACAACACAAGCAGAAGCTGTTGCTACTTCCATACCGATACCACGTGCTTCCTGATCGCCCCATTCTGGTGCATCTTCAATTGTGGAAACCGCTTCTTTTACGCCCCATGCTTCGTTAGAAACATTGGTCATAATTGGCATTTGTAAGGATTCATCGTTTTGACCTAAGCCGGCTAAACGAATACGATCCATGGTTGAAGCAACATATTCAAAACCGTAACCGGCTGCTGCTGTTCCAACATCCATGATAATATCTTTGCTCTTAACACCCAGTTGTGTTAATAAGATGTTTAATTGTTTTGCAAGGTTGATATCTACTGCAGATTCAGCTGATACTTTTTGGCCGTAAGCCATTCCGCCAGCAGCACCAATTGTCTTGTAATTGTCTTCTACTGCAGAGAATAAAACGACATTTTTACCTTCAAGAGCTTTAGCTACTTCTTCTAATAACTTAGCATCTTTTTCGCCGTTTTTACATCCTTCTACTACTAAAGGTACGTCAATTGCAGCTTCTACTGCTACGGCAGTTGCAACACAGCTTTCAACTGATGCGTCTGCGCCGTTTGGATCTGCACTTTCAAGTTTAACTAATAGGAAATCAGCACCTGATTTTTCTACTGCTGCTTTTGCTAACGCTGCAGGGTTTTTCAAATCATCTCCGTAAAGAGCTTTGAAGCAATCTGCCCACTCGTCAGTTGTGTCTGAAATTGCGATACCAACCGCAGTTTTAAACCCTTCAGTACCTAAAAATGGTAATGAGTTTTCTCCACCTATGCTGATAGCTGCATCTCCAACACCTATCTCACATACGTTGATCTTGCCACTAAATTTTTGTTCTGCTTTTTTGTATGGCATTCTTTGTTTCCTCCTAACCTGTTACCTTTTTTCAAAATATTTATTTCAAAGTTCAAGACTTTAAAACCAAATTAAAACCATTACATATTCTACAGCTTTTTACCTGTATATATAAGTATACACAGATTGTACTATATTAGTTAAAAGTTTGTCAATTAATTTTCGGCATTTTTCTAAAATTTATCTTAATTTTTTTTAGAGTTTAAAGAGAAAGTAAAGGTTTTCAACGAAATCATCAAAACATCACCTAAAATTGCCAGATCTTTGATGTTAAAGACATCTGTTAATTTCTTGTCGAACAATATCTGCGCTTCAGCTTCGAACTCATCGTCACCAAACCACACTATCCAGACAATATCCACTCCAGGTGTCACTGTGAACTGCCAGGAAAGGTCACCTTTATTATAGGGAACCGCTTGTAGCCTGCTCATATATTTCTTTAGTTGTTCTGGCATTTCGTTGCCTATTTGTGCAAAAACTTGAATGCAGCGTTTGTGAAAATTGGAATAATATAACGGGCCATCCGGAAATTCTTTGAAACTAATCCACTCGTTGGTGGCTTCTTTTCCGTTGGCATTCATTAAATATCTGAGAATAAAAATTTTGATTGAGTAGTTATCAAATTCTTCACCTTGTGCGTTGCGAACCACTCCACTGGGATAATCGACAAAATAAGTTTCTCCCAGAACCGTAATTTCAAATCGTCCATTTTCCCGATTATAGGGGCAAGACGAGCTTCTACTCATCTCGCCGGGATCGTAATTTATAAATAAATCACGATTAATGACATAACTACTCTCCGAAAAATGGGGATCAATATCCAGTAATTTTGATTGCTTCATTATTTCTTACTGAGTTCTTTAAGTGCCGGAATAAAAATATCGCCCATAACAGCCATATCTTCAGCACTGAAGGCACTGGGAAAATTAGCATCAAACAAGATTTGTGCTTCGGGTGGAAACTCATCATCACCAATCCAAAGAATTACAGTCATGAACATATTATTGATGACCTCAAACCGCCAGGAGAGATCCCCAATACTTTGGGGTTCAGCACCCAGAATTGCCATCGCTTTTTTTAACCCCTCAAGATTATAATTAAAGGTAAAGGCAAACCGTTTTAAACAGCGCCCCTCAAAGCAGGGATAGTAAATGTTTCCGCCGGAAACATCCCGATAGGCAATGTTTTCGCCGGTAGCCTTAATCCCTTTGGCATTGATCAGATAGCGCAAAATCATGGTTTTTAGTTTATAATTATCAAAGTCCTGTCCATCCATATCCGTCACATCTCCCTGAGGATAGGCAACCTTGTATGGGGTTCCCATCAAAGTGGCGGTAAAGAAGCTCCCTTTTTCATCAAAGGGACAGGTACTGTTTTTAGCAACAGTTTGAGGATCAAGGTCTTTTAACAAGCCCTTGTAATGCTCATAGGGTATTTTATCTTTTCTTTTTTCTTCAATTGCGGTTTCATCCCGTAAGGTATTTTCCATTTAAAATCTCCTGTTTTAGTTTTCCATGTTAGCTTTCAAGCGATGGAAATAAGTTCATGTTGGTGTGCGGAATAAAGCAAGCCGAGATAAATTCATCCATATAGGTCGGGTGGACGCTTAATTCCATGTAAGTCATATTCTGAGAGATCTCACGGATCTTATCTTTTCCTTCACTGAGGGTCAGAGCCAAATAACACCCCTGCATTGAACTGTTACCAATATAGAAATATTTTTCTACTGGTATATCTGGCAGCATTCCCAGCGCAATTGCATTGGTGATATCCAGATTGGTGCCGATTCCGCCGGCAACATAAATATTTTCCAACACATCAATGGGCATATCCAGACTTTCCATTAAAATATAAATCGCCGAGAATACGGCTCCTTTGGCCTTGATAAAGCTGTCAATGTCAATTTCAGTGATATAGATGTCTTTTGAGCCATTGTCCAGCTCCTTGGAATAGAGATAATACTGCCCAATTCCGTATTCGTCAAATTTTATTCTGGGATGATTCAGATCCCGTTCCATTCGACCTTTGCCGTTAATGATGCCTGTTCGCTTCATTTCACAAATTAAGTCGATGATCCCTGAACCACAAATCCCAACCGGACTGACATGGCCAATGGTATTATAAAAGGGCCTAAGATCTTCTTCATTGATGGTAACCTGTTCGATGGCGCCAGGTACGGCCCGGGTACCGCAGCTGATTTCTCCACCTTCGAAAGCCGGTCCAGCTGAACAGGCACAGGTCATTAAGAAATCTTTGTTGCCAAAGACAATTTCGCCGTTTGTTCCCAGATCCACCAGCATAGTAAAGTCTTCTCGCATCCACACCGGTACCGCAAAGACTCCAGCGGTAATATCGCCGCCAACGTAACTAGCCACTGATGGGGCCAGATAAATTTTTCCTTCCGGGTTAACATTGATTCCCAGTTCAGCACACTTCATTTCAGGGATGTCATTAATCGCCGGGATAAATGGCTCCCGTCTTAAATAGTCGGGATTTAACCCCAACAATAAATGATTCATGGTGGTATTACCGGCGGCACAGACCTCGTAGATGTCTTCTTTGTTAATCCCGACAGTTTTAACCATTTTTTCGATGAGACTATTAATACTCTCTTCAACAATGGCATGGCGCAAATTTTCCAGTCCACCAGGTTTTTCTGAATACACGATCCGGTTAATGACGTCTGCCCCATATTTAACCTGAGCATTGCCCATTGATGCTTTTGTCAGGATTTCATTGGTGTTCATATCCACCAGGCAGGCCGACACGGAAGTTGTTCCAATATCCAAGGCAATACCGTAGAGTACTGATTTTTCGCCATTTGCCGGTTTTACATCGAGAATTTCGGCCACTTCCCGACGTTTCAGATAAACAACTTCGATTAAAAAATCCTTTTTTCTAAATGCATCCGGCAGTTTTTTCATCACATTCAAACTGATGGTGATGTCTTCATAACCCAGATTCTGTTGAAAATAAAGTTTTAGCCGATCTTCATCAGCACTGTTGTCTTCGATGCTGGGGCATGGCAATTGAATGATCTCAGACCAGAGCCGACTGGCATTGGTCATACCTTCTTTGATCATTTTCTTGCGAACGTATTTAATATTTTTATTTTCATTGTTTGATAAATCGGTGATCTGCATTTCATTGACAAAAGAAGATGCTAAATCCGGTACTTCCACCTCGATATCTTCAATAATGGTTGCATTGCAGGAAAGAACGATCCCGTTGGCCATATCTTCCTCAGAAATATGTCTGGTTTTTTCTGTCTTAACCTGTCCTGATATAATTTTTACCTTACATTTTCCGCAGGTGGCATTCCCGCTGCATGGCGAATCGATCATGACGCCAGCTCTTCTGGCTGCATCCAGCAGATTCTCGCCCTCACCGGCCACTAAATCAACGGATCTTTTTCCTTTAATTATAAATCGTACCTTACTCATTTAACAATCTCCCCTTTTCCGCAGTTTCCGTCTGAAAGGGCTGATAAACAGCCCCGATTTCATCGACAAACTCCCGTACCGACCAATTGTTAATCTGTTGTATGCTGCAGAATCGGACAGGCTATCGCCGTGTCCGCTCTGATGCATAGGGTCTGACCCCTAGGTCACAACATGATGTAACAATTGTCGGTACTGCTTTATCCGTTTATCTATCAGTTTTTAAAGCATTCATAAGCCTGATGATCTATTTTTTGTTGTTTTTGATGATTTCCAATTTGTTGACAATATCTCTTAAAGCCACCTTGGCTGGTGAATCAGCGGGCAGCTGAACCAGTGGTTTGCCATAGGCATCATATTCAAAAACATTCTGATCCAGTGGTACAACGCCAATCAGATCAAGTCCCTGTTTTTCGATTTCTTCGGCTGTCCCTTCGTTTAAGACGCCATCTGGTGCACGGTTGACAATGAGTTTAATTACTGGTACTTTTAGTTTAAGCTCAGCTACCAACTCTTTAATCCGGCCAACAGCCTGAATCCCGCGACGGGAACAGTCACTGACTAGAATCAACATGTCAATTTTTCCAAGGGTTCCCCGGCTTAAATGCTCCATTCCGGCTTCATTGTCAACGATGATATATTGATAATTGCTCGCCAGCATATCAAGCTGGGTTTTTAAGATTCCGTTTACATAGCAATAGCAACCAGCACCCTGGCTACGGCCCATAACCAACAGATCATAGCCGTTACCTTCTGCAACTGCCTGATTCAATCGCAATCTTAAAAAATCGGTTTTCGTCACACCCGGAGGCAGTGGCACACCTTCCATTTCAGCCCGGTTGACTTCTTCTTTAATCTCTCCAATGGAAAGATCAACCTCTTCTCCAAGCACTTCGTTAAGATTGGCATTGGCGTCTGCATCCACTGCTAAAATTGGACCCAGACCTTCTGCCACTAAATATTCAATAAGCATACCGGTAAGACTTGTTTTGCCAACGCCACCTTTGCCTGCAACTGCAATATTAAAAGCCATAATGTTTCCTCCATTATCATTTCCCGGTCAATTTTCTTTAAACAGTGTATGTTATAATCACTGTTTTTTCAACAGGAAAAATTCGTATTTTGTCAACTTGTATATATATGTATCGACAGGGCTATCATATCATAATCATTCTGGTTTTACAACATAACTTTATCACTTAAAGCACAAATTAAGGCCTTTGCAAAATATTTCTTATCGATTTTTGCAAAGGTTTACGAAACCATGATAACACCTCATTTTTTTGTGCCCGATCGAAATTGCAACGATCTAAAATTCGTTTAAAACATCTTCTTAGTTCACCTATATTTATCTATTCTGATCTAAAAAAAGCCATATCCCCGGAGATTCGGGATATGGCCGTATTTTTTAGGTAACAAATTAGAGGACAAATTTTTATCAGTCGAGCCGTTATTAAAAGCAAATCGTCGTGTGTTAAGCTTTAGTGGCTTCTCCAACAACAGGAAAATATCAATTTAATACTCATGAATTGTTCCTTTGCCGGAACCACATGGATAATCTTTCCACCTATTTCTGTAATTCGTTGTTTTTTTACGATGGCATTTTAGACATTTTCCAGCACTTTTCCATCTGTTGTGACGGTTAGCACCTGCCAGGGAATCATTTTTCCCGAATTCTGAAGAGCCGTGGTCACGGCTGCAGTGATACCACCACAACAAGGTACTTCCATCCGCACCACCGTCACGCTTTTGATGTCATTAAGCTTTATTATTTCAGTCAACTTTTCAGCATAATCAACCGAATCCAGTTTAGGACAACCGATCAGTGTGATTTTATTTTTAATAAAACGATTGTGAAAATCAGCATAGGCGTAGGCCGTACAATCTGCCGCAATCAGTAGATGTGCACCATTGAAATACGGAGCATTAACCGGGGCCAGCTTAATCTGCACTGGCCATTGTCGCAATTGTGATTGCGGAGCAGCTGTTGCCGTTGATTCCGGTGTTGTTGCAACATCTCGAGTAATCGCTTTGGACGAGGAGCCCGGACACCCACAGGCCAGTGGTTCCAAACCATCATCCGCTGATACGCTTTCCCGGACAATCGTTTTTGCATGAGTTCCGGGGCATCCACCCGTTTTTTTCTCATCACTTTTTTGAGCAGCTTCTTTCTTTTTCATATTTTCAAGCACCGCCGCTTCGTCATAGGCAGCGGCTTCCCGTTCCACAAAGGTTATCGCTCCGGTTGGACAGCTGGGCAGGCAATCACCCAATCCATCGCAGTAATCGTCTCTTAGTAGTTTGGCCACCCCATCGACCATGCCAATGGCACCTTCATGACAGGCTTCGGCACATAAGCCACAACCATTACATTTTTGTTCATCTATCGAAATTATTTTTCGGATCATCTTTATTTCCTCCTTGAAATATCATGTATTGATTTCTTGAGCTAATCATAATATAATCTACCCAAAACTACCGTTGCAAATGCAACACAAAGGGAAAATATGGATAAAAATATCGAAGTCTTAAGAAACGTTAAACTATTTGATGGCATTGATGAAAATCTCGAAGCCATGCTGCAATGCCTCGGTGGTGAGGTAAAAACCTATGATCGAGGGGAAATCATCCTACTGACCGGCCAACCGGTTCCAGCGGTCGGGGTTATTCTATCAGGAGAAGTTCAGGTTATTCAGGAGGATTATTATGGCAATCGCTCAATTCTTACTGAACTGAGCCCCAGCCATATTTTCGGCGAAGCCTTTGCCAGTGCCGGGATTAAAGAAAGCCCCGTAACGGTGCTGGCCAAGACCAACGCAAGTGTTATGTTTCTGGGCATCGAACGGATTATCAACACCTGCCCCAACTCCTGCATTTTTCACAATCAGCTAATCGAAAACCTGCTAAAAATTCTGGCACGGAAAAACATTCTCCTGAGTAATAAAAACCAGCTGTTATCGCGTCGAACCATTCAGGATAAGGTGCTTTCCTATTTGTCGATGCAGGCCGAAAAAAAAGGAAACCTCGCGTTTGAGATTCCCTTTAGCCGCAATGAACTGGCCGATTTTTTGTGCGTGGATCGCTCTGCTTTATCCCGGGTGCTTTCTAAGCTGCAAAAAGAAGGTATCATTGAATACACCAATAATCATTTCAAACTGCTATAATTTTTAATTATACTGTTTCATGACTTTCAACCGAACGGACACTATCATCCTTAGCCATATTATTCTCTATATCCTGATAAAGCGTGCGGGAAACCACAATCGAATCCCCCCGTTCATAGAGCCGATCCAAATAGTCGAGATAGGCACCGGGGGTAATAATACCATTGACCTTGATCAGATCAATCCCGGTTTTACCAACAATGGTATCGACCAGCTTAACACAGTTGGTTCCCAAGGCGTAATATGTTTTAAATTCATTGCCCTGTATGAATTTATAAAAACTTGCTTTGGCATCATTATAAAGCTGACTGGAAACATCAGAATAATCCTTTGGTTCCCCTTCAATTTCCCCTTTTTCTGCTTGTTCTGCTTTAGGTTCCCATGAAGTTGTTTTCGACAGCAGTTTGTCAAGTTGTTCCTTAACCCCACTTTTCTGTTCCGGGGTTAGCGAAAGACCATAACCCATCAGGATTTTCTTTTCAACCTTCAGAGCCTGTTTTACATGTTCCGCCTTGGGCATTTCCACCAGCACCCCATCAGCCAGAAAGCCACCCAGTTTCCAGGTGGAATCATCATAATTCCCATAACTAAATACATTTTCCCCGATGGAAGCATCCACATGACCCATTCCTGGTATCAATCCTTCTTTTGTATGAATAAAAATTTCCATATCAGTGGTTCGCTCAATGGAATGATCTTCCAGTAACAGCAAGGCATCCGGTTCTTCTTCCACCAATTGATTGACCTTTTTTAACATCCGCATCGGTAAAAAAGCCGCAAATACCAACGGCAGAGTGACCCGCAGGTGCTTCTTGGCTTTTTGGGCGCCGCTATTATGTTTCATTAAACTGACCAGCGCATCGCCAAAGATATTAAAAGCAAAAAAAATCAGATAAATTCCAAAAATAATGCCAAAAATTCGACCGGTGGTGGCAAAAAAAGCCATATCAATACCCAACCCGATATAAACCAGGGCCACCAGCATGGTCCATCCCCAGGACGCTCCATCGCTCTTAAGTTTTAAACTACTGATTAAAACAAAAAAACCAATGATGATCCCCAGCATACCAATCGCGAAACTAAACGGAACTTTTAAAAATTGCGGGTTGGCGTAGGTAAAAATTCCCCCAAACAGGCACAATAACCCGATACCCAGCTCCTTTAGCTTACTTTCGTCCTTCTTTAAAAAAATGGCGGATAAGTACATAATTCCAACGACAACTAACATAATCGAAATGCCGGTGATAATAATATCCCAGGCCAATTTTACGTCTAAAAGCATAATCATGCCGCCAATAAATACGGCAATGGCAATCAATAACCAGACGACCGGTGCGGTGTTTTTGAATGCTGACATAAGAACAGCCCTCCTTCTGTTTTTTATTCATTTTATCAGAATTCTTCAAAGTCGACAATCGTATTATTTAGCTCAACGTCAACAAAAAAAACTCTGGTTCAACAAGCAAACCAGAGTTTTTTTTACGTTAAAGGGATCACGACTTTCTGATTTTGATAGGATTCCACAACCACCGGCACCTGATAGACTGCGCCAATGTTTTCGGAGGTCATTATGTCCAAACCACCATAACAGAAAATTTCACTGTCTTTTAAAAAGAGAAACCGGTCGCAGTATCGCAGTGCCAGATTTAGATCGTGAATGACAATGACCACCGCGATCTCTTTTTCTTTGGTAATGTTCTGAATCAGTTTTAGTACCTCCAGCTGGTTCTTAAGATCCAGGCAGCTGGTGGGCTCATCAAGTAGCAGCACCTTCGGTTCCTGAGCCAAAGCCCGGGCAATCATCACCTTTTGAAGTTCGCCGCCGCTTAGCTCATCAATATAACGCAGTGAGAATTGTTCCAGTCCCATGCTTTCAATAATCTTTTCAACGATTTCGTAATCTTCTTTTTTCGGTGCCAGTTTAATATAGGGTTTGCGACCTAATAAAATAGCATCATAGGCCGTAATTTGACTTCCTTCACTTTTCTGGGCAACATAGGCGGTATTTTTGGCAATATCCAGACGGGTCATCCTGAGAATATCGACCTCATTAACAACTACCCGGCCTTTTTGAGGTGCGATAATCTTATTCAGACATTTTAGCATAGTGCTTTTTCCCGCCCCGTTATTTCCTAAAATTGCCACGCATTCGCCATTAGCAACATCAAATTCAATGCGATCCAGAATTTTGCAGTTGGATCGATAACCAAATTCCAAAGCATCAATTTTCAGCATTATGACTCACTCCTTTAAATATCAGATATAAGAACAGCGGAGCCCCCAGGAATGAGGTAATGGCTCCAATTGGCAGAATGACCGGTGAAATTATCAGCCTGGCAAACGTATCACTTATCAATAGCATCAGCGCCCCCATCAAGGCTGATGCTGGCAGCAGATAACGGTAATCATTGCCGACAAAACGCCGCATAATATGGGGAGCAATCAGACCAATAAAGTTGATGATCCCCACAAAGGATACAATCGTCGCCGCCGTCAGTGAGGCTACCGTCATCCCGATCAGGCGCACCCGGGATACATTGACCCCCAGGCCGGTGGCAGTATGTTCGCCGCATTCCAGGGCGTTGTAGTTCCAACGGTTAAACATGAAATAGATCAATGCCCCAGTTGTCACCGTTGCCGCCACCTGGATATTTTGCATACTGGCCCGACCCAGATCACCAAAAGTCCAGAACACAATCGCCGCCATTTGAACATCTGAGGAAAAATACTGAAGCAACGCCGTTGCGCCAGCAAACAACGAACTGAGGGCCACACCAGCCAGAATCATGGTTTCAGGAGATGCCTTGCGGGCTTTGGATAAACCCAAAATCACAAAGGTGACAAACATCGAGGCGATAAAAGCGCAGATGCTGGTCAGATAGGGGTTGTTGACAGTCACCGCATCGGCAGTGTTCCCCATAACGGCACCACCACCTAGGAAGGTGATAGCAATGGCCGCCCCGAAGGAAGCCCCCTGGGAGATCCCCAGGGTAGATGATGATGCCAAGGGGTTTTTTAAGATACTCTGCATGACACAGCCAGCCGCTGCCAAGCCAATCCCGCCGACGATGGCCATCAGGATTCGAGGCAGACGGATGTTGACTGTAACCAGTACATTTTTTTCAGCACCCAATCCAAATAAAGCCTTTAACACTTCGATAACCGGAATATCAGCCGAACCGGCTGATATAGCAAAAAGTGCAGTTAGAAATGTCAGTATCACCAGAATCACGATCGTCAGAACCTTGCGGTAGATGTATTGATCATAATTGACACCACAGGTTTTCTTTTTTTTGTTAATCATTATTTTCCAATTGTCAGTGGACCAAAGCCCTGTCCTGCTGCCGTATATTTAGAATATAATTTCTCGCCCAGCAAAAACTCAAAAATTTCATCCGTTTTCTTTTCAATATTGATATCTTTAAATTTATCAGGATAGACAATGGTACCGGCATAATAGGCATCGGCCAAGGCAATTTCCATATTGGTATAATTATTATTATATGCCAATTGGGTGTAAACCTTGTTATTCTGAACTGCCTGCAAAGAATTAAAGAAGTCCGGGTTCTGGGTGTATTGTTCATTGACCAGATCCATATTTTCCGGATTCAGGAAAATAATCTCCGGATTCCAGGCCAGTACCTGTTCAAGATCAATGGAGAAAGCTGATTTTTGACCGGTTTGATCGGCCACGTTATTGGCATTGATGGCTACAAAGGGGCCATAATTCCCGCTGGTTCCGTCAAAACCATGTTTGCCTTTAAAATTCAGAGCGCCATTATAAACACTGGGTCGACTAGCTTCAGGAATACCTTTGGTGCGATCATTGAGATCCTTTTGTGCCTTATCCATATACTCGTTGACTGCCTTAGCCCGATCTTCTTTGCCCAATACCTGTCCTATCAGATCCATGGAAGCACTCATTTTTCCATCAAATAAACCGGGATTGGCTACGGCTACCACCGGAATACCGGTTTTCGCCTGCAGATCATCGGCTTGAGTATAATCCGACACAACAAAAATGACATCGGGTGCCAATTTGACGATTTCTTCGTCAAAGGGAACAATGCCACCGGAACCACCCTGACCAATTTGCGTTAAACTGGCAAAATTTGGATTCACCAGGGTGTAGGGACGAGTTAACACCTGAACATTGTCCATATCGGTTGCGCCTTTAACCAGATCAACCGCATCCATGTAGGTTAACAGCCGCATCACTCCGAGGGAACCAACACTGTCAATTTCTGTTGGTACTTCCACCTGACGACCCTGACTGTCGGTTACCACCTTTGTGGTGGCCTTAGCTTCTTTACTTTCGGCATCCTCTTCTTTTGCACTGCTGCAAGCTACAAAGGATACCATCATCACCAAACTTAATAAAATGATCGCCACTTTTTTTATTCTTTTTTTCATTACTTTTCTCCTCTTTCAGTACATCGTTTAAAACGGATTATACACGCCAGCAGATCGTCACAATGGTTGTTTCCACATTTTCCGCAACCAAACCATCTTCTGCAATTGTGACTAAATATTTTCTGATCTTTGTTTCCTCTTCCGGGGTTAATGCCCGATACGACTTCATCCGGTTTGCATAAAGCTTATAGGCCGCATCAATGGGTTTTTTCATCTCCCACAATTGCTCTTCATAATGCATTTCCGGCAGCATTCCCTGAAGCCAGAGTAATTCGAAGGCATATAGTACCTCGATATCTGCCGATTCTTTTTTATTTTCGATCCCCAGCATTTCCCGGATCGCGTCAGAGACAGGATCTTTTCGTTTAATCGGCTTAGTCAGGATACAATGCCCCTTGCTTGCTTCATTAAGTTTTAAAAAAGTCTGGGCATTTCTGACTGCTGGTGTCATATTGGCAATGACCAGATCAAACTTCCCTTTGTAACCCATACTTTCAAGATCCGAGGCGTGCCAGTCATTGACATAAAACTCAATATTTCCTTTACCTAATTCAGTCTTTTTTTCATTGGCTTTTTCAATCATTTTAGGGGATAAATCCAATCCCGTTACCGTGTGACAGACATCTGAAAGGGCAAATGAATATTTTCCGGCACCGCATCCCACATCAAGAATGCTGCCTTCTTTGCTGATCAGGTTATTTTCTGCAATCATTTTTATTAAAAAACTGTTCTCTTTAGTTGGTATTTCAAATTCGGCGAATTGCTGAGCCATAGAATCCCACATTTCGACACTGGCTGCTACATCACGCTCATGATAATCCCATTTCTTTTTTACATCTTCTAAATTCAATTTTTCCCTCTTTTTTCTTGAATGAATCCTGTTTCCTACTCCCTAAAAACCTCGGGTGTAGGGATTTGAGCAATCGACACAGACTTTTTTGCCATTTTCAAGTCGAATCATATGCTCGGCCGTTTTTTCACCGCATTCTTCACAGATCACACTTTGAAAAATCCGGGCCCGTTCCGGCAGCTCATAATCCGGGGTTTTAAAATCAAAGATCTTGCTGGCATCAGGTTCATTTAAAATGAACGCTTCCATTTCATCCCGTTCCATTTCCGGCAAAGCTTTTAAAACCAGGCGGATTTTTTCACCACTGTTACGATTAAAAAAAGTAAACGCCTGTTTCCCCCGATTTCTAAACAACAGATTGCCTTTTCCAACGCTACATCCCAAAATAACCTGAACGCCATCAACACCGCAAGCATCGTTCTCGGTGATACAAACGACATCTTCATCTTCCGAAAAAGAGACATTGAGAGCCTTAATCGCTTCCTGTGAAGCTCTAACGCCAATAGCCAACCCAGGACAATGATGTCCGTGAAACGCTACCGATTTTTCCCATAATTCCTGATTCATTTTTCTTTTCTCCTTAAATTTTCAAAAAATAAAAGACCCACATGAGTGAGTCTTCAGACACATAATTGACATCAATATTAAACTGTTTTTGTAAACCACTACTCCAAAGACATTTTACTGATATGACACTTTTTAAAAGTGTCAGCCCTATTTCAAATCGGATCTGAGCAATTGCCTTAAAATTCTGTTAATACGCCTCTACAAAAAAAGCCAACAAAACACAACTTCTTTCAAGAAGTACATGCCTCATTGGCTACCTTTTATTTAATACGATTAAGCTTCTGTTAGTCTACATTAATTCTTAACATTTGTCAATAACCAGTTTATCTTTTTTATAATTTTATAAACAGTTTATTAAACCTGGCTCCCCGTCTGAGCCGGAACATCCTGACCAGCAAATTCCGGTATGAACAACGCATCTGCTTGTTCACTCTTTTCCATCGTTTTAATGATCGGATCCAACCAGTTGTTTTCAAACAATTCGATTAGCCCTTTGTCGCAGCCTCCCGCCAGTGATGAATCAATCGGCATTTTTGCAACGACATCGATGCCATATTGTTTGGCCACGTCTTCAATCCGGCTTTCGCCAAATAAATAGTGTTTCTTGTCACAATCCGGACATTCAAAGTAAGACATGTTTTCCACCAGACCAATTACTGGTACATTCATCATCTTGGCCATATTAACAGCTTTGGCAACAATCATCGAAACCAGCTCCTGGGGGGAGGTGACAATGATAATGCCATCCACCGGCAGCGATTGAAAAACGGTTAATGGCACATCGCCGGTTCCCGGCGGCATATCGACAAACATATAGTCTACATCACCCCAGATGACATCGGTCCAGAACTGCTTAACTGTGTTGGCAATAATCGGGCCGCGCCAAACTACCGGATCGGTATCATTTTCCAGCAACAGATTAATTGACATGATTTCAATCCCGGTTTTACTGGTGATCGGAAACAATCCCAGTTCTGAGGGCATGGCTTTTTCTTTGATACCAAAGGCTTTGGGAATGGACGGACCGGTGATATCGGCATCAAGAATGGCGGTGTTATATCCCTGCCGTTTCATACTGACCGCCATCAATGAGGTTACCATCGATTTACCAACACCACCCTTACCACTGACGACACCAATAACTTTTTTAATCTTGCTTAGTTCATGAGGCTGCTCGGAAAAATCGACTTTTCGATCGGCACATTCTTCGCCGCAGCTTCCACAAGATTGACTACAATTTTCACTCATAAAAATTCTCCTCTTTCAATTGTTTGCTACAGGCAATTCCAAAATAGCGTGAGCTTTGCGCCCAGTTTCGCACGAAACAATTTTTACACTGTACCCAAAGCAACCTTTGTTCGATGGTTTTTTATTTCGCAATTGCCTATTGTTTGCTATATTGATTTTTAAATCTGCGTCTGATCGCAACGACCATTACCTCGACGTTTGCGGCAACGGCTGCAACCGTAGGTTTCCTGACCTTCTTCGCACAGCTTGTAATGTCCGCCTTCGATTTTTAAGACATTGCCGTTCACCAACGCATCAGCCAGTTTTTTACGGGCATCGTTATAAATTTTTTGAACCGTTGTTCGTGCCACATGCATACTTTCGGCACATTCTTCCTGAAGCAGCCCTTCCAGATCAATCAGACGGATGGTTTCGTACTCCTCAACCGACATAGTGATGAAGCCCTCTTCTGTATTTTTGGCGTTAAGGGGTCCAAATAAATCCGTTTCCGGCAGACAACAGACTTTTTTCCATTTTACTGGTCTGGGCATCGCTTAATACTCCTTATTGTAACTGCTTATGCCAGAACTTAGTGCTGACATTCATGGCCCGCTTCGTGGGCATGACACATTTCACCAGAATCCATTACGGATCCAGCCAGCCAGCTTAATGCCACTTCTTTGACATCCCCGGAACATCCCCGAACCACTTCGATACCCGCTCGACGCAACACATTGACTGCGCCTTCACCCATATTGCCGGCAAGCAACAGACTGACACCCATTTCGGCCAGGGTGGTGGCAATATTGGATTTGCAGCCACAACCCTGCGGTGAGGCAATGATCTCCTGATTTAAAATCTCTTTGCTGCTGTCATCAATGGTAAACACCGTATAATACTCACAGTGGCCAAAATGGCCATCAATATAATTCTCACGAGTTGGTAATGCAATTTTCATAGTATTCCTCCAAATTATCGTTACTGAGATTGATTCGCATTGTTACTGACATATGCGATTAACAAAAATATTATAATACATTAACAGCATATGTCAATAACCTTCTTTGTTTGTTAATACTTTTTTAGGTGTTTAAATAAAGCAATGCACTGCGAATCTATCCAGTTTTTGTTTTTTTTGGAGATACTGTAACTATTAAACAGACCTTAATTATTGTCCGCACTCGTCATGATGCTGATGTTCATGGCAGACCGAGCCGGTAGATTTCAGTTCTCCCAACAGATAACGATCAACCAGATCTTTTGCTTTTCCCTGGGCACCGGTAATGACTTCAATATTTTTTTCATTGAAAATATCAACTGCCCCGCCGCCCATGCCGCCAGAAATAATGACGTTGACGCCCTGATCATTTAAGAATAGGGGTAAAAACCCTGGTCGATGCCCCGGATTGGGAACTGCTTCAGTTTTTACCACCTTGCCATCTACTGTATCATAAATCATAAAACTCTCACAATGTCCAAAATGTCCTGAAACCATACCGTTATCACTTGCTACTGCTATTTTCATTATATCTTCTCCGTTTTCTTTTTAATTTTGTTCAATTTTTTTAATAATTTTGCATAAGTATTCACTTATAACACTATTTGCATCGTCCTGTTGAATACTTCCTGGGCAGCCAAGCCCGCATCACATACGATATCCACAATGGTCAAGCCCTGATTGATGGCTTTAACCGCATTTTCATCATAAGGAATGTTACCCATATAGGGAATGTCCTGTTCTTTACAATACGCCATAATTGTTTCGGTTTTTTTTAGGTTGGTATCGTATTTGTTGACACAGACAGCGGTCTTCGTATGAAAGGTCCGAGCGGTTTTAATGATCCGTTCCAAATCACTGATCCCGGAAACCGATGGCTCCGCAACAATCAGCACCAAATCGACCCCACTGATCGATGCAATCACCGGACAACCAATTCCCGGTGATCCGTCAATGATGGCCAAGTCAGCACCGACATCAACCGCTTTCATTTGCTTCTTCACTTCGGTGACCAGCATCCCCGATGTCCCGCTGCCCATTTTAAGCAACGCGGTGGAAAAGAGACTGTCTTTATTGTCATACAGCATCAGTTCACCGGCAATATGGGATTTTAGACTGATCGCCCGAACTGGACAAACCATTTCACAGACACCGCAGCCTTCACATGCAAACGAATCGACCCGATAGCTGCCATCATTGACTGAGATCGCCTTAAAACGGCAATGTTCCAGACAGCGATCACACTTTGCACATAGCAGTGAATTAATCTCTGCCTTTGGCATCCCGAAAAAATCGTTTACCTGGGGCTTTACCGACTGCTTTAAAACCAGATGCAAATTAGGCGCATCGACATCACAATCCGCATATACTTTTGCCTGGGCCATCTTTATAAATGCACTGGCCAGGGTTGTTTTTCCGGTACCACCTTTACCGCTAAGAATGAGTAACTGTTTCATGTTCCACCTCCTTAACGACTTTTTGTAGCAACTCTGAGAATAAACCATAATATTTTTCACTTTTTGCCGCAATTTTACCATCAGAATTAATTATTCCCAATTCACTCTCAAATGGAATTTTGCCTAATACAGTGATCTGATTATCGCAACAAAACTGTTCAATCAGGTTTTCACCGGCCATCCATTTATTGATGACAACACCATGGGGTTTATTAAACAGCTTCACCAGCTGATAAACCAGGGCCAGATTATGCAGGCCAAATACTGTCGGTTCTGCCACTAAAATACAATAATCGACATCCCGGATGCTTTCCATCACAATGCAGGCACTGCCAGGTGGACAGTCAATCACTGTCATCTTTTCTTCAGCTGATATTTTATTCAGCAGTTCTTTGATAATGGGTATTCCCGATGCTTCACCGGTATTTAAAATACCGGAAATCACCTTGACCTCTTCGGAAATACCACTATTTATTTCTCCAATGACCTTGTCCTTTTCGGTCAAAGCGTTGCTTGGACAAAGCATGATGCAACCCCCGCATGAGTGACAAATATCATCAAAAACAATTAACTTGTTGATAATGGCGGCGAGGGCGTTGAATTTACAAAAGTCGACACATTTCCGGCACCCCAGACAAAGGTCTTCGTCAACAACAGGTATTTTAATGCTGACCTTTTCGTTCTTTATCTCCACCGGTTTAAAAAACAAATGCCCGTTTGGCTCTTCGACATCACAATCGACATAAACGGAATTTTTTGCCACAGCTGCCAGATTAACCGCTACCAGTGTTTTTCCGGTTCCACCTTTGCCGCTGAGCACTGCTAATTTCACTTACTCATCAACCTACTTTCTATGGCTTTCAAGGCTGCTTCCACTGATGTTACATCGCCCAGAATTGCCAGACAAATGATATGTTGTGGACAAACTCCTGAGATCTCAGTAACAACAACGTCAGACGTTTTTTCGGCAATATCACTGGCTACCAGCATTCTGACCACATCCCCCTGACACAAACCAACTGCCGTAAACTCATTCTGAAGGATTTTCTCAACAATTTTTTTATCGCCAACTTTGCGTGATATAATTCCGAGGGTTCCCTGGGATACGCCGTTAATCAATTGCGTTTTCATGACTTAGATTCCGCCAACGCCATGAAACCCTGCGTGAAACTGGTCGAGGACAGCCAGTTTGTTATCCATATACGCGTTGATGTTTTCCTGAATCGAGCCCAGCGTACTTTTGTAGATTTCCAGTTTCGTCGCTTTAAAAACCTCAGCGGCATTTTCGCCACATCGGGGCGTAATTAAGATATCAGCGCGACTATCGACAACAATCTGGGCCGCTTTAACCCCAGCCCCACCAGGACTGCTGGCGGCGGCATTTTCAATGAAGTCGCCCATTTTTGTCGTGGTTTCATAGATGTAAAAGTACGGGGCTCTTCCGAAAGACATGCATACTTCGCTCGCCAAAACTTTTTCATCAGCGGGTATTGCTATTTTCATTAAACTCTCCTTTTAGTTATTGACATATGTTTTTATTAATTATGATTATACCTCATTATAAACATATGTCAATAACTATTTGGATTTAATTGCTCGCCTTAAGCTCCCCGATTATTCCTGACTTAGTAAGTGATGTCATTCCTGTTGGTGCAATTTCTGTCCTTCGATGTATGCTGCCATCATCGCAGCTGCCATCCCCACCAACTCTTCACAGGGCCGATTTTGATAGTATGCTGCGGTTCGCTGCTCTGGAACCGGACTATCCTTGCCTGCTTCCAGTCCCAGTAATTCCCGGCAGATAATGGTTTGGTATTTGTCCTCAAATTGTTTGGCCAGTTCCTGAATCCGCTGATAATGAGCGGTTTTTCCGGACTGATCCCGGGGATCGCTGTAGCCGTAAAGCAGTCCTGCCACCGTGAACATCCCGGTCACCGCACCGCACACTTCTCGAAGTCTGCCCATGCCCGCGCCGAAGGATGAGCTGAGCCTGGCGGCCGTTTCAAAGTCCAGGCCACATTCATCGCTAAATGCCAGCAAAACAGCTTGAGAACAATTATATCCCTGTCGGAATAAATCCTTTGCCATCTCACGATGGTTTGTTCTTAAATTTTGATGTGATGCTGCCCCTGTCAACTCAGCTTGTCGCTTCCCTTTTTCCATTTCAAATTTACCCTTTCACACCTTAACACTAATGATCAACCGTGTATTCCGCTTTTTATAAGTATTATAGGCTATAATAAACATATGTCAATAACAGTCGTCGTGATTTCTCATCATGATAAAATTATTCAACGCTATGGCATGCTCGCCGTAAAAATGATATGATATAGTTAATCAGACTCCAAATGAAATTATTTTTCATTCTAATCAATATACAGAAATTACAAAAATATTTAGAAATACTAGGGAGAGTAGCTATGCAAACATGTTTTAGTTGTGGAATCAGTCTTGAAGATGATGATGTTTATGAAGTAAAAGGAAAAATTTTTTGTGATGATTGTGCCATGGGCCAACATAAGCTAACCCAGACCTGCGACCCCAGTGCCGTTCATAGTGCCAAACTCGATCGCAAAAATTCCGGCAAGACCGGCATTGACGGTTTAACCGATCCGCAAAAGAATCTCTATTTATTTATAAAAGATTGCGGTGGTGTAACCATGCCGCAATGCGTCGAAAAATTCGGCATAACACCAGATGAAATCAGCACCAATATGTCCGTCCTGCGACATCTCGAGCTGGCCAAGGGTCAAAAGCGAGCGGATGGGGTATATTTTGTTGTTTGGGAAGCCTGATTATTCAGAACAAAATCTTCTATCCATGCAGATTTCGAGTATGCGACCCACCGCCTTGATTACTCGAAATCCGGCTTTAAGGACAGTGATTTAAGCCTTCTTATACGCAGAAAAACCCTATATTTTAGGGTTTTTTCTGCGAAAGCTATTGTTTAATGGTGATGGTCGCCGCCACAACCATCGGTACCTTCGATGTTTCTGATGAGCTGCAAGTCGCGTTTTTTCATTAAATCAAGGGCTTCCATGCCTGTCTTGCCAGACCCCAGAAAACGGGTAATGCAGGCATCAGCCAGAATCTCAAAGGCCTGCGGATCACTGATAGCTCCGGTTATAATTCCTTCACAATTCAGGTCAATTACTTTTTCGGCTAAGCTTTCTGCTGAAAAATCTTGGCAGTTTTCAATTGAACTCACGCTTAAATTCGTGGTATCGACCACCAATAAATACTTCCCGGTCTCAAACTGCTGCGAAACCTTGCTTTCCAGCGTTTTACCGTCCATCGACATCGCTAAATACATTTTTACGCCGTCCTCCTTTTTCTAGCACTCATTTTTTGTTATTATCACTCATTTTTTCGCCATATGGCAGCTCAAAGGCTTCATCTTGTGGAATTTGCAGATATTTGTACGCTAATTGAGCGGTTGTTCCCACCATATTCATGCAGTGAAGCCGACGGTCTTTTCCATTCCAATCTTCAAATGGCTCACAGATTCCACGACAGGTTGCCCCACCATTGGCTTTGCAGAACTCGCCAACCAGATTGTTATAACGTCGGTAATATTTTTGTCCGACTTCCGGGCCACGTATCTCAGCATCGATGCTCCAGGGATCCTTGCGACCATAAACCGCACTGTTTGCCATTACGGCAGCTGATAAAGCGCCACAGGTTTCACCGACAAGGCCGATGCCACCACCAAAACCGGTACACATCGCAATCGTTTCCCGTGGAACATCCAAAACCCCCGCACGAAGCAAGGCATCATAGACACTTTCTGCACAATTTAAGCCACTCTTGAAATTCTCAATTGCATAATCATTGACCAATTGACTCTTGTTTTCTTCCATCTTCATTTCCCCGCTCTTTCCTTATTTTTTGCACCACGTAAAAATCGTTCCTGCTATACAATATTATAAGCTATAAATAGCATATGTCAATAATGGAATTGATTAAATCAAAGTCCATCCCGTATTGATCACTTAAACAAAAAGATACAAGTCACCACGCTTGTATCTTGAAATGATGCTATTGATTAATTTTAACTCCGATATCAATGGGTTTGGCACTGTAGAGACAGGTTGTCACAATGCCATTGACCTGGGTGCCGGCATAAGCGCTAATATTTGTTTCATTGATGCCGCCCGCTGCCAGCAGCACAACGCCAGGAAATTCACTGCGCAACTGCTTAACCGCTGCGCTCAGAACCTCCACCGTCAGTTTATCAAACTGAATTCCATCTACCCCGGCCTGGCAAAGCTCAATTGCCTGGGCCAGAGTGGTGGCTTCGACAATAATTTTCTTTTCACAGCATTCCGCTTTGAGCTCCGGCATTTTTTTTAGCAAACCATCAAACCCGCCAATAAAATTCAGATGCTGCTTAAAAATAAGAATCGTTTCTGACAATCCCAAACGGTGGGGCATGGCTCCGCCGGACATAATCGACTTAATCGCCAATGCCTTGGTACCGGGAAACCCCTTCCGGGTTGTCAATATCGCTGTCTTCGGACTGACACGCTTGGCCATATTCACCATTTGTCGGGTTTTGGTGGCAATTCCCGAACAATTATCAAGAATATTCTGACCCACCTTCCAGGCTTTATGTAAATCTTCGGCCCGTCCCGTGCCGGTAATCAGCTCGTCGCCCGCACTGACTTTCTGTCCTGAGGATACCATCGATTCTGTTTTGATATGTAAACGCTCAAATACCAAACTGACTTCTTCAGTGCCACAGATAACCGCATCTTCCCGGGTAAAATAAGTAATTTTCCCTTGCTGTTCCCTGACCCCCAAAACCCAGCTGGTCAGATCAATATAGGGGACATCCTCATGAATTAACTGGTCGATCTCGTTGATCGATATAAACGACATCTTTTCTCCTCCGTTTCAAGTGATTATTTAACTGCTTTGTTTTCGATTGTTTCAATGCAGTCTTTGAAATTATCGGCAATGATCCGCTGCTTGTCAGATACAATTGTAACTGACTGATATTATCTATTAATATCCTTCATCCCGCTTTTTGCTTTTTTTGTAACTAATCCAGTTTGTCAAAAAACAATCACATAATGAAATGATTGGATTTACGGTCACCTAAACCATTGATACCCCGGTATCGCCAGTTGCCATATTCAAATAAATCGATATTTTTTAGGATGCAAAGGTGATTAAAGCTTCATTGACCATCTTGCCGAGTATTACTTGACATCTACTTTTAGCCTACTTAGTGTTGTTTTGTTATTTTATGAATGTTATTATATTGTATACTCTTCTTTTATGTCAAGAGATGATTTCGGTTAAATGCGTTTCGCAGTTTAACACTGTTTTGTCTGGCTTAAAATGGGTAAAAACGAAAAGGTAGTATTTATTACTTTGTGGGAAAGGAGGTGTCAAAATGAAATTAAGTGCAAGAAACCAGTTAAAAGGCAAAATTGTTGCGATTGAAGATGGGGCAGTCAGCGGGATTGTGAAAATTGATATTGGAAATGGTAACATTATTTCAGCAACAATTTCCATGGCAGCGATCAAAGATCTTGGTTTAGTCGTCGGCGGTGATGCAACTGCGGTTATCAAAGCTACGTCAGTTATGGTTATGGTTGACTAGACGAATTTCAATTCAAAACACAGAAACGGACTGCAATTTCGTTTCTGTGTTTTTGATTTGAATGTCTTATCATTTTTTTAAAACTCGCAAATAAAACACTTTCTTTGTTATCAATCCTTTATCATTTTTTAAAGACTCGTTTTATCCTTTTACAGTAAGGAATTCTCATAATTTGCAAATAAACGTCAAATCAGTTATTGTCTCTAAACCAAGCTCGTATTTTTCCTTCATCCTGAAAAAACAATAATACCCTTGATTAACACTGGCTTTTAGATTATTATAGTCATAGATATGTTTTACAAAAGGAACGCGGTGAAAATCTGCGACAGTTTCTTTGCTACTGTAAGGAGAACATGGACGCATTCAGTCATTGGGGATACCGAGAAGGCTGGGTGCAGAAAGTCCCTCCAAGTCAGGATATTTTTGTAAAGCTAAAATTCTGTTTGAAGCTTCAAAGAAGGCTGCAAAATGTGAGCTGAAAACGAAATGACGTTCTCCTTTAATTGATGACGTCACCGAAATAGTCCCGCATTTGTAAACCTTTTTTTGAAAAGGTTTTTTTATTTTTTTTGCAGAAATAAAAAAACTGAACACTCAAGAAAAGAGGAAAAAAATGAAAGACGTTGTTATCAAAAAGATTCCCATTGGAACAGATATTGAAAAATTGCTGGGAAAGAAGCCCCTTGAGGTAGATTCCTCTGCCGATGCGGAGTACAGCCATGTTACAGATCGTTTAAGTGAGTGGTTTAAACCCAGGGCCATTCTAAAAGAATGTTCGATCAAAACAACCACTGGCAACACGATTCTGATCGGCGGCCATGTGTATAAAAGTAAAATTCTGAAACATCTCTTATCGGAAAATCAAAAGGTGTTTTTGTACCTGTTGACCATCGGCGACATACCAACCAACCTCATTCAGACCGAAAAATATCTGGTAAATTCGCTTAAACTGCCGGTTATGACTTCAGCGATGCGCTATCTGAAAAAAACGATTCAGTTGGAGCACGGTTTTGATAAAATCGGGATGGTCAATCCCGGACTACTCCCGGACTGGTCGATTAAGGCCAATCAAATCATCTTCAATACCTTTGGCAACACCGCCAAAAGTATCGGCATGGAAATAACCAAACACAGCACCATGCGCCCACTTTACAGTTCTTCCGGCATTCTTTTTGAGGATTTATTGGATTACTGCGATTGTCAAACCTGCCCCATCGATGCCTGTATTGGTCGGGAAGCACGTTTTGTCCAATCAGCCTAACGGAGAGTATTTATGGCAAATAATAAAAACCGTATCGCCCTGATCGGTCGGATTGGCAGTGGCAAAACCACCTTATTCCAACGGCTGACTAATGAATTGATCCGTTATGGCAAAACTCAGCAGATCAGTTATTCTGATCATTTTATTGATACCCCCGGTGAATTTGTTGAACTCCCCTGTTTTCGACCCCAGGCTATCAATGTGACCTGTGACGCCGGACTGATCGTCCTGATTAATTCCAGCACCGATTCTCAGAACTCGGTTCCACCCAATTTTGTCTGTACCTACAACATCCCGGTGATCGGGGTCATCACCAAGATCGACCACAGGCATAGCGATTTGAAACGCAGTCATCGTTACCTGACTTATGCAGGTATCCATCCGGATAAGATTCATCCAGTCAGTGCCCTCACCGGTGAAGGGATCGCTGAGCTTAAAGTGGTTATTCAGAAATATGTCACTTTTGCTCACTGACTTAAAAACCCGCAATATGATGAAAAATAATGCGGGTCTTTCCCTTCTTCAACTATTTTTCCTGGCCATCTCAAAGGCCGTTTTTTTCAGCACACAATCCAACGACAGGTCTTCGCCATCATTCCCATTAATCAGCAGCCGTGAGGGACACCCCCCAGGACAGAACGCATAAAATTCACAGGTTTTGCAGGTTTCCGGTTCTGTTTTCCCAATGGCAATGCTTTTTAACTTTTTTTCGTTCACATTCCCCATATAATATTCTGGTTGATCAATCAGCGATCCACAAGGATAAACATCGCCGTCTGGTAAGACCACATAGGATCGACCACAGGAAGCATAACAATACGCTTTACTGCAGGGCGACGTTTTTAATCGCTGTCTGGCTTCATGGATCTCCCGGATTACAATCTTTTTACCGGTCAGTTCGTAAAGTTCCCGGGCTGCTTCGACCATCTCTTTCAGCGCCTTTTGCAATTGCTCCGGGGTGGCTTTTTTGATGGACTCCGGATTGTCTCTGGCCCTTCCGGCATCGCGAAGCAAATCAAGACCAATTCCTCCAACATTGCCCAGATAATAGGCGAAATTGACCAGTTTGGGCAACTGCATCACGCTGTGACTGGTCACCACGCTGTTTAAGTTAATTTTAATTCCCTCATCGGCCAGACACCCAATCCCGGCAATCACTTCCCGAGTTTTTCCCCGGGAAAACTCATTGACTTCCGGAGGACCATCGAGACTGACCCCTAAGGCAATCTTCATTTTTTTCAGGCCCGCAGCAATTTCCGGAGTAATACCGGTGCCATTGGTTTGCATCCGAAAGCTGGCATTGTATTTTTTCGTATTTACGTAATCAACTACCTGACAGATCAGCGGATAGTTCAAAAGCGGTTCTCCCCCGGCAAACTGAATTTTCATGGTATGATCTGAAAACAGATCCAAAGTCTGCGCCGCTATCTCGAAATCCATATCCGCTTTTAAATGGGTTGAACCGGCATAGCAATATTTACAGGCCAGATTACAGCGGCTGGTTGTCCACAGTACAATCAATACTTTTTCTTTTACCATCGTTAATAATTCTTTTCCCTTATCAATCTGATTCATGCCCATGCTACCTTTTATTCCACCTTCTTACATAAACGAATGCTGACGATAAATATCACGATCAAATAAAGCATTAACACCGCTGCATGCAGCATCATATTTCCGGCTGTTTCCCCCGTTGTCCGCAATGCGATATTGGTATGGGTCAGGGGTAATAAATAAATAAACCATCGTAAAATTTCCGGCATCTTGTCAATCGGGAAAAAGGTTCCGCATAAGAAGGACATCGGGGTAATCACAAAACTCATAAATTTGGACATATCGGCATGGGAATTAATCAGTAAGCCAATTAAAAAGCCCAGGGCCGAAAAAACAAAACAGTTTAACAAGGCAATAAAAATAAAATATGGCGTAATCACCAGATCCGATGTAAAAATCGAAACAATCACCGTAATCAGGATTCCGGAATAAATGCCATAAAAGGCGCCGGCAATTATTTTTCCCAATGCGTAAATTGTCATATTAATCGGTGAAATCACATAATATTCAAAGGTCTTATAAAAGATGCGCGAAATGTTAATTGAATTAGCGGTATTGTTAAAACTTGTCATCATGGTATTCATCGCAATAATCCCCGGTATGATATAGGCCATATAGGACACGCCATCGATCTCCATACCGCTTCCAAGCCCCCAGCCAAATGCCACCAGATATAAGATGGGCGAAACTAAAAAACCAATGGTTGTGGCCCAGAATTTTCGTTTAAAGACAATAAATTCCTGCCATAAAATGCCATATAATCCATTCATTATGCTTCCTCCACCCTTCTATTGGTAAATTTCAAAAAGACATCTTCCAGATTCGACGGCCGGATGCGCACATCCCCTTCAAGTTCACCAGCATAAACATTGGCTTCTTCCCGGGATCTGAAAAATTCTTCCTGGGTTTCTCCGTCTTTAAAATATTCAACTGTCACCTTACCAACTTCTTCGATCAGGTTCCAGGGAGTATCCAATTTTAACAGTTGGCCTTTATTAATCAATCCAACCCGGTCACATAAAACCTCTGCTTCTTCAATGTAATGGGTGGTCAGCAACACCGTTAAACCATTTGACTTCAATCGTTTTAACAGATCCCACATTTTTCGTCGGGCTGATGCATCCAACCCGACGGTCGGCTCATCCAGCAGCAATATCTCCGGTTCATGAAGTAACGCTCTGGCAATCATCAATTTACGCTTCATCCCACCGGAATAGGTTTTAACCAGATCGTCTTTACGATCGGTCAAGCCGGTAAATTCAAATAACTCTTCAATCTTCTTGCGTCGCTTTTCCTTGTTAATTCCATATAAGATGCCATGTACTTCCAGATTTTCCCAGGCTGACGTCTCATTTTCCAGATTATTCTGCTGCGGCACCACTCCAATTTTTGCCTTAATCGCCGTTAAATTCCGATCAATACTTTCTCCGTCAATCACAATTTCTCCCGACGTTTTTGGCGTAATAGTACTGATCATTCGGACCGTCGTCGTTTTTCCGGCACCATTGGGCCCCAGTAAACCGAAAAACTCCCCATCTTTGATGGTTAAATCAAGATAATCCACCGCTGTAACATTTTTATACTCTTTAGTCAAATTTTTAATTTCCAGCATTTTTCCCTTCCTCCTCAATCACTCCAGGCCGAAACAAAATTTCTGTTCCGGCCACCTTTTTAGAAATTTCTTGGTATTATTGAATCAACTTTTACCCCCTTTCTCATTCACTAAATCCTTCAATGTCACCCTCAATATCCATATACATGGCGCGAAGCTTTTCCAGACTTTCGGCTTTGGCTTCCCACATGCCCCGTTGTGCGGCTTCCAGCAGACGCTCGGTCATATTTTGAATAGCCCAGGGATTGACGTCCTTGATCCATTCTCGTCGTTCATCGTTAAAGAGAAAATTTTCACTGATTTTCTCATACATCCAATCTTCAACAATATCGGATGTGGCATCCCAGCCAAAAATGAAATCAACCATTCCCGAGATCTCCTGGGCCCCTTTATAACCATGTTCTTTCAAACCGTCAAACCATTTCGGATTTAAAATCCGGGCGCGCATAATTTTAGCGGTCTGCTCTTTGACGTTATTTAAACCCACCCGGGATGGATCACTGGTATCCCCACAATAGGAATGGGGTTTTTCACCCGATGCAGTTCGTACCGCAGCAATCAATCCCCCATGATAATTATAGAAATCATCACTTTCCAGCATATCAATTTCCATCGAAGATTCGTTTTTGACCGTAATCTGAGCCATCGATAGACGCCTGGTAAACACTTCAGTCACACGTTTCCCGTGCACATTTTTACCATAAGCGTGACCGCCCCAGAAAGTATAAATATTACCCAGATCGCTATAGCTCTCCCAGTTTTTACTGTTAATCAGCTGGGTGACACCGGCTCCATAGGTTCCCGGCGGATCACTGAAAATTCGCACCCCGGCTTCTTCCTGAGCCATTTCAAGACTGGCCCCGTTTTTAATCAGTTCCCGCACTTCATTTTGAAAATTCCTTTTGATAAAATTGTCCTGATCCGCTTCATCCAGACAGGCCACCATATTAACCGCTGCTTCGACCGATTCAATCAGATTCGGGAATGTATCCCTAAAAAGACCGGAAATTCGCAATGTTACATCAACCCGTGGCCGACCCAATTCTTCCATCGGAATCACTTCCAGTCCAATCACCTTGTCCGAATTTTCCAGCCATTTTGGTTTAACGCCCAATAGGTAATAAATCTCGGCAATATCATCGCCAGATGTTTTCATGGTTTCGCCGGCATAAACAACAATGACCATTGTTTCCGGAAATTTGTTTTCATCCTTAATATAGCGGTCAATCATTTTCTGTCCCAGCTGCTTACCGACTTCCCAGGCGGCCCGGGTCGGTACTGCTGAGGGATCAATGGCATAAAAATTCCGACCGGTCGGTAAAATACTGACCCGACCCCTTGTCGGTGCGCCCGACCCCCCAGGCGGAACGAATTTCCCATCCACGCCATTTACCAGATATTTCATCTCATCGGTCGTTGCATCCAGTTTTGGCACAACGGTATTTTTAATGAATCGGAATACCGTCACCAGATCATCAAGATCAGACAATTCCGCTTTTCCAAAATAGTCGCTCGCTTTTTCCCAAACAAACGTCGGTTCCAGCTGATTACTGAAATAATCCGTCACCAGCTTCCGGCTAATCGCTTCAATTTCATTGAATTTCATCAAATTGGTGATTCCCTGCTGATCGACTGCCTGCGGTTCGTTTTTCAGGATCTCATAGTCATAGCCTTTGGCCCGACAGGTAGCCTGGGTCAATGACGGTACCTTCCCATTGGACAAACGCAACAATGCGCAAACCAACTGATGACGCTTTTCTTCAATCGGTGCCTTGCCAAAAACATGAAGGCCATCTTTGATCAAAGTATTCTTGATTTCTTCAACCCAGCTATGTAACTTTTCAACAAATCCCGAAAAATCCGATTGCATCGCTGCTGTAGTCAGATTTAAATCTTTTAAATAGTCGCCGTCAATGACAATTTTTTCAATATTTTCCTGGACAAAACTCATCTTGCCGGTATCGGTACTTCGGGCCTGATAATACTGCTTAATCAGATCATCCAGTTCTTCCATTTCATCATAAGATCCACTTAAGGTCAATGATGGAATTAAATGATCCAGAATCACTGCATACGAGCGCCTTTTCGCCTGAATTCCTTCCCCTTCAACCGTGATACTGTAAGGATAAAGATGAGGAATATCAGAAATGGCAATATCGGGATAACAGGCAGATGACAAACCGATTTCTTTTCCCGGCAGCCATTCCAGGGTCCCGTGCGTCCCCACATGAATAATCACATCCGCCTGAAACCCATACTTGATCCATTTATAAAAGGCGATGTACTGATGGGGCGGCACAATATCCGTACTGTGATAGACCTCATCGGCTTTATCTTCGTAGCCTCTGGCCGGTTGCAGTCCAATAAAAATATTCCCATTAAGAATACCCGGTACGGGCATTCTGCCCTGATGCACCATATTTTCTCCCGGGGGCTCTCCCCAGTCACGGATCATTTGCTGACGGCTTTTTTCTTCCAGCGGCTCGAACCATTGATCATATTCATTCTTTTCGATGATCGCAATACTTCGCCCAATCGCCTGTTCTGCCGACAACCACCGGGTATCATTACTGACTCCATTAATAATATTCTGAATGATTTCATCCCCATTTTCAAAATCATAGGCCGTTGTAATCCCATTATCTTTGAGGGCCTTGACCATATCAAAAACACTTTGGGGCGTATCCAGCCCAAAGGCACAACCAATCATATCATTTCGCGGCGGCATATTGTGAAAGAGAATGGCAACTTTTTTGTCCTTATTATCCTTGTGTGACAACTTCGCCCAGTTAATGGCCAGTTCACAAAGACTTGTTACACGATCCGGAATCGGTTGATTAATTGTCTTTTCACCGATATCATCCCGAATGATCGTAGAGTATGCAAAGGTAAAACTGATGATCTGTCCGTCAAATTCGGGATAATAAACACTTCCGGGAAAAGACATATTATCAATCCCTCGAAGATTCTCCTGCCAGTCTTGGTAGCTCTGATAGGTAGTGAGCCCCTTAATCACCGGGACATCGATGCTTTCGTAAATGCTTCTTGCAACCGTCTGCGAGCCGTCTCCCGGATCTGAGAGGATACTCTGGGAGTGACTCATGGTATTAATAATGACATCGACATTCCGCTTACCATCCGTTGTAAACACATGATCCACAACCCAATGAAAGCCCCGGCAGCCGATGGTCGGATCCGGTGCCGATGCCGAATAGACCGCCAGTGGGTATGCTCCCTGCTTTTCAATTTCGGCAATCAATGCGGCAATATGTTCGAAATTATTTTCTTGCATCAAGCGGCTATAAAGCAGAATGCCGATCACCGGTTTGCCGCTTTCTTTGGCTTTCTGAAGCCCTTTCTCAATGCTTAATTCTTTACCCGGATAATAAATACCCTCCCACTGGGCATGAGCTGGCGCCAAATATTCAAGTTTCAAATTTCCATAATAGACACCTAAGTATTTCATTAGGTTCATCGCATTAAAGGTACAATGATCCATGACATAATGCTGAATCGCTTCATATTCCATCGGTGAAATACCAGATTTTTTTAATGCCAGCCGGTTTTCCTCATCATAACCCGACCAAACGAAAAATCGTTTTTTATTCTCAAATGTCTCCATTATCGTAGCATAAGATTTAAATTGAGTCAGGCCACCATGCATAAAAACAAAAACAAAATCGGCCTTTTCCAGCTTTTCAATGGCCAATAGTTTTTCTTCTGTTGAGTAATCCATTCTGCTGCTATCCAGAAAATCAACTGAAATAGCGGCTGTTTCTTGTTTCAATTGTTGTGCCGCATCCTTAATATGATAAGAATGATCCATCGGTGAACAGATAAAAACAATTCGATACATTACTGTTCCTCCTTCACAAGTTCCATCAGACATGCGTTCATCTTTTTTATCAACAAACGCATCGGTTTCTGATGTCAAAAAACACGCTCTCTTGCTAGCAACATATATTATAGCGTGCTCTTATTTTTCAATTTTATACTGATTACTAGCTAACCAACCAATTCATTCACGATTTCTTCAATACTACTTTGATTGAATTGAGAATCGTCAAACGGTCGTTTACGCATCCGATGGGGCAGCACATATCCCGCCGCCTCTTTGACATCTTCTTTGGTCACTTCCGCTCTACCATGATAAGCAGCAATGGTCATTGCCGTCTTCATCATAACGATATCGGCGCGATGACCATCCACCCCCAGGGCCGTCGATATCTTGGCAATGATTTCGAGTAACTGATCATCAAAGCTTACATCTGGCAGAAATTCAACGGCTTTTTGAATCGTATCCGCCAAAGTTGTCTGTTCCTGATTAAATCCCTGATGAAAAACGTCTGATTCTTTTTCGAAATCTAGCCTTCTTTTAATAACTTCCACGCGTTGACCAATATCCCCTTCACCCAAAACATCAACCACCAAGCCAAAACGATCCAAGAGCTGGGGACGTAAATCTCCTTCTTCGGGGTTCATGGTTCCGACCAGGGTAAACTTAGCGGGATGTGTATATGAAATGCCTTCCCGTTCAATGGTATTCACTCCCATGGCAGCCGAATCCAGGAGAATATCAACCACATGATCGTCCAGCAGATTCACTTCATCAACATAAAGAATATTCCGGTTGGCCTGAGCCAGAATACCGGCTTCAAAGCGTTTTTCCCCTTTTTTAATCGCATGTTCGATATCCAGCGTCCCGACAACGCGATCCTCGGTAGCACTCACCGGTAAATCAATCACCTTCATTTTTGTTTGAACCGTCTTGAATTGATCATTTTTAATTTTTTCCAGGCACTCAGAACAAGCCTGATCCGTATTTAACGGATCACATGAAAATTTACAGGCTTCAACCTGATCCCGTTCCGGCAGCAGATCTGCCAAGGCTCGTACGGCCGTTGACTTGGCGGTTCCCTTTTCGCCTCTGATCAACACCCCACCCAGTGAAGGATTAATAACATTGAGAATCAGTGCCAGCTTCATCTTTTCCTGACCAACGATGGCTGTAAATGGGTAAATTTTGATATTCTTTTTCATTGTTTTTCCTTTTCTTATTCTATAATTTTGTATCTAATCACATCAAAGCGATAATGATACGGCAGTCATCAGACTATTGGCCTGAAGTTCTTCAATCTGATAACGGTCAGCATCCATCTGAACTGCCAATTTTTCGGCCAGATTAAGTTTTATAAAACTCTGATCGGTATCAATGACAATAGTCTTGATCTTTTCTGCCCGAATTCGACCAGCTGCTTTCAGCGCTTCCTCAAAGGCGTCTTTCCCCTGATCGCTGTATGTCGCCCGACCATCGGAAATCAGCACAATCACCGGCAACATATCCTTATCCTTGATTTTTCCTGCTTTCACCACTTCGACGGCCATGTTTAGGCCAGCTGCCAGAGGTGTTCTTCCGCCGGTCGGCAACGCTGTCAGTTTCTTTTCTGCCAATTCGACACTGCGGGTGACTCCCAAAACCAGTTCAGCGGAATGATTTTTAAAAACGATCATCCCCACCTTATCACGTTTCTGATAGGCATCATTAAGCATCGAGATAGCGGCTCCTTTAACAGCCTTCATCCTTTTGTTGGCACCCATGGAGCCGCTGGCATCAACGACAAAAATAATAGTATTCCCAGTTCTTTTTTCCCGGATCTTGACCCGGATATCCGACTGATTAATCGCTATGGCCATGTCATTTTTTTCGCGGTAGCGTTGATAGGGGGCGGCGGTTCGCAGCGTCGCATCAATGGCAATATCCCTGATTTCGCCTTTGACCGGACAACGGTTTCTGACATAACGTCCCTGGAGCGATGAGGTTACCATCAGGCTGCGTTTTCCACTTCCTTTTGAAATGGTACCTTTATCTGTTTGTGACATCCACCGGGCAATTTGAAAAATCTGCTCCGGTGCATCCAGGGTTTCTTCTCCGCCCTGAAAAAAGTCATCATCCGCCTCAGTTTGGTCATCTGCGGGATCTTCCGGCATTTCAGAATCCGACTCCTGTTCCGGGTTTTCTTCCGCTTCATCTACCTGATCATCCGCCTGTTCTGATCGGTCTTCTGGGTCATTCCCAGATTCGTTTTGTTCCTGTTCTTGCTGCTCTTCTGATTCTTCCGGTTCGGGGGGCGGTGGCGGAGCTTCCGGCTGATCATAAACGTCACGAATCCGGTGCGGCAGCGCATATTTAGCCGCTTCTTTAATATCGTTGATGTTCAGCATTTTTCTACCATCCATCGCCGCAATGGCTTTCGCTGTTTCGATGATCACCAGTTCTGCCCGATGACCGGCACAATTGGCTTCATCCACCACCGAGGCGGCCAGCTGCATGGCATTATCAGACACAACAACCTTACTCAGATCCTCTCTGGCCCGTTCAATCCGATTGCTCATTTCGACAATCTGATCCTGCCATTTTTGTTCAAAAGCAAGCGGATTCCGTTCATAGTCAATCCGACGCCGGACAATTTCAGCCCGAACCCGGGTATCAACCTCCCCCTTTACTTCAACATACAGACCGAACCGATCAAGAAACTGCGGCCGCAAGCCGCCCTCTTCTGGATTCATACTACCGACCAGAACAAAGTTCGAGGCATGTCGATAGGACATGCCTTCCCTTTCGATGATATTTTCACCGGATGAAGCCGCTTCCAACAGTGATTTGACCAAGTGGTCACTTAAAAGATTGACCTCATCCACATATAATAAATTACCATCGGCTTTTTTAAGAATCCCAGCTTCAAAGCGTCGTTCTCCAAATCTGATGGCATGTTCAAAATCAACGTTACCAAGTAGTCGATCTTCAGTCGTGTTCAGCGGCAACTCAACCAGTTCGGTGTCAACGGTCAATTTGCAGACCCCTCTGGCTAACGACGATTTCGCCGTGCCTTTTTCACCACTAATCAACACGCCGCCGATTTGAGGATTGATTACATTCCATATTAAAGCGTTTTTTATTTCCTCCTGTCCCACAACGGCCACAAAAGGAAAAACTGTATTATTTATCATTTGCAACTCCTCTTAACCAAGTGATTCTAGATTACCTTCCATTTCGAGGTAGATTTTTTTCAGCTTCTCCACACTTTCTTCGGAAGCATGCCACATGCCCCGCTGATTGGCTTCCAAGAGCCGCTCAGCCACGTTCTGCAAGGCCCAGGGATTGACTTCTTTCATCCAGTCCGTGGTTTCTTTATCGAAAGCATAACGGTTGGCAATGGCATCATACATCCAGTCATCGATGACATTGGTGGTGGCATCCCAGCCAAAGGTAATATCAACCATGGCCGAAATTTGTTTGGCCCCCCGATAACCGTGGTTTTTTAAGCCCTCGATCCATTTGGGATTATTAACCCGGGTTCGCATCACCCGGGAGGCTTCTTCATGGAGACTCAGGGTTTCGATATGATCGGTATCCGAGGTGCTGGGCACATAGGCCGGCTTCTGGGAACCGCTATGGGTGGTAATGGCTGCGACCATACCGCCAAAATAATTATAGAAATCATCGCTGTCGAGCATATCCACTTCCCGGGTCGATTCGTTCTTCACCGCCACATTAATCTTGCTGAAGCGTCGGGTAAAGACCTCCGGCATTTTTTCGCCGTGAACATCTTTCCCATAGGCGTGACACCCCCAAGTGGTGTAGACGGTTCCCAGATCGGTGACGTCATTCCACTTTTGACTTTCAACGACGTTTTTGGTACCGGCCCCATAGGCTCCCGGCGGATCACCAAAGACCCTAAGCAATGACTGGCGCTCGGCCTGCTCCAGAGAGATCCCCTGGCTAACCAGTTCGGCCACCTCTTCTCTGACATGCTTGCGGATATAGTTCATCTCATCCGGTTCATCCAGGGCGGCCACCAGATTAACGGCGTCTTCCACCCGTTCGATCAGATTGGGAAAGGCATCCCGGAAAAGCCCGGTGATTCGCAGGGTCACATCGATTCGAGGTCGTCCCAGTTCTTCCAAAGGAATCGCTTCAACCCCAATCACCCGGTCGGTATTGCCCAGCCAGACGGGCCGGGTTCCCAACAGATAAAAGGTTTCAGAGATGTCATCGCCATAGGTGCGCATCGATTCGGTGGCATAGACCAGCATTGAGACGCTCTCCGGATATTTCCCTTCATCCTGCTGATAGCGCTCCATTAACTGATTGCCAAGTACCTGGCCGATTTCCCAGGAGGGTCGGGAGGGCATCGCACCGGGGTCAACCGAATAGAAATTGCGGCCCGTCGGCAGGATTCCGGCATTTCCCCGGGTCGGCGCGCCCGATGGTCCCGGCGGAATAAAGCGGCCTTCAATCCCATCGATAAAATGCGTCATCTCATCGGTTATTTTCTCCACCCGTGGTTTAATAAAGGTGCAGACGTATTCCAATGTCTCTCTTAAGCGTCGGCTTGAAGTCTGCGGCTTAGTCTGGAACTTGTCAATAATATCGGGAATTACCTGAGCGTCGAAACCACTGGCTTCCAGTTCGCAAAAAATTTCGCGGCCCAGTTGATCCGCTTCAAGCAGCAAAATCCCATAGGATTTTCCATCACTGGTGGCTTTATCCGGTTCAGCCAGCAGGACTTCATGGTCATAACCCAGCAGATCACAGACCCCATCCCGCAGCGAGGGGATGTTGCCATTGCGGTTTCTGACCAGCATTTTTAGCATGTTGCGGTATTTATCCCCCTCCGGAACCTTGCCAAAGATATGAAAACCGTCATAGACGTCACAGGCCTGAACCTTGGTGACCCAGGAATGGAACTCATGAATACAGCCATCAATATCCGCTTCCATCTCAGCTTCAGAAATATCGAGATCATCATGCAGATTCATTTTTACGGCCAGTTCCTTAATCTCCTTTTCAATAATCGGCAGTTTTTTGGGATCGGCACTTTGAATATGATAATACTGTTTCATCAACTCATCCATCTCTGCCAGTTCATCATAAACGCCGGCTTCAAACATCGATGCTACCATATAATCTAAAAGGGTGGCATAGGTACGTCGCTTGGCTTGGGTGCCTTCCCCGGGAGCGTTAATGATATAGGAATAGAGATGGGGGATGGTACCAATGCAGATATCGCTGTAACAGTTTTTGGACAGGCCCACCTCTTTACCGGGTAGCCATTCGATGGTGCCATGGGTACCGACGTGAATAATCACATCGGCTTCAAAGATTTTTTCAACCCAGTTGTAAACCCCAATGTACTGATGGGGACAGGGTATGTCCGTGCTGTGGTACATTTCTTCAGCCTTGTCTTCAAAGGCCCGGGGGGGCTGCAGCCCGATAAAAACATTACCGTTTAGAATCCCGGGAACCAGCAACTGATTCTCCACCGCCATAAAGTCCCCCACTGGCTGATCCCAATATTTCACCAGATTATCCTGGATCCGGGGAATAAAGTGGTCAAACCACTGCTGATACTGCTCTTTTTTAACCGTGTCGATGCTTTTTTCAAGCATCGCTTCCGGCGAAGACCAGCGTCCATCATTGGTCAAGCCACTGGTAATCCGGTCGATGATTTCTTTGCCATCTTCAAAATGATAGGCGGTGAAGATACCACGCTCCTCCAGCGCATTCATCATCTCATAAACCGAAACTGGCGTGTCCAGTCCGGCGGCGCCGCCGATGTTATCATTTCGGGGGGGATTATTATGCAGAATAATCGCCACCTTCTTTTCCGAATTATCCTTATGCCGCAATCTGGCCCAATTATTGGCCAGGGTGACAATCCGGTTAACCCGTTCGGCAATCGGTTTTGAAACCCGTTTTGACCCGAGGGGAGTATCTTCATTTTCCGTGGTGGCAAAGGGATAGGCAATCACCTGACCGTCAAACTCCGGCTGAAATACGCAGAAACTGAGTGACAGGGGATCCAGACCCCGAACCGACTCATCCCAGTCGGCAAATGACTGCAGCGTCGTCATCGATTGCAAAACCGGCACCTTGAACAGTTCAAAAATACTGGTGTCTTTGGGCTTTGAGCCATCCCCGGGATCGGAAAGAATCGTCAGACTGAAGGCGGTGGTATTGATGATGGCATCGACAATCACCTGACCCTCCTGAATCATGCACCGTTCCAGCACATTACGGATACCTTCACATCCCAGATCGGGATCGGGCAGCATATCGGAATACACACACAGGGGATTAAGACCCTGGCTTCTGATTTCACGAATCAGGGCATCAATGTGGGCCAGATTATCCTTTTGGATCAGCAATACATTGATAATTATCCCGATGGTAAATTGACCATTATTTCGGAGTTCGGCTAAATATGCCGCCTCATCAGCAGTATCCATATCCGGGTCATAAATCCCACTCCATTTTGGCAGTACCGGTGCAGCAACCGGGTATGCACCGCCGGTAAACTGATTGGCCAGCCATTTGATCAGATTTTCAAAATTTCCCGCACTAGTCGATTTAAAATATTTATAAATCGTCCTGAAATCATCCGGAATAATGCCGCAATCCGGAAACACCTCGCCAACCTCTTCTTCAATGGTGGTATTAATAAAAAAGGGTTTCTTCTTTTTAAACTGATTGAAATAAGCATTAAACGGTTTGAAAAAAGACAGCGAACCATGCAGATTCATAAAGATAAAATCAGCCTGTTCGGACGCCTCAAGGCACTGGTCATAAACTTCTTTATTTTCCAGCTCGGTGGTATTAAACAAGGCCACCTTAAACTTACCAGGATACTGTCTGTCTAAATTGACCAGAGCCTCCCTGAAAGTCAGGAAAGGCTCCATACTGGTCATAATAATCACTAAATTCATCATTTTTTAGTCCTTATTTGGCTACAGCCGGCATTTGCACAAACTGGGTGACCTCATAATCCGGGTAAAGATCCGAATGGAAAATAGCTGCCAGATCAAGATATTTCTGATCGATGGTATGATAACTTAACCAGAAATTGTCAGTAATCTGCCAGACATTGCCACTGCTGTAGATCGGCAGATCGGCTACCACCGGCACCTGATCGGTAATTGATTTAATATCCGATCCATATTTGGGCATTCCCGAATTAATATAATAATCGGCTTTGGAAACCCGGCTGTAGAATTCTTCCGGAGTCAGTACCGTAACGCCATCTTTCCCGACGCCAATGTCATCAAACAAATACTCACCGCCGGCATCACGCACCATTTGGGCGGCTTTTGATCCGGCATTCTGGACATAAATTTTACCGGATGAAACAATGGCCCAGGCCACCTTGGGTTTTTCAGCCGTTTCCACCTTGGCTTTCATTTCATCAATCCGCTTCATTGCCGCATCATAATATTCGGTGGCTTCTTTTTCCAGATTATAAAAAGCCGAATAGTATTTCATCCATTCCATGGTTCCGCGGTAATCCGCTTCAGTACTGGAGGCGTCAAATAGATAGGGAATATTATTCTGGGTCAGCATTTCCATCAGTTTTTGCTGTTCGCTGCCCATGCCGGTTGAGGTAAAGACAATCTTCGGGTTCAATGACTGAATGACCTCATAATCATAGCTGTTGCTGGTTGCCGAATTGGATCCGATATCCTTGATCTTGCCCTCCAGCATCCGGTTTTTCATGGCATCAAAATCCCATTCTTCGGCTTTTAAACGGACTCCGACAATACTGTCAAACAAGCTTTCATCATCAAAGGCCCGTAAATAACCAACCTGAGTGGTACTGGTATAAATCGCCTGATCAATGGGAATGGTAATGGCTGGCAGGTCCTTGTATTCCTCTGGGGCCTCCTGACCTTTTTGCAGCAGCAGCATTTGTTTGCCTTCGCCATCGGTAACAATCTTGTTATTATTATCCAGATATTCGATGTTAAAATTCTTGGCATACTGCAGCTTGATGGTATTACCATCCTCACTTTTGTAACTCTTGTCACTCGACTGACAACCGGTCAGACCCACCATTGTTGTCACTGCCATTACCGCCGTGACTACCATCACCGCTAACCGTTTAAACTTTCTTTTCATTACTACTCTTTTCTCCTTCTGAGTCTAAATTTATTTCATTTGCCATGACCATTTCTGCAAGGGTCGTCACAAAAGAACTCACCATTTTTTGAATCACCACTTGGTCTGATTCGTCCTGTTTAATTGATCGGTCAAACTTAATAGACTGCACCCCGGCAATCTGCTTAAGAATCATCGCCCCACCATTGATGGCTTCCGGCCCGGACAATAAGCCCCAGCCCAATTGATCCAGCAGATGGACATAGAGAGAGGTCATGGTTACCAGCTCATCCTCCTGATCCAGCCGATGGAGACGATCGATCCATTTGGGGAAATCACGTTGCCCATCTTGACTGAGTTCATTGAATTTTTTAAAAAAGCTTCCCTCAGCAACCCCATAGCGTTTCATTCGCGCTAAGAGCCGATGCTGGGTAACCGGATTTAAAGCCATATGCTGATTGAGGGATTCTTTGACCGTATCCCGAACCAGTCGCCCAATCAATTCGCCCAGCTTGCCATGCTTGCCGGCATAGGTCAAACGATTTGGTGACTCGCTATCACAAATAATCATCAGGTTATCGGTTCCCGATCCGGTGGCAATGCCACTGGAATAGAGACTGCCGGCCATCAACTCCTGACAGGCGGCTGTTTTGGCCTCGGTTGCTGTCACCATAGCCCGGGCCATACAGCCCGGGCTCATGTTGCCACTGACAAAGACCATGCTGTTAATTGTTCCTGGTCTTAAATTGACATATTCACCATTTTTTTCATAACTGGTGGCCTTTTCACCGATCCGTCCGCCATTGACTTCCAGACTGGCGGTGGTAATGGCTGTCACAGTCAGGATATCATAGGTTTCGCTTTTGATGGCCGCACTTTCCATGTCCACAATGGTTGCCATCCGGGCCACGGTGCCGGGATCCAGCCCCAGCTCCTCCCGGATAAAGGCCTGCATTTTCTCCTGCTGACCGGCTTCCATGTTTTCGCACAAGCGACCCGGCCCGGGATTGACATCCTGATTGAAGACCGCCGTTAGATTTTCCTGATAGCCGCCGTGCTCCATGGCGGTGCTCATCACCTTTCGTTTTCCCGAGAAGGGACCCACCAGACATCGATGATAACGGTGAATGAAATCACCGGTAGCCGTTTTTTCCAACATCATCTCAGCACCTGATTTCCGTTTTATTGGGAATACTTTGCAAAATCTCAGCCGGGTTTTTACAACATCTTATTTTTTCCGACCATTCGCCAAAGCGATTACTCAACTCGCTTTGTTCTGATAAACTAAACACGGTTTTTCCCATTTTAATCGCCTCAATGATTAAATCGAGGTTGTGCTGATTGGTTTTTCCCACTGGAAAGCCGGTGTCGATCACGTAGTGCATTTTAGCCATTTTAGCCGTTGCAGCCTGATAATGCTTCTCACTGATCCGGCTAAAGGAATCTTCTTCAATGATGTCGCAATTAAGGGCTCTGGCTACATGTAAATCAATGTCATTACTGTGCAGGACACCGCAGCACATCCCAAAGCCGGCCCGGGATACGGCCCGATAAACACCCGTCCCAGTACCATTGCCCCCGGTAATAAAAACCTCTGGAACCACCGGCGAACAGAATTCCAGACAACCCAGCAACTCATTATAATTGGCCCCCTCAATTGAATAAAGATTCTGAATCGTGCCGGTTTTGATGATCTCTTCCGGTGTTCCCTGAGCTTTGACCTTACCCTTTTCAATTAACAAAATCTTTTGGCAGCCTTTAATGGCAATATCAATATCATGGAGGGATAAGACCACAGTAATCCCTTTTTCCAGACAGAGCTTTCTTAAAATACTGACGACCTCAACCTTGTGGCGGACATCCAGATGACTGGTGGGTTCGTCCAGAACAATCAGCTCCGGCTCCTGAACCAGGGCCCGGGCAATCATGACTTTTTGTTTTTCGCCGTCGCTAAGTTCAAAATAATAACGGTTTCTCAGATTCCCGGCGTCAACCAGATCCAGAGCCTCTTCGACGATGCTTTCATCCTCTTTTGATAATTTCCCCAGAAAATTGGTATGCGGATATCGCCCCATCGTAGCAATTTCAAAAACGGTCAGTAGTCCCAACGAGACCTGTTCAGTCAAAACAATGGCCATTTTTTTAGCCAGCTCTGCTTTTTTGATAGTGGCGATATCCATACCGTTGATTTCCACCCGCCCGGTTACCGGCGGCTGTAACCCGGTCAGGGTCCGCAGAATGGTTGATTTTCCCGATCCATTCGGACCTAATAAGCAAATCAGCTCCCCCCGATTTGCACAAATATTGACTTGTTCAACAACTACCTTTTTATCATAACCAACGTTCAAATTTTCAGTGAAGATTACTGGTTTCATAGCTCATTTCCTTTCGTTTTATGGACGAGTAAATAAACAACAATCGGCGCACCGATTAAAGCCGTAATAACCCCCAGAGGTAGTTCAATGGGGGAAAGAATCATCCGCGCACAGAGATCGCAAACCCCGGTCATCAGGGCCCCGGCCAAAATCACCCCGGGAATCAAAATGCGATTATCGGAAGTTCCCATAGTGATTCGCACCATATGGGGAACAGCGAGACCGACAAAGGAAATGGGCCCGGCAAAAGCCGTGATGGTTGCCGTCAGGACACTGGCAATCAGAATCACAACCACCCGGAATTTTTTCATGCTGAGCCCCATTGAAATCGCATAATTTTCGCCAAAGAGCATGGCATTGAGCGGTTTACTGAGGACAAAGGCCAAAATAATCATCGGACAACCGATACCATATAAAAACTGCACCTGCGGCCAGGAGAATCCCGAGAAACTGCCCATCGACCACATCACAAAACCATGCAGCTGTTCTTTGTCGGCAAAAGCCGTAAGAATACTGGTAAAGGCATTGCAAATAAACCCGGCCATCATCCCAATGATTAACAGGGTGGTGATATTTTTGACCTTTTGCGAAGCAAAAACTACCACCACCATGACCAGCATGGCCCCCAGAAAAGCTCCACCAAACAAACCCATCGGCGGAAGCGACTTCAAACCAAATGAGAATCCCCCCAATAGTACCAGCCCCACAAACAAGGTTGCCCCGGACGAGACCCCTAAAATATACGGCTCAACGATGGGATTTTTAAAAAATATCTGCAGCAGCAAACCGGATAATGCCAGACAGGCTCCCCCCATGATGGTCGCCAGCGTTCTGGGCAGGCGGATATTCATAATAATCGGGCCAAAGGTATCATCGGCTACTGCTTTTCCAGACAAAATGGATAGAATATCCGGAATACTGATATTGATGGAGCCGACGCTGATGCTGTATAGTGAGACCACCACAATAGCCACAAAAATCAATACCAGGATACTGAGTTGTCGTGCTTTTCTGTTTTTGATACTTTCCATTACCACCTCTGATTCATAATTTTTGCAACTTGTTTTGTCATTATGAAACCTCCATTTTAATTGATCACTTACCCTGACGGTTTATTGTGCGCTTAAAAATCTTCATAAAAAAAGACCCATTATCTCTGAATAAGACAATGAGCCCATAAAAATGCGCACGCAAATAAAACTATATCTGTCTCTCGCAGAGTTTTTCATAAACAGGCAGGTCTCCTGGCTCAAGCGTCAACATATTCTCCTGCCTTCCCATATGGCTACAGTGGCATTTTTGGAGGATACTCGTCTCTTACAGTGGCGGGACCGCGGAGGATTTTCACCCCTCTTCCCTTTTAATCGGCCCTGCAATACAAAGGATTGCAGCCGACACCTGTTCGTAATTATTTAATTTTCGTTGCTTAATACAAGCTGCCGCTAAACTGGCAAACTACTTCGCTTTTTTCTTGCCGGTCTTGTCTTCTTCCTGCTTCTTGCGTTCGACAAAACGTCCCATCACAAAAGCAATAATGCCGACCCCGATACCGGTTTGAAGGCAGAAAAACAAACTCTCTAATTCACCCGGCAATTCGCCCCCCAGTGCTGTTTCCATAATTGGCGTAAACCAGGGTTCGTAGTCTCCTCCTTGGATTTCAGAAACAACCACACTTCCGGCATTATCAGCCCCGCCAAATTCAGCACCTCTTAATGCAAATAACGGAACAAGAACCATTAAAGCGACCAGAAATAGTAGTCCGACCACTGTTTTTTTTGTAGCTGTCATTATTTCACACCTCCAGTAAGATATCCTAAATCACTAAGTTCTGGTTGCGCATAGGTTTCCAGGCCAATGATGATAACCACAGTCAGGATCCCTTCAATAATCGCCAGTGGCACCTGGGTTGGAGCAAACACCGCCAGGAACTTCACGGCTGATGCTGCAACACCTCCACTTTCTGAAGGATAAGCCATAGCCAGCTGAATACTCGTTACCAGGTAGGTAAAAAAATCACCCAGCGCCGCTGCCAAAAATACCGCAACACGTTTGTTTATTTTCAGTTTCAAGCCTAATTTGTAAATACCATAGGCTGCAAATGGTCCGGCAATGGCCATTGAAAAAGTATTGGCTCCCAAGGTCGTCAGCCCGCCATGAGCCAGCAACGTTGATTGAAACAATAACACGATGATCCCTAAAATACTCATCGGTGCGGGTCCAAAGAGAATTGCTCCCAGCCCAGTTCCGGTCATATGGGAACAGCTGCCGGTAACCGATGGAATTTTTAACGATGATAACACAAAAACATAGGCCCCGGCCATGGCCAGCAGGGTAATGGTCTTAGGGTTTTCTTTGAGGTTTTTTTTAATTGACAGGTAACCGGCAATTAAAAACGGAATACAGATCACCCCCCATGCGATACTGAAACCAACAGGCAGATACCCTTCCATAATGTGCATGGCACTGGCTACCGGGGTAAACCCGAAAACCAGGGCAATGGCTGCCACAACTGCTATAAATCTTTTTTCTCTGGTGTTTAAATGTGTGTTCATAGTTCCTCCTCTTGTTTTTATCTATTATTAAGGGTTCACAAGACCGTTGAGCGCTCATATTAAGTCTTGTAAAACCGGCTTAATCTATTTCGCATTTTTTTCTTAATTTGCTAAAAATCACCCTGTTACTTCAGGAACAAGTGAATTGTTTTTCCAACAAAACCTTTAATTCCTCCGGACTGGTGGGATAATCGTCATTGTTCTTAATCATTTTTTTCTCAACCAGCATTTCATAGACATCCAGCATCGCCGGACGTTTCAGATTGGCCTGTTTGAGAATTTCCCGGTTTTTAAAAATCTCCAGCGGGGTGCCGTCGGCAATGATTCTGCCCCGATCAAAGACAATCGCCCGCTCGGCCCAGCGGTAGGCAAAGTCGACATCGTGGGTGGAGATCAGCATCGTCTTGCCTTCTTGCCCCAGCTTGACCAATACCTCTTCCAACATTTGGGCGTTGAGAGGATCCAGGGCTGCGGTGGGTTCGTCAAAGATAATCACTTCGGATTTCATGGCAATGATATCCGCAATGGTGACCCGCTTTTTTTCACCGCCGCTTAAATAGTGGGGTGGACGATCCTTAAAATCGAGAATATTCATGTAAGTCAGGGCCTCATCGACCCGGCGGAGCACTTCTTCCCGGGGCAGTTTTAAATTCATCGGACCAAAACCAACCTCGGCCATCACCGTGGAAGCAATGATCTGGTTATCGGCATCCTGAAAAACAATACCAATGTTTTTTCGCAGTTCCTTTAGGTTTTTTTTATTAATAACCCTACCCTGATAGCAAATCTCGCCATGGTCGGCTTTTAATACACCATTGGCATTGAGAAAAAATGTCGATTTGCCGGAACCGTTGGATCCGATTACAGCAATCTTCTCGCCTTTGTAAATATTGACACTGATCCCTTTCAGGGCCGGGTTACCGGTTCCATAACTGTAATGCAGATTATTGACCTTAAGTATTGGCTCTCTCATCGATTGACCTTTCAAATTGAATCATTATTTTGTAATATACCAAAGTAGCAGCAGAAAAAAAATAAACCCGACAGGGTAAATCACCTGATTGATCTGAAACGGTTTTTCATCCTCCAGAAAAAGAAGCTCCCCTTCATAGCCTCTGGCTTCCATGGCGGTATAGTAGGCATTGGCCTTTTTAAGGGAAAGCACCAGCATATTGCTGGCGACGCTGCCAAAGGTCACGCAGGAGGTCTTAAAATCGCAATAACCCTGGCGGGAATCGGCGGAATTGCGCATAGTGTTAAATACGTCCAGCAGTATAAAAATATAGCGGTAAATCAGATTCATCAATTCAATGATCAGCTTGGGTACATGGGCTTTTCGCAGCACTTCGATAATTTCAGAAGACGGAGTCGATAGAGTCATCATGAACATCGCACTGATGGCCCCAAACACTTTCAGCATCAGAAACACCATTTCCTTAAGCTTGGCAACGGACGTATACAGATAACCAGAGCCGAGACTGAAATTGAATGGACCGATTGGTTGGCTTGAAAAATCAATGCCGATGGCAACAGTGCCCAAAATGATAAAAGTAATCGGAATCAGCAACACCGACAGATAGGCCCTCAGTGGCAAGCCACCTTTGATAACTGTTAAATAAGCCATGCTGACAATCACTGCCAGGGATACCAACGGGTTGTTAAGCACGATGCAAAGCAGCAGAGTCAATACTGAAAAGACCACTTTAAAGCTGGGGTTCCAGCCTCTGATTTTTGAGGCATAGGCATAATAATCAATGGCCGATCCTTCTCCGTGTTTATGACCGATTTGATGATGATGTTTGTTCGGATAATGGCTGTTATTGCTTTTTTCGTTCGTTCGAGCAAAACAAAGCCGCTTGGCTGAACTGTTTTCCATCTACTCCCATCCTTTCTTATTTTGTATGATTCCTGTCCATTTCGAATGCTAATTAAGCGTATCGATACATTTAATCACCTCATCAACCTGGCTGAACTTATTACTGCACTGCTCTTCGATGCGATCAACAAGAATGATCTTCATTCCCAGCTTTTTTGCGGCGTTGATCTTATCCACGACACCACCCATGTTGCCACTTTCTTTAGTTACCAGCACCTCAGCCTGACAGTATTTAAAGAGTTCCATATTCAGCGCTTCGTTATAGGGCCCTTTGATGGCGATAATATTTTTGGGGCTGAATCCCAGGTTTTCACATTTGCTCAAAACCTTCCAGTCCGGCAACACCCGTAGATAAACCCGCCGGGAGAAATCGGGAATTTTTTTAAACGCTTCAATCTTATTACTGCCCAGGGTCAACAGAATATTGCCCTGGTAGGTTTTTAATACATCACAGGCTTCACCATAGTTCTTAACAATGGTAATCTCGGGATCATTTGCATAACTAATCCGCTCCCGCTCGTAACGAATGTACGGCAGCGCTTCAAAGCGACAGACATTGATGGCATTTCGACTGATCTCCGAGGAAAACGGATTGGCAGCATCAACTAAACAAACCGGTTTCAGGGTTCTGATCAAATGGGTAATGTAATCCTTATTAAGTTTTCCCTGATAAATATCGAGGTTCTTGAATTCATCCAGCATCCCGGCACCCAGGCGGGTCGTAACGGTTACTGCCGTGTCGTGATTATTTTCTAATAGTCTTTTTATGACGGTCTTGGCATCGGTTGTCCCGGCGATTACTAGTACTTTTGACATCTTACTCTTCACTTTCCACTTACATTTTTGCATAAAAAAACCTCATTATCTCAAAACAAGACAATGAGGTCGCAAAAATGCGCACAAAAATAAACCTCCTCCATCTCTCGTAGAGTTTGAGATATGCAAACAGGCAGGTCTTCTGGCTTGAGCGTCAACATTACCTCCTGCCTTCCCAAATCTGGTGGCATTCCTGGAGAAACTCGTCTCTTACAGCGGCGGGACCGCGTGGGATTTTCACCCATCTTCCCTTTTCACCGGCTTATAATACATTGATTACAGCCGACACCTGTTTCTTATTTAATTCTTATATTTTCTTAATGCAATAGTACTATATCAAATTTCAATGGTTTTGTCACGTATTTTTTATCCCCGCGATTTTACGCCCTGAATCGTTCCGTTCTTAAACCCAGCTCGGCCAATGACATTCCGGCAATGGAAAACACATACGCTTCATCAGGATCCACCAATGTGACGGCTTCTGAATCGATGGTGTCAATTGTTTTTAAATCATCTCTTAGACCCAACCCATTTTGTTTCATTAAACTTTCTTTTTTGGTCCAGATTTTCGTAAAGGCCAAGGCCTTGTTATCGCTTTTATTAATCTGTTTTAATTCATGCTCGTTACAGACATATTCAGCCAGCTGGGCATCATAGCTTGATATGGCTTCAATATCGACGCCGACATCGCAGGTATGGATGGCACAGATCACCCCATTTTTGCAATGGCTAAGATTAAAGTGGATCTGTGGATAATCAGTTAAAAGTGGCTTGCCCTTGGCGGTATAACTGAATTGAATCTTTTCCGAAATGCCGTATTCATTTTTCAAACCATAACTCAACAATACGTAGCCCAATACCGACAATTTTTGATCAAGTTTCTGTCGATACGTTAGCGTCTTTTGCTGTCGTTCCGCCGGGAGTCTGGCCAATCCCTGGCTAAACATATCTTCGGTAAATTCTTTTAGCTGATCAAATAAATAAACCACAAATATTTCCCCTTCGTTCGTCTTTAATACCCTCATTTTAACAAAATTTATATTCGATTTCGACGCTTTCATCGAATAATAAGTTATTTTTTGCAGATTGACACATCTATACTTCTTCAATATAATCAGACCAATGTTAGAAAACGGAGGTTAACGCATGAAAAAAATTGTAATCGGGTGTAGTGTAATCCGCAAAGAAATCGAAAAATATTATGATAAATCAGCAGATTTTGAGTTCGATTGGTTAGAAGATCATCTTCATAACATCCCCGAAGCACTTCATAAAAAACTCCAATCTGCCATCGATAAACATCGTGATGCTGATATGATTTATCTTTTATATGGCCATTGTGGGCAGGCAATTTGTGGCATTCAAGCTCGACAGTGTCCCATTATTATTCCTAAAGTTGAAGATTGTATTGAAGTTTTACTTTACCATAATCCTGAAGTAAACGAAATGCGCCGCACTTCCTATTTTATATCGCAAGGTTGGCTATGGGGTAATGAAAACCTTGGCTATGAATATGACCGTATTAAAGAAAAATATGGCGAAAAACGTGCTTTGCGGGTAGTTAAAACCATGTATAAAAACTATCGTTATCTTATGTATGTCAATACTGGAATTGAAGAGGATCGTGTCCGCCATGATTGTTCTACCGTTGCTGAACGTTTAGGATTACAATTGCAAGAAACACATGGAGATATTCATCTGCTCTTAAATATGCTAAATGGTGTAATGGATGATCGTTATCTAATCGTTCCGCCGGAAGGGTATGTAACTGAAGAAATGTTCCGAAAATAGCAGGTAGTGTTACAAAAATGGGGTCTCGCTTTTATCCAAATACCATTTTTGCAACACTACCATTTTTAAAATAATCTGCCCTCATTCAACTTGTAATTATGCGCTTTAAATAAGCTGCAATAATATCACCAAAACGGTTCATTTCTCTGGTAAAGATAAAATCTTTGCCATAAATAAGTTTCTCGGCTTTCAGGTCTTTTTCATCACCCGTAAAAATACCCAACACCATTATCCCTCTTTGCCGGGCAATTCTGACTTCTTTGGCTGTATCATCGATACCAATCCCTCCAGAATAAGAAACTGCGCCGCGAAATTCTTTACCACTATTCCTGGTCGGCAAATGAATATCATTTGGTTTTCCATCACTTAAAACAATTAAAATCTTATTCTCCTCGGCCCGTGTATAAAGAGCATCACAAACACTCTTTATAGCAAGACCATCCCGATTGCATCCTTCACAGCTATATTCAAAAATATTTTCAGTCTGTTTTAAATCATCATCATAATTGCGGTACCGTTTTAGGATCGTATAATCAAAAAAACTGTAAAATCCATTAACGCGACAAGGAATTCCAGCATCAACAATTGCCCGTACAATAATATAGGCCTGAATTGCTACTGTTGCTTGTTTTAAAAATTGAGAATGGCTACTATCAATCATCAAATCAACAACATACTTCCCTTTATCATTGTTTTCCATTTTTCTAAATAGTCTTGTTGAAGGAACACGGCCCAACCGCCACAGCTTTTGGACATTAATTGTCCCTGAATCACTGGAAGTAGCATATTTAGATTGTTCTGCACTTAACGTTTGAATTAATGATTTTTTCAACCGATTTATTGTTGCTTCATAAATTTGCTGTTTCTTTTCGTATGCAAATCGGTTCTTTTCTAAACTTTTTTGAGCCCGTTTAACTGCATTTGGTTATTATTCTTACTCCTTATTAAACCCTCTGTGAAATGAAGTTGGCAATCTCGATGGACCCCTTTACATAATCGACTTTCGATTCTTCTAACAAGCACTCCTTTAAGATATGATTCCCCACAATTTAATTCGGCTTGACGATTCATAGCCTCAACAAATTCATTATCCTTGCTTCTATATTCTGTCTGACGTTCTCCGCTCATTGTCTTTTCAAGTTCTGCTACTTTACTGGATTTTTTATTTAACAACTCTGAATTTAAAACACTTTCAGATAATTTTTTTCTTTTAACCAACGGTCGGGGATGATTCTCTAAAATACTTTGCATATCAAATTGAACATAATCATTTATCCTAAAAAATCTGATATATAATTCGTCGATTTCTTCGATAAAATTTAGAAGGTCGTTTGTTTTGGCTATACTGATTATTTCCAATGCTAATTCACGCATGATCGGTTTTACGCTTACACTGATGCCCGCAAGAACTGAAAACATTGAGAACTCGATTTCATCGGATAAACAATCAGAAACCGGTGAATTTAGTCTATCAATAATCTCTAAACAGGCTTTTTTTTGTATATCGGGAATACCTGGTCTCTCGACTGTCAATAAATTAATCGCTATCACATCAATTGCTGGTAAAAGAATTGCCTGCAGCTTTTCCCTGGAAAACCCTGAACAACTCCGCCACTCAATGTATTGGTTGATTAGATACCAGTCCACATATTTTCGACGGGCACCTGAGATAGCTCCAAAATATAAAGCATTAAATTTCGAGCGATTTACCTTTTCATTTTCAGGCATTTCATCCCCATAATTGCCACAGATGGTCCACATCAAATTATTAACGCGATTGTCAAATTCAGAATCTTCGGATTCCCGACACTTCTCTGCCATTTATCGTACCTCCTAGAAAATGTTGCAAATGAATTAAGTTCATTCTCTAAAAATTCATAAAGTATACCCAACTGGATCTAAATAATTCGCAGTGGTGAGATATTTAATCTTAAAATCCGCGCAGAACTCTTTAATATTTAACTTCCTATATCATATGATATCTTGCCCGGTTTCAGTACGATGCTTTTCATATAAGATCGCCTCTTCATTCCGATCCGATTTTATAAATAGACAAATCATAACTGTGAGGATAGACATCATCAACATTAGTTGATAAGATAATGAAAAACTTCCAGTCATTTTTTTAATGTAACCACCTGCATAATTCCCGATCATTGAACCCACTCCTAACGATAAATTCAACAGCCCAAATAACTTCGCCGTTTTTTCTGGTGGTAAGACTCGAGTCACATATGTTGGATGCAATCCAAAAATGCCATTGTAAGTTAATCCAAAAATAGCACAAGCAAATAGAGCCGCTGCTGCATTATGGAAAAACACTACTGTTGCAATTGATAAAATCGAAATACTGTATGTGATAATCATTGCCCGTTTGGCTGTATATTTGTCGGCTAAAACCCCTGCAATAAAACCACTAAAAATACCAATAAAGCCAAAAATACTCCATGCAATTCCTGATATTTGTTCATTTAAACCCAAGTCTTCTTGCATTAAAGGTACGATGTAACTTTGGAATGGAATCAAATAGAGCCCGGATAAAATCAATAATGCAACTAATAAAACATAGTGTTTGAGATAATTCCCCGACTTATCATTCCTTAGCACCAGTTTTTTCGTCTTATCTTTATTTCTTTGATTGGCTTTTTCAATCTGTAAATCAGTTGAGTTCTTTAATTTGTATATCCAATAAACACCAATCACCCCGAGAATCAAACTGATAATGCCAAATACAAACCAAACGGTTTGCCAAGTATCATTAGTCAGTATATAAGGAATCAAGAAACCATTTAGAATTAGTCCAAAAGATGTCCCACTTGAAATGATGCCAAGACTTTTTCCGCGATTATCTTCCTGGATGTTCTTAGCCACAAACTCTACCATTGGTATCCATGATGTTGCCGCAAATATACCCTGAAGGGTTACAATAACTAGCAAGAGCCATGGATTATTAACGAATGCTAGCACAAAAACACTAAACCTACATAAAATTACTGACGACGATATCAAAAATCTTACACTTAAGTAACCACACAAAACACCGCCAAGCAAAGAAAAAAGCAAGTAAGCACCTTGGTGGCATGCATTTATTAACCCAATAAATTCGTAGTCAATATTTAAGCTACTGACGATATCCGGAGTAATCATCGAAAAAATATAACGCCCAAAAGCAAATGTAATTGTGATAAATCCCGTTAAACAAATAACATATATCAATTCTTTTCTTTTTTTGGACATGATATCCACCACTTTTTCTTTCATACTATTCTCCTTCTTCAAATGTACAATTTAGAATAATTGTGCTAATGATAAACGCAATCTGCTAATCATACATTTTTCACTTTCTGAGCTTATATTAAGCATTTTTTGTGCCAACTTTGTGTTTTAATTTAAATATTTTTTAATCATATTCTACCCGATATCGCAATAAACAGTATTTTATAATTATTTTAATATTACGAAATTTATAATAACCCCCTTATTACAGGCTGCTACCGCAAAATATTATTACCAGCAAAATTATATTCATGGCCAAAGGCCGCTAATTTCAGAGGGTTTTAAACACGCCTGCAAATAAATCTGCACAATAAAAAAAAATTGCAAATAATACTCGATTTGTTTCGTAAATATTATCAAATATTGGTAACGACCATATTTTTCGTATGCCCTCATGAAACAATCACAACAAAAAAGATCCCTCAATTATAATCAAATTGAAGAATCTTTTTTGTTACGTAAATTAATCTTCTCAACTTTCCCAGCTGAAAAATTCAGCTGAGACCTTACAAAAACAAACTTTGCAGCTTCTGAAAAACAGAAGTTGACAAAAAAATGCACCCAACGTCTGATATAATGAAAATGCAACCTAACAAAAATCAGACAGGAGAGTGCATAACACTATGATAAGCCAAAACAGCCCATCTGAACAGACAAATATTAAATTTCTCAAAGCTTTTAAAGCATTGAAACTAACATCGCTCCTTAGAGATTCCGGGATCCGCAAAGCACAGGGGATCAAAGTAACAGAAGTTTTTGAATTTCTTTTGCTACTGGCCTTTCAGGGCAAAAATCTGTATCGCTACCCGGATTCAAAGTACTATGATCATTCGGTATCAAAGAATACGTATTATCGATTTTTGAACACCGCTACCTACAACTGGCGGCGATTTCTGACCTCACTGTCTGCCCGGGTGATTACTTCATTCAGTAGGCTGACACATTCGGATCGGGTTAAAGTCTTTATTCTTGATGATACGGTGATCAATCGGAACCGCAGTAAGCATGTGGAACTTCTGGCCAATCTCTATGATCACGCAGAGCATCGCTTCATCAAAGGCTTTACCATGCTTGCCCTTGGCTGGTCGGATGGTTACAGTTTTATTCCTGCTGATTTTGCGATGATGTCTTCAGCCAACAAAGCAAACCGGGTGCAGGAAGTTTCGGAATCAATTGACAGGCGCACCAGTGGTTACAAACGTCGAAGCGAAGCCATTAAAAAGAAAACGGATGTCGCTGTTCAAATGATCAGTAACGCTTTAAAACAGGGCATTCAGGCCGATAATGTTCTGATGGATACCTGGTTTACCCATGAACCGATGATTCGTGCCATTCTTGATGAAGGTCTGGATGTCATTGGGATGGTGAAACAGTAAAAACAACGTTATCGCTACAAAGGCAGTTTTTATACCCTTCCACAACTGCGGCGACTGTTGCCGGAATATTCGCCCGGAAATCAGTTTGGATCACTTATTGTAACAACGAAAAATGGGATTCCTGTGAAACTGGTTTTTTTCAGAAATCGCAATAACAAAAGAGAATTGCTGTCGGTACTCAGTACGAATTTATCACTGTCTGATGAAGAAATCATCCCTATTTACGGAAATCGCTGGGCAATCGAAGTTTTCTTCAAATCCACCAAATCCTTGTTGAAGCTTGGCTCCGAATTTCAGGGACGAAGCTATGACATGACGATCAGCCACACCACGATTGTCTTTAGTCGATACATCCTTTTGGAATGGCTTCGCAGAAACGAAAAGGATGATAAAACCTTATGTGAATTATTCTTCAGACTCTGTGATGACATCCAGGATATGACACTTTCGACAGCTCTCCAAAGTTTGATGGGCTTATTTGTCGAACATTTAAACACGGTAGGCTCCCAAAAGTCTACTCTGCTAAAAATTCAACTCCAGCAATGGATTGACGCCCAGGCCTCTTTTGTAAAGGCTTTGTTTAGTCAATTAGGATGGGAAAGTTGAGTAATTCTTTATTCTTTAATACTCTTCTCTTATTCCAAATTCAGCATCTTCAACCCATTCTTCGGGACGTTCGACCAACGTGATCAGGTTATCAAAAATATTAAAATGCTTTTCTTCCTGCTTAACCAAGTAACCAAACAATTTCTTTGTTTGTTCATCAGTTGACTCTGAATACAGCTTCTGATACAGTTCGATGCTGTCTTTTTCCATTTCCAAGGCCATTCGATAGACATCTAGCTGATTGGGAATTTTTTCGAATTTATTCTTGAATTCTCCACGTTTTTTAAAAACATTACTTGTGTCTGCTAAGGTTTTATTGTCAGCCAGATCATAGGTTATTTTCGCCAGTTCGTTTTTTAACAATGTGGCATGACCATTTTCGTCATCTGCCAACAACAAAAACACAGCATTTAAACTATTATCCTGATTGTTTTCTGCTTGTTCACGGTAATACTTTTCGCCATCAACTTCCATTTTAATTGCAAATTCGATCGTATTCATGCACTTTCACCTCAAACTATTCGTTCAATTTAAAATTCATACCGCAAAGCTTAATTTTTCAAAAGCCCGGATTTTTGCAGATGTGTTCGTCCGTATTTCCGGTACAGGCCGCAATGTTGGCCTTTTTACTCAGAAGTCATATCCTGATGTCTTTTTTGATTCATTCGACCACCTCTTGGTCAGTGTTTGTTGTTTGGTATACCCTCGGCAAGAATCACACCTCGCAGTATAGAATCTTGTTAACCTTATACCCAGTATTACCGATTCCAATCAATTCAGACTCTTTTTCTTATTACCATTTTACCAGAAGATCTATTTGTCCATCAATAAAAAAAGAATCGACTATCATTGGATCGATTCTTTTTTTCTTCTGTCACTATTTATTTTATCTAGTCGATCAATGACAGATAATCACCGTAACCCTCAGCTTCCATCTCCTTAACCGGAATAAAACGCAGTGAAGCGCTGTTAATGCAGTAGCGCAAGCCTCCGGTGGTGATTGGGCCATCTTCAAAAACGTGACCCAAGTGGGCGTCACCTGTGACACTGCGCACCTCGGTTCGCTTCATCCGCAGTGAGGTGTCGCTGCGTTCTTTGACCACTTTGGGATCAATCGGTTTTGAGAAACTGGGCCAGCCACAACCGGATTCGAATTTATCGCTGGATGAGAAAAGTGGTTCGCCGGTGGTGATATCCACATAAATCCCTTTGCGGTATTCGTTGTAGTATTCATTCTGAAACGGTGGTTCGGTGGCATTTTTCTGTGTCACCGCATATTGATCCGGGGTCAAGGTCTTTAATAAGGTCTCCTGATCTTTTTTTTTATATTTCATTATCATTCCTGCCTTTCTTATGATGCTTCTGTTCCTACCCCATTTTTCCTGATTATAATCAGTCTTCAATAATTTTAAGAAAGCTTTCAAGGTCATTCACCGGCTGCTCGCAACGGTAGTTTTTACAGATATAGGCAGTCGGTTCACCGTGAATCATCTGCTGATTCATGGCAAACTCGTTGATCTTTTTGAGATCGGTTTCGCTTTTGTTAAACAGCACCACCAAAAACGGCAGAAACTGCTGATTTAAGCGACGGTTCATTTCGCGAATCGTCGTATCGGTCTCATACCCGGCAAAAACCACCTCGGTAGTGGGTTGTTCATGGAATAATTTGGCACAGAGCATCATCGTACCAGCCATCGGTGCCTGATTAAGGTTTCCGGCAAAATAGTGAAACATCCCATTGACGATATCAATATATTTCTGTTCTCCGGTTATTTTCCCAAGCTTCAGCAGACAATAAGCTGCCAGGGCATTTCCCGATGGCATGGCATTGTCATACACTTCCTTGGGCCGGGCAATCAATTGTTCCGTATCATTACCATAGAGAAAAAAGCCGGCGGTGCCAAATTCATCGCCAAAAAGGTTGATCATATCCACCGCCCGCACAATCGCTTTTTCGAGATACTCGGTTTTAAAACTGGCCTGATAGAGTTCCAGATAACCCCAGATGACACTGGCATAATCATCCAGATAGCCGAGAATTTTGGCCTCCCCCTTGCGGAACCGGGCGTAAAGCCGACCACTCCGCCGGGCCATGTTGTTTTCAATAAAAGCCATCGCCTCTTCAGCCTGTCGGACATAAACCGTTTTGTTGAAGATCCGTCCCGCCATCGCCAGAGCAGCAATCATCAACCCATTCCATGAGGTCAGAATCTTGTCATCCTTATGGGGATGAACCCGTTTTTCCCGCTGGGAAAAGAGATCAGCAGTCATCTCATCGAGTGCTTTTTCCAACTCGGGATTGGCTTCAATCAAATCGAGATCGGTATCGATCATATTAACAATGTTCTTGCCATCAAAATTGCCTTTTTTTGACATCGGATAAAACTTAAAAAAGACCTCCGCCCGCTTCTGGCCCAATATTTTTTCCACCTTATCCATCGACCAGACATAGAACTTGCCTTCTTCCCCTTCCGAGTCAGCATCTTGCGCGCAATAGAAGGCCCCTTCTGGGGAACGCAGATCACGATTGACATAGGTGATCGTTTTTTCGGCAATTTTTTTGTAGAGTATGTTGCCAGTAGCCTGGTAGGTTTCAGCATAAACCATAATCAGCAGGGCATTGTCATAGAGCATTTTTTCAAAGTGGGGAACCAGCCACTGTTCATCGGTTGAATAACGGGAAAACCCAAAACCAATATGATCAAAGATCCCGCCTTTATACATTTGCTGTAGGGTTTTTTCCACCATTACCAGGGCATCGGGCTGCTTAAACGCCTGATAACAACGCAGCAAATAAAAAAGATGATGGGAGGTGGGAAATTTGGGAGCCTTGCCAAAACCACCATAGCGGTCATCAAAGCTTTCATCAAAAAAATCATAGGCTTCAAAAAAGATCGTTCGCTTCAGTTCCTCTTCCCCTTTTCGTACCTCCAGATCATTGAGCAGTCCGGTCATCCGATTGGCAGAATCAATAATGTCTTCATTGTTTTTTCGCCACTGGCTTTCAATACCCAACAATACATCGATCAAGCCAGGGTTTCCAAGCCGAGAGTATTTAGGCAGATAGGTGGTGACATAAAAAGGTTTGCGGTCAGCAGTCAGAAAAACATTCAGGGGCCAACCACCCTGACCGGTACTGACCTGGGCAAAGGTCATATATATCTGATCAATGTCCGGCCGTTCTTCCCGATCGACCTTGATGCTGATAAAATATTTATTCAGGATTTCGGCTACAGCTTCATCCTCAAAGGATTCTTTTTCCATCACATGACACCAGTGACAGGTGCTGTAACCAATTGAAAGGAAAACTGGTTTGTCCTGTCGTTTGGCCTGAATAAAGGCCTCATTCGACCAAGGATACCAGTTGACTGGATTATAGGCATGCTGTAATAAATAAGGACTCATTTCATGAACGAGTCGATTCGCTTTTTTCTTTACGTCGTCAAGAGCCATTGTATCAACTCCTTTTTATTGTATTTCTTATCGCTACTAGCTATTATGCCCCTTAACCATTAACCTGGGCTTTAATTACGATTCAAAATTCAAGAATTCGGCTTCCAGGCGACGATTGATCAGTTGGTAAAAAACTACACAAAAAATTGCACTGATCAGGACAAATATTACATAACCCAATATTGGATTCACAAAATACCCCAATAAACCACTGACCCCAATTAACAACCCGGTGTAAGCCATCCCAACAAAAAGTGTAATGACCACATTCAAGTTATTTTTAACGGCCTTTTGAGGGTTATCCCAATTGAGCAGCGGCCGGTTCATATCGAGGAATAATCCAAACAACAAAATCGGCAGTGATCCCAGTATCCCCAGAATGCTGGTTATCACAAGGGTGGACAGGGGTAACGGGAAAATAAATTGCACCGCAATGATGGTAAAAACGATCCCCAGGCTTTGAATAAACATCGCTACCCCGGTTCGCCCCACAATCTGATCTCTGGCAGTCACCGGAATCATCCGAGTCAGCCAGGAGGCTTTTCCTTCCCGGGAAAAGGTCGAGGCGGTGGTAGCTGAGGTGCCTCCGAAAAAGATAAAAAAGGCAATCAATAAAAAGTTCATCAAAATTGGCATGGCTCTGAAAAACTCCTGCATCCCCTGTAAATCTTCCGGAGGGATTTCAATAAATGAAACGCTGAGCAAAATGCAAAGCGGGGCAATAATCACCACGCTGACATTATTAAAAAAGTAAACCGGGGTTCGCAACAATAGCCGCAAATCCATGGTAAATATCGCCATCGCTCCGTGACTCTTTTTCCCCAGCACCTTGCTGCGCTGGGCACCGCTTAACTGTTTCCCCTTTTTGATTATTTTTCCGCTGACAATACTCTTAAGATAAACACGATTGCCAATTGCAACCATCAAAACGCAGGATAACAGCGTAATTCCCAGTAGTGATGCAACCCAACCCAACGATATCAGAGTGATTTTATTGAGCGTCCAGGCCATTAAAAAACTGGTCGGCATCAAGTAACCAATGCTGTTCAACAAGCCTTCATTATTTGTCAGAATCGTATTCATCAGTAACTGAAAATCCGCCTCATCACCGCTTCCCAGTTGGCTGGTAAACCAGAACTGTACCGTGAAAATGACGGCAATCCCGATAAAGACAAAAACAATCTGAAGCATATCTTTGCGTCCTTTGAGGGAAGCCGATTGCATAATCAGCATGATCACGGCGGTCATTAGCGAAAGCGGCAGCACCGGGATGGTCAGAAAAACCAAAAACGATAACAGCCCATAAAGTAGCCCCATACCCTGACCGATACCATAAATAATCAGAATCGGAATAAAAATAAAGGCGGCAAAAATATATTCAAACACCAAAATGCTTAAGAATTTTGAAATGATCAGTTTTCGTTGACTGATCGGCAGTGGGATCAGTTCTTCAATGTTATCGGAGAAATAGAATTCTGAAAGAATATACATGACCCCAAAAACAATGATCAACACCGTTGCCAAGATATAGCCGATACTTAAAAAAACCGATGTCTGATTAATCAGTGTCAGCCCAAAATAGGTGGCCGACATCAGTGAAACGTACATAAAAAAGGCCGGAATCAAAGCCACTGGCACAATTATCAGGGTAAATAACTGTTTATAAAATTCTTTTTTATTGTACTTCTGATTATAGAAGAACAACGAAACTCCCAATGATTCGTTGATAAATAATTTAGTTAACGTGATAATTTCTTTCATTATTCGGTCAACTCCAAAAAAATATTTTCAAGTGACTCCTGACTCCCGGCTTTTTCGCGAATTTCAGCCATGGTGCCCACCTCAATGAGTTTACCCTTTTTAATGATGGCAATCCGGTCACAGATTTTTTCAGCCACATCCAATACATGGGTGGAAAAGAAAACCGATCGGCCCCGGTCGCAATGTTCCCGCATGATTTTTTTAAGCTCAAAGGATGCCTTGGGATCCAAACCGACCATTGGCTCGTCCAGAATAAAAAGCTGAGGATCATGAATCAGTGCTCCCACCAGAGCCAGTTTCTGCTTCATCCCATGGGAAAACGATCCAATCGGATCATTGACGGCATTTTTAATTTCAAAAATATCCAGATATCTTTCAATCCGTTCCTGTCGTTCGGCAGCAGGCACCTGATAAACATCAGCCATAAATTTCAGATACTCAATGCCCTTAATCTTTTCGAACAGCTCCGGATTATCCGGTACATAGCTAAACTGCTTTTTTGCACCCAGAATGTCCGCCTGATTATCGATGCCATTGATCGTTATCTTACCGCTGTTGGGCGCCAGCAGGCTGACAATCATTTTGATGGTGGTGGTTTTTCCCGCTCCATTGGGCCCCACAAAACCAAATATTTCTCCGGGATATACTTCAAAACTGATATCATCGACGGCTTTTTCGTTTTTATTACCATAGGTTTTTGAGATATGTTCAAGTATTAGCATGGTCGCTCCTTTTTTCTTGATAGTCTGTTTATTTTAACACAACTCTGACTGTTTGCGACGATAAAATTTAATATTGTTTTTAGAAACAAGGCATACAATAGAGACAATAAACATCAGCAATCAAAACGGATAATTGGTCGGTGGCGAAAAAAACGTTCCCTACGTGACCACTTATTTTTTTGAATTGCCTCACACCTTTAGGAAAGCAGGTAACCGCGTGATCTCAAAAAACGAAATTGCAGAATTAAAAGCCCAGGGGATCTTAGCCCAGCAACAGGAAGGTTATTTTTCGATTCGGGTTTTAAGCCGGGCTGGAAATTTCACCTCAGCTGAATTAAAGACTCTGGCCGAAATTGCCGAAAAATATGGACGGGGTTATCTGGGCGAAACCACTCGCTTAGCCATTGAAATTCCCTGGATCACTTATGAGCATCTGGATGCGGTTAAAGCCGCCCTCTCAGCCGGTGGGCTGGTTTACGGCGGTACCGGTAAAAAGATCCGACCGCTGGTGGCCTGTAAAGGAACCGTTTGCCAGCATGGTCTTTATGATACCCAGAAGCTATGCGGCATCTGTCATGACCAATTTTTCGGTCGGGATCTTCATGCCAAAACAAAAATCACCTTTGTGGGCTGCCCCAACAATTGTGCCAAAGCCAACACCAATGATATCGGTCTGATGGGACAGGCTTACATCCAGTTTGATTGGGATGCCTGCCTGAATTGCGGAAAATGTATCAAAGTCTGTCGGGCCCAGGCCCTGACGATGTTCAATCAGAAACTGCTTTGGAATGAACGTCAGTGTGTCAATTGCGGGAAGTGCGCCCAGGCGTGTACCACTGGTGCCATCACTGAGGAGGTTCGCGGCATTGCCGTTTATCTGGGTGGCCGGATGGGCCGGGGGTACCGTTTTGGGGATCGTTTAACCGATCTTTATGCGGCCGAAGAGATTCCCAACCTGATTGATAAAATTCTGGAAACCTATCTGGAATTGGGTAAAGACGGCGAACGAGTCTGTGGGGTGATCGATCGGATAGGTTTTAATGCGTTTGAAGAAGCCCTGCTTGAGCATCTCGAAATCTGACCAAGCTTTGAAGTACCACACCTTAGCGGTGCTCTGTCGATAAACTATTTTTAAAATGAAGAGAATCAGAATTCCCAGTCTTTTTATCAACATGGGATTCTGATTCTTTTTATAATTTGTTTCGCATCCGTTCTTTTTTTCGAATTCTGTTTTTCTCTTGATTTAACCGCTCGATAATGCTGTAATCAGTGGTTCCCAACTGACCAAGGGTTATTGTTGGTTTGAATTTCCCATGAAAATCACTTCCGGAGGTAAACAGCAGCTGATGCTTTTTACAATAGGCCAGATATCGTTGCGTTTCTTCTTCCGAGTGGGTGGTATAATAGGCTTCAACGCCGGAAAGCCCCTGTTCCAGCAGCTCATCGACAAAAGTCGTATCAATGAAATCCACCTTCATCTGGGTGTAGCCCGGATGCGCCAGAACCGCTACCCCACCGCTTCGATGAACCGCCTCGATAAACACTTTTGTTTCGGGAATGTAATTGGGCGCATAAAAGGGCTTGCCAAAAACCAGAAACTGTAAAGCAAACTCCAGTACCGGATTACTGTATTTTTTGTTATATTCAATAATCAAGGGATGGTTGGTGTTGCGTTCATCCTTGAAAACGCCGTAAGAAAGCGATGACGGTGCCGGCGAAGTATCTTTGCTGAATTCGTAAACATTCGCTTCATCCAGATAGAGACCATTCTCCTTCAGCAGTTTGATCTGCGCCTGTAGCCAACGTTTTCTGTCAGCATTAACTGTTTCAATAATCTGCGATACCGGTGACTCATCGAGATCGATATAATAAGCCAGCAAATGAACCAATTGACTGCGGTTCTGACAGAACACCTCGGTACCCGGAATCACCTCGACCCCCAGTTTTTCTCCCCAGGCCATGGCATTGTCAACTTCTTCAATACTGTCATGATCGGTGATTGCCAGAGTTGATACATTTTCCTTAATCGCCAGTCGAATCAGTTCCTCTCCCGACAACTCTCCATCGACGCTTGCCCGGGTGTGAACATGCAGATCTATTTTTCCCATTCTTTTCTCCCCCATTTTGTTAGCCGTCGTATCTATAATTTTAATCCCATTATCCCATCAAGTGAAGCACATTTCAACCAAAGCTTTATTTTTTAAATTCTTAAACGATTTCGCATTTTCTTAGGCTAAATCAAAACTCTTTTTCGCTATAAATTTTAACTGAGATCAGATACGAAAGAACCACCCCAACGACAGAAAACCCGATTAATGCGATCAAATAGATCCAGGGATTTCCAATGGTTGGCAGGGACACACCCAACTGTTCCACCAGCAGAATCAGGGCGGTCGGAATCAACGCACAAAGAACCAACAACAGCCGGGCTTTTTCAGTACCGAACTTATAAATCAAGGGAATAATCACTGAACCAAAGATTAAAGCCACCAGATAGATTACCCCGACAATGGCGAGAATTTCCAAATCAAAGCTTTTGCCCATAATGATGCTACCAACAATTCCAACCGCCAGTGATAAGACTGCCCCCAAGGTATTTAAGATAACCATCACCAGATACTTACTGAGTACCATTTCTTTTCGGGTCACCGGCATGGTCAAGGCATAAGCGTCCCACTTGGCCAGATCGTCATAGCTGATCGTGGTCACCACCATCATTGCAAACATCAAGATAATCATTCCAAAGATAAAACCATTGCCTTGAGGCAAGAAAACAACGGCGAAAAATACCATCATCACGCCCAGCATTTTAAATGTGCTTTTTAAATTAAGCAGATCTTTTAAGATCAGTCCCTTCATTATTTTTGCCCCCTTACATAAAATAACATGATTTCTTCAATGGTTATCCCATCGATAACCGCCTCGGGATATTTTTTGCGGATGGCTGCCTTTTCTTTCACCAGCACCTCAAAACTGAATTGATTCTTGCGATAGCGGATATATTCATTGCTCTCGAGTTTGCGGAAGTCTTCTTCACTGCACTTCAAAACCCCCATTTGTGAAAGTAGGGTCTCTTTTTCTTCGTCAAGCAAAATTTCACCCTGGTGAATAAAGACAATATAATCAGCAATCTTATCGAGATCGCTGGTAATATGTGACGATATTAAAATGGAATGTTCTTCATCCTGGATAAACTCCATAAAAACATCAAGAATTTCCTCCCGGACAATCGGATCCAATCCGCTGGTGGCTTCGTCTAAGATCAATAACTTCGGTTCATGGGACAGCGCCACCGCAATCTGCAGCTTCATTTTCATCCCCCGGGAAAATTCTTTGATGATTTTATTTTCGGGTAGCTTGAATTCTTTCAGATAGTGTTGAAATAATTGTGCATTCCAATTTTTATAAATACTGGCCAGCATTTTTGATATATCACCGGTTTTTAAATTGTCGTGAAAATTGCAGCCGTCCATCACAACGCCGACTGATTCTTTTATTTTTTTCTCATCTGTTAAAGTATCCATACCCAGTAGCTCAATGGTACCTCCATCACGCTTGACCAAATTTAGCATCGCTTTAATGGTAGTCGTTTTACCGGCCCCATTCTCACCGATAAAACCGACAATACTGCCTTTTGGCACTTTAAAACTAACATCTTTCAGTTGAAAATCCTGATAATTTTTGTTTAAATTTTTAATTTCAATGGCATTAATCATGTTATTCTCCCTTATACAATAGTTCCAACAACTCACTGAGTTCCTCCCAGGAAATATCACTGCTTCTGGCAATATCCACTGCTTTCTGTAAAAACTCCTCAGCCAGCCGTAGTTGCTCTTCCCGGATAAATGATAAATTCTGGTTGGCCACAAAACTGCCTTTACCAGTGACGGTTTCAATAAAACCATCCCGTTCCAGATCCGAATAGGCCCGCTTGGTGGTAATCACACTGATTCGTAGCTCCTTGGCCAGAAAGCGCATACTTGGCAAGGTGTCCCCGGGACTCAGTTCACCGCTGATAATCATCTTCTTGATCTGCTGGGCAATTTGCTCATAAATTGGTTTGTCACTGGAATTGCTGATGACGATATTCAACGTACCACCTCATTTCGTTCGCCTTAGTGTATATATACTTTATATACACTATAAACTCTTTTCTCCCAGTTGTCAAGGTTTTAAGCAAAAAAATAAGCGAGATGGTCTCGCTTATTCCCAGCACTGAACGCTTAATTTTTTCTGGAGTTGTTTCAGTTTTTCCCGCTCCGCTTTGTAATTGGGGAGTACCTGTTCCACAATTCGCCAGAAGTTGCGTGAGTGATTCATTTCAATCAGATGAGCTAACTCGTGAACGACCACATAGCGAATGGTGGCCTCTTCGGCCATTACCAGATACCAGGAAAAATTGAGATTACCGGCACAGGAGCAGGAACCCCATCGGGTTCGGGCACCGTTTACTTTGACGGCCTTGGGCTTTAGCCCCATATGTTTTGCCATTTCTTCCACTATATCACTGAGCACCTTTTTTGCCAGGGTTCGGTAGCAGCCCACCAGACTGGTTCTTAATGCCTCAGCGGACATCTGAGCATAGGCATAAAAACGCTGACCATCAAAGCCGAAAGCTGGTTTTTCTACCGGCTCCAGGGGATATTCATGGCCCAGAAAGAGCAGTTTGGTTCCAAACCGCAATTCGAAATTCTCCCGCTCCGCCACCTGTTGGGCCACCGCTCCGTGGTGGGTGTTAATCCACTGCTGGTGCTGGCTAACAAAATCCGCTACGACGTTTTTGGGGGTTCCATTGGGAACCCGCACCTCAATCTGCGCGTTTTTGGTAATGTAAAGTCCCATCGTTTTGCGCTTTGAAAACTTGATTGTATAATCTTTCGTCATCGTTATCCTTTTGCTATTTCAACATACTTTTTGTCCGTCTTATTTTTCAATTCGCACCTTGCTGCCGCCGACTCCGGCTTCGCCAGGCGTAATCAACAGTTTAACCGGCATCCGATTCTTGATCGATTCCACATGGCTGATGATTCCCACCTTCAGGCGATCATTATGGAGCATTTCAATGGAATTCATCACCACCTCCAGGGCATCTTCATGCAGCGAACCAAAGCCCTCATCGAGAAAGAAAAATTCCAGGGGTGCCCGTCCTTTTAACTGGATTTCAGCGGACAGAGCCAGCGCCAACGCTAATGAGGCCAGAAAGGTTTCTCCGCCGGACAGGGTTGAAGCATCCCGGGCCGCACCGCCATTTTTATAATCCCGGATAATGAATTTCCCCTCATCATCAGCTTCCAGTCCATAATTACCGTTGCTGATCTCGGTAAGTCGCTTGGATGCCGCAATGGAGATATACTTGAGCCGAGAAACGGCCACAAATTCGACAAAGCGCTTACCCGAAAACAGTTTTTCCAGATCATTAATCAGGGCCAGGCGATGATCCACCTGCTCCTTTTGCGCCAAATAGTCTGCCAACTCGGCCAGACGCTTTTCCAGCGCGTCGATACTGGTTTTTAAGCGGATCTCAAGGGCCTTTTGCTGCTCAAGGCTTTCTTCCAACAGCCGATGGGCGGTGCAAAGTTCATCATAGGCCACAGCGGTCATTTCCCGGTCATTAATTTTACGATTCAGGTCTTCCAGCTTACCGCTTAATTTCGTGCGGTTCTGGTAATAATCCTCAATCTCCATTTCCAGATCTTTGATGGTTTGATCGTCGATACAGGCGTTTATCGCAGTGATCGGATCTTTAAAGCCCAGAGTACTCAGCTGTTTTTTCAACGCTGTCTCAGTGGTGTCAAACTGGCTTTGCAGGGTGTGCAGATTGGCTTTCATGATGGTCACTGCTTCCTGAGTTTTGTCATAATCTTCCTGGGCAGCAGCCAGCTTTTTCTTGGCCGTATTCCAGGCATTTTCGATCCATTTGATATTACCGATAAATTTATCTTTTAATTCCCCCAGCTCTTTTAGCTGGTAATCTTTTCCCAGTTTTTCCTCAATGGCAATTCTTTTTTCTTTATGCTGTCTGGCCTTTTCGCCAATCAGCAGTAAATGCTCCTGAACCTGCCGGTTAACACCGTGAATGGCATCATCCAGTTTTTTTAGCTGCTGTTGCTGGGTTGTCAATTTATTTTCGAGTTCTTCGAGACTGTCCATCAATTCGCCCCGACGCTGATCCATCTTTTTAATGGTTTCGTTGGCGGTATGAAAGTCAAAGGCTTTTGGGACTCTGAGCTTAGTCTTTAATTCAGCCCCTTCTGCCATCAACTCCCGGAATGCTGTTTCCTTTTTCTTTTTTAGTTCTTCCAGCTCCCGGGTCTGTAACACGAGCGCTTGCTTGCCAGCTGTTTTTTCTTTAAGATCGCCATCCAGCTTCAAGATCTGATTCCTGACTTCATGATTCTGATTTTCCAGTTTTTTTAGCTGTACTTCCCAAGCGTCCATCATCTGACTCAGCTTGGCATTGGCAGCCTCCAGCAGCTCCGGTTGTCCTGGAGGAATCGGGTCACCAAGACTGGCGATTTCACTTTTTAAGCTTTTCTGATTTTCGACCAGAATGGTAAAGCTGCCGGTTAATTGGGCAATTTCTTCTGCCAGTACGATTAATTCCTGCTCCTGTTGCTGGTGAGCTTTTTTAATGACTTCTGCCCGAATGGCATCATCCGATTCGTCCGAATAATCCGTCAACGGATGCTCAGTTGCCCCACAAACCGGGCAGGGTTCGCCGGATCGGAGCTGTTCTCTTAGTTTATGCCCAATGGTTTTATTTTCCAACTCAATCAGTTCGATTGCTACCGCTGCCATTTTTTCTTTTAGAAGCTTTTCAACAGCCTTTTTGGTATCAATCGTCTGAATCAGATTATCAAGCTGGCTTTCCAGCGCTTCAAGACGCGTTTTACTAGCCCTTTGCTTGAGAAAGACATTTTTAATCCCCGTGATTGTTTCTTTTTCCTTCCCGATGCTGTCCCAGGTCGCCGGCCGGGCCTTTTCATGCGTATTAAGCGCCTGCTCGACAATTGCCTGCTCGGTTTCTTTTATCTGCCGCTGCTCAGCCAGATTTTTCTCACTTTCTTGCAGCGTGTTTATTTCTGTCTGATTTTTCGCCAGCCGTGTCGTATCGCTTTCAATTTCATCATTGAGCCGGGTGAGTTCTTCGGTAATGGCCATCCCCCGACCGATTTTTTCCCGATAATCCGGTTCGATCCGGCACTGCTTTTCCTCCCGACGTGCTCCATCAAGCCGCTTTTTTTCTTTTTCCATCGCCTGGGTCAGCAGTGTTTTTTCATTTTCCAAACTGATCTTGTGATGGTTTTCTGTATCCATTTTTTTATTTAGCTCGCGGATTTCTGTTTCCAAATCCAATTGGGCTTCTTTCCAAAGAATGGCATCCGCCACCTTTTCCAACTTGCTTTGAAACTTAAAGAGGTTTTCATTTTTATAGTCATCGGTTTGCTTAAAGTTTTTCTCGCACGTTTCTTTTTCAACAAGCAGTTGTGTCAACTTTTCTTCACTGCCAATCAGACTACGCTGACTTGCTTCGACCTGATTTTTCAGGGTTTCAAATGCTTCCAGAAAGGGCCGCACTTCCAGCGCCTTTTTTCCCAGTACCACCTGCTGTTCTTTGGCGGTGATTTCGGGTTGTCTGGTTTCAAGGTTTTGAGCCGCTTCTTTGGCATTTTGCTGCTCCGTGAGCCAACTCATTAACACCGCAGCTTCTGATCGTTCGATGTTCAACTTTTTAAATCGTTCCTGGTTTTCGTTAAGTTGTTTATGGTTTTGTGTATAACTGAGCTGCTTTTCAGTCAATGCTTCCGGGCTGACTCCTTCATAGGTATTCATACTGCCGACAATTTGATTGAGTTTTTCAACCTCCCTGATCCGCTCCGATTTAAGCCGATTGGAGAGATCATCCCCATATTTAGACAAATTAAACAGCCGTTCCAGCATATCCCGACGGGGCTTTCCCTCCAGCTTCAGAAAATCACTGAATTTCCCCTGAGGCAACACCACCGTTCGGGTAAAGTCAGTGAGACCCAGGCCAATGATTTCCTCACAGGCATTGGTCACTTCGGTGGTTTTATCCGCCAACACCAGCGGCCCTTCGGGTCTTAATTCCAGTAGCTGACATTTTCCCTGATTGATGCCTTCATTTTTATTGCGTTTGAATTCACGGCTGACCTGATAGGTTTTTTGCTCCGAACCGGCGATGATAAACTCATACACGACACTGGCCTTGTCATTATTGACATTGATGTAATTGGTGCTGTTGCGGGACAGCTTGCCGTAGAGTGCCAGGGTAATGCCATCGAGAATGGTCGATTTACCGCTGCCAGTTGGCCCGAAAATACCAAAAATACCCGCCTCGGTCAGGGTTTCAAAATCAATCTGCTGTTCTTCCTGAAAGCTGTTAATCCCTTTAATTTTTAATCGAACCGGTCTCATTTTCTGTCCTCCTCAACAACCAGCGAGAGCAGCAGTTCCAGCACCTCATCATCGGCTTCGGTGCCCCGTTCCCGGCGGTAAAATTCTTTAAAGACATCGCCAAAGGATTTCTCTGTTAAGGCTTCCAGGCTGGCCTCCGTTTCCAGGGTGGTCAGCCGGGGGATCACCTCCAAAATATCAGCCTTGTGTGCCTTCATTTTTTTGATTTCGTCTTCCCGGATATAGTGATCGGTCTCAATTTCCAGATAAACCCAGCAGGATCGATCCGCATTGGCCGCACACCGGGCAATGGCAGCATCAACATTGTCACATTTCCAGACCTCAATGGGTTTATACACCTTTAAATCAATTTCCTTGATCTCATTTTTAACGGTCACGCCATCGGTAACAATAATATCTGCCACCAGGCATTTTTTGTTAAAGGCAATTTCCCGACGGTTAAAATGAATCGGCGACCCGGCATAGCGGCCTCGGCCATTGGTGCCGGGAATCACCTGGGGTTTATGAATATGTCCCAGTGCGATATAATGGGCTTTTTCGGGAAAGCACTGGCCATCGACAATATAGGTGCCACCCAGCTGAATCGTCCGCTCTGATCCGGCTTCCTCGCTGCCCATGGCAAAGATGTGGGTCGTGACCAGATTGATGGTATCATCTCTAAAATGACCCGCCAGTTGTGAAAAATAACTATGAATCCGATCACTGTACGACTTCTGATTTTCGTCTTCGGCGGTAGTCAGATCGTATAAAACCTCATTGAGCCGTTTCTCACTGGGATAGGGTAGTAGCAGAATGACGGCCCGCTCGCCGTTAATCTCCAGCTCGACATAGCCTTCCCCCGATGCCACCACCTGATGCTTGCCATAGGCCCCGGTTGGAATAATCGTTTTAGGCACCCCGGCCATCAGAATGCCATGATCCCGGGCCAGCGGTCCCGGCGCTTCAAGGCGCTGGGGATTATCGTGATTGCCGGCGATTACCAGAATCAGGCGTTTCCCACCGTCGGACAATTGCTTTAAGGTCTCATAAAACAATTCTTCAGCTCGGGCCGGCGGATTATAGCTGTCATAAACATCCCCGGCAATGATCAGAAGATCTATTTTTTCGTCCTTGACGATCTCAACAAAGTCCGCCAGAAAGCTGGCCTGCTCGTCCATCCGGCTGTGACCTTCGATATTTTTGCCTAAATGCCAATCGGCGGTATGTAGTATTCTCATTTGGGTGTCCTCACTCGTATCCGTTTTGTTTATTATCCCACAGCCGCTTTTTTTTGTATAGACTAAAAAAAGCTCCGGCAAATGCCAGAGCGGAGGGTGTTGTGTGCCTGTATCACCCTCATTCCCCTAATGTGTATGATTGTTAATCAAATTCAGTTGTTTTCACTTTCTTTTGCGGCAAGCAAGCCTTTTATCAAATAAAATCCAGCAAGGGTCGGAATGAGATAGAAAGCTGGCGCATTTGTAATCAAAGCCGAGTTAAAATTTATATACAAAAAAAGAATAGCTACCGGTGTGTAAGGCATATAATATAAAAAGCCAACAATAAATGCTATAATCAAAAACGGTCCGTTTATCTTAATTTTAAGTGCTGCTGGTTTTCTGGTCAATAATTCTAACACCATTCCAAACATCATGCTAATCAGAGGTAGCGTAATAGCCATAAAGAAAAAACCATCACTGATAAAAAATGGCAAGGTTGAATTAAAGTTTGAATCGATCGGACTATTCTTTGCTATAAATTTAACCTTTTCGATAACAACTATATAGATCATCACTGATGGTACCACCAGATACGGATAAATCTTTTCTAAAATTCTCAAAACAACCGCTTCCTTTCTATGAAAACTACTCACTATTTTTCAGCTATCCCTAATTATAATTTATTGGTCGGTGCTTGCAGACGACCTACTAATAAACAAACTCTCAAACATAAAGAATCCAGATAAAATCGGAATCAGGCATATTAATTGAGTCATAAATTTTTCGCTATAAATAATCGCTGGCATTGGCATAAGAATACCTAGATGCATCATAAAATATATCGCTGCACCTATAAGTGCAATCGAAAGATAAATGAGGTCAACTTTTAATTGCAGCTTTCCGTTCTTACTCATAAAATCCAGCAGAAAGCCAAGAACAAACCATTTTAAAAAACCAATCAGTATCATCCCCCAAAAGCGACTCAAATATAAGCCATAGTTCAGCGGTTCCATCGTATTAAAGCTGTTTTGAATGGCTATGACCCAAAAATCCATCAGCATAAAAAATAGCAGATATCCAATCATTAAACCAATGTTTATCATTTTTTCCTTCATATCTTCATTCTCCTTGTCTAAACAACATCACCGGGTGTCGATGCAACTGGGACGGTACAGACTTATCTTGCATATTATAAGCTCATCATGTAAAGTTTTTATCATTCTGTTAGCAATTGCAGTTTATGATAATTAGAATCATTGAGACTCAGCTTAAGCACTTCTTTGTTTTTCATATGGATAACTAGAGAATACATATCCAAGGTTTTTTTCTTCATCTCGTACCGATCAATGTCTTTGGTATCAATAACCCTTGAAAAATTGTAGATTAAATAATTGTTACAGATATAAGCTGTATTGTGGAAGATCGATAGATACCAGATAACCGGAATAAAACCGTAGATAATTAAATGATGCGGTTTATCCGAATCCGCATTTGTAAGACTTAATAGGCCAATAATGTACAACAACTTTCCCAACAGAATTTGAAAATAGCCGGAATAATTACCAATACTTAGCTTTCCTTCATACGGGTATTTAAAGATAATTCTAAATCTCAAATTGATATAGAGAATATGATGGAAAAGCCAATCAAAATTATGGTATCAATTGGATTGTCAATTTGAAACAATAAGTACACCGATAATCCCAGGATTATGATTAGTAGTCCTAAATCAAGATAATATTGTTTTCATTTTCAAGCACCCCCATTACAATTTCCAGTATGACCGGGAGTTTTTATTCCGAATTTTTGCGTTCGCCGGAATTTTGGTCAAAATCCCATAAAATGACAGGACATCCAGACTCGATAAAACCATATTTATAATAGCAATTTTTGACAAAAGTGAATAATTTATAGTTGATATCATTAAAAAAAGAACGGGTATTACCGTTAAAACAATAAATGGCAATATTAATACCAACAAAAATCTTTCTTTTTTTATATCCCGTAAATAGGTTGCGTAAATAGCGCCTCTATACGTACCAATAAAAATATCTCCTGATGAAATTTTATCCAGAAAAACGATCACATGCAGCATTTCATGAATGAGTATAATGGCTAAAAAGATCACAAGATCTTGAAAACTATCAATCATACGCATATGATAATGTGTTCCCAACCGGATCTTTAGCATCAGTCCAATGATAAACATGGAAATGAGAATAACAGGAATTGCCATCAAGCAAAGTTTTAAAAAGCTCGGCTCATTAATGGCATAATAACCCTCATTTTCAGGATCAAAATCAATATTTTCGGGAAGTTTTTCAAATAGGAATCTCATGATACCTGCCTTCTTTTCTTTTTTTACTAACTTTAATCTACCATATTTTTTTATAAATGCGAGATTGTGTTGAAATTAGTATACTTTTTTGTAGTATTCTAAGATATTTATTCTAATTAAATCAACATCTTTACCCCAACCGTTCAATCTCATAACGCAGCTGCAAAGCTCTGATTTCTTTTCGCTTTAATTGACTAATTGGCAGACAGTCCGAATTGGACATCCTGACCTCATTATATTTAAAGGTGACGACATGCTCATAATTAACAAGATAGGATTTGTGAATCTTGATAAATCGATCGCCTTCGAGCTGCGGGTAAATATCCCGTAGCTTACCATAAAACAAATCGTCCCCCGTTATCGTGGTGATCTTAATCTCCCGATTCATACTCTAAAAATAGAGGATGTCTTTGATAGGGATTTTATATGTCACAGCTGCCTTCCGATAACAGAATATGCCTCCCAGGCAGCCATTTAATTTCATTGCCAGGTTTACATCTTTTATCAGCATTGCTGCTTCAATGGGTTTTGAAAGAAAATGCATCGGTCTCACTTCAAAAAGATCCTTATAATAGTTTTCTTTCCCAGACACATAGACAATCTGCATCGTTTGATTATCCATCTCCTCACGAATTTTTTGTCCCAACTCAAGCCCATTTAGTCCTGCCATTTCAATGTCCAAAAAGACCAGATCAAAATCATGCTCATGTTTTATAAACTCCGCCAATCTTTCACCAGAATAAAACACCTCAATTTCGACTTGCTCGACAAAAGCATTTTGATTTTTCAGAATAATCCTTTCTATTTGAGAACAGATGGCTCTCTGATCATCACATATCCCGATTCTAAACATTTTTGCACCTCTTTTCTAGACAACAAACTCATTTTACCGGAAAATAAAACAACTGTCCAGCTATGCAACTAAAATGAACGCACTTTATAAACGACTGGCAATAAAAAAACAGTATCAACGAATAACTTATTATTCGTCGATACTGCCAAAGTTTTTGATTTTTATTTTATCGCATCCACAGCAGTCATCAACTCCGAAATCGAGCTGTACCAGTTTTTAATCATATGACGCATCAGCCCGACCTGCTCGGCCTTCGCCAGTAGTCCAAAGATTGGAATCTTGGAGCCGTAAGCCGCACCGATTTCGGCCCAGGCATCACAGCCAGATGGACCAACGTAGATAATCAGATCGGCGCTGGTAACCGATGCGATACAAAAGTCAAAAACCCGTTTTCCTTCAGGTGATTCAATAAAATGGGTCAGCTCCTTTTGCGAAAGAAACGCTTCTTCCGGCCGTCCTTCCCGAATCCAGGACAGGATCGTATGGCCCCGGGTTTCCAATAAATCAGTTAGCATCTCAACCGCATGCTGATGCTTCCATGAAGCAGCAATGTATATTCTCATGATTCCTCCACTTTGCGAATAGGATAGGCTCTATGTTTATTATAACCGGCTCTGGGTTTATTCACAAGTGGTGGTTGTTTTTCCGATCAAGAATACCCCACTGCTCTCAGTCAAGTTATCATTGGATAATTTATTTTACTGTGCTGCCTGCAACCTTGACTTTTTTCTTCCGCGGTTGAGCTTTAACGCCATTGCCACTGAGCATAATATACCCCTTACCCACGGATAACCCTTGAACCACAGTGGTAAACAGCACAATGGCATAGGTTGCGACTAAAAATACGTTATAGGTTGGGGTCGCCAGCGAAATACTAGTACCCATAATCAAGGCTAGACACAAGCCGCCTTTTAATCCGGCCCAGGTCATAAAGACAATAAACTTTGAGTTTCGCATCCCCTTACTTTTCGGTGGGTTTTTATTAAAGATCATCGATGCATAGACCCCCGTTAGTCTGGCAACGGTATTGAAGACAATCGATCCAATCGCGATGGTTAAAATCATCCCTATCGACAGGGTGTTGATATTTTTGATATTTAATAATAATACCCCCACTAACAGGAATAAAATACCATTAAGCAGATTATCCACCACCGACCAGAAGGAATAGAATAAATCGCGTAATTCCTCAGTCATGCAGATATGATTGTTTCGCTGCAGTCCAGCAATCGCCGTCGCGTAATAGAGACCACAGATCACGGCTGCAATCGGACCTGAGAATGAAAAGTATTCACAGATCAGGTAAGACAACATCACCGTTAAAATACTGGTAAATATCTTGATAAAGTTATCATTCGACCGCTTAAATACTTCAAACAACAGAAAAGAGATGATAAATCCGACTGCTACTGCCCCCAAAACTTCAGTGGCCAAACCCCAGGTGAAACTCATCACTGAGACACTATTGGCTGAAAGTTTTAAAGCAGTGATCAGGGTTGCAAAAATCGCTACGGCTACCCCGTCATTAAACAACGCTTCCCCTTCGATAATCAGACCAATTCGTTTGGGCAAACCAGCCTTGGCCAGTATACTCATTGCTGAAATTGGATCAGTTGGAGCCACAATCGCTCCCAAAATACAGGCTTCCAGAAAGGTAATGTTAACATGAATCAGATAGCCCAAACCAAAGAACAGAAGTCCATACACTACGGTTGATACTAGGGTTCCAATTACCGCCATACTGCCAATTAAAAATTTGTCTGCCTTGAAATCACCAAATTCGATTCGTGAAGCCCCACTAAAGAGCATAAAGCAGAGAACGCCTTTAAATAAGAAATCCGTAAAGTCAAACTCTCGGTAGAGATTTAAAAACTCAATCGGGATATGAACCAGATTCAGGTTTCGGCCAATAATATAAAGCACAACAAAGATAAATCCAAAAACAACCAGTCCGATTTCATAAGGTAGTTTTATTGTTTTTTCATTAATAAAACTAAACACAACCACTAATAAAAGCAGGGCGCTGAACAGGATGAGCAACTGATCAAAGTTATACATTTCTTTCTCCTTTTGATTCATCAAAAAAATTTGCGCAAAAAAAAGGCGACAACAAAATAGGCTCACCTTGTTATCACCTTTGATACGTCCGAGTCTAAACAACAGCATACAAACAGGTTATTGATGTTAACCTAGTATACTTATGAAACTTCCTGAAGTATAGCACTTTGAAATTGATGTGTCAATGGCTTTTTATAATAATTTTACGTGATTTTTTATGTAAACGTGAAGCTGTTTTTTCGTTATTTTTGTGTCAAACATTGTCCTGTTTTCGTAGTATATCCATTGGTTTAACTGGTGCGCACATCTGTAGATAATAACGCATTTTCGGGTGGGGCGTCGACTCAATGTCGGTTCCATCCGTATCCGTCATCGTCATAATTTTTTGCTTAAAAAATCCTTTACCGGGAATCATAATCTCAATCGTATCTCCAATTGATACCTTATTGCGCTGTTCAATCAGCGCCATTTCGGTGCGTTCATTGTATTCCAATACCAGACCGACAAAATCATAAGCCCGGGTATAACTGCCGGTTCCATAATTCTGGTCAGCTGCTGTCGTTTTTCCACTATAAAACCCTTTGGTGTAATTTCGGTGACTGACCTTGGTAAGCTCCTCATAATAGCTCGCATCAAGTTCGGTTACGTCGGGGTGATCTAGACAATAATCGATCGCCTTACGATAGGCTGATACCACCGTGGCCACATAATAAAGACTTTTCATCCGTCCTTCGATTTTAAAGCTATCGACACCGGCTTTCATCAGTGAGGGAATTTCATCGATCAGACATAAATCCTTGGAATTGAAAATAAATGAACCGCTGGCATCCTCTTCAATCGAAAAAGCTTCATCGGGCCGGGTTTCTTCAATCAGGTGATACTTCCACCGACAGGGGTGGGCACAGTCGCCCTGATTGGAGTTTCGCCCCGTCATGTAATGACTGAGTAGACAACGTCCCGAATAGGAGATGCACATGGCACCGTGAACAAAAATTTCAATTTCCATTTCCGGAGCCACCTTTTCCCGGATTTCCCGAATTTCACTAAGCCCCAGTTCCCGAGCCAGAACGATTCGTTTGGCGCCCTGGGCATGCCAGAATGCCACACTCCGCCAATTGGTATTATTGGCTTGTGTGCTCACCGATATTTTTAAGTCCGGCGCCACTTCCCGAACCACTGAAAAAACTCCGGGATCAGCCACAATCACGCCGTCAATTCCGAGACTCTGCAATTCACTGACATATTCGGGCAGACCTGCCAGGTCGTCATTGTGAGGAATCATGTTCAAGGTGACATAAATTTTTTTATTGCGTTCATGAACATACGCAACAGCCTCAGCCAGCTCCTCATTATCAAAATTGTCCGCCTTGGCGCGAAGCCCAAATTTTTTACCGGCACAATAGACTGCATCGGCGCCATAATGGAGGGCATACTGCAACTTTTCAAAATTTCCTGCCGGTGCTAATAGTTCCGGTTTTTTCATAGATTTCTCCGTTCTTTAACTCTCGTTTAAATTCTCTTCCTATTAATAATAGCTAATTCGTTTCTATGTCCTTTTTCCAGCTGATTGCCAGCCCGTCACCGAGTGGCAGAATACTGGTCATTAATTGGGGGTGATTCGAGATGGTTTCCAGATACACCCGCATCCGTTTGACAATGGTAATTTTCCGGCGTATAACCAGCTCATTGGTTGCAATCATGCCTTTAAACAACACATTATCAGAGATGAGTAACCCACCCGGTTTTAGGCACCGCAAACAATCATCCAGCAAGTGGATGTAGTGACCTTTAGCACCATCTAAAAAAATCATATCATATTTTTTATCCAATTCAGCCAGTTTTTCCTGAGCATCGCCAACCATCAGATTAATCTGATTTTTCAACCCCAGACCGGTAATATTTTCGTCGGCTTGAACCACCATACTTAAATTTCGTTCAATGGTGTCCACCTGTCCCAACGAACCCATGGCTTGCGCAAAAATTGATGCCGAAAATCCGACAGCTGTGCCAACTTCCAAAATGGTTTGAATTTTATGCGCAGCGATTAATAGCTCAATGTGTTTTTGAACTTCTTTATGGATGATCGGGATCGCATCATCCATGGCTCTTTTGCGGAATTCTTCAATTTGGGGATGATCCGCTGGAATTAATCCTCTAAGATAGTCTTCAATATAATCCTGTACAATTTCACTCACTTTTTTTCCTTCAATCTTCTAAAATAATGGCCCCTTTTGGGGGCCATCTGGCTGTTCATTATTAAACTAATTCCCCATGTATTTTTCCACATCCTGGAGATGTTCTTCATAGGTTTCATTGAAATAAATTTTTCCCGAGTTCATATCGGCCACAAAATACAAATATTTGGTATCGGCTGGATACAAAGCAGCTTCTAACGATGTTTCACCAAAAGAGCAAATCGGTCCATAGGGTAATCCGGTATTGATATAGGTATTATAGGGCGACGGAAATTGGGTTTGTTCGGTGGTTAAAACTGCCGTTTTTTCACCCCGGGCATAATCCACAGTGATATCCGACTGCAGCGGCATATTAGCAGCAATCCGATTGTAAAAGACACTGGCGGCGTTGGCTTTATCTTCAACCAATTTGGTTTCCAATTCCACAATTGACGCCATAATGACAATCTCATCCACGGTTTTACCCATTTCTTTGGTTCGTTTTATGTAGTCCTGATTGTAAACCTCCACAAAACGATCCAGCATGGCGGTTACAACTTCTGATGGCTCAGTATTCGGTGAAAAGCTATAAGTATCGGGAAAAAGGTACCCTTCCAGAGTACGGCTCACCCCATCTTTTTCTGTTAAGGGAATGCTACTGAGAATCGGATAATTTTTTTGATATTCAGCTACTTTTTTTGTTTCCTCAATAAAGGCATCGGCATCACAAACGTTTTTTTCTTCTAAAATTTCAGCAAATTCAGAAATATTGCGACCTTCCGGAATGGTCACCGTTGCATCGGCCACATCGCCAGCAACCAGTCGATTAAGAATCTGTTGTGCTGATTCGGTAGGGCTGAAGGCATAATAGCCCGATTGGATCTGGTTTGCGGTATTTTCTTTCTTGGCCAGCATTTCAAACGCAAAAACATCCCGGATCAGGTTGTTTTCTGCCAATATCTCGGCTACCTCACTGATCACGGCTCCATCTTCAATTTGAACATAGACAAGATCTCCATCGCCTACTGGTTCTAACATTTGACCAATAAAATAATTAAAACTAAATATTCCAGTTGCTCCAAAAACGACTAATAATAAAAGTATAATGGCAATAAGTTTTCCCGTTTTTCGGGATGACGATCTGGTTTGATTGGTTCGATTACCCATCGTTCACCTGCTTTCATTTCTAAAACCATAAAAAGAATATAGGACCGCGATAGAGGTGGGCACCTATATTCTTTTCAAAAAAATTTCTATTTGAATGGTTGTTTAAGCGCCACAGCCTTCTTCTTCGGAATCAAACAGATGCATCCCCAAATCCACGGCTTTTGCCATAATATCGGTGATGTCCTGAAAAATTACTGAAAAATACATTTGTGCCTGAAAAAACTCGGCAATTTCTGGAATACCCATAATGGTATTAGCTAAGGTGTTGTATGCTGTTACTTGTTCTTCAGATAATTCATTCCCCAGCATTTGAAAGGATTGAATTTCCATTTGTCTGCGCATATAATCCTTGGCCATTTCAAATTTTTCTGGATCCTGTTCCAATTTTTCCTTTGCCGCTACAAAATTCTTGTATTCGGTGCATTCCTTCAGGGCTCGTGCCAAATTGTTGGCTTCATCATATACATTCATACCTTACTCCTCATTTAAAATTATAGTGGTAATTGTTATCATTTTTTGTAACAATCACCCAATTCAATTTATACTTCCATTAAGATGGGCAGTATCATCGGTTTTCTTTGGGTTTTTTCGTAGAGATATTTAAACAAGCTTTCCCGAATCACATTTTTGATGGAATTCCAGTCAATAATACTCTTTTCTTCACAAGATATCAAGGCTTTCTTAACCTCTTCCCGGGCATTATTGATCAGTTCTTCTGATTCTCTTACATAAACAAAGCCCCGGGAGATAATATCCGGTCCTGAAACCGCTTTGCCTTTGTGCATCGTGCACACAACAATGAAAAGACCATCTTCTGACAATCGCTTTCGGTCATTGAGAACAATATTACCAATATCGCCAACACCCAGTCCATCAACCAGAATCGGCTCCGCCTGAGTTTTTCCGACAACCTGAACACTGCGTTTATCAATTTCCAAAATATTGCCATTTTCAGCAATAAAGGTTCTATCTTTATTCATTCCCACATTTTGGGCCAGCTCAGCATGTTGCATCAACATCCGACTTTCACCATGGACAGGAAGAAAGTGCTTGGGCTTAACCAGCGTGATCATCAGTTTTAGTTCTTCCTGACGGGCATGACCAGAAACGTGGATTTCAGCAAACCGTCCGTAAACTACATCCGATCCCAGTTCCACCAGTTTATTAATAACTTCAGAAACCATTTTCTCATTTCCTGGTACTGGTGATGCCGAAATAATAACCATATCTTCTTTTTTTATGGTCAGGTGACGGTGCTCACCCAACGCCATTCTTCCCAGCGCTGCCATCGGTTCGCCCTGGCTACCGGTAGTAATAATAACCAGTTCTTTGTCTTTATAGTTTTTTATGTCCTTTAGTTGAACCAAAACGTTGGGTGGTATTTTCATGTATCCCAAATCCATGGCCACTTCAGTGACATTTTCCATACTTCGGCCACAAATAATGACTTTTCGATTATATTCAACTGCAGCGTCAATTACCTGTTGCAATCGATGCACATTGGAGGCAAAGGTAGTTACGATAATTCTCCCCTTAGCCCCTCGAAACAAGTTATACAAGGTTGGTCCCACAGTACTTTCTGAGGGTGTAAACCCAGCCCCTTCAACATTGGTACTGTCTGACATCAACAGATCCACACCCTGGGAGCCAATTTTGGCAAATCGTTGCAAGTCGATTATTTCGCCACCAATGGGATGATAGTCAATTTTAAAATCGCCAGTATGGACAACGGTTGCTGCTGCACATTTAATACAGAGCCCCACGGCATCAGCAATACTGTGGTTGACCCGGATAAATTCAACATTAAATTCGCCAATATCAATCCGATCTTTAGGTTTAACAATAATTCGGGTGGTTTTGGTTAATAAGCCGTGTTCTTTTAGCTTTTTATCGATCAGGCCCACGGTGAATTTAGTCGCATAAATGGGGATATTGATCTTTTTTAACAAATAAACCAGACCGCCAATATGATCCTCATGACCATGGGTGATTACGACCCCTTTAATCTTTTCCTGGTTTTCGATCAGGTAATTAAAATCCGGTAGGACGATATCAATTCCGAACATATCATCATCAGGAAACTTGAGACCGCAATCGACAAGAATGATATCATCCTTGTACTCAAATACGTTCAGGTTCTTCCCGATTTCACCTAAGCCTCCCAATGGTATCAATCTCAGCTTATCTTTGTTTTTCTGAGCCTGAGGCTTTCGTCTGGATCGTGAACGACCTTCCAGCCGTTGGGCCCCCGTTGTTATTAAGTTTTTGTTTTCAGTCAAATTGTTCTCCTTTCGTTATTCCATAACAATCCGAACAGTATCCGTACACCTTAAGTTCGTGATTGATTATAATAAACTCCTTCTTTTCTTCGATTTCTTTTTCCAGAACTTCCAGGAAATCGTCTTGCATTTCGATAACCTTTCCGCACTTTAAACAAATTAAATGATGATGCCAGTGTTTTTCATCCAACTCGCAGAGTTCATACCGAGCAAAGCCATCATCAAAGTTACGTTTGGTAATGAGTCCCATTTCTTCCAATATTTGCACCGTTCGATAAATGGTCGACATTCCCACATCAGGATTACGCTGTTTAACACCCTGGAATAATTCTTCAACACTAAAGTGCTGCTCTCTGAAGGTCATCAAAACCTCAATGGTAACCAGACGCTGAGGGGTTACTTTGTTCCCTCTTTTTCTGAGCGCATCCACAATTTGTTTTTCGTTATTCATGGTTGTCACACCTCTTTTACAGTCTCTTCTGATAAAACAGTTACAGGCAACTCGCTGATCATTTCTATATTTACTCCATCAATATCACAGGAAAGCGCACGGATCTCTATTCCCAGACTATGACATTGACCCAATAAACGTGAAAATTTGGGATCCATTTTTTTGTTCGGTTGAAACGATTTCGCATCATTGCGTTGCACGACAAAAATAACCCCGGTATGGTACCCCTCGTGGTGAGCTCTGAGTAACTCGGAAAGGTGTTTGGCCCCGCGCTCCGTTGGTGCATCAGGAAACATGGCAACCTGATCGACCACCAGATTGACGCTTTTAACCTCATAATAAGCGTATTTTTCGCCTTTAAAACAGGCCAAATCAAATCGACTGTTGCCGTAGATCACTTCTTTTTTGAGTTCTGAAACGTCCTCTTGAGCATTTAAAAATTCATAGGCAATCTGGTTCGCCAACATCGAATTGACAGAGACCCAATGGCCGTTTTTTTCGACCAGCAACAGGGTATACTTGGTTTTACGATGCGGTGCCGGATTCCATGCCAAAATGGCCCGTACCCCAGAAACAAGAAGCTCGCTCATGCGACCGGTATTGGGCACATGAGCGACGATCTCTTCCTGATTAATCATTACCTTGGCAATAAACCGATTGGGTCGGCTAAGAAATATCCCACTTACAAGGGGGTATTTACTCAACTTCACCTTCATCTTCGTCTTCCTCAAAATCTTCGTATTCTTCGTCCATGATGCGGTCATATTCTGCTTCAATTAAAGCAAATTCTGCTTCATCTTCAACCGGAACCAGAATTTCACCTTCTTCGTCTTCATCGATAAAGAAAGCAAAAACATCATCACTTTCTTCACCTTCGGTTAACAGCACATAGGTCTTTTCGCCCAGCGGAAATGAAATCTCTAAATCGAACTCTCTTGCAACGCCATTTTCATCTTCTAAAATAATTTTTTCTTCCATATCAACTTCTCTTTCACTTTATTTTTTCGTTCATAATCTTATGATTATACCTTTTTATGCTTAAATAATTCATTATTCATGAATTATTTAATGGCCCGATCCATGTAGGATTGGAGGATCATCTGGGCAGCCAGCATATCAATGTAGTCTTTGCGGTTCTCCCGGGAAACGTTACCTTCGATCAACACTTTTTCAGACCAGGATGAGGTTAAGCGTTCATCAATATAGATAATTTCAATCTTCAGTCGTTTCTTGATAAATTGACAAAAGTTCATGGTTTTTCGGGTCTGAGCCGATTCTGAACCATCCATGTTCAGTGGTAGTCCAGCTACTACTTTTTTGATCTCATACTTTGCAATGAGCTCCCGAAACGCTTCTAAATCGTCATCCCGGGTCTTGCGCTTAAGGGTCATCACCCCCTGAGCGGTAATCTGTAACGGATCCGTCACAGCCACGCCAATCCGTTTATCGCCAACATCAATTCCTAAAATTCTTTCCATTTATTATCCCATCTGTTTATTTTGACTGTCTAAATCACCTTAATACAAAAATCACTACAGGCGGCACTACAATAGCAACAGAGCACACATTTCTTTTGATCCACCCAAGCTTTCCCGTCCACTATGCTCAGGGCCCTCTGGTTACAACGCCGCACACATTCCCCGCAACCGCTGCACCAATCACTGATATGCAGCTTTTTGGGGGCACTGGCTACCGCGGTCTCCAAACCTTCGGGTATCGCTTCACCATTGAATTTTTTCACATTATACTGCACTTCATCAACTGATTGAACCCCAATGGCAATGGCATCCAGATCGCATAAATTTAAGACAAACTCAAAACTGGCCTGTTTTTGGGAAAGTAGATTGCCACCACCTAATGGCTTCATCCCATAAATACCCTTCCCCAGAATTTTCGCCTGATGAATGGCAGCGACCATCTCCTCTGTTGTGCCATCTTCAATACCAATGCCCGTCAGATTGATCAGTGGATGAATCACCTCCAGCTCAGAAAAAAGATTGGCCCCGTAAACGCCTTCCACCCGATGGGTGGAGATACCGATGGCTCTGACTTTTCCCGCCTGTTTTTCAGCAATCAACGCCTCGATGGCTTCCCAATGACCTTCGATGGTTTTACAACTTTCCTGCTCATGGAGCAGGTAAAGATCAACATAATCGCGACCCAACTCAGTCAGGGCCCGATGAAGGCTTTTCCGGACTCCAGCTGCTGTGTAGTCATAGGACTTTGTGGCAATCACCACCTCACGCTGCATCTGAATTGCCTGCCGCAGGTGATCATAATTGTTATAGAGATCTGCGGTATCAAAAAAATTCACACCACAATCTAAGGCTGCGGCGATAATTTCCCGACTTTCCCGAAGGGTTTTATTTTTTTGAAGGGGACCAAGGGTCAAACTACCAAAGCACATTCTGGATACCGCAATGCCGGTATTACCAAGCGTATTAATTTTCATCTGTAAATCGCTTCCTAACCACAAGCTTTGTGTTAATGCGCTTTTGTTTTCCTTAACCTAAGTAAAACAAAATAGGACTGCCTCGGTTGAGACAGCCCCAAATTTTCAGCCTACTAAATACTTTTTAAGTAACGTCGTACAAGTTCTTCGAGTAACTCATCCCGCTCAATTTTCTGTATGGCATTTCGCGCTTCTCTGTGACTTGTGATATAGGTCGGATCTCCTGACATGACATAACCTACAATTTGATTGACGGGGTTATACCCTTTTTCAACTAGAGCCTTATGTACATTGCGCATCACTTCGTCGATCTTCTGAGACTTTTCGCTATCGACCTCAAACATAATGGTTCCTCGATCAATCACCGTATTTTCTCCCATTGTCATCTGACCTCCTTCACAATCAATTTATATCATTTTAACCCATCGTAAAAGAAAAGACAAGTCATATGACGTAATTTTTCTTTTTCTTAATAAATTAATTCAACTGTTCCCGAATGCAGGCCTCACCCTTTAACAGAGATTCTGCCAGTTTTTCTGGAAGTTTCCCCCCAGCTTGCGCCATATCTGGACGTCCGCCACCACCTCCGCCGGCTATCGTCGCCACTTCTTTAATAACTTTGCCGGCATGGAAGCCACGTTTGACGATATCCGGAGTTGCTGTTGCAACAAAATTAACCTTACCATCCAGGGCACTGCCCAATAAAACAACCCCGGAACCCATTCGATCTTTTAGTAGATCGCCGATCGTTCGCAGTTCCTCCATGGGCATTTTTTCCACTTCGGCAATGGTCACTTGAACGCCGCTAATGATCACCATTTTCTGATGGATGTCCATAATCGCATTGCCGGCAAATTTTTGTTTTAGTTCAGCAATGGTACGTTCCTTCTGTTTGTTGATTTCAGACAGTTCAGTTACTTTTTCCAACAATTGATCGGGATTGGTTTTCATCAGGTTGGATACCTCAATCAGGGTATCATCCATTTTTTCCACCAGATGCCAGGCGTTAAAACCGGTTGCTGCTTCAATTCGTCGGACACCGGCTGCTACACCACCTTCACTGATGATTTTAAACATCCCAACCTTGGCCGAGTTACTGATATGGCAACCGCCGCAAAGTTCGGTACTGAAATCACCAACCTTGACAACCCGGACAATTTCACCATACTTCTCACCAAACAGCGCCGTTGCCCCTAATTCTTTGGCTTTGTCAATATTGGTTTCAAAAATCGAAACATCGTAAGCTGCTAAAACGGCAGTATTAACAATATCTTCCACTTGCCGTTTTTCATCCCGGGTCATCGCCTGGAAATGATTGAAGTCAAAACGTAAACGATCCGGTGATACATAAGAACCTGCTTGTTCAACATGATCGCCTAATACCCGTCTTAAAGCTTTATGCATTAAGTGGGTGGATGTATGGTTACGCTGTACCGCATCTCTTAATTCTTTATTGACCTCGGTAATGACGCTTTCGCCAACCTTAAAGGTTCCTGATTTAACGATACCGGAGTGAATATGGCGACTCAGACTGCCTTTTTTACAGTCACGGATTTCAATTAAACCATCGCCTTTTTGAATCACGCCATGATCGCCGGTTTGTCCCCCACTTTCAGCGTAAAACGATGTCTGATCCAGTAACACCAACACCTCATCACCAGCCTTGGCTTCATCCACCAGGGTTTCATTGACATAGAGTCCTAAGATAGTTCCTTCGGCTTCCAGATTATCATAGCCGACAAAAGTATTAACCGCATCCGAACCCAGAGGATTGAAAGGATCGTCCGCCCATACGGCTAAATCGCTATTGAGGCGATCCTGGCGAGCCCGTTCCCGCTGAACCTGCATTTCTTTTTCAAACTCGGACTCAAAAATATTAAGTCCCCGTTCCATAATAATCTCTTTGGTCAGATCAAAGGGGAAGCCATAGGTATCATAGAGTTTAAAGGCAGCCTGACCTGGAAAAACAGATTCTTCCAACTGGATGATTTTGTCAATCTCTTTTTCAAGAATCACTAAACCTTGATCGATGGTTTCTTTAAAGCGTTCTTCTTCAATTCGGATCAATTTTTGAATAAAGTCCTGTTTTTCTCTAAGTTCCGGATAAGCACCTTCAGAAACCCGTATCGCTTCCTTGGCTACATCATATAGGAAAAGATCCTTGATTCCCAGTAATTTCCCGTGACGGACAGCCCGACGCAGCAACCGTCGCAATACATATCCCCGGCCTTCATTTCCTGGCATGACGCCATCCGCTATCATAAAGGTGACACTACGGATATGGTCAGTAATAACCCGGATTGAAATATCATCCTGAGGGTCATCGCCATAAGCTACCCCGGCCTTTTTACAAATATAGTTAAGCACGTGGCCAACCGTATCTATTTCAAAAATCGTTCCGACACCCTGCATCACGACGGCCAAACGTTCCAATCCCATGCCGGTATCAATATTGGGCTTGGGCAGAGGATTATAGTTGCCCGCTTCATCTTTATCAAACTGGGTGAATACCAGGTTCCAGAACTCGACATAACGGTCGCAATCACAGCCAACCCCGCAGGTAGGACTGTCACAGCCGAATTCTTCGCCACGATCAAAATAAAGCTCGGAGCAGGGGCCACAGGGTCCTAAACCATGCTCCCAGAAATTATCCTCTTTTCCCATCCGGACAATCTTTTCTTTGGGAATGCCGACGTCTTCATTCCAGATTTTAAAGGCTTCATCATCATCCAGATAAATAGTAATCCAAATCTTATCTTCCGGTATTTCCATCACCTTGGTACAGAATTCCCATGCCCATGGAATCGCTTCTTTTTTAAAATAATCGCCAAAGGAAAAGTTTCCCAGCATTTCAAAAAAAGTACCATGTCTTGCTGTTTTACCGACATTTTCGATGTCCGGGGTACGAATACACTTTTGACAGGTCGTGACCCGATTTCGGGGCGGGATTTCGTCGCCGGTAAAATAAGGTTTCAGCGGTGCCATCCCCGAGTTGATCAGTAGCAAACTCTTGTCATTAATGGGAACTAACGGAAAACTGTTTAATCGCAGATGTCCCTTTTCTTCAAAAAACGCCAGATATTTTTCTCTAATTTCATTTAATCCTAATGGTTTCATTTTTTCTCCTATTCAAATTTTGATTTTCTAATTAAAAGCATTTACTGCATTCCGGTGTTTGTAAAACAAAAAAATCCCCTGCAAGTCTGCAAGGGACGGTTTAATCCGCGGTACCACCCAAATTAGCTGCAAAATCATTAGCAACTCACTTTACAAATAACGGTTTCCCGACTGAAAATACTGGTTGAAAAAATCATTCAAACGTTCATTTCAGTTGCTCAAACGGGGCAACTCTAAACTAACCATAAAAGACTTTCAGCCCCGTCTCTCTCTCTGCAATCGTTATTTTTAAAGCCATCGTTCTCAACGCATTTTAATATTAACCTATGAAGATGATTATATTAATTTCATATTTAAATGTCAATCCTTTTTTAGATCCGCGACGTCTTTTGAGGCAAATAAGGAAATAATATAACCACCAATTACCTTAATCGTACCTGCCATTGGCACCGCCATAATCATCCCGACGCCGCCAAACATGGCGCCGAAAAAGAAGATCGAGAAAATAATAAATACCGGATGAAGACCCACATTGCCTGACATCAGGGCTGGTGCCAGAAAATTGCCGCACACTACCTGAACTACGCCAATAACAATCAACATTGGAATTATCATCATTGGATTGGTGAATAGTACCAGCAGCATAATCACAATTGTACCCACCGCCGGCCCAAAATAGGGCACCATCGTGGTAACCCCGGCGATTACACCGATAACACTGGCATAAGGGAGGCCCAGAAAAAAGGCTCCAATCCCGGTGGCAATCCCCGCGATCAGCGAAGTCAAACCCTGTCCCTTGATAAAACCGCCAATGACCAAATCAATGTCACAACACATTTTTAGCATACTATTGCGATACTGTAGTGGCACCAGATACATAATCCCCTTAATAAAGAATTCTTTATCGATCATCAGAAAAATGGTCACTAGTGGAACAATGATAATATTCATCAGCTGCCCACTGTTCTGAATCAGCGCATTCGAAATCCCCTGAAGTGCTGTTGCAAATCCCTGCAGGACATTGCCCAACAGCTGCTCAAGATTAAAAAACTGAGTAATGTCGTATCCGGTGAAATTTGAAACATAGTCCGATAGATTGGTTATATAGGTCTGCATCTGGGTTACAAAGCTTGGAATGCTCTTGATCATACTGGCAATATTGGTAATCAAACTGGGAATGAAACTCATAAATGCCCCAATCACCAGTGCCAGAACCGCAAAAAAAACGATCAATACCGAACTGCCCCGACTTATCCCTTTATTTTCAAGAATCCTGACCAGTGGATTAAGCAGATAAGCCAACACAATTGCAAAAAGGAAAGGTGCAAACATCCCTGCCAGCGTTGGCCAGATAAAAAAGCACAATGCTGCAATTAAGGTTACAACAACAAGGTTAAGAAATAACAATCTCTTTTTGTTTGATGAATCTTCCATTATTTAACCCCCAGCAATTTATTGGCAATGCCAGTCCCCTGGTTTTTAAACCCGATATCGAACATCTCTTTTTCATAATATAACACCTGATCCTTATAGACCAGATCCGTCGCCGGAATGATGGCAAAGCCATGATCGATGTCATCAAAAAAACTGCGCGAAATTTCATACTCAGTAATAGCAAATGTGTCGTCTTCAATGGTCGCGTTGACCACATGCCCAAAAGCCTCCCCGTTTATATCCACCACCTGATAATCCATCAGTGGAAAAGCCTCTTCCAGATAAGCTTTCACTTTTTTGCCTTTGACTTTGATAATGTCTTTTTCGTTTTCAATCACCATCCGTTTGTAATTGACGTCAACAATGTTTTCTGGTTTGAAAAATTGAGCCTTGGAGAGAATCCCTCCGGGATTGATTACCAGATATTTCACAACGTGATCCACCACCACCAGACTCTTAACCAGTCCATGTCGTCGGCCATTATTTTGAGAAATAACTACCACATTGAGTAAAATGTTCGCTTTCATTTGATGTTCCTTTCTTTTTTGTCATTGTGTTTATTTTACCCTATTACTTTTTTTATGGCAATGTCGATTTTTCTTTATTTATAAACAAAAGAATACTCTAATGCAACTTTTATTTAATAATAGCCAATTCGTCTTTTACATTAAAGGCTACTTTGAGATGCCTTGCGCTAAAAGTATTGACATGGCCGCCGATTTTTTTATCATCAGAAAGAAAATGAAAGTGCCAACCCACCACGTTCATACCCTGAGCCGATGCCGGACAAAAAATCCCTACCAGGCAGCCGCTGATGTTTTTTAGAACTTGTACTGGTTGATTACTGACAATTCTTTCCAGTGCTTCATACGGATTTTTCTGAGGCCACACCCCATGAATCTCAATGCTTTCAAATTCCCCTGAAATCCTGGCTAATATCGGTTTCTCTGGATGGTTAATATAATGATTAAGCTTTTTTGCAGCACAAATCATGTCGCCGTTTATTTCCAATATTTGACCCTCACATTTTCCCAAAACGCCCAGAGTTGCAAATGGTGTTGTGTCTGTCAAAATCGCACCTTCAACGGAACAGTCTCCTAACGCACGATATGCCACGCCATCGATAATAATCATTTCACCATTGAGTTTATCAAACGTCCCAAATCCGGTATCACCAAAGGTTAACATCTTTTTTATCGAGATTATTCCATCATATCCTTTGTTTTGAAAAGCCGTCAGCGTTGAAACCTGAAATAGTTTATTATTCCTCATGAGAAATCCCCCATCTTTCAAAAAAAGACGCAGTCTCCAGTAACAGAAACTGCGTCTTTGTCGTCTTTATGACTATTGTTGTGCTTTTTTATTGTGATAGTCTTCAATCGCAGCCTGAATCGCCTCAGCTGCCAGCACTGAACAGTGAATTTTTTCAGCTGGCAATCCGCCTAACGCATCAACAACATCCGAGTTTTTAAATTTTCCTGCTTCTTCAATGCTCTTACCAATGATCATATCCGTTGCCATACTACTACTGGCTACTGCTGCACCACAGCCAAAGGTTTTAAAAGAAGCATCCTCGATGATACCGTCATCGTTAATTTTTAAAAAAATCTTCATGATATCGCCGCAGGCTGGACTTCCAACCTGACCAATACCATTTGCGCCTTCAATTTCGCCCACGTGTTTGGGACAGGTAAAATTCTCCATTACTACATCTGTATATTCCATTTTATTTTCTCCTTGTTTATATTTTATTTTATTTTTAATGATGATGGTCGGCTTTATCAAAGACCGCATCATCAATCGGACAATCGGCATTGATTGGAGACATTTTTCGTAAACGCTCAATAATCTGGATTAGATTTTCAACCACATAGTTAATATCTTCTTCAGTTGTGTGTTTGCCAATCGTGAGGCGCAACGATCCATGGGCAACTCCCGCCGGTAAGCCAATCGCCAGCAACACATGAGACGGATCCAGAGAACCCGATGTACAAGCTGACCCACTGGATCCAGCCACACCAATGATATCCAAACTAAGTAGGATCGATTCTCCTTCGATATAATCAAAACAGAAATTCACATTTCCAGGCAACCGTTTTTCCGGATGACCATTTAAACGAACCTGCGGAATTTTATCCATGACCCCTTTAATCAGCAAATCTCTAAGCTTTTTCATATGAGCAGCATTTTCTTCAAGCTGTTCAGTGGCCATTTCCGCGGCTTTACCAAAGGCCACAATTTCGGCGGTATTTTCTGTCCCAGCTCTTTTTTTTCGCTCCTGAGCCCCACCATGGATTAAGTTATCGATGGGCACCCCTTTTCGAATAAATAAAGCGCCGATCCCTTTGGGGCCATATATTTTGTGCGCCGATATTGACAATAAATCAACGTTTAAATCCTTTACATCAACCGGGATGTTCCCCAAAGCTTGAACCGCATCGGTATGAAAAATAATTCCTTTTTCTTTGACAATCTCACCAATTTCTTTGATCGGTTCGATGGTTCCAATTTCATTGTTGGCAAACATGATTGTCACCAGAATTGTGTCTTTGCGGATGGCATTCCGTAAATCATCCAACGAGATCAAGCCATATTCGTCAACTGGCAAATAGGTGACTTCAAAGCCCTGCTTTTCAAGATACTCACAGGTATGAAGCACCGCATGATGCTCGATGTTAGACGTAATAATGTGTTTTCCCTTTGCCTGGTTTTTCATGGCAATCCCTTTGATGGCCCAATTATCCGCTTCTGATCCACTTCCGGTAAAGTAAATTTCCCGTGGATCAGCGTTGATGGCTTTGGCAATCTGAAGCCGTGCTGCTTCAATGCTTTTTTTAACACCACGGCCTTCTGTGTAAACGGAAGAAGGATTTCCAAAATATTCGGTAAAAAATGGCAACATGGCTTCAACAACGGTCGGATCAACTGGCGTTGTTGCGGCATGATCTAAATATATTCGTTTCATAACAATTACCTCTTTCTTATTTATTTGCTTAATAAGTCCTGTAATGAGCGATTGTCTATGACATTACTGATACTGTCACTAATATCTTTCCAAAGCCCTCTGGTCACGCACTCTGGTGATTTAGCACAGGTAAGCTTCCCACCGCCGTCAATACATTCTGCAAATTCGATCGGACCTTCAAGTGCTCTGATAATTTCACCAACAGTAATGTCACTAGGATTCCGAGCTAATACATAGCCACCTCGAGCACCTCTAATGCTTTTGACCAGACCGGCGTTTTTTAAGGTTGAGAAAAGCTGTTCCATGTAAGAATCTGAAAAATTTTGCTTTTCGGCGATTTCCTTAATTGAAACCGGACCATCTCCAAATTGGAGTGCCAATTCCACCATGGCAAGCACACCGTATCGTCCTTTTGTCGAAAGTCTCAAGTGTCAACACCTCCCTGGATTATTTCCGAGTATTCCACCGGGATTTAATGTCATTATAGCACGAATTTTAAATTTATCAAGAGGTAAATAAAAAAAGTTTTAAAAAAGACCCAAACTCTGGAAAACCAGAGTTTGGGTCTTTTAATTAATGAATTCTTATTTATCGTCTTCGCTGTCTCCGAAAAGACCATCGAATAGGTTACCGAATGAATCTCCAAGCGTGACATTAGCAGTTTCTTCGTAAACTGTTTTATTCCGATTGTTGCTGCTATGGTTTTGTTGTGGTCGACGATTTCTATCACCACCACCATAATTGCTGGATCTTTCGCGATCACCTGAACTGGCATTACTGCTGTTACTGCTTCGTGGCGCTGGAGCCGGACGAGCAGGCGCTTCTTCAGTTGCCTTTTTACTTAAGCTGATTTTTTCTTTTTCAGGATTAATACCGATAATTTTTACTTTTAACACATCACCAGTATTTAATACTGAAGCAACCGATTCAACTCGATTGTAGCTGATTTCAGAAACGTGAATTAAGCCTTCAACACCTGGAATCACTTCAGCAAAAGCACCAAAATCTAAAATGTTTGTGATGGTAACTTCTACTTCATCATCAACATTATATTTAGCAATGAAATCATCCCATGGACGATCCATTAAGGCTTTAACGCTTAATTTGATTTTTTTGTCCTCATCGTTTTTAGCGATAACCTTGGCTTCAATTTCCTGGCCTTTTTCAACAATATCTTTCGGCTCGTTAATTTTTTCCCAAGTCAGATCTGACCGATGAACAAAACCATCAATCCCATCAAGATCGACAAAGATTCCGAAGTTAGTGATGGTCTTAACCACACCTTTAACGACATCATCCACGTTTAATTCATCAAAACGTTTGTCTTTCATTTCTTTGACTTGTTCCCGACGTTCTTTCATATCTTTTTCCAGAATGATTTTTTGAGAAAGAATTGCACGACGTCGTTTGGGGTTGTAATCAATGATGATTCCTTTAACTTTTTCGCCGATCAGGGTGTTCAAATCTTTAACGTAACGAACATGATATTGTGAAGCTGGCATATAAATATCGGTAAATCCGATATCAACAATTAAACCATTTCCAGAAATATCTTTGATTGTTCCTTCTAAGATCGTTTTATTATCAAAGGCATCACTTAACTGTTTCTGTACGAGACGGTTATCATATTTGATTTTTGAAAGTTTTACATTTCCTGAACCTTCATTTAAATCCGTTACGATACACCAAACCTTGTCTCCTAATTGTACAAGTTCAGATAATACCTCATCGCTTTTCCATGTGAAATCATTCTTTTTGATGATACCATCTGCTTTGTAGCCAATGTTTAAGATCACTTCATCTTCAGCAATGTGGATAACTTCGCCTTCGATTTCAGCACCTCGACGAATTGTTTTTAATGATTCTTCAATTTCAGCAGCGAAATCGAAATTAGCATCATCATATTCGTCTTTTTCAATGGTTTCCACCACTTCCTCAACTACAACAGGTGGCTGTTCTTCAGTCGCCACTTCTACGACCACGTTTTCCTCAGCAATTTTGTTTTGCTCTTCCATACCTTCCAATACCTCCTTAACGATCCAATCCGGTGTTGACGCCCCTGCCGTAATACCAATTTTTTGGTATTTCATTACCTCAGAGAGATCTAAGTCCCGGATGGTTTCTATGTGACAAGTTTTTTCGCAATGGGATTTACAGATATCCACCAATTTTTGGGTGTTCGAACTGTGGTATCCACCGATTACGATCATATATTCTACTTCTTTTGCAGTTTTTGCCGCCGCTGCTTGTCTTTCAGCGGTGGCACTGCAAATAGTATTAAATATAACAACTTCATTGACTCTTGACCGGATCGCATCACAAATTTCATTGAATCTGGATTCGATGATGGTGGTCTGAGCCACGATACATATTCTATCATATCTTTCAATATTTTCCAACTGATTTATATCATTAATTATTAAAGCTTTTTCCCGACACCAGCCGTTGGCTCCAATTACCTCCGGATGATCCTTATTTCCGACAATAACAATCTGATACCCGACCGCATCATGGCTTTCCACTTTTTTTTGAACCGCCCGAACAAAAGGACAGGTAGCATTGATGATCGGAAGTCCTTTTTCCTTAATCGCTTCAATAACATTCTTACCGACCCCATGGGAGCGCAGAATAATACAGCCGCTATCAATGTTTGCAATTTCCTCGTCTGCAATAATTGTTACGCCCTGATCGGCCAGACGGTTGGTTTCCTGGCGGTTGTGGCTGATGGGGCCTAATGTATATATTCTTTCCTGACTCGATTCAAGCGTATCCTGAACCATTTTCATGGCATTTTCGATACCAAAACAATAACCAGCCTTGTCGGCTATAATTATTTCCATGTTAACCTCAAGTTAATTCCAATCCATAAACAGTATCCATAATTTTCTCACTTAATTGCCGGGTTTCTTCATCAGTCAGTTTTTTTCCATAGTATTCTTCCAGATAAACGGGCTGGCCAATAATAATTTCGATTTTGCTTCTGAACCGGTATCGTCCTTTGATGCGTACCGGAATAATCGGTGATTTTGTTTTGATCGCAAAGACGACAAAACCACTGGCGGGCGGGGTTCGATCATCCGGGTTAACCCGATGCCCTTCCGGAAAAATTCCCAGAACCTTGTCTTCCTTGAGAATCTTTAATGAAGTCTTAATGGTTTCTACCCCAACCTTTTCGCGATTAACCGGAAAGGCATTGACTTTTTTGAAAAACCAGCTCAATAACGGATTTTTAAACAGCTCCGCCTTGGCCATATAATGAATTTCCCGGCGGGTCGTAAAGGAAATCACGACTGGATCAATATTACTGATGTGATTGGGGCAGATCAGTGCACCACCGCTCTCCGGGATGTTCTCCTTACCGGTAATGGTGATCCGAAAAAGAATCAAGCTCAGCAGATAGGTTAAAAATCGGCCAATTTTATAAATCATCGGCAAACCTCATCAATATAGGATTTCATTTCCTGGAAAACTTCTTCGATACTTTTCCCGGTGGTGTCAACGACAATGGCATCGGTAACCTTCACTAATGGCCCTTCTGATCGATTGCGATCATTCGTGTCGCGATTCTCGATGTCGCTTTTTATGTCTGCCAGAGCTTTACCATTTCCTTTTTCATCCAATTCAATTTTTCTGCGTTTTGCCCGTTCCAGAACATTGGCATCAAGAAAAAACTTAACTTCCGCATCCGGTAAGACTACTGAACCGATGTCTCTGCCATCCATGACCACCTCATGATCTTTGGCATACTCCCGTTGTTGACTAACCATCAGATCCCGAACCGCTTTGATTCTGGCCACGTCGGAAGTATGGCGTGAAACCAGGGGCGTCCGTATTTCCTGGGTAACATCTTTATCATTACAAAACACCTGATTCCCCTCAAAGCGAATCACAGTCGATCGGGCAATTTTTATAATATCATCCTCGTTATCAAAACGATCACCGAGCTGACTCAAAACGCAATGGGCAACACACCGATACATGGCTCCCGTATCCAGATAGGTCATTTTATAAGCGGCAGCTATTTTTTTTGCGATCGTACTTTTTCCTGCACCAGCAGGTCCGTCAATGGCAATTTGCATCTTACTCTCCCTCTTCCAATTCTTCATAAAAAAACTAGTTAACTGCGTTTCCAGCCAGCCAGCCGGTGGAAACAGCAATTTGAATATTATAACCACCGGTCAGGGCATCGACATCGAGCATCTCTCCAGTGATATAAAGATTTTTAATCTTTTTTGATTCCATCGTTCCCGGATCCACTTCTTTTACGTTCACACCGCCAACCGTAATAATGGCTTCGTTAAAATCCCGCAGTCCAGCAATACTAAGCCTTAACTGTTTAAAGCACGCCACCAGCTTTTGTCGCTGCTCTTTGGTGATCTGGTTAACCTTGACGTCCGGATCAATCCCCGACAAGGCTACCATGACGGGAATCATTTTCGATGGCAACAAATCCCCCAAAGCATTCCCAAAAATCTTGTTTTGATATTTAAGGAAATCCCGTTGAATCCGGGCATCCATTTGATCAATACTTAACGCCGGTTTTAAATCCAATTCCAGACGATAATCTTTGGTATTCCCCATCAGGTAAGAACTCAGCGATAAAACCAGCGGCCCCGATATTCCAAAATGAGTGAACAGCATCTCACCCAGCATTGATTTGACCTTTTTTTGTCCCTTTGGTGTTTTTTTATATAGGGTTAAAGCCACGTTTTTTAGTGACAGCCCCTGCAGATCCCGAGGCCAATCTTCTTTGGTATTAATTGGCACCAACCCTGGAGACAACGGTGTGATCTGATGCCCGCTTTTTTCCAAGATTTGAAAAAAATTACCGTCTGATCCGGTGGACGGATAACTCTTGCCACCCGTTGCCAGAATTACTGCATCATAACTTCGGGTTTCACCGTTTTCCAACACAATTCCATTGACGGTATTATTCGTAATTAACAGATCGATTATTCTGGTATTTAAATAAATCTGGCAACGGTTGTATTTTAATGCCGTCTTAAAGCCACTGATGACATCGCTTGATTTATCCGAAACCGGAAAAACCCGATCGCCCCGCTCAATTTTTAAGGGTACCCCATTTTTTTCAAGAAAGGTCATGAAATCCACATTGGTATATGAATATAAGGCGCTGTACATAAAACTGTGATTGTGAACAATGCTGTCAAAATAGTCGCCAATATCAACAGCGTTCGTCAGATTACAGCGACCTTTTCCGGTGATATAAAGTTTTTTTCCCAGTTTTTCATTGCTATCGTACAAATCAACCAGATGCTCTTTTTCGGCCGCTGCCACCGCCGCCATCATGCCGCCGGGGCCTCCGCCAATTACTGCTATCCTACTCATTGATTATTTTTTCCTTTCCTGAACTATTTTTCCAATTCATCGCCCGTATAGATATAATGCTCTCGCCAAATTTCTTCAAGTTCATTAAAGGTCTCTCTGGTTTTGCCAATATTTCTAAGTCCCACCGAAATCACCAGGGCATTGATGAGTGATAGCGGTGCCACTAGTGAGTCAACAAACGAGTAAACATTGCTTTTAGCAATCAGCCGATGTTGGGTAAAAACATTGATCGGTGCATTCTCATTATCTGAAATCGTAATGATTTTTACCCCTTTGTTTTTTAAAAATTCAACCGCCTCATAAGTTTTTTGGGCATAGCGGGGAAAACTGATGGCAATGACCACATCTTCTTCATTCACCCGGATCAAATGCTCATAGATATCGGACACCCCATAATTAACCACCCGCACATTATCAAGAATCAGATTAAGATAATAACCCAGATGCTCAGTTAGCAGGGTCGTCGTCCGAAAGCCGATGATAATCACTTTTCGGGCATCCAGAATCAGATCAATACAGGACTTGAAAATTTCATAGTCAAACTCCTCAAAGGTGGCGTTGATATTTGATAGATCTGACTTTAAAACATTTTGCACGGTTTCCTGTAAGGCTTTTTCTTTTTGCTCATTTCGCAAGGTCATATCGATCCGCTCAATGGTCGTCAGCTTGCTGTTGATTTCATTTTTTATCGCCCGACGAAATTCCGGATAACCTTCATAACCCAGAGTTACTGAAAAACGAACCACGGTTGCTTCACTAACACCAACACTTTTAGCCACTGATACCGCCGACATTTCAGCCGCATTTTCATAATGACTCAGCATAAAGTCAGCAATTAATTTATGGGACTTGCTGAGCTTTGGATAGCGCTTCTTAATAGCTGAAAAAATATCCCGGCTTTCTTTTACACTTGAAACGTCTTTCATTTTTACCTCGTTCTCTGGATGATGATTAATGTTGGCGGAGATTTTCGATTCAATGTTTGAAAATGATGGGCCACAAAAGGAGCTTCCAACATTTCACACCAGGCAATCACCGCCTGAGCTTCTTCGAATCCTCCGGGATGCCCCGGATAAAGGCAAATGGTCACCATTCCACCAGACGACAATAGTCGCAATGTACTATTAAGTGCTTTGATCGTTGTTTCGACTTTTGTAATAATGGCTGGATCACCGCCAGGAAAATAGCCGAGATTAAACATAACCGCTTTCACGGCCTGCCCGCCAACCCCCGCTTCGGCTAGTCGTGGTATTATAAATTCGTGACTATCACATACTAGCGTCACGTTGTCTACAGATCTGCTACTACCCAGCAAAATTTTAGTCTGTTGCAGTGCAACCGTCTGAATATCAAAAGCAAAAACCCGGCCGTTTTCACCCACACATTGCCGCAAAAACAGCGTATCCTGTCCGGTTCCAGCTGTGGCATCAACCGCAATGTCTCCGGGTTCAAGTACCGGTCTCAAAAATTCCCAAGCAAGGTCAGTGACACGCAATGGCTTATTTTTCACTGCAACCGGCACAAGGCTTGAAAAACTCTCCAACGAAATCGTGATGGAACAGTATTTCCCCTTCTTCTGTTAATTCATGATCTTTGAAGTATGCAGCAAATTCGCCTGTTGCCCCCTGTACCGACAGGGTTGTACAACCTTCTTCAGCCATTTTATAAAGCAAGGTTCGAATAATACCATCAAATACTGCCATCATCTGATCACCCTGATAGATCATAATCATCTCGTAAATATCGACCTGTTCTTCACCATAAAAAAAACGAATCGCTCCCAAAACTTCAGACTTGGCCGTGTCCTCCGCCACGATATATAGATCCCGTTCTTTTTCTTTTTCTGGAAACAGTGCCTGAATTTGACTAAACGCTCTTGGAAATCCTATTTTTATCATTCGTTTGCTCCTTTTAAATACGTAATTTCGTTATGATTTAAATACCGCCACTCCCCGGGTTTTAGATTTCCCAAGGTCAGCTTACCAACAGCTACCCGTTTTAAGTCAATGACTGGGTGACCGATAACTGCGCACATTTTCCGGATCTGTCGTTTTTTTCCTTCGTGAATCTGCATTTCCAGCAGACTGGTCTGTGGATTCACTTTGAGTACCTTGACGGCTGCCGGGGCGGTGTGGTAATCCTCGATATCGATGCCGTGACGGAAGGCTTCCAAACTGCTTTTGTCAGGACAGCCTTTAACCAGACCAATATAGGTTTTGACAAACTCATGACTGGGGTGAGTCAACCGAAATGTCAGATCTCCGTCATTCGTCAGCAGCAATAGACCTTCGGTATCCATGTCCAGACGTCCGACGGTGTAAAGCCGTTCTTTTATCGGCACCAGATCCAGCACCCGTTGACGACCATGCGTATCCTCTGAAGTCGATAAAACCCCTTTGGGTTTATTAATCATTACATAAATTTTTTCAGCTGTACTCAGTCGTGTTCCGGCAACGATAATGTCATCGTGTTCCGGTTCAACCAGGAAACCCGGTTCACGAATCGTGATCCCATTAACCTGAACCAGACCCTCCTTGATCAATTCTTCAGATTTTCTCCGGGATGCTACCCCGCATTGCGCCATGTATTTTTGAATTCTCACTGGGCCGCCTCCAAAATCCGGGCATCGCCCATGGTTTTTTCCAGCATCCCAGCCAGCACCGCTTCACTGGAATCGGCTGAGTCTTGCGTTTTGGTCTTTAACAGTTCCAAATCAAAACTTTCCTGTTTGCCCTGGGAAAAAACCTCAAACTCCGGCATTTCTTTTAAACTGCTTAAGCCCATGGTCTTTAAAAAGGCGTTGGTCGTTTTATAAAGAATCGGTCGACCCGGTGCTTCCAGACGGCCACCATCACAAATCAACCCCCGATCCAGCAAACGTTGAATGGCACTGCTGGAGCTGACTCCTCTGAGATCATCAACGGCCAGCCGAGTAACCGGTTGACGGTAGGCAATAATTGCCAGGGTTTCCAGAGCCGCCCGGGATAAACCGGTTTTTTCCTGCTGGCGGGTAATGTCTTTGATGTACGCATAGTATTCCGGTTTTGTGGAAAGCTGATAGGTATCCTTTATTTGAACCAGACGAATGCCTCTGGCCTGCGATTGATAATCCTGTTTAAGAATCTCCATCGCAAACTGCACTTCCGCTACTGGTTTATCCAGACATCGACACAGTTCCGACATCGATACCCCATCACCAGCGCCGAACAGAATCCCTTCGATGACGCCGGCCAATTCATCACTGTTCATTCTCCTCCACCTCCCTATGAATTTGAAAATCAATAAATACCCGATTTTGAAGCAATCTAAGCCCGCTGGTTTTAACCATCTCCAGCAGTGATAGCAGGGTTACCACCACTTCCTCCCGAGAAATATCTGGATGAAGTAGCTCTGAAAAGCTGACTCCGTCATCGCCAGCCTGAACCAGAATCTCCGTTATTTCAGCAATTTTTTCTTCTATACTGAATAACTCCCGAATGATCTTCTGCGGCGGTGCAATCGCCTCACTCTCTTCTTCCTTCTGAAACAACAGCCGTTTAAAGCACTGTTCCAGGGCGTAGGGATCAATAACAAGCGGAGCCGCTTCCGCATTTTGTGGAATGTACTCCGGATCGCGATAAATGGCGCAAAGCTCCTCTTGCTCCCGTGACTGAAAATAACGACTAATCTCTTTAAAGACCTTATATTCCACCAGTTGACGAACCAGTCTGGCCTGAAGATCTTCGGCATCTTCCTGCTCGGTCTCGGTTTTTGGCAGTAATGCCTTCGCCTTGATCTCCAGCAATCTAGCCGCCATGATAATGAATTCGCTGGCAACATCCATATCCATGTCCTGCCAGCTGCGAATTTGTAATAAATACTGGTTGGTAATCTCAGCAATGGGAATATCACAAATATCGATCTTATTTTTCTGGATCAGATTGATTAGCAGATCCAGGGGCCCTTCAAACGTCTCCAGACTAACTGCATATGCCATCGTCAGGACCAGATCAGATTAAATATTGGCAGTAATATCGCAAAAAACAGGCTCGATATCCCATTAATAACAGGATTAATAATCAATCCCAATAACCCGGTAAACGCCAGGACGAAAATTGCAATCATACCATAGCGTTGATATTTATAGTACGTCATCAATGCCTTTGGTGGTAAAAATAAAACCAGAATCTGGGAGCCATCCAGTGGTGGAATCGGAATAATATTAAAGACCGCAAACATAATATTATAAATATAAATATACTGCAGTACCAGCATCAACACTTCATTATTAAGCGGAACCACTGCCAGATAGGCAGCCATTCCTAAAAATGCCAGAATCAGATTGGTGAGCACCCCCGACAGCGATACCACAATCATTCCTTTCTTTCGATCTTTGAAATTTCCGGGATTAACCGGTACCGGTTTGGCCCAACCAAAGCGAAACAGCAGCATCGAAATAAATCCCAGCGGATCAATATGTTTCAGCGGGTTTAGGGTTAATCGTCCGGCATTTTTAGGGGTCGGATCCCCCATAGAATCTGCGGCATAGCCGTGGGCCATTTCATGAAAACTGATGGCGATCAGTATTCCTGGCAGGCTCAATATTAGATTATAAAAATAGTCTGGTGTAAAATTAAACATTATTCTTACCTCATAATTTGACATTGTATCTTTGATTCACTCAAACAATCGCTCCTTTTTAGCTACCGCGTTGACAAATCAAATTTCCCTTTTTTTCTGCTCCACCCTTAGGTGCTTAACCGATACGTCAAAGCGCTGATGCATAATACAAAATAGATGATTTATTCTAATGCTCTGCATCGAAATAAACCATCTATCCTCATTGAACATTATTACTTTGCTATCATTCTTCTGGCGGCAATGGTGAAATAATATCCCAGTGCTGCCACGGTTTTGCCGTCAATAAATTGTCCGTTGATAAACAGTGTCCGCACCGTCTTGACGGGAATTTTAACAACTCGAATATATTCATCGGGATCTTGTTCCAGGGGATCCCAAACAAACTCCGTAGCACAAAATAGGGTAATTTTCTCCGTACAATAACCAGGCGTCGGAATAAATTCGCCCAGCTTAAAAAGATTAAGTGGCCGATAACCAATTTCCTCGCGACATTCCCGGATGGCTGCAGCTTCCGGATCTTCTCCGTTTTCCAGTAAACCGGCCGGTATTTCAGTTAATAGTTGCTGACTGGCAATTCGATATTGTTTTACAAAAAGCATTTGGCCATTTTTAACCGCCAAAACGGCCACTGCTCCCTGATGCTCAACAATCTCACGTTTTGATAAACTACCGTCTGGAAGTTCAACCTCATCAATCCGTAACTTAACAATCCGGCCGTCATAAATCGAGTCGCTCTTTATGGTTTTTTCAAACTGTTTCATGTCCACCCTCGGTCTGTTTTTCGGAAATCAATCGTTCCAGTTCATCCATAAACGAAGCAACATCCTTAAATTGTCGATATACTGAGGCAAAACGGACATAGGCGACCTGATCCATACTCTTTAAGGCAACCATCACCTGTTCCCCGATCAACGAAGAGGGCACTTCTTTCATTTCACTTTGATAGAGACTCCGTTCCAGATCATCAACCACTGTTTTTATGGCATCAATGGGCACCGGTCGTTTTTCACAGGCCTTAATCATACCATTAAATATTTTGTTTTTGTCGAAGGCAGTTCGCTGACCGCCTTTTTTAACAACAATCAGGGGAATGTTCTCGATCCGTTCGTAGGTGGTAAACCGTTTATTACAGCGGTTGCATTCCCGGCGACGGCGAATCATTGTTCCTTCTTCAGATGGCCGAGAATCGACCACCTTACTGTCATCGAACGCACAATACGGACATTTCATCGGGATTATTCTTGAGTCAGAAAATCTGGAATTGAAAATTCACCAACGGAATCATTGGCACTCTTGACAACTTTTTTAATAACGGCTTTCTTTTCTTTTTCACCGCCGGATAAAAAACCGGTAGCAATAACGGTAATCTTGATTTCATCGCCAAGAGATTCATCAATGGTTGCTCCAAAAATAACGTTGGCATCTGGATCGGACGCTTCTCTGGCGATGCTGGCAGCCTTATCCACTTCAAATAATGACAGGTCTTCACCCGCAGTGATATTAAGCAGTACGCCGGTTGCACCATCAATCTGGGTTTCCAACAGTGGACTGAGAATCGCTTGTTTAGCAGCTTCTTCAGCTCGGTTATCACCGGTTGCCCGACCAACACCCATATGAGCGAGACCGGTGTCTTTCATAATTGTTTTGACATCGGCAAAATCAAGACTGATCAGACCTGGCATAGCGATCAGATCGGAAATACTCTTAACCCCCTGAAGCAGAACATCATCGGCCAATTTAAAGGCATCTTTTAGCGAGGTTGATTTATCGGCCATTCTTAATAACCGGTCATTTGGAATTGTTACCAGCGAATCGACATTTTCCTGTAAAAACTCACTGGCAATCTGAGCATTACGCATCCGCACCCGGCCTTCAAAAGAAAATGGCTTGGTAACCACACCAATGGTTAAAATGCCCATATCTTTGGCGATTTTTGCAATAATCGGAGCTGCTCCAGAGCCAGTTCCACCACCCATACCAGCTGTTAAAAACAGAAGATCAGTGTCTTTGATCATATCGGCAATGGCATCTTTGCTTTCTTCAGCAGCTTTCTGTCCAATCTCAGGATTCCCTCCGGAACCGAGTCCTTGAGTTATTTTTTCTCCAATTTGAAGTTTCTTTTCAGACAAAGCTAAAGCCAGGGCTTGCTTATCGGTATTGATCGCAATAAAATCCACGCCCTTCATTCCGGCTTCAATCATGCGATTAATGGCATTATTTCCGCCACCACCAACACCTATAACCCGAATTTTTGCAAAATTATCGTAATTCCCATCTAATTCAAACACTTTTATTCCTCCTCTTACTAAACAGCTTTCCCTACTAAATTGATATTGCTTGTATCTTTTTTTCTGAAACACTTTGCTAATTTCAGTTGCTTTTAATCGTTTAAAACATCGCCTTCCCGTATTCAGGGTTAAAGAAATGTTCACTCCTTTATATTAACCTTTATTGACAAATTTTTCAACTATTGAATAATAAATTAAGTAAAATAACGTTAATATTTTATTATTCACAGAAATAACTTGACAAAATGCCGGGCTGTCCCAAACGCTTAGCGGGGTTTAATGACTGGTTTTGTCCCTGCTGCCAGATTAATAATCATGTTACTGGTATTTTTATCCAGATTTGTCTGAATATAAGGCTTATTATCCATATAATTATCATAATCCCAAAGAATAATGACTGTTCCATTTTTGGTGACAATTTCATAAGTGTTCACATCCGTCATCCGCACCTCGGATATCTTCGCCAAGTTACCGTCACTCTTTAGATCTTTCAGAATATTCATTACGGTGTCAAAACGCCAGTAGGGCTCAACCACTACTTCCTTACCAATCTCCGATATGGATACTGCATCACTGCCAAAAACTAATGGGATATCCGTTTTTCTTAAATATTCTCCGTCTTCGATCAGTTTTTTGTCTTCAGTGAGATAATAAACCTTGTTATCATAATTGACCGCACAAATCGGTACCGACTCAACCATGCGGATCAGAATCTTATTGGGCATGATTTTGGATATTTCCAATTCATCCAGATTCATCAGTGAATTAATATTGTAATTTGCCTGATTGACATCGATCAAAAAAATACTTTCGCCCACGTTGATGCCCGATGCTTTTACAACGGTCTCAGTATCAATAATCTCATTTCCGACCACTTCGATTTCTGCAATATTAAATATCCCCAGGTTAACAGCCTGATAAGCGCCAAAACTGATCGCACCAATTACCCCTAGAATAACCAGAATCGTAATCAACCCTTTCATGATCCGTTTTCGCTTATTTGCTTTGCGTTGCCGACGCCGTTGCTCCCGAAGCTCCTGCTTTGTCGGCTCGTAGTTTTGCGGTTTATTGATGATTTTATCTTTGGGTTTCTTCTTCTTTGATCGTTTCATTAATTCTCCATTAATTTCTTGATTTCATCATAAATCCGATCTCCGGCATTATTTATACTCAGCTCTTTCGTAATTTGACCCATAGTCTGACGTTTTTTGTCGTCATCCAATAGCGTTTCAACCATTTGAATCAACAGCGCTCCAGTCAGATCTTTGTCCTTAATCAGAACCCCACCGCCTGGATCAGTAATCACCCGGGCATTGAATTCCTGATGATTTCCGGCAGCCATTGGGTAAGGTACCAGAATTGAAGGTACTCCCATCGCCTGAATTTCCGCCACTGACATCGCTCCTGAACGACTGATCACCAGATCCGCCGCACCTAAAAGACGGTGTACTTCATTACTGTAAGCTTCCACGAAAACATGGCCGGATGGGGAAAGTCCGAAGTTTTCAACTTCTTTTTTTATCAACTGGTACTGATCTTTTCCAGTTAAATGATAAATGATCCGATCCTCCCGATTCTGATAGGATGCAATCAGCGATAGTGCACTCTGATTGATGGAACCAGCCCCCTGACTGCCTCCCATGATCAGCACCATTTTTTGAGTGTCAGAAAGATTCAAATGCTTTCGCAATTCACAGCGGTCGATTTGATGATATTCTGCCCGCACCGGGTTTCCGGCCAGAAAGGTTCGCTCTCCGGGAAAATATTGTTTCGCCTCTTTAAAACTAATGGCAATTCGATCAACCCGTTTACCCAGCATTAAATTGGTTTTGCCGGGATAGGCATTCTGTTCATGGATCATCGTTTTGATCTTTCGACGACTGGCAATTAACAACAACGGTCCAGCGGTAAAACCGCCAGTACCAATCACCAGATCCGGCTTGTGTTTTGCAATTATTTTTTTGGCATCGTTGAGTCCGTCAAAAATTCCTTTAATTGCTGCCAATGTTTCCAGGGAAGCTTTTCGTTCAAAACCCCTGACCCGAATATACTCAATCGGATAGCCATACTGAGGAATAATATTCTTTTCCATTCCCACCATTGATCCAATAAAGATAATCTCGGCTCCGGGATTTTCTGTTTTTATCTTTTCAGCAATGGCCAGTCCCGGATAGATATGTCCCCCGGTTCCGCCGGCTGCAATCAGTACTTTCACCGTCTACCTCACAATCTTTTTCTTGTTCGCTGCTGGCTTTCTGGTCAGCTCCAGTTTTTTGCCAAGATCAACATTTCTGGAAATATTTAGAATCGGCCCCATCATCCCAAATAGAATAACCATTGAGGAACCACCGGCACTGATAAAGGGCAGGGCCATCCCGGTTACCGGGATAATCGCTGAAGCCACCCCAATATTAACCAATACCTGAAATGCCAGCAGCAGCATAACGCTGCTGGTATACAGATAAGCGAAGGTGTCCTGAGATTTTTGGGCAATCTGAAAGCCCCGCCAGATGACAAAGGCAAATACGCCCAAAACCAGCAAACAGCCAATAAAACCGAATTCTTCGGCGATGTTGGCAAAGATAAAATCATTCTGTAACTCCGGCAAAAACAGATACTTCTGTTTGCCATTACCCAAGCCTCGGCCAAAGATTCCTCCCGTCCCGATTGCTAAGAGCGACTGGGAGATCTGATAATCATATCCACCTTTGCCCAAAAAAACATTGAAACGATCGAGCCGCCAGGGTTCAGCGATCATTAAACCGGCCACCGCCAATAATCCAAAACCCAGATAGGGGTAGAAAAGTTTGAATTTTATCCCGCCAAAATAAAACACCCCACCGGCAGCCAGCGCAATCGCCATGGCTGCACTTAGCGATGGTTCAATGGCAGTCAGCCCGCAGATCAGTCCCAGTGGCAGCATGCAATTTAATAAAAATGGCATGTTTTCTTTAATAATTCCGGGTTTTCGGGAAATAACCGTACTCATATAAAGTATTACAGCGACCTTGGCTAATTCCGACGGCTGAAAGGTAGTCACTTTAAAATCGATCCACCGCCTGGCATCATTTACCTTTAATCCGATTCCTGGGATTAAAACAATAATCAATAGAAAAACAGAAATCACAATGCCCACCAGATAGTATTTTTTATAAACCCGGTAATCAATCCTACTCATGATCCCCATGACGGTCACACCCAAAATGACAAAAACCAGTTGTTTCAAGAACAGGGCATAGCCTTTTTCGCCACTGATTGTGGATGAGTACATGCTGGCACTAAATACCATAATCACCCCGATACCCGCCAACAGCATCAGGGCAATCAAAAAGGGGCGATCTATTTTTCCATTCTTCATGGTTTACTCCTCGGTTTCTTATTGATTTTCGATCACCAATCGTTTGAATACCCGACCACGGATCTCATAATTGTCAAACATGTCCCAGCTGGCACAGGCAGGCGATAACAAGACGGTATCACCGGACACTGCTTGCGCTTTGGCACAGGCAACGGCTTCCTCGTAATTGTCCACCTTGGTGATGGCTCTAACGCCCTTGGCTTTAGCCGCTTTAATCAGATCCTCAGCGGTCACACCTAAAACAATCAGTTGTTTAACCCGTTTTGCCACCAGTTCCATCAGTTCGGAATAATCTTCCTTTTTATCATAGCCTCCGGCCAGCAGAATAATCGGTTCTTTCACTGCATTGAGAGCCGTAATGGTAGCATTGGTATTGGTGCCTTTGGAGTCGTTGATATAGGTCACTCCCGCAAAACAACCAACCATTTCCAGCCGATGTTCCACGCCTTCAAAAGCTTTAAGCACCGCTACAATAACATCCAGCTGAACGCCTGAAAAATAAGCCAGAGTCAGTGCTGCCAGGGCATTCATGGTGTTGTGGGGCCCGATGATACCCAGCTCGTCTTCCCGACAAACAAAGATCTTTTCCTGACCGTCATTGATATAGATTTCGCCATTTAAACACCAGGCCCCATAATCAACCGTTTTTTGATAACTGAACACTGCCTTTTTTGTAACTGCCTTTTCACCCAATTGACAGACTAAGTGATCATCGCCATTGAGTACCAGCAGATCTTCACTCGTTTGATTTTCAAAGATTCGTCCCTTGGCATTCACATAATTCTCCATCGTCAGGTGCCGATCCAGATGATCGGGGGTCAGATTGAGAATCGCTGCCGCCCGGGGCCGAAAGGTATGAATGGTCTCCAGTTGAAAGCTGCTGATTTCGGTCACAAAGACTTCATCGGTGGTAGCACTGTCGACATAGTTGGTAATCGGATCGCCGATATTTCCCACCACATAGGTTCCCCGGCCGGAGGCTTTGAATATTTCTCCCAGCAGCGTCGTGGTGGTGGTTTTTCCATTGGTTCCAGTAACCGCAATAAAAGGTGTTCTTGTCAATCGATAGGCTGCCTCAACCTCTCCAGTGACAGGAATACCCTGTTCGTAGGCCGCTTGAATAACTGGAATAATCAGAGGAACCCCCGGACTGACCACCACTTCGTCAATCACCTTTAAAATCTCCAGACCTGGTTGCATTCCAAAGATTGACTCAAAATCAGGGTTTTTTTCATAATCCAGAATCTGGGGAAACTCTTTTAAAACTATCCCTGCCGCCCGGGTGTCCGTTAACACCACTGCTTCGCCGTGTTTTAATAATAATTCAGTGACTGCAACCCCACTCCGTGCGGCTCCTATCACCAGGGTCCTTTTTCTCATAGTGCGTTCTCCTATCCTAAACAAATAAATGCAATGGTTACAAAAATAGCGGTGGCGACCCAAAAAACGGTGACAACCCGGGTTTCGCTCCAGCCTGACAGTTCGAAATGATGATGAATCGGAGCCATCTTAAAAAATCGCTTTCCCCCGGTGGATTTAAAATAGCCCACCTGAATGACAACCGATAACGCCTCGATGACAAACAATGCTCCGGCAATCAGCAAAAAAATCTGCAACTGGGTGATGATTGCCATAACCACAACAGCTCCCCCCAATGCCATCGAACCGGTGTCTCCCATAAAAATGTCTGCCGGATTTGAATTATGTCTTAAAAAGCCCAAACAGCCACCAATGATGGCACCAATAAAAATACTGGTATTGGCCTGGGGCAGAATCAGTGAACCCACAAAAAAGAAAATAGCAACAATCAGGGTAACGCCTGATGCCAATCCGTCCAAACCATCGGTTAAATTAACGGCATTGACAATTGATACCACTGCAAAAATAGTAAAGGGCACATACCATATTCCAAAATCAACAGTCCGGTTCAGTAGCGGTACCACCAGTTCCGAACCAATGGCTGGTGAATAATATGCGTAGAGGGCAATGACCAGCGCACCAATACATTGCAACGCCATTTTCTGCCAGGCCCGCAATCCCAGATTATGTTTTTTTGCCACCTTAATATAATCATCAATAAACCCGATACAACCAAAATAGAGCATCACCAGAACCGGGAAAAAATCCCAGCTTCCGATCAGCGCCGACAAAACACTAAACGCCACCAGAACGCCCAATTGAATCACCACCCCCCCCATGGTTGGCGTACCCGATTTCTCCAGATGGCTTTGCGGGCCTTCTTCCCGGATCGCCTGCCCGAATTTCAGGCGTTTGAGCATCGGAATAAAGCGGGGTGTCACAAAATAGACAACCAAAAAGGAAATCAGCAGACTGATCAACCCTGTTTGCAAACTTGTCATCTCCATTCTTTCCCACCTTCCTTAATAAAATCAATCACCCGTTCCAATCGCATCCCCCGGGAGGCTTTGATCAGAATGATATCGCCCGGCTGGATGAGCGCTTTTAAACACGTACCAGCTGACAACGCATCCGCAGCCTGATAAACTGTTCCGGCATGATCATAACCCTGACAAATCGCCTGTCCCAGCTCGCCAACACCGATTAGAAGGTCTACTTTATCCCTGGCATAGTTTCCCACTTCGACATGGGCAGCCGGCCCATGTTCGCCCATTTCCAGCATATCTCCAAGAATGGCAATCTTTCGCTGGTAGTCACGTCCCAGCGCCGCCAATACATCCAACGAGGCTCTCATCGCATCCGGATTGGCATTGTATGAGTCATTGATCACCTTGATTGAGCCCATCGTGGAAATATCCATCCGGTTGCCGCTGGGGACAAAGGCATCCAACCCTCTTTGAATTTCTGCTTGGGTCATCCCATAAAAATATCCCAAGCCGATTGCTACCAGACAATTATAAACATTATGTCTCCCGGGGTAGTTAAATGTATAGCTCTCATTGCGTCCTTCCCACGCTACCTGGATTTTTAGACCTTCTTGAGTTGATGTATAGTGCGTAGCCTTAACATCATGTTCACCATCAATCCCAAAGGTTCTAACCTGGTATGGATTCTTCTCTGTTTTTATCTTCTTTAAAAAATCATCATCACCATTTATATACGCTATACCATCAGCCGCTAAAGTTTGGAGAATTTCTTTTTTTGCCAGAAAAATATTATCCTGGGTTCCCAGGCGTTCAATATGACTAAGACCGACATTGGTGATCACACTGATCGATGGATCCACCAATTCAATCGATTTTTTTATATCTCCCAGGTGATCCATGCCCATTTCAATCACAGCAATTTGATGCTTTGGTTCCAAATTAAATAAGGTCTGGGGAATACCGTACTCATTATTAAAGTTTCCTTCCGTTTTTAACGTATTAAACTTTTGCGTCAGCACTGCGGCTACCAGGTCTTTAGTAGTTGTCTTGCCGCTGCTACCAGTTATGGCGATCACTGGCAGATTGTAACGATGCCGGTTAAAGCTGGCCAGCGCTTTCATCGCCGCCAGGGTGGAGACCACATAAATAACTGTCATTTCTGACGGAAACGATCGGTTTTTTTCCTGTGTCAGACAAACCATGGCACCATTTGAGAAGGCCTGACTGATGTAATCATGACCGTTATTTGTTTCCCCGATAATGGGAACATATAACGCATTATTTTTAATTTTGCGGCTGTCGATGGCCACATTTCCAATCGATATTGCAGGATTACCCTGGAGTAATTCTCCCCGGGTTATCTGAAGTATTTCATCAATACTGATACTTTCCATGGATACTACCTGAACTTTCTTTCGTATTTGAGTCCGTTCATCGGCGTTGTGCCGTTCTATCAACAAACCCCCTTGCCCAAAAAGACCTTGATATTATATCAAACTTTAAACATAAAGAAAAGCAAGGATTTCCCCCTCGCTTTTCTTTTCATCTTTTATGGGGTGAATGTTACGCTGACGTCACTGCCCTTTTCCACAACAGTTGTTGCGGCTGGCGTCTGACTTGATGCAAAACCATTCCCGGTTATCTTAAGATTAAGTCCCAATCCTGTGAGGATTTCATTGGCACTTTGAATCGATAACCCTTTTAAATCAGGAACAATGACCGTTCCAGCTGCCGTACTGTCATCATTTCCCAACGCCAGGATCAATTCACTATTTGGATCGTAAACCGAATTGGTGGGCAAGCTTTGACTGACCACGGTGGAGCCGCTGGTGGCTGGATCGACGACATATTTTATTCCCTTTTCATTAAGAATACTGGCTGCAAAATCAATGTTCTGTCCGACCAGGTCAGGTACCGTAATGGTTCCTTTTTGAATTTCTTCAGCGGTTGTTCCACTGAGTGTCGTATCTGCAGAGTTATAATTAAGCGCCTGTTTGATCAGACTGATGGCAGTTGGCGCCGCACTGGTGCTACCATAGGCGCCTGCCGCCGGCTCATCCAATACGACATACACTGAATACTTGGGATCTTCCACCGGGGAAAAGCAATAAAAGGAAGTAACATACTTGGAACTGGAATACTCACCATTGATGAATTTTTCAGCCGTCCCGGTTTTCCCACCAATGCTGTAACCTTCTGAAAGTGCGGTCATATCGGCATCATATCCCACCACCTTGCGCATGATTTCTCTGGTGGCAGCCGATGTTTCCTTTGAAATAATCTGTTTCGGTGACTCACTTGCCTGTCCCTTGGTTTCGCTGGAAATAATGGTCGGTTTGACATAGTACCCATTATTAACGACACAATTCAAGGCACTGACGATTTGAATCGGCGTTACTGCCAAACCCTGCCCAAATGAAAAGGTCGCATAATCTACTTCATTGACACCACCATTGGCTGTGGATAACCGATTGACAATCCCGGCTTCTTCACCATCCAACTCAATTCCGGTGGTTTCACCCAATCCAAAATTGTAGACATACTGATAGAAAACGTCTGGATTCAATTTTTCAATAATCTGTACCAGTCCGGGATTACAGGAATGGGCAATGGCATCCGATACGGTAACACTGCCATGAGGACCAGTGGCGCAATTGATAACGGCATCGCCAATTTGAATTGATCCCCCACAATAAACCACTGTATCTGGGGTAACCACCCCTTCTTCCAGAGCGGCCGCCCCGGTCAGGGCTTTAAAGGTCGAACCCGGTTCGTAGATAAAACTGACAGCCTGGTTCTTATACATCTCAGCCAGTTTTTCCTGTTCGGTTTTGCCTGTCAAATCCGCTGCATGGGTGGCTGCAAAATTGGCATCCAAAGTAAACGGATCGTTGAGGTTATAATCCGGAGTGGTAGCCATGGCCACTACTTCCCCGGTTTTTGTTTCCATAACGATCGCCGTTACACTCTTCGTTTTCCAGGTTGCAGCCGCTTCTTCCACCGCCTTTTCAGCCATCAGCTGAATATTACTGTCGATGGTTAAGACAATATCTTCCCCCTGAACAGGTTCTTTTAATATTTTGGTTTGGGATGGAATTTGGTTGCCATCAGCATCTTTCTGAAAATAAACAACCCCGTCTTCACCACTTAAAACATCATCATACGTTGCTTCAACACCATAGAGGCCACTATAGTCCGTACCGGTAAAACCAAGAATATAGGAGGCGAAGTTACCGTTGGTATAATACCGCCGATAATCATCTAGCAGTTCAATGCCATTGTAACTCTCTATATCACCATCTTCATCCTTAATCGCTTCCGATTCTTTGATTTCCAACGCCAGAGCGTTATCCACCTTCCCTAAAATCAGCACCGGCTGGTTTTCTTTTCTGGTGGCTTTATCATAAAGCGTCTCGTAGTTATAATCCAGATCTTTAGCAATTGCCGATGCCACTGCCTCGGGATCTTTTATATTGATCGGTTCAAAATATAAGGTGCCATCTTCAATCGTCACCCCGGCAAAATTATGACTGAGTACAATGACCGCCGTACCTTGGCTGATCCCAGTTTTTACCTCGACGATGTCATTCTCCAGCACTGAGATCTTTTTCTGAATATCTTCAATCTTCAAGCCCAGTTTGCTACTGAGTGTTTTAGCCAGACGTTCCGGGTCTTCAACCTCATAAGGAATGACGTTAACCGCCGTAGCCGAAGAATCCTTGGCCAGCACATTTTTGTTGCGGTCATAAATGTCACCACGGGAGGCCTTAATAGGTACTTCTTCAACAAGCTGATCCACTTGCCGTTCATATTTTCCGGTTGAATTTACAATTTGTAGGGAAAATAATTTCCCGATAACAATAATTAAGCACAATGAAAGTACAACCATGGCAATCATAATGCGATTCTGTTTGCCGACCGGTCCAATCTCTCGTTGTGCCTTCTTTTTTATATTCACATTTTTTCTCCACATTTTTATTTAGTTAAGCTTACCTGATTCAGCTTAAAAAAAACCTAACTAAAACAAATTTTCAAACCAACTCTTCACAATTTGTGAGTCAGTCATTAGTGACTCGTCCGCTTTTTCAGTTACCAGCTCCCGCCGATATTGCTCCTGAACCGGCTCAGTCATCCCATAACCTCTGGCCTGCGCCTCAATCGATTGAAGGTTCATGTTGGTTACCAGCTGACCCTCTTTGCTGTCATTAACCTGTACAGCATCCTCCAGAGTTTTCTGAAGCTCCCTGATTTCAGTGTTTTTTTCAGTTATGACCGCATGTTGAAACAAGATGCCGATCATCGCTGCAAAAGCCAACAAACCAATGATCATCACATATGAACTCGTGGTCATCCGTTTTCTATTTTGTTTTGGCATTTTGACTCTTTTTTGCGTGGTTGCCATGGAACACTCCTTTGTTTAACTTTCGGTTCCCAGCTTTTCGACAATTCGTAGCTTGGCACTGCGCGAGCGGCGGTTTTCTTCGAGCTCATCAGCCCCTGGGACAATTGGTTTTCTGGAAACAAGCTTAATTAGCGGGGATTTCCCACATACACATTGGGGAAAATCCGAAGGACAGGTACAGGGGTTGGCTTTCTCTTTAAACAATTGCTTTACCACCCGATCCTCCAGAGAATGAAACGTGATAACACACATTCTGCCACCTGGTTTAAGCGCATCAAGTCCCTGTGTTAAAGCATCTTCCAATATCTTTAGTTCACCATTAACTTCAAGCCGAATAGCCTGAAAAGTTTTGCGTGAAGGGTGTTTTTCCTTAAAACGTTCCCTTGGCGGATAAGCACTTTTGACAATTTCGCTTAACTCCAGGGTGGTTGTGATTCGCTTAAGCGCTCTTGACTTAACAATCGCTTTAACGATTTGACTGGCAAATTTTTCTTCGCCATAAAGAAACAGTATTTTTTTCAGTTCTCCGGGAGCATAGTCATTTACCACCATTTCAGCTGTTAACGCTGCCGATTGGTTCATCCGCATGTCCAGCGGACCATCGTTATGATAAGAAAAGCCCCGGGTATCGTCATCCAGTTGAAATGACGAAACCCCGAGGTCATATAGAATACCGTCGATCCCAAAGAGATGGAGGCCCTTTAGAACCTTGGCTAAACTGGCAAAATTACTTTTTACAAAATGTCGCTGACAGGCAAACCCCGCCAAACGATTTTTAGCATACGCCAAAGCGAAATCATCCTGATCGATACCAACCAAAATGCCGCTTTCATCGAGCGACTCACAAATCCACTGGGAATGCCCACCACCACCCAGAGTGCAATCCACATAGATGCCCTTTGGTTTGATGTCCAGACCGTCAATGGATTCCCGTAATAACACGGTGGTATGTGAAAATGTTTGTGGTTTCATTTATATTCCCAGCATTGCCATGTTATTGGCAATGTCCTCGTAGTTTAAGTCTTCGTTATCGTTATAATCCGTCCATAGTTGGCTGTCCCAAATTTCCAGACGATTTGACACCCCGATAATCGTTACCTCTTTTGTAATTTTTGCATATTTTCGTAAAGAAAGTGGTATGCTGGCTCGACCCTGTCGATCCAATTCGCAGTCAGCTGCACCAGCAAAGAAAAATCGGGTAAACGCCCGGGCATCCTTATCCGATACCGGTAGCGCTTTTAATTTGCTTTCAAAATTACCCCACTCTTCCATGGAAAAAACAAACAGGCAGCAATCCAGTCCTTTTGTTAGAACAAATTCTCCGCCCAGAGATTCTCTGAATTTTGAAGGAATGATCAATCGTCCCTTGTCGTCGATATTATGTTCATACTCTCCAAAAAACATTCAGATCCTCCTCCTTCTTACTTCGTTCTTCCATTTTCTTCCACATTATACCACACTCCACCACCCTTCACAAGTTACGAATGCGGCTATTAAGCAAAAAACAAAGAATTATTTTGTTAAAAATTCCCTACATTTGTATTAATTTTATATCAAATAGCTTAAAAATAAATTCGGTTGTTACTGATTGTTCCTAATTTCTACATTATAACTTGTGATTGTACGAGTTTTGGTTTAAACTAATAAAATAATGAAAATTAAGGAGTTATTTAAAATGAGAGCAGTAGTTACGGTTATTGGAAAAGACCGCACCGGAATAATTTATAATGTATCTAAAATTCTGGCTGAAAATGAAGTCAATATTGAAGACATCAGCCAGACCGTTATGCATGATTTTTTCACGATGATCATGCTTGTGGACATGTCAAATATGTCTGTCGATTTTAATGTCCTGAAAAACGCCCTGGAAACCGTTGGCGAAGACATCGGGATGTCAATCCGTATTCAGCATGAAGATCTTTTCAATGCCATGCACACCATTTAGGCGGCCTGATTATGGCAATGTTTAAAGACGTCCTTGAGACGGTAAGAATGATTGAAAAAGAGCGATTGGACATCCGTACCATCACCATGGGAATTTCATTGCTGGACTGCATTGATTCCTCCGGAGCCAAAAGCCGCCAGATGATTTATGACAAGATCACCCGCTTAGCCGAAAACCTGGTTAAAGAAGGGGAACGAATTGAAAATGAATTAGGAATCCCGATTGTCAATAAACGCATCTCGGTAACCCCAATTTCGCTCATCGCAGGAAGCAGCGATGACCTTAATTATGTTGAATACGCCAAAATCCTCGATGCTGCTGCCGCAACCGTCGGGATTAACTTTATCGGCGGTTTTTCAGCCCTGGTTCCCAAGGGTTTCACCAAGGGCGACCGGATTCTGATCGACTCCATTCCTGAAGCTCTGGCAACCACCAACTGCGTCTGTTCATCGGTCAATCTTGGTTCTTCAAAAGCCGGTATTAACATGGATGCTGTTAAACGGCTGGGCGAGGTCATTAAAGAAACCGCCTACCTGACCCGGGATGCTGACTCGATTGGCTGTGCCAAGTTTGTGGCCTTTGCCAATGCAGTTGAAGATAATCCCTTTATGGCCGGTGCCTTCCATGGTGTTGGTGAAGCCGAATCGGTTCTCAATGTCGGGGTTAGTGGCCCTGGGGTTGTCAAACGGGCTCTGGAAAAAGCCCAGGATGCCTCCTTTGGCGAAATGGCTGAAATTATCAAAAAAACCGCTTTCAAAATTACCCGGGCTGGCCATCTGGTTGGTACAACAGTAGCTGAACGCCTGAATGTCCCCTTCGGTATTTTAGATTTATCTCTGGCACCAACTCCGGAAATCGGCGACAGCGTGGCCCGAATTCTTGAAGAAATGGGCCTGGAACACTGTGGTACTCATGGTACTACCGCAGCGCTGGCGATGCTTAATGACGCCGTTAAAAAAGGTGGTATTATGGCCTCCACCTCGGTAGGCGGCTTCAGCGGAGCCTTTATCCCAGTCAGTGAAGACGAAGGGATGATTGAAGCAGTCGAATGCGGCGCTCTGACCTTTGATAAACTGGAAGCCATGACCAGCGTCTGTTCAGTTGGGATCGACATGGTCGCCATCCCTGGCGATACGCCAGCTTCCACCATCTCTGGTATTTTAGCTGATGAAGCCGCTATCGGCGTTATCAACAATAAAACCACCGGGGTTCGGGTAATTCCCGTTTATGGCAAAGACGTTGGCGATACTGCTGAATTTGGTGGACTTCTGGGGCGAGCTCCGATTATGCCAGTGAATAAAAATGACTGTTCGGTTTTTGTAAACCGTGGTGGTCAGATTCCAGCGCCGATTCACAGCTTTAAAAACTAACAAAGGATAACCCAGGAGGCCTGCAACAGCAGGTCTCCTATTTTATACAAGGAGTAACGAAATGAATCAAGAATTATGGGAAAAATGTGTAACCTATCACGGACATCACTGTCCTGGCCTGGCGATTGGCGTCCGGGCTTCACTGGAGGCGATCAAAGCGCTCTCTCTCGATATGAACAACAATGACAACATTGTTTGTGTCGCCGAGAATGAATCCTGCAGTGTTGATGGAATCCGGGTGGTACTGGAATGCACTGGCGAAAAAGGTAACCTGTTCTTCATTAAAGGCGGGAAACAGGCTTTTTCAGTTTTTAATCAGACCACCGGGGCGAGTGTCCGATTGATTTTAAAAGAACTGCCACCTATGGAACGTGATGAAATGGAAGACTTTCTGCTGAATGAACCTGATGCATCAAATTTATTTGATTTTGAAAAACCCCATTTTGAATTGCCTGAACAGGCTTAATCCACTTGATCGTTTTAAGAACACCGTCTAGCTCAGTCTGTAGCAACTGAGCGTGGCGGTGTTTTTTTAATCGCCACGCAATCACCGATTTATGATATCAGTCGGCTACGCTGATATGATATAATAAGGCAACCAATAAACCTATAATTATCGAACGAGGTATAGCGATGTTTACTCTGCCAACTTACACAGCTCCTGATTTTACAGAAAGCTTTTTTGTTAAAGCCCCCAGTGTTCGGACAATGCCGGCTCCCCTTGACGGGGTGGTACCGGAAAACTTTTATGCCACCACGATCTTCCCCGAATATTTTAAAATTCATGATAGCTGGCAGCTAATGGCTGAAAGTCGGATGGACTGCGTGGTCGTGATCGCCGATGATCGGCCTCATGCCATCGAATTCAGAAATGTCAAGAAAGGCGATGCGGTTGTGGTTGGACGTCATGAAGACGGCGAAAACGGCGTTTATGTCGATCATTTTGCCTTCAGAAAAAAGCAGGCAGATGGTGATAACTTTTCGTTTCGAACGTCAAACTCCCGGGAAACCGCTTACTCCCGGGACTATGACCGACTTTATGAATTACTCGAATTCGAACGTGAGAACGGCTATATTTTGTGGGTTCTCGGCCCGGCGGTTACCTTTGATCAGGACTCCCGCAATGCCATGACGCATCTGATCGAGATGGGCTACGTCGATGCCCTCTTTGCTGGCAACGCTCTGGCGACCCACGATTTGGAATCCCACTTTTTTAACACCGCTTTGGGGCAGGACATTTACTCCAAAGAAAACAAGTCCCTGGGTCACTATCATCATATCGAAACCATCAATCGAGCGAGGAGCTGTGGTTCCCTGAAAAATCTAATCGAAAAATATAAAATCACTGATGGCATCGTCAGTTCCTGTATTACTAATAACATTCCCCTGATTTTAGCCGGTTCGATTCGGGATGACGGTCCCTTACCGGGCGTCTATGCAGATGTTTACAGCGCCCAGGATGCGCTACGGGTGCACACCAGAAAAGCCACCACAATCATCTGTCTGGCAACCCAACTCCATACCATTGCCACTGGGAACATGACCCCCTCCTACCAGGTCATTGATGGCGCAGTGCGACCGGTTTATTTTTATACTGTTGATATCTCCGAATTTGTAGTTAATAAACTCAAAGATCGGGGCAGCCTCAGCTCCAAATCAATTATCACCAATATACAGGATTTCGTCGTCAATTTACAACGAAATTTATCTATAAAGTAATGAACGTACACAAAAAAAAAGACTTCTGCCGAAGCAAAAGTCTCTACCACTCGATGATAAACTACATAATAGATGGTAAAATTAATGGTAATACGGAAAAATTAATCAATTGCAGCACCCAGATCGTACAAGCTGGCGGGTCAATGTGGCTATCTGCATAACTGTTAAAGGTTAACCCGGCAAACTCTCCGATTAAAGCACCTAAAACCCCGGTGATTGCGGCGGCAATAATCGCTGCCACTGGGCTTAATGTACCTGAGAAAACAACGATAGCGGTGGATGCTGCCGGCAATACGATATGATGACAGCCATAGAAGGGTAGTCCCATACAGGCAAAAATCAGTCCAAATGCGGCAATCCCAAAAGCAAAGCCACCCATCTGTGAAAAAATATAAGCGGCTTCATCAGAACCGGCCAGCGCCATATTTCCAAAAGCTGCCACAATTCCACCAACCAGAATACCAAATCCGGCGCCGAGTACCAGTGTGAAAATCATGTCTGAACCCTGCGGCAGATAATGTCGAGTCACACCGGCTGGTGTTTTTCCGGTTAAACCAGAATTTGTGAAAAGTAAGCGCACCAGAATCGCAGAAATTACCACGCTTAATGCAACCGTATCGGTCCAGGCTGCTGATCCAAATACATTTGCCCCAATTAGGGTGCCGATAGTAAAGTTTAATAAATAACCAATAATACCAAAGATTCCGCCAACCAGCAACACAGAAGTGTCTTTTAAACCAGCAAGTGGTGTGATAATGTCGCCACCGACCTCCAATTTTCCAATTTTTTTAGCATAACCGGCAGCCGCTACGGCACCAGCAAAAGCAATACATGGCGAGAACCATGATCCAAAGCTGACGATACCAATCGCTGGCGCTCCGAAATCTCCGGCAAGAATTGCGGCAACAACTGTCAACCCGGTAAAAATAAATGATGGCACGCCGCCGATGGCAGCTGCAAACAGCCCACCGCCAAATGCAGCAATTAATAATGTTAAGTCCATTTCTTTTCTCCTTTTAATCGTATTCAGATTATCGTAAACACATTAACGTTCATCGAGTGGCTCTGATAATGTTTACAAGATCAGTTTAACAAGAAGAGCAAAATTTTACTATGGTCATCATTACCAAAATATCTATTCATCTTTGTGCATTAATCACAACTCAAATGATCATCCTCAAGTGCTTCAACAATGCCCATCAAACTGTTTTATGATCTAACACGTATTCTTCTCAAAATAAAAAAAGAGCCTGAGCTCTCTTAAAATAAGGGGTTTAGTATAAACTTTACGCCATTCTAAACAGGGGTCACAATCCCTATGTGTAATCATACCCTATTTTAAAGCTAAAATCATCAGCCTCTGGTTACAAAAACATCTGATTTATCTGTGCGCACTGCACAGATAAATCAGGCCTTCGACACACGTTTTATGAATTCTTTTTTACATAACTCCCATTCCTGCCCACACTTATTGATGTCTTAAAAATTCTAAAATTCGAAACGAGTAAGCCAGATCAAATTGAACCTTCGGATCAGCAAGATCAAGCTGAGTGAGAGCCTTAATCCGTTCCATGCGATAGCTAAGCGTATTGCGATGAATGTGGAGCTCTGCGCAGGTTTCTTTGTAATTACATCCATGATCAATCAGAGTGTTTAACGTATAGAACAATTCAGATTGGTGCTGACTGTCATATTTGTCAAGGATCAGTAAGCTGCTTTGCACAAAGTCCTTAATATTATTTCGTTTGTCACCATGAATCTTCTCAATCAAGTGAAAAAACTTGTAATCTCCATAAGTGTAGAGTCGCTTTTTTTGATGAACAGACAAACCAATCCGGATGGCTGCCCCCGCCTGTAAATAATAGTACTGAAAATTTTCGATCCCATTAAAGAAATCACTCATGCCAATTCGTAGGGCGTGTTTTTCCATAAAACTCTTCAGCCGTCTGATTCCTTTTTCGGTTTTTTCTTTTTCCAGGTCGGTACATAAAACAACCATTTGATTGCCATAAAAAATTGCGTGGGATTTCGGAAAAACATGATACAAATCATCTCTCAACGAATCTTTGATTCCCTCCTGATAAAGACTATCGTCATTTTGCTCCGACACCAACACACACAAATTGTTACTGCTGTTCAGCTCCGATTCCAGAACCCAGGATTTAAAATCGGCATTTTCCTTATCCCGGCCTTCAATTAAATCCATCAGAATGCCCTCATTCATGTTTCCACGAATATATTTATATTGTGGGATTTTTAGAATAATCTCCGTTAACACCTCATTGGCCAAAAGCAGCAACTCTAAATGCTGATTTGTCACTTCCGCATCTTGAAAAAACATAACCATCGCTCCGGCATACTTTTCCCGGATGATCACTGGAGACACCAATACCTTCGACTCACTTTCCAGCCCGACGATATAGGGTGTTCGTTCCTTTGGGAAACGTTTGACTTCTTCAATGTTGACAATTTCAAAAATAAACTCATGGCTGCAAAAACCTTTGGCGATGGCTAAATTCCAGGAGGGATCGGTGATCTCGTTGGTTCGGCTCATGCCACGAATGGAAAAGTTTATATCAATAAAAACCACCGGTTTTTCCATCAAATAACTGATGGTTTCCACCACATCTTCGACCGTGTGGTTATCCAGTAATAGACTTAATAAGCGATTGCTCTGTCGGTATCTCAGTTCAGTTTGACTTTCCATCGTTGTGTTTTACTTTTTTCTCCATTTCAATTGTTTAAATACCTTGCCAATGCTATCATTGATGATGAGGTTAGCCCGGGAATCCATCGGAGTTGAGGATTTATTGACCAGCACCAGATTCCGCCCCCGGTAATAATCGATTAGTCCTGCCGCCGGGTAAACTCCCAACGACGTTCCGCCAATAATCAATACTTCAGCATTTCTGATGGCGGCAACCGCCTGATTCATCACATCGCTATCGAGCCCTTCCCCATATAATACCACATCCGGTTTGATGGTTCCGCCACAACTACAAAGAGGCACTCCCCGACTTTCTTCTATCATCTGCACGGGATAAAACTGATGACAGCGCATACAGTAATTGCGATGAACTGATCCATGCAGTTCAAGCACCCTTTTACTACCAGCCAATTGATGGAGCCCATCAATATTCTGAGTGATGACTGCCGTCAAGACCTGTTGTTTTTCCAACTCTGCCAGTTTCTGATGGGCATCATTGGGTTTTGCCTGGAGATAGAGCATTTTATTTCGGTAAAAACGATAGAATTCTTCCGTATTATTGATAAAAAATTCATGGGAAAGAATCGTTTCCGGTGGATAACTGTAAGTCTGATTGTAGAGCCCATCGACGCTTCGAAAGTCGGGAATACCACTTTCTGTAGATACGCCAGCGCCACCAAAAAATACAATATTTCCAGCCTTGGCAATCATTTCTTGTAACATTTCGATCTCGTTCATGATTCGACCTCTTTTCATAAATATCTTTTGTTAATCTATTTTTCTCAGGAAATAGTTTACCATATCCAGCCCCCTATTTGCCGACTGTTCACAATAATAGTCTCCATATCGGTCCGCAAATCCATGACATCCTGCCAAAACATGAACATCAACCTTGTCCTTCTGATTAAGTCGGGGAATGATTGAGCGAACCTCAAACGAAGTCTCCTGTTCCGGAAAAATTAGCAGGCAGGGACAGACTGGGCTGACATCAAGATAATCCCTGATTCGTGACCCATAAAAACCAATCATTCCATCACAATTTGGGTTTTCTGTCAAACGCCAAGCGACTGTTGCTCCCACACTTGATCCGAAAACAATAACTTTATTGTAATCTTTCCTGAGTTCAAGCATATCGATTTCGATCTCCTGATATGTCATAAAGCCATTTTTATCAATAAAAGCCTGGTATGCTTCACAATTATGTGTGTATTGATAGACACGTTCTTTCTGACTTAAATCCACACAGAACGAATCAAAATTCCGTTCTCTAAAAAAATCAACCCAATCGTAAATATACTGGTTCATGCCATATATTTCGGGGATAATCACTACCGCTTGTTTAGTTTCTGATCGTTGACCAATCATTTTTATGAATCTCATTTCTTTAAAACCGCTGTGCGACAGCATTTATTTATGATCATAGCACCCTTTCATATTAAGCAATATAAAATCATCAAACTCACGAAAAAGCCACCGCAAAAAATCCTTCCTGCGGCGACTTTTATTACTGAAAAAACAACATTCTCATCTATTGACCGCCTTGATTAATCTTCAGCAATCACAATTAAACCATCTTTTTCTCCCAAACTAACCATTGTTGATTTGCTGGGATTGATATAAATACCATAATTCTTTTTTGCATCCTTTTGTTCTTCGGCAATCACATAACCAATAACTATTTCGTTCTTTCGTTTTGCCGCTTCAACCAGTGAATAGTAATGAACTGTTTTGCCAGGTTGAAGGTATTTTGACGCCTTTTTAATATAAAGCTCCGAACCATCTGCATCAAACAAATCTTCAAATACAGTATTAATCATCCTGTTTTCGGAAACCTGTGTCAACATCAAACTGATCAGTTTTTCGCTGACAATAAAATCATTCACTCGTGTTACTTCGGCCAGTTTTTTATTTCTAAAATCCAGCATTTCACTGACAACTGAAAAGCGACAGTTCATTTTTTCAGAAATATCCCGGAGTTGGAGCAACACAACCAGAGTATTGGCATCCGATTCCTGAACATCAAGTTTAGAGTTATTAGAAAGAATAATAACATGATCGTAATTCTTTACCATCAATTCATCTAAAATCCCGCGATCTTTAGGATCACCTTTCAGTAATTCGATATTTTGATTAACTACCCGACTGAGGGCCATCTGAAAATCTTCGGTTTCAACGCAATCTGACACAACAGTCAGAATCGAACCTTGCGGTACATAGTTATCAATCTCCTGAATAATTAAGTGCGCATTATCATTCCAACCCAAAATTAACGTTTTTTCCGGACTATCCGGTTCAAATGATGGGTTTTGAAGAATTGCATCCGTTTCAATAGAGTATTGCTGTTCGAGGCTAACTTTAATCGTATCATCATCTTCTGAAATGGCAATAATTTGGTCTCCAGGTTTTAGTACAGTGTCCATTGGCGGATTTAAATACGTTTTTCCCTGTGACTGAATACCAATCACCGTTGATTTCTCAAACATAAACAACGTTTCGCCAAATGCTTTACCAATCGTTTCTTCACAATTACTGAAATATATTTCATCTCCACCAAAATCCAACAACTCTGTGTAAACAGTTGAAAGACCTGGTTGACGGCAGGTTTGAGCAATTATACGGGAGATGAGTGTATCACTGAGGATTATTTCCGCCTGATTATTTCCGGCAATTTGTGCCACTTGAACATTTTCTGGATCGCGTAAAACAGTCACAATATTATACGGTTCATTTCGCTTATTCGGATTATTGGTAATAGCCAGAATCGTCTTTATTACCCGCGTGTCATCCTCAGGCATGATGATTATCGAGCGGGATGTGTTTAGACTGACAATTTCTAAGTCATCAATATCGATTGGATTTCCCTGTCGGGTGACGATTCGGGTGGTTTTTAGATCGGTGATTCGCTCACGAATGGCGTCATCCATTTCAGACTTATCATGATTCCCCATCACTACAATACAAGCATGCTTGCGATTGCTGTTCGCTTCAATCAATTCCTCAATAATTGTAAAAATTTGTTCAGACCATCCCAGAATAATGGTTTGATCCCTTTCAATTACCCGGGATCTTCCTTTTCTCAGTGAATCCAATTTTGCTTCAATCCCAGTTGTCAAAATCCCGATCAGGATACTGAGAATAAAGATACCACCAAGGGTTGTAACAAACATCAAAAAGATATAACCCGCACTACCGGTATCTCCACTGACCGTTCCCGAATCAATGGCACGCATTAATCCCATCCACAGAAGCTCAGTAAAACTTGAGGTTGGTCCAGATTGAGTAATCCAGACGATCAAAGAAATCACGGCAATCATAATTGCCGTCGCACTGGCTAATGACAATAATAGTATACCTGTTCCTTTTGACATCAGATTGTCAAATTTGTACCTGAGTTTTTCTAAAAATCCAACTTCATCCATCTTACACCTCTTTAACGTTATTAATTTTAGTCTACAGCAGATTATCTCATTTAATGATGATTATTATAAGGCATCTAATTCATTTATAATTTTTATATTTTATCACATTCAACCATTCGCTTCAATCACTGTTGACACCCTTTTTTTGCGGTTGACGAAGCAGCAGTGGCTTATTCCTGTGCGTCGAAATCATCATCTTTCTTTTTTTTGAAAAGGTTTCCCAAAATCATCCCCACTAATGATACACTCCCATATATGCAGCCATATATAACTACTTTCACACCAATTATCGAGGCTACCAGTGGTAGAAAAATGATACTTATAAAAAGCGGGTAAAACCAGACGATTCCATTTTTAAATCCATATAAAAACCCAGCTATTAGACAATATCCGGGAATAATCAAAAGCATAAAGAACTGAAAATATTTTGAATCCGGCTCCAGCATCGGCACGACAAAAAAGATCACGGCTGTCATTACCAGATATGGTAATGCCGGCAATAATAATAGTAAGTTTTTTTTCATTATCAGCTCCCAAAGTATTCACTACTAAAATTATATTAATGCATTTTTTTATTATAACATGAATAGCTCATGTTATCGATAGTTAAGTATACATTCGCCTCAAACATCTCCTACAGTTACTCCCGCTTAATGGAGCTGTGCAACTCCGGCTCCGCTGTGCTGCGCCTCCGTTTGGGGCTTCGCCCCATAAAAAAATACAGACATAAACATTGATTTCAAGTGAACTTGAATCAGGCTCTCAATT
>NZ_JAIPPU010000051.1 GCF_026646375.1 Acetobacterium wieringae
TGGAATTGTCAATAATAGTTCAGTCAAAACGCGCAAGGAATTTTCCAAGCCCCTATAGAATAGCCAGCCCTCATCGTCGGTAACAATCATCAAAACTTCAAATGCTATGCAGCGAGCTGGTGATTGTCGATAAAAAGCCCCCGGTAAACCAGCGGTGGATAGCCATTATTTGTACTGTAAATTCGTCGTCGATTGTAATAATGGATATAGCGGTAAACAATCGTTTTGACTTCAACCATGGGCATACTTTTGGTATTAATTTTATAGAGCTTCTCTTTTTTCAGCGTTGCGAAAAAACTTTCCATCCGGGCATTATCATAGCAGCGGCCGGTGCCACTCATACTCTGGATGGCATTTGCTTTTTTTAATACCTTTCGAAAGCGTTGGCTGGTAAACTGCGTGCCCCGATCGGAATGAAGAATCATTCCTTCGGCACCATCATCTCTGCAGGCGTTCTGAAACGCTTCAACACAAAGGTCTGCCCGCATATTGTCATCCATCCTGAAGCCCCGGATACTGCCGTCATAACAATCAAAAATGGGTGCCAGATAAAGTTTTCCATCTTTACAGGGGATTTCCGTAATATCAGTAAGCCATTTTTGATTCGGCGCTTCCGCTGTGAAATCCTGTTTGATGAGGTTTTCAGACTTTTGCGCTTCGGCATCGGCTTTCGTGATCCCATTAGGTTTACGCTTCATGCGGATCATCAGATTATTTTCTTTGCAGATGCGGTAGATTGTCCTTAAACTCCCATGATAGTCCCGATTTAATCGAAGATAATCATAAATACGTCGAACACCATAATTGGCGTTTTCTTCGTCTTCCCGAATTAATTCATAGATTTGCGCCAAAAGATTTGCGTGCTTATCCGGTTTGCTTTTTGATCGCAGAAATTTATAGTAACCCGATTCGCTGACACCAAGCGTACGACAGAGCAGGGCAACCGGCCAACGGTCTCGACGGTCGGCAATATATGACATACGCTGCTGTTTTGCTATTTCTTTCGGCGCTTGACAAAAAAACCAAGCGCATCCTGAAGAATTTCAATTTCTTCTCTGGCTTCCCGAAGCTCTTTTTCGAGCTGTTTTAAACGATTGGGATCTGTTATTGGGATATTCCCTGGATTATCACAATAACCAACCTTTCCGGTTTTAGCTTTGCTGATCCACGTGTACAAGGTATCGAGCTTTATACCTAATCGCTCTGCAGCCGCTTTGTTGCCGATCTCATTTGCCAGTTTCAACGCTTCATAGCGTTCTTCGGCACTATATACTTTTTTCATCACTAGTCAGTCCTTTTTATTTTTATTTTACCTCATTTCCTTGCAATTTGGGACTGCACTTTTATGATAACACTCCA
>NZ_JAIPPU010000007.1 GCF_026646375.1 Acetobacterium wieringae
AGGAGTCATAACTAACGTTTTTTCATTTTGTGTCTTGACAAGCGTGTACATTATAATTCATCGTAAAAAATGTTATTATTAACAAATATTCGTCGCAATATGTGTTAAAATAGATTAGAATACTAAAATGAGGTGATTAAAATGGAACGACTAGCAATGGAACAGCTCAATAAATGGAAACTGAAGAAAAACAAAAAGCCTCTTATTATTAGAGGGGCTCGGCAGGTCGGTAAAACCTGGTTGATGAAAAACTTTGGCCAGAAAACCTATGATTACGTTGTTTATATCAATTTTGATAATAATCAGCAGATGCAGGATCTGTTTGAAGCCAATATGAAAATTGAACGGATAATCACAGGTCTGGAACTTTATTCAGGTAATAAGATTGATCCCGAAAATACACTGCTTATTTTTGATGAAATACAGGAAGTGCCCAAGGCATTGACATCCTTAAAGTATTTTAATGAAAATGCACCGGAATATCAAATTATCTGTGCTGGGTCATTGTTGGGGGTTGCTTTACACCAGGGGACATCATTCCCAGTTGGCAAGGTAGAATTTCTTGACCTCTATCCCTTGTCCTTTACAGAATTTATGAAAGCTATGGGAAAAGAACAATTTGTAGAACTCATCAAAAAAGGCGATTATGAGCTGGCGAACACATTTAAACAGGAATACATTGACTTGCTCAAATATTACTATTTTGTTGGTGGAATGCCGGAAGTCGTCGTCAACTTTGTAAATGATCAGGATTTTAATGAGGCAAGAGAGATACAGAAGCGAATCCTTACCGCCTACGAGCAGGATTTTTCGAAACATGCTCCAAATGAAGTGATCCCACGGATTCGAATGTTATGGAATAATATTCCGTCCCAGCTCACCAAAGAAAATAAGAAGTTTATCTATGGTCTGGTTAAAGAAGGGTCACGGGCAAAAGACTATGAAATGGCGATGCTCTGGCTGACCGATTGTGGTCTTGTTCACAAAGTCCAACGGGTAACAACACCTGGTCTGCCATTAAAGGCCTATGAAGACTTGAAAGCATTCAAACTGTTCATCTTGGACGTTGGTTTACTATCTTGTATGGTTAGACTGAATCAAACAGTTCTCCTAGATGGTAATGATCTGTTCAAAGAGTTTAAAGGTGCTTTGACAGAGCAATATGTTCTCCAGCAGTTAAAAACGCTTGAAGGCATTGAAACCTATTACTGGACAAATGATCGAGGAAGTGCCGAAATTGATTTTCTTGTTGATAATGGAAGCGATGTGTTTCCCATTGAGGTTAAAGCTGAGACCAATTTGAAAGCTAAAAGCTTGAGAACCTATCATGAAAAATTCAGTCCCGAAATCTCAATTCGCACCTCGATGATGGATTATAAGCAGGAAGAATGGCTGATTAATTTTCCTTTGTGGGCAATCAATACATTGGAAATGAAGTTATCTTAAATAAAATAAAAAACAGCCCAAGAACGATCTTGATATGATCATGTAAAGGTAGTTTATTAAAGCAGTGAATTAATATGTTATAGGATAAAAAGCAACAATTTGATTCAAGTGATCAATATGGTAGGGGGCGCTGGTTCAAGTTAAAATGTGAACATTTTTTTATGCAATTAACCTCACTTGTGTTATATATAAGGTTTGCAAAGTACGTAAATGGTATTGTCGAAAATATGTTTAATACTATTGAATTAGGTTAATAAGTAACGATTAAGAATTGAGAATTTTGCCCCCTTTTTTGCCCATTAATCGCAGCGAAAAATGGGCAAAAGCAGATAAAGACAACAAACAAAACGGCGGTATATCAACAAATGAATAATTTAATCCAATGAGGCTACGAACCGGAAGGTCGGGGGTTCGAATCCCTCATGGCACGCCATAAATCTGAGTGTAATCCCATTTGAAAGTTTCTTGTGAATGGGATTTTTTATTCGGCCATGTGTTGCCCCCTGATTGATCTTTGTAGTTGATCGTGGTATAGTGAATCCAGCGACGTAACGGCTAATGAACGCTGTTAAAAGGGAGGAACAACGTGAACGAACGCTTAATTATTCTCGGAACCGGCAATGCGGCGGTGACCCGGTGTTATAATACCTGCTTTGCGATCCAAAAGGGCGAGGACTATTTTCTGGTTGATACCGGCGGCGGCAACGGTATTCTGACCCAGTTGGAGCGGGCCAACATCAGTCTGACACAGATCCATGAGGTCTTTATCAGTCATGGACATACCGACCACCTGCTGGGGCTGATTTGGCTGATCCGGATGATCACCGCCCAGATCAAAAGCGGCCACTATCAGGGCCAGCTGACCATTTACTGTCACGCCGAGCTGAAGAAAACGGCGCTGACAATTGTCAAACTGATGCTGCCGGAGAAATTTGTCAAGCTGATCGGCGATAAAGTGGTATTTAAGATTGTCAAGGATGGTCAAACCAAGAAAATCCTCGGCAATAAGGTGACTTTTTTTGACATTCAGTCCGACAAAGCTAAGCAGTTCGGCTTTGCGATGACGCTGTCGTCGGGGCGGCGGCTGACCTTTTTGGGTGACGAGCCCTATCACGAACACGAGTATTCGTATGCTTTTGGGACGGACTGGTTGCTCCATGAGGCCTTCTGTCTTTATGCCGAACGGGAGCGCTTCAAACCTTATGATAAGGCCCATACTACAGTTAAGGATGCCTGCGAAATTGGATCACGGCTGGCCGCAGCCAACCTGCTGCTTTATCATACCGAAGACCGTAATTTGGCCCAACGCAAGACGCTTTATACCGCCGAGGGGGCACCGTTTTTCAGTGGCAAGCTGCTGGTGCCGGATGACTTGGAAGAATTTGAACTTTGAGTTAAAACATCAGAGAAAAACCATCGATATCATGAAGCGGTGGTTTTTCTTATTTTTTTTAAGAATATGTGATATTTACAAAAATTGTGGTAAGTAAACACAAGAAGAAAACGTTTGCAAACAAGCGTCTTCTTCAAGAACAAGCCAATGGAGGTGATGCCGGTTTAAGATAGGCGGGGTTTGGTCAAACGGATTCAGGTTACAAAATAAAAGAAAGAATTCAAGGAGGTACTTTATTATGGCAGTTGCAGATCAAGTATTTGGGTTTTTTATGCCCGTCGTGAATTTGATGGGACCGGGTTCAGTGAAAGAAGTAGGTGCTCAGGCAAAGTCTCTCGGTTTGAAAAAGGCTTTAATTGTCACTGATGCTGGCCTGGAAAAAATGGGTGTCGCCGACCAGGTTAAAGATATCATTGAAGCGGCTGGTCTAAAAGTAGTTGTTTTTGCTGGTGCGCAGCCAAATCCGACGGACATCAATGTACACGATGGCTTAGAGATCTTCAAGGGAAATAAATGTGATTTAATCGTCTCTTTAGGTGGTGGATCGTCTCATGATTGTGCCAAAGGTATTGGTCTGGTGGCCGGAAACGGCGGCCATATCCGCGATTTTGAAGGTGTCAACAAAAGCAAAAAGGCGATGAAACCGCTGATTGCGATCAACACCACTGCTGGCACCGCCAGTGAGATGACCCGATTCTGTATTATCACCAACACCGATACTCACGTTAAGATGGCCATCGTGGATTGGCGATGTACGCCGACGATTTCGGTGAATGACCCGGTCATGATGATGGGGATGCCGCCGGGATTAACGGCCGCTACCGGAATGGATGCCCTAACCCATTCAGTCGAAGCTTATATGTCGACCATAGCCACCCCGGTTACCGATGCTGCGGCCCTGATGTCAATCAAACTGATTGGTGAAAATCTCCGTCAGGCGGTTGCCAACGGTCAGAACTTTGAGGCTCGAAACAATATGGCCTACGCTCAATTCCTGGGCGGAATGGCATTTAATAACGCCAGCTTGGGTTATGTTCATGGCATGGCCCATCAATTAGGTGGCTTTTATGATCTTCCACATGGTGTTTGCAATGCGATCTTATTGCCGCATGTTCAGCGCTTTAATTTAAACAGCAATCCGAAACGACTGGCTGACATTGCCGTCGCTCTGGGTGAAAACATTAGTGGCCTGTCAGTCAGAGATGCGGCCGAAAAAGGTCTCGATGCGATTGTTCAGTTGTCTCAGGATATCGGCATTCCCGCAGGACTGGCGGTGTTGGGAGCCAAAGAAGAAGATTTCGAAATAATGGCTATCAATGCTATGAAAGACGCTTGCAGTGCTACGAATCCTCGACAGGCCAAGCTGGAAGACGTCATCCAGATCTTTAAAAACGCTTTGTAAAAACTTAAAATTTTTGATAAATAATGTCTAGGAGGCATATCATGTTTGGTTATATGGGAAAAATATTGCGTGTTAATTTGACCACCAGTGAAGTGACAACCGAAGCACTTGATTTTGAGCTGGCCAAGAAATTTATTGGTGGTCGCGGTTTAGGTACAAAGCTGTATATGGATGAGGTTGATCCCAAGGTCGATCCGTTTGCGGCGGAAAACAAAATCATTTTCATCAATGGACCTTTATCCGGAACCGCAACCCCTACCGGCGGCCGTTATATGGTGGTTACCAAATCGCCGTTGACCGGTTGTATCGCATCATCAAACTCTGGGGGAGAGTGGGGGGCATATCTGAAATATGCCGGTTATGATGCCGTGATTGTAGAAGGTAAGGCCAGTTTGCCGGTTTATCTTAATATCGATGAAGAAAAGGCAGAAATCTTGCCGGCTTTGGATCTGTGGGGCAAATATACGACAGAAGCCAGCGACATGCTTGCAGAAAAACATCCCGGTTCAAAGGTATTGCTGATTGGGCCAGCGGGTGAAAAACTGTCACAGATGGCCGCCGTTATGAATGAAAAAGATCGAGCTGCCGGCCGTTCTGGCGTTGGTGCGGTAATGGGGGCAAAGAACCTGAAAGCCATTACCGTTAACGGAAAATTAAAACCGGAAATTGCCAACCCGGAAGGATTAAAAGCAGTTACTAAAGAATGCCGGACTCTCCTAAAAGAAAATGGTGTTACCGGTGGCGGACTGCCAACCTATGGAACCGCGGTCCTGGTTAATATTATCAATGAACATGGGGTCTATCCGACCAAAAATTTCCAGGAAGGCGTTGATCCCGGGGCTGAAGCTGTCAGTGGTGAAACCCTGACTGAAAAATACCTACTCAAGCGAAATCCTTGCCATCATTGTCCGATTGGCTGTGGTCGCTGGGTTAAAAGCGACAAGAGCCCTGATGGCATTGGCGGACCGGAATACGAAACCTTGTGGGTATTTGCCGGCGATCTGGGAATTGATGATATGGAAGTGGTAATTGATGCCAACTACTGGTGTAATGAATTGGGTCTTGATACGATCTCGGCTGGAGCAACTCTGGCAGCAGCCATGGAACTCTACCAACGGGGAATTATCACTGACGAAATGTTGGATGATGATGTAATCCTGAAATTCGGTAATCCGGATGCTGTTGTCCATTGGATCAAAAAAATGGGTAATCGGGAAGGTTTTGGCGACTTGTTGGCTCGAGGTTCCTACCGACTGGCTGATTACTTTGGTGCTCCTGAATATTCGATGTCGGTTAAAAAGCAGGATTTACCGGCGTATGATCCCCGGGGGATTCAGGGGATGGGTCTGCAATATGCAACCTCCAACCGGGGTGGCTGCCATGTGCGGGGCTACCTGATTTCACCGGAAATTCTTGGCTTACCCGAAAAACTGGATCGATTTGATCTGGCTGGTAAAGAAGTTTGGGCAAAAGTATTCCAGGATCTTACCGCGGTGATTGACTCCACCGGCTTATGCCTGTTTACCTCGTTTGCATTGGGGGCCCAGCAATACGCTGATATGCTTAATGAAGTGTTGGGTACCAACTGGACTGCCGACGACGTGCTACTGGCTGGTGAACGGATCTGGAATCTGGAAAAACTGTTTAATCTGGAAGCAGGTGTTTCATCCGATGAAGATACCTTACCACCACGGTTGTTGGAAGAAGCCATGCCCGATGGACCAGCCAAAGGCTGGGTTCATAAACTGGATGAATTGCTGCCACTGTACTATAAAGAACGGGGCTGGGATGAAGATGGGATTCCTACCGATGAACGGCTCAAAAAATTAGGTTTATTGTAAAATAAGTATCAGCAGGGACGACCATCGGTCGTCCCTTTTCGGTTTAGACTTTAGTCAGTGGCATGGATTGTCGATAGGCTACTATCGAGAGATAATCCAGTGACGGATGGATTCGAATGTTGCGGTGCCTGGTGATGTGTACAATCAAATGGCTGATCTGCGGAAACAGCTGGATCAGAAGGAGCTAAAAACAGTCTTATTTACTGATGCATTAAAAAATAACTCTGGGAAATATAACGAAAAAATCCGATCAATGGGGGTGATAGCAAATTAGATTATCAAACGGCAAACATAGACGATTTCTTAATTATATTTAAAAGGGTAGAATGATTGAAGAATGACCCATTTGATCAGAAAAAAGAAGATATTTTCTTGATTTTTAAAAGCCCATTAAAAAGCCGATGATAACGTCATCAAAAATATATTTAACCGGTTAAATATTTGCTTGCTATTGATTAAAACTGATGATATAATCTATTTTACAAATATATATGTATTTAAATTATGCAACGCTAATATTTTGTAGGAGGAAATGATTTATGCTAACGAAACGACAGAACTTATTGGAAACGATTAAAGGTGGCAATCCTGACCGCTTTGTCAATCAGTACGAGGCCTTTGTCTGTACTGATGCCATTTACGGAATGATAATGGGGGATCCGATTACGGCTCAAGGCGGTTTTCCGATGCCTGGCGGCGAACCGGTCAAAAATGCCTGGGGTATCACCTTCGCTTGGCCAGCCGGCACTCCCGGAGCCTTTCCCTTACACGATAAGGATCACAAGGTTCTTCAGGATATCACAAAATGGCGGGATGTCGTAAAAGCGCCGGAAACCGATCTGCCAGCCGAAGCCTGGGCACCCTTTTTGCCAGCCGTTGAAGCGATTGATCGCAACGAAGTATTTGCGACTGTCTTTGTGGCCCCCGGAGTTTTTGAACAATGTCATCATTTAATGGGGATGGAAGATTGTCTAATGGGTTTCTATGAAGAACCGGAAGAAATGCATGCCTTGATCGACTACATTGTTGACTATGAACTCCGCTATGCTGCTGAACTGATCAAATATTACAAACCGGATTGTCTTTTCCATCACGATGATTGGGGCAGCTCGCTGAATTCGTTCATGGCTCCTGATATGTTTGCAGAGTTTATTGTTCCGGCCTATAAAAAAATCTACGGTTTTTATAAAGCCAACGGCGTCGAACTGGTGGTTCATCACAGCGATTCCTATGCCGCCAATCTAGTGCCCCACATGATTGAAATGGGCATTGATATCTGGCAAGGCTGTATTTCTAACAACAATGTTCCTGAACTGATTAAAAAGTATGGTGGCCAGATCTCTTTCATGGGCGACATTGATAACTCCCTGATTGACGATGAAAACTGGACACAGGAAAGCGTTGGAGCTGAAGTTCGTAAAGCGGTAGCTCGCTGCGGCAAACACTATTACATCCCATGCATCACACAGGGGGGGCCGGGTAGCGTCTATCCTGGCGTTTATGAAGCTATTACTGCAGAAATTGATCTGATCAACGCCGGTAAATAATAACCGCTGATAAATTAAAACAGCTGGAGAATTTTCTCCGGTTGTTTTTTATTTGTCAGTTTACAAAGATAATTTTTTGTGGTGAAATAAGGGGTAGATTAAGCAGATCAGGACACAAGCGAAAATGGGGAGAAATTGAGGACTTTGAGATGATGAATAAAAAATTTGTGGCTTTGATTACCGACTACGTTAAGAACTATCAGGAAAAGAAACAGACCCGTACCACCTGGCGGGAGCCGGTGATTGGTGTGGCCGCTGCCGCTGATCCCTTATTTCCCAGCTTAAAGGAGCTCATCGGTCCCAATCACGTTCTGCCCGGTGAGCTGGTACCCGGGGCCAAAGCGGTGCTGGTATTCTTTCTGCCTTTTTCCAAAAGCGTTGTGGCGAGTAACATTGCTGGCGAGGAAAGCTCACAAGAATGGGATTACGCCTGCATTGAAACCAATCAACTGATCAATGATTTAAACCGGTTTTTACACGATACCATTGTGGCAATGGGCTATCACGCCTCATTGTTGCCGTCAACCTACAATTATGATGGCGAAAAATTAATCAGTGACTGGTCCCATCGCAGTGTTGCCTATATTGCCGGGATCGGAAAATTCGGTCTCCACAACATGCTGATTACGGAGCAGGGCTGCTGCGGCCGGCTGGGCAGCGTCATCACCGATCTGGAACTGACGCCGACGCTGCGAACTGCAGAAGAATTATGTTTTTACAAGAACAACGGGTTATGCCAAAAGTGTCTGAAAAAATGCGTCAACCAGGCTTTTACGCTGGCCGATAGGAAGGTAGCTTTTGATCGTTATCGCTGTAATGAACAGATCTATGATAAAATCGTCCCCGAATATCCCATCGGCAGCGGCGATGCCTGCGGCAAATGCATGTGTGGTGTGCCCTGTTCATTGGGAATTCCTGGTAAAGCTAAAAAAAGCGACTCATAATTCAAGAAAGGAGTTCTGATGATTCTAAACACCGGTAACCGTACTGACATCCCGGCATTCTACAGTGAATGGTTTTACAATCGCATCCGGGCCGGTTTTGTTCTGGTTCGCAATCCTTATTATCCCCAACAGGTCATCCGCTATCAGTTGACGCCGGAGCTAGTGGATTGTCTGGCCTTCTGTACCAAAAATCCCGCCCCAATGCTGGACCGATTGTTAGAAATCAGTGCCTTTAAACAATTCTGGTTTGTCACCATCACCCCGTACGGCCGGGACATTGAACCCCATGTGCCGGACAAAGCAGCGATCATTGAGGCCTTCAAGCGGCTGTCCAATGCGGTGGGCACCCAGGCAGTGGGCTGGCGCTATGATCCGATTTTTATTTCGAAAAAGTACTCGCTGGATTACCATCTGTACTGTTTTGAGCGGATGGCCAGTAACCTGAAAGGTTACACCGATCACTGTGTCATCAGCTTTATTGATCTTTATCAAAAGACCCGGCGCAATTTTAAGGACGTCCAGGCTGTGAAAAGCTCTGATCGGGCTGCGATCGGCCAGGCCTTTGCCGTCATTGCCCGACAAAACGGGATGACCCTGCGTACCTGTATGGAAGGCTTCGATCTGGGGAAATTTGGGGTGGACTGCTCCGGTTGTATGACTCAGCCAGTGATTGAGCGGGCTATCGGCATCAATTTGAAGATGCCCAAGAACCATCAAACCAGCCGGGAAGGCTGCGACTGTTTGCTGGGCAGCGATATCGGTGTTTACAATAGTTGCGGCCACGGTTGTCGCTACTGCTATGCCAATCACGATATGGAAACGGTCAGGCACAATATGGCCAACCATGATCCATGCTCATCCTTTTTAATCGGTAACGCCGTGGATGGAGATAGTATCAAAGACGCTAAACAGGTTTCATATTTGGATGGACAACTGTCGTTTTTTCGATAAAATGGTAAAGTGGCAAGGATTCGAAGTGACCAGTCGTGGCAAATCCGGATTGGAACATTATTTAGGGTAATCCGTTGAACGGTTCACATAGGCGTACCGTTTAAGTACTTAAAATAATGGTATACAGTCAATATAAAAATAAGCGGAGGTGCACCATGACAATTACGGAAAAAAAAACATTGTCTAAAAATGAGCAAAGCTCAAGATCATTAATTAAACCACCGAAAAAAATCCCGTTATTACTGCGGATTGGATTGTTAATCGCCAAAAATGAAACCGGTAAAGACCTGCTGCCGGCGCGGTTGTTAACCTGGTATCCTCGCGCGGCGATCGGGTCCGGGGTGTTGGAGATGATGACTGCAAAAGGGCAGAACGCGCAGGAACGGCGGTTGCTCAATCTGGTCAGACTTCAGGCCTCGCTGATTTGCTCCTGCACATTTTGCATTGATATGAACGCCGTCGGGATTGTTAAGAATAGCATCACCGAGGATGAACTGGATGTTTTACAGGGGCGTCGGTCTGTTCGGTCGGTTGATAGCTTCAGCCTGCGTGAACTGCTGGCGCTGGAGTATGCCATCAGCCTGTCAAGCACGCCGCCGGATCTGTCGGAGCAGTTCATCAAAAACCTTACCTCGGCATTTAGTGAAGCCGAAATCGTGATGTTGGCCAGTACCATTGCCAGTGTTAATTATTGGGCCCGACTGAATCAGGGCCTGGGCATCCCACCCGCTGGATTCAGCGACCGTTGCTTACTTTATCATCGGGATGAATAATATCAGGATAGCAGTGATGTGACGATTGCTTTGCCGCCCGGAACGCTAAAATATAGCCACTTTTTTCAAACAGAGGATTATAGCCTCTGTTTTTTATCCCTAAAAAGCCAGTCTTCACCCAATCTTCAGATAAGCTTCAAACCATCCACAAACTGTCATACTACAATAGCAACATGAAATGAACATTGAAACACAAATGCTTTTGGAGGTCAGACAATGACAGTTAATTACGAAAAAAACCAGCCGTTTAGCAGCTATGAAAGTGAATACATGGATACCCTGAGAACCTTGTTCAATGAAAACAGCCAGATCGAGGAACTGCGCTATTTTTTAAATACGATCTATCGCTACTTCAAACCGGACAATATGAAAAAGCGCCAGCCCCAGGTGATTGTGCTGGGCAGCAGCATTCCCGAGGAACTGATTTATGCCGCCGGAGCCAAGCCCTTTTGGATACTTGGTGGTAGCCTGGGTACGGTGGCCTGGTCCGACGATTTAGTACCTCGGGATACCGATCCGGTCAGTCGCTCGGTGCTGGGATTTCTGCTGAATGAGCACTTTGATCTCGCCGAAGAAGCGCTGATCATCGTTCCGATCACCTGTGACAGCAGCCGCAAAATGGCTTATCTGCTGAGCAAAGCCGGAAAAAAAGTCGTCACGGTGGATATTCCCCCGGAAAAGGGCGATCCTCTGGCTAGTCTTAAATGGCGGAGCCAGATGGAAAATCTGTCTGACAAACTCAGCGATCATACCGGTCAGCGGCTGACGAAAAAAAAGCTGACTCAGGCTACCCAGCTGGTTGAGGGTGCCCGGAAGCTGATGCGTGATTTTATCCAGGTCTGTCAGGAAAAAGACGGCCTGATTTCTGGGGCGTTACGAATGGCAATTCTGAATTCGTATTATTACTCCACTGATCTTAAAAGCTGGTGCAGCCATCTCCGCAAACTGAATCTGGAACTGTTGGAAAGTCGCCAAGTGATTTATGAAAAGGAAAAAAACAAACCGCAAATCCTGCTGATAGGGTCGCCGGTATATCTGCCCAATTACAAGATTCCTTTTTTGATTGGCGATATTGGTTTGCAAATCGGAGCAGCGCTGGATAGCAGTACTCAAAAAATCTACGCCAGCAGCAGTCAGCATAAAGCCGGTAAACGCGATCCCTTTACAGCGATCATTGAGACCCATTACCGTTATGACTGTTCTTCAGCCTATGCCAAAAATGACATGCTTTATCAAAGTGCGCTTTGGCATTTAAAGCAGGGGCGCATTGAAGGGGTTGTTTTTCATGTGCTGAAAGGTCAGATTGAATATGATTTTGAACTGGAGCGTTTTGAACAGCTATTCGGAACTGCGAATATTCCAGTGTTCCGGCTGGAAACTGACTATCAGTATCAGGATGTGGAACAATTACGAATCAGAATGGAGGCGTTTATGGAAATGCTGGCCCATCATCGCTATCGTGAGGAAAAAAGAGCCGTATGAAAAAAATCTATCAGAATATCAAAAAAACAGTAACGCCGGCGGTCATCCTTGTCTGTGTTGTGTTGATGTTGCTGTCATTATTTGCCTATAACCTGGTGTTCTACCAGTTTAGTACCGATGCCACCGGTTATACCATGGTCACTGCTGTCAGCTCCGAAGAAGCTGGGGAGCAGACCGACACTAGCAGCAAGCTTTATTTCAGTTATGACAATAACCAGATTAGTTTAAATACGATGAGCAATCAGGATGCTTCCGCCGCAACGCTTTATGCACTCAGCGTTAACGGGGTTACCGAAATGACCGCTGATAATATGGCGGTGATGAGTCCGGATTATTTAGGCAGTTTTATTGCCACTCTACCACAACAAACTGCCGATCTCGATGGCGATGGCAGCAGCGAAACGCTTTATCTGGCGGCAAAAACCGATATGGAATTTACCCAGGGCTATCGGCCCACGCCACCAATTTTTGATCATGAACTGTTTCCACTGGAGATCATTTTTACTGATCGAACCACACTTAGTGTATTATTTGAAGGTGAGCCGCTGGCCGATCAAACCGTGACGCTGACTTCACAGCGAAGCGGGACAAGTCAGGTGACCACTAATAGCGCAGGGATTATTGAAGGCGTGTCATTGCTGGATATCCGCAGTGGCATTGCAGTTACCTATGCCGCAGACGACGGCGACAATGTCTATCAGATGAGTTATCAGGTCGAAGATAATACGCTGTTTTCCAGCCGTTACCTGGCAGCAATGACACCGTTTATGATCATTGTGCTGCTTTCGGCCGTCGGCATCATTTTGTGTCTGTGGCTGCGCCGCCGGATTGTCAAAAAAGATCCGGTAATGGGTCGCTTTGCCAATGAGCGAACGAGCTTGGGTCCGGTGGGGACGATGAAAGGACAGCGGAAATTCGGATTTATGACGCTACGCTGGCTCACCATGATCATCAGCTTTTTCACACTGATCTATGGCGGGAAATTACTGGGCCAATGGGTCAATGCGATCGAAATTCCGATTTTTGCCTGCCCTATCAATCAGGATCAGTTGATTGCCAGCAGTTGTTATACGCTGGCCCATTTAAATACCCTGGTTAATCTGAGGTGGTCGGAAATTGGTATCTTTTTAGCCTCGCTGCTGATCTCCATTGTGGTGCTGGGCCGGTTTATCTGTGGCTTTCTGTGTCCCCTGGGACTGGTTCAGGATCTTACCCACGAAACCCGGCAGGGGCTGAAAATTGAAGGGTTGCCCTTGAGTGAAAAACTCTATCGTCAGTTAAAACCAATCAAATGGACGATGTTGCTATTGTTTTTGGGACTCAGTTTTGTTGGCGGTAATTTTTGCGATATCTGTCCGGCAATTACCTTGTCTCCGGCCTTTGCTGGCTTTAAGGTATCGCTGTTTTTAGGGGGCTTCTTCATGATCGTGGTAATTATCGGCGGTTTTTTTAAACGCCGGTTCTTCTGCAATATCTGTCCCCTCGGTTATTTAATCGGATTGGGGCACAAGTTTTCATTGTTCCGCATTAAAAAGGACTGTCAGGCTTGTACCGAATGTGGGGCTTGCTATGAAGCCTGTCCGATGGGGATTAAAACCATCTATACTGAGCGGGAAAAAACCGATGTTACCACAGCCGACTGCATCATGTGTGGTGAATGCATCGATAAATGCCCGGAAAACAAAGCATTGTCAATGAGCTTCAGTGGCCTGAAATTTTACCGGGCATCCCGAAAAACCTTTATGTCCGGTCATAAAAACTCTGAAAAGAAACTGAAACGATTTATCAGGAAAAGAGAAAAAAATGAGTCTGATCAAAAATAAGAGAAATAGCCAAAAAATCGGTTTAGCTGATCATAACGGCGCAGCTGAAAACAAAACCAAAGAGCTGACAGCCATGGAACAACGGCAACGCCAGCGCTTTATTGATAAAGCCACCAAGGTGTCGGGTAAATATCTGCGGCGGCTGGCAGAATTGCCCGGAGCGCCGGCAGCAATACAGCCATTTTTTAAGGTACTCGAAGATATTTATGTTGAAATGAAAAATGTCGAAAGAGCGGCTGATACTAAAACTGTCGGTACTTATTGTGTAATGGTTCCCCATGAGCTGATTTACGCCGTTGGAGCCCAGCCGGTAAAATTATGCAGCGGCAGTTATACCGCCTTTGCGATTGGTGACGATCTGGTGCCCCGGGATGCCTGTCCGTTGATCAAGGCGGTAATGGGTTTTCAAGCCATGGACGTAATGCCGGTTTACCAAGACTGCGCCCTGATGGTAGTGCCGATAACCTGCGACTGCAAAAAGAAAATGGCCGGGATGTTAAAGGAAATGGTTCCAACCTATTCGCTCCATGTGCCGACGTCCAAAAGCGATGACACTGATATGGAGCAGTATGTCCAAGAACTCTACCAGCTGATTCCGGAGCTGGAAGCCGTCACCGGCCAGACGATTAGTTATCAGAGTCTGGCCAAAAGCATTGACGAGATGGGCTTTGCCCAGTATGAAATGTCGAAATTCAATGAGTACAAAAAGCATGTTCCGGCCTTGATTAAAGGCACTCACGCGATGGCTTTAATGAATGCTTTTTCATATATGCCGTTGGCGCAGTGGAGCCAGCAGCTGCATTTGCTTAATCGGGAACTGGCTCGACGCAAAAAAGACAAGCAATTTGTCAGTAAAGATAAGCAGCCCCGGATTATGGTCACCGGGTCACCGATTATTTTCCCGAACATCAAAATCCCGTTGCTGATTGAAGAGACTGGAGGCATTTTGGTAGGGGATGAAACCTGTATGGGTGAGCGTTCGATTTATGATCCCACTGTTGTGGTGGATCAAAGCTTTGACGGTTTAATGCGCTCTCTGGCTAACCGCTACACCCGGCCCTGCACTTGTCCGACCTTTGTTGACAATGACCAGCGGATTTACCGGATCAAACAGATGATTGCCGATCATCAGGTTCAGGGGGTGGTGTACCACGTTTTACGGGGCTGTCTGGTCTATGATTTTGAGTACCAGACCCTTGAGGACGAGCTGGGCAAACTGGGGATTCCGGTAATCCGGGTTGAAAGTGATTATAACGAAGAAGACATTGAGCAATTGCGGATTCGGATCGAGGCCTTTATTGAGCTGATCAAACTGAAAGATCTGGCTGAGCGATCCAAAAAATAGAAATAGCTGGCTAACGGTTGTCCCGACTAATTGTCAAGCAGTTGTTCGCCCCGATACATACAACCTGATATAACGACTGGCGGTAGTCGGTGAGGTTTTGAACAAAACGAGAAAACAGGAGAATAACATGAACAGAAATTATTACGCCGGACTAGACGGCGGATCAACTTACACCAAGGCGGCGCTGATCTGTCAGAATCAAGTGGTCGATGCGATGGTCACCAATACCGGGATTGATAACAATGCCGCCGCCAATAGCTTAATTGAAAAAATGTGTAGCCGCCGGGGGATCCGACGTGCTGAGGTGCGTTATACCATGGCCACCGGCTACAGCCGTAAGGTCTTTGATATCGCTGATGACGATATTTCAGAAATCACTGCCCATGCCTATGGGGTGCGCCTGACTGCGCCCCGGGAATACCGGCCGGGAATGATTATTGATATCGGCGGCCAGGACAGTAAAATCATTTATCTCGACAAAAATTATGCCGTTAAAAACTTTACCATGAACGATAAATGTGCTGCCGGAACCGGTAAATTCATGGAGGTCATTGCTCAGATTCTGGAAACCACCATTGATCAGGTCGGTCCGCTTTCGCTGGAAAGTAAGGCGCCCTGCGACATCAACAGCACCTGCGTAGTTTTTGCCCAGTCGGAAGTGGTTTCGCTGGTGGCCCGGAAATATGATCGCCGGGATATTTTGGCTGGAATGCATTTATCAATGGCTAAACGGATCATCAAAATGATGAAAAAAGCCGAAAAGGGTGGGGATATCCTGATGACCGGCGGAGGCGCCCTGAATATTGGGGTCCACAAAGCCTTTGAAGAAGAAATGATGCGGGATGTTTATGTGGCCAGACATCCGCAGTTTAACGGTGCCATCGGGGCTGCCCTGATTGCCAGCGAGAGGGCCTGATGATGACCCTTACATTACTGATTCCGGTACTGGCTACAGCACTGTCGGTAGGGTTGGGCTGTGGCACCTGCTGCAGTCCGGCAGTTACGGTCTTCTTGTCCAGCTATATCATCACCCATGCTGGTGGGATGAAAAAATCGCTGCTTGAATTTTTAAGTTTTTTTATCGGAAAAATCGCGGCAGTAGTGCTTTTATGCACACTGGCGGCGCTAGTTGGTAGTCAATTTATTGATGCCGCTGGTTATGTATTTGGGGTCAACCTGAGTTTGATTATGGAGCTGGCGATGGTTGCCCTGGGGCTGGTGCTGATTGGCAAATGGCTGATCGATAATCGAAAAAACGCCCGATCAGCCACTAGCTGTTCGGGTTGTGCAGGGGGGAAAAAAGAGCGAAAGGAGGATAAAAAAGGTTTGATCCCGCTGTTTATGGCTGGATTTGCCTATGGAGCCTCCCCCTGTGCTCCGTTGCTGCTGATGATGGGGGTAGCGGTTACCTTGCCGGTTGCCACCGCGGCTCTGGTTGGCGGCGTGTTTGCTGCTGCCAGTACCCTGACCCCGGTGCTGCTGATGGTGCTGCTGTCGGGGATCCTGTCAGCAAAAATCACCAAAGAAATCCCCCAACAGCTGCAGTGGTTTCGGCTCGGTAGTTACGTATTACTAACCTTGTTTTCGATCGGGGCAGTGTTCAATTTGTTTTAAGGAGGTTTTAAATGAAAATCAAAATTATCAAGCAGTTTGGTGCAGCTGTGGCCGCCTTGCTGATCGTCTATGGTACAGTGGCCACTACCTATCGCAGTTATGAACAGGTGATGGCTGCTCAGGTAGAAATTCCCCCGGCGATTGTTGTCAAAAATGCGGCCGCCGACAGCGATACCGAAAGTGTCGTCACAACCGTTGTAGCCAATACCACGACTACGGAAGCGGCAACCACGGAAACCGTTACTGAAATGGTGCCAGAAACAACGACGGATACAACGACACCGGTTGTGGTAGCTGTCACTGAATCCGTCGAAACACCGGCAATTGCTGAAGCTGCGCCCGTCGTGGCTGAACCGGTAGTCACTGAACCGGAACCGGATGTTCCCAGTTTAAGTGAATATCTCTCACAATTCCGCTGCGGCGGATGCGGCAAAAACTGCTCGTTGCTTAATCCCCGTTGTGGCGTGGGTAATCAGAAAGCGCAGCAGACTGAAGCCGAATATTATGCAACCTATAGTTAAAAAAGAGGTTATGATAATAATGATGGAAAATAACTCAGACTATCAAGAAGAATAACGTCGTGTCATCAATCGTTTAACAGCTTGTTTGTCGGCACGAAGTGTGTGCTAGTCGACGACTGAACAATTGGCCGATATGGTCGCTTATCGATCGTCACAAGATCCGTGCCTGCACGGATCTTGTTTTTTGGATTGTTTGCAATAAATTGCTGGTAGAGTGATTAATAATTTAGGCATTGACAAAGCACGGTGAGGGGTATAGAATAGTTGCAGAACATATGTACTAATTTTATCGAGGTGGATTAAAAAGGTGAGTTATGGAACGGATTGTTTTACATTCGGATATCAACAGCTTTTATGCCAATGTGGAATGTCTTTATCATCCGGAGATTAGAGATTTTCCGGTGGCAGTGGGTGGTAATCCGGAAAAACGTCATGGGATTATTCTGGCTAAAAACCAGAAAGCTAAAGCTGCCGGTGTTAAAACTGGGGAGGCTCTGTGGCAGGCCCGGGAAAAATGTCCCGGATTGGTGATTATGCCTCCCAATTATCAATTGTATCTGCGTTTTTCCCGGCTGGCCCGTAAAATCTACAACCGCTATTCGGATCAGGTGGAGTCCTTCGGCCTTGATGAAGCCTGGCTCGATGTCACTAATAGCGCCCGAATTCACGGCAGTGGCCGAGCCATTGCCGAAAAAATCAGTCGGGCCATTCAGGATGAACTGGGTATCACCGTTTCGATTGGCGTTTCCTGGAACAAAATCTTTGCCAAATTTGGCTCGGATTATCAGAAACCGGATGCCATCACAACAATCACCCGGGATAATTTCAAAAAAATTGTCTGGCCCCAGGAAATTGGGGATCTGCTCTATGTGGGGCCAGCCACGAAAAAGAAGCTGATGAAATATGGTATTTATACCATTGGACAATTGGCGCAAACATCCTCAGATTTTCTGGTGCTCCAGTTTGGTAAGATGGGGATGGTGTTATGGCGCTTTGCCAATGGTCTTGATGACAGTCCGGTCAAAGCTTTTGACGAGCAATATAACGGCAACGAACGGATTCTCAAAAGCATCGGTAACAGCATCACCACTCCCCGGGATTTAAAAAACCTGAAGGATGTCAAACTGATCACCTATATGCTGACTGAAAGTGTGGCGATGCGGTTGCGGGAAACCGGATGCTATTGTTTAACAGTAGCAATTCATGTCCGTACCAAAGAACTGCATAGCTTTACCCGGCAAACGAAGCTGGCAAAACCCTCGGATCTGACCCGGGAAATAGCTGAAGCTGCCATTGCCCTGTTTGAAAATAATTATGATTTCAGTTCGGATATCCGTTCCCTGGGGGTGCGGGTCACTGATCTGGTACCGGATTCAACCCCGATTCAGTTGGATGTTTTTGGCAATGAAGCGTTGCGGATCCGTCAGGCTCAACTGGATGATACCGTTGATGATTTACGCAAGCGCTTTGGTAATCTGGTTCTGCGTCGGGCGGTCACTATTGGCGATTCGATGAGCGGCCTGGATCCCAAAAAAGATCATGTCATCCATCCAATTGGATACTTTTAAAGGAGAATTAAGAAAATGGCGATAAAAAAATTTGTCCAGGTGATTGCAAAATTTGAAGAAGATGGCAGAATCATCCCCCTCCAGGTTTTGTGGGAGGACGGTCGGGTTTTTTCGATTGACCGGGTTCTGGATATGCGTCCAGGGGTCTCCCTGAAGGTGGGGGGGCAGGGAATCCGCTATACCTGCCGAATCCAGAATAAGGAAGTCTGTCTCTATTATGAAGAACCTAAATGGTTTGTCGAAAGTAAGGAAAGATAGGAAGTAAAGCCTAATGCCAAAAATAGACCAGGAAAAACGAACCCTCATCGTGATGATTAAAATCTATTGCCGCAAAAAACATCACACCAAGCATCTCTGTGCGGAGTGCCAGGCTCTGTTAAGTTACGCCTTGAACCGATTGGACCATTGCCGCTATGGCGAAAACAAGGGTTTTTGTAAGCACTGTCCAAGCCACTGCTATAATAAAGCGAATCAGCTAAAAATTCGCAAGGTCATGGGTTTTAGCGGCCCACAGCTTATTTTTTATCACCCCATTATGGTTATCAGACATCTGCTGTCGTAGTGCGACAGCAGATGTTTTTTTATGTTAAATTTATGTTTTGGGTGTGGCCCAGAAATCCTGCAGAGCTTTTTTCAGCTCGGCTTCATTACGGATCTGGCGATGGGGAAACCACTCCCGGGGAAATAACTGACGATAGTTAAGGCTGCTGAAACGCTGATCAATCAGAACGATCACGCCCTGGTCGGTTTCGGTTCGAATCACCCGTCCGGCAGCTTGGAGAACCTTGTTCATACCAGGATAGAGGTAGGCATATTGATAGCCGGTGTGTTTTTTTTCATTGAAATAATCCCGAATGATATCACGTTCAAAACAGATCTGGGGCAGACCCACCCCGACGATAATGGCGCCGATCAGACCCTCGTGTTTTAAATCAACCCCTTCGGAAAAGATCCCCCCAAGCACTGCAAAGCCCAGGATTCCGACGGGGGCAGTGTCGGGTACCGGACGGAACTGACCCAGGAATAGCTCCCGGTCGTCCTCATTCATTTCCGGAGCCTGTCGGATGGTGATGATCTCCGGGTAGGTAGCACTAAAAATCTCAAATACTGCATTCATATATTTATAAGAAGGAAAATAGACGATGTAGTTACCCGGTTGTTGATCACGTACCGTTTTGATGTAACTGGCAATGGCAGGGTAAGTTTTTTCACGATTGCGAAAGGTGGTTGAGATGGTATCGGCAATCAGTATTTCCCGGTTTTTAACATCGAAAGGCGATGGCAGATTAATTTTATAGCTGTCAGGATCACCACCGAGAATTTCTGAAAAATAGTCAAGTGGTGACAGGGTGGCAGAAAAGAAGATCACCGCCCGGCCCCGTTTGAGGGCTTCTCCCAGCAAGTGGGAAGGATCCAGACAAAAAAGCTTGATATGGGTATCACCGTTGGTGTTTTCGACGTAGGTTAGAAAGTGGTCATCATAAAACTCGGCAGTGCGCATAAAGGTCAGAGCGTTAAAATACAGTTCCAACAGTTCTTCGTGGCCCGGGGAGCCTTCATTGTTGACTAGCCATACTTCGGCCAGAGCAATCAACTTCATCACCAGCAGTAAGAAATCTTTAGGGGCCTCTTTCTGGTGATAAGGCGAGTCGGTTGTGGCCAGTTTCCGCAGCCCGATCATGTGAGTGTTGAGTTTTCCCAGCGCTTTGGCAAGACTGGGGTTGTTATCTTTAAACAATCGCCTTAGCTCCAGAAATGGTTTTTTATAAAGTTCGGCCGAAAACATTGAGCGGGCCCGATCGACCAGATTATGGGCTTCGTCAATCAAAAAGCTGTAGTCGCCGCCGTTATCGGAAAAAAAACGTTTGAGATAAACCCGGGGATCAAAAACATAGTTGTAATCACAGATCACGCAGTCACTAAAGAGGGTTAAATCCAGTGATAACTCAAAAGGGCAGACCTGATGTATACGCGCATAGCTTTCAATGATGGGCCGGGTCAGGCGGTCTTCCTGATTCAGGATATCCAGCAGTGCAGCATTGACGCGGTCGAAATGGCCCCGGGCGTAAGAGCAGTGATCGGGATCACAGATGGTTTCTTCCTGAAAACAGATTTTGTCCTTGGCGGTCAGGGTGACACTTTTGAAAGCCAATCCCTGACTTGCCATTTTAGCAAAGGCTTCCTCGGCCACCTCCCGGACAATGGTTTTGGCAGTCAGATAAAAAATTTTGGCGGTGTGCCCTTCCGCCATCGACTTGATGGCGGGAAACAGAGTTGATATTGTTTTGCCAATTCCGGTGGGGGCCTGGACAAACAGTTTTTTCTGTTCGGCAATGGTTTTATAAACTGCTATTGCCAGTTCACGCTGACCCTGGCGATAGCACTCAAAGGGAAAAGAAAGAGCCCGGATGGCGGCATTGCGCCGGGTCACCCAGTTGCTGGTCAGAGCAGCCCAGACCAGGTACTGATTGATTAGATCATAAAAGAATGCAGTCAGCTCGGTTTGGGTAAAGATTTTTAGATACTGTTTGATTTCATCGCTGTCCAGCTGAAAATAGGTCAGCTGGACGCTGATTTCCGGTAGCTCATTCTGGATGGCGTAAATATAGGCATAGCATTTGGCCTGAGCCCAATGGGTTTGGCTGTAGTCTTCGTCAATTTGTTCCAGCGGCCGGCTGGTTGACTTAATTTCGTCTACAATAATCCCGGACTCGCTGGTGATGATGCCATCGGCCCGGCCATCGATCCGAAAACAGAAGCCTTCATATTCGAAATGGTGTTTTAGCGATACTTCAGGGGCATAGCCTTTGTCTCGATTATCTTTCTGAACCTTCTGGTGGGCCCGGGTTCCTTCCAGCGCACTGGCGTTGCTGATAAACTGAGAATCGATATTTCCGGAACGGAGGATAAACTCTACCAGATTGCGGACGGATAGTTTTATTTCGGGTTGATTGTTCATTTTTTCACCTGTGATCTTCATAATGACGCTTGGATGTTCTAATTTTATGCTAAATGGTGAAGAAAGTATAGCAAATTTGGTTCCTGATCCAGGGATCAAAGCAGGGAAAGACAATAATTGTCAGAGTAATAATCAGAATTACAAAGCTTAAAAGATACTTAATTATTTCTTTGATGGAGCTCAAAATGATAAAAAAATTAGGGCAAAAAAACTTAATAACTAAAATTATTATGGTGGTACAAGGTCTGAGAATAGTGATTTAATTCATTAAAATGCATTTAAATACAACTATGCTGTTGGGTTTTTTGAGAGAAATATTTTTCATAGTATTAGCCAGTGGTAGGGTACCAATTTGACAGAGCTAGAGGTAACTTAACGTTCAAGATCAATTAGATAGCAGATTTATTTATGTGGAATTGATAAAAAAATAAAAAGTTGATCGACAACGATTAAACAATAGATAAAAAGTATGTTATCAATAAATTGAATTTGATGTAGATACATTAAAGTTACCCGAATAAAATCTATCGAAAAATAACATCTTGATTAAAAATGATTTGTTAATTAACGAACAATATAGTTTCAGCACTACCTCTTGTTTGAGAAATGTCAAACAAGTAAAGGTAATAAATAGTTGCAAAAGGAAAAAATATTGACATAAAATTCCAAAGATGTTAAGCTGATGAAAATTAAAAAGTAAACGAGTACAAATTAGTTTTTTAGAAAAAACTAGAAATCAATGGCGATGATCAAAGGAGGTCAAAAAAATGGAATTTGGATTAAGAGAATGGAAATTGAGTGATGCTGAAAATATTGTTCCTCTGGCCAATAATGAAAAGATAGCAGGAAATTTACGAAATACTTTTCCCTATCCGTACACTCTGGATGATGCCCATCTGTTTATTACCAAAAGTATTCATCAGAACAAAAGAAGACATCTAAACAAGGCGATCACAATCGATGATGTACCAATTGGAGCGATCAGTCTACTGATGCAGGAAGATGTCAGTTGCAAAAGTGGCGAGTTGGGTTTTTGGCTTGGTGAACCCTATTGGGGTCAGGGAATCATGACTGGTTCCATTAAACAGATCTGTGAAAAAGCTTTTGATGAGTCGGATTTGGTCAGAATTTATGCTCGGCCCTTTGCAGATAACCAGAAGGCTCGCAGAACCATTGAAAAAGCAGGTTTTCATTTAGAAGGTGTTTTTCAGAAAAGTATATACAAAAATGGTAAGTTTCAGGATTCCTGCATGTATGCGTTGACGAGATAAAACGGTGCAGTTTATAGTAATTTCATAGAATTACTGAGTAAAGACATTTAAAATAACTAATATCTTCAAAAATTAAAGCGCTTAAAAGGATTTTATGCGAAGTTCTTTCAGAACGAAAACAAACCCGATTACAGGTGGTCAGATCTGTTGTCGGGTTTTATTTTGGTGGCGAAGGTGTTCTGTAAAGTAAGAAAAATATATTAGGATAATTTTTTTGTGCCAGGGTATACATTATATAAGCAAGCGAATATTAATACAGGGGAGTACTTATGAATTTCTTCTTAAATTTTAAAGCCATTAAATAGTATTTTGTAAATTTTGAATGAAAAATAATAATATAATGATATTCAATATTTTGTTGATCGCAGTAAAAATACATAAGATACAAAAAAAACGAATAATAATATAAAAATTTACAGAAGTAAACGAGTACAAAGTTTTTGAAAATAGATTAAATAAAATATTTTACTAAAAAAACATTGACAGGTTCATTGAATACGAGTACAATGATGTTGTAAATAGGTTAGTAATTACAATATTATTTACGATTTACAGAAAAAAATATAGTATCTTCGGTACCGCTATATGAACATATTAACAATGAAGAAAGGCATTGTGAAAAGGATTGCATCGCTTGAAGCAGGTAGGAAGTAGGTAGATATGATGCAAAATAAATTCTGGTAGCGGAGCGATTGGATAGAAGTGTTGCTGTTTGCTTGTTGTTACAGGGCGATTGACTGATCGGACAAATCGTGTTGACAGTTATTTAAGCAGAAATTGTTATTAAAGTTGAAACTAAAAAGGAGAAAGAATTATGAACAAACCGTTAAAAAAGTCGGCTATTAATCTTTACGGATTACCGTCATTTGGGTTTCAGACCTTAGTCAATATTGAAGTCATGTTTTTTGCAGCTTTCCTCACCGACTTTGCAAAAATTCCGTTGGCATTGGTAAGTACCATCTTGTTGGCCACCAGTATTGTTGATATTGTGGCTGTACCAACATCGGGGGTTATTCTGGAAAAAAGCAACATGAAGTGGGGGAAATACCGTTCATGGTTATTGGTTGGTCCTCCCATTGCGGCACTCTTTTATATTTTGCAGTTCTCACAGATTGGTGGAACCTCGGAAATTAATGCTATTATTATCTTTTTAGGATTCGCCATCAGCCATTTGGTTTGGAATACCTTCTATGCTGCTCATATTTCCATGAATAATGCGCTGACCACGGTTCGTGAAGAACGAATCTCGATGGCCAGTAACCGGGGAATGTTCAATGCGGCCGGCGCTCTGGTATTCTCTTACTTTGGGGTAAAAGCTATTGCTGCTATTGGCGCTGGTGTCGGCAATCCGGTTTTAGGTTACACCTATATGGCAGCGATCACTGGTGTGATTATGATTACCTGTAACATCATTTATTTTGTAATCACCAAAGATTATGCTCAAAACGGAACCGAAGCCCAAGCGGGCAAACCGGCTGAAAAGATGTCAGTGGGCGAAATGTTCAAACAAATTGTTGTCAACCCACCATTGATGGGGTTGATGCTGGTGGAACTGGGACGATATTTGGGACGTTTCGTTATTTTTGGAATGGCCTTCTACTACTTTAAATATGTTATCAACGATTTGCCTGGACTGGCATTGTTCATGACCGGATTAACCATTGTCAACTTCTTTGCGGCCATGATTGCGTCACCAATTGCTAAACGACTTGGCGAAAAAAACACCTATCTAATCGCCCTGTCGCTTTTGATTATCGGTTTGCTAATTGTCTGGTTTATGCCGCTTGAAGCAACTGCATTTAAAATCATCATGTTTGTTGCCTATATTGGTTATGGTTTGCCGGATTCTCTGGGTGTGGCAATGTACTCTGCAACCGTTGATTACGGCGACTGGAAAACTGGAAAAAATGCCCGTGGTTTCATCATGTCGCTGATCAGTATGCCAATCAAAGCATCTATTTTCGTCCGTTCGGTTATCATTTCAGCGGTGCTGGCTTCAGTTGGTTATGTTGCTGATATGGCCGTGACTCCAGAACTGATTCAGGGAATTAAAAATGGTTTTGCCCTTTATCCGGCAATCATTATGATTATTGGAATGGTGATGATGTTTGGACTTTATTCATTAACACCAAAACGTATGGAAGAAATTAATAAAGAATTAGCAGAACGCAAACAGGCGTAATTATAACAAGGTGAATTAAAGCGAAGCGATTCACACATCGTTTCGCTTCAAGTTAGACAAATCGATTAAAAAAGGAGAAAAATTATGTCAAAAATAGCAGAAGTCAAAGCAAAGGTTGAAGCTGGAAAATCAAAACTGGTTCCCGGACTGGTACAGGAAGCACTGGACGAAGGCAACTCGCCCGGAGAAATTCTTCAGGCCATGGTTGATTCCATGGGCATTGTTGGGGATAAATTCTCATCTGGCGAAATTTTTGTTCCGGAAATGCTGATTGCCGCCAAAGCCATGTCAAAAGGTGTGGAAGTTTTAAAACCACTTATGGCTGGTGACGGATCTACTTCTTTAGGTACCTGCATTATTGGAACAGTTGCCGGTGACCTTCATGATATTGGTAAAAATTTGGTTTCGATGATGATCGAAAGTGCTGGTTTTGATATGATTGATCTGGGCGTTGATGTCCCCGCTGATACCTTTGTTCAAGCGGTTAAAGATAACGCCAATGTCAAACTGGTAGCCTGTTCCGGTCTATTGACCACGACGATGCCGGCCTTAAAAGAAGCGGTTCAGACCATTAAAGTTGCTTATCCGGAGATGAAAGTGATTGTTGGTGGCGCTCCGGTCACCCCGGAATATGCTGCTGAAGTTGGTGCTGATGGTTATGCGCCTGATGCTGGTAGCGCTGCCGTTAAAGCAAAAGAACTGGTTACTGCATAATAGAAGGAGAGACAAATGTTAACAAAAAGACAAAATTTAGTTGAAGTGATGAGGGGTGGAAATCCGGATCGCTTTGTCAAACAGTATGAACCCTTTGCCCTGATGATGAAAACCCCGATCAGTCGTATAAAACCGCCGGTCGGTGGAACGGTTGTAAATGAATGGGGCGTCACACTGAGCTGGCCGGAGGGTCAGTTGGGATCATTTCCGGTTCATGATGAGGAACACATCGTTGTTAAGGATATCACCAAATGGCGGGATTATGTTAAAGCACCAAAGCTGGACTACCCCGAAGAGGCTTGGGTGACGGCGGTTGCTGAAGCCAATGCAGTTGATCGGAGTGATCAGTATGTCACTGTTTTTGTGGCTCCCGGTCTGTTTGAACATGTCCATTACTTGATGAGTATGGAAGAGGCCTTAATGGCTTACTACGAAGAACCGGAAGAAATGCATGCGCTGATTGACTATCTGGTTGATTTTGAACTGAGATTGGCTAAAGAGTTTATTGATCATCTTCATCCCGATGCGGTATTCCATCATGATGACTGGGGTAGCCAGATCAATTCTTTTATTTCACCAGCGATGTTTAAAGAATTCTTTGAACCAGCCTACAAAAAAATCTATAGCTATTATAAAGAGAATGGCGTTGAATTGATTGTTCACCACAGTGATAGCTACGCTGCTAATCTGGTACCATCGATGATCGAAATGGGGATCGATATTTGGCAGGGCGTAATGAACACCAATAACATTCCTGAACTGATCAAAGAATATGGCGATAAAATTACCTTTATGGGTGGTATTCACAGTGGTTTGGTTGATTTCCCGGGTTGGACCCCAGAAATCGTAGCAGAATATGTGAAAAAAACCTGTGAAGAAAATGGTAAATTGTATTTCATTCCTTCCCAGACCTCGGGTCTACCGATTGATTCATTCCCAGGGGTTTATGAAACCATCAATCAAGAAATTGATAAAATGTCAGAAAAAATGTTCTAAACTAAATGATTACTAAGTGGCCGTAACTTCCTGATGGAAGGGGTCACAGATTCGTCCCCGAAAATAATAGGAATTATTAATGGATTTTGATATAAGGTTCTAAAATAATTGCCGCTTTTGGGGACGATTTCTTCAATTTGGAAAGGAATCAGAAATGGCTGATAAGTTAAAGAAAAGTGTTATTTATCTCTATGGTCTGCCTTCGTTTGGTTTTCAGATTTTTATTTATGTCGAATTAATGTTTTTTTCGGCCTTCCTGACCGATGCGGTTAAGATGCCGGTGGCGCTGGCCGGATCGGTGCTTATGATTACCAGTATATTTGACTTGATCTGGGTACCGGTGGCCGGAATTATCCTCCAGAAAAGTAATCTCAAGTGGGGTAAATTCCGATCATGGCTGCTGATTGGCCCGCCAGTGGCAGCGTTACTCTATGTGGTTCAATTTCTAAAAATCGGCGACTCGATGACCAATGCCATCACCGCTTGTGCTGGCTTTATTATTGGCCATTTGGTTTTTGATGTGTATTATTCTGCTCACATTGCCATGAATAGTGCCCTAACGGATCGTGTCGATGAGCGGGTTAAAATGTCGGCCAATCGGGGGATCTTCAACGCTCTGGGTTCTCTGACTTTTTCTTATGTTGGGGTTCGGGCGATTCAGGAAATCAGCAAAGCGCTTAATGATCCGGCGATGGGTTACACGACGGTGGTTATTATGGTTGCTTTATTTATGGTTCTGTGTTACTGGATATTTTTCTTTCTGACAAAAGAATATGCTTTCCGGGGAACTGCACCGGTTACTGAGAAAAAAGAAAGCATGCCAATTCCTGAAATACTCAAGCAATTGCTGCATAACCCTCCGCTGATCGGTTTATTGTTGATTGATCTGGGGCGCTACGTCGGCAAGTTTGTGGTGCTTGGTCTGGCCTTTTATTATTTTAAATATGTACTCAATGATCTCCCGGGTATGGCGATTTTCATGACTGGACTGACCGTTGTTATGCTGCTTTCGGCCACTCTGGCGACCACCGTTTCTAAAATATTCGGACCCCGAAAGGCATATGTTGGGGCTTTGTGCATCTTCATTGCCGGATTGTTGATTACCTGGCTGGTACCGATGAGTGCCACGGCATTTAAAATTGTTATGTTACTATCCTTTATTGGTTACGGTTTGCCGGATGCGCTGGTAGTTGCGATGTATGCTACCTGTGTCGACTACGGCGAGTGGCGCACCGGTAAAAATGTTCGTGGCTTTATCATGGCGTTACTGACTACCCCCATTAAAGTCGGAAACTTTATTAAAAGTGTCATCATTACCACAGCTCTGGCTTCGGCCAGTTATGTGGCTGATATGGCGCCGACACCGGAACTGATTCAAGCAATTAAAAACGGATTTTGTTTATACCCGGCGCTGGTAATGATCTTTGGTCTGGTGGTTTTTGTGATCCTGTCGAGAAAACTCAAAGATATGGAAAAAGATCAGGCTGCAAAAAAAGTGGTGGTAGAGAATTAAAAAAACAGGAAGATTAAAAAAATATTTTTACTTTAAAAAAAGTAAAAATATGGATTTTTTATCAATTGCCTCAAAAGGATGGATGCTGGTCCAAACAATATTATTGTTTGTGAATATTAATGTTATAAAAGTGACAAAAGAAGAACGATAAAAAAAGCGATTTTACGAATGAATTTTAAGGAGTCCTGAACAGTGCAGCTGTTCGGGGCTTTTTTTTATACGTTTACAGAAAATAAGGAGAAAGATTTGTAAAAATACTAAAACTATAAAAAATAACCATTATTGACGAATAAAACACATAAAACTGTTAAAATAATAACAAGAATTTTCATGCTTAAACTTTGTTTGAGAAATAACAAACAAGTAAAGATAATAATTTGCTCCAAAATAGAAAAATATTGACATATGGAACAAAAGATGGTAATCTATGAAAAATCTGTATATACATGTGCGCCGGATGTTAAAAAAATTAGTCGAAACGTGCGCATCAGATTTAAAAAGAGACTCAGGGAAAAACAAAATTATTTTAAAAGGAGAAAGACAAGATGAAAACAGATGTACAGATCGCACAGGAAGCTAAATTGCAACCGATTGCAGCGGTGGCCGAAAAATTGGGGATCACTGGAGATACCCTGGAACTTTATGGCAATCATAAAGCCAAGGTGTCCTTATCGGTATTGAAAGACAACCAGGATAAACCAGATGGTAAGCTGATTTTGGTAACTGCGATTAATCCCACTCCAGCTGGTGAAGGAAAAACAACCACTAACGTGGGTCTTTCCATGGCGCTGAATTATATCGGTAAAAAAACCATTACGACGTTGAGAGAACCCTCGCTGGGACCATGCTTTGGAGTCAAGGGTGGTGCTGCCGGCGGCGGCTACGCCCAGGTTGTTCCGATGGATGACATCAACCTCCATTTTACCGGTGATTTCCATGCCATCACTGCGGCTCATAGTTTACTGGCGGCTCTTTTGGATAACCATCTTCATCAGGGAAATCTGTTAAATATCGATCTGGATCGAATTGTCTGGCGCCGGGTTGTTGATATGAATGACCGCGCCCTACGAAAAATAACCGTTGGTCAGGGCAGTCGCGCCAATGGTGTGGAGCGGGAAACCGGTTATGACATTACCGTTGCGTCTGAAATAATGGCAATTCTCTGTCTGGCCTCCAGTCTTACTGATCTTAAAGAACGACTGGGTCGCATGATTGTGGCTTACAACATCGAAGGAAAAGCGGTGACTGCTGATGATCTGGAAGCGACTGGGGCGATGGCGCTGCTTCTTAAAGATGCGATCAAACCAAATCTGGTTCAAACCCTGGAAAATACCCCGGCCTTTATCCATGGTGGTCCTTTTGCCAATATTGCCCATGGTTGCAACTCGGTGCTGGCCACCCGAACCGCTTTGAAATTGGCGGACTATGTTGTTACCGAAGCTGGTTTCGGGGCTGATCTCGGTGCCGAAAAATTCTTTGATATCAAATGCCGTTATGCTGATTTAAAACCCAATGCTGTGGTGATTGTAGCGACTGTCCGAGCGCTCAAAATGAATGGTGGGGTAGTCAAGACTGAACTGTCAACTGAAAACGTGGCAGCAGTGGAATCGGGTAGTGCCAACCTGATTCAGCATTTGGAAAACCTGCAAAAGTTTAAAGTACCAGTGGTAGTTGCCTTGAATAAATTCCCCACGGATACGGAAGCTGAATTTGAGGCTGTTAAAAAAGCTTGTGAAAATAAAAATGTCAAGGTAATCCTGTCTGATGTGTTTTCACAGGGTGGTAAAGGCGGCGAAGAACTGGCCCATGAAGTGGTTAAGCTTTGTGATCAGGGTGAGTCTCAATACCAACCACTTTATTCGCTGGAACTGCCGATTGAGCAGAAAATCGAAACCATTGCCAAAGAAATCTACCGGGCTGATGGGGTAGAATTTGAGCCGGAAGCAAAAAAACAGCTCGATGAGATTGTCGCCTTGGGATTTGACCACCTGCCAGTCTGTATGGCCAAAACCCAATATTCTTTCTCCGATGATCAAACGCTGTTGGGCGCTCCCCAGGATTTCAATATTCATGTAAAAGAAGTACGCTTGTCAGCGGGAGCTGGATTTGTGGTAGTAATCACTGGCGCCATTATGACGATGCCGGGTCTGCCAAAGGTACCTGCCGCCAATGGCATGGATATTACCGAAGACGGTGAAATCATTGGTTTATCTTAATCATTCAGGAATTATGAGTGTATAGTAGATGTCTTTCTAATCGGAACGGGTGACCGTTTGTTTCTTAAAGCATTTAAAACACAGACCACATTAATGTGCGTCTGTGTTTTTTTATAAAGGAATCGTGAAAAAGTGATTTTGGGTGCGAAATTTCTTTTCGAATCAATCCGGGAGGCGTATAATATGAATCAGTATTGTGTAGAAATCCATTGTAATTAGTTAAACTATTTATAGCAAGGATCATTGGCTGTGAGTTTTCCGTTGATGGATAGGATATGTAATGATCAGAAAAATTATTTAACCTGGAGGTAGAACATGAAAAAAAAATTGACAGCATTTATGATTGTCCTTTCCATGGTGCTGTTATTAACAGCTTGCTCAGATGAAGGCGGAAGCGTCAGCACTCACAAAAACAGTGGCCTGAATACATCACTGAAACGAAGTACGGATATGCAGGTCAGTTCCAGCGGGGATCTGACAATTCAGCGTTTGAACCGAAGTGAAACAAGAAAAATGGGTGCGAGCGGAACCTGGACTATTTTTGTTTATATGTGTGGTTCAGATTTGGAAAGCGAAAGTGGTTTGGCCACGATGGATCTTCAGGAAATGATTGATGCTACCCAGTCGGATAAGATAAAATTTGTGGTTCAGACTGGTGGAGCCAACGCCTGGGACAATGATTTGGTTGATGATTCATTGACCCAGCGATTTGTAATTAAAAACCAGAAAATGGAGCAGATACAGGAGGACGATAGCGCCAATATGGGTAGTGCTCAAACTCTGGCAGAATTTCTGGATTGGGGGGTATCGTCCTATCCAGCCGAAAAAATGGGGCTGGTTTTCTGGAATCACGGTGGCGGCAGTATCACCGGGGTGTGTTTTGATGAGCAGAATGAAAGCGACAGTCTTTCCCTGCTGGAAGTGGAAAATGCTCTGACTTCAGTTTATCCAAATATGACGGATAGATTTGAATTCATTGGTTTTGATGCCTGTTTAATGGGAACGGTGGAAACTGGCAATATGCTGGCTCCACATGCCCGCTATATGGTGGCATCGGAAGAATTGGAACCCGGCTATGGCTGGGACTATACAGCCATAGGTAGTTTTATCGGCAGCAATCCGGGTGCCAGTGGCGCTGAGCTGGGCAAGGTGATCGTGGATTCATTTTATGCGGCATGTGTTGCCATAGACAGTCAGAATGAGGCAACCCTGTCTTGTGTTGATCTGTCCAAAATTGATGAACTGGTGTATGCTTTTAATAATGTGGCAAAAGAGATGTACAGTGCCACCGCAAATAGTGATGTTCTTTCAAAAATGATCAAAGGGATCACCTCAGCTCAAAACTATGGTGGCAATAACAAATCTGAAGGCTATACCAATATGGTTGATCTGGGTTCAGTGTTAAAAAATGTTACCGGAAATGTAGCAGGTACTGATCAGGCTTTGGCTGCCCTTCAGGACTGTGTGGTTTACATGAAAAACGGCAGTGATAAAGCTGACTCTCATGGCTTGGCGATTTATTATCCGCTGGCTATTCAGGGCTCTGAGGAACTGTCGATTTTTAAAGATATCTGTGTTAGTCCCTATTATATGTCCTTTGTTGATAAAATGGCCTACGGTAGTGATACCAACGGTGATTTCGGAGGATACAGCGATGCGAATTGGTTTGGGGAAAACTCGATTTACTGGAGCAGTGGTTACAATGAAGCAACTGGGTCGGATTATTGGTCTGACTTGGATCAGGAGAACACCGAGGCTTACAATTTTAGTGAAGACGAAAGTGCGATTTCCTTTTCATCACCGCCCGCCATTAATGCCAATGGCATGTACGGCTTTACCATTTCAGCCAATACCCTGGATTATGTAGATGCGGTATATTGTGACGTGTTCATGGATGCCGGAGATGGGGAGACTTTGATTGAACTGGGACTGGATGACAATATCACCGCTGACTGGAATGCTGGTAAGTTTGAAGATAATTTCAACGGTTACTGGATTTCACTGCCGGATGGACAGCCTTTGGCCACCTATATTGTTGAACAAGGTGACACCTACAATATCTATACGTCGCCGGTGATGCTTAATGGGGTGGAGACCAACTTACGAATAAAAATTGACTTTGCCAGCGATGGCAACTATACCATTTCAATTATCGGAGCCTGGGACGGCATCGATGCGGTCACGGGTCAGTCAGCGAAAGAAATTACCAAGCTTAAAAAGGGCGATCTGATCACGCCAATGTATTATTCTTATAGTATGAAAACCGATGAAGAGGGTGTTTACGAAGGCGAGGCTTATACGTTTAACAATGATCCGGTGATCTATGAAGAACCATTGGCTGTCGGCGACTACTACTACTCTTTCCAGATCGATGACATTTTTGGCAGTTCGCTTTATACTGATTTCGAAATTTTTACAGTGGATGCCAATGGCGAGATTTATTTTAATCAATGAGAATAATCAATGACAACGTTGTGTAATCAATCAAATCAGCCCAAGAACAGTATCTGTTCTTGGGCTGATTTTTAGAGTAGGTAACGAAAAAGTTGCCATAATTTAAAAAATCTGTGATCGGACTTACGAAAAGACTTGAAAAAAATGATAAAATGAGGTACCTTAGTGTCAACAAGAGAATTATAAATGACTAAAAATGCATGAGTTTTATTCTTATTTTAAACACAACTACATTCTAAAGAAAATGGAGAGCATGAAATGAAGATTGGTATTATTGTCTTTTCTAAAACCAACAATACCTTTTCAGTCGCCGACGAGTTGAGAGCGGCCCTGGTAAAAAAAGGTCTGGATGCTGAAATTCAGCGAATCATTCCGGAAAATGATGATCCCGGCGTTAAACCTCCCATTGTATTTACCAGCAAACCGGATGTAAACCCCTACGACGTGGTGATTTTTGCCAGTCCAGTTTGGGCATTTTCGTTGGCAGGGGTGATGAAAGAATACTTGGAGCAGGTTTCGTCCCTGGAGGGGAAAAGAGTATTCACTTTTGTGACGAAACAGTTGGCATCCAAATTTACCGGCGGAACCAAGGCAAACCGGCAGATTAAGTCAGTGGTGGATTTAAAAGGTGGCAGAGTGGAAAAATCATTTATTGTCAGTTGGAAAAATAAAAAACGTGATGAAGAGATTGCCAACTTAATCGTTGAAATTTGCAAAGCAGTTTAAGAACAACCCGAATTCGATCTAAAAATACGAAAGTAACGTGTCGCAAACGAGCTCCTGGAGAAAAATCTTCAGGAGCTCTTTTGCGGTATTATTAAAAAAGCGAAAGGTGATCAAACTATTTTTTAGGGGTAAGTTGGGCATAAACCTGAATGATTTGCTCAGCAGTTTTAACGCCATCCACCGCTGAAGACATGATTCCACCAGCATAACCGGCACCTTCACCCATCGGGTAGAGTCCGGAAATGTTAGACAGATGGTTTTCGTTGCGGTTGATTCGAACAGGTGAGGAGCTTCGGGTTTCAACTCCGATCATAATACTGTCAGCCATGGCAAAGCCAGTGATCTTTTTATCAAAATGAATTAGAGCCTCTTTTAAGGTGGTCACCACATAATCCGGTAGGCAGTCTTTTAACTGAGTTAACCTGAGACCCGGGGTATAAGTTGGTTTGACTTGACCCCAGCGGGTACTGGGTCGGTCGGCCAGAAAATCGCCCACCAGTTGAGCTGGGGCGTGATAGTTCTGACCGCCCAGAGTAAAAGCCCGGCCTTCCCATTGGCGTTGAAAGGCCACTCCAGCCAGGGGGTGATCGTCCCCGAAGTCTTCAGGCTGCACCCCGACCAGCAGGGCGGCATTGGCATTTTGGCCGTCTCGTCGATGTTCACTCATGCCATTGGTAACGACGCTGTTGGGTTCTGATGAAGCAGCCACCACATACCCTCCGGGACACATGCAAAAGGTGTAGGCTGATCGTCCGTTAGGGGAGTGATAGGAAAGCTTATAGTCGGCTGCTCCCAGTCCAGCAGATCCGGCGGCTGATCCGTATTGAGAAGTGTTGATAAGGGTTTGGGGGTGTTCAATTCGCACTCCGATGGAAAAGGCTTTGGGAGTCATCGTGATACCCCGTTTATAAAGCGTTTCAAAGGTATCCCGGGCGCTATGGCCAATACCCATCAAGGCTACCTGGCAGTTGAGGTGATCGTGATCATTGATGATTAACCCGGTTAGCTGACCGTTTTCGATCAGGAAGTCGGTGACCTGGGATCGGAAATGGACTTCGCCGCCATTGTTGATAATCGTCTGACGCAGGGTTTTCACCGTTTCTCGCAACAGATCGGTGCCAATATGGGGCTTGCTGAGATAAAGGATTTCTTCAGGGGCGCCAGCTGCAATAAAAGCTTCCAGGATACTGCGACAACGGGGATCGTTAATCAGGGTGGTCAGTTTGCCATCAGAAAAGGTTCCGGCCCCGCCTTCACCGAACTGAACATTACTCTCTGGATCGAGCGCACCCGTTTGCCAGAAGGTGTCAATTTTAACGCTTCGGCTGTCGACGTCATCGCCCCGTTCAAGAATAATGGGGGCGTAACCGTAGCGGGACAGAATCAGACCGGCAAAAAGACCAGCAGGGCCCATGCCGATAATGACTGGTCGGTGGTTTAATAAAGTATTTCCCGGGACGACTGGCTGATAGGATAAATCGGGAGTGGAGATAATGCCGGATTTACTGCCCTTTTTCAGAATTGACACCTCATTTTTCAGGTTGGCATCAACTGTATAGATATATACGACAGCATTTTTCTTGCGGGCATCAATCGATTTTTTAAATATTTTAAAAGTGATTAAGTCCTTGGGATTTATTTTTAGTTTAGACAAAATTGCGCCTCTTAAGGCCTCTTTTTCGGCCACATTATTTTTAGCTTGCTGAATCTCGAGTTTGAGATTGGGAATTCGAATCATCCGAGCCTCCTGTTGTGTGATAGATAAAAAATATTATAACATGGCTTTTGTCAAAGTCAAAAACATAAAAAGTGGCTGAGTTGTGAGCAGTCATAATCGAAAACGAGATTGCCAACGGTGAAGGGATATAGTAGATGGAGGAAAGAATTCAATTAAAATTCACAAAAGAACCTTAAGAACTTCACATAATGAAGTTGACAATTAAGAGGAAAAGGGTATAATTCAAATAGGAGTAAGTAATCACTCCGTTAGGAGGAACGCCATGCAAAAATCACTGATTAAAAGGCGTGAAAGTATTATCGTTTCAACGATTCAAACGCTAAACGAGGTGGGGCTTCAAAATCTGTCGACAAAAATGATTGCTAATCAGGAAGGTGTTTCGGAAGGAACGCTGTTTCGGCATTTTAAGACCAAAACAGATATTATGCTGGCGGTGGTGGATCATTTTTCGCAGTATGATGATGCGATCATTGAAACCTGTATTAAAAAAAATTTTTCGCCATTGGAAGCGATTCGCTATTTCTATAATGCCTATGCCGAATATTATCAGAACTATCCGGAAATTACGGTGGTAATTCAAGCTTACGATAGCCTGATGTGCGATGCGGAGTTGGCAGAAAAGGTTAGTGCAATCATTTATAAACGGGCAGATTTTATAATCAGAACAATTCAAGCGGCCAAAGATCAGAATCTCATAGGCGCACATTTGGATCCGGTACTATTAGAAAATATTCTCACCGGCGGTAGCAAGGAAATTTGTCTGAAATGGCGAATGGAACGGTATCGTTTTTCAATTAAAGAAAAAACTGCTGAAATGGTAGAAACGATTCTAAGTTGCTTTATCAAAGAATAAAATCAAGGAGGGAACCGATTGGCTGAGCAATATATCAATGACCCAATGCAGGAGGTATTTATTTTTGAAACCTCTCAGCAATTGGAGCAAATGGAACAGTCGGTGATAAAAACCGAGGCCCTGGGTAGTTACCCCGGCGAAACCGTTAATGAAATATTCCGGATTATGCATACCATTAAAAGCTCGGCAGCGATGATGCTGATTAACAATATGTCCGTGTTGGCGCATACCACAGAAGATATGTTTTACTTCATCCGGGAAGAAAAGCCTCAATATATCGATGTTTCGACCCTGTCAGACCTGGTCTTTGAAGGGATTGACTTTATGAAACAGGAGTTGGAAAAAATAAAAAATGGAATTGAAGCCGATGGAAATCCGGAAATTTTGATCGGGAAGATTAAAGAACATTTAGGTTTGCTTAAAGAAAAAAACAACCTGACCGATTCCCAAGTCGTCAATAACGAACCGGTGAAGGAAAAATATTATATCAGCTCTAATAAAGCGGCAAAAATCAGTGTCCCGAAAACCTATCAGGTGATGCTCCAGTTTGTCGAAAACTGTGGCATGGAAAATATCCGGGCTTTTACAGTGGTTCATAATCTAAAAGAAATGACAGAAAACTTTAAGAGCATCCCGGAAGATGTTATCAACGATCCGGATTGTGTCGAGATCATTAAGCGGGATGGTTTCATCTTGGAGATTAAAACCCCGGAATCCCGCGATAAACTGGAAGATTTTTTTCATACCATGGCCTTTATCGAGGACATCCAAATCACTGAACTCAATGAATTTCAGGATATCCGGGAAGAGATAAGTAATCTTGTTTCGGATGAAGCAATTATCGTTCCTCAGCTCAGCAAAATGGTAGTGGAACAGCCCCCGACTAAAGAACCCCAAAATTTCAATGGTTGTCATGGTCAAAGCATGATTTCGGTTAGCGTGGAAAAACTCGATAAACTGATGAATCTGGTGGGCGAGATGGTCATTTCTGAAGCCATGGTCACCCAAAATCCGGATCTCAAGGGATTGGTTCTGGACAATTTTAATAAATCTGCTCGACAGTTAAGGAAGATCACTAACGAACTGCAGGATATGGTGATGTCCATTCGAATGGTACCGCTGGGGTCTACCTTTTTTAAGATGAATCGGATTGTTCGGGATATCAGCAAAAAGTTGGGCAAAGATATTACCTTAAAAATTTTGGGTGAAGAAACTGAGGTGGATAAGAACATCATTGAACAGATTGGAGATCCGCTGATGCACATTGTCAGAAATTCCGCCGATCATGGAATTGAATTGGCAGAGACCCGCATCAGCCAGGGTAAACCCCGGGCTGGAACCATCACTTTGGAAGCGAAAAATGCCGGAGGTGAGGTATTGATCATCATCCGGGATGATGGGAAGGGCTTAAGTCGGGAAGGGATTCTAAAAAAAGCCTTTGAAAATGGCTTAGTGGGTGAAGAAGCCGCCATGATGACGGACACTGAAGTATTCAACCTGATTTTTTTGCCGGGATTTTCCACCAAGGAAGCGGTTACTGAGTTTTCAGGCCGGGGAGTTGGTATGGATGTGGTGGCTAAAAACATTGAAGCGGTAGGCGGCAATATTTTGGTGGAAAGTGTGGAAGGTCGGGGAACCACCATTACGCTAAAAATTCCACTGACTTTAGCTATCATTGAAGGGATGAATATCCGTGTGGGGGAAACGTGTTACACGTTGCCGATTATGGCGATAAAAGAGTCCTTTATCCCCAAGTCCCAGGAGGTTTTTCGGGACACCGATGAGAATGAGATGATTATGATCCGGGGTCAATGCTATCCGATTTTACGGCTCAAAGACCATTACAAGGTAAAAAACGGAGTAACTCAAATTGACGAGGGCATTTTAATTATGCTAGAGGGGGAATCAAAAACCACCTGTCTTTTTGCAGATGAATTATTGGGTGAGCAACAAGTGGTAGTAAAAACGCTGCCAAAGTATATTCAGCGGATGAAAAAAATTGAGGGGCTGGCTGGTTGCACGTTGCTGGGGGATGGCAACATTAGTCTGATTTTGGATGTCAATGGCCTGGTCGATCAGAAACGGCTTAACAATTAACAGTTGCAGCACAAAGGAGGCGAAACGATGGCGGAAGAGTATGATGAATTTGATGATCTTGAAATGTCAGAAGGTGATGAAACCGAAGAAGGAAAATATTTGACCTTTACTTTGGATGCTGAGGCCTATGGGCTTGAAATTACTTATGTTACTGAAATAATCGGAATTCAGAAAATAACCGAGGTGCCGGAACTGCCTGAATACGTTAAAGGAATTATGAGTCTCAGGGGGCAGATCATTCCGGTAGTGGATATCCGACTCCGGTTTGGCAAACCGGCTCGCAACTACGATGAGCGCACCTGCGTCATTGTGGTTGAGATTGCAGATATTACGGTAGGATTGATTGTCGATGGAGTGGCTGAAGTTGTGGCGATTCCGGCCGAGGAAATTGTTCCCCATCCCGATCTGGATGAAAGCGACAGCCGTCAATTTGTAAGAGGAATCAGTAAGGTAGGAACTTCAGTTAAACTGATTCTTGACTGCAACAAACTGCTAGCTGATGATAAAGAGGAAAACCCCAATCGGGAAGCCGGATATTAACTTAAATAAACACAAAAAACTTTGATGGAGGATATACGTAATGGAATTATTTAGAAATTTGAAAATAAAACAAAAGCTGGTTACCTGTTTTATCCTGTTGGCAGCAATCACTGGGATTGTCGGCGTATTTGGCATCTATACCATGAATAAAATTAATTCTCAGTCTGAAAACATGTATTATAATAACCTGGTGCCATCCCAAAAACTGGCCAGCATTCATGCGGCCATGGAAGATATCCGGGCCAATCAGCTACTGGCAGTATATGAACGTAATCCGGCCACACTGCAGACTCGCCTTGATGCTATTAACGCAGCGGTGGAAAGCGATAATGCTTTGCTAAAAGAGTATGAAGCCACCATTTCGGATGAAGAAAACAGAACTCTCTACACAACCTTGACGAATAGCCTGGCCGACTATCGGGAATTGCGCAATGCCAATCTGGAACTGGTCAAAGCGCAGAAATATGATGAGGCGATCGTTGGACTTGATGCAGTCAGTCAGACCAGACAAACGGTGGATGAGGATCTGGAAGCCCTGATTAACTATAATACCACCCAGGCTGAAGCAGTTTTGACCCAGAATACCGCCGAATTCAGGACACAAAGTATAATGATGATCATTTTTATCATCGTTGGAATAGGTTTGGCGGTAGGACTCGGATTGCTGGTGGCCAATATGATCAGCACACCCCTACGCCGAATGGTGGGTGCGGCTGAAGAAATCGCTAATGGTAATTTGGATGTGGATGTCAAAATAGACAGCCGGGATGAGGTTGGAGAGTTGGGATTGGCCTTTGTAAAAATGACCGATCACATTAATGAAATCATGACAAATATTGATTCTGCTGCCGAACAGGTATCAGCTGGTTCCAAACAGATTGCCGATTCTAGCATGGGTCTGTCCCAGGGAGCCACTGAACAGGCCAGCTCCATCGAAGAGCTCACCGCTTCCATTGAAGAAATTTCAGCGCAGACTCGTCTTAATGCTGACAGTGCCGGCGAAGCCAATGAACTGGCGGAATTGACTCGAGTCAATGCAGTTCAGGGTAATAATGAAATGAAACGGATGCTTAAATCCATGGAAGAAATTAATGAATCCTCGACCAATATTTCTAAAATTATTAAGGTTATTGATGAGATTGCCTTCCAGACAAATATTCTGGCCCTAAACGCAGCGGTGGAAGCTGCCCGAGCTCGCCAGCATGGGAAAGGTTTTGCAGTAGTTGCCGAAGAAGTCAGAAATCTGGCCGCCCGTTCAGCTGATGCCGCCAAAGAAACAACACGAATGATTGAAGGCTCCATTAAAAAGGTGGACGATGGTACAAAAATAGCGACAACCACTGCAGTCGCCCTCAATCAGATTGTTGAAGATGTAGCCAAGGTTTCGAGTATCGTCGAGAACATTGCAATAGCCTCCAATGAACAGGCGATTGGTATTTCGCAGATCAACCAGGGCATTATGCAGGTATCGGAAGTCGTTCAAATGAATTCGGCTACTTCGGAAGAAAGTGCGGCGGCCAGTGAGGAATTATCCAGCCAAGCCGAATTGTTAAGAGAACAGGCCGCCCGGTTTACTTTAAAAAAATCCCACCGTTTTGGTTATCGGGATGCTGATGAATCAATGTCAGAAAATCTCAGTATCCGCAGAAAAACGGTTAATAACCCGGTCTCAAAACCGACTCGGATTGCCTTAACGGATAATGAATTTGGAAAGTATTAAATTAACTGCCTGAAAATGGGTATATTTAAACAGTATTATCAGGCAAACGCAGTTCAAATAATCTCATGTTGATCAATTTAACGAGAACGAGAATGCCCATCAGCGTCAATGTTGATGGGTGTATCTTTTCTTATATAAGGCAGAAAGGATGAGAATAATGCACAGAAAAAAAGAAATCAGAGTTCTCGTCGTTGATGATAGTAAGTCTTTCCGAGAAATGGTGGTCAGAAATCTGTCTGCTGATCCTCAGATTCAAGTCATTGCCACTGCTGATGATGCTTTTGAAGCTCGGGATAAAATTCTCAAATTTGATCTGGACGTTTTGGTTTGTGATGTGGAAATGCCAAGAATGAATGGCCTTGAATTTATTAGACGCTTATTGCCTCAGTACCCCTTACCGGTAGTGATGATAAGTGATGCTCAGGTTGGTATTGAAGCCAGAAAAGTCGGTGCTTTGGATTGTGTGGAGAAACCAACTCCCAGATCAATGAAGACTGTTGAGAATTTTATGATGGAACTGATTCAAAAGATCCGGTTGGCTGCTGGAGCCAAAAACATTGCACCAAAAAGAAATTTTGCCTCTGATCTGGCCACTTCTGCCGTGATAGAATCAGATCAGAGGCAGTCAAATGAGCAGCTCATTGCGATTGGTGCGTCTACCGGCGGCACTGAAGCGATATTTGAAATTCTTAAAGAGTTGCCAGCGAATTGTCCGGGAATTGTGATTGTTCAGCACATTCCCCCGGTGTTTTCAAAAATGTTTGCCGACCGACTGGATAGCCAGACGTCACTGCGGTGCAAAGAAGCCCAAACCGGGGATTATCTCGAGCCAGGGGGGGTATATGTTGCCCCCGGTGATCAGCACATGCGGATTAAACGGATCGGCAAAAAATACCGGGTTGAAGTTTTTGCCGGGGAAAAAGTAAATGGACATTGTCCTTCGGTGGACATGCTTTTTGATTCAGTAGCGAAGGAAGCTGGCAATCGGGCGATTGGGGTGCTGTTAACCGGAATGGGGAATGATGGTGCAAAGGGATTGCTGAATATCCGCCGCAGTGGCGGCTTCACCATCGGTCAGGATGAAACATCTTCAGTGGTCTACGGGATGAACAAGGTGGCTTACAATATTGGGGCTGTAGCAGTTCAGTCGGCTCTGGAAAATATCCACCACTGCATTCTCGCAGCGTTAAAGGAATGAGGTGAAGTGATGACAAAAATAATTGGAATCGGCGAAATGGCTATTTCCAATAACTGTGATGATACAATTAAGACGTTTGCTTTGGGCTCATGTCTGGGGATTACTGCGTACTCGCCGATTCGCAAAGTGGGGGGAATTATTCATATTGCTCTGCCCCAGCCAGCTCGAATGGAGGATGCCAGTGATCGCCATTGTTATTATGCCAGCACCGGATTACCATATTTTATTTCGCAGTTTTCCAGTCAATATGGGTGTCTGAAAAATGAACTGGTGATCCGTATTTTTGGTGGCGCAGAATCCCTGCGCCAGAATGATACCTTCAACGTGGGGCGGCATAATCTGGAAATAACAAAAGCGATTTTAAAAGAAATGAATTTGGGGATTCAATATGCTGAAACTGGAGCCAGAGTCAGTCGCACCATTGAGCTGGAAGTCGCCAGCGGCGACATCAATATCTGGCACCAGAATATGATCATTTAGAAATCTGATCGACACGGTGGTGAGCACGATCGGAATACATACATAGGGAGAGGTACATGTCAAAGGAGAAGCGCTTAAATACTGAACGTGATTTTATTCAGGAATTTAATGCCATATCGGTGGGGGTGGTGGTCATCGATGAAAATGGTCGGGTCACCCGAGTTAATGAGCCGTTGCTGAACTACTTCAATCGGAACAGCGAAGATTTTATTGGCAAACAGTTTGGTGATGCGGTTCAATGCCGGAGCAGTCGTTTAAATAAACTGGGCTGTGGTTTTGATCCGTCCTGTGAATTCTGCGAATTGAGAAATGCCTATTCCAAGGTTCTGGAATCAAAAGATATTCCAATCAAAATAGAGTTTAAAAAAAGTATTTTCGTGGATGACGAAGAAAATGATTATTGGTTCCGAGTTAGTATCGCCCCGCTGATCCGTGGTCAAAAGCGACATGCAGTGGTAACTTTTGTCGATATTACCGAGCGTAAAAATCGGGAGCTGTCCCTGGAAAAATCCCGGGATTATTATTACCGGATGTTTGAAAACTTTCCAACGCTAATCTGGAAGACTGATCTGGAGGGGAATGTAGTTTATTTCAACCGCAGCTGGTCATTGTTTACTGGTAAGGACAATGAAGACTATCTGGGAATTAAGTGGTTGGATCTGATTCATCCCGAGGATCGCAAGTTCTATATGGAATTGAAAAAGAACGCCTTTTGCAGTCAAAAATCGTTTAGCATTCAGTATCGGATTCGTCATGCTACGGGTAATTATCGCTGGATTGAAGGGATTTACAGCCCGTCCTTTGAGGTGGATGGCAGTTATGGCGGGTATATCGGCATTGGTATTGATATTACCGATCGTAAAAACCTGGAGGAAGGACTGATCCGCTATAAAATGTTGGCGGAAAAGGTTCGCGATACCATTCTTTTTGTAGAAACCAACGGTAAAATAATAGATGCCAATAATGCGGCAGTGGAACTTTACGGATACAAACGGCGGGAATTGCTTGAACTTTCGGTTTTTGATTTAATTGAAGGGGGGCGATCGGTAGCCATTGAAGAGATGAAAAATGGCGAAAAAGATGGCGTTTTTTTCGAAACCATCCATAAGCATAAGGATGGTATTCATTTTCCAGTGGAGGTCAGTGCCAAAACCACCAAAATTAATGAAAAACGGGTGATTATTTGCATTATCCGGGATATTTCAGAGCGGAAAAATTCAGAAAATGCCCTTATTGATAGCGAGGAAAAGTTCCGCCAGGTTTTTCATAATTCCTCAGATGCTATCTTTGTTCAGGAAATAAACCAGGATGGTTTAAGCGGTCGGTTGATTGAGGTTAACCAGACGGCTGGCGATATGTTTCAGTACACCTATGAAGAATTTTTTGAACTGGATGATCCGATTTTTAAAATTATTCAGGCACCAGGTGATACCGAACGGAACCTGAATGAGTTGAGTGAAAAAGATTATATTACCTTACAGACAAAGGCCAGACGCAAAGATGGGTCGACTTTGCCGGTTGAGGTGATCTGCAGTCACTGCTATTTAAATGAAAAAAAAATGGCCATTAATATTGTTCGGGATATTACTGAACGATTAGCGGTGGAGGAAGCCTTAAAATTGGCCAAAGAAGAAGCAGAAACTGCGAATCAGGCGAAAAGTGAATTTTTGGCTAATATGAGTCATGAAATCAGAACCCCGCTAAATGGGATTGTTGGTATGGTTAATCTGATGCGTTTGTCAAACCTCAACCAGGAACAGCAGGAAAATATCAAAATTATCAAAACCTGTGTCAACGCTTTGCTTAATGTGATTAATGATATTCTTGATTTTTCAAAAATGGAAGCGGGAAAACTCGAAATCAAGAAGCAAAATTGCGATATCAAAGCGCTGGTGGAACATACCATTAAAGCCCAGGCTCCAGTAGCAGCAGCTAAGGGACTTGAGCTGAATTACGCTTTTTCTGCCGTTGTACCGCAGTATGTTATGGCGGATTTCCATCGAATTCAGCAGGTTCTTAACAACCTGATCAGCAATGCCATCAAGTTTACTGATGGCGGTGAGGTGTGGGTCAAGGTAAAAAATCTGTCGGTCGGGAAACAGCCGATTCAACTGCTTTTTGTGGTTGAAGATACGGGCATTGGAATTGCTGAAGAAAACCGACAGCGAATTTTTGAAAGCTTTAGTCAGGTGGACGGCTCATTCACCCGCCGGTTTGGCGGTACCGGATTAGGTCTTGCCATTACCAGGCAGTTAGTGGAATTGATGGGCGGAAAAATCTGGGTGGAAAGTACTGAGGGGCAGGGTAGCCGTTTCTATTTTCAGCTCAATTTTGAACCGGGTTTGGCAGAAACCAGTCAGCAGGAGAAACAGCCGGATTATTTTAAAATCAGTGAGCAATATAAAATTCTCTTAACTGAAGATGACAAGGTTAATCAACTGGTTATTTCACGAATGCTCAATGAGTGTGGTTATGGGGTGGATATTGCAGAAAATGGCTATGAAGCGGTGGAAAAGGTTCGCAAGAATAGTTATGATATTATTTTGATGGATATTCAAATGCCGGAAATGGATGGAATTGAGGCGACCAGAAGAATTCGGGAATTCAACCAGGAGATCCCGGTTCTGGCGATCACAGCCTATGCACTCCATGGCGATCGGGAAAAATTCTTGTCTCAGGGGATGGATGGTTATATTTCTAAACCGATTAAAGTGGAACAACTGGTCGAAGAGATAGAGACGTGTATCAATCGCAAAGCGGTTGTTGGCCAGACCGGAGATTTTAAAATGCATATTGATTCGAATGGGGAAATTATCATCGAGGAAAAAAAACCAATGGATGGTGCAAATGAAAGAGTGCGTGATGCGGAAAAAGAAGAGCGGTTAGCTGAGTTAATTAGCGAAATAAACAATCAGGTGGCGGCTGGTAAATTAGATGACTTAGAAAAATTGGCAAACCGGATCAAGAAACTCTCAATTTCTCTGGATATTGAAGATTTAAAAGTGGTTGCCTTTAAAATTGAATTGGATATCCGGCGGGGAAATTTTGAAGCTGCTGCCAAGCGAGTCAGTCAGATTAATCATATTTACTCAGTATATAAAAAAACAGTATAATTATTTAAACGATAGTGGCCAGAAAAAACAGCACAGCAAATGAAAGGTAGGAATGAAGATGAAAATATTAATTGTGGAAGATGACATGGTAAGCCGACGTTTTTTAGGTAAATTTTTAGCCCAATATGGAGAATGTGATATTGTGGTGGATGGAATGGAAGCCCTCGACGCGTATCTCATTGCCATTAAAGAAGAAGATCCCTATGATCTGATTTGTCTGGATATAATGATGCCGAAGGTCGATGGGGTGAAGGTGCTCAAAGCTATTCGGGATTTTGAGATGCAACGGGGAATCCATGCAGAAAACAGGGTGAAGATCATTATTATTACGGCTCTGGCTGATACGGAGTTTGTCAACACCGCCTTTGATCTGGGCTGTGAAGCGTATGCGGCAAAACCAGTTGATACGGATAAGTTGGTTGAAGTGATGAATAAGCTGGGTGTGATCAAAGTCGATCAATAAGCCATGATGGGGTGAAAAATGGGAATTTTAGAAGATCACATTAATAATCATACACAACTTGAACAGTCGGAGGTTCAAGCAACACTTAGCAATCATAAGCGGCGAAAAATTGGTAATTCATTGTCTCATTATCTGTGTGATCTTGATGAAAATATGACAGAACAGCTCAACCGCGATATGTTGGTGGAATTAAAAAATAACCTGAGTAATGTGTTGTTTCAAGAAGAATACACGTACACTCACGTGACCCAATTCCTTGCACATATGTACGAAAGTATCGAAGGTAACCCAATTATTCTAAAAGCCCTGGATCAGATCAAAAAAATGGATGAATACACCTTTACCCATAGTGTTAATACAGCCTTTTATTCCATGTTTATCGCCATGTGGATGGGTCTGGATGAGCAAGATATTATCAATGCAACCCAGGCGGGTTTTTTACACGATATCGGGAAGATCTATATTCCAGAGGAAATTTTAAATAAATCTGGAGCGTTGACCCGAGAGGAATATGAAATTATTCAGCTTCACCCACTTTATGGCTATTCACTTCTTAATGAGTTTAGTGCGTTTAACCTTGAGGTTAAACGGGCAGTCCTTTTTCATCATGAACGGATTGATGCAAGAGGCTATCCGCTTTGTGCAACTGATGATTACGTGGGTCTATTGCCAAAAATAGTTGCTGTAGCTGATGTTTATGATGCAATGACCACAAATCGGATTTATAAGAAAGCAAAAACCGCCCGGGAAGCCATTGATTATCTCAGTCATCAGGGGCGAAGCCAACTGGATAATCAAGTATTGTTTTATTTTCTGAGTAATATCCCAGTATACGACTTCAAAATGTCACAATAAAGAGCAGTGGCCTTAATCAGCAACAAGAACCAAAACTTGACAGGCAAATTGTGATAGTTTATGATGGAAACAAACAGACATGGAGATTTGTATATTTGTTTAAATTGAAATGGTGATTGGGTGAAAAAAGTTGGAAAAGAAAAACAGTGCTGAAAGAAGGATGACATGTTAGAATTTGCAATTCTTGGGTTTTTATTGGATCGGGATATGACCGGGTATGATATTAAGCAAATGATGGTAATGCGTACCTCGAATTTTATCGATGCCAGTTTTGGTAGTATCTATCCAATGTTAAAAAGGCTGGAAAAACTGGGATTGATTACGTTTACTGAAATTGTTGAAGGGAATCGATTTAAAAAATTATATCGGATTACACCAAGAGGTCAGGAACGGTTTTTGGAATGGTTGCAAACCCCATGTACCTTTTCTCCCTTCAATCTTGAGTTTCTGGCGAAATTATTCTTCTATAAATATTTGAAAAAAAACGATGCCATTCTCAATATCGAACTTTTTAGAGGAACGGTACAGGATGCCATCGAAAAGCTGTCAGAAATTGAACGGACGATCAGCGATGGGATGGATCCTTTTGAATATGCCAGTCTTCAGTTTGGTCGAAGCTATTATGAGATGGTTTTAAACTGGCATGAAAAACTTATTGATAATTTAAAACATACGGCGCTGGAATAAGTAAAGAACCGGGCATCATTCATGGATGTCCGGTTTTTTATAAGCAATAATTATTTTCAGCTAAGACGTTTAAAAAAATATCTGCTATCTCGGGATCAAACTGGGTAGATTTACCGGCATTTATTTCCTGAATTGCAGCTTCTGTTGTTAGGGGCTGCTTGTAAGGTCGGCCATAGGTCATGGCATCAAAGGCATCGGCGATGGCAATGATGCGTGCCGGTAAAGGTATCTGTTCTGCGCATAAGCCTTTGGGATAGCCAGTGCCATCATACCGTTCATGGTGAACAAGAATGATATTAGCCAATGGTGCATAGTCGTTGAGTGAGCTCAGAATACTGAAGCTGATTTCCGGGTGGCGGCGGATTTCCAGCCATTCAAAATCACTGAGCTCGCCTGTTTTATCGAGAATTTCATTGCCGATGGCAATTTTTCCGATGTCGTGCAAAGCCCCGGCGGTTCTTAATTCATTGATTTCTTCTTTGTTTATGCCCATGGCTGCACCGATGAGACCACTGATATGACTGACGCGTTCGGAGTGTTGCTGTTCACGGGGAAGTTTTTCATAAAGGGTTTTCATGATAAACTGGATGGCTTCGTTTCGAGTGCTGTTGCGTTCAGAAATTTTGAACTGATACATTTTATTCTCGGCCGCTTTGAAAACTTCGGTGATTTCTTCGTCTCCCGTGGTTTTTACAGCCCATCCGCTGGAAATTGAGATTTGTCCAGCTTCCAGGTGTTCGTGGCTGAGTGCGGTATTGATTCGTTTGGCCAGCTCCTTTGCTTCCCGGATTTCGGTCTGAGGGAGCAGAATTACAAACTCATCGCCGCCGATCCGGGCGATGATATCATCGCTCCGGCTGACTGTCTGCATGGTCTGAGCAACTTTTTTTAATAACCGGTCTCCGGCTATATGTCCGAAGGCATCATTTGTGAGCTTTAACCCATTTACGTCAAAAATGAGCAGTGATAAAGGCAGATTTCGGGGCGTGTTTAATCGTTTCAGTTCTTCATCAAAATAACGACGATTGTACAAACCAGTGAGGTGATCATGAAAACTCAGGTATTCGATTTTTTCCTGTTTCTCTTTTTTCTCAGTAAAATCTCGAAAAACAATTACGACACCCGTAATTTGTCCGTCTTGATCTTTAATCGGAGCAGCACTGTCTTCGATGGGGATCTCCCGGCCATCCTTTGAAAGCATTAATGTGTGATTGTTCAGTTCGATGATTACCCCTTCTTCCAGCACGCGACGGGCCGGATTTTCGCAGCTTTCCCGGGTATATTCGTTAACCAGCTTGAGGACTTGATCTAAAGGGAGACCATAAGCCTCCTGTTGATTCCATCCGGTCAGATTTTCGGCGACCTTGTTGATGAGGGTGACGCAGCCCCGGGAGTCGGTTGAAATGACACCATCACCAATGGATAACAGAGTAGTTTGTAAACGCTCTTTTTCAATAAAAAGCGATTTTTCCATCTGCTTGCGTCGGCTGATATCATGAATGCTGACCACAAATCGGGGTGAGTCGTTATCATTGATATAAAAAATCTCGGCTAAAAACCACCGTTTATCAGTAGGTATCGGAGATTTATATTCAAGTTCCTGTTTTTGGCCAGTAGCGTGGGCAGCTGCAAAAATTATAAGTATTTCTTCACTTAAGTCTTTGGAAAAAATGCTGGTAACATGGCTACCAATGATCGTGTTTTTGGGAACAAAAAGGGTCGTTTCATCTTGAACGATCACATTGGTAAAATAGTAGTCAGTGCTGATTTCAAAAACAATATCATGAAGAGTCGTTAGTAGTAGGTTTCGTTCCGCTAAATCCCGTTTTTCTCGGGTGATGTCATTAAATAACGTAATAAAGTAATTCGTTTCGGGAGAATAGACTTGTACCCGATACCAGCGACTAAGCGGAGAAGAATATTGTTCGATTTCGGCAGTTGTATGTTTAAGTGCAATCTCACCGTAAAAACGAATCCAGTCAAATTCGGAATCTCTGATTTCAGGGATAACATCAGTTACAGTTTTACCGATAATTTCTTCACCAATCAGTCCGGTTGCTGCCTCAAAGGCCGGATTGACTTCGATAAACTCGTAATCCACTGGAGTTCCTTGGGTATCACAAATAATTCGATGATATGCATAACCAACATGCAGATTTTTAATAATTTCATGATAAAAACTATTTGTCATAGTCCCTGACCTCCTTTGCAAAAATTCGAGTTTTAAAAGTTGTTTTATGAATTATAATGTTTGACCATTATGAGACAATGTTTGAGTAAAAAAAACTGATTGATATTACTATTATGCATAATTTAAATAAAGAATACAATAATTTATTAATAAAATAAACGCAATTGCTAGAAAAATATAATCCAATCGTATCCATTGGCAATTTGTTTGGATGACTTAGTGAGTCTTCCATCTTTTTAAGGTCGGGAAAAAGTCTTCCATTTCTTTTCGCGCCTGAGCCTCATCAATTCCGGGCTTTTCTTTGAGAAGATAGGGTATACTCACTTCGATCATGCGTTCCTTGGAAATAGTCGTTGTAAATTTACCGTTTTTATAACAGTCATTACAATAGTCACGGCTTTTAGTACCATCTTTTTCAGTTCCATAGAGTTCGTTAGTTTGGCCCATGGGCTTTCCGCAGCTTTGACACAGTTTTTCATTCATCATTTTAATCTCCAGTTTTTTAAAAAAATTTTTTACAACACAACCAATAGAGAGTTTCACGCGGCGATCTGCCGAAGTTCTTATGATATCATTATACCCGCAGCTTCCGAATCAAAACAAACAGATGCCACGGTTATAGTGATTGAGAAACTCACTCTCTGCGAGATACGGTTTAAAACGAATAAAAAAGAATGTTTCACCCTGGTTTTAAGTATCAGGGTGACATTCTTTTAAATAAAAAGATTTATTTGGAAAGAAACTGAATTTGGTGGCAATCAATGGTTTTGGCAATCTGAATTCCTTTATAAAGAAGCGTGGTAACGGCATGTTGATCAATACCTAATAATCGGGGAAGGATGCCATTAAGTAAAAAAACCAGTTCATCGATGGAATCGTTAAGTGGCTTTTGAAAATAATTCAGAAAATACTCCCGGCGTCCGCCAAAATCGATGAACAGAAAATTATCGAATTCGCGTTCGCTGACGACAAGATTGTATTCATGGATATAGCCACGATAAGTATTGCGGATGAAATCACCGGCAATTCGATAGTTGGATGCTTTTTTGAGAATTTCAAAGTAAAAGCGACGATTATTTTCATTGTTGAGGATCAGATCAAAATAGATATAGCTCAATGTAGCATGATGAAGAATTGAATTTTCCAGGCCATCAATTGACAATGCACCCAGACATTGATCAATTTGCTGATAAAAATCCGAATATATTTCGTGGACAATATTATCTTTTGTTTTAAAGTAATAAGTAAAAAGACCAATGGGCGTGTCAGCTGCCGTGACGATGTCTTTAATTTTGGTGTTCTCATAACCATTTTCATAAAAGCATTTTTTTGAAATTTCATAAAGATGGTTTCTTGTCTGGATGCCTTTTTCGTACATTATTTACTCCTCGACTTTTATAGTGATGCTATTCATATCCTATCATATTTCAACTAAGATTTGAATCACAAAAATTATAATGGACATTTATTTTATGATTTTTCTTTTTAAAAAGGTGTCAAAGAATTTGGTGTTTAATACAAGGTTTCAATCGCTTCTGTTGACAAGATAAGAAATATGTAATATATTACCTTTTATAACAGGCTTTACTTTTGTTAAGTGAGGCTAGATAACAGTGAGAAAAGAGGAAAATATGATTACCATACTATCAGACAATACCAGACAGGAAGCTGGAGAAAAACTTGAGCAAAAATTGCGGGAGCGAAAAATTGAAATGGAATTGATTGACATCACGGATTTACATGTTGATCCTTGTTATAGCTGTGGTGGCTGCACCAACAAAACTTATGGACAGTGCATCCATCGGGATGATGCCGACACTATTTTGCCCAAATTGATGAGAACTGATGTGCTTGTTATGGTAACTCCGGTTAAATGGGGGAGCTATTCGTTTAAAACGAAGCGCATTTTTGATAAATGTGCGGTCATTGGCGATCGCCACTATTACAGTAAAAACGGCGAACTGGTCAAAGGAAAAATTGGTCGGGTCCATACATTAGTAGCCGTCGGTGTGAAAGAGGAATGGCTCGACGAGGAAAAAAGAGCGTTTAAAAATCTGGTTGAGGAAAATATCAGAATTATGAATATCCGGGGCCGGGTGTATCTGGCGGATGATAGTAACATCGGTGATTGCCTTGAGACGGCTGCGGAGGGGTTAAGCAAATGAAAAAAGCAGTGATTATAAATTTAAGCCCCCGAAAAGTAGGGACTAGCATGATGTTGGCCAATCGTTGCTGGGAATTCTTGTTATCCCGGGATTATCGGGTGGAAATTCTGCATTTATATCCTAACTTAAAGGATTTAAGTCCGTTGTTTGCGGCAATTAATGAGGCGGAATCAATCATTATGGTTGGCCCTTGCTACATTAATACTTATCCTGCTGATACGGTATATTTATTGGAAGAACTCGAGAAAAATCAGGATATTCTTCATGGACAATGTCTCTATGCAGTTATTCAGGGGGGGATGCCGTATGTTCATACACATGAATCGGGGCTAAAAATGATGGAACTGTTTGCCAGGGAGAATGGTCTTTGTTATAACGGTGGATTTGTAGTTGGTATGGGGGCGATGCTTAATGGTCAGCCGTTAAGCAAGCTTATAAATGGAAAAAGTACTGAAAAAAAGTTTGACCGTTTTCTGGAAAATGTGGCAAAGCAGGAAGATTCGCCAGCTACGCTCTATCACGAGGCTCAGTTAAAAATGCCTGGATTGGTTTATTGTATAATGGCAAAAATCATGAATCGAAAAATTGAAAAAGAGCGAAGGGAAAAACAGGGCGATTCAAAAAAAAGTCCCTATGACAATCATGGACTCGATTTGTACCATTCCAAAAAAGATCGGACAATTGACTGTTAAAGATAAATAAATATTTTGATGCATTTTCAATAAAAACACGGGTAAAAACGAAATAAGGATATTGGTCTAAAAATTATTTAGGAGGTGGATTCATGAATCAGAAAAAAGCGAATCAAAGTCTGGCATCTGAAAAAGAAACGTTAGCTGATTCCAGTGGAGTAATACCCAGGTTTTCAAAAGTCAGGAAAAAATGGTTTTGGGGTATAGTCGTTATTTTGTTCTGTCTGATAATGGTTGTCGCTGGAGGATGCTTTAACGGAGCAAATCAGGACAATAGTAAAGCTGGGTCTGATGAAGCCATGGTTTCTGATCAGATGACTGGTGAAACAGCCGATGCGGTGCCACTTCCGGAAGCAACCGCTAATGCCAGTACTCCTTTTGATACATCCAAAATTATCTATTCCGGAAACATCAGTCTGAATACGGAGAATTATCAAGATACCTTTGAAAAAATCAGCAGTTATGCTGTGGAACTGGGCGGATTCGTCCAGGATTCCGGATCAAATTACGGCTCTGAACAGGCTGGTGTTCAGAATAACTCAGGTTTTCTGACTATCCGGGTACCATCATCGAAATTTTCCGAAGCCATGACCATGATTCAGACCTGGGGCAGTCCCATTAGTGCCAATGTCAGCAGTACCAATATTTCGCAACAGTATGCAGATGTCCAGGCACAGCTAAACAACTTGAAAATTGAAGAGGGTCGGTTGTTGGAATATTTAAAACAGGCAACAAATATTAATGATATGCTGACCATCGAAAGCGAATTAAATCGAGTTCGAACAGAAATTGACAGCCTGACGACGACCATAAAAAACTGGGATACTGAAATGGCTTATTCAACGATATATGTTTCGTTGTATGAAAAGCGATTGTCTGCCACTGCGGTTAATTCACCATTTTCAGAAATATTCACAAAAATTGGCGAAGGTTTTGTGACTTCAATCAATTTAATTCTCTACATTGTGGCTTTTTTAATCGTTTTAATATTCAGACTGATACCTTTTGCCGCCATTGTCGGATTGGTATTCTTTATTGTCTGGAAAATCAGAAAAAAAATGAAAGATAAAAAAGCCGCACAGCCAGGTAAATCTAAAACTGAAGACAAAGAAACGGAAAGTAAAAACTAAGGAGGTAAAACCATGTTTTGTGAAAACTGTGGCAAACAGATTCCCAATGATGCGGCGTTTTGTACCCATTGTGGGGCAAAGCAGTTAGGAAAATCGGCTTCGCCCCAAAACGTCAGTAGTATTCAATCACCGCAACCGACCAGATCCAGTACACCGACATCATCACTGCAGAAAACGGAGGCAACAGATCTAATTACAATGGGTCAATATTTAATCATGTTTTTGATTATGGCGATCCCCATTGCCGGGATTGTGATGCTTTTTATTTGGGGGTTTGGCAGTGAAACGGGTCCCAACAAAAAGAATTTTGCCCGGGCGTATCTGGTGATGATGGCCATTGCAGTTGGCGCAGCGATTCTTATCAGCATTGTGATGGGAATGATTATGGCGTTTGTTGTGAGTTCCATGTATTATTAGTAGTATAGAATAAAAAAGATACCAGGAAACAGGCATCTTTTTTTAGGGATAATTAAGCAGAAAGGTTAAACGGCTGTCTCAGTTGGAGGTGTCGTCGGTGTGGCTCCCGGGTCGGGTCTGTTTCCGCCATCTGGTCGGGTACCACCGGGGCCTCCTTGGGTATTGCCGTTACTGGTAACCATGGCGGTTTGCTCGATCTCTGCGGTCTGGCTACCGGTAGTCAATGTGTAGGTTGATCCGATGCTCATCTCAGGGGTGCTGATCACCACCGACTGATAGGCTTTTTCAGGAGTAAAGGAAACCAATACCTTGCCATCGGCATCTTTTAAACTGATCTCTGTGCCGGCGGTAGCTTTTGTGGTGAGATTATAAAGAAGGGACGCTTGAGTTGAGGTGCTGGAAAAGCTCTGGGCCATCCCCGAGCTACCAGCTAACACGATGGTGCCGCCGCTGACATCGGCAGTACCATCATAGTCTAAAGCGCCGTCACCGTCGCTGGTAGGGCCGCTGACAAAGATGGTGCCGCCGGACACGTAAAGATTACCGTTGGAGTCGATGCCGTCGCCCGCAGCATTGAGTTTGATGGCACCGCCAGCAATGGCGATATAGGCATTTGTATCAGCCGCCATCATCCCACCGCCCCCACCAGGTGCTTGACCATCGGGCATCTGTGCGGTTTCGGTTGTCTCGCTCGTTGCAGTATCGGTGGTTGTTTCGCTGGCGGCGTTTAAACCGTCATCAGTGGCAGTAACGTCGATGTCGCCGCCCTCAATGACAATGGCAGTGCCTTCAATCCCTTCGGTACAATTGCTGATATTAAAGGTGCCGCCAGCAATATAGACATAACCCTTGGTGGTGTCACTGTCGTTTTTTGAGGAGAGGCCTTTGCCGTCTGAGGATGAGATATTAAAGACACCATCTTTTATTTTTAGGGCATCTTTACCGTTTAATGCAGCTTTTACCGAGGAAATATTAAAGTTTCCACTGGTTATGACCAGATCATCTTTGGAGACAATCCCATGTTTATAATTAGCAGTAATGTTCAAGGTACCGGTTCCATTTATCGCTAAATCGGCTTTGCTGAATATAACCGCATCAACGGTGTTGTCATCGATCTGGATATATTCGCTGCCATCTGTCAGGGTATTGGTGGTACCCTCGGCTAGGGTGATAAAGACCTTGTCCGCACTTTTAAGATAAATGGGGGCACTGCTGCTGTTATGGATGGTGACGCCGTTTAAGACCAGTTGAACCTTTTCGGTATCGGTGGTTTCGACTCGAATTTGGCCTTCAGTAAGATTTCCGGTTACTACATAGGTGCCTTCCGAAGTTATGGTAAGAATACCATTTTCGGCAGTAGCGCCGGCACCAGTTACCTGGATGTCAGTTCCGTTAAAAACTGCGTGGGTAGCGGCACTGTCGTCATAACTGGCGTTTTGCTCACGATTCGAGAATTCTTTATCGATGGCGATGGTTGAAGTTGGAGAGGCAATGGCCGATCCAGGGCTGGTTGGTTCATCAGTCGTGTCGTCATCACTGCTTTGGTCTTCAGAGTCGGTGTTGTTGGCATCAGATTGGATAATCTGTATTTCCAACGCTTCCAGTCGTCGGTTCAAACCGGTTGTTCCCAATTCAGCACCGTCAGAAACCCATTCAGTGTCGCCCTGATCCTGGATATGACCGCGGTACTCAACCGAATATCCGGACAAGGCATTGCCGTCATCATCCACCAGGCGAATGCGGATGGCTTCGATGCGTTGGCTTTTATCTCTGGTTCCAGCAAACTCACCGTCCGATACCCAGTCCATCCAGCCTTCATTTTGAACATGGACCTGATATTCGATGTGGGCATTTTCTGGTACGGTTCCTGTTAATTCAATCCAGAAACCCTCCAGACGCAGACCTTGACCTTCGGTGCCCAATTCGGTGGGGCCTTGAATCCAGGTGTTGTCCAAGGGGTAGTCCCCGGTATTCTGAATATGACCCCGGTACTCGACACCGATACTATTTGAAACTTCGGTTGTAGTGGTGGCACTGATAGCGGTTGTATGATCGGATCCAGCGAAAACATTGGTTGAGAAGCTCAGCGACAGGATGGTCATTGCTGAGATTATGGATAGGGTTGATTTTTTCATAATTACCTCCAAATTTATAAAGAAGCAGCCAGAGGACTTGTTACTTCATTTTATTATCATATTCCTGATAGGTGAGCGTTATGTGAAGAGATAGTGAGTGGCAACTGAAAATTTATCGGTGCCATTTGCAAATAGAAGTTGACAATTAAAGGCTAAAAAAATATAATTAAAATAATCAAATACGGAATGAAATTGCTTACTGATCTTATCTTCCTAAAACGTAAACATGTCATGGAGGTTAAGACGTTAGGGTTCTGCCGGAAACGACAGGGCCTCCCACATTGGAAAAGTAAGAAGAATTATGTTTGCATGGAATTTTTTGTGGGTTTAGCTTTGCTGAACCTGCTTTTTTTTGCAAAATTTGAAATTTTTATTGTTCCTTTGTGATTTTTGGTTTGCGCAGCCTTCCGTTAAAAAGAAAGCTCAGGAGGAAAAAATGAAAAAGAAGTTGTTAACACTGGCATTGGTGATGGTCTTGGGGGTTGGTCTGCTTGGTTGCAGTACGCCAGCAGCAAATTCAGGCAAAGAAGAAAACGCTTCCAAAACGGAAACGACAACCCAGAGTCAGGAGGCGGTTGCGCAATTCAGTATCACCCTGGAAGGGGTTAATGGAAAAACCCAGCTGACTCAGGCAGATCTGGCAGCGTTACCGCTGGTAGAAAAAACCATTAAAATGACTAAAAAAGATGGATCAGAAACGGGTGGTGTTTTTCAAGGTTATGCTTTAAAGGATGTCGCTAAACAATTGGGTATCACAGACTTCACCAGCATCACAATGGAAGCATCAGACGGCTATTCCAAGGCCTATGACAAAGCGTCAGTTGAGGCAGAAGATTCGCTACTGACAGTATCATTAGACGGTGAAGAGCTGGTTAGCGTAGTTGCCGGCAGTTTAGGTTCCAGTGCCTGGGTTCAGAACATCAGTAAAATGACTGTTGTCAAATAATAAAGACTTAAGTGGGCAGAGACATCTTTGCCTGCTTTATTTTAGTTTGGGAATAAATCGGTAAATTTAGCAGTTAAGGAGAGCTATGAAGATGAGCAGACAAGAACTCGGAGAAGATCGCGTTGTCAATCGCAAGAAAAGTCTCAAACGATGGATTCTGCCACTGGTAATTCTATTCTTAACCCTTTCGTCTGTGCTTCTGGTCATGATCAATAAAACGCAGACTGAAGAACGGTTGGCGGCGCTGGGCCGGGAAACGGTTAAAATTATCGTCAATGATGAAACTGTAGCTCAGTTTGATCTGGATGCGGTTAAAGCACTGCCAAAGGTTTTCACGGATGAAGGTTTAAATACCAGCAAAGGTAAAGTGGAGATTGTCTTTGGTGGGGTATTGTTAAAAGATGTATTAAAGACCATCGGTTTTGATTACCAGCAATATGAAAAAGTAACCTATAAAGCGATTGACGGATATGCCTCCCCTGGGACAATTGCAGAATTGGATGGCGATGGGGTTTATCTTGTCTATGAACGCAATGGCGTCGAAAACACCGATAAGACCCAGGGTGGAACAGGTCCGATGGAAATTGTCATAACAGGTGAGACCTTTAGTTTGCGAAATTGCAAATATCTAAGTGAAATTTATTTTGAGTAAAAAGACTGTTATCATATGAAGATGAGGTGTTGTGATGAAGGTAATGTCGGTACGGGGATTGACCCATTCGGGAAAAACAACAGTCATTGAAACCATTATCAGTGGTTTGCGAAGAAGAGGGTACTCGGTGGGATCGGTTAAGGAAATTCATTATGAAGCTTTTGCTATGGATCAACCAGGAACAAACACAGATCGCCATAAACACGCGGGGGCACAGCTGGTAACGGCGTTGGGAATGGCAGAAACAGATATTCTTTACCAGGAAAAACTGCCACTTCGAAAGCTGCTGGCTCACTATGATCATGATTATGTGATACTGGAGGGTGTTGATGATCCGGCCATTCCCAAAATTGTCACCGGACACGATTATGAGGGTCTTGAAGAACGGCTGGATAACACGGTGTTCGCATTTTCCGGAGTTATTGCAGACAAGTGCAGTAATTATCGGGGAAAAGCAGTGGTTCACTGCTTGCAGGAACCGGATCGTCTGGTTGATCTGGTTCAGCAATACGCGTTTGATCTATTGCCCGGTTTTTCAGAAAAATGCTGTGGTTTATGTGGCACTGATTGTGCTGGTTTTTGCCGGCAGATTGTCGCCAACGAGGTAAAAAGAACGGATTGTCCCCTCAAGGATGACGGGGTGACGCTGAGGATCAATGAGCAAAAGGTCGTGATGGTCCCCTTTGTTCAAAAACTGATTCAAAATGTGGTGCTCAGTGTCGTTTCGGAATTGGAAGGATATGAAAAAGGTGCTGATATAAAAATACACCTTGGCAGACCCGAAGATGATGAGTGAAACCATTCAAAAATACTATCATACCGGCAACTATCAGGTTCTCAGACAATTCAAAAGTAAAAAAAACCGGGTTCAACTGATCGAAATATCAGCGGATCAGCAGGTGATCCGGCTGATCGAAAAAACATTTACAGAAGCAGCAGCACTAAAAAAAGAATTGGCAATGTTAAACCTGCTTCATGAAATGGCGTTTACCGTCCCCGAATGTTTGGGGCAGTTTGACCGAGTCCTATTATACGAATATCTTGGCGGAATGACGCTTTGTGAAAAACTGGAAATAGCAGAAGTCAGTGAATCGGACTTATTTTCAGGCCCCGTCAACCGGAACAGTGAGATCACTGCGTTGTTCAAAAAAACCATTGACTGGCTGAATCGGTTGCATCAAAAAACAGGTCTGACTTTTTATGATATCAATCTCAGAAATTTCATCGTTAGAGATAATCTCATTTATGCCATTGATTATGAAGATTTCAGTAAGCTTAAGCCGGCGGTTGATTATGGCCGACTGCTGGCCTTTATCCTGACCTATAAACCGGCCTTTACCGAGTGGAAAAAAGCTTTGACCCGGGAATTGGAAGACTACCTCGATACCGAGATCAAGGAGGATATGGATGAAGTTCGTCAGGAAAAAGAAAGAGAGCTTGCGCGTATAAGTGAAAGGAGGGCTAAGCTTGTTTGAAAAGAAGTTTGAAAAACTAACCCTTTTCGACCTGGTCACGATTGCCATGATGGCGGCTTTGGGGATTGCGGTAAAGGTTGTTTTGGTACCGTTGGTACATATTATCACCGGCCCATTTTTTATCCCGGGGGGATCCATTTCCGGGGGCATCTATATGCTATTTATCGTTTTGGGGGCGTTGTTGGTAAAAAAAACCGGAGCGGCCGTTCTGGTTTGTCTGGTTCAGGCGATTTTGGTCACCGTCACCGGTACCATGGGTTCCCATGGCATCATGAGTATGCTTACCTATTTAATGCCGGGTATCGGCGTGGAAGTCCTTTATTTTATCATTGGAAAATATAAATACACCAAAGGGGGCTGCTTTAGTGCCGGGGTGGTTGCCAATGTACTGGGGAGCTTTGGCGTTAATTTTGTCTTCTTCCGCTTGCCGTTGATTCCGCTGCTTCTGACTTTGAGTTTGTCGGCTTTATCGGGTGGGTTGGGAGGACTGCTGGCTTACGCTATTGCCAATCAGGTCAACCGCTTGGGGTCTTTTAGAGAGCCGGAACTGATGGAAGAGATCGACATCAGCTGCAGTGGTGATCCCGGATTAATCGATCCAGCTAAAAAGACAAACCATGAATAAGCCACAAGTACGAAAGAAGTCCGTTGCTATTCAAAAAATAATCAGCGGAAAAACTGGAGGCCGAAATGAATCCCATAGAAGTGCGCAATCTCTATTTTCGTTATCCTGGTAGTGAGGTCAATATTCTCCATGGACTGGATCTGAGCCTGAAAAAAAATGAAATTCTGGCTGTCGCTGGTCATTCTGGCTGTGGCAAAAGCACGCTGTGTCATATCTTAGCTGGAATCATTCCCAAAACCATCCGGGGCAGAGTACAGGGCGAGGTAGCTGTGTTTGGTGAATCTATTTTTAAAATGAAAACGCCCAGATTAGCCGAAACGGTGGGAATTGTCTTTCAGGAACCGGATAATCAACTGTTTTCTCCAACCATTGAGGCGGAGGTTGCCTTTGGCCCCGAAAATCTTTGTATCAAACGGGAGATTATCGGAGAACGGATTGCAGCGATGCTAAAAATGGTGGGAATGGAGGATTACCGGTTTGATTCGCCTAATCATCTTTCCGGTGGTCAAAAGCAACTGATTGCCCTGGCTTCAGTCCTTAGTATGGAACCACAGGTACTGCTGTTTGATGAAGCATTGTCACAGATCGACAACAGGGGCCGGGAGCTGATCAAAGCGGTCATGGGGCGCTTAAGAGATGCGGGAAAATCGATCATTATGGTGGAACATGACTTTGAAAATATGGATATCGCCGATCGGATCCTGGTGCTGAAGCATGGTCGTCTAATTCCCTATGATGGCAGTTTGTAGCGGCTTTTTAGTATCAGAAGGCAAGAAATAAAGCGAGAAACAATGAATGGAGCCAGTATGGAGAGCTATATTAAACTCACGGGAATATCCTATGGCTATCCCCGCAGCAGATTTGCCTTAAGGGATATCAATCTGTCATTGAACCGGGGCGAAATTGTCGGCATCGCCGGTGAAAATGGATCAGGAAAAACCACCCTGGGAAAAATTATCATGGGTATTCTGATGCCTGATTCGGGAAATATTGTAATCGACGGCGTCGACGGAAAGAACTTGAAGCTATGTGAGCGTGGATCTAAGATTGGTTATGCCTTTCAAAACCCGGACCGTCAGCTTTTTGCGGCGAATGTTCAGGATGAAATCATCTTTCCGCTGGAAATTAAGGGTATGGATAAAACGACAGCATTAGTAAGGGCCGCAGCGCTGCTGGAACGGTTTGAGCTGAGCCATCTCAAAGAACGGGTGCCGATGCGACTGAGTCGGGGCGAAAAACAACGCCTGGTGCTGGCGGCAACCCTGGCGCAGGAGCCCGGGTTCCTAATTCTGGATGAACCTGCTACGGGACTGGATCGGGACCGCAAAAAAGCGCTGTACCAGTTGATGGAAGAACTGGCAAGGGAAGGTATTGGTTTGGCCGTAATTTCCCATGATCTTCAATTTATCAAGGATCATACCAATCGTATTATCAGATTAAAAGATGGAAAGGTTGTGGATGATGGCTGCTAAGATCGATCCACGAACAAAAATAGTGCTGGTCCTTAGTCTGACCTCGATGGTGCTGGTGGTCGAGAATCTAGCTTTTGTTGTGGGGATCGGTATCATTTCAATTGTCTGCGCACTGCTGATGGGGGTAGAATTATTGGCGCTGGTCAGACGGTATCGGCGGATTCTGATCTTGCTTTTGACCCTCTCGATTGTCCAGAGTGTTTTCACACCTGGTACAAAAGTGCTTTTTGAAGTGTTTGGAATCCCGCTGCTGACCGAAAAAGGGCTTGAAATGGGGATTAAAACATTTGTCCGGATGCTGGTCATTCTGACTTCCGGGGTTATTATGTCGACCTCAAACTATCGAGAGACCATCCAGGGTCTGATCCAGTGGAAGGTGCCCTACAAAATCGCCTTTATGACGGCGTTATCGTTGCGGTTTATTCCCATCTTCACCGAAGAATTTCAGGATTCCATGGTGGCACTGCAGTTAAAGGGGATTGATTTCAGAAAAATCCCCTTTGGTAAGAAAACTCAAATCTACGTCTATCTGATTACCCCAATTATTCTGTCCTCATTGAAACACGCCGAAGAAATCGCCATCACCATGGAAAGCAGAGCCTTCGGTGCCTATCAAAACCGGGTGGAATACCTGGTGCTCAGGCTAAAAGGTTATGATTATGCGGTGATGATTACAGCAGTTTTTCTAAGTATCGGCTATGTGTGGGTGGCTATGATGGTCTAGAGAAGCATTAAAACAATGCAGCAAATTTATCAGTTGATTTATAAAAAAAAACAAATAAAAACAAAAGGAGAGAGTAATGAAAAAGAGTATCAGCCTGTTTTTGGCGATAATGATGGCAATGCTTCTGGTGGTGGGATGCAGTGGCGGCGGTGAGAAATCTTCCGACACTACTCCGAAGTTTTCGGGAACGGCCCAGGTAAGGGTTTTTACCGCCGTTGGGCAGGAATGGATCATTGATCAGAAAATCATGACCACCGCCCCGTTGGTGGCGTTTGAAACGACTCAGGGAAAAAGCGGCGAAGAACCAACAACCAATGAACATTCGGGGATACTCCTCAAAGATATTCTCGCAGCAGTCGGTGTCGATTTAAGCACGGTTAATCAGATCACTTGTACTTCCCAGGATGGTTTTTCAAAGGCCTACAGTAAAGCTGATCTGGAAGATCCTGAAAAACTTTTTCTGACCTTTGCAATGGATGGTGAAAATTTGACCTATGAGAATCAGGATTGTTTTTTTATCGTGGCCAAGAATGAAAACTTTAAGCAAAACTGGACAAAATTTCTGAAGGAAATCGAGATTTCCTGATTGACAGATTTAAGCGACAAGAGAAAGCGAGGGAAAGATGAAAAAAATTTATATAGGGGTTCTAACCGGCCTGATGATGGTGATGTTAGCCGGCTGTGCTGGTGGCGTCAGCTATGAAGCAGGCAGCTATGTAGGGTCGGCACAAGGAAAAAATGGTCCAATCAAGGTGGAGGTGACCTTTTCGGAAAATAAAATAGAATCGGTACAAGTGGTTTCTCACAAGGATGATCTGGATTACGCAACCAAAGCGGTCGAAGGGATGCCGGAAAGTATCATCGCAAAACAACGTCTGGACGTTGATGCGGTTTCTGGGGCGACCCTGACCAGCCGGGGCATTGTTGGTGCGGTGGCGCAATGCGTAACAGATGCTGGAGCTGACCCCGAAAAGCTGGGCTTCACATCGGTGGCAAAGAAAACCGACAGTCAGGAAGTAGTGATTACCGGTCTGGCCGATGAAAAGATCATCACCGGCGATGAAATCAAGGCCATGACGCCAGTGACATTCGATGCGATTTCGATCGATGCCAGTGGAACACAGACGCCAACCTCTGGAAAAGGGGTCAAGCTGGAAGATATTCTGGCGCAGTATGGGGAATCGCAAAAAAATTATGATGCCATTGTATTAAATGCCACTGATGGATACGCCATCGAAATCCCTCGGGATGTTTTGGCGATTCGGGATGTGATCATTGCCTATGAGGTTAACGGAGCGGCCTGTGATTTGCGGACTGTTGTGCCGGAGGAACGGGCGATGTATTGGGTGAAATTCCTTAATAAAATCGAGATTAAGGGTGCTGTGACCCAGGTTGAAACTGAAAATCTGGCGATGCTGGAAACGGCAGTTTTGAGCTGCACACCAGAAACCTACAAGTATTATGATGCCATTGACCAGGCGGTTCCAACCAGTCAGCTATTGGAAAAAGTCGGTGCTGTAAAAACAGATACAGTGGATGTGGCTGGAATGGATGGCTGGGCTAGAACCGAAAATTATGATCTATATAAAAACCAGTATATTAAAATTACCGGCGAAAATGCGCCAATGTTTATTGGTCCGGATCTTCCGGAAGGGATGCGGATGAAAGATATGCTCTATAATAAGCTGGGAAAAGATCTGATTTTGAGTGTTTCAAAAGCACAGGAAAAATATGGCACCACCACCCTGAATGGAAAATCCGGGGTAGCCATCGACAAAATATTCCAGGAACTGAAAATCAGGGAAGTGGCCAAATACAAGCTGACGGGTGCCGAAGGGTATGAAACAGAAATGACCTTGGAAGAACTTAAAAAGGGAATTCTAACGTTATCTGATGGTGGTGTTGATGGTGTTTTTGAAGGGTCAGATGCAGTTTCGGTGAAAGGTTTACTCTTCATTAAAGCGGTTGTGTAGGTGAAAAGATGACCGGCTATATAAAAAAAATCCGGATAATGCTCCCCTTGATTCTGCTCATTTTCATTCTTTCCGGATGTGATTATCAGGGCTTAGGCGGTGAGTATCCCGAAAGCTTTACAATCAGCGGTGATGTCGAGACACCATTGACCATCAATACCATGATGGGTTATCCCATCAAGCGAGTTACTAAAGATGAAAAAAATTATACTACAATTGCCTTGGAAAAGGTGATTGCCTCGGCCCAACCCCGGTCAACCAGTTATGATCTACTGTTAATTGGGGCAGATGGATTGTCTTCCAAAATAAACGGAAATGATCTCAGTGATTGTCATCTGAGTTATTCAAATCGCTATGATTGGGAATTGATTAATACCCTTCATCCTATCTCCAGCCAGATCAAAAATCTGAGAACTATCATCGTGATTTCGACCGACCTGGATGAAGATAAGAAGGCCATTGGAATTGATGACAAAAAGGGATACCGGAGCACTACGGCCGGCAATTTGTACCTGAATGGCTTCACTGAAAAGCGAATTTTTGAAGGACGGTCTGAAATTAATGAAAAAACGGTCACCGTCTATACCACCCACAAGCAGGTTTTGCCAGAAGATCTGCTCGAATTTCAAACAGAAATCGCAGTGTTTGGACGAGATGGCAGCGTCAAATTTGATAAGGTGAGTGATAAAAGTTTTTTTGAAATCAGTGAGACCGGGATCAACTACACAACCTCGGATCTGACAACCATCACAGATGTTGCTGGAGTTCTCAGTGATCCACCTCGGTTTTCAATTACCGATGTGGCCCCGGATGCCATCCATCAACTGGAAAAAGGAAGTGATGTGATGGTCATTGAGTTGGATGGTTTGGGTTGGACAATGCTGAAAATGGCAGGTGAACAGGGGAAAGCTCCTTATTTGTCCAGTTTGCCTACACAGCCAGCTTTATCTGTTTACCCTCCGATTTCTCCGGCGGGACTGGCAGCCATGATCACCGGAACACTTCCCTGCAGCAATGGGATTAACAACCGGGAAGTTATGGATTTTAACGGTACGGATATTTTTGAAAAAGCCCAGGCACTCAATAAAACGGCAGCTTACATCGAAGGTGATGCCAAAATGCTCAATACCTCGATCGAACCGGTTCTTTCAATCAATCAGGGTGACCAGGACAGCAATGTTTTTGAGAACACAAAAAAATCAATCAGCGCAAAAAAACAACTGATCTTTACCCATTTTCATAGCATTGATGATGATGCTACCACCTATGGTCCGTATTCCCCGAAGGCAATGGAACAGATTGGTCAGGTGGATAAAATGGTACAACAACTTGTAAGTGGATTTAATGGAACGGTCATCATTACAGCCGACCACGGACTCCATCCTGCCGGATCAAGTGGGAATCATGGAAAGATTTGCTATGAAGATATGATGGTTCCATACATAATTACTAAGAATAGTTGAATGTAAAAGTATTAAAAATAAGCACTTCATCCGAATGGATTAAGAATTGAAACGCATTGTTCGAAAAAAGTCTGTCGAAAAGTTCAAAAAATGATCAAACAGTCAAAAATTGAACACTTTAAAATTATTGAGTGTTCAAATTAAAAGCGCTTTGATAATTCGATCTTAAAAAAAGCCTACTTTAAGGGCTTTTTTTATTTGGCACGTTTATTGCTTTATAATAACCATCATAAGTAACACAGTGAAAATGATACAGATCAAGCTAATGGAGGAAACAATATGAAGGTAGTACCTGTTCGTGAATCAGTGGGTATGTTCCTGGCACATGATATGACCCAGATTATCCCTGGCGAGTTTAAAGGAGCAGCATTTAAGAAGGGGCATATTGTACAGGAAGAGGACATTCCCCGATTGTTGAACATGGGAAAAGAACACATTGCTATTATCGAATTCAATGATGGCACTATCCACGAAGATGATGCGGCATTGCGATTAGGGAAAGCGGCAGCTGGAATTGGCGTTGAATTTGTCGGTGCATCCGAAGGAAAAGTGACGATGACTGCTACGCAATCGGGACTACTAAAAATTAATGTGGAAACATTACAGGAGATCAACGAATTGGGTGAAATGATGATGGCCACTCTGCATACCGATACCATGGTAACCAAAGGAACTCTGGTCGGATCGACTCGAATCATCCCGCTTTCCATCGAAAATGAGAAGTTGGTCAAGATGGAAGAATTGTGTGCAAAAAGCAGGCCGATTGTCGAAGTATTGCCACTTAAAAAATTCAAAGTTGGGGTTGTTACCACTGGCAATGAGATTTTTTATGGTCGGATCGAAGACAAGTTTGGTGATGTGATCAGAGAAAAATTTGCCGAACTTGATTCTGAGGTATTTAAGCAGGTTTTTTCCCGGGATGACTCGGACATGATTGCCCAAAGTATTCTCGGATTAATTGCCGAAGGAGCCGATATTGTTACGGTAACCGGCGGCATGTCGGTGGATCCTGATGACGTTACCCCGGATGGGATCAGAAAAACCGGAGCCGAATTTGTCTCCTATGGAGCCCCGACCTTACCGGGTGCGATGTTCTTGCTTTCATATCTGGGCGACATTCCAGTCCTGGGATTACCCGGATGTATTATGTACAGCCACCGAACGGTTTTTGATTTGGTGGTACCAAAGTTGATGGTAGGCGAAAGATTAACCCCCAAAGACATATCAAAATTAGGGCATGGCGGATTATGCTCCACATGTACGGACTGTCATTATCCCAATTGCGGATTTGGTAAGGGCTGATTTTTAGCATCCATATATAGGTTCAGTTTTTTAAATTTAAGGAGGATTTCACGTGGAAAAAAAGACATTGTTCATTAACGGGATTCAAAGGACGGTTATTGTTGATCCGGAAACAACCCTGGCCAATTTAATCAGAAAACAGCAGGGCTTAACTGGAACCAAGGTAGGCTGCGGTAAAGCAGAGTGTGGCGCCTGTTCTGTTATTTTAAATGGCAAGGTGGTGCGATCCTGTGTAACCAAAATGAAACGGGTTGACGATGAGTCGGAAATCATCACCATTGAAGGCGTTGGCACTCATGATAACCTGCATCCGTTGCAATTGGCATGGATGGTCAATGGGGCTGCCCAATGTGGTTTCTGCTCTCCAGGTTTTATCGTGTCAGCCAAAGCATTGTTGGAAGAAAACGCCAGCCCTACGCGAGAAGAAGTCAGAGCCTGGTTCCAGAAACATCGAAATGTTTGTCGTTGTACTGGCTATATCCCCATCATTAATGCGGTAATGGATGCCGCTAAATTGATGCGTGGTGAAATTACCAAAGAAGATTTATGGTTCCAATTAAAAGAAGGCGCTTCCATTATGGGGTCAACCATGGCGCGTCCATCAGCACTGGCAAAAGTGACCGGTACCTGGGACTTTGGCGCTGATCTAGGCTTGAAACTACCTGAAAATACCCTGCACATTAAGCTGGTTCAAGCTCAAGTTTCTCATGCTAATCTGATTTCGGTTGATACATCTGAAGCCGAAAAAATGGAAGGTGTCTTTAAAGTTATTACCGCTAAAGATGTGCCTGGTACCAACCGAATCAACGGTCTGGCCTTCCCGCAGAATTTAGGAGACGGTCTGGAACGACCAATCTTAAATGACAAAAAAATCTTCCAGTATGGCGATGCCATTGCCATGGTATTGGCAGATACCCCCGAGCAGGCCGAAGCAGCAGCAGCAAAAGTAGTGGTCGAAATTGAAGAATTGCTGCCCTATATGAGTGCGCCGGCAGCTATGGCGGATGATGCTATCGAAATTCACCCGGGTACTCCAAACATCTACTTTACTACCAATATTGTCAAGGGGGATGAAACAGCACCACTCATGGAAAAACTGCCAAATGTCATTGAAGATGACTTCTATGTTGGCCGTCAACCCCATTTACCACTCGAGCCAGACGTCGGATTTGCCTACTTTGATGAAGAAGATAACCTGATGGTTCATTCCAAGAGTATCGCTCTCCACTTCCACCAGTTAATGACCGCTGAAGCCATTGGCGTTGATCCAACAAAATACTTCATCGTTCAGAACCCAACTGGGGGAACATTTGGTTATAAATTCAGCCCCACCATTGAAGGTTTATTGGGGGTTGCGGCAATGGTTACCAAACGACCGGTATACCTGGAATTCAACATGTACCAACAGATCACCTACACCGGGAAACGTTCACCTTTCTTTATGAATGTAAAAATGGGAGCCGACGAAAATGGTATCTTAAAAGCAATGGAAACCGACTGGTCTTGTGATCATGGTCCATACTGTGAATTCGGCGATCTGGTAACCACCCGTGGTTCTCAGTTTATCGGCGCTGGTTACAATATCCCCAACATCCGCGGTGAAGGCCGAACCGTTGCCACTAACCATGCCTGGGGTTCCGCGTTCAGAGGCTACGGCTCACCACAGAGTTTATTTGCTTCGGAAACTCTGATTGATATGCTGGCATATCAAATGGGTGAAGATCCACTGGAACTCCGTTATAAAAATGTCTACCGAGAAGGCGACACCACCCCACAAGGATGCCCACCAGATGTTATTGCTTTACCACAGGCAATTGACACCATCCGACCAATTTATCAGGCTGCCAAAGCCAAGGCAGAAGCCTTAAATGCTGAAGGCGGAGCAGTCAAACATGGGGTAGGTATCTCACTAAATATCTACGGTTGTGGTCTTGATGGTCCTGATTCATCCGAAATGTGGATTGAATTAACCAAAGATGGCGTGATTGTAGGGGATTCATGGGAAGACCATGGTCAGGGTGCTGACATGGGAACATTAACCTTTGCCCATGAAACACTGCGACCTTTAGGTATTAAACCCGAACAAATCAAACTGGTGATGAATAACATGAAACTGACACCAAACAGTGGACCAGCTGGCGGTAGCCGTTCCAACGTTATGACTGGAAACGCCATTAAAGTCGGTTGTGAAAATCTGCTGGCAGCAATGAAAAAAGCCGATGGCACTTATAGAACCTATGATGAAATGGTTGCCGAAGGCCTGCCATTGCGCTATGAAGGCGTTTGGACAGCCCCTTGTACGGCGCCATCAGTGGAAACCAGCCAGGGAAATCCATTCCCAGTTTATATGTATGGTGTTCTCTTATCTGAAGTATCGGTTGATACCACCACTGGAAAAACCCATGTCGACAAATTGACTCTGGTATCTGACTGCGGAACCATTACTAATAAAACCGTTCTTGAAGGACAGTTATGGGGCGGTTTAACTCAGGGGATTGGTCTGGCCTTAAGCGAAGACTTCGAAGATCTGAAAAAACACACCACTTTAACTGGATGTGGAATTCCACAAGTGAAGGATGTTCCCGATGAAATCGTCTTGATTCATCAGGAAACACCACGGCCATTAGGACCATATGGAGCAGCTGGATCAGGCGAAATGCCATTATCGGCACCCCATGCTTCAATTGCAAATGCGATCTTCAATGCCTGCGGCGTACGAATCAAACATCTACCAGCGTATCCAGAAAAAGTTCTTGAAGGTTTAGAAGCCTTAAAATAAGCAAATCAAGTCTGATTACCCAAGGAATTGAAAGCTTCTAAGCTTTCAATTCCTATTTTAAATTGACAGGTAGTGATAAGGGGTAACAAACTCTGGTGTTTGTTTCTATGATATAATTGTTTAAGACTATTGGCAGAGCAATAACGAATGGACAGTACGTTTTGGGTCATATTTCAAATTATTGTAAAAAGAGAGTAATTATTTTATAGAAACAAACATCAGAACAAATACTGGTTGTGGTGTAGTTGTTTGGTTATTGTTTGTATTAATGATGAGAGTTAGGAGAGTAACGATGAATTTAGATAAATTATTGGAAACCGGGGATCGGTGTATTCATAAAGAGCCCCCTACCTGTACCGCCCAGTGTCCGGTTCATCTGGAAATTATCGATTTTCTAGCGGAAGTGGAAAAAAGTAATTTCCAGAATGCCTACAAGCTGATGGAAAAGAAGATGCCGTTTCACAAAATCATTGGGCGGATCTGTGATCATCCCTGTGAAGCGGTCTGCGAACGGAATAAGGCTGGCGGTTCGATCCGGATATCAGAACTGGAAAAAGCAGTGCTGGAATATGGCACCTACAAACCGAAGAAAGTCTGGCCGTTACCAAAGAATAAAGGCAAGGTTGCCATCATCGGTGGCGGCTTAAGTGGTCTGACGGCGGCGGTTGATCTTGATAAAAAGGGTTATACCATTACGATCTATGAAAAAAGTGACCGTTTAGGAGGACGACTGTGGGATTTTGTTGACAAAGGACTGACCGAAGCGTTGCTACAGGAAGAAATAAAAACCGTTAAAGATAAAAAAATGGCCATTCAACTGGAAAAACCGATTGATGAGGTTCGTTTGGAAGCGCTGCTGACTGAATATGATGCTGTCTATCTGGGCACGGCGACTTGGGAATCGCCACTTAAATGGAATTCGAGCACTTTTCAGGTGGAAGCATCAACCTTGTTTGTTGGTGGCCAGCTGGTCACAAAAACAGAGTCGATTATCGCTTCAGCCAGCTCGGGAAGACGGGCGGCTATTTCGATTGAACGCTACCTGTCAAAGGTCTCACTGACTGATTCCCGGGAACGTGAAGGGGTGTTTGATACGCCGCTCCACTTTGAGATCAGCAAGCATGTGGCATTACCTCCAATTGAGAAATCCGGGGAGATTTATAATCCGGAAGAAGCAAGTGCCGAGGCAGCCCGCTGTGTCAAGTGTCAGTGCCGCAAATGTATTGAAGGCTGTGTCCATCTGCGAAATTTCGAAATGTCCCCGGATGCGTATGTCCGACAGATCAACCACAGTGAACGAATTATTTTAGGAACCCATTACGCCAATAAAATGATTAATTCCTGCGCCGAATGCGGTCTTTGTAAGGAAGAATGCTTTTTGGATATCAGCATGAACGACATTATTCACGAGACCCGTGAAAGTATGGTTGAACGGGGTAAGATGCCGGCCTCCGCTCATGACTTCGCATTAAAAGACATGGCCTTTTCCAACAGCTCCCGATTTTCACTGGTGCGCAAACAGCCCAGTAAAGAGGAATCCAAAGATCTGTTCTATTATCCGCTGATTTCTTTTTCTGATTATGTCAAAGGATTATATAAAGGTACCGGCAAAACTGAATATCTTTTTTATCCTGGTTGTCAGCTACCGGCGTCTTATCCCGATGACATCAAAAGTATCTATGAGTACCTTGTTGGCCATATCAAAGGAGATGTGGGAATCTATCTTGGCTGCTGCGGTGCACCGGCTGATTGGGCTGGGCAACAGGCCTTAATGAACGAGAATGTTGAAGCGATTAAAAAAGTATGGGAAGAAATGGAACGCCCTACCTTTATTCTGGCTTGCTCCAGCTGTATCCGGATTTTTAAGAAATACCTGCCGGAGATTGCCATTGCGTCACTCTGGGATATTTATGTCGAAAAGGGTCTGCCCAATAAGGATCACATAAAAACACCCCAGACACTCAGTATTCATGATGCCTGTGGAACCCGGGAAAACAGTGACCTCCATGAGAGTGTCCGAAAAATTGTTGCCAAACTCGGTTATGGTATTGAGGAACTGGAATATACGAAAGATCGAACAAAATGCTGCGGTTACGGTGGACTGGTTTATTATGCCAACCGGGATCAGTCCAACGCTTTTGTGAATGAACGTATCGGCGAGAGCGAGAATGATCTGCTGGTTTATTGTGCGATGTGTAAGGATTTGTTTGTGTCTGGGGGCAAACGCACCTACCATTTGCTGGATCTGCTTTATCCCAAAGATGATGGTGAAGCGGCTACCCGCAAGATGCCAACCCTGTCAGAACGCCATCACAACCGAAGTCGGGTTAAGCAAATTTTATTAAAAGAAATCTGGCGAGAGGAACCCGAGGAAACCATGAGAGAAGATCAATTTAAACTGATTATCCCCGATGATGTTAAGCAGAAAATCGAAGACCGGTATATACTGATGGAGGACATTCAAGCGGTGCTGCAAAATGCCGAAGAAAATAACGAACGCTTCTGCAATCCCGAAACTGGAGAATATCTGGCTAGACTGCGGCGTGATAACGTCACCTTTTGGGTGAAATACGAAAAAGAAGAAAATGCCTTTATTTTAAAAAGCGTCTACAGTCATCGCATGGAAATAGTGGAGGAATAAGATGAAACACGAAAGCACTGATCAAACTAAGTGGTACTGTGATAAATGCCAGCGCGAATTGGAGTTAGCCAAAGTCAAAGTTAAGTATATGGAAGGGAACTTTGAAGTGGATCTGATGAAATGCCCTAGTTGCAACCAGGTGTTTATTGATGAAACGTTGGCGCTGGGTAAAATGAAGGAAGTGGAAGAAGGACTGGAGGACAAATAATTGTCGGGGAATTGTGCCTATGAAAGTACAGAAATGTCAGCACTTTTGGGAGGAACGCTACGACCGGGAGGTTTTTCTTTAACCGATCGGGGCGTAACTGGTTGTCACTGGAGTGCTGCCGATTCATTGCTGGATCTTGGCTGTGGAGCGGGTGCTACTGTCGGTTATCTGGCAAGGAAATATGGGCTGACAGTGGTGGGACTTGATCCTTCCCAAAAGCTGCTGGCGACAGCCAAAAAAAACAATCCGAATAAAGAGTTTCTTTTTGGTAGCGGTGAAGCGATTCCCTGTAAGGACGAGAGCTTCCAGGGGGTGTTATCCGAATGTACGCTGTCGTTGATGACCGATCTTCCGGTAGTAATGAAGGAGGTCTATCGGGTGATGAAAACCCGGGGAATGTTTTTTATTACCGATGTCTATGCCAGAAATCCGGAAGCGCTTGAAGGGATCAAAACCCATCAGTTTACGAGCTGTATGCGGGGATTATACGATTTAAACCAATTGCAGACGGTTGTCACTGACGCCGGTTTTGAAATTGTCTTGCTGGAAGATCACAGTGAATTGCTCAGGCAGCTGCTGGTCAAAACGATCTTTGAATTCGGTTCGATGCAGGCATTCTGGTTAAAAACCGGAGGTACCTGTGCGGCTGGCTTCCAGGACACCTTAAAAATGTGCAAACCGGGCTACTTTATGATGATCGCAAGAAAGGTGGAATAAAAGATGGATGAACTGAAATTTGAACTGTATCGACTGGGAACGGAAGGTTATTGTTGCAGTCAGATTATGATGAAGCTGGCGCTGGATATGGAAGAGATCGAAAATGACGACCTGATCCGGGTGATGAATGGTTTGTGTAATGGTATTGGCGGCAATCAGAAAACCTGTGGGGTTTTAACCGGTGGTATTGGTGTTCTTGGCCTGTATGCGGGCAAGGGAAAAGCCCGGGAATATACGAAGGATAATTTTGGTACGATGGTTAAAACTTATATGGACTGGTTTGAAGAGCACTTTGAAAGTACCGAGTGTCTCGATCTGATTGGCGTTTTTCGATTTACCGATGAAAACAACCAAACGTATCCGGTGAAGTGTGGTGATACACTTCTGGAAAGCTTTGAAAAGGTGGTCGAGATACTTCAGGAGAATGGCTACACTTTTGGAAATCGAGAGATGTAGAAAAAAATGAAGCGAATCATTTCGACGACCCAAAGCCTTTGCCCGGTTTGCCTGAAAAGAATTAAGGCAATTATTTGGGAAAAAAAAGAAGAAGCTTGGATGGAAAAATCTTGTCCCGAACATGGTCGTTTTAAAGCGCTGCTGTGGCGGGGGAGTATCCCAATGACAAAATGGGTACGCAATAAAATACCGGCCACCATCAAAAAAACGAATACGGCGGTCGAAAAAGGCTGTCCCTTCGATTGCGGCCTTTGTGCCGAGCATCGCCAGCATACCTGCACGGCGCTGATTGAGGTGACGCAGCGCTGTAATCTCAATTGTTCCTTTTGTTTTGCCGATGCCAATGGCAATGCCGAGGCGGATCTTGATCTTGAAACGATCAGACGGATGTATCAGAGTGCGATGGACACCTCGGGCAACTGCAATATTCAGCTCTCCGGCGGCGAGCCCACTTTAAGAGATGATCTGCCAGAGCTTATCAGAATTGGGCATGAGCTCGGCTTTTCCTTTATTCAAATCAATACCAATGGCATCCGCATGGGCGAGGATGAAGCGTATGTCAGTGCCTTAAAAAAGGCCGGACTCAATTCGGTGTTTCTGCAATTTGATGGCACCAAAGATGAGATTTATAAAGACCTCAGAGGCAAACCATTATTAGAAACCAAGATCAAGGCAATAAAAAATTGTCAGCGATATAATATTGGAGTCGTTTTGGTGCCGACCCTGGTTAGTGACGTCAACGATTCCGATCTCGGGAACATTATCAATTTTGGACTGGAATGGGCGCCAACGGTTAAAGGGGTGCATATGCAGCCCGTCAGTTATTTTGGTCGGATTCCAAACCTGCCGGATGAACAGAAAAGATTGACTTTAGGCGATTTGATCGATAAAATCGAAGACCAAACCCAGCGACGGATCCGCAAAGACAGTTTCAGTCCGCCCGGTTGTGAAAATGCCCGGTGTTCGTTTCATGGAAATTATACAGTTTCGGAAAACGGGGAGCTGATCGCCCAGGTTGGTATTTCAAAATGCTGTGGGGTAGAAACAGCCGAAGAAGGTGCCCGTAAGGCAAAAGCCCATGTGCTTAGGAAGTGGTCTGGCGTCGGGCCAGAACCACAAGACGATGGCATTAAAAGCGCCGCAGTACCAGCAAAAGATGGCTGGGATGCGATCCTTGATCAGATTAACCGCCATTCGTTTAGCCTATCTGCGATGGCCTTTCAGGATGTCTGGAATCTGGATCTGAATCGGGTTAAAGACTGCTGCATTCATGTTGTTAACCCGCAGGGCCAGCTGATCCCTTTTTGTATGTATAACCTGACCGATAAAAACGGGCATGCCATCTATCGCCAACAGTGAGGATTTTATGAAAAAGACACCATTGGAAAACTGGATCATCAAACGAACCGGCATTTCACCAGCAAATCCGGATGCGCTCAAGAGCTATCAGCTAAAAAAACTGGTTGAAACGCTTAGTTATGCCAAGGATAACAGCCGGTTTTATCAAAACCAGCTGGAAGGCATCGATCCCCGGAAAATCAAATCCTGGGATCAGTTTGAGCGACTCCCGTTTACAACGGCCGAGGACATCAAAAATAACCCCTTTGATTTTTTATGTGTTCCCCAATCGCAAATTGCGCGGATTGTTACCTTGAATACTTCGGGAACCAGTGGCCCGAAGAAGCGGATTTTTTTTACAGAGGCTGATCTCCAGAAGACGGTGGATTTTTTTGATTACGGGATATGTTCGTTAATCGACAACACCGATCGGGTAATGGTTTTACTGCCGGGACAAGCCTACGGCACCATCGGAGACTTGTTGAAAAAAGCCCTTGATCGTACCGGAACACCCTGTGTTGTTTATGGTCTGCTCAACGATCTGGAGGCGGTCGAAAAAACGATGATCGAAAATGAGATTAATTGCATTGTCGGCATTCCGATTCAGGTTTTATATCTCAGTCGCAGCAAAGCGGCGAGCTTTAATCGCATCGAAAAAGTTCTGCTCAGTACCGACTATGTCCCGCAGGCGCTGGTTTTTGAGCTTAACCAGAAGTTTGGCTGCCAGGTTTTTAACCATTATGGGATGACTGAAATGGGCTACGGCGGTGGGGTTGAGTGCCAGGCGCTTAACGGCTATCATCTCCGGGAAGGCGATTTATATTTTGAAATTGTCGATCCGCGCTCAGGTAAAAAGGTAGCCGATGGCATTACAGGGGAGATTGTTTTTACAACCTTTAATCGCCAAGCGATGCCATTGATTCGCTATCGCACGGGCGACCTTGGGGCGTTTTCAGTCGACGCCTGTCAATGTGGCAGCTTTTTAAGAATCATGAAAAAGGTTGACGGACGGCTGAAGAATCGGATCCAAATAAACGGCGATGTCACTTTTGATCTCAAAGAGCTCGAGGAAATACTGTTGGCCGATGAAGATCTGATTGATTATCAGGTCACCATTAAAGACGATCAAACCCTTCTGATTGAGGTTTCGCTTTATCAATACGAAACCTCCAAAGCTAAAGAAGCGCAACTGCAAAGGTGCATTGAAACGCATTTTTTAAAAAACCATGGTGAAGTGATGCAAATTGAAGTCAAAAGAAGTCCGCTGCAAAAACCGGATCAACTGGTGAACAGCATGGTCAAGCGAAAAATTAGGGACTGGCGAAAGGAGATCAGCTGTGAATAGTCTAATCAGGCAAATAAAAGAAGCAAAACACCAGAAAGAGAATTTTGTGCTGGCGACTATTCTCGAAAAATCAGGATCGGCACCTTGCAATGAAGGCACAAAAATGATGATCAGAGAGGATTTGTCAATTGAAGGGTCAATTGGCGGTGGTCTTGTGGAAGCACTGGTGATTCGAGCTGCCGCCAGGGTTCTAAAGGACAACTATTATCAGATTGAAACCTTCCAGTTAAACAGCCGGGATGAAGCTTCTCTGGGACTGGTTTGTGGAGGTGATTTAAAAATTCTCCTGGAGTACATTGATTGGTGGGATCCGCAAACGCAGGTATTTTACGATGAAATGATCAAATTGATCGATACCAAGACAGACTTTGTGACGATTATCAAAATACCACAGACAAGCTTTATTAATGATCGACTGGAAAAATGGGTCTGCACTGAAACTGGTTTTTGGGGATCCGAAAGTGACGAAGTTCACAACATTGTTAAAGAGATTCGCCTGAATTTTTATCAATTGAAATATCAGCAGGCTTTTTTACAAGCAGCAGGTTTCTATGTCGAACCTTATTTCAACCATGAGAATGTCTGTGTTATTGGCGGCGGTCACATTGGCAAGGTTCTGGCCGAATTATGTAAGGTTGTAGGTTTTTATGTCACTGTGCTTGATGACCGGGAAGAATTTGCCAATCGTCAGCGGTTTAACACGGTTGATGAGGTGCTTGTGATACCGGGTTTTGAAAATCTTGAAAATCACATTAGCATCAACGAATATTCCTATGTGGTGATTGTGACCAGAGGCAATTCGGATGATAAAGATGTGTTGGCCCAGATGTTGCAAACCGAGGCGAAATATATTGGGATGCTCGGCAGTAAAAACAAACGCAATCATATCTATCAGGGGCTGCTCGAGATGGGTTTTTCATATAGCGATCTGGAGCGGGTCCACAATCCCATTGGTCTGAACATTTATGCCGATACCCCGGAGGAGATCGCCGTCAGTATTGTGGCGGAAATGATTCAAGTCAGGCGGCACCCAAATTGAAAAAGTATGGCGTTATTATTATTGCGGCCGGTTATTCCTCACGGATGGCCGGATTTAAGCCGCTTCTGAAATTCGGCCGGCAAACAGCGGTGGAACGGGTGGTTGCCCTCTACCAGCAGGCCGGTGCCGATCAGATCATTCTGGTTTTGGGCCATCGGGCAGATCAAATCCGCCCCTATTTTGACAATCAGCCAGTGGATGTCGTGGTCAATAAGAACTTTGCTGATGGGATGTATACTTCCATTGTTACTGGTGTTACTCACTTGAACGACGAAATTGAGGCCTTTTTTATTCATCCGGTAGACATCCCGCTGGTCAAGCGGGAAACCATAAAAGAACTGATGGCAGCACCACCGCAGCTCGGTAAAGGCATTATCTACCCCAGCTTTTTAGGCGAACGGGGACATCCGCCACTGATTGATACAAAGTACCGAAGAGCGATTCTGGATAATAAACAAGGTGGTGGGTTGAAGCGACTGTTGGCCTTATATGAAATCGATGCGGCGGAACTACCTCTGATCGACGAAGCGATTTTAATGGATATGGATACCCGGGCGGATTATGAGGCATTATTAACCTACGATGCCTTGGAAGCCCCTAATTTATGCGAATGCTATGCCATATGGGAGAAGTATCAATTGCCTGAGAATATTCGTAGACATTGTCAAAAAGTCAAACAGACGGCGAGCGGTCTGGTTGATCAATTAATTAAAACGGGGGAAACCCTTAATCGACCGTTAATTCAGGCTGCCGCCCTGCTTCATGATCTTGCCAAAACCGAAAAAAAACATGCAGAAAAAGGCGGCGAGATCTTAAAGGCGATGGGGTACCCCCAGGTGGGGGCAATCATTGCCGTTCATATGGATATTTTAGTCGAAGCGGACACCGCCATTACAGAAAGTGAAATCCTTTATCTGGCCGATAAATTGGTTAAAAATGACCAGTTGATCGATTTGACGACACGAAAAAACTTGGTATTGCAGACTTATCGTGATAATCCGCAGGCGCTTGAAAAAATAACCCGGCGCTATCGCAATGCCGAGATTATTTTGCAGAAAATTCAAAGGAAGAACGGATAAAATAAACAACAAAAAATTACCCGTGATAACACGCAAATTGATGAAGATATAAAGAAAGGGTTGCAAAATGGAAACCCGGATATATTTAGTTCGGCATGGTCAGATTGAATTAAATAATGAAAAAGCCTATATTGGACAATTGGATCTACCTCTATCGCCGAAAGGGGTAAAGCAGGCGCAAACACTGCAGGAACAGTTTAAACAAATTTCCCTGGATGGTGCCTATACCAGCCCGCTTTGCCGTTGTATCGGAACCTTGGACATTCTCTTGGGCGAACGCCCGATCCCTCAGTTTAAAATCGACGCCTTAAAAGAGATCAATATGGGCGAGTGGGACGGAAAGACGTTCGCAGAGGTTAAAGAGCGTTACCCGGAGAGCTATGAACAACGGGGTAGAGAGTTAGATGTTTTTGCAACGCCGGCAGGTGAAAGTTTTGCAGAATTAAAAAAACGGGTGATACCGGTGTTTGCTGAAATGGTAAAAGAAAATGATGGAAAGTCGATCGTGATCCTCACTCACGCTGGAGTTATCCGGGTGATTCTGGCAAACCTGTTTGGATTAACGATTAAGGAAGTATTTAAATGGAAGATTCCCTATGCTGGTAGCTTTGAACTATGCTATAATCAGAAAAGTGGAAAATGGATTTGCCAAAATCAATGAAAAGAGACAATTAACCATGAATAAAAATATCTACCAAAACCTTATCAAGCAATCAAAGGAACGCTGTGCTGATTATGGAATCACCGAAGATCAGGTTTTCAGTAAAAAAATGATTGATCATTCGGAGCTACAGACAAAGTTTTCAGAAAACAGAGATTTGATTCTGACTGCTTCACCCTATATGGAGCACCTGATGAGTATTGTCCGGGGAAATAATTTTTTTGTCTTGCTGACTGATAAAGAAGGCTGTATTTTGAATGCCATCGGCGACGAAAAAATTCTGACCGAAGCCTTTGAACTAAAAATGGTAGCTGGTGCCTATATGAATGAGGAGTGCATTGGAACCAACGCCATGTCGTTGGTTATAAAATCGGGTGAACCGGTTCAATTGTCAGGCAAAGACCATTTTATCAAGGCCTATCACCGTTGGACCTGTTCAGGCGCACCGATTCGTGATCCCAACGGCAATCTGATTGGTGCCCTCGATCTGACCGGTTACTCTGATTCGGTTCATCCCCATACCCTGGGAATGGTCATTGCAGCTTCCAACGCCATCGAAGAAATGCTCCGGGTCAAAGAATATAACCGCCTCCAGAATATGACCAATAAGCATATCAAAACGATTTTCAATTCGATGCCGGTAGCGATCCTGACCTCCGATCTGAATGGTCGAATTAAAATATATAATCAGCGGGCGATGGATTTATTCGGCAATAAATATAAACAATTGTCGGCGACCAATGTTGCAGAAATCATTGAAGAGTGGGAGAACATCAAGGAAGCGATTCATCTGGAAAAACACGTCAACCGGATTATCAATATCAAAGCCCTGCGGAATCATTTTCATTGCCAGATGACAGCCAGCCCGATTTATAACCCTCAGGATGACAGTATTGAGATTGTCTTTGTTTTAAAAGAAGATCAAACGAAAAAAATCGTCAAATCCGAACAGCCCTATTACACTTTTGACAAAATTATGGGTGCTGACAGCCATTTTGTCAGCACCATTGAGTATGCCAAAAAAATCGCCAACAATCGTTCGACTGTTCTGATTTTGGGGGAGAGCGGCTGTGGAAAAGAAGTCTTTGCCCAGGCCATTCATAATTTCAGCAAACGGGTTGATGAGCCTTTTGTGGCCATAAATTGTGGGGCAATTCCCAATCAATTGATTGAATCGGAGCTGTTTGGTTATGAGGAAGGGGCCTATACCGGAGCCAAAAAAGGCGGCAACATCGGTAAGTTTGAACAGGCCAATAATGGCACAATCATGCTTGACGAAATTGGCGAGATGCCGCTTGATATGCAGACCCGATTGTTGCGGGTATTACAGGAAAACGTCATTACCCGGATTGGCAGCCAGCGCTCGATTCCCATTGATGTGCGCATTATCGCTGCAACCAATAAGGATCTCAAAAAAGAAGTTGAGCTGGGTCGTTTCCGTAAGGATCTGTTTTACCGTCTCAATGTCCTGCCTCTGTATCTGCCACCACTTCGCGATCGCACCCACGATATTGCCATTTTGTTTCAATATTTCATGAAAAATCTGTCAGCGAAATATGAAAAGCAGGAATTTGAAATTACTGAGGACAACATGCGATTACTGGAAAGTTACAGTTGGCCGGGGAATGTGCGGGAACTGGAAAATGTGGTGGAACTGATTATTAACACTGAAGCATTTCCCTATAAGTATTTTTCGGAAAATAGTGAGCAACCCAGCCCGATGGCCCAATTTATGGCAATTACTGGAAATTTGCCAATTGAATTGCGGGAAGAGCGACTCGAAGATCTTGATCCGGCACAGCTCGACTTATCCTATATGGAAAAAGAGCATATTAAACGGGTCTTAAAACTTTATAAGGGCAATATCAGCCAGACGGCTGCCGCCCTGGGCATCCAAAGAAATACTCTTTACAGCAAAATCAGCAAATATGAAATTCAACTTGAAATCGGTCATCGACCCCGGGAGATCTGGGTAGACGATCGTTTCAGAAAGGGACAAGAACGTGGTTAATCCGTATCAAAAACTACTTAATGAATTGGAAAATGAAAAACAGGTGATTATGTGCACCCGGGGAGTAACAAATCCGGAAACAACGAAACGAACGATCACAAAATCAGTTTTGCGAAATGGCGATTTACAAACGGAACAATTTGATGAAAAAACCAGAAAAACGATCACAGCCGTTATTGATCAGGGACTGCCGAAATTTAATACCACCGAAGAGGGGGCTTTCGTCTTATATGAACCCTTTTACTCGGAAGGGCGGCTGATTATTTTGGGAGGCGGTCATATTGCCAAGCCGCTGGCCCGTTATGGGGCGGATATCGGCTTTAAGGTCACCGTTATCGATGATCGACCGTCTTTTGCCAATGCGCAACGCTTTCCCGAAGCCAGTCGGGTAATGTGTGAAAGCTTTGACAGCTGTTTTGACCGCCTGCAGGTCAAAAACACCGACTACGTCGTTGTGGTCACCCGCGGCCATCGCCATGATGCAGTGTGCCTACGCCAGGCGATTGCCAAAAATCCCGAGTATCTGGGGATGATCGGGTCCAAACGCCGGGTTAAGGGCTTGATGGCTCAGTTTCGGGAAGACGGTTTTACGGAGGAACAACTCGCCCGGGTTTATTCACCGATCGGGCTACGAATTGGGGCGGTAACCCCGGAAGAAATTGCCATTTCGATTATTGCTGAGATCATTCAGGTGAAGCGAATGGCTCATCAACCGGAAAAAGCGGATCGGAACAATCAGACCAATCATTCCGATTTTGATTTTGAAGTGGTTAAGAATCTAGCAGAAAATGACTCTGACAAACGGGCGATTGTGACGGTCATTTCAAAAAAAGGTTCCGTTCCCCGGGGGGCTGGAGCTAAAATGATTATCTGGCCCGATGGCCGTAGTCTTGGCAGCATTGGCGGCGGCTGCAGCGAAGGCGAAGTGATCGTCACCGCCCGGGATCTGCTGCGTGAAGAGGGCGGCTTTCTGACCATGCATGTTGATATGACCGGGGAAGTGGCCGAAGATGAGGGGATGGCCTGCGGTGGCATTATGGATGTGCTGATTGAGGTGTATCCGTAAAAATAATAATTTTGATCATTGGTTCTCGATTAATAACATCGAGAGCCTTTTTTTATGTCCAGATTGTAGTAATCTAAAAAACTTCATTAAAGGCGGCTTTTCCAGGAGCCTCTGGTATATTTCTGCTTTGAAGAAGGAAAGCTGATTTAAAAATTAATTCATAATGTGGGGTTTAAACGCATTGACTAACGTTTCGCTTCTCCATAAGATCTACAAAAGTTGTTGTTATGATAGGATCAGATCAGAAGTGACAAGGAGAATGACCAATGGAAGAAAAAGCAATGACAAAGACATTTTCAGTTAGCGGGATGACCTGTGTTAATTGTGAAAATCGAATCGAGAATAAACTAAAAAAGCTTGATGGGGTAACGAATGTCACGGCTAGTTACACACGCTCACGGGTCAGTTTAACATACGACCCGGATCGTGTGAAGCTGTCAACCATTGTAAAGACGATTGAAAGCATGGATTATCATGTAAAACGAGCAGGTGAAAAACAAAAAAACAAAACCGTTGAAAAGAAAAATAAAATTAATGAAGTTTTAGGAATCGGCATCATCATTATTGCTGCATTTGTGATTATCAATTACTTTGGCGGTTTTAACATCTTTAACTCATTTCCAGAGGCAAAACAGGGTGTCGGTTATGGCGCACTATTATTAATCGGTTTACTCACTTCCATTCACTGCGTTGCCATGTGTGGGGGGATCAACCTATCTCAATGTGTTCCCAATGTAAGTATAAAAAGTGAAAAGAAAACGGCAAATCTCAGACCCGGTATTTTATATAATGCCGGTCGGGTAATCTCATATACCATAATTGGTGGGGTCGTCGGAGCATTGGGATCAGTCGTCAGCTTTTCCGGTACAGCTAAAGGAATTGTCGCTGTTATGGCAGGGGTGTTCATGGTGATTATGGGCTTGAATATGCTGAATCTTTTTCCCTGGCTGCGTAAGTTTAATCCCAGAATGCCCAAGATTTTTGCCAGGAAGATCAATGAACAGAAAAAAAGCAACAGCCCGCTCTATGTCGGACTGTTAAACGGCTTAATGCCCTGCGGACCACTCCAGGCCATGCAGCTCTACGCCCTTTCCACCGGTGATCCGGTACAGGGTGCCTTATCGATGCTGGCATTTAGTTTAGGAACGGTGCCGCTGATGTTTGGACTGGGAGCGATCAGCTCATTGCTCAGCAAAAAATTTACCAGCAAAATGATGACCGCCAGCGCCGTACTGGTTTTAATACTGGGTGTATTTATGTTTAGCAATGGCGTGAGTTTATCGGGTATGGCACTTCCTTCCCTAACCAGTAGTGTGACAGCGGTGAATGAAGTGCAGCAAAATAATACAGCATCCATCGACCAGGGGGTTCAGACCATTACAACCAAACTTTCGCCGAACCGTTATGAACCGATTATCGTCCAAGTGGGGGTGCCCGTCAAATGGACCATCGAGGCGGATGAAAATGACATTAATGGCTGCAACAATCAAGTGCTGATCCCCAAATACAATATTGAAAAGAAGTTAGTGGCAGGTGACAATGTCATTGAATTCACGCCAACTGAAACAGGTAGGGTACCCTATAGTTGTTGGATGGGGATGATTAAAAGCACCATCACAATTGTCGATTAAGCACAGGTAGTAAAGACTAAAAAAGGGTAGTATAAAAAGGAGAATTTAAATGAAAAAATCATATTATTTATGGGGAATCGTGTTGGCCATCGTCCTGACGGGGATTGTTATATTTTCTGGCTGTACCAGAAGTTCAGGAAACGCAGGCGAAACAGCGGTTAATTCCAATTCATCACAAACTCAATCAAGCAGTGAGTCTCAAAAAACGACAGAACAGCAGAGTGTCAGTAGTTCCGTTACCAAATCGAGTGCCGGAACCAAAGCCACAGTGAGTGATGGGGTTCAAACGGTAGCAACGACCCTGGATCGGGGCATTTATAAACCTATTGTTGTTCAAACGGGGATACCGGTTAAATGGATCATCACAGCCAACGACGGCGATTTGAATAGCTGCAATAATAAAATGCTGATCCGAAGCTATGGTGTTGAAAAAAAACTGATTACCGGAGAAAATGTCGTCGAATTTACACCGACCAAGGCCGGTACCATCAATTATTCCTGCTGGATGGGAATGGTAGGAAGTACCATTACCGTTGTTGATGATATTAACCAATAAAAAAGAGTCATATATGAAAGTCAAGGAGGCAATTTTATGAAAAAAGAAACAATCAAAATAACAGGCATGACCTGTGCGGCCTGTGCCGCCAGAGTTGAAAAAGTTGTCAGTAAGATGGCAGGGATAACCAGTGCATCAGTGAATTTTGCCACCGAAAGCCTGTCGGTAGAATATGATGAGGGCGTGGCTTCCCGGCAAAAAATCAATGAAGTCATTGAAAAAGCCGGATACGGTACGGTCGAAATCAGTACAATCAGTGAAGTGACAATCCCGATTGGCGGGATGACCTGTGCCTCTTGTTCGGCTCGGGTCGAAAAGGTTTTAGGGAAGCTTGAAGGAATCACCAGTGCTACTGTTAATCTGGCAACGGAAAAAGCCACCGTTCACTACGATACCCAGCAGATTAAACTTTCTACCATTCGCCAGGCCATTGAAAAAGCCGGGTATCAGGCGCTGGAAATTGAGAAAAAAACGGCCATTGATGAAGACAAACTGAGGAAGGAAAAAGAAATCCGAACCCTCAAGACTAAATTAATCGTGTCGGCAACTTTCGGGATTCCGCTGCTTTATCTGGCCATGGGGGCGATGATCTGGTGGCTACGACTACCGATTCCCAGCTTTCTGGAGCCGATGCAATATCCGCTGACCTACGCCATCGTGCAAATTATTCTGGTGATTCCAATTATAATCGCTGGCCACCGTTTTTATAGTGTTGGTTTCAAAGCCATCATCCAGCGCAGTCCCAATATGGATTCATTGATTGCGATGGGAACCTCGGCGGCGATTCTCTATAGTCTCTATTCGGTTTATCAGATCAGCATTGGTAATTTCGGGGCCGTTGAAGATTTGTACTTTGAAACCGCCGGAGTTATCATTACCCTGATCCTGTTAGGAAAATATCTGGAAGCGGTATCCAAAGGGAAAACGTCCGAAGCGATAAAAAAACTGATGGGTCTGGCACCTAAAACGGCGCTTGTCATCCGGGATGGTGTCGAAATTGAAACACCCATTGATGAGGTCGAAATTGACGACGTGATCCTGGTCAAACCGGGGGGCAAAATTCCGGTCGATGGGATCGTCATTGAAGGAAACACCGCCATTGATGAATCGATGCTTACCGGAGAAAGTATGCCCATCGATAAAAAATCTGGGGATGCGGTATACGCTGCCAGTATTAACAAAAATGGTGTAGTCAAATTTAGAGCGACAAAAATTGGCGGCGATACTGCCCTGGCTCAAATCATCAAGCTGGTGGAAGATGCCCAGGGTTCAAAGGCACCGATCGCCCAGCTGGCCGATATTGTATCCAGCTATTTTGTTCCGATTGTCTTTGTGATCGCAGTGCTGGCCTTCGCTGGTTGGTATTTTACCGGTCATACCTTTGTCTTTGCGATGACCATCTTTATTTCGATTCTTGTCATCGCCTGCCCTTGTGCTCTTGGTCTGGCAACCCCTACGGCGATCATGGTGGGTACCGGAAAAGGTGCTGAGTATGGCATTTTAATTAAGGGTGGCGAAGCCCTGGAAACCACCCATCTTATTGATACCATTGTTTTTGACAAAACCGGCACCATTACTGAAGGCAAGCCTGAGGTAACTGACATTGTCACCACAAATGGGATTGAGCGGGATTGGCTTCTTCAAATTGCAGCATCCGCGGAAAAAGGATCAGAACATCCGCTGGGTGAAGCGATTGTCCGCGGCGCCGAAAAAGAAAGCCTGGAAATGCGTACAATTGATACATTCAAAGCAATACCAGGATATGGGATTGAAGTAGAAGTTGATGGTTCCCGTTTGCTGCTGGGCAATCGAAAAATGATGGATCAGAACAGTATTTCTTTGATCACTCTGGAAGCAGAATCTGATCGGCTGGCAGAAGAAGGCAAAACCCCCATGTACATTGCCATGAATGGCCAATTGTCAGGGATTATTGCCGTGGCAGATGTAGTAAAGGCAAGTAGTAAAGCAGCCATTGCCAAACTTCATGAAATGGGGATCGAAGTGGCGATGATCACTGGCGACAATAAAAAAACCGCTGAAGCCATCGCCAAACAGGTTGGCATCGATCGAGTCCTGGCCGAAGTTTTGCCCCAGGATAAATCAAATGAAGTAAAAAAACTCCAGGCCGAAGGCCGAAAAGTGGCCATGGTTGGAGATGGCATCAACGATGCACCGGCTTTGGCACAGGCAGACATTGGCATTGCCATTGGCTCCGGTACCGATGTTGCCATGGAATCCGCCGACATTGTGCTGATGCGAAGTGATCTGATGGATGTACCCACCGCCATTAAACTCAGCAAAAGTACCATTCGCAACATCAAGCAAAATTTGGTTTGGGCATTTGGTTATAACGTTGCCGGAATCCCCATTGCCGCCGGACTGCTCTATTTGTTTGGCGGACCATTGCTGAACCCCATTTTTGCAGCGGCGGCCATGTCCCTGAGTTCGGTTTCGGTACTCACCAACGCCCTCCGATTAAAAGGGTTCAAACCATAAAAAAATATTTAACAAGGAGAAAAGACCATGAAGAAGAAAATTATTTTAGCCGGGGCAGCCCTATTATTGTTAGTTGTCCTATCCGGTTGTCAGCAAACTGATGTTGTCGGCAAGACCTCCATCACATCCTTTGATGCGGTGCTTCAGGCCATTCCCAACCAAATTGCCGAAGATGAGATGAATGGAGGCTGGGCACTATCGGCACCGGATGGAACCGCCCGTTTTATCTGGAGTAAGGATTACAGTAGCGGAGCCCCTCACGATGTGATGCTGGAAGTTGATGCTAAACCATTTCTCGCAGCTGGACTTGATGTCACAAAGCTTCCCGCCGGAATGCTCGTTGATGATAAGATTATGGTCGGGACAATGTTAGGGGATGAAAAATTAACCTACAGTGGCGAAGTGACCCCGCTGGCATCCTATGAACAGCTTGTCAATCTGAAACGTGATCATATTAAATATCACACCGCCCTTGACCATTATGGGGTTGACATTGGTGATGGGAATATGTTTGAATGGGCTAAAGACCTGAGTACCAATGATAAGGACATTGTCTTTGTTTTAAATCCACAGATTTTTATTGATGCCGGCGTTGATCCGGATAAAGTTGAAGGCTGGGTTTTCGCCAAGGTCAGTGCCGAAGACGAAGATAAAAAACCAATTGAAGTGGATAAATTTTTAAAACCGTTTAATATTAAATAAACTAGAAAAAAGAGGTGTACAAAATGGAAAGAATAATTTTAAATGTCGAAGGTATGTCGTGTGCTCACTGTGAAAGAGCTGTAAAAAATGCAGTTGGCGAACTCGACGGAGTTGAGCGTGTTATTGTCGATCTTACTGGAAAAACTGTGGCAATCGAATATGAACCGGGTAAATTAACCTTTGAGAGCTTCAAAACTGTCATTGAAGAAGAAGGATACCATGTGTCAGGAAAAATATAACTAATTCATAATTAGTTATGAACGAGGAGATTGCTATGGAACATAGCTTAAGAACAAAACTATCGTTGACGATTGCCCTGATTATGTTACTTACTGTTGCCACGATCAGCTTTTTATCAAACATTTTAATTGAAAAAGAATTCACTAATTATCTTACCATTCAACAAGAGAAACGAACTCAGGAAATAACAGATAGTTTGAGTCAGCAATATGATATGGACACCAAAACCTGGAACGCAGATTTTGTCCACACCATCGGGATGTATGCCCTTTATGACGGGTATATTGTCAAGGTTTATGATTTACAGAATCAGACGATCTGGGATGCGGAGACATGTGATATGTCCTTATGTACAGCAGTGATGGATGATATTTCACATCGCATGAATACGAAATATCCGCAAATGAATGGTGAATTTATGTCAAAAACCATCTCAATCACTAAGAATGGTAAAGTCATTGGAACGGCAGATATCAGCTATTTTGGACCATACTTTTTAAGCGCAGATGATTTTCAGTTTTTGAATGCACTTAATACAGTATTAATCGGAATTGGCGTTTTCTCACTTGTTTTTTCGGTTATTGTCGGGTCAATCCTGGCTAAACGATTAAGTCGCCCAATCTTACATACGGTCACTGTAACAAAACAAATCTCTGAAGGTGATTACGATGTACGAATCACAGAAGTTTCAAAAACCAGGGAATTAAATGACCTCATTGTTGCTGTTAATCATTTAGTTGACACATTGGGAAAACAGGAGTCACTAAGAAAACAGTTGACCGCTGATGTAGCTCATGAACTGCGAACCCCTCTTACATCGATTGGAACCCATATTGAAGCCATGATTGAAGGGGTATGGGAACCTACAAACGAACGCTTGAAAAGTTGCCATGATGAAATATTGCGCATAGGTAAAATTATCCAAGATTTAGAGAATTTGGCAAAAGTTGAAAGTGATAATTTAAAGCTTGATAAAACACAGATTAATCTGAATGCGTTATCAGAAAAAGCAGTGGCGAACTTTGCCGCAGAAATCGATAAAAAGAAGTTGAACGTATCGATTGAGGGGGAAAGTTCAGACACATATGCTGATCAAAATAGAGTCAGCCAGGTTATCATTAATCTAGTTTCAAATGCTGTAAAATATACACCGGAGCATGGTATCATTAAAATTTTTATTTCTGAAGATAAGCAGTTTGTTCGATTATGTGTCAGTGATAATGGGATTGGGATACCAGAAGATGAACTCCCCTATGTTTTTGAGCGCTTTTATCGGGCTGATAAATCTAGAAATCGTATGACCGGTGGTTCAGGAATTGGACTGGCCATTGTTAAGTCAATCGTTACTGCCCATGGAGGAATGGTTGAGGCCGAAAGTCACTTAAACGAAGGCAGTAGTTTTGTTATCAAGCTGCCGAAAAATAAAATGGAATAGGAGTAAAAAAGATGGACAGATCATTTGAGCTTAAAATAGACAATGCAGTTTTAGACTACATGCGAAAAAAAAGAAAGAGTAATTTAACACTAACCATCAGTTCTACAGGTGGCGGTTGCTGTCCAACTTTTGAGGTTTCTGAAGTTTCACTTGTAAAGCCAGATCAATTGGACGCATTTGACATCTTTCAACAGGATGATGTTACCCTATATATCAGCAAAAATGCAAGGGTGATACGGTCGACACTGCATTTTATACTTAAAAAAAATTTGATTGGGGCAACGATCCAAGTCGAAGGTTTAAGTCTAAAAAAGCGGGATTAATGCTACCCATGCGAGTTACCTGTAGTATAATGAGAAAAGTGTCACAAGAAGATTTCATACACGTGATGATCGAAGACGTTGATGTTCAATTGAGCAACTGGGAAGTATAGAGGTTTGGCAATAATGAACAATCATTTAAAAAAAGTACTTATTGTTGATGATGAAACCAAAATAATTGAGGTGGTAAAGTCTTTTCTGGAAAGTAAAGGCTTTACCGTCTTTACGGCGGAAAATGGTAAACAAGCCCTCGATATCTTTGACCGGGAAAACATTGCGATCATCGTCTTAGACCTGATGCTTCCGGATATGACGGGCGAAGAAATTTGTATTCAGATCAGAAAAAAATCCCGGGTGCCGATTATTATGCTTACTGCAAAAATTGAAGAATCAGATATGCTTAAAGGTTTGAATATCGGCGCAGATGATTATATTACGAAACCATTCAGTTTAAAAGCCCTAAATGCCAGAATTGAAGCAGTTCTGCGCCGATCAAGTGATGATCTGGTCCCGCTTTATAATAAGGCTTCTTTCAATGGCGGTGATTTGGAGGTTGATTTTGAAAGTCATCTGATCAAAAAGAATCAAGTGGAAATTAATCTTACTCCAAATGAATATAAACTACTGGCGGCGTTAATAAAATATCCCAATAAGGTTTTTACCCGGGAGGATCTAATCAGAGTAGCGTTGGGTGATGAATTTGAAGGATATGATCGGGCCGTGGACAGCCACATTAAGAACCTGCGTCAAAAAATAGAAAAGGATCCCAAAAATCCGGTGTATGTCCTGACTATTTATGGGATTGGTTATAAATTCGGGGGTGAAACCCCCGAAACATAGGCTATCAATAAAGTTTTTCCACGCCCTTGTGGTTAATTTGAAAAGCGAGATCCTTGATCACTTCGCCTGCTAAAATCAGACCCGCTACCGACGGAACAAAGGAAATGCTGCCGGGAATGGATCGTCGATCGGTACATTTTCGTTCAGTTCCCGGTGGACAAATACAATTGGATTGACAGCTATTGGCTAAATTTTTTATTTGTTTAATCGGTTCTTCCGTTGAAAACACAACTTTTAAATGCTTAATCCTTCGTTTTTTGAGTTCTTTTCGCATGATTTTGGCGACCGGACACATACTGGTTTTATAGATATCGGCAACCTTAAAAAGCGTCGGATCTAATTTGTTTCCAGCACCCATACAGCTGATGATGGGTGTTTTTGCGTTTTCAGTTTGGAGCACCAACTCAATTTTGGCCGAAATAGTATCGATGGCATCAACCACATATGAGTAGGAAGAGAAGTCAAAATTATCAGCGTTTTCAGGTAAAAAGAAGCATTGCTGTGTATTGACCTGAGCATTGGGATTGATATCCAGAATCCGTTGTTTCATCACCTCGACCTTATTTTGGCCCACGGTTTTTCGGGTGGCGATCAGCTGGCGGTTGAGATTTGTCAAACAGACCTTATCGTCATCAATGAGATCAAATGAGCCAATGCCGCTGCGGGCAAGGGCTTCGGCAGTATAACTACCCACTCCGCCAATGCCAAAGATGGCAACGCGTGCCTGCGCCAGTTTTTCCATGGCATCCCCGCCAAGTAATAATTCAGTTCTTGAAAATTGGTTCAACATTAAAAAATCTCCGTTCAGATATTAATGGTTTAGTTTTTTTGTTTTTATTTACAGAATCAGCTATCATAATCATCTAAAAAATGATGTTTAACCCCATTTTGCTTATAGGAAATAATCGTATTGAGATTGACGTTCTCGACGCTTTTAAAAATATTGCTTTCGATATAAGGGCTGGTTTGGCGGAATTTTTTCAGCAGCGTTTTCATTTCCTGGCGCTTGGAGGCTCCGCCTTCATTGTCTGATATCATACAATTTTCAGTAAAGCGGCAGGCACATTGAATAAATTGCAGGTCGTTATGCAACTTCCAGCTGATGATGGCCTCTTCCCGAATCAGATACATCGGTCGGATTAACTCCATATGCTCAAAATTGCTGCTTTTTAGTTTGGGCATCATGGTCTGTATCTGACCGCCGTAAAGCATGCCCATCAGGATCGTCTCAATGACATCGTCATAATGATGGCCCAGGGCGATTTTATTGCATCCCAATTCTTTGGCGTGATGATACAGATGACCCCGGCGCATCCGGGCACAGAGATAGCAGGGTGATTTTTCAATATCGGCCACTGAATCAAAAATCTGCGATTCGAAAACAGTTGCTTCAATATTCAACAGTTTCAGATTTTTTTTGATCATTTCCCGGTTGATCGGGTTATAGCCCGGATCCATTACCAGAAAAACCAGTTCAAATTCGAATTTATTGTGTTTCTTCAGTTCCTGGAATAGCTTGGCCATCAGCATGGAGTCTTTTCCGCCAGAGATGCACACCGCAATTTTATCACCTTCCTTGACCAGCTGATATTCATTGATAGCACTGGTAAAGCGGCACCAGATACTGCTGCGATACTTCTTTTTTAAACTTTTTTCTATTTCTTGATAACGTTCCATGATAACTCCTACTTTTTAGTTAAACTTTTATAACAATAATCAAAGATGTCCATAAACTCCTGCAATTCACTGTCAGTGGTTAAATGGCAAAGACTGATCCGCCAGGAAGATCTGGCCAGATCCTTGCTTCCGGTGACTGTCAGAACCGATCGTGAGGGAGTGTTGTCGGTGGAACAGGCTGATTTGGTCGAAACGCAGACTTTCCGGTCGCTCAGTGCAGCCTGAAATGCTTGGGCTTTGACGCCTTTGACACTGAGATTAAGAATATGGGGAATAGCATGTTCAGTACTGTTGAAAGCTACTAGCGGATACGCTGATAACTGTTTTTTTAACCAGTCGTTTTTTACAGTAACCTGGGTCAGCCGTTCTTTCAGCTCAGCCATGCACAGTTCAAGGGCTAGCGCCGTTGCCCCGGCACCAGCGGTAAAAGGCGTGCCGCTGCGATAATAACTGGTGCTGGTGCCCCCATGGATTTGTGGTTCAAGGATCAGGCTTTCGCTTTTTAGCAGCACACCCATGCCATTCAGGCCGAAAAACTTGTGGGGTGAAAAGGTAACCAGATCAATTTGATCTAAATGAATTGGTATTTTACCGACAGCCTGGGTGGCATCCACATGAAAAAAGCAATTGGGATAAGCGGCAACAATCGTTGCAATTGATGGGATCGGTTGACAGATTCCCAACTCGCTATCAACATAATTGATAGAGACCAGGATTGTATCTTCTCGAATTAATTCATTGAAATGATCCAGGTCAACAGTGCCATCTTTTCTGATCGACACCAGATCAATTTCATAACCAATCGATTGAAGCTGCTTGAGGCTGCCGCTGACTGACGCATGTTCCAGACAGTTAGAAATGATATGGCGGCCTACTTCACGATAATTTCTGGCCACACCCTTAATGGCCAGGTTATTGGCTTCAGTGGCTCCAGAGGTGTAGATAACCTCCGAAGTTAAACAATTCAGCAGATTTTTTATTTTGATAGTTGCTTGTTTAATCAGTTGCTTGGCATTTTTCCCGGATAGATGGGTGCCGTTAGCATTACCAAAAGCAACTTGATTGATTTGGCAAAATAAATCAAGCACTTGGACATCAACTGGGGTGTCGGCAGCGTAATCTAAATATATCAAGTCGTAACTCCCTTCTAAAAAACCAAAACGGTTAATAACTTCTAAAATGACTCAAAAAAATACCCAGATGATTAGTATGAAATCACCAGGGAATTATCCAATTATACTACAAGAGACGTACATTAACAATTGAATATTTTTGTTTTAAGATTTATCTGGGTATCATAAAACAAAATACTGGCTCTAAAAATAAAAAAAAGTATTGACAAGAAAATAAAAGGGAAATATAATAAAATCATATAGAAATAATATGATATAAATAATGAAAAGAGGTATCACGATGTCAAAAATTGCAAAAAATCTGACCGACCTGATTGGAAATACACCGCTGCTTGAACTATCAAATTATGAAAAGAATTTGGACTTAGAGGCAAAAATCGTAGCCAAACTGGAATACTTTAATCCCCTTTCTTCGGTTAAAGACCGAATTGGCTTTGCGATGATTGATGCAGCTGAAAAAGCAGGTTTGCTCAACAAGGATTCAGTCATTATTGAGCCTACCAGTGGCAATACCGGTGTTGGTCTGGCTTTTGTTGCTGCAGCTAAAGGCTATCGTTTAATTTTAACCATGCCTGAAACAATGAGTATTGAACGACGAAATCTGGTTTCTGCGCTCGGCGCTGAACTGGTTTTGACCCCTGGTTCACTGGGAATGAAGGGTGCTATTGCCAAGGCTCAGGAACTGGCGCAAAGCACCCCCAATGCCTTCGTGCCACAGCAATTCGAGAATCCAGCCAATCCTGAGATTCATCGAAAAACGACGGCGGTTGAGATTTGGGAAGACACCGATGGGGAAGTCGATATTTTTGTTGCCGGAATTGGAACCGGTGGAACCATTACCGGGGTTGGCGAAGTTTTAAAAGAAAAGAAACCAGGGGTGAAAATTGTCGCCGTTGAGCCGGAAGCTTCTCCCGTTTTATCAGGTGGAAATCCTGGGCCACATAAAATTCAGGGAATTGGTGCCGGGTTTGTTCCAGGGGTGCTCAATACCACTATATATGATGAAGTCATTAAGGTCAGTAATGAAAATGCGTTCCAGACCTCCAAAGAAATTGGTCGACGGGAAGGATTGTTGGTCGGTATTTCTTCTGGGGCTGCCATCTATGCAGCCACCGAATTGGCAAAACGACCCGAAAATAAAGGCAAGACCATTGTGGTTTTATTGCCGGACACCGGTGAACGTTATTTGTCAACGGGCTTGTTTCAGTAATGAAAATTTCCACTAAGGGCAGGTATGCCTTGCGTTTAATGCTGGACCTGGCGATTAACAACACCGGGGAATACATTCCCATTAAGCGGATTGCTGAACGCCAGGAGATTTCAGAAAAATATTTGGAACAGATTATTACCCAGATTTCACGAGCTGGCTTTGTTCGTAGTGTCCGGGGATCTCAGGGGGGGTATCAACTGGCCAATCCCCCGGAAGATTATACTGTTGGCATGATTGTCAGACTTTTGGAAGGTGAATTATCACCAGTTATTTTGAGCGACGAGGCAGGGAATTATGAAGAAGCAGATCGTCACGTCACCGCTGATGTTTGGCAGGAAATTAAAGATGCCATTGATCAGGTAGTCGATAATATTACCCTGGCAGAACTGGTCAGACGTTACCATGAAAAAGGTAATTGTGAATATTTTATCTGATTTAGTCCACTATAGTTAAGTTTAAAAAAAGAAAAATCGAAGAGATCAGTCGGTTTCAAGCGATTCACAGATGAATTAAAAATGGCAGGATTTGAAGCATAGCACGCTTTCAATCCTGTCTTTTTTTAATACATAAAATCATATCAGAATAGTACAAAAACGTATTGACAAATACAAAAGCATCACATATAATAATCCTACCAAACATATAGGAGATATATGTTAACAGGGAGGAGATTAGTAAATGTCATTAAACAAACAGGAATTATTTGATAAACTGGCAGCTTCAATTGTGGATATGGATGAGGATCTAACCATTGAACTCAGTAACAAGGTGATTGCCGAGGGCGTGGATGCGTACGAAGCGATTGTTAATGGCTTGACCGTTGGCATGAACCAGGCTGGGAAGTTATTTGATGAAGAAGAGTATTTTGTACCGGAATTACTGATGTGCTCAGATGCCATGTATGCCGGGCTAAATTTATTAAAGCCTCATATCAAGGTCAATTCACACGAAACGAAAAGAAAAGCCGTCATAGGCGTGATCGAAGGAGATACCCATGACATTGGTAAAAACCTGGTAAAGATTATGCTGGAAACAGGTGGTTATGATGTGATTGATCTTGGACGAGACATTGCCCCGGATACTTTTGTGGAACGGGCTAAAGAAGAAAATGCCGAGTTTATATTTATCTCAACGCTGATGACAACAACCATGGAAGGAATGAGCGAAGTTGTTGAAATTCTTAAAGAGCAGAAAATAAGAGAAGATTATAAGGTATTAATTGGTGGTGGGCCGGTTTCCCAGTCTTATGCAGATAAAATTGGCGCCGACGGCTACGCAGAAAATGCGGCAGAGGCCGTGAAGTTGGCAAATAACATTGCCGCCGCTTATGGCAATGAGCTCTAAAGCGTACTCAAGTAAATTTGCAAGACAATTAAATGGAGGAAATCATCGATGTCATTAATACAAAGAAATGAAGAATTATCGTCTCTGGAACGGGTCGTGCTGACCCTGCAGCGTAAAGAAGTCGATCGAATCCCGGCGATTCCCCTGGTTTGCGGTGCCTCTTATCGGGTGACCGGTTCCCGCTATGATAAATGGTCTCAAGACGCTGAAATTGCCACCCAAAGTTTACTGGCAGCACAGGAACTAATTGGTCAGGATGCCTTTTTGTTACTGGTTGACCTCTCAGTGGAAGCGGCAGACTTTGGGCAGGAAATTATTTATCCAAAATTCAGCACCGCCTATCCTGATTTTAACAACCAATTTATTAAGACTCCAGGGGAATATGAAAAAATCGAAAAAATAAATCCCCGGGAAACGACTCGGATGAAGCAGGTCATTGATACGGTTAAGGGTCTATCAGCTGCTAAAGGCAATGAAGTCGCTATTTTCGGATTTGTTTATGGTCCACTGGGCGTTTTATCACAGATTAGAGGTCATAAAGAATTGTTTGTTGATTTGATCAAGCATCCTGAGGAGGTTTTGGCGGCAGTTGATGTGATTACAGATGTACTGATCGAATATGCCGAAGCTCAGATTGAAGCCGGGGCCCATTCCATTGTCATTGATCCGCTGTACTCTTCAGGAACAGTTTTAAGAAACACTACCTGGGAGAAATTTGAAGGCCCTTATCTAAAACGACTTGCCGATGCGATTCGGGCGGCCGGTTCGGCAGTGGCCATTCACAATTGCGGTGGTGGTGTTTATTTTGAAGAAGTTATCAAGTGGTCTGATCCGGTGGCGATCTCAGTTGCCTATCCGGCCCATGGTGCCAAAGATTGGGAAGAACATGCAAAAACCTGGGGTGACAAGATTATCACCATCGGATATTCCGATCCCGCCGAAACCGGTCTGGTATTTACTGCAGATGAGGTGCTCGAAGATGTTAAAAGACAACTGGATCTGTTCAAAAAACACAATGCTGGTTTTATCCTTTCTTCTGGCTGTGAGTTCCCGCCCAATGGTAATTTATTAAATGCTGCGGCAATGGTGGAAGCTTCCAGACGATACGGGCGCTGGTCGATAAAGTAATTTTCAAACAAATTAAGTACAGAAGCGAAATAATTCAATATAGCAATAAAAGTGAATTAAGTCCAGGTGATCAATGACAACAATTTAAAAGGATTGTTGTCATTGTGTTTATAAATGACAAGTTCAATGATTAACAGATAGGAAAGTGATCGTATGACAATACAAATTGATATTTTTTCTGGTTTTTTTGGTGCCGGTAAAACCACATTAATTAAGAAGCTGATCGATGAAAACGTGTATTCTAAAAAAATAACGCTGATTGAAAATGAGTTTGGCGAAATTCCAATCGATGGGGCATTTCTAAAAAAATACAACATTGAAATAAAGGAAATCAAGGCCGGGTGTATCTGTTGTTCTACCGTAATTGATTTTACCAATACTTTGCGAGAAATCATTAAATCGAAAGAAACAGAAAGAATCATCATTGAACCGTCGGGAGTTGGTAAACTGTCTGAAATCGTCAAGATTGTCAAGAAACTGGAAGAGGATGATGACATTCATCTCAACCTGGTGATTGCTGCCGTCGATGTGACCATGTATGAGGAATTCACCGAGTTGTTCAGTGAGTTTTATGGGGACCAGATCAGTCACGCCAGTACCATTCTCTTAAGTCGAACCCAGAACGTCGATGATGAGGAGTTAGGCAAGGTTGTTTCGAAAATACGGGAGATCAATGAGACCGCATCGATTGTAACCACGCCCTGGGATGACTTAAGTGGCGTTGAGCTGCTCGGTCTTTCCGAAGCGGATGGACAACAAATTTCCCGGGATGAGGATTTAAGTGCGTTTGATCTGGAATTTGATGATGACCACGATCACGACGATGACGATCATAATCATGATATTTTTACAAGCTGGGGTATCGAAACGCCAAAGATATTTCCGGAAACTCAATTAAGAAGTATCTTTGAAAGTTTGAAGGATGAGGCGGTTTTTGGAAAAGTGGTTCGGTCAAAGGGCAAGGTACAGATTGATACAGTTAATTGGGTGGAGTTTGACTTTGTTCCCAATGCCCTGGAAATTAGAGCGTCCGAACCCGATGAAATCGGGCGGATTACCGTAATTGGCCATGATCTGAATCAGGCCATTCTGGACACCATTTTCTGATATGCGTATCAAAGTGATTGCCTGTGAGGTCATGCAGGAAGAAATAGAGAAACTGATGCCCGTTCCTGAGCGGGATTTTGAATTTGTCTCGATGGACTTTCATTTATACCCCCAGAAACTAAAGGTCGAGCTCCAACGGCTTATTGATGCGTCACAGAATTATCGGAAAATTATCCTGGCATTTGGTTTATGTGGTGGGGCTGCTAATGGTTTAATTTCTAAAACCAGTGAACTGATTATTCCCAGAGTACATGACTGTATTTCGATCTTTATGTGCTCAGATACCTGTAGAGCCTGTGATTTTCAGAGTGAAATTGGAACTTTCTATCTCAGCAATGGCTGGATGATTACTGAAAAAAGTATTCTCTCGGATTACCGGCGTATTTATGACCGTTTCGGTGAAAAAAAAGCCAGACGAATGCTGGAAAAAATGTATGATGGCTACAAAAAAGTGCTGTTTATTGAAACATCAGCAGAACCTAAGGATGAGGTAATTGAGCAATCCCGAGAAATTGCAAAGCTGTTTGAGGCGGAATATCAGACGGTTAAAGGTGAAATCGGCTTTATTGAAAAAATTATAACCGGTCCCTGGGATGAAGCCAATTTCATAACGCTACTCCCAATGCAGGAAATTTCCGAAGCAGATTTTTCAAAAAATGCTGGAAGAGCATGACATTTCAAAAGATTATAGAAGCCTGCAAATAAAAAGAAATGAGGAATTTTAGATGAATGATTTAACCCCAAAAGAACGGATCCTCCGTTCCTTAAACAAAGAATCCGTTGATCGGGCACCGGTTATCTGTCCCGGTGGGATGATGAATTCAGCCATCGTTGATGTAATGAATAAAACTGGCCACACCTTACCGGATGGCCATCACAATAGTCAATTGATGGCAGAAATTGCCAATGACGTTCAGGAGAACACTGGTTTTGAAAACTTCGGTATTCCCTTTTGCATGACCGTAGAAGCAGAGGTACTGGGCAGTGAAATTAATTATGGCACCCTGGCCTGTGAACCAAAAATACAAAAAGAAGTGTTTCCTTCGGTTAAAGATGTCATTTATCAGGACTTGGGTGCGATGGCCAAAAATAAACGGGTTAATGCGATTATTCAGGCAACCTATCAGTTGTCAAAAGAATATTCGGACACACCGGTATTTGGCAGTATCACCGGGCCGCTCAGTACCGCTGCATCACTGGTTGACCCGATTCCGTTTTTAAAAGAACTCAGAAAGAATCCTGCCGAAGCCCATCGGGTGGTTGATTATGCCACCAATCATATTATCGAACTGGCCAGGCTGATGGTCGAGAGCGGCGCCAGTGTGATTACCATTGCTGATCCCACCGCTACCGGAGAAATACTGGGACCGGCGATGTTTGATGAATATGCGGTACGTTATCTCAATAAGATCATCGATGCGATCCATGAAACCAATACTCCGGTCATTGTTCATATTTGCGGAAAAATGAATGCGGTCAGAAAATTTGTGCCGGCAATTAAGTCTGATGCGATCAGCACCGATTCCTCCATCAGCTTGAAAAAGTTGAAAGAAGACTATCCTGAATTAACCACCATGGGGAACCTCAGTACCTATCTGCTGGAATTTGGTGAAGCCGAAAAGGTTGCCAGACAAACCGAAAAACTTAAATTGGATGGCATTGATATTATTGCGCCAGCTTGTGGACTCAGTACCTCCACACCGCTGATAAACATTACCGCAATGACGAATCGGGTAAAGGGGGCGTAACGATTATGGTAAAAGTAAATTTTATCGGCGAGAACAAAGCTATTCTGGTGGAAAAAGGCACGACGATTTTAGCAGCGGCCCAAGAACTGGGGATTGTAATTGAATCGCCCTGTAATTCCGAAGGGGTTTGCGGAAAATGTAAGGTTAGAATTTCCGAATCAAGTATGAAAAATGTCGAAGAATACGGAAAACATCAATTGTCAGAAGAAGAAAAAGAACAGGGATTTGTGCTTTCATGTCAAACTTCTGTGACCGGTCATGTTGATGTTAAGGCCGTTGCGAAAAATCGTAATAAAACCCTGCAAATATTAAACCACGGTCAGAGCTTTGATATCGACGTCAATAGTTTTATTAAAAAAGAATATACCAGCAATGGAAAGACGATTGTAACTGCCGGTGGCAAGGTTTTAGGTGAAGAAGACGGGGACACTACGACCCAGAATTATGGCGTCGTTGTTGACATCGGAACGACCACGCTGGTGGCAACACTTGTCAATATTAACACTGGTGAAGAACTGCACTCCGTCTCAGCCCTAAATCCCCAAAGCCAGCATGCTCAGGATGTTTTGTCGCGGATTAAATTTGCCTCTGATGAAAAGGGGCTGGATGCGATGTACTCAATGATTATAAAGGAATTGAACAAGCTGATTGAAAAAGCAGCCAGACACACTGGTGTTTTACAAAAGCATATTTATGAAGTGATTTTTAGTGGCAATACCTGTATGATACATTTGGCTGCCAACGTGAATCCTTATTCATTGGGTAAATACCCCTATACTCCAGCCATTACCGGGGGAAGCAGCTTAAGCTACAAAGAACATCTCCTGGATATTTCCAGGCTGGGATCAATTTATCTACCGCCGATTATATCTTCCTTTGTGGGGCCAGATATCACATCCGGTGTTTTGGCAACCCGGCTTCAGGATAAAGAACAGGTTACTTTATTTGTCGACATCGGAACCAATGGTGAAATGGTCTTGTCTGATCATGGCGCATTAACGGCGACATCAACCGCCGCCGGACCGGCATTTGAGGGGATGAATATTTCTTATGGAATGCGAGCCGAAAAAGGCGCAATTGAGTATTTTGAAATTGACGAAAACGGCGAGATTGACATCCGAACCATTGAAGATGGCGAAGCTATTGGTATTTGTGGTAGCGGTCTGTTGGACATTGTGGGGGAACTCGTGGTTCATAAGGTGATCGACAAACGGGGCAGACTGGCATCTCCAGATAATACTGATTTGAAACAGAGCCTCAGAAACAGACTGGTCAAAATCGATGGAAAAATAGCCTTTGAGGTTGCCAGTGGGGTATACCTTACACAAAAAGATATCCGGCAGGTACAGCTGGCTAAGGGCGCAGTGCGAGCAGGTATTGAGTTTTTAATGGATGCAAAGCAACTGCGACCCGAAGATGTTGACGAGATTCAAATTGCTGGTTCGTTTGGCTTTCATCTGCGGGCTAAGAGCCTGATAAATATCGGACTGCTACCAAAAGAATTTGAAGGCAAAATTGACTTTGTCGGCAACACGTCAAAATCCGGAGGACTGGCTTTTTTACTCAATCAGAAATATCGCGATGAGATGGAAAGCCTGGTCAACGAGATTGATGTCATTGAATTGTCCAATGGCGAAAATTTTGATCGGATTTTTGTTGACTGCCTGTCTTTCGACAAGAAGAGTGCCTGAGCTCAAGTAAATTAATGAATACAGAAAAAACTGTTTCCAAGGTTCAACTGACAAGTGGATTGTGCATGGAAACAGTTTTTTACTATTAAAACCGCAAGGGATTTCAAGTTACTCCTCCGGACGATACGACTGATGGAAGAATTTGGATTATCCAGATATTAAAAAATGAGGTCTGCAGAAGTCGAAGCGCTTTGGTCAGCAGCCATGATCAAATGATTATCGATCAAACCGATCAGAATTATTTGCTAGAAAACTAAAAAACTGATTGACAAACATCAAAAATTACGTTATGCTTGAATCATATCAAACATATAGGATATATATGTAATATTATTTTTTGGGAGGCAAAGCAATATGTTGAACAATGAATTATGCACTTTAGATGAGAGACACTTTTGCATGTGTTGCAGTAGAACGGAATTTCGGGACTATTGTTAGCATGATGAGATATTGCATTTGTCATTCCATTTAATGGCATTTGAATATTTCTTAAGAAAGGAGCTGCATCATTGAGTAAGTCAAAAAAGAGTTTTTTCAAAAGAATATTCAAAAACAATGAAAAAAATGACCAACAAAAGAATTTAACAGATCAAAATAAAGATAATTTAGAAAGAAATGAGAGGTTGACAAACGTGAGCGAAAGAAAATTAGGATTCGATACATTACAGGTCCATGCAGGACAGACCCCAGACCCAGTAACCGGAGCAAGAGCTGTTCCTATTTATCAGACAACTTCATATGTATTTAAAGACACGGCCCAGGCAGAAGGTCGCTTTGCATTAACGGATGCTGGTAATATCTACAGTCGTTTAACTAACCCGACTACTGATGCATTTGAACAACGGGTTGCCGCATTAGAGGGTGGTTCAGCCGGACTGGCAACAGCTTCTGGGGCCGCGGCGATTACCTATGCCATTCAAAATATTGCCAGTGCTGGAGACGAAATAGTCTCAGCCAGTACTCTTTACGGCGGAACCTATCATCTTTTTGCTGAAACACTACCTAAATTCGGTATCAATACAATCTTTGTCGATCCGGATGATCCGGAAAATTTCAGAAAAGCCATCACTGATAAAACCAAAGCATTGTTTATTGAAACCCTCGGAAATCCTGGCATTAACGTCATTGATTTTGATGCAGTTGGCAAGATCGCAGCTGAAAATAAAATTCCTTTAATCGTTGATAATACCTTTGCCACCCCATATTTATTCAAACCACTGGAACACGGTGCCAACGTCGTTGTTCATTCAGCGACAAAATTTATTGGCGGTCATGGAACATCCATCGGTGGAATTATTGTTGATGGTGGCAACTTTGACTGGACCAGTGGAAAATTCCCGGATTTCACAACACCGGACAAAAGCTACAATGGCATCAATTTTGCAGATTTGGGCCCGATTGCCTATGCAGTTAAGATTCGCGCTCAATTGTTGAGAGATACCGGAGCTTCATTATCGCCATTTAATTCCTTCCTGTTTTTACAGGGGCTGGAGTCTTTATCCTTAAGAGTGCAAAAGCATGTTGATAATACTAAAAAAATTGTCGAATTTCTGGAAAATCATCCCAAAGTCAAAAAAGTAAATTATCCTGGACTCAAATCAAATAAGTATTACGAGCTGGGTCAAAAATATCTGCCATTGGGAGCCGGTTCCATCTTTACATTTTCCATTGATGGTACGATTGATCAGGCTAAAAAGTTCATTGACAGTCTGGAAATTTTCTCACTTTTGGCGAATGTTGCCGATGCAAAATCCCTGGTTATTCATCCAGCTTCGACTACCCATCAACAGTTAAGTCCTGAAGAACAGGCAGCGGTTGGATTTGCTCCGGATGTGATCCGTCTATCTATTGGTGTTGAGGATGTTGATGATTTGATTTACGATATTGAACAGGCTTTGGAAAAAGCGTTGCAATAATAATTCCCCATCAAAAAAAATTGATTTTAAAACTGTAAGAATGGACATCCGCTGTTATTGCCAAGGCAGCAGATGTTTTCTTTTCGGGCTGATTAAGGTTTCAAATATTTACAAAAAATCCTTAACGATAAATGAATTGAGGTGTCACTATGCCAATTTGTGTAAAAGAAGGTTTACCGGCCATTGAGACCCTTGCCAGGGAAGATATTTTTATCATGACTGATAAACGGGCGACGCATCAGGATATTCGGGTGCTTAATCTATTGATTGTCAACCTCATGCCAACAGTGATTGCAACCGAAACTCAACTGCTTCGTTTGCTCAGCAACACCGCACTCCAGTTGAATGTCGAATTCTTAAAAATTTCTGACCAGCTGACTGGCGATAAAACTGTAGATCATTTTAAACAGTTTTATCACAGTTTTGAAGAAATAAAAAATAACCACTACGACGGTATCATAATTACAGGGGCACCGGTTGAAAAACAAGAGTTCGAAGCAGTTGCTTACTGGCAGGAGTTGTGTGACGTGTTGGAATGGGCTAAAACGCATGTTTTTTCTTCACTCTATATTTGCTGGGGGGCTCAGGCGGCACTCTATTATCATTATGGTATCAAAAAGTCTGTCCCGTCGGCTAAGATTTCCGGAGTTTGTGCGTATGATGTAAATAATCGTCGACATCCCATTGTCAGGGGATTTGATGATTTCTTTTATGCTCCGCATTCCCATTATACTGCGATCGCCCGGGAAGATGTACTGACTATACCACAGCTGGAAATACTGGCTGAATCGTCGGAAGCAGGTGTCTATTTGATTTCCGATATTACGAATCGGCAATTGTTTGTTACCGGTCACTGTGAGTATGATCGGGTAACTTTAAAAAATGAATACATACGGGATTATTTACAGGGTTTAAAACCAGATGTACCTAAAAATTATCAGCTGAAAGGCGAATTGGGGATATCGGATCAGACGACCTGGAGTAGCCATGCTACCCTATTGTTTGCCAATTGGCTGAATTATTACGTTTATCAGCAAACACCCTATCATTTAAAGGAGTTGAGTTTTTGACACATAAAGAGATAATACTTGCAGGGATAGCCCTTAAGAAGACCCCGCGGCTTCCTGCTATGATCCTTTCGAGCGGGGTTTGGACAGATTATCGCAATGGTTTGACCCTTCAGGATGTGATGATCGGACAACCGCAAAAAATTGCCCAGACGATTATTGATGACAACAAAAAAGTTGGCTCAGATGTAGTTTGGGTTGCTGCTGATTGTAGCAATGTGATTGTCAAAGCTCTTGGGGGAAAATGCACCTTTAATCTGCTGGGAGAAGCTTCTACTATCGATGAGCCCCTGATTACCCGACCCGAAGATGTTGATCAGTTAAGGGTAGAGGATTTGGAGAATTCCCGGGAGATTGCTAACCTGCTGGAAACAGCCAGAATTGTTGTTGGTGAAATTGGTGACGAGTACCTGGTGGCAGTCAGTCAATGGGGTGCATTTACCTTGGCTGGGCAGCTGCTGGGGATGGATAATATGATGAAGACAGCCTTAAAGGATAAACCGGGACTAAACCATATCATGGAATTTACGGAGAGACTCCTGTTAAAATACTGGAATTTGTTCATAGATGCCGGAGTCGAAATGGTCAATCAGGCTGAGCCGCTATCATCCGGTGATGTCATTTCAGCAAAGCTATTCAGAGAAGCATCCTTTCCCCGCATCAAGTCGGCCAATCAGGCTATCAAACGCATCAGCACCCGATCTCTGCACATCTGTGGCAATACGACAAAGGTTCTTGACTTAATTCCCGAGACCGGAGCCAATTTATTTTCGATGGACTACAAGGTCAATTTAAACGTAGCCAGAGAAAAACTGTCCGGAAAAATGGCCTTTGGCGGTCAGTTGGATCCAATTCGGGTGCTGCTGGAGGGGACCCCGGAAGAAATTGAAGCGGAGTCACTAAGCTGCATCAGAGATGGTGGAGCAACAGGATTTGTGTTGATTCCGGGTTGCGATATTGCACCGCAAACCAAACTTGAAAATGTTCAGACAATGATTCAGACGGCGCATCATTTTGATGTGACAGAAATATATTAAAAAGTTTGAAGGAGACAAGCATGAGTAAGTATAGTAATTTAAATTCACAGTTGATTCACGGCGGTATTGATGGCGATGAAAAAACCGGAGCCGTAAATGTCCCTATTTTTCAGACCTCCACCTATAAGCAGGATGGGCTGGGAAAAGATCGGGGTTACGAATATTCCCGATCGGGTAATCCCACCCGGGAGGCTCTTGAAGCCCTGATTGCCGAATTGGAGGGGGGAATCGCCGGCTTTGCCTTTGCGTCTGGCATGGCAGCCACCACGGCGGTACTCAGTCTTTTTAAAACTGGTGACAAAGTAATTATTTCCAGTAATGTCTATGGCGGTACCTTTCGGGTGCTCGATAAGGTCTTTAATAACTTTGGATTAACCTATGAAATTGTAGAAACAGCCGATCTTAAGCTGCTTGAAGACAGTTTGACCGAAGACGTTAAAGCAATTTTTATCGAAAGTCCGGCCAATCCACTCCTTACCATTACCGATATTGCGGCGGTAGCAGAGATTGCCAGAAAGCATGGCGTTTTAAGTATTGTCGACAATACCTTTATGACTCCCTATCTTCAAAGACCGATTGCCTTAGGGGTTGATATTGTTGTTCATAGTGCGACAAAATACCTGGGTGGTCATAGTGACTTAATTGCCGGTCTGGCGGTTGTCAATGACGAAGCCCTGGCAGAACGGCTTTGGTTTATTCAAAATGCCACTGGCGGGGTATTGCAGCCCTTTGATTCGTTTTTGTTGATACGGGGCATTAAAACTTTGGGTGTGCGAATGGATCGACATATTGAGAATGCTACATTCATTGCCGAGGCGTTACAAAAAACGCCTGGGGTTAAGGCCATTTACTATCCCGGCTTACCGGATGGTCAGGGGTATGCGATCAATAAAAAACAGGCTGACGGACCAGGTGGGATGCTCTCCTTTGAGTTGGATGAAAAGTATAATATTAATAAATTTGTGGAGTCGCTGAAGTTAATAACCCTGGCCGAAAGTCTGGGCGGCGTTGAATCCCTGGTTTGCCATCCTTCCAGTATGACCCATGCATCGATTCCCTATGAAATCCGGCAAAAAGTCGGCATTGTTGAAAACCTGATTCGTATCTCGGTTGGGATTGAGGATAAACACGATATTTTAGCGGATTTGGAACAGGCATTTGCGAAAAGTTTAGAGGCATAAGATGGCGTATTATAATGATATCAGAGAATTGATTGGCAATACGCCAATGGTAAAGCTTAACCAGTTTCAGGTAAAAAAAGGGGTAAATATTTTTGCCAAGCTGGAACTCTGGAATCCTGGCGGCAGCGTCAAGGATCGGATTGGGGTAGCGATGATTGAAGATGCCGAAAACAAAGGGTTGCTTAAACCAGGTGGCACAATCATTGAAGGCACCGCCGGTAACACGGGTCTCGGCGTGGCCCTGGCCGCCATCAATCGGGGTTATCGGGTAATCTTTGTGGTGCCAACTAAATTTTCAGTGGAAAAACAGACGCTGATGCGTGCCTATGGTGGAGAAATTGTGAACACGCCCCGTGAACTGGGAATGCAAGGAGCTACGAATAAGGCCCGGGAGTTATTGAAGTCAATTCCCGATGCCATTTCACTACAACAGTTTGAAAACCCATCGAATCCTGGTATTCATTACGACACCACCGGACCGGAAATTTTTAATGATCTCGATGGAAACATTGATTATCTGGTAGCTGGTGCTGGCAGTGGCGGCACCTATTCCGGGGTGGTGCGTTATTTGAAAGAAAAAAATCCCAACATCAAAGGGATTTTAGCAGATCCCTACGGTTCAATCATGGGCGGCGGGACAGCCGGTTGCTATGATATTGAAGGGATAGGCAACGACTTTATTGCCAACACAATGGATATGACCCTGGTTGACGAGGTTATCAAAGTGGATGATCGAACCGCCTTCGATTTGGTACGATTACTGGCAAAAAAAGAGGGCATTATTGCCGGAACTTCATCTGGCGCAGCACTCTACGGGGCACTCAAACTGACAGAAAAAATTGAGCAAGGCAATATTGTTGTGATCTTTCCTGATCGTGGCGACCGTTATTTCAGTAAGAATTTGTATGAGTAGGGAATCAAGATAAAAAAAGTGATTTTAGCTTTAATTTATAAAGCTTCGGTTAGACGATTCGAACCGAAGCTTTTTGTTCTCCTAAATTGTTTGTTAATGATGCACCGACTGTGATTGGGATAAATGGTTGGGGCATCCCTGGCAGGTAGTTTTCTGGCAATGGTCGGCAAGGATTTTCTGCAGAGCGCAGGCACTACTGCTGTGGGAACGGACAATTGAAGTCCCGGTTTTTTCGCCGCTTTTGATGGCATTGTGAATCATCTTGTGCGATACCGTATTGGTAAAAAGTACGAGCAGGTCGGGGCTGCCAATGACATTTTTCATATCTGCTGGCATTTGGGTAAAAACCTTAACCTTATACTGATAGCTTTTGCATATTTCTTTATATTTGCATACCATTCGGTCATGCCCTCCAATAATAACAATCCCCATAATTCAAACCTCCTCATATTATTCATATAATATTTATATGAATAATATGATATCATAAATCGGACAGCTGTTCAAGGATTTATCGATAATTGTTTAAAATTAGTGAACAACAATTATTGAAAAGACAGCGTCGCAATTTAACATATCCAGCATTTAAATCAAGTGTTTAGTTGTCAAGGCGATCATCTTCACAAACAAATGAAAAGGAGCCAAGTTCATGGATACTCGGATCTTGACCGCATAACGGACAGCTCGTATCTTTTTTAAAACTAAAAAGATCAAATGAGGTTGCCAGGGTGTCAATCATTAAAAGACGTCCGGTTAAATTGGGTCTAAGACCAAGCAATTGTTTTATGGCTTCAACGGCCTGGAGTACCCCAATCACCCCGGGCACCGGGCCTAATACACCGGTTTCAGAGCAACTGCCAGCAGTCTGACCATCAGCTTGAGGAAACAGACAGCGAAAACAAGGGCCATCATCAGGAATCAAGGCGGTTACCTGGCCGTAATATGATAGGGCACCAGCTTCAATCAGCGGCTTTTTTTCCTGATAACAGGCATCATTGAGCAGATAACGGGTTGGTAAATTATCCAGACCGTCAATGACCAAATCATGCTGGCTAATTAAAGCCCGGGCATTTTCAGTACTGAGAGCTTCGGGATAAAGCGTTATATTCAGCTCGGGATTAATTGACTTAAGGGCGATCCGGGCCGATTCAACTTTTAACAGGCCGATTCGGGAGCTGGAATGCAGGATCTGGCGATTCAGATTACTGATTTCAACCTGGTCAAAATCGATCAGGCTCAGGTGAGTAAGTCCAGCCTTGGCGAGAACCAGATTGGCCGGACAGCCCAGACCTCCGGCACCGACGGTTAAAATTCGGGCGGATCTAAGCTTGTTTATATCAATCCCTTGCGATAAATCCGTTGGCGGATGAAGGGGCTGACTGGAGATAAACTGATTATCAAAAATTTGGCTGACCAAATCATAATAAAAGCCTGCTGTCTGCTGTTCACCGATGTTTAGACATGCTTTAACCAATTCGATTGGTAGCAGGGTTCCAGAAAAGGCGGCACTGAGATCAGAGCCAAGCGCAATTAATTCATGATTTATGGCCTGATGATCGGAAAAACCCTTATTCTGCAGGGCGTCTAGAAATAGCTTCATGGTGGCCTTATCATGACAATAGTTAAAGCACCCCTGCCAGGTTTCACAAACAGACACCAAGGTCGGTGTAAAGGTTGTGGCGAGAGTAGCACGGAGAAGCGACTCAACCAGCTTGCGGCAAAAGTCGTTGCTTCCATGAATCAGGTTAAAATCAGCAGGCGCCGTGACGGTTTTAACTAACTGCAAAGTGACATCCGGGTTTTGATCCCGCAAGTTTGCACAAACGGGTTCCCAATTGTCCGGGTTATTAAGAAAGCAGTCGATCTGACCAATGCCCATGGCAACCAGGTAACGAAGCAGCAGATCGGCGATCTTAAGATTTGGAGCACAAACCAGTATTTTTGTCGTCAGCAGTTTTTTTTGGCCAGCACCACCGATGTCTGGCATAATGATCTGGCGCAGATAGCGCTTAATCTGGGCAGGATCGGTTAATCCTTCGGTTGGAGCCTGATTCCCGTTGGGGGCAGCGTCCTGATCAGTCGCTTCGATATTTTTGACTACATCTCCTTGTTGTTGATCTGAAGCCTGTTGCTGGCAGTGCTGCTGATAGTTTTGGATGGCATCATGGAGGGCATCAGCGGCGATGTTTGAGCACAGTAGCTTTTCAGGTGGCAAACCGCCAAGTGCAGTAGCGACATCAGCATTGGTAATTTTAAGGGCTGCGGCAAGGGTTTTTCCACTGGCAATTACGGTAAGCATGCTACTGGCGGCAATGGCAGCACCGCAACCGAAGGTTTTAAAACGCACCCCTGTCAATTGCTGATCTGAAACTTTTATATAGATTGTAATTTTATCACCATCGATTGGATTACCGGCGTGTCCCACGCCATCAGGCGTGGCAAAATCGCCAACATTACGGGGATTGGAAAAATGGTCGAGTACTATCTCGTTGTACATGATATACCTCCTATGCATATATCACAATTATACTATGGAATTAATATGATATACAACTGAATTGAATGATCTTAAGTAAAAGAAAAAATTATTGATGTGATCGAATAGACATGTCGAATCATCTTGACATTAATAGGCGAATCGGTTAGTATTGACTAAACATACTGAATCACTATGAATTGATATAAGAATGGAGAATGATATGGATTTTGGAACATTATGCATCCATGGTAACAATAATAAATATGATAACACCGGAGCCATCAGTGTCCCGATTTTTCAGACGGCTACCTTTGCTCATCCTGGGGTTGGCGAGAGTACTGGTTATGATTATACCAGACAACAAAACCCCACCCGGGAGCATCTCGAAAATATCCTGACCCGGATGGAAGAAGGTGTCGATGCGATGGCTTTTTCATCGGGGATGGCAGCCATCAGCGCGGTGATGGAACTTTTTTCCCCGGGGGATCACATCATCGCCTCGGACGATCTTTACGGTGGTTCTCATCGGCTTTTTCATCACATTTCGATTAAGAATGGAATCAGCTTTGATCTGGTTGATACTGCCGATCTTTCGTTAATTGAGCCGCTGATCAGAACCAATACCAGAGCTTTATTTATTGAAACGCCGACCAACCCGATGATGCAGGTCACCGATCTGGCTGGTGTAGCCGAGATTGCCCGCAAACATCAGTTGCTGTTAATGGTTGACAACACCTTTTTGACCCCGTATTTTCAGAAACCGCTGAAATTAGGTGCCGACATTGTAATCCATAGCGGCACCAAATACTTAGGTGGTCATAATGATACCATTGCCGGTTTTGTAGTCACCCGGGATAAAACCCTGGCTGACAAGCTGCGCTTTATTTTTAAAACGACCGGAGCTGGGTTAGCACCCTTTGACAGCTGGCTATTAATTCGGGGAATCAAGACCTTACCGATTCGGATGGATCGACAACAGCAAAATGCCGGCGTGATTGCCAGGTGGCTATGTCAACAGGAACGCATTAAGGCAGTCCATTATGTAGGTCTTGAAAGCCATCCCGGTTATCAGATTTCGAAACGTCAGGCGACGGGTTTTGGCGGGATGATCTCTTTTGAAGTGGACAGTGAAAAAACGGCTCACCATATTCTGGAAGGAGTAAAACTGATTCAGTATGCTGAAAGTCTGGGCGGAGTGGAGAGCTTAATCACCTATCCAATGCTGCAGACCCATGGCGATATTCCAGAAGAGCAGCGTGAAGCCAAGGGGATTAATAGTCGCCTGCTACGCTTGTCTGTTGGAATTGAAAGTGTTAATGACCTGATCGATGAGCTCGATCGGGTTTTAAAGGAGACGGTCCAATGAAATATAACTTTGACGAAATAATCACCCGGGATAATACCAATTCCATTAAATATGATTTTGCCCATCGGCGTGGGATGCCAGAAGGGCTTTTGCCACTTTGGGTAGCTGATATGGATTTCAAGACTCCGGCCCCGGTTGTCGAGGCCCTGGTTGAAAAGAGCAAGCATGGTATCTTTGGATATTCAGAAAGCGGCCAGGATTATTTCTTTATCTTAAAGGAATGGTTTAAAAGTCGGTTTGGCTGGAATATCCAGCCGGATTGGCTGGTGACCACCCCCGGAGTGGTTTACGCTATTGCCACTGCCATCCGGGCGTTGACTAGAGAAGGTGACAGCATCATTATTCAGCAACCGGTTTATTATCCCTTTGCCGAAATGATCACGGTCAATGAGCGGAATCTGGTAGTTAACCAGTTAGTTTACGAGGAAGGCCGCTATCGCATTAATTTTGACGACTTTGAAAAAAAGATCTTAGAAAATGATGTCAAGTTGTTCATTCTCTGCAATCCCCATAATCCGGTGGGACGGGTGTGGACGCAGGCAGAGTTGACTCGCCTGGGCGATATCTGTTTAAAACATGAGGTCATCGTCATTGCGGATGAAATTCATCAGGATTTTGTTTATCCGGGCTTTAAACATCTGGTTTTTGCTAATTTGAAGCCGGAATATTTAAGTAATACAATTACCTGTACCGCTCCAAGCAAGACCTTTAATCTGGCTGGGCTTCAGGTTTCCAATATTTTCATCGAGAACCGGGAGATTCGCAAAAAGTTTAGAAAAGAAATGCACAAAGGCGGTTATAATGAGATCAGCATTATGGGCATTGTCGCCTGCGCGGCCGCCTATTCCAAAGGGCAGAAGTGGCTGGAGGAATTAAAGGATTACTTATTTAATAACTTGAACTTTGTTAGAACATATCTGGCAGAGCGGCTGCCCCAGATAAAACTGATTGAACCGGAGGGAACCTATCTGATCTGGCTGGATTTTTGTGAACTGGGCCTTAGCAATCAAGAACTGGAAGATTTAATTATCAACCGGGCGGGCCTCTGGCTGGATGCCGGGACGATGTTTGGTGCTGGTGGCGATGGCTTTCAGCGTATCAATATGGCGTCACCCCGGTTGATTCTGGAGCAGGCCCTTAATCAGCTGGAAAAGGCCATCAAAAATGACGTGTAAAGCCAAATAAATAGCGAAATAAAAAGGCAGAGACTTCTAAAAAGAATGTCTCTGCCATTTTTGTTTAAGATCGGCCAAACGGTTCAGGGCCTCATAGAGGGTTGCTTCTTTTTTGGCAAAATGCAGACGGATCAGGTGATTGACATCTTCCCTGAAAAAAGTAGAGCCGGGGACAGCCCCAACGCCGACATGTTCGGCTAACCAGGTGCAAAAAGCCAGATCATCATCGGCTTTATAGGGGGATACATCAATCATCACATAATAGGCACCCTGGGGTGTACTGTAGCCAAGGCCGATATCATCAAGACCGTTTAAAAAGAGCTGCCTTTTGGCAGTATAGTGTTTGCGCAAATCAAGATAATAGTCATCACCAAATTGCAGCCCAACGGTGGCGGCTTCCTGGAGCGGTGCCGCGGCACCGACGGTTAAGAAATCATGAACCTTTTTAGCGACATCAATAATATGTTCCGGGGCGATAATATAGCCTAACCGCCAACCGGTGATGGAATAGGTTTTTGATAAAGAACTGCAGGAAATCGTGCGTTCAAACATTCCCGGTAAAGAAGCCAGATAAATGTGTTCATGGGGTTCGTAAACAATGTGTTCATAGACCTCATCGGTGATTACATAGGTATCATATTTCTTGGCCAAATCAGCAATAATCGTCAGTTCTTCGCGGTTAAACACCTTGCCGGTGGGGTTGGAAGGGTTGCACAGAATCAGCGCTTTGGGATCTTGTTTAAAGGCGGCTTCCAACTCATCGGTATTGAAGTTAAACGCAGGCGGATGAAGCGGGACATAGATTGGAACAGCACCGGATAAAATGGTATCCGCTCCATAATTCTCATAAAAAGGCGAGAAAACGATGACCTTGTCACCAGGATTGGCGACAGTCATCATCGCGGCCATCATCGCCTCGGTGCTGCCACAGGTCACTACAATTTCGGTTTCCGGATTAATTGATCGGCCCATTAACCGGTTCTGTTTTTGTGCCAGGGCTTCCCGGAAATTTTGCGCCCCGCAGGTAATCGAATATTGATGAGGCCCCTGACGGGAAGCTTTTTCCAGAGCCTCAAGAATTGGTTTCGGTGGATCAAAGTCAGGAAATCCCTGGGACAGGTTGACCGCATTATACTGATTGGAAATACGGGTCATCCGTCGGATTACAGAATCGGTAAAGTCAGCAGTTCGGTTACTCAGTGGTTTCATCATGCACCTTCTTTAAATTTCATAGATTAAGGTTCGCTCATCGATTAAGCGTTTTGCCTTATGAGTCGCCCGCTCCAAATCACCATCGTTTAAGATTGTGACATCACCAGGTTTTACACCTAACCGGGTTTTTAGCGCAGCAGCCACCCGTTCTTTTAATACTTCATCCGGTTCATTGTTGTCATCGGATTTTTCGATTTCCAGCCGATATTTAACCGAATGATTTTGTTCATATAAACGAATCAGGTATTCGCCGGTAATTCCTTCAGTTCCCCGGATAACAAACTCAATATCACTGGGGAAAACATTAACCCCAGAGACAATAAACATGTCATCCAATCGGCCATGAATTTTAATGCGGGCGTGGGTTCGCCCACAACTGCAGGGTTTGCGGTTGACTGAGCCAATATCACCGGTTTTGAAACGGATCAGTGGTCGGGCTTTTTTACGCAGGGTGGTGTAGACGAGTTCACCCCGTTCACCATCGGGTAAGGGTGCTCCGGTTTTTACATCCAGGACTTCAACCAGAATGTGATCCTCAGCGATATGGAGGCCATCCTTGGCTTCGCACATCCCGGCGCAGGCCCCGAATATATCTGATAATCCAAAAAAGTCATATAGCTCGGCATTCCAGACTTTTTCGATGGTTTCCCGGGTGGTTCCAATCGAGCCACCGGGCTCGCCGGCTACAATGATAGTACGAATGGCCAAATCCTTGGCAGGGTCAATGCCCATTTTAAGGGCTGTTTCGCCAAGATACAAAGCATAAGATGGAGTTGTCCAGATAATCGTCGGTTGGAATTCTTTTAAAATAAAAAGCAGTCGTTCCGATGGCACAGTTCCGGCCCAGATACAAAGGGCTCCCAAATTCTGGGCCCCGATGACATCCGGTCCACCGACAAATAGTGAAAAATTCAGAGCGTGAACATAACGGTCATGTTTACGCATCCCGGCACCATAAAACAGGCGACTTTCGACATCCTGCCATTCGTCGAAATCCTGTTTGGTAAAGGGGCTGAGGGTTGGCACTCCGGTTGAGCCGCTGGAAGCCGACACAAAAACGACATCATCTTCACTGACGGCAATCATGTCGCCTAAAAGCCCGCCTTTGGCCTGCCGTTCCCGTTGGGTGGCCTTATTGGTAAACGGGAATTTTTGAATATCTTCGAGCTGGTTAAAATCGGCTGGGGTCAGTCCGGCCGCATTAAAGGCTTCTTTATAATAAGCAGAATTGCTGTAGGCAAATGTCAGTATATCTTTTAATTCGCGACGCTGTAATTCTTCCAGATCTGCTCGTGGCAGGGTCTCGATTTTTTCATCCCAATATTTTTTCTCGCTCATAATTCCTCCTTGGTGGTATTCCAATTTTTTTGTATCGCTGCCCACTTGGCATCCCGCTGTGCTGCCAGTATTTCAATGTCTGCATCGTCTAAATGTTTAAAGCGACCTTGTGATAGCAGATAATCTTTAATTGATGAAAAGTCGCGGGGGTTTTTATTAAGTGTAAACTGTCCGTTTTCGTATTCGGCCAGATACCACAAACCGCAATCGATCATTTTTCTGGCGATCTCAATGGTTTCATTGACGGGAATGCCCCAACCAATCGGGCAGGGGGCGACCACATGGATGTAGGTTGTGCCCTTTATTTTTGAAGCCTTTTCAATCTTATTGATAAAATCGGGAAGATTCCCGATACTGGCGGTGGCAGCATAGGAAATATTATGGGCTGCCACAATCTCAAAGAGATTTTTTTTGGGGCGTAGATTACCGTGAATATTTTCACCGCTGGGGGTCGTGGTTGTTTTGGCGCCAAACGGGGTTAAACCGCTCTTTTGGATACCGGTATTCATATAGGCTTCATTATCGTAGCAGATATAGAGAATATCATCGTTGCGGTCAATCGCCCCGGATAAGGCCTGAATGCCGATATCGGCAGTTCCGCCATCGCCGGCCAACCCGACCGCTTTGAAATTCTTAATCCCAACCGCCCGGGCACCAGCTTCAACACCGGTCAGCATCGAAGCGGTTCCGGCAAAGGTGGAAATGATCGAATTATTGCTAAAACACAAATGCGGATAATTAAATCCAACCGCCGACATACAGCCGGCTGGCAGTACCGAAATAGCCCTCTCGCCCAGAACTTTAAGAGCGATCCGCACGGCCAGACTGCCACCGCAACCGGCGCAGGCCTTATGGCCATAAAAAATTTCACTATCCGTGATCGTTTTTGCAGTTATTTGATTAGTCATCAATGGTCACCCCCAGTCCGATAAAATTAACATGTTGCCCACCTGTTTGCAGATGGCGAAAGATTGCGGTGATGTTTTCCCGGCTGATATCACGGCCGCCGAGACCGGCAATGAAATTATAAGTTTCCAGACGTAAGCCATTCTTTGCAATAACCGAGTTAACATTGGTATAGACGGTGCCTTCATAACCAAAGGAAATGTCTTTTTCCAACACCCCAACAGCTTTTGCTGATCCCAGTGCCGCAACCAGATCATCACTGGGAAAGGGCCTTAAAAAACGGAGCTTGAGCAGGCCGACCTTTTCGCCACGCTCACGCAACTCATCAACCACCTCGCGGCAAAGGCCGGTGATACTGCCCAGGGTAATCAGGATATAATCGGCATCGTCAAGACGGTAACCCTGGGTCAGTCCACCATAACTGCGGCCAAAAATTTCGGCAAATTTCGCATCGGTTTCTTCGATAATCCGTTTGCTGCCCAATATGGCTTTGTGCTGGAGATATTTAAATTCCATATTATTGTCGGGACCAACGCTAAAAGCCAGGTTTTTCGGGTTATCCAGACTCATTTTGTTCTCAGTTTGAAAGGGTGGCAAAAAGCGGTCAGCATCGGTCTGACTGGGGATTTCCACGGTTTCGTAGGTATGGGTCAGCACGAAGCCATCCAAATTGACCATAACCGGGGTTGATACCAAGGGGTTTTCGGCAATATGGTAGCTTTGCAGGGCCATGTCCAGGCTTTCCTGGGCATCTTCAACATACACCTGGATCCAGCCACAGTCAAGCTGTGAGAGGGAATCCCGCTGGTCGCCATAAATATTCCAGGGTAAGGCGGTGGAGCGGTTGGCATTCATCATCACGATCGGAAAGCGACCGCCGCTGGCATAGGGCAAACATTCCGCCATGTACAGCAGACCCTGTGAAGAGGTCGCCGTAAAGGTGCGGGCGCCCATGGCACTGGCACCAATGGCACAGGATAGAGCGGAGTGTTCCGATTCAACGTGGATCAGTTCGCTTTTTAAACTGCTGTCTTCCACCATTTCAGAAATTCGCTCGACCACTGTTGTCTGCGGGGTGATCGGGTAAATCGAAATAACCTGGGGGCGGGCCAACCGAACCCCTTCGGCAAAGGCATCATTGCCTGATAAAAATGCTTTAGTCATTTGTTTCTACCTCCATTTTAATGGCTTGCTTGGGACAGACTTTTTCACAGATGCCGCAACCCTTGCAAAAGTCGTAGTCAATATCCAACCCATCAGCTGTTTTAAAAATAACACCGTCGGGACAGTAAAGATAACATTGCAGGCAGTTGATGCATTCACTCGTAACGATAATCGGACGTTCATTTCGCCAGCCGCAATTTTTTGTAACCAGATAGCCGGCTTCACTGGCAGTGCCTAAGGGGTAATCTGACAATTTTTGGGGTTTCTGATAATGTCGTAAATAAGGCTTGCTCATTTAGTAAACCTCCTTAAAATGATCATAGGATTCTTGTAGAATCAACTGGTTTTTGGCCGCGTGGGTTGCCGACAAATACTGATTACTGGCCTGCTGCAATGATGATAGCGAAACATCGTCAGAGATACTTGCCAGGGCTCCGAGCATTGCTGTGTTACTGAGGGGCTTTTTGATTATGTTAAGGGCAATCAGATTTGCATCAATTGTCTGGATCTGTGAAAAATCACGAAACTTTTCTGGGGTTGCGGTGTTAATCAGGGCGATGCCATCGTCTTTCAGATCGTTTAAATAATCAAAAGAGAACAAACTGTCATCCAGAAAGATTAAATAATTACAGGCTTTAATTTCACTCCGATTGATAATTGCTTGCGTATCAATTTTATTAAAGGCCTGAATCGGCGCACCGCGGCGTTCGGGGCCAAAAGAAGGAAAAGCCAGCGAAAATTTATTGTCGATTAATGAAGCGGCCCCCAAAATTTTAGCAGCGGTAAAGGCCCCTTGCCCGCCGCGTCCATGCCATCGTATTTCAATCATAATGTTTCCTCGATTCTTAAGTAGTGTTTTATTTGCTGCTTTTATCCAGTTTTTTTGCGGATGAATCCCCAATAACCTGAAAGATCTGTACCAGCAGCACCAGAACGATCACACAGATAAACATCACTTCGGGTTCATAGCGCTGATAGCCGTATCGGATGGCCAAATCGCCAATTCCGCCGCCGCCAACGGTTCCGGCCATAGCCGAAAAACCGATTAATGACACCGCAGTGACGGTAATGTTCTTAATCAGCGATGGTAAGGCTTCCGGCAGCAGAATCTTCAATACAATCGACAATTTACTGGCCCCAGAAGCAATGGCGGCTTCCAGTACGCCATTATCAACATCGGAAAAAGACGCTTCGGACAGTCGGCCAAAAAAGGCGATGGCCGCTACTGCCAGAGGAATGACCACAGCATTGGGACCGATGGATGTATGCACGATCGCTTTTGAAACGGGTATCATCAATACCAGCAAGATCAAAAAGGGGATTGAACGGGTGATATTAATAATGACGCCGACAATTTGGTTGATGACCCGATTTTTGAGAAAAAGTGTATTCGATGTTAAAAATAATAACAGGCCAATACTGCCACCAATGATGATGGCGGCCAACAGGGACGAAATGACCATTTGCATGGTTTGACCAAAGGTCAGGATCAGTGCTGCTTTTAAATCAAAGTCCATGATTGATTACCTCCAAATCGGCCGTATTTGCGGCAAGAAATTCGATTGCCAGTTTTAGTGGCTCAGTTTCGCCAATTAGCTGAACATATAGTATCCCAAGCGGTAAATCGTTGATGTATTCAACCTTTCCCAATAAAATATTAAAACCAATCTGAAAGGTATTGGCAGCGTAATAAAGAATCGGGTTGTTGGCATTGTCCCCCTTAAATGTGAGACGGATAATTGGCCCTTGCATCTTGTCAATAATTTGCTCAGGCAAATTGAAATGACTGGTATGACTTAATAACTGTCGGGTGAAGTCTTCCCGTGGTTTGGTGAAAATATCATAGACATCGCCAATTTCGACGACCGAGCCCTTGTTCATTACCGCACATCGGGTACAGATACTTTTGATGACATCCAGTTCATGGGTGATGATGACAATGGTGATACCAAATTTTTTATTCAGGTCTTTTAATAAGCTTAAAATGGATGAGGTGGTTTCCAGATCAAGAGCGGATGTGGGCTCATCACAGAGCAGAATTTTGGCATCATTGGCCAGTGCCCGGGCAATTGCAACCCGCTGTTTTTCACCACCTGAAAGGTTGGCGGGGTAGGAATTGGACTTCTCCGATAAATTGACCAGATCCAGTAATTCTTTGACCCGGGTTTCAGTTTCCGCTTTTGATTTCCCTGCTGCCTTTAAAACAAAGGCAATATTCTGATAGACGGTTAGATTTCGGGCCAGATTAAAGTGTTGAAAAATCATCCCGATATTGCGACGGAGTATTCGCAACTGTGTTCTCCGATAATTGGTGACATTTTCGCCGTCTACCAATATTTCACCGGAGGAAACAGTCTGTAATAAATTGATGGTACGAAGCAGGGTGCTTTTGCCGGCACCACTTGAACCGGCGATACCAAAGATCTCACCCTTTTCAATTTTAAAATGGGCATCATTGACAGCCTCAAAAATCTGTTTGTGCTGTTTAAAGCTGACAGAGACATGCTTGAATTCAATCATAATTGTTACCTTTTTCTATAGGATTTAAGGCAAAAGCTCAGTTCTTTAAATTAACTGAGCTTTTGTTAAAATTTTAATAGTCAGATGGTCTTTGGAAAGAAACATATTGTTTGGTCGGATCCTCGATTACTTTTTTAAAGGCATCGGATTCGATTGCGGCAATGACATCTTTCGCGAAATCGGAATCTTTATCTTCGGTTCGGACAGCGACACCATTGATGTAGCCCTCAGACAGTTTTTCATTATAAAGGGCATCAGAAAGGTTGAGTCCTGAACTGAGTGCATAATTACCGTTAATCACGGCAATGCCGACACTGTCAAGACTTCTTGGTAATTGAGGCGCTTCGATTTCGACAAACTGTAAATTTTTAGGATTGCTGGAAAGGGTGTTTTGAGTGGCTGTTTTAGGATCGACAGCTGGGTCGATGGTGATAATATTGGTTTGCGCCAAGACTCGAATAGCCCGGGATAAGTTAGTCGCATCATTTGGAATCGCTACGGTAGCGCCGTCTTCGATATCATTAATGGTTTTATATTTTTCGGAAAAAATTCCCATCGCAGCAGTGGGAACTTCTTTGATAAAGGTTAGGTCTAAGTTATTTTCCTTTGAGAAGTTAGCCAGGTAAGTAGAATGCTGAAACAGGTTGAGATCAATTTCACCGGCAGCTAAAGCTTTGTTTGGTTGAACATAATCTGAGAATTCGACGATTTCAACGGTATAGCCTTTTTCTTCCAAGGATGGTTGAATGGCTTCAGTGAACATATCTCCATATGGTCCGGCACACACGCCAACTTTCAAAACCTTTGCTGGTTCGGTTGTGGCAGCACTTGAAGAAGAACAACCCGTGAGAGCAATAAGCAAAATGCTTATAATTGCAATAAATCCGATAATTCGTTTAGTTTTCATTTGAGATCCTCTCTTTTCTAATCATAAAATTTTTAATTTTTTTTAGTTTATCTACTACATGTAATTACTACATCAGACAACACATGGATTTAGTCATGAGGTCACCACCTTTCAAATCATAGTAAATTTATATGTTTAATGTGGTTTATTATAACAGGAACCATTTGTTTTTGCAAGAATAAAACATATAAAAATAATATGAATAATATTATCTATTTCATCAGCCATTTCTATTGACAATTAGCTCGTTATTATATATAATTTAATACATATAGGAAAAGTATGAAACGACTGTTGTTTGAAGGAGGAACTATTATGAAAAAACTGCTCATTATAAAGACCGGATCATCGGATCAACATGTGATCAACAAATGTGGCGACTGTGATGTCCGCATTGCCCAGTGTATAGGGATACCATATGATGATGTCCGGGTAATTTCAGTCTATGAAAATGCCGTACCAATTCTGCCGGACGATATTGCTGGCATTATTATTACTGGTTCCCCTTCAATGGTAACGGATTTGGAACCCTGGGGGGTAGCAACCGCGCAATGGTTAAAACAGGTTGTTAAAAAGAACATTCCTGTTTTGGGTATCTGTTTTGGACATCAATTGCTTGCCCATACCTTTGGTGGTTCGGTTGACTATCATGAACAGGGTGAAGAAAAAGGCGAGGTTGAGATTCATCTTACTGAAGATGGCAAGAAAGATCCATTGCTGGGGGTATTACCAGCCCGTTTTAGTGCATATTCGTCCCACTTTCAGACCGTTACCAAAATACCACCTGATACCGTGATATTGGCAGAAAATGATTTTGAGACGACTCATGCACTTCGATATAAGGAAAACGTCTGGGGCGTTCAATTTCATCCAGAATGTGTAGGCGATGTATTTTGTAATACTATTGAACATAAAACATATGGTAAAGCCTTATTAAGGCGCTTTTATGATTTAGCTGTGACAGCACAAAATGATGAAAAAACAATGCGTTGGCACAATAGCTAGTTAGATTAGAATATGATAAAAGAGACGACAAAAAACAGGATTACTAAATCAAAGAGTCTAGCAATCCTGTTTTTTTATAGCGTCTCGTTCATGCTGCCGGTTCGATAGCCTTTTAAATCAAGGCTGATATAAGTGAAGCCAATGGTTTTAAAACGATCATGAATTTTACTGCGAATACCTTCATTAACTAAGGTTTCGAAACCGGCTTCATCGGTTTCGATCCGGGCCAGGTCACCGTGATAGCGGACGCGCACCTGATGGAAGCCGAGATCAAGAAGGTATTGTTCAGCCTGGTCGATCATCTGCAGGCGATCTGGGGTAATATTCTCGCCATAAGGGAATCGGGAAGACAGACAGGCAAAGGATTGTTTGTTCCAGGTGGGAAGATTCAATTCCTTCGACAGCTGACGGATTTCATCCTTGGAAAGCTTGGCAAATCGTAACGGGCTTTTGACACCTAACTCGGTTACCGCTAATAGTCCCGGTCGGTAATCACCATCATCGTCAGTGTTGGAGCCTTCAATAACGTAATTTAATTTCTGAAGAGTCACAATTTCTTTGATCTTGGTAAAAAGCTCGGACTTGCATAAATAACAGCGGTTCTTGGGATTATGGGAAAAACCTTCAATATCCAGCTCTTCCGAATCAATTATAAAGTGATCGACACCCAATTCTTCAGCATAGGCGGTGGCTTCCTGTAATTCGCGCTTGGGAAAGCTTTCGGACCGGGCGGTCACAGCGACCGCTTTTTTTCCTAAAACATCGTAAGCAACCTTTAGCAAAAAAGTCGAATCAACACCGCCGGAAAAGGCTACGGCGACACTTTCCAGTTCGTTCAGGTAATCTTTTAACGCTTGATATTTATTGGTCAGGTTATCCATAATACACTCCTTCGCATTAATCATAGTAACTATATATGATTAATATTTTATGGTATTTTTAACCCGTTGTCAAGTGTGATTGTGGGGAATAAATAGCCTGAAGGAGGGAATTGCTTTACAGTCGCTGAATACGGATCGGATGAAAAAAACGCAGATAATCAATTTGAATGGTCTCGAATTTCTTTCCCGATGTTGATAAAAATATTTATTCATGTATACTATTAGCAATGGTTTAATGAATTAAACCATTAAACGGAGGAAGGGAGTGCTAGAAATGAGTAACGAGCAAAAAGCACTGATTGAAATGTTCAAAGATTGTCAACCACTACTCACCGCCATCGGGGATGAAACCCGACAGTTAATCATGGTGGCAATTATGGAAAATGGGTGCTATCCTGGCATTCGGGTAGGAGAAATTACCAAAAAAGTCAATCTGTCCCGACCAGCAGTATCCCATCATATCAAAATCCTGATGGATGCTAAGATTGTTAATGTGAGTAAGCAAGGAACCATGAATTTTTATTATCTGGATCCGGAAAAAAGCAGGTTGCTGCATTTAAAAACTTTGGTGGAGCATATTGAACTGTTAATGGAACAATGCAAGTAGCGTATCAAATTACATACTCAAAATAAAGGAGAAGAAGATGATATTTTATTTTACCGGAACCGGTAACTCGTTGTATGTGACAAAAAGGATTGGTGATGAGCTGGGAGAGCGACTCGTCGATATAACCACGGCTATGAAAGAGAAATCTTTTGTTTATTCGCTTTCAGTCGATGAAAGAATTGGTTTTATTTTCCCGGTTTACTTTTATGGCGTACCTTCAATTGTAGCTGATTTTATAGCTGAGCTCATAATTGAACAAAATCTGGAAGCCCGCATGCAACCTTATGTATTTAGTGTGATGACTTGTGGCGGCGGAATGGGCGGAACGCCGAAAATGCTGGAAGATCTCCTGAAAAAGCAAAAGGTGTCGCTCGATGCTGCGTTTGAAGTTAAGATGGCCAGCAATTACATCATGATGTACCAGCCAACGGGGCCAGCGCTACAAAAGAAGATACAGATTACAACAGATAAAAAGCTAACTGACATTATCGCTGCAATATCAAAGAAAAAGAAGGATGATAGCAACAAACGAAAAAAATCGTTTTTGACCAATATAGCTTATCCGCTATACGTCCATGGCCGAAAAACCAGGCTCTTTTATGCTGATGACAAGTGTAACGGCTGCGGAAAATGCGAGAAAATTTGTCCTGTTTCGGCGATTCAAATGGTTAATAACAAGCCGGTTTGGACGGCAAAACAATGTACGCACTGCACCGCCTGTATCAACCGCTGTCCCCAGAAAGCGATTCAGTATGGAAAGAAAACCCTTAAGTGGCGACGGTTTGAAAATCCCATCCTAAAATAATTAAGAATCCATAAATTTTTCCGTCTTCGTTCTTGACAGTTGGAGCCATACCAAATAAAATAAGAGATGTATAGTAAAATGATATTTAATTAAGATGGATTCTATATTGAAGTGTTTGTTTTTGGCAAAAAGCAGAAAGTTCAAAACGAGGAAGAAAAATGGAAGCCAATATCAAAGATCGAATAAAAAAACTGTTAGCCCTTGGTAGAAGTCCCAATCCCAATGAAGCAAATTACGCAATATTAAAAGCAAAAAAGCTGATGGTTGAATACAAGCTGACTGAACGGGAATTATTGCGCCATGATGAAAATCCGATTAAAGTGGATAGTGATATTTATTATACAACCCGCAGTGAGCATTGGATGACTGGCCTGGCGGATGTGATTTCGGAGAACAACTGCTGTGTCTTTTATATGGTCACGCCGTCCGGATCGCAACGCCATTATATTATTTTTCATGGTTACGAGGAAGATGCGCTGATTTGCAACAGCATTTTTGCCTATGCTGTTGATTGTGTGCGAACCCAGATCAAAGCGATAAAAAAAGTGATGAAGTTAAATGAGCAGCCAGCTAATATCATTAATGAAGCGTGTGAAACTTATGGTAAGGGTTTTTATGAAGGTTTGGATGACGCTTACACGACCCAGGAGTATGTGCATCAGGAGTGGGGGCTGGTGATGGTGGTCCCACCGGAAGTTAAAGCAATTCTTGAACCGATGGAACGTGCGCACATTAAAGAGAAGAATCATGATGATCATTATTCGTTTTATGCTCAGGGCTACCGTGAAGGCAAGGTCTTTACGACCCAAAATAAATTGGCAGATACAAAAGAAAAAACGACAGCAGAAGATAATCCAACGACAAATCAAGAAGCTGTCTGAAAATCAAAGGTAAGCAAAAAAACACCGGCACCTTGTTTTTAACAAGTTATCGGTGTTTTGTTGCGTGATACGGAGGATTATTATGTTAAAATAAAGAAAATAGACGGATCTTATAGCTCAGGTTATGGTAATTGAAAACAGGAAGCTGGCATTTTTTGTTTATCGGCGCGCAAATTGGATAAAAATATAAATAAGCCAATATACTTACCGATAAGGAGAATGATTGATGAAATTCAAGTATAAAATCGTAGCCCTGTTTGTGTCGGCCATTGTTTTAATCAACCTTGGAATCGGTATTTATGCGGTAAACAGCATGCAGAATAAAGTGCTTGATGCTGCCCGCTCCAAGCTCCTGAGTGATGCTGCTTTGGGCGAGGCTTTCCTGGATCAACAGATTCCCGGGGACTGGATTATTAAAGAGGGCGATTTGTACAAAGGCTCGGTGAAAATGAATGATAATTTCGGAATTGTTGATCGAATCGGGGAGTTAACAGGGGATACGGTAACGGTCTTTCAAGATGATACCCGGGTTGCCACAAACGTAAAAGATGCAGAAGGTAATCGGGCGGTTAATACGGAGGCAACCGACGTGGTTAAAAAAACTGTTTTGGATCAGGGCGAAACATACATCGGTAAGGCCAATGTAGTGGGTGTCTGGAACCAAACAGTCTATAAACCGATCACCAATGCCAAGGGCGAGGTGATCGGCATCTGGTACGTGGGAATTCCCAATACCATCTATGACAAATTGGCTATGGATTTCAGAAATATGCTGATTTTATTTTCCATCGTGGCCGTTACGCTGGCGGGTATTGTCATTTGGATCATTACTGACCGGATGACCCGACCATTAGTGATGCTGGAAAAAGTCACCAATCGGGTAGCGCAAGGCGATCTGACGCAACAAGTTGAAACGGTCAAAAGTAAAGACGAAATCGGCGTATTAGCCGTGGCGATTGAGCGGATGATCGTTAATATGCGAACAGCTTTAAAAAAAATAGCGGATTCTTCGGAAGAGGTTGCCATGGGTGCCCAGAATATTTCCACGGCCAGCACATCCCTGTCGATTGGCGGCACGGAACAGGCCAGTTCCATTGAGGAACTGACTGCCTCCATCAACGAAATTGATGAGCAGACTACCATCAACGGCGAAAGTGTCAGTCAAGCTGTTGCATTGGTCCGTCATGCCCAGGCTAAGGTTAACAGCGGTGACCGGGAAATGCATAATATGCTGGCCTGTATGGATGACATTAATGATTCATCGCAGAATATCGGAAACATCATCAAAGTAATCGATGAGATTGCCTTTCAAACCAATGTACTGGCATTAAATGCCAGTGTGGAGGCCGCTCGGGCCGGGGAACATGGCAAAGGGTTTGCAGTGGTCGCCAGCGAGGTAAGAAACCTCTCCATCCGCACGACTGACGCAGTAAAACAAACCTCCAGTTTGATTGAAGCATCGGGAAAGAATGTCAAAATCGGTATCGAAGTGGCAAATCGGGTGTCGGAAGCACTGGACGAAATCAAAGCGAGTATGAAAGCCGTTGAAACCCGGGTTGAAGCAGTTGGCAAAGCATCAGAGCAGCAAACCCAAAATATTCACGAAATCAATTCAGGGATCAGTATTATTGCCAACGTGGTTCATACTAATTCAGCAACATCGGAAGAAACTGCCGCCGCCAGTCAAGAACTCTTTAACCAGGCTGAGATATTAAAAAGACAGACCAATCAATTTAAGCTTCAGTAAATCAGGGTAATTTTAAAAGGAATATCAGTGGATACAACAAAACAAAAGACTCAGAAAGCTAAGCATCTGAGTCTTTTGTTTTACTGGTTTGCAACGCTACTTTAGTTTTTCAACCATTTCTAATACTTCCCACAGCGATTTGCCCGATTCCTGGGCGATTTTTTTGACATCCTCATATTCCGGGGTAGCCCGGGTAATATCGCCCTGTTGGGATATTTTAATGGTTACTTCACCCAGTGGAGTTGCTATTTTTTTAAAATGCCGGTGCATGCAGGTTCGCTCAACCGGGTATTTGCGAATGCCGATGGTGGAGGTTTCCTTTAGAATAATTTCTTCAATCAGCGGCAGCCGGGCTTCGCTGCAGAGAACCGTCAGGTGGATGCCTGGGCGGTTTTTCTTCATATAGACCGGCGTGTAAAAGGCATCCAGGGCACCGTTTTGCAATAAAACTTCGAGGACATAGCCAGCCATTTCGCCAGTCATGTCATCAACATTGGTTTCTACCACCATAATGGTGTTGGCTTCAGATTTACGCCCCTGAATAATCCGCAGAGCATTTAAAACCCCAAAATCCTTGCCGCCAAAACCATAGCCGGTTTTTTCCGGAATAAAACTGGGGGTGGTCGGGGAATAGGTAGCCAATTCAGCGAGAATGGCCACCCCGGTGGGCGTGGCTGATTCACCGTCTATGGCCTTGGAATACATTTCGAAATTGGAATTACAGAGGATCTCTGCGGTGGCTGGAGCTGGTACCGGTAAGAGACCATGGGCACAGCGAACCCAGCCGCTGCCGACATTTATTTTGGAACCATAAACCAGATCCGGTTTTAAGGCATGATAACAGATGGCCGCCCCGACGATATCAACAATTGAATCGAGAGCGCCAACCTCATGAAAATGAACCCGTTCAACCGAAACATTATGAACCTTGCCTTCGGCGACTGCCACCCGCATAAAAATAGCCAGAGCAGTTTTTTTAACCTCGTCTGAGAGGGTTGAATTTTCGATGATTTCTTTTATATCGTTAAAGTGCCGATGATGGTGTCGGTCAGCTTCCAGGATAACATGACAGCGAGTGCCGGAAATTCCCTTTTTCATGGTTTGCTCGGCTTCGATACGAAACCCGCTGAGATTCAGCTTTTTCAGTTCAGCGTCAAGGTATGCTGGATCAATACCCAAATCAATAAAGGCACCCAAAACCATATCCCCACTAATACCGGAAAAACAATCGAAAAATAAAACCTTCATGGACAATTCTCCTTCTTTGGGCCACGCCCTGATGAAATTTCGCTTATGTTTATAGTTTGTTAATTTTTGATGCCATACAGGCAGCCCCAAAACCATTATCAATATTGACAACACCAATCCCGCTGGCGCAGGAGGTCAGCATCCCCAGTAAAGCCGAGATTCCACCAAAGCTGGCGCCGTAACCGATACTGGTGGGAACGGCAACGATGGGTTTATCGGTGAGTCCACCGACGACTGAGGCCAGAGCACCTTCCATACCAGCCACCACAATAATGACTTTGGCGTGATTGATAATTGGGACGTTGCCAAGTAGCCGATGAATCCCGGCGACTCCCACATCATAGAGTCGTTTGACCTGATTGCCCATCACCATGGCAGTTACAGCGGCTTCTTCAGCAACCGGAATGTCTGAGGTTCCGGCCGTGACGACAAGAATATAATCTTCGGTGGTTTTATATTCTTCCCGTTTGACGACCACGGAGCGGGCTTCTTCGTAATAAATAGCATCAGGGGTAATGGATTTGATGGTGTCGAAGACGTCCCGTTCAGCCCGGGAAGCAAGGATGTTGCCAGTGGATCGGGTCAGCATGTTTTCGACAATCCCCTTAATCTGGTTCAGCGACTTTCCGGGACTGTAAATCACCTCCGGATAACCGTTTCGTAGCTCCCGGTGATGATCCACTTTGGCATAGGAAAGGTCTTCATAGGGCAAGGTTTTTAGCAACTCCAGAGCGGTATTGACCTCGCATTCGTGGTTTTTGACGTCTTCCAATATTTTTGTTAATTGATCTACATTCATAATTGTCTCCATTACTGCTGATGAATCAGCAAGATATTTAAAAATTTGTTAAAGCGACTGAATATAATTGGTCATTTCAGTTAAGGACAGGTGGCTGCGGAACTGATTGGTGTTTATTTTAATCCCATTGATCTTTTCCAGTTGGTTAATCAGATCAATCAACCCCAGCGAATCGCCACCGAGATCAAAGACAAAATGACTGTCCATTGAAATCATCGCTGGCGAAATTTTCAGAATATTTGCCCAGCAATCAGCCATCTCTTTATAAGATCCAGCCAGAGTGGACTCGGAAATGCTGCCTAATGGGAGCGCCAGATCATAATTATCGTAGTCGCCATTTTCCCATGCAACAGACAAAGCCAACCGGTTGATTTTACCAGAAGTGGTCTTGGGTATTTCATCAATAATCACACCCCATGTTATGGGAAGCTGCCAGGTGGCAGAAATAGCCTGGCCAGCCAAGGTTAGGGTTTCCGGATTTTTCGAATCACTAAAAAGAATCAGGCAGTTGTCCAGCGTATCCCGGTTTTTACCCTGGACAATAATCAGGTTGGTGTTCTCAGATAAGGACTGCTTGCCGGTTTTCTCCAAATCGGAGACCAGATAATTTTCACCGTTGACAATAATAATATCTTTATAGCGGCCAAATATATTCAACCAGCCGTTTCGAAAAAAGCCCAGATCACCGGTATTGAAATAACCGTCTTCATCTATTCCGGTAGGGGTGTTTTTAGTTTTGGAATAATATCTTTGCATGACATTGGTGCCGCGAATATAAATCAGTCCCAGATATTCCGGATTCAGAATATTTCCAGCCAGATCTTTAATAACAACTTCGTTGCATTCATCCAGCACACCGACTGACATCCGGCCAATGGTATCATCATCAGGATCGCAGAAGAATAGTTTTTCGCCAATGGCAATGCCGCTGCCCAAAAAATAGTCCATCCGGAAGGGTGAACCGTAGGGGGTGTAAGCCACACCCATGGTGGTTTCACTAAGACCGTAGGCTGGTTTTAAGGTATCCCGGGTCCAACCCATTGGGGCTGTTTGATCTTCGAAAGCGGTTAAGGAAAGGGGATTGACATCTTCGCCACCGCAAAAGCAGATATAAAGAGTGTCAAGATTTACTGCCCGATTCTGTTTAATGCCGACTTTCAGCAATAGTTCGATGCCAAAAAGGGCCGCTCCGGTGACAGTGGCGGAAAACTGCGAGAGCTTTTCCAGCCAGCGGTTGGGGTTTTTTACAAACTGCAGCGGGCTCATTAAATACTGAGGAAAGTTGTTGACAATCGGAACCAGATGATAGCCGACAAAACCAAAGCAATGGGATAGCGGCAGCCAGCTTAGATAGCGTTCCTGCACATTGTCGCGGACGATTATACTGCTGGCAACACCGCCTTCTTGGAGGTTGCGGGTAGTCAGAACAGCGCCTTTCGGATCCGAAGAGGTACCGGAGGTAAACTGAATCATTCCAGGATCTGTGTCACACACTGAAACAGTGGTTCCCGGGGACGATTCGGTCAAGGCCCGAAACATCAGCTGGTTGTTTTCAAACAGGGTTGTTACCCCTTCCAGATCACTGACAATGATGGGGTCTTCCAGTGTGTTAAGGACACTTTGCAGATAAGCCCGTGATTTTTCATCCTGGGCCAGGGGTAGGATGGCGGGAACCATGCCGCCCAGGATGCCCGCCCAGAAACAGGTGATTTGGGCCTGGATACTTTTTAGCTGAAACACCAGCAGGGATCCTTTTTTTAGACCGGCTGACTGGTAACCGCCGAGGACTTTCATGGCATTTTCAAAAAGCGTGGCGTAGGTCTGAGTAAATTCCTGGCCATCGGCCTCCAGATACGTGATGGTGACATCACTGGTTTTTAGCTTGATAAACGAGTCTTGTATATTCATGGAAGTCTCCTCAACAATTTGGTCAGATCCACATTAGATCATGGTATAACCACCATCGATGGCAATGGTCTGCCCGATGATGTAATCACTGCCTGATGAGCAAAGAAAGGAGATAATCCCCAATAAGTCTTCTTCTGTTCCCAGTCGACCGGCCGGGGTATTTTTGGTGTGCTCAGTCAGGGCATATTTGGGGAAGTTTGAATTGGCCATGTCGGTTTCAATAACTCCTGGAGCGATGGCATTAACCTGAATGTTGAGACGGGCAGCTTCCCGGGCCAGGGCTTTGGTAAAGGCGATGACACCACCTTTAGCGGCGGAATAGTGAGTAAACCCGAGTCCACCAACCCGACCGGCGATGGAAGCCACATTAATAATCTTACCCCGTTTTTGCTTTTCCAGCACCTTGTAAACCGCATGAGTGGCGATAAAGGTGCCGGTTAAATCAATGTCAATCACCGCTTTCCAGTCGTCCAGGGTCATGGCGCTGAAGGTTTTAACGGGGAAGATTCCGGCGTTGTTAATCAGCACATCAATTTTCCCGTAGGTTTCCATAACAATGTCGACCATTCTGATGGCGTCTGCTTCGGACGAGATATCGCATTGTATAGCAATACATTTGGTCGGCAGCTTTTCGGCAGCAGCCTTGGCAGTTTCAATATTTCGACCAATAATAACAATATTGGCCCCTTCATTACTGAGATATTCAGCAAACGAATAACCAATTCCCCGGGACGACCCGGTGATGATAATAACCTTATCCTGATGTATACCGGCCATGTTCTTAACCCTCAATTTCGCCAATAATCTGGCCAACTAAAACGCGATCATCTTCTTGCGCCAGGATCGCAGAAAGAACCCCGTCGGCTGGGGATTCGATGTAGATAGAAATTTTATCGGTGGCTGCTTCAGCAATGTTATCACCTTTTTTAACCGTGTCGCCAACAGCCACAAGCCATTGTCTTAAATTGATTTCTTCAGCGCCTTCAGCGAATTCGGGGATTGCTATTTCGTATTTCATTTGGTTCTCCTTTAAATTTTTTCTTCAAGATTAACAACTATTTGTTTAAGACACAGTTTAACGTTTATGACTTACAATTTCGTCAATGGTACTTTTAGTGGTGTGGGTGCCAAACATTTCATCGAAGGCCAGAATGAACTGCTCACGCAGATCGGATAGGCTGATCGGGGGGCATCCGCAGGCTTCCATGGAAGTCACACCTTTGTCTGCAATGCCGCAGGGAATAATGGCCTTAAAATGATCGAGGTTGGGGTTGACATTAATCGATATGCCATGGAGGGTAACCCCATGGGATACTGCAATGCCCAGTGCGGATACTTTCTTATCTTCGCCGGTTTCGGGTTCCACAACCCAGACACCGCTGCGGCCTTTGATCCGTTTACCTTTTAGCTGATAATGAGCCAGCAGATTAATAACCACCTGTTCCAGACAGCGAACATATTGATGTGCCCCCTTGACATACTGATCAAAGTGCAGAATTGGTGAAACAATGAATTGACCATTGCCATGATAGGAAATATCACCGCCACGGCTAACCGCTGTCAGAGCAATACCTTGATCCAAAAGTTCAGCTGGGGTCAGGAGCAGGTTCTGCTCATGAGTGCCCCGACCCAGGGTGATAACCGGATAGTTTTCCTGAAAAAGCAGGGTGTCCGGGCATGTTTTGGTGACACATTTTTTATGGAGTTGTTCCTGAATGACAAAGGCATCTTCATAGGAAATCAGTCCCAGGTCAATCCAAATGAGGTCTTTTTTCATGCTTAGTCCTCCAGGTGATACAGTTTCATTTTGCGGTACAGGGTACTCCGGGAAATACCCAGGTACTCAGCTGCTTTCTTGCGTTCAGAAAAAAGAGCTAGGGCCTTTTTAATGGTGGTGAGTTCGATATTTTTTAAGTCCACATTGGGTTGCTCTGTTAGTGTTTCAATAATCTTTTTTTGTACAGGAAGGTTTTCTTTCGGGGTCAGCTCAGCGTTAATATTGGGTAAGTAACTGGCAATAAAATAGTTGTCAATGCGATTGGTTTCGGTAAAATTGACGGCCTGTTCAATGGCATTTTTAAATTGTCTCACATTGCCCGGCCACTCATATTCCTGCATCGTTGCGATAGTGGAAGGGTGGAGGGGCTCGATGTATTTACCGCAGGTCTGGGTGATGTCACGCAGAAAAAACTCAGCCAGAATGGGAATGTCTTTTTTTCGTTTGCGTAGCGGTGGAATATTGATTTGCAATACATTCAGTCGATAGTAAAGATCTTGTCGAAACCGCCCCTTTTTAACTTCTTCGGCAAGATTTTTATTTGTAGCGGCAATAACCCGCACATCAATGGGAATATCCTTGTTTCCACCGATGCGTTGGATGTACCGCTCCTGTAAAACCCGTAGCAGGATGGTCTGGGTGTTTAAGGGCATTTCACCAATTTCATCGAGAAAAATGGTGCCGCCCCTGGCCAGTTCAAATTTTCCGATTTTTCCGTGTTTGCTGGCTCCCGTAAAAGATCCTTCTTCATAGCCAAAAAGCACACTTTCAATCAGGCTTTCGGGAATTCCGGCACAATTAATGGCAATAAAGGGCTGGTCTGATTGATGGGCATTATGAATGGCCTGGGCAAACATTTCTTTGCCGGTTCCACTTTCGCCTTCTAAAAGAACCGTCGCACTACCTTTGGCGGCAATTTGTGAAAGATGGACAGAGCGTAGCAGTTCAGAGCTTTCTCCGATGATGTCATCAAAGGTAAATCGGGTGCCTTTGCGTTTGGCTTTTTCTGAAACCTGAATGGTTTTATCCAGATCTTTCAAGGTGGCAACAGCTCCAGCAACAGTGCCATTGTCATGAAGAATCAGTTTGCTGTTAATCAGGCAGTTGATTTTTTTACTCTTTGTAATAATGTGTTTATCTTTTTCTTCAAATGATGGCGGAACATCACCGTTATGATCGAGAATCGTTTCGCCGTCCATAATTTCCAGAATATTTTTCCCGTAGGATTCAAAGGTAGTGGTTTTTAAAATCTTGGCACCTTGAGAATTGATGCCAATGATTTTGCCTTTGAGATCGACGGCCACCACCCCATCGGTCATTGAGTCGATCAGGGTTCGCAGGTAGTGATTGGTTAAATCAACCTGGCGATGGGATTCGGCAATACAGAGCTGTCGGGAGATTGCTTTTGTGGCAGCAACAACCATGCCCAAGGTATGGGGATAGGCCATTTCTTTAGGCCCGGCCATATCCATGACGCCAAGCAGTTTGCCGTTGGCATCAAGAATCGGTGCGGCGGAACAGGTTAGTTCGTGATAGCATTCATAGTAGTGCTCGGCGCCGATTACCTGAATCGGCTGGAGCAGATCAATGGCTAAACCAGTGGCGTTGGTGCCAGCCATGTGCTCATTCCAGATGCTGCCCCGAACCAGATTTTTGGTGAAGGCTTCTTTTAAAATAGCTTGGTCACAAATCAGTTCAAGAATGACGCCATTAGGATCGGTAAGGGTGGTGGAAAAACCAGACTTGTTGACAAATTCCTGTAATTCAACCATAAAGGGAATACTGACATCCAGAAGCAACTGATTCTGTTCGAGGCGTTTTCTAAAATTTTCTTCGCTGACTGTTGGAGTGCGATTTAAAGCCCGGGGATCAAGTCCTGCTTGTTGACAGCGCAGCCAGGAATCAATGATCGGTTTACGGACATGATGTCCGACGTTCCCGGATACGACAAAGTCTTCCCAGGTTTTTTTAATCATCTCAAAATCAGCAGAAATTTTCAACGCGTTCACACTCCTCTATTTTGTTGGTTTGTTTCTTGCGAAGGCGATTGCTTTTGCAATTGATTAACAAAGGGTATCAGGGGGGGATCCCCTGATACCGAGAGTCGAAAATCTATTTGCCAGCAGCCAGTTTCTGAAGATCACCGTTGAGTTGTGCAAAAATGTATACGGGTGCACAACCGGGATAATAGGTTACTGATTTAGCCAGTGAGGCTGCTTCCCGAACTTTGTCTGCTGAGGGGAATAGTTCCCAGCAATCGCCGCAAATAAAGACGTTTTTACCGGCACAGAATTGTGGATCAATGTCTGGCACACCACCGGCGATGACCACGACTTCACCGGATTTAGCCAGGAAGGTTTTCATGTCGATGCCGGAGTTTTTAAATGAGTCCAGAGCTCCTCGAACATTGACAAAGCAACCAGGACAGGTTTGCTGCATGATGCAGGTTAATCCGGCATACATCCCAATGGGATCACCTCCGGGACGTTTAAAATGTTTCATGACTGATTCGATGGAGTTCCCCAGAACGTCGATTTTATCTAAATCGATTTCGCCTTGACCTTCGGTTCCGGCACAGCGGATCGCAGGTATTTCCATCGGCTCAAAGCCCATAATCGAACAGGCGACCGAATCGACAGCGACGGTGTCGGTGCCGGCGACAATCAGGTTCATTTCAATCGGGGTTCCGGCGTGCGGTCCCTGACCTTCCATTCCAATAACGGAATCAACAATCGTCAAATCGGCATGGCGAATTCGATACATGTCAGCCATTTTCTGGCCCAACTCGATCCGGTGGGCACCTTGCTGTTGATCATTGGGGTGACAGTTAGGGATGATCCCATTCCAGTTTTTAAGGCCTAAGGTAACGGTACCGGCCAAATGAACCTTCATTTTTGGCAGGTTGATGACTACATCGGCATCCATAAACGGTTTAAACACGGTGGCATGTTTGAATAATTTGGCCCCTTCAATTTCTACGGGAACGACATCATGTTCGTCGAAATAAATGACTTCGTCAGCACCGCCAAGTTTAGCAGCTTCTTCCATTTTGGAATCTTTAAAAGCAGGTTTGGCCCGGCCAACATGCATGCCTAAGGAAGGGTTATCGCCGACGACGACTTTTCCGGCTTTGGAGTTTTTCTTAACATAAGAAACAACAGCTTCGATGGTTCGGGGATCGACAACGGCGTGGCTTTCAGGCGGGGCCTGGAAAGCAAGGTTCGGTTTAATTAAGACCGTATCGCCTTCCTTGATGATGGTATCAAGGGAACCAATAGCGAGTTCAACTGCTTCGGCAACAGCGGCTTCAATTTTTCTGACATCCTCTTCAATCCGGACATATTTTCCGTTCATGAAAGAGGCATTGCCTTCAGGTTGTGCAACCTTTACAACAGATACTTTTGTTTTACTCATGATAATCTCCTTTTGGTATAGTCACCATATATTTGCCCATAAACATGGACGTGTAATTATATACCCGCAATAATCATGCCAAAACAAAGTACGCTTAAAAAAGCCGGAAACTGGTTTTTTTGATGGTGAATCTGTGTCTCGTGTGTCAAAATGAGACGCTTTTGTGTATCATTATAACACGTGACACACGAAGGATGCCTTAATCCCAGAACTGATAAAACATAAGTTTCAAATTAGGTGTATTCGTCGGCGATGTTTTTTGTTATAATTTTGGGAGATGAGGTATTATATATTAGGAAAAACGATGCCACCAACAGGATCGTTTGTTTGATGACCTTTTTCAGTTAGTTAAATAAGAAAGTGAGGATACCATGCGTAAAGTTCTATTGTTAAACGGCAGTCATAAATCAACCAAAAGCTATACAATGATCATTGCCGAACAATTTGCATCGGGGTTAATTGAGTATGATCCGGAGACGGTTATTGAAACCGTCGATTTAATCCGGAAGAATATTAATGCCTGTACCGGCTGTCATAGCTGCTGGACGACCACCCCGGGAGAATGTGTTTTTCAGGATGATATGACGGAACTGTTCCATCAATATGAAGAGGCCGATATTGTGATCTGGGCCACGCCGCTGTACCATTATGGGATCTCCAGTGCCATGAAAAAATTTATGGAACGAACCCAACCGGCACTGCTCCCATTTATTGACAACGAAGGTAGGGGAACCTACGGACATCCCTTCAGGAACCCAGAAAAAATGCAAAATAAAAAACATGTGCTGATCAGCACATGTGGTTTTCCATCGAAAAAGAACAATTATGAGGGAGTCGAAGAACAGTTTAATAATCTTTTCGGCAAGGATAAGTGGGAAAAGATTATTTGCGTTGAAGGAGAACTGCTGGGGATCCACCAGCTGGACAACCTGACCGGCCCGTATCTGGATCTGGTTAAAATAGCCGGAAAAGAATACGGTGAAAGTTTGAGCATTTCACCGAAAATACGGGAAGGTCTGGCAAAACCCTTTGTGGAAACGCCGACCTATCTCCAGACAACAAATCTGAGTTGGGGAGTGGATGATACCCGGATGAAGGATTCTGATGGTGGTCTGATCGCCTGGAATTATATGAAAGAGGTTCAGGCTGCCTTTAATCCCAAGATCCGGCCTAAAATGAATGCGGTGCTCCAGATTGATTTTACCGACATAAAAGAACGCTATCAGCTGGTGATCAAGGATGAAACCTGTACCTTACTTCGAAATGATTTTGCCCGGGAGACAACGGCGATCAGCATCACGCTGACCACTCTGGAGCGTATCCTGGAAGGTAAAATTGATGCCGCCCAATCGCTATTAGAAAAAAAATACGCCGTTGTTGGCGATATGCGGGTTTTCAATGCCTTTCTCGATGGCTTGTTTGGACCGGTCAATTTAAATCCCGATAAGAAAAAACGGCTGGTGCCGATCAGTTTTAAAAACACCCCCTATTGGTTCTTTGTGGCAATGTGCCCCTGGATTTTCTGTTTTCTTTTTGCCAATTACAATCCCTTGATTGGAGTAGTGATTCCGATGATGATCAGTGGTATCCTTTGCGGTATCAAGCGGGGCACCGATCTGGTTTATTTTGAACGGGCGACTTTATTAACTTTTTCTCTGCTCAGTTTAATGGTGGTAACCTTTGGATCGGATTATCAGGGAAACACTTTTGCAATCATCGGGTATTTTGCCCTGGCCCTGATTTGGGTCATTTCGACCTTAAAGACGGTTCCATTAACAGCAGACTACACCCACTATTTCAATGGCCGCAACGCCCTTAAAAACGTGTTGTTTCTAAGAACCAATCGGTTGTTATGTTATATCTGGTCACTGGTATTTCTGGCCCAGGCAGGCCTGGCCCTATGGCTTAATACCACGCTGCTGATCAATTTTGCTGCGATCATTCCGATTCTTTTGAGCATCCCAACCTTTGCATTTTCACTGTGGTTTCTTAAATGGTACCCCAGTGAGATGGCCAAACCCAAATAAAAACAGTAAAATATAGGTAATTGCGAAATGAAAAAGCACCGAACAATGGTTGCTTTGAGTGCAGTTTCCACAAACAATTGTGTAACGTGTAGGCGAACAGTTCAGCGAACTGTCCGCCGTACAGTGTAACAATTGTTTCGTGCGAAACTGGGCACAAAGCTCACGGCAGTTTCGCAATTACCTAACAGTAAAATATTATAGGAGAGCTAATGCTAACACTGGATAAAATATACCACGCATCATTTACATTAAAAAAATACATCCGTCCCACCGATCTGATTCATGCGCCCAAAATCTGTCCAGACAGTGATATTTATTTAAAAACCGAAAACCTGCAGATCACCGGATCATTTAAGGTTCGGGGGGCCTGCTATAAAATATCCCAGCTTAGTGACGAAGAAAAAGCCAAAGGCGTCATTGCCTGTTCAGCTGGCAATCATGCTCAGGGAGTGGCGATGGCGGCGGCGATTAATCAGATCAAAGCTCTGATCTGCCTGCCGGACGGTGCGCCGATTTCTAAGGTGGAGGCCACCAAAGCGTATGGCGCCGAGGTTTGTCTGGTTGAAGGCGGCTATGATGAGGCCTATGCCAAAGCCTTGGAGCTTCAGGCTGAGAAGGGTTATACCTTTATCCATCCCTTTGACGATGAGTTTGTCATCGCCGGCCAGGGCACCATCGGACTTGAATTATTGGAAAGTCTGCCGGATCTGGAGGCAGTGATCGTCCCAATTGGCGGCGGAGGTCTGATTTCCGGGATTGCCTATGTCCTTAAATCCTTAAAGCCGGATGTTAAAGTTTATGGGGTGCAGGCCTGTGGCGCACCCAGTATGGAGCTGTCGATTAAAAACAATAAAATCTGTCGGTTACCTCAGGTATCCACCATTGCAGATGGGATTGCGGTGAAAGAACCGGGTGAGTTGACTTTCAGCCTCTGCAGTGATTTTGTCGATGAAATTGTCACGGTGACCGAAGACGAAATCTCGACGGCTATTCTGACTCTGATTGAACAACAAAAGCTCATTGCTGAAGGGGCCGGGGCAGTGGCGGTGGCAGCAGCGATGTTTGGCAAACTACCGATTCAAGGGAAAAAGACGGTCTGCATTGTCTCCGGCGGGAATATTGATGTCACGATCTTATCCCGAATCATTAAACGGGGATTGCTTACTTCCGGTCGAACCTGTTCATTTAACATTGAGCTGCTGGATAAGCCCGGTCAGCTGAAGAAGGTTTCCCAGATTATTGCCGATCTCGGTGGCAATGTCATCTCCATTCACCATGAGCGGAGCAATGAAGGATCAGATATCAATGGCTGTTTTTTGCGGATCGAGTTGGAAACCCGGAATTACGAACACATTCGCCAGATTCGGGAAGGTCTGATTCAAGGTGGTTTTAAATTGCAGAATTAAAATGAAAATAATGCCGTTTGGTGATTGATTTAAAAAGAACGGGGTATATTTTTTGCGATAGGTCTTTTAACATCTGTTTTTATCGGCGGTGTGCTTTTTTATAAGAATGGAGCGACTCCCCAAAAGAGCACACTGAGATAAATAAAGATCATCATAGCTAAAATCGTCTATTATTCCAATGGAAAAACTAAATAAATTTGATGAAAACAGGAGGAGAAAAATGTTAACCAATATCAGCGAAGATTTAAAAAAGGTGTTTTTATTTGGCGTCGGTGCAGTGGCAATCACCGCTGAGAAATCAAAGATTCTCATCGATGAACTGGTGGAAAAAGGTGATTTGACGGTTCAGCAGGGCAAAATTCTCAATGAAGAGTTAAAACATAATATCAAAGAAACCATCAGAGATACAGTGACGGTTAATGTAGTCAAAGAAGAAACAGCTCCGAGTGCGAAAGTCGTTATTGATAGTCTCGATCAGATGACCCCCGAAGAGCTTCAGAAGATTAAAGACAAACTGGAGGCGATGACGACGGCAGCCCCAGTTGAGAAGGAAATCATCGAGGTTTCTGATTTAGAAGAAAATGTCAGCGAAAAGGAAATTGATGAACTTAAGTGATGCCGGTGTAACAGTAAAAGATCTAACCAAAAATTCAATGGAAACCAATGGAAGACGGCTTAAAATAATTATTTCCATTCTGGTAAAACATGAGATTACCAAAGGGTTGACTCCGGAAAAACTTCGATTGATCATTGAAGACCTGGGGCCAACCTTTATTAAAATTGGCCAGATTATGTCGATGCGTCGGGATATTTTTCCCAGTGAGTATTGTAGCGAGCTTGAAAAACTGCGTTCACAGGTTACCCCGATGCCCTTTGATGAATTTATTCGTATTATTGAAGACGAGTATGATTGCCCGATCGATGAGGTATTTCGGACAATCAACCGGGTACCGTTGGGATCGGCTTCAATCGCCCAGGTTCATGCTGCCGAATTGGTTGATGGTGCCAAGGTGGTGATCAAGGTGCAGCGCCCAGGAATCTATAAGGTGATGGCTCAGGACGTGGTACTTTTAAACCGGGCCACCGGGATTCTCAATCTTGCCAGCAACATTGGCGATGTGGTCGATTTTAAGATGATCGTCGATGAAATGTGGAGTACTGCCCAGCAGGAAATGGATTTTTTGTTTGAAGCCAAGAATGCCCAATTATTCAACGAGCTCAATGCCGAAATCAAATACATCGGTTGTCCGCGAATTTACAATCAGTTTACGACCTCAAAGGTTCTGGTTATGGAGGACATTGTCGGTATCGAAATCAATGAAAAAAAACGACTGCAGGACGCCGGTTATGATCTTCAGGAAATCGGGGTTAAACTGGCTGAAAATTATGTTAAACAGATCATCGATGATGGTTTTTTTCATGCTGATCCCCATCCGGGCAATATCTTTATCAGAAATGGTCAGATTGTCTGGATTGATCTGGGGATGATGGGGAAACTGTCCAAGCGTGAAATGGGACTACTACGGCGAAGTGTCAAGGCCGTGGCGAGTCGTGATGTCGAAAGCCTGGAAGGGGCCATTCTATCGTTGGGGGTTCACAAGAGTCGACGGATCAATCATTCACTGTTATATGAATCGATTGACCGGATGCTTGATGTCTACGGCACCGAAGAACTCAGCAATATCAATATGGGCCGATTTTTAGAAGAGATTTTGCGGATCGCTGCTGAAAATCATATCGGCATGCCCCGGGGGATCAGCATGCTGAGCCGCGGGATGATCACCATCGAAGGGGTCATTGCCGAAATCTCTCCGGACGCTAATTTTGTCCGGATCATGGCCAATCATATGGCCGGTCAGCAGGTTGCCAATTTTGACTTGAATAATTTTATGGAAACAAATCGTAGAAAAATCCTGATTTCTGGCGAAAAGGCCATCAGTGTTCCCGGCCAAATTTCCGATTTTTTGAGTCTGGCCAATAAGGGGCAGTTGAAAGTCAATCTGGAGGTGATGGGTTCGGATGAGCCTCTGGCTGAAATTGATAAGATGGTTAATAAGATCGTGATCTGCATTATTCTGGCAGCGCTTTTAATTGGTTCGAGCTTTATTGCCACCACTGACATGACCCCTCAATTTATGGGGATTCCAGCGCTGGGGGCGCTGGGCTATTTTACGGCAATCATTCTCAGCCTGGCGCTGACAATCTCGATTCATCGCAAGAAACGGAAGCGCTAAAAAAGATGCTATAATAATATTTGCAAAATGAATTAACAGACTCTTAATTTAAACTTTTCAAAATCTTAACATATGCACTTTCAGCACATGTTAGACTTTTAACAGCGATAAAGATAAACAGGAAACTGAGGATCTTTATCGCTGTTATTTAGTTTCTTAACTATTAATTGATATAAATTAGCAGAAGATGGAGAGAAGTATTAATGAAATGGTTTTATGATTTAAAAATTGGTCGAAAAATAATTTTGGGATATCTGATTATCGCCATGATCGCTGGGGGAATTGGTGCCATGGGACTGATTGGAATTCAAAAAATAAGCCAGCAAGATGTGTATCTTTATGAGAAAATGGCCAAACCACTGGGGGAACTGGTTTATATTGTCGACTCCTTTCAGGGAATTATCGGCAAAGTTGATGATTTAACCCGGGCCACAACGCCGGAAGACATTGATGCCATTGAAAAAGAAATTTTAAAAAGAAACGCTCGATTCGACTCCAATCTTAAAACGTTTCAAACGACCTTGATGGATTCGAAAGCCATTGAAATCGCCGATGAAACCTATCTGCTTAAAGATCAATTTGATGCCATGGTCACCGAAATGATCAATCTGACACGTGCGGGGAGATCAGCCGAAGCAGGAGTTCTAGCAAAGAGCAGTGAGTTTGAAACAATCTATACGCAAATTGAAGCCAATTATCGTGAAATGATGGAGCTGAAACTGGTGATTGTAAAAGATACCGCTAAAAGTAACCAGGCTATTGCGGCATCATCAACTTTGTTAACGATCATCTTGTTGGTTGTTGGAGTAATCCTCTCGTTACTGCTGGGCTTTCTGATTACGTCAACCATCACGAAACCGATGGCTCGAATTAATGTGATGATCAAAGAAATGAGTATGGGTCATTTGGGGATGCGACTGAAGATGGAGCGTCAGGATGAGGTGGGAGAAATGGCGGAGACCATGGACCATTTTGCGGATGATCTGCAGCACGTTGTCATTGAAACCATGCATCAGATTTCAAACGGGAATCTGTCGGCTAACATTGAGGCCAAGGATGATCAGGATGAAATAACCCCGGCGTTAAAGCAGACCATAAAAACCATTCGGGGACTGATTGCCGAGTCTACTTTGCTAGCTCAAGCAGCTGTTGCCGGGCAGTTGGAGATCCGTAGCAATGCCGATGCCTTTAATGGCGGGTTCAAAGAAATTCTGATTGGCTTTAATCGCACACTGGATGCCCTGGTTGTACCAATAAACGTTGCCGCTGAATATGTCAGTCAGATTGGATGTGGGATCATCCCCGAAAAAATAGAAGACACCTACTATGGTGATTTCGAAACCTTTAAGAATAGCATCAACGCCTGCATTGATGGCTTAGCGGCGCTGGAAGATGGTAATCGGGTGCTGGGTCTGATGAATCAGAATGATTTTTCTCAGTCAATTCAGGGTGATTACCTGGGGATTTATGCCGAAATTGCCGAGTCCATCAATGGGATTCGTCGGCTGCTGCTGACCATCACACGAATAGCAGGGAATATTCGGGAAGGCAATCTCAGTGATTTGGCCGATTTAAAGCAGAATGGCAAGCGCAGCGAAAATGATAAATTGATGCCGACCCTGGTGGGGATGATAGAAAATATTTATCAATTGGTGGCTGAAACTGAAACCATGGCTCAGATTGCGGTGGAAGGTGATTTAAGCCATCGAGGCGATAGCAGTAAGTTTTGTGGTGAGTATGCCATGGTCATTGAGGGATTTAATCAGACGCTTGATGCGATTATCGAACCGGTCAAAGAAGCATCCAGCGTGCTTCAGGACTTGGCCCAAGGAAATCTTCAAACGGTGGTTAAGGGTGCATACAAGGGCGATCATGCCAGAATTAAAGAGGATCTTAATCAGACGATCACTTCATTGGCGGCCTATGTGGGTGAAATAACAGGTACGTTGGCGGCAATGGGACAGGGTAATTTAAATCAGGAAATTACCACCGAATTCAGAGGCGATTTTTCAGCCATCAAACGATCACTTAACGACATCAATCGGCAACTGAGTACCACCCTTGCCGATATTGATGGGGTTTCAGCACAGGTGGAGGGAGGTGCCATCCAAATTTCTGACAGTAGCCAGGCATTGGCACAGGGGACGACCGAACAAGCCAGTTCAATTCAGGAATTGTCGGCATCGATTGAGGAAGTGGCCGTTGAAACCAAAGATAATGCTAGTCGCGCCAATGAAGCCAATGAGCGGGCGCTGGCAGTGCGAACAAATGCCATCGATGGCAATTCCCAAATGCAGAAAATGGTGGCCGCTATGATAGCTATTAATGAATCGTCACAAAATATTTCCAAAATTATCAAGGTTATTGATGATATAGCATTCCAGACCAATATTTTAGCCTTGAATGCCGCAGTGGAAGCGGCCCGGGCCGGACAGCACGGCAAAGGTTTTGCAGTCGTTGCCCAGGAAGTCAGAAATCTTGCAGTACGCAGTCGATCCGCCGTCAAAGAAACCACCAGTCTGATTGAAGGCTCCATTGATGCGGTAAAAGTTGGTAGCCGAATCGCCGATGATACAGCGCTCAGCATAAAAGAAATTCTGGCAGAGATTGAAATTGTTACCGATCTGGTAAAAAATATTGCCGAGGCGTCTCATGATCAGGCTTGCGCGATCGAACAGATTAATCAGGGAATTGAAATGGTATCGACGGTAGTTCAAACCCATTCCGCCACTGCCGAACAAAGTTCTGCCGCCAGTGAAGAGCTGTCCGCACAGGCACAGCTGCTTAAACAGATGGTTAGTGCTTTTGAAATCAAAGAAGTCTAAGCCGTGATATATTAAAGCGGTATGCTGAGTTAACTTCAAACAGAGCTCTCGGAGTTCTGTTTTTTTCTTTTTTGTTTAATAACGCTTGACAATTTAATTAAATAGTATTATTGTATTAATCAAGTAATACAATAATACAAAGGAGGACAGCCATGAAATGGATTATCGATTCCGATCGCCCCATCTATAAACAGTTGGTGGAACAAATAGAGCTTAGAATCATTTCCGGTATTTATGCACCGGGAGAAAAACTTGAATCAGTGAGAGAGATGGCAATGGATGCAGGCGTCAATCCCAATACGATGCAAAAAGCATTGGCAGAACTGGAAAGAATGGGACTCGTCTTTGCACAACGAACCAGCGGCAGATTTATTACGGAGGATATGAAAGTGATAGAAGAAGCAAAAAAGGGTTTGGCAGTTCAGGAAATTAGCGCATTCCTTGAAAAAATGAAAAAGTTGGGGATGGGTCGTAATGAAATATTGGAATTGATGGAAAAGATCGAGGAAGGGGAGAAGGAAGATGACCATATTAAGCACTAAGAATTTAACCAAAAGCTATGGAAAAAAAACAGCCCTTTCCCAAATCAACCTGGAAATATCCCGGGGCCGGATCATTGGATTACTGGGACCAAACGGCAGCGGGAAAAGCACCTTTATAAAGATAGCAGCTGGTTTGCTGGTGCCAACAGCAGGGGAAATTATTATTGACGGTCAGCCTCCAGGGGTCGATACCAAAGCGAAAGTATCATATTTATCGGAACGAACCTACCTAAATGATTGGATGCGGGTCAGTGAAATCATTGCTTTCTTTGAAGATTTTTATGCTGACTTTAATCGCATTAAAGCTGAAAACATGTTAAAAGATCTAAATATCAACCCTGATGATCGACTCAAGACCATGTCCAAGGGAACCAAGGAGAAAGTGCAACTGATCCTGGTGATGAGCCGTCAAGCTGAGCTCTACCTCCTGGATGAGCCCATTGGAGGGGTGGATCCAGCCGCCAGAGACTATATATTGAATACGATCATCACCAATTATAAAGAAGAGGCCTCGGTAATTATTTCGACGCATTTGATTGCTGATGTTGAGCAGATATTGGATGACATTATTTTTATTAATCAGGGCGAACTGGCATTGAGTTCCAGTGTGGATGAAATCCGGGAAACCCATAATAAGTCTGTGGATGGATTATTCAGGGAGGTTTTTAAATGTTAGCAAAATTAATTAAGCATGAAACTAGGGCCACCAGCCGAATTTTTATTCCTCTTTACGGCGCCCTGTTGATTTTAACAGTTTTCACCAAATTGGTGATGGCAATTGGTGCTCCGGATTTCTTTTCTGAAGCGGTATCCAATAATAAGGTAGCGGAAATCATTTTAGGTATCAGCTTCACTCTCTATTTTGTGCTGGTAGTAGCCATATGTGTGATGACGTTGGTCATGATCATTCAGCGCTTTTATAAAAATTTATTTACTGACGAAGGCTACCTGATGTTTTCGCTGCCAGTTAAAACCTGGGAGCTGGTATGCTCCAAACTTGTCGTTGGCCTAATCTGGTCGGCTGTTTGTACAATTATGATTTTTTTGACTTTTTTTATCTTCTCGCTGGGGAACTTTTCGATGATGGAGTTGACTCAGGCGATCCGGTCAGCTTACTCAATGTTTTACCTGCAGACTGGAATGGAACTGAATTTTTTTATTTTTGAAATGATCATTTTTTTACTGGTTGAAACCGTTGCTTCGATTCTGATGATCTATGCAGCCATAGCCATTGGCCAATTATTTAATCAGCACCGGATTGTCGCTGCGTTTGGGGCTTATATCGTCATTACGATTGCACTCCAGATTATCATGTCGATTTTTATGACTGTTTTTGCCATCGGAAATCTGGAGAACAGTGTTCTAAATGGCAGCGATGCCATCACTACCATCAATTGGCTTCTTAATAGTTCAACCGTACTTAATGTTGTAATGGGAGTGGGTTTTTATTACACGACCCTAACCATTATGAAAAAAAGACTAAATCTGGAATAATTTGTGTTGATTTGTGTTATAATAATCTGCAATTAAATGGTTGAAAAAGATAAAATGAAAGCGGGGCGATCTAAATATTTATTCAAGTCAGAGATTTGCACAAAGATTTCAAGTTGGGGAAGGAAGACATTCATATCCTCAAGGGAATCGATCTGGATATTGAACAGGGAGAAATGGTGGCCCTGCTTGGTCCTTCAGGATCAGGCAAATCCACCTTTTTAAACGTTCTGGGGGGACTGGTACCGCCTACTTCCGGCGACATTATGATTCGTGATTATCGCATCAGCGACATGACTGAAAATGAACTGTGTCTGTTTCGCAGGGAGCACCTGGGATTTATTTTTCAGTCCTATAATCTGATTTCCACCATGACAGCCATGGAAAACGTTGCACTGGCACTAACCTTTGCCGGGGTCAAAAAAGAAATCCGGCAACAACGGGCACAGGAAGCGCTGGAAGTTGTTGGCTTAGTGGATCGGATGGGACACAAACCAAGTGAACTTTCTGGAGGCCAACAACAGCGGGTGAGTATTGCCCGGGCGCTGGTTAATCATCCGGAAATAATTCTGGCCGATGAGCCAACCGGGAATCTGGACTCCAAAACCAGTGCCGACATCATGGAAATGATTACCCGACTCAATCGGGAAGAGAAGCAGACCTTTGTCATCGTCACCCATGATCCGGATACGACTAAATACTGTACCAAGGTAATCCACATGTGTGATGGCCTGATTGAGGCCGAAGTCAATCAATAAACATTGATCAGAATGAATACTCAAAGAAATGGAGAAATTATGAAAGAAAGAACAAAAATCGAAATGAAGACAAAACCGCTGCTTTCAGCCCTATTGGTGATTATCCTGCTATCATTATGTTTTATGCCAACAGCTTTGGCGGCACCGGAACAACCGTTGCTTCAGATCAGTTCAGTCACTTTCAATCCGGCGACGGTATCACCCGGTAAGGAATTCAAGATGGTGGTTACCTTAACCAATCACGGTGACTATGATGCCCATAATGTAACCCTGGATGTATTGTCCCAGTCGGGCGCGAATGACTTGGGGGTCTTTTCGATGGTAGGAAGCGGCAGTCATTTCTATCGGGAAGAAATTCCTTCTGGTGAAAGTGCAACGATTGAGATTCCCATGGTGACATCACCAAATGCTGAGGCTAAAAATTATAATTTAAATTTGCAAATCAATTGCGAAACCAGTGGTGGCAGTGTTTATAATTTCACAGAAACAGTGGGGATTGTAATCAATGAAAGTGAATCGATGTCGATTATTGCCCCAGATCGTTTTGTTTTAGCTAAGAATGATAAAGGGGTTACCCCGATCAATTTTGAAATTGCTAATTTTGGATCAAATCCGGTGCGTGGGGTGCAGGTTAGTGTATCTGCTGATGGTGTCGATTTCTCCAAAGATTATCAGTATTATGGCACCTTCGAAAAAGATGATAACGATGACTTCTCCGCTGATGTCACCACGAGTCAAAGTGGTGAATTTCCCGGGAAAATATCCGTAAAATACATGGACAGTTTCAATAATGAACGGGTGATTGAAAAAAACATTACCATTGTTTCTGAGGAAGCCACAACTCAGACGGCGGAATCGGGAGACGAGAACTTTTTTCAAAAATTTCTCAGAGTAGTCTTTGGCATTGGCGCTTAGCGGGGTGAAGGTGTGAATAAGCAAGAACTCCTGCGATTATCCTGGGAGAATCTCTGGCGGATGAAATTTCGAACAATCCTCACAATTATTGGGGTAGTCATCGGAACGGCCTCGATCATCGTGATGGTTTCCATTGGAAACGGGGCTCAAAAGAGCATTACGGATGAATTGTCCGGGATTGGTTCTGTGACCACGCTACAGGTCTATCAGGATCTCTCTTCGATGGGGATGACTGCGATGGGTGGTGGAAAAACGGACGATAAAGCAATCCTTAATGATGATGCCATCAAAGATTTAAAGAAAATCGATGGGGTCGTGGCGGTTACGCCGGTGGTCAATCTAAGCGGCGGGGAAATAGAAGTTGATCGTGAGCAATATGGGGTTTCTCTGATGGGCGTGGACTATGCTGTCCTGGAAGATATGCGCTATGTTACAACCAGTGGTAAAAAGCCTGGAGCCAACGATGAAAACAGTGTGATCCTTGGCAAAGATGTATTAACCAGCTTTACCTACACCGGTGCGTCAACCCAACTTGAAGCCAGTGCGGTTAAACCGGAAGATCTAATAGGCCAGAACATTACCATGACCATCAAACGTACCAATGCCAACGGCGAAGAAGAGATAAAGACTCAGAAGCTGAAGGTGACTGGTGTGCTGGAAGCCACTGGGGGAAATGAGGATTACTCGATCATCGCTGACTATCATCTGGTGACAGACCTGAACGAATGGCAGACCGGGAGGAAAGCCAATGTCAAGAAGCAGGGCTATTCCCAGGCGTTGGTGACCGTCGAGGATTCTTCGGTGGTAAATGATGTCACTTCTGAAGTTGAAGCGATGAAATTTACAGTCTTTTCGATGCAACAGATTTTGGATTCGATGGGCAGCGTCTTTCAGATGCTTCAGATTCTGCTGGGTGGTATCGGTGGGGTCGCTTTGTTGGTTGCCTGTATCGGCATTGTCAATACCATGACCATGTCCATTTATGAACGCACCAAGGAAATTGGGATCATGAAGGTCATTGGGGCATCGATTTCGGATATCCGCAACATGTTTATTGCCGAATCAACCATGATTGGATTGATCGGCGGTCTGGTGGGGATTGTCATCAGCCTGGTGCTATCGGTACTGATCAATCTGATTGCGGGTTTATTTATCGGTGGTGAAGGGGGTGTGACGATTTCCTACATCACCCCCGGTCTGGTTGTTTTTGCCTTGTTTTTTTCGGCGCTGGTCGGGCTCTTGTCCGGCGTTCGTCCGGCTATCAAAGCAGCCAATCTCAGTTCCCTGGATGCGATCCGCAGTGAATAGTGAAAGAGCGCAAAAATATCAGAAAGCGATAATAAAAATAACTGAGCTTGCAATTTTTAAGGTGTGAATAAGCGGTTGCAAAGACAGGATAGAAATTTAAGACGAGAAGGAGTAAGGATGAACTATTTATATTTATTAATTAATCCGGTCAGATTTTTTAAACAGGTTGCCGAAAAAGAAAAACATTCTCTGATTATCCCAATTTTGATTATTGCCATGATCGGCTGTTTAACAGGTGTCATTGCCGGAAATGTGGTAGGCACCATGGATCTGCCAGCTGATCAGATGGGAATGGTTAAAACCATTAGCATTGTTACCGGAATCATCTCCGGGATCATCAGCGTGGCAGTTGCCATGGTGGTGAAGGCAGCCATCTTTAATCTGGTGTTAAAGAAAATGGGGGGTGAGGGTTCGTTTAAGACAGCAGTGTATGTGGTCGGCCTGAGTTATTTCCCCAAAATTTTCCAGAATATTCTCAATATTTTCTTTCAAAAACCGATTGATATGACCAAGGTTTATGAGATGGATTGGGTGGCCTTCCTGGGAGGGATTTTCAGCATTTTCAATATCTGGCAGATTGTCCTGACCATTATTGGTCTGGCCATTGTCTACGGTGTGAGTTACAAAAAAACGGCGCTTCCAGTGATTGGACTGGAAGTGGTAGCCGCTGGTCTTAGTCTAGGTGTGTCGTTGATTAGTCTTAATTCGATGGCGGGATTATCAACCACAGCCATCAGTTAAAAAGGGAGGAATAGGATGGGAATCGGTATTGATTTAGGTGGCACCGCAATTAAAGGTGGTATTGTCAATCATCGGGGTGTCATTCAGGAAGAACGGCGAGTCAAAACCCAAAGCCAAATGGGCTATGATCGTGTAGTGAGTGATCTTGCTGCATTAATAAACGAACTGGTTCAGCTTTCACCGGAAGAAACCACCGTGGGAATCGGAATTCCCGGAATCCTCTCAGGGGATGGATCAACCGTCGTTTCCTGTCCTAATCTTAATTGGAAGAACAAAGCACTAAAGCAAGATCTCGAAGCAGTCCTGGCACTTGAGGTGCTTCTGGTTAATGATGCCACGGCAGCTTGTATTGCTGAAGCGGCATTTGGCAGCACTCGGGGTCGAACCAGCTCGGTGTTATTAACCCTTGGCACCGGTGTCGGTGGTGGGGTGATCATCAATGATCGGATTATTTCGGGAGCCCATGGGGTCGCCTCAGAAGCCGGCCACATGATCATGGAAGAAAATTTCTACGACTGCAATTGCGGCAAAAACGGCTGTCTTGAAACCTTTGCTTCGGCAACAGCACTGATTCGCTATTGTCAGAAACAACTAGATGAAGGCGTGGAGTCCGAATTAAAAAAAGACGACACTTATGATGCCAAACGAATTTTTGATGCTGCCAAAGCTGGCGATGTACTGGCGTTGGCAGCAGTCAATCGGCTGGCTAAATATTTAGGTTGGGCCATTTCCAACATCAACGATCTCATAGATCCCGGGATATTCGTAATTGGTGGTGGCTTGTCTGAGGCTGGAGATTTTCTTTTAAACCGGATTCAGGCCAGCGCCAAAAGTTGTTTAACCTATCCCCAGTATGCAATGCCTGAAATTGTGCTGGCTACCTTTCGAAATGAAGCCGGTTTGATCGGTGCGGCCAATCTTCGACAATTCATCTGACGCATTTTCTTTTTAATGAAAATTGCGAGAAAAAACTGAATAGTAAAAAAAAACATTGTAATATTGCTTAGAATGATTATAATAGAAATATGTCATTCTAAGAGTAAAGGAGAAATACAATGCAAAAATTTGAATGTGATATCTGTGGTTATGTTTATGATCCAGAATTAGGAGATCCAGACAACGGGGTAGCAGCTGGAACTGCGTTTGCCGATATTCCTGAAGATTGGGTCTGTCCAGAATGTGGCGTTGATAAAAACGCATTTTCAGAAGTCTAAACAGCGTTTTCAATTAGTATAAAAAAAGTCGTAATGATGGCTTGCTTAAAAAGTGTAGAATTTAACCGAATCGGTTTTGAATTCTACACTTTTTTTATGCTAAATTCCCAAAATTCCCATGATCCAGATAAACAGAATCGGCATAAAAACTGCTGGCAGCAGGTTGCCGACCTTAAGCTCTTTGATTTTAAGCATATTAATACCAATGGCCAAGATTAGAACGCCACCAACAGCATTCATTTCGGTGATCATTTCCGGAGAGAGCAGGGTTTTGACTGAGCCAGCTAAAAGTGAAATGCTGCCCTGGTAGAGAAGAACTGGAATAGCGGAAAAGACGACGCCGATTCCTAAAGTCGATGAGAGAATCATCGAAAAAATACCATCCAAGAGCGACTTGCTCAGAAGAATACTGACCGTCCCGGTGAGCCCATTTTCCAAAGCACCCATAATGGCCATCGAGCCGGTGCAGAAAAGCAGCGAGGCACTGACAAAGCCGTGGGAGATATTATTGCTATTGTTTTTCATCTTTTTTTCCAGGCTGTCGCCAATTCGTTTTAATTGTTTTTCAATATTGATCAGTTCCCCCAGGATGCCGCCAAATAATAGACTCAGCAGCATCAGCATAATGTTTTCGGTTTCGATGGTCATCGTGATGCCAATGACAACTACGCCCAGTCCCAGACCTTGGGTAATGGTTTCACAGAGACGTTGTGGTAAAGCCCGTTTAAATAATAGGCCGATGAGGCCGCAGACAACAATGGCGGCGGCATTGATAATGGTTCCAAGCAAAAGATTTTCCTCCTGATGTAAAGTCTTTTACTATTGTAACATAAAAGCGCTAGCGCTGAAAACATAACTACCCTGATGAGCTGTTTTATTGAAAAAAAATCAGTGTTTCGATTAGTTTTAACAAAAAAAGTGTTTAAATTGTGATAAAATAGAAAAAAGAATGCGAGGTGACGTTTATGATTAAGCGGTTTTCAGTAATCTATATTGGTTCAATCCGTTGTGAACTGATCGTTGGACAGCGGGGCAAAGGCTGCATTAAAATATTGGATCGAGCCATGTTTCCCATTAATTTTGGGAGTCAGAGCTTTACTAAAGGGGAGATCTCATTTAAATCTGTATATGCCTTGTGTCAAACGATTAATGAATACATCGAAATGTCTAAAACCTACGGCGTTGAATCGATTAAAATATTTGGAACAACAGCTCTCCGTGAAGCCAGAAATCGGCTTTATATTCTTGAACAAATCAAAATCAATACCGGTGGTTACGAGGTGGAAATTCTCGACAAGGAAGAAGAGACCCATCTTATTTATCGCCATATGGTGTTAAAGTGCGATCCGCAATTTAATATAATCACTGATACCAAAGAGGATCAGATGCTGGCATCTATCTCCAGCGGGAATGTGTCAGTGGCACTCCTAAAAAATGGAGTCATTGATTATCATCAGACCGCTGAGCTGGGTTATTTAAAAATGAAGGAAATCCTGAAATCCATCGAAGAAAACTCGGAGCGCTTTGAAACGTTACTGATGGAGTTCATCTCCATCAATACCCAGGATATTGTTGAAAACATCAGAAAACGTCACATTAAAAGACTTTTTGTATCCTCCCACGAAGTTGATGTCATTGCTCAGCTTTGTGGCATCACGGAACGACAGGATTATTATGTGATCAATGCCGAGGATTTTGGGAAGCTGTGCAAGGTGGCGGGCGATCTGACCGTGAACCAATTATTGAAAAAGTACCCACTTTTGGATCAAAGTGAAGCAGAAACCCTGAATCATACCCTGATGCTTTATTTAAAGCTACTGGCTGAAACAGGAGTCGAAACCTTTATTTTGATTCCGATGATTATCGGCGATGCTTTTTTGGATTTTGAATTCCAGATCACAAAAAAACAACAGTTGATTGAATGGATCGAAGAGGGCAGTTATCTTTCTGCTAAAACCATCGGTAAAAAGTATCATACCAGTCACAGGCATTCGGAATTTGTTGAAAAAATCAGCTTAAAGATATTTGACTCGCTCAAAAAATATCACCAACTGGGAAAAAGAGAGCGGCAGCTCTTATCGATGCTCTGTTATCTGATGGAGGTGGGCAGTTTTATTGATCATAAAAATTTTTGGGTGCAAAGCCGCTATATTATTGAAACAACCGACATTATCGGGGTTAACCAGGAAGAGAAAGCGGTGATGGGTAAGGTTGCCGAAGCAGTTAAAACGAATTTTATTAAAGTGGAAGAAAAGATTCATTCCAGTGATGAAAAAGAACAGTTGCTGGTAGCCAAACTGGCGGCTATTTTAAAGCTGGCCATTGCCCTGGATAAGAGTTATCAGCAAAAAATACAAAACCTTCACTGTCATGTCAAGGACGAAAAATTGATGCTTGAATTAACCACCGGGAAAAATTTTCAGTTGGAAGAGTATTTCTTTAAAGCAAGTCGGGCAACCATGGAGAATGTTTATGGCATTAAACCGATATTAAAAATTAAGAGGGTTGAATCATGAAAAGTAGATTATTTATAAACCGTGAAATCAGTTGGCTGGATTTTAATTACCGGGTATTAGACGAGGCTTATGACAAATGCAACCTGGTAATGGATCGGTTGAAATTTTTGGCGATTACGGCATCAAATCTCGATGAGTTTTTTATGGTGCGGGTTGCTGGGATTATGGATCAGATTAATGTTGGCTACAACAAAAAATCGGTAGATGGACTAACCCCGATTGAACAGTTGGCAGTTCTTAACAGCATGACTCAGGAAATGATGGCTCGGCAGTATACCTGCTTATCAAAATCGATCATCCCGGAGCTGAATCAGAACAATATCTTTTTTTTGCGTTATGATGAACTGAATGAGGAAGGCAAAGACTTCGCCCTTCATTATTTCCGGCATGAGTGTTATCCGGTTTTGACGCCACAAGCCATTGACAACAGTCGCCCCTTTCCGTTAGTAAAAAACAATCAGGTTTATCTGTGTATCATGCTCCATGACACCGAGGCGAAGATTAAGGATGAAAAAGATTTTATGGCGATCCTGGAAATCCCCAAGGTTCTGGACCGAATCATTGCATTACCGAAAGCGAAAGAATCGGATGTGCTAAACTATATTTTTATTGAAGATTTAATCAGCCCGTTTGTAAATGAACTTTTTACCGGTTATGATGTCAAGCAGGTCAGTGAATTCCGGATTACCCGTAATGGCGATTTAGCCATCGATGAGGATGAAGCCGAGGATTTACTGATTGAAATTGAGAAATCAATTCAGCAACGTAAATGGGGAGCCAGCATTAAACTGGAAGTAACCCGGGACATGAGTAAAAAAATGAAAAAATGGTTGATGCATGAATTGGAAATTATCGAAAGTGAGCTTTATGAACTCAAGGGAAACCTGGATTTGACCTGCTTTATGAAATTTCAGAACCGCAGCGAGTTTAATGAACTCCGGGAGCCCCGCTATACCCCGCTTATCTCCAGTGAATTCTATGAGGTTGACGACATCTTTGAAGTCATTCGGGAAAAGGATCGGCTCTTGCATCATCCGTATCAGTCTTTTCAGACGGTGGTTGATTTTGTTCGGGCGGCATCCACCGATCCCGACGTTCTGGCTATTAAACAAACGCTTTATCGGGTCAGTGGCGATTCACCAATCATTGAAGCGCTGATTAAGGCAGCTCAAAATGGTAAACAGGTTACCGTATTGGTTGAACTCAAAGCGCGCTTTGATGAAGCAAATAATATTGTCTGGGCGAAGAAACTGGAGCAGGCCGGGTGTCATGTCATTTATGGGCTGGTGGGGCTCAAAATCCATTGTAAAATGATTCTGGTGGTTCGCAAAGAGTCTGATGGGATCCGGCGGTATGTCCATCTCGGAACGGGGAATTATAATGATGTGACCGCTGGTCTTTATACCGATTTGGGAATGTTCACCGCCAAAGAGAGTTATGGGTCAGATGTTTCAACCTTGTTTAACCTCTTGTCCGGCTACAGTCACTACACCTTGTGGAAAAAAATCGAGGTGGCTCCAAAAACCCTTAGAAATGCCTTTTACATTGCTATTGACCGGGAAATAGAAAACGTCAAAATGGGAGAAAAGGGTAAGATCATTGCCAAAATGAATGCGCTTGTTGACGAAGATATTATCAACAAGCTTTATGAAGCCTCTCGCGAAGGAGTGGAAATTCAATTGATTGTTCGGGGAATGTGCTCACTCAAACCAGGGTTACCGGGCATCAGTGAGCACATCACGGTTCACAGTATTGTGGGAACCTTTCTGGAACACAGCCGGATCTATTATTTTTACAACCAGGGGAAGGAAGACATTTTTCTGTCCAGTGCCGATTGGATGGAGCGAAACCTGAACCGTCGAATTGAGACCTTGTTCCCGGTTGAAGAAGAGAGTCTCAAGAAAAAACTAAAGCACATTTTGGAGATTACTTTAAAAGACACCATAAAAACCCGCTTAATGACTGAATCAGGAGAGTATATCCGGGTCGACAAACGGGGAAAAGAATTACTTTCCTGTCAGGATTACTTCTGTAAAGAAGCCGAAGCAGAATTTGAACAGGTCAAGAATAAAGCCGTTTTAAAACATAATATTGAGGGAGAATAGCAATGGAAAGACGAAATATCGGAGTCATCGACATTGGCTCAAACAGTGTCCATCTGGTGATCGGTGAATACTACAACAATGAATATTTTCAGATTATCGATGATGTCAAGGTGAATGTTCGTTTAAATGATAAGCTGGCTGAAACCGGAAAACTGCAGCAGGATCGGATGGATTTCGGAATCGAAACCTTGACCATGTTTGTTAGTATGTGCGAAGCCTACGGCATTGAAAAGGTGATTGCAGTAGCAACGGCTGCGGTTCGCAAAGCATCAAACGGAGCCGACTATGTTGCTCGAATCAAAGCTGAAGTTGGTCTGGATGTGACCATCATTCCTGGAGAGGTAGAAGCTTCAATGGACTACCTTGGAGCGATTAACACCCTTGATGTTAATGATGCCTTGCTTATGGACATTGGCGGTGGGAGTACCGAGTTTGTGTTGATCAAAGACCGCAAGAAGGTCGAGGCTGTGAGTCTGCCCTTTGGTTCCATCGATTTGGCCGAAAAATTTGACTTAACCAATGAGGTATCGGAGAAAAAACTGAAGGCTCTGGATGATTTTTTAAAAGACGCATTCAGCGCAATTGCAATCTTCAATAAAGCTGAGGGGTTGCCGGTAATCGGTGTGGGTGGAACGATCCGAAATGTTGGTCGGATTCACCGGAGCTTTATCGATTATCCTTTGGAAATTGCCCATAATTATCGGATGAAATCAAATGATGTCAAGCGGATCTGTGAAATGGCCGCCAGCATGAATTTGGCGGAACGTTCCAATCTCAAAGGATTGTCCAAGGGACGAATCGATATTTTTGTGGGATCGAGCCACACCCTCGAACGCGTCATGAGATATATTGATTCGCCAGAATTGATTATCAGTAATGCCGGGTTACGGGATGGGATCATCTACGATTATTTTGGCTATAATGAAGACAATCTCGTTTATGATATTTTTGAATTGTCGCTGGTCAATATCATGCTAAACTTTAATGTGAATATCCCTCACGCCTATCATGTGTTAAAGCTGACCGAAAACCTGTTCGAGCAGCTCAAACCACTCCATGGTATCAAAGAAGACGTCAGAAAGATGATCCGGGCTTCGGCCATGCTTCATGATATCGGCATCAAGCTCCAATTTGGAAATCATCACGAGCATAGTTTTTATATTATTTTAAATTCCGGTTTGTTGGGGATCGAGCAAAAAGAGCTTTTAATGAGTGCCTTTATTGCTCTCAATCATCGAACCAATAAAAAGATTCATATTTCTGAAGAATACATGGGGCTACTACAGAATGAAGAGCGGCACCTTATTGATCAATTGAGCTTGTTTCTACAAATATCCGAGTATCTGGATCGCAGTATGGATGGTGTCGTCAAGGATGTGAATTGCGTGATTATGGAAAAAGAAGTTCAACTGAATGTTCTCACAACTGGCCATTCAGTATTTGATAACATGATCATCAACGAATGTGGAAAAAAATTCAAACGGGTGTTCAACAAAACGTTGACCATCAATAATAAGGTTATTATTTCACGACGATAAAAAAAATCCAATTATTCAGTTTGAATAATTGGATTTTTTTCTATTTATTTCGTTGGCTTTTGCCCAGATAGGCTTCTTTAATGCTTTCATCAGCCAGCAGTTCCCGACCAGTTCCAGCTTTGGTTATCTTGCCGGTTTCCAGTACGTAGGCATAATCAGCGACTCGAAGGGCCATATTGGCATTTTGTTCAATTAAAAGAATGGTCATCCCTTCTTTATTAAGGGTTTCGATGATATCAAAAATACCCTGAACAACCAGAGGAGCCAGACCTAAGGACGGTTCATCCATCATCAATAGTTTCGGACGACTCATCATCGCCCGGCCAACGGCCAACATTTGCTGCTCGCCACCGGATAAGGTTCCCGCAGCCTGCCAGGAGCGTTCTTCAAGCCGGGGGAAGAGACTGTAAATGTGTTTGATGTCGGCATCAAGATTATCCTTGCGCATATAAGCGCCAATCTTGAGATTTTCCAGCACTGTCAGATCGGGAAATACATGTCGTCCTTCCGGAACCAGCGTGATGCCCTTGTCAACGATTTTGGTGGTATCAAGGCCCAGTAGTTCTTCATCGTTATAGGTGATGCTGCCAGCTTTTGATTTAACCAAATTGACAATAGCTCGAAGCGTCGTGCTTTTTCCCGCGCCATTGGCTCCGATCAGGGTCACGATTTTGCCTTCCGGCACTTCCAGATCAATTCCCTTAACCGCTTCGATACCGCCATAAGCGACCTGCAAATTACTAATCTTCAACATCGGCGTCTACCCCCAAATATGCTTCGATAACCTTAGGATTATTCTGAACCTCATCCGGGGTTCCTTTGGCAATGGTACAGCCAAAATCCAGTACGTAAATATGATCAGAAATTTCCATGACCAGATCCATATGATGTTCAATCATAAAAATGGTCAGATCAAAATCCGTTTTCAGTTTAAAAATTAAATCTGTCAGTTCATCTGTTTCCTGAGGATTCATTCCTGCTGCTGGTTCATCAAGCAGCAGCAACTGCGGTTTGGTTGCCAGGGCTCGGGCAATTTCCAGATGACGCTGTTGTCCATAGGGAAGCGATGAAGCTTTTTCATTTTTGAGATCAATGAGTCCTAACCGTTCCAGCAAAAATTCACAGTCGGCTTTAGCCTGAGCTTCGCCTTTTCGGGCTTTGGGGGTTCTCATAATGGCGGATAAAAAACTATAATCAGTATTTAAGTGGGTAGCAACTTGAACATTTTCAAGAACGGACAATTCCTTGAATAAGCGGATGTTCTGAAAGGTTCGGGCAACACCCAGAGTTGTGATTTTATCCGGTTTCTTACCAGTTATATCAATTTCAGTGGTGGTGCCGTTCTTATCGGTTGGGGTAAAAAGAACCTTGCCACTGGTAGGGGTATAAACCCCGGTGATGACATTAAAGGCAGTGGTTTTACCGGCCCCATTGGGTCCGATCAGGGCAGCCAATTCGCCCTTTTTGATATCGATATTTAAGTCATTGACGGCGACAACACCGCCAAATTGCATGATGACATTTTCTGTTCTTAGCAGACTCATTACTTGCCACCTCCTTCAGTTGAGGTCTTTTTTCGGCTCAGTTTTTTCTTGATGGACTGGAATTTCTGGGCCATGAAATCCCAGGTGAGTTCATTCGTACCCATTAAGCCTTTGCGATAGAAAAGCACGATAATCATCAGCAGGAATGAAAACACAACCATTCGCAGACCAGGTCTGAAGATCGGCAGATCCAGTCCGAAGGCCATGGGCTCATCCAGAAAACGCAGGGCTTCCTGTCCGAGTGTAACCAGGAAACTGGCAATGATGGTTCCGGAGATGCTGCCCATTCCACCAAGGACAATGATCAGCAAAAAGTTATAAGTCAGGGTGAAATAGAACTGTTTTGGATCAACAGTACCCAATAGGGCGGCGAATAATCCACCACCGATGCCGGTGAAAAACGCACCGATCAGGAAAGAAGTCATCTTCGTTTTAAAGAGTCCAACCCCCATCGCTTCGGCAGCAATTTCGTCCTCCCGGATGGCTTTGAAGGCCCGGCCATATGACGAGTAAACAAGTAAAATGGTTGCGATAATTACCAGCAGAGCCGTCCCATAGGTCCACCAGAGACTGCTGATGGTGGGAATACTCTTAATCCCCAGGGCACCATTCGTGATTGACTGCGTATTGGTAAAGATAATCCGGATAATTTCCGAAAATCCGAGTGTGGCGATGGCCAGATAATCACCCCGAAGCCGTAGACAGGGCGAGCCAATAAAGAATGCCACCACCACTGATGCCAGACCACCCAGTATTAATGCCACAACAAAAGGCAACTGGATATTGGCTAAAAAAGGCGCCATCGGTTCCAGATAAAAAATGGCAGCACGCGATTCAACAGGTACTGTAAAGATGGCTACGGTATAGGCTCCGATCGCCATAAAACCGGCTTGGCCCAATGAAAACTGACCGGTAAAGCCATTGACCAAATTCATTGCCAAACTGACGATGACATAAATTGCGCATAAATTCAGTAAACGACGCATATAGGAATCAACAAAAATATCGGCTAAACCTATTCCAATAAGGAGAACAACTAAGAAAACCGCTGTTTTCCAGTGAAGTTTTAAGTAGGCACCGAGGTTGTTTTGAGTTTCGTTCATTTCTGGTACCTCCCCTAAACCTTTTCCACTTGTTTCTTACCAAGAAGACCATTGGGAAGAAAGAGCAGAATAATAATCAAGATGACAAATGCGATGGCGTCCCGGTAACCGGTAAGTGCTGGAAAGAAGGCGACCATCAGAACTTCCGAAAAGCCGAGGATCAGTCCCCCAAGAACGGCGCCTTTAACATTACCAATTCCACCGATTACGGCGGCAATAAAGCATTTAAGTCCGGGAACAACACCCATGAGGGGTAACACCGATGGGTATTTCATACACCATAGAATAGCACCGACGGCAGCTAGCGCAGAACCGATGGCAAAGGTTGAAGAAATGACCCCATTGATCTTAATACCCATGAGTTTGGCAGTATCATAATCGACAGCGACCGCCCGCATGGCCATACCGATTTTGGTTTTATTGATCATAAAGAGTAGTGCTGACATCAAGATAAACGCAACAATTGGAATAACAATAGAAACCGGTTGAATCGACAAACCGCCAATAAAGAAAGGTGTTGTCAAAAGCGGGAATTCTGGAAACGCTTGTGGCTTTCCTGAAAATAAGTAAGTGGCAACATTTTCAAGCAAAAATGAGACCCCAATCGCTGAAATTAATAGTGATGTTTTAGGTGCATCACGGAGGGGACGATAGGCCACCCGTTCAATCGTGACACCAAGTAAAATGGTTAACCCAATTGTAATAATAAACGTGACATACCAGGGAAGAAAAAACACGGCAATCCCAAAATATGTGAAATAGGCAGCCATCATAAAGATATCGCCATGGGCAAAGTTGATCAGTCGCAAGATACCATAAACCATCGTGTAACCGATGGCGATCAACGCATATAAACTCCCAAGAGATAAACCATTTATTAGTTGCTGCAAGAATGTTTCCATTGTCATTCCAACGACCATAATTATAACCTCGTCATATCATTTAATTTAAATTGAGGGTATCTGATCATACAAATACCCTCAAAGTTAGTTGTTGTGAAGGCAGCACAAACAAAACAGACAGTGTACGTTTTGCTTTGCGCTCCCTTGCGCATAAAAGAAGTCACATGAAATATGACTTCTCATTAGTAATATTTGACTTTTTGCTAGTCAATTGTAACTGAATCCATGTAGGTGAATTTACCATCTTTAACAGTTTTAATGATCGCTTCATTTTTAGTAGCATCACCATTAGCATCAATGGTAATCATTCCAGTAGCACCTTCAAAGTCTTTAGTGGCCGCTAATGCGTCACGGATGGCAACAGGATCAGCAGATCCGGCTCGTTCGATCGCATCCAGGGTCATCATGTAGCCGTCATAACCAAGGGCTGTTACAGCTGCAATGTTTTCACGGTCAGGATAGGCTTTTTTGTATTCGGCAACAAAAGTTTTACCGGCTTCAGTTAGTGGATTGGTATCGTCAAAGAATGTTGACATGACAGCGCCTTCGACATCAGCACCACCAACGGTGATAAATTCGTTTGTTTCCCAGGTATCACCACCAATAAATGGAGCTGTGATGCCAAGAGCACGGGCTTGTTTGATAATCAATGCGGATTCAGTAAAATTACCAGGCGCAAAAATCGCATCTGGATTAGCTGCTTTAATATTGGTTAAGATTCCGTTGAAATCCTGATCGCCAGTATTGTAATTACCAGTAGCTACGATCGCATTTGGGTCGCCAGTTAATTTAACAAAAGAATCGGTAAAGAATTTGGCTAAACCAACTGAGTAGTCATTGGAAACTTCCTGGATGATGGCAACTTTTTTTGCATTCAGTTTTTTAGACGCATAGTTGGCCATTACAGTTCCCTGGAAAGGATCAAGGAAGCAGACACGGAAGTAGTAATCATTTCCGGCGGTAACCTGAGGGTTGGTAGCCGAAAGCGCAACGGCAGGAATTTGGTTTGTTTTGACAACGTCACCAGCAGCAATGGAGAGTGAAGATCCCCAGGAACCTAAGATGGCAACAACTTTGTCTTTTTCAATTAAACGGGCAGCAGCAGTTGTTGCTTCAGCCTTGTCTGATTTGTTATCAGCAATGACTAATTCAACCTTTTTGCCTAATACTTCAGGACGTAATTTGTTGGCCAATTCGACCCCTTCAACTTCCAGTTCACCACCAGCGGCATTAGCACCGGTCAAGGGTTCGAACACGCCAATTTTAATAACGTCGCTATCCCCAGAAGAAGTTGTTGTTCCGCTAGAACAACCAGCGGCCATGGTTACGACCAAAGCCAGAGACAATAATACTGATAAAGGTTTTTTCAAGGTAAAGTCCTCCTTTTTCTTTTTTCCTAATTTTACCTGTGGCTATTATACCAAAGTTCACACTTTTATTGCAAGTTTATATTAAGAAATGTTTGAATGATACGGACACTTGTTTTAATTACACTGATTTACACAATCTGCAGTATTGCGTTAGTGCGCTAAAGTAATGGTTTGCAAAATAAATCAATAAGTTGAATCGTCCGTAGTTAGATGACAGACAGAGCTTTTCGATGATAGAGTTGATTGATGTGATGATACCAATCAACATCAATTTCTGAAAGACCATCCCGGGTCATTCGAAAAACCCAGTTGTTTTCAGTAGTACCCGGTTCATTTATGCGCGTGTCGCAGCCATATCCGCAAATATCCTGGATGGGCAGGATGACTAAGTTGGCGGCACTCTGAAAAAGAGTACGGATAAAAGCCCGACAGGAAGGGCTGCGGTGGCCACCGATCTGCCATTGGTTTTCCCAAGCATCAGTGTAGCCGCAGTAATCAAAAGCATACCGACGATGTTCCGAAGTGTAGTCAAAAAAAGTTCCCAGCAGTGTGTTATTGTCATGGGTGCCCGAGTAGGCCACGGTATTGGGGCTATAATTATGGGGTAAATGAATATTATCCAAATCATCAATGAAGGCGAATTCCATGATCCGCATACCGGGGAAGCCGGTGTCCTTTAATAGTTTGACCAGGTCTTTATCCTGGAGCCCCAGATCCTCAGCAATGATGTTCGGTTCAGGAAAAGTTTTTTCCAATTGCGTAAAGAAGTCCATCGCCGGACCGGGAATCCAACGGCCATTTTTGGCAGTCGCTTCACTTGCTGGTACTGACCAGTATGCAGAAAAGCCCCGAAAATGATCGATTCGAACCATGTCAAAATCTGCCAGTGCTTTTTTTATCCGTTGCATCCACCAGGAATAATGGTCTTTTTTCATCACATCCCAACGATATAATGGATTGCCCCATAATTGACCATTTTTGGCAAAATAGTCTGGAGGTACCCCGGAAATTTCAATGGGAGAGCCTTTATCGTCTAATAGAAAAAGCTCCGGATGGCACCACACATCGGCACTGGTATGTGCGACATAGATGGGCATATCGCCAATAATCTTTATTGTTTTTGAATTGGCGTACTCTTTAAGTGCCGACCATTGTTTAGCATAGGTGTATTGGAGAAAATTCTGAAAATCAATCTCTTCGCAAAAGTCAGATCGGGCGACGGACAGTGCGGCTGGCCTTCGCTTTACCAGATCCTGATTTTTCCATTTGGTCCAGTCTTCTTCAGAATAATGCTGGGTCAAAACGGTATACAAGGAAAAATCGGGAAGCCACTCGCTATTGGCTTCGACATAGTTATGAATATCAGTTTTTTGTTTTGGGGTAAGTCGAGAAAAAGCAAGCTTGAAAATAGAATGACGATTGCAGATCAGATTGGGATAATCAATGGAGTAAGCAGGAGCAGTAGATTTACCGGTTGCCAGTTCATGCGCTGTTAATAACCCCCATTGGTATAACCGTTCAAGGTCAATCAAAAGGGGATTACCAGCAAATGCGGAGGTGCTTTTATATGGCGAAAAACAGCTATCCACAGGCCCTACTGGCAGAATTTGCCAGTAGCTAAAGCCCATGGAGCGAAGCAGGTCAACAAAAGTGTGGGCATCACTGCCTAAAGTTCCGATGCCGTAATCCCCCGGCAAGGTGGGAATTGGCATCAAAACACCACTGGAGCGTGATTTTAAAACCATATCAACCCTCTTTTTCTATAATACGATCCAGGATGGACTGTAGGTCTTCGGGTGTAAAGAGATATTTTTCTTTACAAAAGTCACAGTTGATTTCGATATCTTCCTGATCTGCGATCATGTCGATTAGATCTTTTTTTCCAATCGATATCAGTGCTTTGGTAATACGCTGGCGGGAGCAATCGCAAACAAAACGGGTGATTTCTGTTTTGGAAATCTTTAGGTTCAGGTGTTTAAACAGTTCTTCCATAACTTCTTCCAGCGTTTTTCCTTCGTCAAGTTGTTTGGTCAAAGATGGGGTATCAGCGAGTGCTGCTTCCAGCGCATCAATCACGTCATCATCGGTCTCTGGCATTAATTGAATAATAAATCCACCCGCTTGTCGGACTGTACCGTCATTATTTAATAAGACGCCCAGTGATACTGAGGTGGGAATTTGTTCAGATTGCGCATAGTAATAGGTTAAATCTTCGGCCAGCTCACCGCTGACAAGCGGTGAATAGCCTACATAGGGCTCTTTTAAACCGATGTCTTTTAAAATATTCAAGGCGCCATCGCCGATGGCTTCTGAAACCGGTATGGGTGATTCCATGGTGTCAGAAAGATCACTGACATAGGGATAACCTTTGACGTTGCCTCGTGCATCGGCGGTTACCAATAAGCCGCTGAGTGGGCCATCACTGGCGATTTTCAACGTGATCAATTCATCAGCATTTTTCATCATTGACCCCATCAGTGAACCAGCAGTTAATAGTCTGCCCAACGCCTGGGTAACTACTGGGCTGGTGTGATGCAGTTTCCGGGCAGTTTCAACGAGCCCCTGTGTTGTCGCCGCAAAGACCCGAATTTGTCCGTTTCCGGCGGTGGCTTTTAGTACATAGTCCGGCATGTTTTACCTCTCATTGTAAAAATTGAATTAGCTATTTATGATATGTTTCGCCACGGATTATCTTAAAAGAACGATATATTTGCTCCAACAGCATCACTCGAAATAACTGGTGGGGAAATGTCATCTTTGAAAATGAACATTTCCATTGTGAACGATTGGTTATATCAGGTGAAAGACCGATGGAACCGCCGATGACAAAGGTGATTTGGCTTTTTCCCCGAATTCCATAGTTTTCGATTTTCCTGGCAAAAGTTGGAGAGTCCAGTTGATCGCCCTGTATTTCCAGGGTGGCTAGAATTTCATCATCTTTCAAATGAGAAAGAACGCGGCGTCCTTCAATGTCCACGGCTTTTTGGCGTTGGGCTTCACTGGCATTTTCCGGAATTTTCTCATCTTTAACTTCGATTAATTCCAGTCGACAATAGGCGCTCAATCGTTTGGTGTATTCCTGAATAGCCTGAGCTAAATATTTTTCTTTTATTTTTCCAACAGCAATAATGCGAATATTCATTCAGATTATAAGCTGTATACAACCAGAAGACTTAAAACAATAACGGCGACTAAAACCAATGCGCCAACACGATAAAGTGGGTTTCTTTTGTGCATGGTAGGGTTCCTCCTTAACATCGAAAAAATTTAAATTTATGATTGTGTTTTTATCTATTATAGTTTACAATATATGAGTCGGAAATGCAACATATTACGGGGTGTGGCTCAGCTTGGTAGAGCGCATGGTTCGGGACCATGAGGCCGGAGGTTCAAATCCTCTCACTCCGACCATTAATAAACAGTTAAGACAGCTAGTGATAGCTGTCTTTTTTTTTCGGGCATTCTTTTTAAATTGGCTATGGGTTGTACTGGTGCCGGTCACTATTTGCGGCTTCCTGATCCGGCTTATAAATCTGATAATTATTTTTTCCCTGTTTTTTGGCCTGATACATGGCCTTGTCGGCATGGCTTAACAGGGTTTCATGATTGGTACCGTGCTGGGGATAAAAGGCAATCCCGATGCTGGGAGTTACCAGTAATGATTTGGCCGTTAAGGGTTGTCGCAGCGACTTGAGAATTTTTTCAGCCACTAATTTAACATCCGTCACGTTTTCAAATTCCTGAACAATCAGGGTGAACTCATCACCACCCATTCTGGCGACGGTATCGCCTTTGCGCATGACTTCTTTGAGCTGACCGGCAACAGCTTTTAAGACGTCGTCGCCGGTATCATGGCCATAGGTGTCATTAATCTCCTTGAAGCCGTCGAGATCCAGAAACATGACCGCCAGTCGACTCTGATAGCGGGCGGCATTGGCTACGGCAATCATCAGTCGGTCATAAAAAAGGCTGCGATTGGACAGCCCGGTCAGACTGTCATGATAAGCCAGGTATTTTGCTTTTTCCGACTCCTCCCGGCGTTTGGTGATATCTTCTTTCAAAACAACAAAATGATAAATTTGGCCATTTTCATCCAGAACCGGGGAGATGGAAATATTTTCCCAGTAACCCACGCCATTCTTGCGCTCATTAAAAGCTTCTCTGTGCCACACATTACCAGCCCGGACTGTGTTAAGGAGTTCTTGATAATATTCCGCTGAAGTAGGGGCTTTGTCATATAACATACTGACATTGTTGCCGATGACGTCATTCGGCTTATAACCGGTTAGCTCGATATATTTGGGATTAATGTATTCAATCTGCCCTTTATCATCACTGATGAGTACTGCCACCGGACTGTGCTCAATGACATGATAATAGGTCTTAAGCTGATCCTGGGCTTTTTTATTTTCCGTGAAATCCTCAATGATTCCCTGGACGCCGATGATGGTACCGGAAAAACTGTGAAGCGGGGCACAATGCATCCGCAGATACACCTTTTTGCCCCATTTGGTGGTATAGAAGGTTTCACTGGTGACCGTTTTACCGGTGTTAAGGCTTTTTTTAAGACTGTCGGCGATGCCGCAGGCAACCAGGGGCCCAAAAGTAAACACATTGATCTGTTTAGTCGCTTCTGCCGAAGGCGAACCCAGCAGTTTCACTGCGGCCGAATTGACGGTGGTGATGTTGCCGTCGAGATCACAGGTGATAATGCCTGCTGGTGAGTTTTCCACCAGAACCCGATAGCGGGATTCACTTTCATCAATTTCTCGGGCCAAGGCGGTTTTATCGATTTCACAGCTGACAGACTGGTCGTTGTCCCCCGGATTTGCGTTTTTTTGCTGCTGGTGGAGATAAACAGCGAGCACTGGCATAAACAGGACCATAAAACCAAGACCGTAAAAAATAGCTGGGTTGGCAACGTCAGCAAACAGGTTGCGTGTTAAAAAATAGACCAGGGCATTAATTGCCAAGGCAATCACGGTGATCTGGATCACACTAGTGGATAGCTTTGTTTTAGGGGGAGTTTCATTTTCCATCGGGCACCTCCTTATTTTATTCTGCTTAGATTGCATCTTGTTAGGGAATTAATACCCTAAAAAAGGATTTTTATCTAAATATGATTTAGACTCGGGATAACTAAGGCATCATTTTGGAATGCCTTCTGGTCTCGTCGTGGAAAGTAGCCGTGTTTGGCGCAACTTAACATAAAGCTTGGTTCGTTGAACCAGGTTTTCTGAAAAATTCTATTATTAGAAACAGCTCAGGTATTTTGAGCGCCTAACGTGCATTAAAAATTATGCCCTGATAGTAGTTGACGTCAGGGCTCGATTATAGATTTTTAGTATGTTGAGTGCGCATAGTACACGAAACAATTAACCACCTACTATGCGGGTGGTGGGAAAAAAGTTATATCCCAGAATCGTCTTTCCGAGTACGATAGAAATGTTCAGGCTCTAGAAGAAATAAGGAAAGGTGTTTAATGGTTAATAAAACAAATAGTTTATCCCATACAAAATGGATGTACAAGTATCACATTGTATATACATCTAAGTATAGACGAAAAATACTTTATAATCAATACTAGAAGCATCAAGGCAATTGTGTAAATACAAGGAGAAATCATGAATAAATCAATCAAAACTTATTATTATTGGAAGTATTTGTTTTTTTATCGGATGGGCTGTGTCCGAGCTCTCCAGGTAAAGCTTAAATTTGACATTGATCTGCTGAAGGCGTATAGTTAATGCATGTTTTCAGGTGACTATTGAGATAAGTTGCGATTCACAAACCTGAAAATAAAGGAGTATCACGGGATTATTATTTTTTATCATCATTGGCGTCATCGCCATTCTTGTTTCGGGATGGTTTCCAGTCATCGAGCCCGCCAGCTCTTTCGCCAGCGTTTATCAAACGAGTTCGGCTAAGCGCCCACCAGTTTTAATCCCGATATCTGGGGCGGTGTGTCGGACTATTGGGATCGTAAACTAAAATATGAACAGATTGATGTGGCCATTAACGAACTGACCTGGAGCGATTTGGATATGGACGATGTCTTTAAACGGCTGGATACCTGTTTAACCTCGGTAGGCGACGAGTACCTCTATGTCACCCTGCATCAACCCCAGTGGAGTGAAAAACCGCTCAACGACCGTGAGCAATATATCACATACTTTGCGACCCATTCCCGGGAGCGGCTGGAAATGCAGATGATTTTATCACGACTCGGAAAATCAATTTATAACGACGTTGCCTCCCTGATTTTTGAAAGTCAGTTAAAACCCCTTAAAAACCCCTGAGTCTATTCCATTCTGGCACTGATGCCGCTTTTCGGCCTGGGGCTTTGTCTGTTTAACGGGTCGGTTGGGCTAGCGGCTCTGGTGCTGTCACTGCTTGTTAATGGTGTGGTCTACTATTATTTCAAGAAGGAAATCGCCAAAAACTTACTAACTATCCATTATTTTTCAGCCATCCTCCGCTGCGTCAACCAACTGCTGGATTTTGAAAAAACCGCCGAAATCACCAATATTCTAGCGGCCCGGTACGCCAATTATCATTTTTAGGAAACCATTATCGATGATAGCATCAGCTTTGATTATCAATTGCACCCCGGCCCGGCCCGGACAAAAAATGCCATTGCCCTGCTAAACTATTTGGATTTTGACCAGCAGATTATCAGGAATGCTCACACCCTGGTGGAGCACTTTATCGAAACCGAAAAATGGCCGCTGCTTGGTCAGTCGCAGTAGTCAGTTTAATAAATTCAAGAACAGAAAGGATCAGGATGATGAAAAAAACAGCAGTATTTATTGCCCTACTAGGTTTATTAATGCTTACCGGCTGCGAAAGCGAGGCGGAAAAAGTTTCTTACAACTTATCTCAACAAGCTGACAACTTCAATGTGATCAGACAGTTGACGGTGATCAATTGCATTGAGGGGGATGTATTATTTCAAATGACCGGAAAGATGTCAATCACCGCCGACACGGCGGACAATCAGCTGGAAGTGATTGTCGAAGATGAAGACGGTAGTTACAAGAAACACTTTATCGGATTAAGCGACAACGTGACCTATGTGGTGGAAGATCTCGGCGGCAATGATGTTTCCAAGTATAAATATACCCTCAATTACAACCCGAAAATGTGGATTCCCGCAGAAATAAAAACGATTGATTAGGATAATTACGGGACTATGCCGCAAGGATAAAACGGGATGTGCATTCAATGGTATCACTGTTTTGTGATCTGCAAATTAGGCCCAGTGGCAGTTTCTGTTGAGACATCGAGATGATGATTTAATTAAATACACGCATTATTGGGCCCAAAGTCCCCTCAACGTGTGCTATTTTTACTTGACAATGGTAAAGTTGCAGGTCCGCTGATCGATGAATGATCAGCCGACCTGCTATTTTTTTAGGACAGAGAATTCCGGTGTTACTGTGAATTACTCAAACTTCGCACATAATAATCAACAAAAATCCTCGTAATTCCGATGTTGCAG
>NZ_JAIPPU010000052.1 GCF_026646375.1 Acetobacterium wieringae
CAGGGTGTTACAGCGGAGGCAGTTTTGATCGTCTTCATGGATCTCACAGAGTATTTCCTTTACGGGAAGGTCTTTAAGCCGTTCTTCCCGTCCGGTTTTGGGACTGGTCCGTTTATAGCCATGGACATCCTTAACCACCGGTTCCGGGGCGTGGGGATTTACTTCGGCTTCCGCTTCATTGAACAGGCAAATTTGTCCATCCAGCGTTGACTTTGGCGTTTTTTCACTGGAGCTGCCAAATTTCTCTTTCCGGAGCAGCAGAATCATTTCCGTAAGGTTGTTTACCTGCTGTTCGAGGCTTTTGATGGTGGTTTCCAGCTGTTTAATATAAGTGTCCCGTTCATCCATCCGGTTTATTTCTCCCGTTTATTAATGGATCTATTATACCATAAAAACGTTGAAAAAGCCATCTGTTATGCGGTTTCTAGTGTTTTTGATCAACAGAAATCACCGGGTTCCACTGATTTGATGGCTCGGGGTTGATCAACGGAAAGGCCTTCCAGCAGCCATCTGAATTCTTTCCAGGACAGGGTTCGAACTTCATTTTCGGTCCGGGGCCATTTGTAGTTTCCATTTTCGAGGCGTTTGTAAAGCAGAACAAAACCGTCACCTTCCCAAAGCAGTGCCTTAATCCGATCCCGACGTTTCCCGCAGAATAAGTAAAGTGCGGGACCAAAGGGATTTAAGCCCATTGATTCCTTCACCAGCGCAGCCAGTCCATCAATGGATTTACGCATATCGGTATAGCCACAGGCGATGTAAATTTCCCTGGCAATTGTAATGTCGCCTAACATAATACTTTCATTGCCAGCAGAACCGCTTCAATGGTTTCCGGGGCAGCTCCATCCATCACCTCAATCGTTGCCGATGGAAGATTAATCACCACTGCTGGACTCCGGTTCGTTTTTCCCAGACTCATCGGAAGTTTGGCAAAAGTAACCGGACCATCCGGTTCCAGTTGTGTGGACACCATTTCCTGGCCACAAGCTTGTTGACGGATGCGTTTCAGCCAATAATAATAGGATGTTTCTTTAACCAGATTCTGCTGACACCAGACCTTGACGGTCATTCCACTTGACCGTTGATCCTGAATCAGTTGTGTCCACTGTTCCATGCGGAACTTTGTTTTAACTGGAGTTATTTCATCCATTTGCAATACCCTCCTGTGCAGTTTTTCAAAGTCACTTGAAAAACTCGAAAAACTACAACTTGAAAAACTTTAGTTTAT
>NZ_JAIPPU010000053.1 GCF_026646375.1 Acetobacterium wieringae
GTTATTAGTCTTCCAGCATTTTGGCAACAACACCAGAACCAACAGTACGGCCACCTTCACGAATCGCAAAACGTAAACCTTCTTCGATTGCGATTGGGGTGATCAGAGTGATTTCCATTTGTACGTTATCACCAGGCATTACCATTTCAACGCCTTCTGGTAATTTGATGACACCAGTTACGTCAGTTGTTCTGAAGTAGAACTGTGGACGGTAGCCATCGAAGAATGGAGTATGACGTCCACCTTCTTCTTTGGTTAAGACATATACTTCTGACATATAATGGGTATGTGGTTTGATTGAACCTGGTTTAGCCAGTACCTGACCACGTTCGATCTGAGTACGGTCAACACCACGCAGCAATGCCCCTACGTTGTCGCCTGAACGACCTTCGTCGAGTAATTTACGGAACATTTCGATCCCGGTTACTACTGTTTTACGGCTGTCGTGAATACCGACGATTTCGACTTCTTCACCAACTTTAACAACCCCACGTTCGATACGTCCGGTTGCAACAGTTCCTCGACCAGTGATTGAGAAAACATCTTCAACTGGCATCAGGAATGGTTTGTCAGTATCACGTTCTGGATCGGGGATCCAGTTATCAACGGCTGTCATCAGTTCAACAATTTTGTCGCCCCATTCTCCGTCTGGATCTTCTAACGCTTTTAAAGCAGATCCGGGAATGATTGGGGTATCATCGCCTGGGAATTCGTATTCGTCAAGCAGTTCACGAACTTCCATTTCAACTAATTCCAGTAATTCTTCGTCATCGACCATATCCACTTTGTTTAAGAAAACAACGATGTATGGTACACCTACCTGACGGCTTAACAGGATATGTTCACGCGTCTGTGGCATTGGACCATCGGCAGCACTAACAACCAGGATGGCACCATCCATTTGGGCAGCACCAGTGATCATGTTCTTAACATAATCGGCATGGCCCGGGCAGTCAACGTGTGCGTAATGACGGTTAGCTGTTTCATATTCAACGTGAGCTGTAGAAATTGTGATTCCACGCTCTCTTTCTTCTGGGGCTTTATCGATGTTTTCGAATGCTACGGCTTCACCGGTTCCAAATCGCTTGTTTAATACAGATGTGATGGCCGCTGTTAATGTTGTTTTACCGTGGTCAACGTGACCAATTGTTCCAACATTTACGTGGGGCTTATTTCTTTCAAATTTTGACTTTGCCATTTGT
>NZ_JAIPPU010000054.1 GCF_026646375.1 Acetobacterium wieringae
TCAGGTAAAACTTATTATGCGAAGTGGACAGCCAATGCATCCACCATCGCATTCGAAGAAAACAGTGGCAGTGCAACACCCGATCTAACCGGTGTCACCGATCAGGCTATTACCGATCGGGATATGCCAACCATCACCCGTGATGGCTATACCTTCGGCGGCTGGTTCGAAGCCAGTGATTTCAGCGGCTCAGAAGTAACCCAGCTACCGGACAAATACCCGGTATCAGGCAAAACTTATTATGCGAAGTGGACATCAGATGCATCTTCGATTGTCTTCATTGAAAATGGTGGCAGTTCCGCATTTGATCTCGGCGGTGTGACGGATCAACCAATTAGCAATCGGGACATGCCAACCATCACGAGAAATGGCTATACCTTTGCTGGTTGGTTTGCAGCCAGTGATTTCAGTGGTTCGGAGATCGTACAACTTCCCGCAACCTATCCCGTTGGCAGCTTGACGTATTATGCGAAGTGGACTGCCAATGCATCCACCATCGCATTCGAAGAAAACAGCGGCAGCGCAACACCGGATCTGACCGGCGTTACCGATCAGGCCATAACCGATCGAAATATGCCAAGTGTTACCCGGGTAGGCTACACTTTGGATGGTTGGTACGCAGCCAGTGACTTTAGCGGAGCAGTGGTAACCCAGTTGCCGGCAACATATCCGGTTACTGGAATCACCTACTACGCTAAGTGGACAATTAATACCTATACCATAACATTTGAATCGAATGGTGGAACAGCGGTTGGCTTAAAAACAGCAACCCATGATACAACCATTACAGCTCCAACAGAGCCGACGAAAGCCAATGCATTCTTTGATGCCTGGTATAAAGACGTTGGTCTAACACAAACATGGAATTTCGCATCAGATAAAGTGACTTCTAACATGACTCTCTATGCGAAATGGACAGACTTGCCACCCGCAGGTAGTCCATTATCAGCTTATACGTGGCCGGAAATTCAATTAATATCCGAAGCCGGTAAAGGTGACGAATACTTCAATGTCGGTGACACGAAAGACTTGGTCTTAAGTCCTTCCGGTGAAGTTTTAACCATGTCAATTTATGATTTCGCTCACGATAACAAGGCGGATAATACTGGTAAAGCCGGAATCACTGGAGTGTTATCATAAAAGTGCAGTCCCAAATTGCAAGGAAATGAGGTAAAATA
>NZ_JAIPPU010000034.1 GCF_026646375.1 Acetobacterium wieringae
GCTAATGGGTAATTTTTACCGTTTATTTTGGGAAGTTTCAAAACGATATTGACACCTTTTCAATCGCTGTGAAATCTTTTAAAATAATACTTCCGATTTCGACATGTTTTTTTATCTGTTCATATTCCTCCTCGGTCAATGCATTTCGCTTCAATAGTAATGCATCTGGGATGCCAATTTTGCCAATATCATGAACGAGGGCTATATTATAAAGATTTTCCACCTTTTTTTCTGACCAGCCCAGACGTCGTGCCATTTCTGCTGAATACTCCGATACCCGTTCGGAGTGTCTGCAAGTGTATTCATCTCTTGCGTCCAACGCATTATTGACCGACAGAATAGTTTGCAGTAAGATACTTTCCACTTTTGCATGCTCTGCCTGAACCGCTTCCTGCAAATCCCTATTTGCCATCATTACCTTATAATGTGCTTCTTGAAGTTCTTTTTCCCGATTTCTTTCGATTCGTAAAATATCGGTAACATCACTGCATTGAAGGTAATAGATCAGATTACTTCGATCAATTGTCTGAACAAACATTTTTTTTAATTGACCATTTGGAAGTTCACAAACATGAAAAAAAGATCCATCTTCACCACAGCGCTCATTAATATAATTTACAATACCATCCTGGCTGGAAAATTCTTGTCCAAAATAACGTGCAAATTGTTGAAATCCCCAAGATGATTTAAAATACGCTTTTAGATTGATATCGAAATTTTTGCGATTCTGATCCTGGGCTTTGCCGAAAATAACCCGGCATTTATTAGCCGACAAATCAATATAGGCAATATAGTCATGTTCATTTTTGATGATTTGCGTCATCATCATATCAGCCACTAACTCATCAGTGACGTTTTCTTCCCACACTTTGATGAATATTTCTCCGCTATCCGGGGATTTCATCATCGTAATTTCCAGGGCAATATAGATCCGCCCCTCTTTTGTCTGAAGTGTGAGGGTTCTATTTATTGGGTATGATCTGCTTTCATATCTAAAGATCATATGCTCTTTTTGACAGATATTGAAAAAATAGTCATCTTCTTTCACAATAGACTTTCGATGCAGACAATTTATGTAATTATCAAAGGTCTTTCCATCAGTTGTACTGTCATAAATAAAATCATGTCCTTCATCAAGGATCGCTTCATTTTGAGTGAAATTCCATACCCGAAAACCCCTGTACCCATTTTGATAGAATGGAAGCTTGTTGGTGCTTCCTGTAAACATGATGTTGTTAAAAGCCACCCGTTTATGTCGAAGCATATTGTCCTGGTTAATTTCTGAATTCCCTGTTTGATATTCATAAAAATATATTGTATAGGCAGGTTCATCATTCCAAGATGAGGAAATTACATTTACCTCCAGATTTCTATGCGTATTCGGTTCCTCAATCACTTTTGGCCCTATGTCAACCATATCAAATATTTTTTTCATTGAGTTAGGAAAATCGCTATAAAAATACTGTTGAAATGTCATTCCACTGTCATAGTTAATTTTAGGTGGGAGCATGCGACATACAGCTTTATTAAAATAGAGTAATTGTTTTTCTTTTCTGGAGACCACCACCATTGCGCCCATATTTTCATCGAAAAAACGTGTTTTTGGTGATTCAAACTCCTGTAACGTCTGTATTAATATCTGTTCTGAATCTGTGATGTCAATATATTCAATAAAAGCGAGATTAATGCCGTTTTCCATCAGTCGAAATTGTCCAACTGTATGGACATAGCGGTATTCATCCTGACCATATAATTTGGTGCGATAAGTAATATCATAGGAATCTTGTTTGGTTGCAAAACGGTAACCAAGTCTAGCCAGCATTTCGGCATCATCAGGATGAACATTTCCAAACATATTGTTGTTAAAATGATCAATAAGTTGACTTCGTTCTTCACCTATAAAATTACACAAGCCGTCTGATACCAACAAAGTAACTACTTTACCATTAATATACTGAAATATACCAAGAGGCATTGGAAACATCTCATATGCTGCTCTATGGTCATTTGAAAAGAGATATACCTGCCCACTACTCATCGTGCTCTCCTCATAAATATAGTATACATTTTCGACTTTACAAATATACTATCATATTATTAAACGTTTGAATATTTAATTTTGGAAGAGAATTAGAGTTACATTCGATTTGATGTAATCGTTTTTTATTCTGCTGTAAACGTTTGTTTGCATTAAAATACGATTCATCATTTTGGTAGCTTTTATCTTACAAGGATACACATTTGACGTTAGATAGAGAAACTTATAATCATTAATTTCAACAAATGACATAAACGTCCCCTTGTCATCTGTTTGTGCGTTTTTGGCAGAAAAAGAAAATTTCTTTTGTAGTACATTATTTTGATAAACTTTTCAGTAACTTGCATCGAAAAAATGAGGGGCGTTGCCGCAGAAACCATTATTATATGGTATAATGAAACAAATTGCTGTGGGAAGATTTAAATGGACATATTAGAGGAGTAGAACATAGCACAAGCCATGACCGTTCTGTGGTTGTATTAGCTAAATCAAATGAATAGGACAAGATGAAACTTGGAAGACAAGAATCAACTTGATCAAGAGTCATACTATAAGGAGTCATTCATGGAGTCATTGTTATTTTTAGTAATTGGGATTACAGCATTTTTTCTTTTTAATTTTTTTTCAAGTAGAAAAACTCGAAGGGATTATCAGCAGCGATTGATAAAGGAATTCGGGCAATCGCCAACACATTTCAATTCTGATATTTGGCGAAGTGTGTCAGATTATTGGGATCGAAAACTTAAATATGAAACAATTGAAGTAGCAATTGACGAATTGACATGGAGTGATTTGGATATGGACGATGTGTTTAAACGTATCGATACCTGCTTAACCTCAGTTGGCGATGAAGTGCTGTACGCAACCCTTCATGAACCAAGATGGGATGAGAAGCCGCTGCGAAATCGTGATCAGTTGATTGCTTTTTTCGAGGAGAATGCCAAGGAACGGCTGGAAATTCAAATGATTCTTTCAAAATTGGGGAAAACAAGCTATAATGACGTTTCGTCACTTATTTTCGAAAGTCAGACAAAGGCCCTTAAAAATCCAATGATCTACACAGTCATGGGTGTTATTCCATTTCTTTGCATTGGTATCTGTTTCATCAATCCAGGCATCGGCGTGATGAGTTTAATCGCTTCGATTATTCTTAATGGGGGAATCTATTACTATTTCAAGAAGGAAATAGCGAAAAACCTGTTAACGATTCAATACTTTGCGGCCATTCTCCGATGCTGTAGCCGCTTGTCGAGATGTGAAACCAAGAGCTGTTTAAAAGTGTTGGTGGATCAGATTGAAGAAGCCTATATTCCTTTTAAAACCCTTTCCGGAAAGCTTTCCGGGGTAATGATGAGCAGTGATTCTGACATTGACCTTATTCTTGACTACCTCAAAATCATGACACTCTACGATTTTAGAATCTACAACAAAGCAATTGCCTTAGTATCAAAAAATAGAGTGGCGTTTCACAGTATTTATCAAAATATTGGCGAGTTGGACATGTCAATTGCGTTGGCATCTTTTCGAAAAAGTCTAGCTGGCACCGTGACACCGACCTTTACGGAAGTATTTAACATCAATGCTTGTGACTTGTATCATCCCCTCCTAAAATCACCCGTTCCAAACGACATTATGCTTAGGAAAAACAGCTTGATTACCGGGTCGAATGCATCGGGGAAATCAACCTTTGTAAAAGCATTGGCTATTAACAGCATCTTTGCACAAACCATTTATACCTGTACGGCCAGTAGCTTCTCCCTGACATTTTGCTTGCCCATAACTGCGATGGCCGTGCGCGATGACATTTTAGTGGGAGATAGTTATTTTATGGCAGAAATAAAATCCCTGAAACGGACAATTGATCAGATCAAGAATTATCCCTGTCTTTGTTTTATTGATGAAATTTTAAAAGGAACCAATACCATTGAACGTATCGCAGCTTCTTCGGCAATTTTAGAATATTTCGACAGACAGAATTGTCTGTGTCTGATAGCAACCCATGATATCGAGCTGACCAATATTTTAGCGAACAGCTATGATAATTATCATTTTAAAGAGGCAATAACGGATGACAGTATTTTATTTGACTACCAATTACATGCCGGCCCAGCACAAACAAAAAATGCCATTGCTTTGTTAAATCATCTGGAATTTGATCAGACAATCATTAGGAATGCTTATGAACTGGTCGATGCATTTACCGAAACCGAAAAATGGCCGGTATTTGTTTAGTATCAGAATGATTTTTTAAAAAGAAGTCCCCATATAAATCATGACCGTAAGAATGGCTGTGACACCGGCTGTGATGATGGTTGTTTAAAATACGAACAGATCTTAAATTGAAATGAATGGAATTTGCAGCGAGCGAATAAGTTTAGGAGCGATTATGAATATTACAGAAATAATTAAAACAGTTGGTAACCCAAAGCCGTATGACAATGGGACCGACCTGATGTGGGATGACAAACACATCTCAAAATTTTTATTGGAAGCACATATCAATCCGGAAATCGGAGTAGCAAGTCGAACGTCGGTTGATATTGATAATACGGTAGAGATGATTAACACGATGATTCCCCCAGAATCAAAAATTCTGGATCTTGGTTGTGGCCCGGGGCTTTATGCCGAACGGTTGTCAAAAAAAGGCCACAGGGTAACAGGGGTAGATATCTCAAAAAACTCAATTGATTATGCGATTGCGCAACGTGAGAAGAATCACAGTGCGATTGAATATATCAACGGCGACTATCTGAAGTTGGAGATCGAGGGGGAATTTGACTTCGTAATGATGATTTATTGCGACTTTGGTGTGTTGGTGCCTGAAGAACGCCTGGCTTTGATAAAAAAAATACAACGGTTTTTAAAGCCCGGAGGTGTTTTTTTCTTCGACGCAATCGACGAAGACACAATAAAAAGACTGAATTTCAACTCGTCCTGGGAAATGTCTGAAGGCGGATTCTGGAAGCCTGATCCATACATATGTCTAAGTAAAAATTTCCATTTCAAAGAAAAAAAAGCGACGCTGGATCAGCATCTCGTAATTGGAGAAGATGATTTTTATAAGCTTTATAGGTTCTGGAATCACTATTTTAATCAAGAGGATATTGAAAAGTTATTTATACCGAATGGTTTTTCAAAAGTAGAAAGCTTTAAAAATATACTAACAGGCAGTGAGCCTTATAATGATCACGGAGTCGTATTTTATGCCGTAAGTAAATGATGCAGTCAGTTTAGAATTGCCACGCGTCTGGTTAAGGCGCAGCATGAATAAATTCACAATGAGTGATGCAAAGGAATTAAGCGATGAAAAAGGAGTACTTGCCCAATATAATAACAACTTTCAGAATTTTTTTATCGCTCTGCTTGCTGTTTATTGACTTTCGTAGTGCTGTTTTTATTTTCGGATACTTAATATGTGGTTTTACAGATTTGTTGGATGGTTATATTGCTCGAAAAATTCATAGTGAAACGTTGCTTGGGGCTAAGCTGGATAGCATTGCAGATTTGTTCATGAGTGGGATGATCATCATTACGGTAATCAAGCAAAATCAGATTAACCAGTTGATTTTTCTGGGCATTATTATTATTACTATTTTGCGAACAGGAAACGCCGTGCTTACAAAAATAAAATTTAAGCAGATTGCAATTATTCATACCAGTTTAAATAAAGTGTCGGGCCTGTTTTTCTTTTTCTGCCCGATCGTCTACCCTTTTTGGGATAATCGTCTGCTTATCATAACGGGATTTCTGGCTTTTTTTGCAGCAATTGAAGAGTTCCTTATTATCCTTACATCAAAAACGCTGAATTTAAACAGAACAAGCATATTTTTTAGGGAGTAAAGCGGAGTGCGATCCAATGTAATTGGATCGGCATGACATGGGGACGTTTTGTTTGTCATGCCCTTGTTATGCGAAGCATTCATAACGTTGAAGCATCCTCACAATACCCGGGGAAGGAGAAAAACATGAAAATCATAAAAGCTGGAAAAGCAGATCTTGAAAATATTTTATCACTTCAGTATTTAGCATATCAGAGCGAAGCCAAACTGTTAAATAATTATGAAATTCAACCATTGACCCAAACATTGGAAGAAGTGTTGATGGAGTTTGAAAAAGGAACATTCTATCAGGCCGTGAATGAAAATAATGAACTGATTGGATCGGTCAGAAGTTTTGTTGACAATGACACGGTCTATATCGGCAAACTGATTGTACATCCCGATTATCAGGGAAATGGCATTGGTACAGCACTGCTGAAAGAAATTGAAAAAGACAACTCAGACCTACGGCAAGAACTGTTTACCAGCGATCAAAGTCTTAGAAATTTAAGGCTTTATAAACGCCTTGGCTTTGTCCAATTCAAAACCAAACCGCTGTCAGAAGATCTGAATTTGGTATTCATGGAAAAATAACCGAGATTACTCGATACATGATATGGGGACGTTTCGATAATTTCATGACACAGGGATTATTTGGGCATGTCGTGCGGGCGCTTCGTTTGTGATATATTTAAAACAGCTAAATCAAATTTGTTGGAGGCAAAAGGATGAAAACGCTTAATGAACAAATAGCGGCGTATACTCAGCAGTTGCAGCAAGGTGAAATCCAAATTGCATACAAAGGGATATTGACGTTTATGGGTAAATTAAGAGCCGCTTTTATTAAAAAATACCCCCACTATGATGTCAGCAGCATCTATCAGGGATATCTGGATATGTCCTATTTTTCTTTGAGCACGAAGTTATTAAAAGATAAAGGTTTAAAAATTGCGATTGTGTATTTACATGAAAACGGGTCTTTTGAGGTATGGCTTTCGGCGCGGAACCGTGATATTGCCGGGACATATCAATCGATACTTGATAGTCTTTCAGATGAAATAAATGTATTTCATGATAAAAATAATCAGGACGCTGTCGCTGAATGCATATTGACAGGCACACCAGATTTTGAAGATCAGGCGCTCTTGATCGATACGATTGATCATGGTGTTGAGAAATTTGTTGCGGCGATAGTCAATCGTATATAATAAAAGTCGATGTTGACTATGCCTGATAAAAAGGGGAATAAACATGCCGAAAACGAGAAAAATGCTAAGTGACTGGAAAGTGCCTTATATTCAATCGCTGATGAGGTTAATTGAAACGCAGAGTAAAGAAACCCTTGCAAACTGGGCCATTACTTATTGTGAAGAGAGGCTACTACCATTATGGGACCGGGACTACCCGGATGATCTGCGACCACAGCAGGCTTTGAAGGCGGCTCGGGAATGGTTGTCAGGGACAATCAAATTGCCCCAGGTAAAAAAGGAAATTCTCGCCTGCCATGACGCTGCCCGTGATGCAGAGGGAAATCCGGTGGCGCAAGCGGCGGCCCGGGCCATTGGTCAATCGGCATCGACCATTCATTCCGCCCGGCATTGTATCGGTTTGGCTTTTTATGGCGCTTTGGCAGTCGCCTATGATCAGCTTGGGACAGCGGCAAGCTGGGATAAAATTGAACACTGTGCCGCCGCAGAGTGTGGTCGTATCGAAGCCGCTTTGCGCAGCATGGCAGTGGAGCATGAAAGAAACCCGGCAAAAATCAACTGGAACTGTTAAATCGGACAAAGCGCAAAAAAGTAGAATAGGTGCGATTGCAGCAAGAAGATCTTTGAGAACTGACAGGAAGTATCCCCTTGTCATGATTAAATTACTGGAGGTATTGAAAATGATGAAGACTGCTGTCATTTATGCAACGAAAACCAAACATTCAAAAAAATTGGCGGAAGCGATCAGTTTATTTTTGAATACTACAGCTCAAGATATCGCTAAGAATCCGGCCTTAGATGATGTCGATTTGCTTTTTATCGTTGGCGGCATTTATGGTGGTGCCAGTATGCCAGAATTATTGGCCTACATAAAAACGCTTGAGGCACCCATGCCCAAATATGCAGCACTGGTAACAAGCTGCGCTTCAGGCAGTCAGAGGCAGATTGCGGTTTGCAATATACTTGAAGAAAAGGGAGTAAAAGTTCTTGACGAATTTGTTTGCAAGGGAAGGATATTGTTTGTTTCCGCAACGCATCCAAACGCAAAGGATTTAAAAGCAGCAATCGACTTTGCACAAAAAATTGTAGCTGTGGAGTGTTATCATAAAAGTGCAGTCCCAAATTGCAAGGAAATGAGGTAAAAT
>NZ_JAIPPU010000008.1 GCF_026646375.1 Acetobacterium wieringae
TTATTTTACCTCATTTCCTTGCAATTTGGGACTGCACTTTTATGATAACACTCCAAAGCAGTTTTGAGTTTCGCCAGGGGCGTCCGAACCTTTAGGCACCACCACAATCTCGATGCCTTCCAGTCGGTAGCTAAAGCCGGCCGAGCCGGCGGGGTTACCGTTTGAGGCCCAAGAAAGCCAGCCCAGGTTCTGAACATGAACCCGATAATAGATGTCAAAGTAATCGGCATCGGCCCCGGTTAAAGAAAGCTCAATGGCTTCCAGCCGCAGGCTCTGGCCTTCGGTGCCGGATTTTTTGCCGTCTGACACATAATTTTTTTCCCAGCCGATATTCTGAACATGGGTGCGGTAGGACACGCCCAGATCGTAGTCGGAATTCATCTGGATTTCGATGGCTTCCAACCGCAGGCTCTGGCCTTCGGTGCCGGATTTTTTGCCATCTGACACATAATTTTTTTCCCAGCCGATATTTTGAACATGAGTGCGGTAGGAAACGTTATAGTTTTTTTGAGGCACTTTAATAACGATTGGGATTTCCAGATCACCATAGTTTTTAGTGCTGGCAATGATCGTAACGGTGGCCGATAGCATGGTTTGATCGCTTTCATCAAGGGTGCCGGCAATTTGGTCTGAAGTGATGCTTGTGCTGTGCGGAACATAGTTGATATAGCAGCTTATAAGACCGGTGTCGGCATCAATGGATAGATCATAGGCACTGTTATCGGAGGCATCCAGACTAGCCACTGAGCTGACAAAACCACCGCTTCCGAACAGAATCCTGAAGGGATCAGTAACTCCGCCAATGCTGAAGCTGGTTGCACCGCTGCCAGTTGGTAGAAGACCTCCGGTATCATAGTTAAAGGGATAGCCTGTTCCGCCGCCAGGCAAATAGGTTGGAGACCCCAGGGTTCCGGCACTGCCCGTTCCGCCACCGCCGAACGGAAATACAACGGTTGAACCACCGGCAGGGGTTGCTGTGATGGTGACTGTTGTGGATGCGGTATAATCTATATAACCGGGTGCACTGATTTTATAATAAACCGTATAGGTGCCTGCTACTGGATAAGAAGGAACCGTGGTGCTGTAGGACAGCCCGTCGGTGCTGTAATAAACTGTCGCACCACTTGGCAAACCGGAGAAATTAAACGCTAAAGGACTGCCTAGGACAATTGTTGGCGGTGTAACGGTTATTCCGGTCATGGTCGGACTGCTGCCGCCGCCAGCGGCATTGACCGTGACCGCTGTGCTGGCTGTGTAGTCCTGATACCCGGTTGCTGTTATTTTAATATAAACCATATAACTGCCGGCTGCTGCGAAGGTGGGTGCAGTCGTGCTAAAAGTCGAATTATCCAGCGAATAGGAGATGCTCGCATTAGCGGGATGACCGGATATATTGTAATTGGGGGTTTGCCCCACTGTGATTGTGACTGAATTGGCGACTGAAATATTAGTCATGGCTGGCAATTGTGTTTTTTTCAGGGTCAGATCACTGGTAACAGAAGTGGAAGCGTCAAAGCTGTTGCTGCCGTTTAACCATTGATAGCCGGAAGCTGGCGCTGGGTAATTGACTACGGTGCTACCATCATTGGCATAACGGGTATACAAAAAAGTTGTATTATCAGTATTTTTAAAGATTAGCTGGTGCACTTGTTTGCTGGAAACATCAGTCAGTACTGGACAGGTATCAGTGCTCAGCATCTGTCCCCAGACTAGGCCGGACTGAGCTGAGTAAGACGAGTTTACAAGATTTGGATTTTGTAGTGACCAGGCTACTGAACCGGAGGCAAAAGTTGCGGCAGTTGTGGAGAAGGTTCCATCGCCGTTATTTTTATCGATGTTATCAAGGTAGTAGGTGTTGGAGATGGTGCCATTGTTAAAACCGGCAATTCCACCGATAAAGCTGCTGCCGGTTACATTACCGGAAACGCTGCAGTTCGCAATACTGGAAGCACCGGTGTTTTGACCGGCAATTCCACCGATATAGCTGGCTGTGCTGGTAACCGAGGCGGTAACTCTGCAGTTGGTAATATCTCCGCCATTTTCATTACTGCCGGCAATTCCACCAACGTAGTTGTTCGTACCGGAAACAGCAGCAGTAACGCTGCAGCCTGTAATCGTCTTGGAATTAAAACCGGCAATACCGCCAATACAGTTGTTTGTACCGGAAACAGCAGCAGTAACGCTGCAGCCTGTAATCGTCCCGGAATTAAAACCGGCAATACCACCAATACAGCTGATCGTCCCGGAAATTGTGCCGGCCACGTTCAGATTGCTGACAGTTCCGCTGTTGGAAGCAATAATGCCTTGGCTGCTGCCAGCAGTTGGCAGGGTAAGGGTGAAGCCTTGGCCGTCAAAGGTGGAGGTAAAGCTGGTAATGGTGGTCAGTGTTGTACTGTCGAAATTAATATTTTGGGTTAAAGCGGCATTGTTAATACTGTGACCGCCTTCACTCAAGTAGGTGGCATAAGCATTGAAATCAGCGGGCGAGCTGATCTCGATCGCACTATGACTTGTATCCGTGGCGAGGCAATAGATGATGACCGAAGCAGGTGCAGACCAGTCCGATGAGTCTGTTTTATATTCGACATAGACAGTATGCGTGCCAGCTGTCAGGCTTGGTGTCACAGGGTTTGCTTCTGTCCAGGCTCCGTTGGTGCCATCCACTTGATAGCGATAGCTGGACGCATTTGTTGCAGTGACGGCAATGGATGCATTTTCAGTATTATTCACTACACTTTTGGCTGCATCAAGAGTGGGTGCAGGAAGTCTTTCGCTTAAGGCAAGGTTGGCCGGTCCGGGGGAAGTATTAACATTGGGCATGGTGTAAGCGTCCGTACCAGCGGCGTAAACGGTATTGCTTCCGTCCAACCAGCAATAGCCGGAAGTATTGCTTGGAATGGTGCCTGATTGCCCAGGATTAAGGTAAATGGTAGACAGAGAATTCGCAGCGCTGGTAAAACTGACTTGATAGACCTGTTTTTCAGATGCAGAAGTCAGCACCGGATAGGGATCAGAACCGACCGTCTGGCCCCAGACCAAGCCAGACTGAGCTGAGTAATTAGAGTTTACAAGCTTTGGATTCTGCAATGCCCAGACCACTGAGCCGGAGGCAAAAGTGTCGGCGGCTGTGTCAATAGAAGCGATTGAGCCGCCATCAGATGAACCAACATCAAGTTGTCCGGTTAGATAGTAGACATTAGAAATGGTACCTTGATAATTATAGCCGGCAATTCCGCCGCAATTGCTGTTGCCGGTCACAATGACGGAAACGCTGCAGTTGGTAATTCTCCCGACAGAGTCATTACTGCCAGCTATCCCGCCAATATATTGGTTATATGCCCCAGTACCCAAAACCGAAGCGTTAGAATTAAGCATACAGTTTCCAATGTAGGAATTATTATAGCCGGCAATTCCGCCAATCATGTTGATTCCGGAAATCGATCCGGAAACGCTACAGTTCTCAATGCGACAGGAAGAGTCGGTATTTTGTCCGGCAATTCCGCCTATATTGGTATCACCGTAAACCGAAGCCGCACTGGATAGGGTACAGGCTGTAATCGTGCCGTAATTATTGCCGGCTATACCGCCAATCATGCTACCTGCGCTGGAAACCGATCCGGAAACGTTGCAGTTGATAATACTCCCGCCCAAATCATTAAACCCAGCTATTCCGCCTATATTGCTCGAACCGGCAACCGAAGCGGTTACGCTGCAGTCGGTAATCGTGCCGGCATTTTTACCGGCTATTGCGCCGATATAGTCCGAATCGGAACTGGAAATTGTGCCGGTAACGATCAGATTGCTGACCGTTCCGCTGTTGGAAGCAAAAACGCCCTGGCTGCTGCCAGCGGTTGGTAAGGTGATTGTATGGTCATCGCCATCAAAAGTGCCAGAAAAAGGATGATCAACAGTTCCGATTGAGATCATAGAATTTGCGTTAAAGGTAATATTTTCTTTCAGCACAGCAGTGGTATTGGCATCGGTATGCCCATCATTTACAGCTGTCGAAAAGGCATTAAAATCCTCCACGGAATCAATTTCATAATCCGCCGCCAAAACACTGTTGCCACTGATAAAAAAAACAGTCAGTATTAGAAACAGTAATAAAAAGGGTCTAAAAAAGCTTGTTTTCATGCTCTCTCCTGTCATCGTATTTCTTGCAAATTTTTACTTATATAACGAATGGCCCTTTGCACTAAAACAGCGCCATGGGCATCGGAAAAGGGAAAGTTGTCTGCTCATCACCTTCAATACAAATCTGTTTCAGCAAGCCACCGTTTTTGTGGTCTTAAAAAACAAAGCGCAGACTCATTAGCTGATTTTGATGCATATTTTCGTCATTGGCACTATTATCGCTATTTGGAACGGTTCCCAGGGAAAGGCGGAGGATTAAAGAATTTTCATTTTGTCTTTGTCTGAAACCGTGAAACCCCGCTGGGAATACACCCGGACGGTTTTTCTGATCACGACTGATGGGGAATTTTTTGTTTATGATTCGGTCATTGGTATTTGGCAGGTGCTTCAATCAATTTAAATGCGGTTAAAAAAGAAAAGAATAGTGCTGAAAAATTTATACCATGGTTAAAATTAAAAGTAAAGATAATTTTTGCTACTAAACTGATGTGAGCCGTTTGAAATTTCCTATCCGGACAGTCTGGAAGATGAGTGGGAAAAGCGTGCTTATTTTTATGCCTACACATTTCCGCAGATCATTGCGGCACATGCTGGTTGTTATTTTTTAATAACAGGGATCCAAACCTCGTATTGGGCATTTTGTGGATCTGCATGGATGTAAACTTCGATGTCCGGGGCATTGCCGTATTCATAGCCTGAAGTGGGGAGCCACTCGGTGACAATCCGTCGTTCTAAGTCTTGAATGGATTGACTCGTACCACTACCAGAAAATATAGCCCATGTTGAGGCCGGAATTTGATATTCCGTTAAGCTGTCATCAATGTCTTGAGTACTTGCAACGGCGATAAAGTACTTCCATTCCTCGGCGTTATTGCAGACACTGACACCCAATAGTCCCATGGGCTGATGATCCATCATTGATGCTAATTTGGAAATTGTGCCATCAGTGGCAGCTTTTTGCCACATTTGGGGGACGATCTCGAAATTTTTTTCAATTTCCTTGTACAAGGGTTGCCCAATGCCAATAATTCGAAAGGCTTGTTTTTGTTCAATTCTGTAATTCATTTCCGCTACTCCTGTAATCGTAATTTTGAAGCTGATCGGCGGGTATGCGCGTAGCTCAATGCCACCTTCTTTAACAAGAGAAGGGGCGACGCCGTGAATAGTTTTGAACGCTCTATTAAATGCAGTAGGCGAAGTATACCCATACTTTAAAGCCACATCAACAATTTTTTCCTCACTACTTAGTAGATCCACAGCGGCCAGTGACATTCTCCGGCGTCGGATATATTCAGATAGCGGAACATTTGCCATGTATGCAAACATTCGTTGGAAATGATAAGTTGAGCAACAGGCAATTGCTGCAGGTTGATTGTAGTCAATTTCCTCAGTAAGATGTTCTTCAATATAATTTATTGCATTATTTAGTCTTTCAATCCATTCCATTGATTCAGCTCCTTATTGTTATTATAATGTTTCAAGAGGATTTGTCCTCTCTTTTCATGCACAAATTAGCGAGTCGTTTTTTAGACGACAAGATTATTATATCGATTTAAACACCTATTTACAATCAGGTAGTTTACAAACGGCGAGTGTTAAAGAAAAGTCGGAGGATGAAAAAGTTTAACGGCTACTGGGCTGCAATTCAATACTTCACGTTGTGAAGGCATTAATTATTCGATCTGAAAGTACCCAAAGCCAGAAAATTTATAAATTTAAAGAGAAGTAAAAAAAGTGTCCGCATCAATAGGGAAAAAGCTCAGCAAAAACGATTCTATGGACTTGGTCGGGGGCGAGAAGCAACGGTCTGGTTTCGATGTCCAAACAGGGGATAATGGCAAATATTGCAAAAAACAGTAAAAACAATAGTAGCCATTATGACCACTATATCTTTTTGTTTTTGTGTCCAGAGCTCTTTATGGCAGACGAGACTATCTGAGTTTTTTGTTTAAAGATCTATCGGAAGGGTAATCAGAAAAATAAGCCAGGTTTATGTTTGGACCGGCTTTCCCATCAATCCGATTGCAAAGTATGATTGAGTGTGTTGAGAGATGCTGTATATGGCGCGTTCCTGATTTGGGTTTGTACAATGAAAGCTTGGTTCCTGAAGGTGGTCGATTGGCTTGGATGGGCATTTGTGATGCTGATACAATTAGGGATTGCTGTCGCTGAAAGATTTTAGTATGAAAGTGAAGGTTTCTATTATGAAAAAAACTACAATCGTGATACTTAGTGTAACATCTGCCGTGGTTTTGCTGGTTCTGATGGGGATGATGGCCTATATCATCTTTTTACTGACAAACAACAACCCAATTCAACAAAACGTTAATAATGGATTGGGATGGATGATGAATTCGGGGATGATGAATTCTGATGTGATGGGTTCTGGCATGATGCATGAATCGGTTGAAAGCGAACATGATTATTTAATTCATATGATTGCGCACCACGAAGAGGCTGTAGCATCAGCCAATACGCTGAAAGCGAATACCCAGCGTGAAGAGATGAAAAATTTCGCAGATGATATTATTAAAACCCAGAGTGCTGAAATTGAACAGATGAAAAGCTGGCTTGATACTTGGTATCCCAATGAGGATCATTCGGTTGATTATCAGCCGATGATGCGGGATCTTACTGGCCTTAAGGGCGATGCCGTGGATCAGGCCTTCCTGCAAGATATGATTTTCCATCACATGGATGCAGTGATGATGTCACAACAATTGATCGTCAGCGGCTTTGCCAAACATGCCGAAATCATTCCCTTTGCTGAAACAATCCGAGATAATCAGCGCAATGAGATTTTTATGATGCGTAGGTGGTTGTCAGAATGGTTCTAAACGGACGGAGAATGATTTGTGACGCTGGCTGATATTTGATGCAGTTGTGCGAAGCATTTAAAAGAGTGATTGGAAACTATTCCTGAAAAATTAAAATGACAGAACAGCTTCTTTGTTTAACTGGAATATGACGAACGAAACGTCCCCATGTCATCCCCGTGTTGTTGGGGTTATTTCAAATAATGTACTTGACAAGTGAACAAGTGTTAACTATTATTAGGTTAACATTTGTTCACTTTTGCGTGTTATTAAAGGAGCGATGATGAATGCTAAGGAGCGCATAGTATATATTTCTTTGGAGTTATTTGCACAGAAAGGTTTTTCGGGCGCATCAGTAAGAGACATTGCAAGTGTAGTCGGCGTACGTGAAAGCCCACTATATAAGCATTTCAAAAACAAACAGGATATTTTAGACAATATCTTGGTGATCATGAAAGAGCGAATCGAATTGGTCTATCAGGAAAATGAAGTTCCGAGGTCATGACCGAAGATGTTGTTGCGGCCTATAAGAAATTATCGCTTAAAAAATTATGTGAAATATCCTGGAATTTGTTCTCTCTTTTTACGAAAGATCCGTTGGTATCAAATTTTAGAAGATTGTTAATGCGTGAACAGTTTGGGAATGAACAGATAGCCAGGCAGTATGGGGAGTCTTATTTATTAGGTGTGGTTCGTAAGCAAGGCAAGACGTTTGTAAAGCTTGTTGAAGGTAAATTGTTTAGGGAAGAAAATCTGGAAATCATTGCGCTTCAATTTTATGGGCCGATTCTGTTACTGTTTCAACAATATGATTGTAATCCCGAGAATGAAGAACAGATTAAGGGTTACTTAAATGAACATATAAGAGCATTTGGAAAAAATTATAACAGGACGGTGTGATCAGTTGAAGAAGAGGGGAAAAGTGATCAAAATAATTAGCGGTATTTTAGTTGTAGTGGCGGTTGTGCTGGTAGTAAAATTTAATCTCGAGTTGAAAAAGGCGTCAGAACGATTTGAAACATACCAGAATAAAGCAGAAACCGTTGAAACATCATACGGAAAAATAACCTATATTGATGAAGGCGTGGGTGAAGTCATCCTGAGCTGTCATGGCATCTGCGGCGGTTACGATCAAGCCTATGATACACTTTCGGATAAAACAGATACTTATCGAGTGATCGCTCCTTCTCGATTCGGGTATCCGGGAAGTGATGTCGCAACGAATCCGAGTATTGATAGTCAAGTAGAAACCTTTGTTGAACTGCTTGATGCATTAAATATTGATAAAGTATATGTGCTTGGCACTTCCGCCGGAGGAGCAGTTGCAATTAAATTTGCGCTTTTGCATCCAGAACGTACAAAGGGCTTGATCTTATACTGCTCCGGTTATCCGGCAACTGAAAAGCCAGCCAACGAAGCCACTTATGTGGGACCGCCTGCAGCAATCTGTTATGACTTTCCAATGTGGTTTTTTAGCCCCTTATTTGAACCACTGATGGGGATGGACAGTGACACGATCGGATTAATTATGCCATTAAGTGAAAGACATGATGGCATTGTTTTAGATGCGAAAATTGCTAATACTGATATGGATAATCATTATGAGGAGTATGATATGAGTAAAGTGAGTGTTCCGGTATTAATTGCGCATGCCGAAGATGATAAACTGGCGGATTATAGTAAAGCCGCTTTATGGTCAGAGAAAATACCAAATTGTACATTTGTGTCATGCAAAACGGGAGGCCATTTAATGACCGGAAATTCAGTGAAAATCGATGAGGCATTTAACCGCTTTATTCATGTGGATTAACAAATGATTCTCCTTCTGTTGGGTATAATAGATAAGATGAATAAAACGTGTCTATGTTTTTCTGAATTAAGCATAAGTCGCTTTAAGTGAAATAGAAAAATGTCGCACAGTTCTCAGATGGAGTGCCCTCTTATTACCATTTCAATTTATATTTTAGTAATTATCTTTTCTTATGAAAATTTAGTAAAGTGTTATTTATCTCATTTTTAATAATGAAGGTAGAATGTTCCATTAGCTGATCGTTGCGCTTGGGTTATTTTAGGGCACTTTCGGGCGGCTATTTTGTTACGCGTAAGGAAGGGAGCGAGATGAATTTAAAGACTAAGAAGATAATAATCGGGACAATCGGTGTTGGTTTAACAATACTCGTGTTAGCTTTGGTCAATAGTTTTACCGGGAATCCGATAGCTAACGGATTGGCGAGAAAAGGGGCGCAGCACTATATGGACACCCATTACAGTGATTTAAATCTTTCGATTGCGAAGAGCGCGTATAGTTTTAAGGATGGCTCATACTACGTATCGGTGCAGTCAAATACAAGCAAGGATACCGCATTTAACATTTACGTTGACAGCTACGGAAACGTGAGGAGTGATAACTACCAGTACGAGGTTGAAAATAATTTTACCACTTTTCGAAGATTAGATAAAGAGTTGCGAGAAAAATCAATTGAGCTGATTGATGGCAAGTTGGATTATGACTTTGATTATATTGCATTTCGTTTTGTCAAGGAAGCGAATTTCTTGTTACTTGAGCGCGACATGCAAGTGGATATCCACAATCCGCCACTGCCTATTACGATCGATGTGACGTTGTTTAGTGAAGATGTTTCCTATGATAAAATTGCTGAAGTTTCCAAAGCTTTGGAAACCATCTTAGTTGAAAACGACATTCCCATTGTTGACTACAATATTCGTATTTTGCCATTGTCCGATAAACCGCAAAATAAAGATCAAGCGGTTTCGTGGGTCAATTCACTTTCGATTTCTGATTTCCCGACAGCGCTAATGAATTCGGAAAATCTGTCACAGGTGATGGATCAGTTTGAAATGAACCGGGTCAATGAGGTAAATGAAAAAGATAAAAAATGAATGAGTATCAAGAAGATGGTTATTGTGTGGTTGTGAATTCTGTCTAATACAGAAATTGTCAGAGATAAGTTTGTAATTGCGGTCTGCCTATCAGTAACTACCATTGCTCAATCTGATGAAAAAATGATCTTACATCACATAGGGGAGTATCCACCAATTGAGACGGTACTGGGGAAAGCAATGGGGGCACTGTTTGGTTACAAATGGTTTCAAAATATTGTGAGACCAAAAGGCTGATGGATGGTATAATTAATGAAATATGGGTCAGTTTGTGATAAACACAAGTCGATGAAATGTAAAAAACAGCACCTTTGTCAAACCGGAATATGACGAACGAAACGTCCTCGAGTCATGCCTGTGTCACGTGATGGTAAACGGCTAAAGCGGGCACTGGTTAAATTAATTGGCGCGTAAGGTAGTTTGTCGGCTTGTATCTGACCAGAATATAAAAGGAGACAAAAATGGCAACCAGTAAGGAATTTGCAGAGTATGTTTGTGATCAACTAATGGCAGCGGGAAACGTCAGCTGCAGAAAAATGTTTGGCGAATATGGCGTTTATCTTGACGAAAAAATTGTGGGTCTGATCTGCGATAATCAGTTTTTTTTAAAGAAAACCGAAGTGGGGCGGTCCATGATCGAAGAACACCTGACAACCGTTGAGGAGGGGCTTCCATACCCCGGGGCCAAACCACAGTTTTTGATTGAATCATTGGATGACCGGGAGTGGCTGGGGGAATTGTTGCAGGCCAGCTATCAGGAACTGCCAATGCCCAAACCCAAGAAAAAGAAAAAATGATGAATCAGCAAGTGTATAAAAAGACTTACAAACCACTTATTTTGTGGCTGCTGTTCTTTCTGGCAGCAAGCACCCTGATGCCAATGGGGATCAACAGAATAATGCAGGAACACTTAAAGATTACTTGGGGGGCGGGTGCTGAGGTTAAAATGATCCTGATGTTCATGGTGCTTGCCATTGATGGATTAATGTGGATGATTTATGCCGGTGAATATGTCTACTGGATTAATGGCGGGCCCAGCTTTGAGGAAGCAAAAGCAGCGGGCAGTGAAAAAAGAAAAGCATATGCAGGGGCGCATTTAAAGGTGTTTTTAAAAATGACATTACTTTGCTGTATCTACCTTGCAATCAGTTTGCTTTTTCGATTTCCGATGGGGATTGATATTGTTGCGATCACAGCAGCTGTTGTTGGCGCAGCGATTAAGACCATGCCGATTCGCTTTGATTAAAATCGTTGGTCACATTTGATGTGAGGCAGTCACAGCCAATCTGCCATAGCGGCGATATATTGTTTTTAACGACATTAAAGCTTCGACAATCCGAAACAATCAGCGCAATGAAATCTTCATGATGCGCCAAACAACCGCAGCGTGAGGCATCAAACCATCTTTATGGATATTTTTGACGGAAGAAAAAAACGGCTAGTGTGTGATAGCCGTTTTTTTTATGCATTAATCCTTTTTCTCGTCAATCAAGTCAGACAGTTCGCCTTCCTCGTCGAGTTTTTTCAGGTCCGAAAAGCCGCCAATACAGGTCTCCCCGATAAAAATAAAGGGGACGCTATAGTGATGGGTTTCTGCCTGTAACTGATAACGCAGGTCATCATTCTTAAAAATATCAACATCGGTGTAGGCAATTCCTCGTTCATCAAGCAGTTTTTTGGCACCATTGGAATACGGACAAAACGGCCAGGTATACAATTTTATTTCTTTTTTCATGGGTCTCCTTTCTTTACATCATCAGGGATCAATGTGATGGTATTATTCTACCCACCACTGGTCACTTAAAACGCCAGTATTTTTCAAAAAAACGTTTCAAAAACCGAGTGGCAAAACGGAGATATTCAAAAACGGAGAAAAATAAAACAGGTTATCAAACAGTTTAGGATAAACCGAGTTAATACGGTAAATGAAGGCGCTAAAAGTGAACACATACCCGGAAGAGAGCAGTTGTTAAGAATAATAAAATGGCTGTTTTGGATTCGTCGGAATCGGGAGTACAATCGCTTTTATGACGGCTATACCGGGTATTATTCTTCAGATTATAGTGGTGCCGCTGCTGGTTTTCGCGCTGGAAAAATCAGGCGTGATGATTCCCTATTTAATGGAGTCGGAGATAATCCTGGCGATCGATCTATCCGACCAAATGATTGCTCAGGCACGGGCTAAATGTCCATTGCCATTCGTCTGTTTTGACAATGTCGATTTTTACCGGCTTCAGACAATGGCTTTGACGTGGCTATTGCCTATAGCGCATATCCGCATTTTAAGGATAAACCAGGGTTTTCCAAAAAACTGGCTGATTCATTGGTAGCAGGGGGGCCGATCGGCGCCCGAGTGTTACGCTTGCCGGGATATGTTCATATGGTGGCGGATATTGTTTTTATTAAAAGACGCCAGCAGGTCATCCAGCTGTCGTTCCATCGTTTGAATCACCTGTTCCTCGTCCTGATAGCTAATCACTTTAAAGACACTCTCAATCTCAACGATGCCATAGTTGTTGTTTAGCTGCTTGTTCAAAAACGCATTCATCAGACTGTCGGCGACGGACTTTAAGACGTCGACATTTTTATCAATCGCTTTGATCTGATCAATCGTTTTACCCCGATTGATCAGAAAATCCAGCTGGGTGATGCTGATCAGGTAGGACGCACTGTAAAAACTCAGCCATTCGCGAACCTGCCGGTTAAACGCCTGTTTTTCAACGGTTTCAATCAGTTTTTCAGGCGTCAGCCCGTTATAGTCAATGTTGTCGAGCAGCAGCAACTTAAAATTGACATTGAGTTTTCTGGCATTATTCCAGATTTCGGCAATCAACCGTCGGCGTTCGGTGGCATAACTGACAATTGCGACAATCAGACTGACGAGCGATCCGGTAAAGATGCCAAAAAGAAACGAATTGTAGTTATCGAGGTTATTAAGAATATGACTTTTAAACGGGTCGACAATTAAATCGGGGATTATATCGTCAATCGCAAAAATCGCAATTGCAGATAAAACCGTTAAAACCAGGGTCACAATCGTACTGTACTTAAATGTCTTCATAAACAACGCTCCAGATTTTTTTATTTATTATAACTAAGTTTATTTTGATTGTAAATCTATTGATTAAAATAAAATTCGTAAAAGCGAAGGTTATCAGTAAGGATTTTGGCGAGTTTGATAAACCCTGCAGGCGTTGCGTTATCAAGGTGTGTTGAACTGTCAAATTTGTTGTCACTGTGGAATGCGGATGCGTGTTGATTTTGACAACCATACTCTGCGCAATGTACAAGCGGTCAACGTGTATATTTAATATACTCGCCGGAAATGGTTGAAATGGGACAGATGGTGCACCAGGTGCGTGGTTTATAAACCAGGGACAGAATCACACCGATAAACGTGGTGGTCATCATCATGGAATAAAAACGGTAGGACAGATGCGTCAACCAGGCTGGTAGCCTTTCAAATGTGATCAATTGAGGCATTTCAAATGGCAGGGGAATCACAATCAGAAAACGCAGGTATTCCAAAGCGGGTGAAAAGCCCAGTCCAACACGAATGGTGGTCATGGTGATAATGGTTAGACTGATGCCAAAATAGATAAGCATAATCCATTTCATCTTACCCTGGATAAAAAAAGCTGGCGTTTTCAACGATAATTTCGAAGTAAGTTTGCCAGTTTTGTTCAGCAGACTGGCCCGGGGGCAGTAGCCTTGGCACCAGGTTTTTTTACGGTTTCTAAACAATAAAATAAAGGGCAGCATCATACAGATGAGACCTAAAATGGCGAAGTGAATATTGATAAATCCCAAAGTAAAATAAGTCAGTACCAGGAGAAATAAGAATCGATTATTTTTCATACAACAGCACCTTCACTTTAAAACGAAGAACGGATCATAAAACCGGGACTGGTTCCATAAATCCCATTTCGATGCAGTTTGTCAGTAATGGGGTAACTGCCGTTGAGGTAGCCAAGCCGTTTGTAGCAAAGAAGCCCCAGTGCGCCTTTGACACGTGAGTCGATTATTTTGATATACATTTTTACCTCCGAAAAAATTTGATGGGTCAAGTGAATGTCTCTTATTGTATCAAAGGCTTTTTTTGAAATCGGTGATTAGATCACAGTAAATAAACGGATAGTTCAGAAGCCCTGATGCCAGGGGGACTTATGCTGATTTGAGAGATACTCCACAAATGAACCGATGCCAAGTATTTGCAGTTGAATAAAACATCAAATAAGGATATGATTTTATCAACTGGAAAGGAGTCGTTGACAATGCCAAATATCAAACCAGTCTCGAACCTAAGAAACGATCCGGAAGTATTGCGGGATGTTGCGGTGGCAAACCAGTTTTTTTAACAAAAATAGTCGAGCCATGGGAAGATCACTGGCATTGGCAAAGACAACAAAAAAGGCTCTGTTTATTGAAAATGAAAAAGGAGGGATCAGAAATAATGAAAGACAGAAAAAATATTCTATTTCTTGCCATTGGCGTGCTACTCTCAGTAGTTTCGAAACTGTTGCAATTTGTTTATCAAGCGAAGATTGGGGACTTCATTGTTATACCGGCAGCGGTATTTTTTGTGTTGGCGATTTTGCACTCGTTGCCAGCTTTTAAAGCCCTGTATCGCACCGCTAAAGGAGCCCGACAAGCCAATATTATGGCAACCCTGGCTTGTTCGGCAGTGGTGTCATTTCAGATTATGATGATCCTGATTATTGGCAATAGCAATTGGTTGGGGTTGTTGCTGCTGGTGCCATTTATAGCACTGGGAGCTCTGTTTGGGGTTAAATGGTTTCAAAACATTGTGAAGCCAAAAGGCTGAGGTGGAGGAGGTTCGTTGGCAGATTTAGCGGGAAGAACAAACGTTGTTACAATCCTTTCCGATAAGTGTTGCGGGTTTAGAGAATTTCAGCGATTCTGAAACGACAAAAAACCTGCCACTCGCTGGTAACAGGTTTCCGTAATTTTATCTTGATATTTTTGATTAAATTGATAAAAACAACGCTACAATTTCATAAAGCGTTTGATTAAAAATCGGGTTGGTTTATAATAAAAGCCTTCCATGGTTTTGGCAACTGTCGTCAGCTCATCTCTTATTTTTATATTCTGGGGGCAATGGCTTTCACATTTCCCGCATTTTGAACAAAGAGATGCATTACTCGTCTGGCTTTTGACACTGGTTTGTATAATATACTTGCTAAGCGCCGCTGTTTTTCCTTCAATCTCCCGATCATTATAGGTTGAGAAGCACGTAGGAATGTCAACACCTTTCGGACACGGTAAGCAATAATTACATCCGGTACAGGGGATTTTTATCTTTTCGCTAAGTATTTGGGTGACCTGATTAAACAACCCGAAATCAGCCTCAGTAAAGGCATTGGCTTTCGCCTGGGATGCGACTTTAATGTTTTCTTCAACCATCGCCTGTGAATTCATGCCCGATAAAACAACCGTAACTTCGGGATGATTCCAAATCCAACGAAAGGCCCACTCCGCTGGGGAACGCTTCACGTAAGCATTGTCCCACACCTTATAAACTTCCTTGGGCAGATTGGTAACCAGCTTCCCCCCTCTTAAGGGTTCCATGATCATCACCGGCAACCCTTTGGCAGCAGCATATTCCAAACCGCCTTTGCCAGCCTGTTTATTTTCATCCAGAAAATTATATTGGATCATACAAAATTCCCAGTCATAGGCATCCACCAGTTTTATGAATTCATCCCGGCCGCCATGGTATGAAAAACCAATATTGATAATCTGTCCGGCCTGTTTTTTTTCCGCAATCCATTTGAGAATCCCTAAATTGACCAGCCGCGTCCAGATATTGACATCGGTTAGCATGTGCAGAAAATAATAGTCAATACGATCGGTTTGCAGCCGCTCCAGTTCGGCATTGAAAATCTTATCCAGGTCTTCATACTTCTTTACTAAATAGGGCGGCATCTTGGTGGCAATTTTTACCCGGTCACGATAGCCTTTGGCAAGCACCCGGCCTAAAATCGCTTCGCTTTTGGGATAAATATAGGCGGTGTCAAAATAATTGATGCCATTTTCAATGGCATAGATGATTTGTTGCTCAACCTCTTTTTCATCTTTGGCAAAACGCATACACCCAAAACCCAGGGCAGAAAGTTTGTCGCCATTTTTAGGATTGATTCGATAATTCATATACGTAGCTCCTTCATTAATTCATTATAAACGCTTTTGATCAGTATTCTCTGATTTCATTGTATCTTAACTGTGATGACGTACAATCAATATGACTGATTAGTCATTCATTTGCAAAAAAAATTAGTTTTTAATGCTGTCCCATAGAAAATTAAATGACGTTTCAACAAATCCGTCGTCGGCTGCCAAACTGGGGTTATCAATAAAATAATAGGTGTTCGCATTGAGGATACCCATCAGCAGATTGCTCATATAATCCAGACTGACATTTTTGATAATTTCCTGCTCAATTCCTTCGGAAATTAACTCCATGATATTATTAAATTTACTTAACCCTTCTTTCCGGGTGGCTTCCCCGATACAGGAAGCATTACAGAACTGTTGAAAAAACAAAAATTCGTCAGTATGATCAAGGCTCCAGCCGATGTAATTAATATAAATCCGTTTGAGTTTGCTTCTGAAAGTCGATTCCTGTTCAAGACCAAGGGTTAAACGCCGGGTCAAGGATTCTTTGCAGGTCAAATAAAGCACATTAATCAGTTCTTCCTTGCTTCCAAAATAGTTAAACAGTGTCCCGGTTGCCACCCCAGCCTCTTTTGTAATCCGAGCGGTTGGTGTGTTATCAAAGCCATATAAATTAAAAAGTTTTAAGGCTGCTCTTAATAGTCTGTCGCGCTTATCCAATTCATGCCTCCTGACCAATCTTTTTTTGAATCTTGATGATGTTGATTATACTGTAAAATGACTATTCAGTCAATTTAAATTTCTGACATACTTTGCTTTTAAACTTTTTTATCTGCCTTCACGAAATAAAAAGATTTGGGATAACCTGCTTGCCTATTGGTCTCATGGCAGATGCAGCTTTCGCAGATCGCCATCGTGGATTCGTAGCTTATTCTGGATTTAAAAAAATCGACCCAAATGAAATGGATAACGTTGTTGAAGGAATTGTTGGCAGATAAGCGAACTCAGCGGATCGTGAAGATTCAAAAGAAAATGGGGGGATTATCCGCCAAGTGAGTCGGTTCTGGGGCTGGGAAAGGCGCTTTTGTTAAAGTAATGGACATGACAAACAAAACGTCCCCATGTCTCCAAAGTGGTGCCTTTGATTTGAATAATGGGTGAATAAGATGTGTATTGTAATTATATTTAAGGACAATGTCAATAAAATAGGCTATAATATCTTTAAATATTAGATAAGGGGTGACAAATTATGGCACAAACAAATCTCAACATCCGGATGGATGAAGAATTGAAAAAAAACTTTGATATGATTTGTACAGAACTGGGCTTAAATATGACAGCAGCGATCAATGTTTTTGCAAGAGCGGTGGTTCGTAAGCATGGAATTCCCTTTGATTTGACGATCAATGATGATTTTTTCTATAGTGAAGCAAACGTGGAAAGATTAAGAAAATCCATCAAAAGTCTTGAGGCTGGCAAGGGAACCATTCATGAGCTAATTGAGGCTGATGATGAATAAGGTCTGGACGGATGAGGCCTGGGAAGATTACCTATATTGGCAAAGCCAGGATAAAAAGACATTAAAGCGAATCAATGTACTTTGCAGGATATTGACCGGAATGGTTATGAAGGAATTGGGAAACCAGAACCATTAAGGCATGAATTTCAGGGTTTTTGGAGTCGCCGAATTGATGACACCAATCGTATTGTATACCGAATAAAAGACGGTCAAATCGAAGTTGTGCAATGTCGTTTTCACTATAAATAAACGGATAAAGCAAACGGATTGGCTAAGCGAAACGTCCCCCGGGTCATGCACGACAGGTCTTTTTTTCAGCGTTTTAATAGTGTGGGATTTAGAGGGGCTTCTCGACATCAATCAGCAGTTCGTTGTGTCTTAAGAACAAAGGCGTAAAGGGGGAATTATAACGGGCCAGACGGAAATTGCCATGGGTCTTAAGATTCTTTTCCTGAAGCCATTGGAGTAATTTTGATTGGAGTTCAGCAAGCTTTTCTTTTTTCACGGAACCGGAAAAAGTAATGGCAGCAACGGTTTTTTCATCGATTTTATTAATGGCAATTCGTGAATTACCCGGTTCTGGGGGCGGTTCGTTGGCATATTTAGCGGGAAGAACAAACGCTGTTATTGAAATACCTGTTCCGAGTTCATTAAACACCGGAACAGTCATTGCAATTTTTAGATGTTTGGAATTGTTCCCGTTGATGTAATCAAAAATCTGATTAAATCCACTGGCGTTTTCACTTTTTTTATCGTCGATCGAAGCCGTCAGATAACTTTTGTAGGCGCGAAGCTCGAAATCATTATCTTTCTCAATCACTGTGTATTCTGGGGTTTCATAATTTGGCATGATCTTTCCTCCTTGTGGTTTATAAACTATTGTTACCCCAAATTTGATTTTTATACGACTTTTTTTAAAACGGCTGATCATTTTTGCAACTACAGCAGTTTGCTGTTGAAGATAACATCAAATCAGGGTATGATTTTTTCAACAAGAAAAGAATTGTTGACAATGCCAAATATCAAACCAATCTCAGATCTAAGAAACATTGTGGAAGTATTGCGGGATGTTGCGGTGGAGTGTCCATAGTAAATTGAGTCGGGCGCTGGGGTGGGAAAGGCGATGGTGGTGCTTTTATTAAAATGAGAGTTATGATGAACGAAACGTCCCTGTGTCTCAATTTTTGTAGAGAGATGAGTGAAAGAGGGAACCTGCATGGGTTCCCGTAGAAAATTTCAATGTTTATTTATTAAAACGATTAATAACCAACAGCTGTCACACCGTATTCGGCTTGCTCATTGGTAAAACCTTCAAATAACAGCTGTTCAATTAGACCATCACGTGAGAATGATGTCATATCCAAATAACTTTTAGCTTTTTTCGCTGCCTGAGCATTCCAGTCAGCACCACAATTGTCTGCTCCATACGTAGCATCTTCGGTAGAAAAACCTTCGAACTCCAACTGTGAGATTAAACCAGAATAAGAGAATGCCGTAAAGTCTAAATACGATTTTGCTTTACTTAGTGCATTTTTCTGACCCATCGTTACCTGTGGCTTGGCAGCAGCAGCTTTATCAGCAGCAGCTTTATCAGCAGCAGCTTTATCAGCAGCAGCTTTATCAGCAGCTGATTTATCCTCGGCTACTATCTCAGTTTTGGTCGCCGTTTGGTCGCTGACGGTGGCCGACTTATTTCCGCCAACAAATCCACTCAACCACGCCAATGAATAAAAACCTAAAATAACCGTTAGAATAATTCGAAGTACCATGCCGCCTTTTTTACCAATCCACAACAGTGCAAGCCCTGCTGGGGGAACAAAGATACAAGCCAAGACGACCACCCAGGTTTTCTGCCACCAAGGCACCTTAACATTCTCTTCCATGAAGAACCTCCTCTTTTCAATAATAATTTGATTATACTATTTAAAATGTAACGAAGAAATGATTAAGGAGAGTAAAATTTTAACATTGGACGATATAAGTTAACAAAAATCAATATTTATTAACAGATGTTAAGAAATGGTGTTGCACATAAAGTGATTGAGATGACAATAAAAACTAACATGTGTTTAATACAGATTTTAAAGTTTTAAACATTGGTTCTCATTGAAGTTCACGGCGAATCATAACAGTCTTGTTTTCTTTTGATTCTGCTCAGAAAAAGCAAGGATATAACTCTCTATTTTATAAAAATAGAGAGGAGTCTGTTATTTACCAATTGTTTGAGTCAAAAATTACCGTATGTTAAAATTTTGGTTTACCTTACATACGCCATGGATTGTGATTATCGATACTCTTCGGCTAAAAGTGTCTTTGGTGGTGCCGATTGGGTGCTCTTTGCAAAAGATAAGCACGCCGATCTGGAAATTTATAACGATTTTGATGGCCAGCTGACCAATTTGTTCCGCTGTATGAAATTTCACCCGGATGAAGTTAAAAAAGAAATAACCAGTGTTCTGAATTCCAGGGAGTTTTTTGATGACTTCAAATCTTAGATTGATATGCGAGGATTAACCGGCATTCAACGAGCTGGGCGGTATTTCATGATCATCAAAACGACATATGGAGCCGATAGAAAGACCTTTGGCGGTACAAAGAAGAACCTCAATAAAAGCACTGACTACCTGAGTGAGATCAGCGTCCGATTAAATGGCGTGGTGATTGAAAACAGAGATTGTGAACGGATCATTAAGGTACATGACAGGCCCGGGGCGCTTTTCTATCTTGATCCACCTTATCATGGCACTGAAAACACTGTCAAACCGGATTTGGTGATGCCGATCATATAAGATTAAGAGATTGCTTGAAAGAAATCAAAGGAAAGTTTATACTGAGTTATAGCAATGATGATTTTGTCCGGGAGTTGTATCAGGGCTTTAACCTGATCAAAATCAGCCGAAGAAATTCGCTCTTGAGCGGCATGATGAAAAAAATAAAGAATACAATGAAGTAATAATCACGAATTACTAAGAGACAACCTTATATTAAAGGGCCTTACGATGTGGGGGCTTTTGGTATGAGGTGACTTTTCATTGAAACTTTAGATTGTTCTGTTTGTAATTATTTATATAAACTAAAAAAATATGATTTATGAAATAAGTGAAAGCGGTGTTATATGCGACGTTTCGATAATTTATTTGCCTATATTAAACGGAAATGGTGGTATCTAGTATTATTGCTAACAAGTTCTTTGTATGTCTTTTTCAATAGAAATGATGAAAATATATTTCAGCTAAAAGAATTCAATGCCATGAACTTGATCTTTGTTTTGTGGTTAATACTACTATTATTTCCGTTATTTTCAGAAATGGAATTTTTAGGTATTAAATTAAAGAAGGAAGTAGAAGAAGCGAAAAAAGAGATAAAAGATGGATTAACAGATTTACGGTTGCAATTGATGGATTTTAAGATCAACAATTCTTCTGTACAAAATGTTAATATAGGAAATGTTTTGCCTTCTGAGCAAGTTCTAAATGATTTGAAAGAAGAAATGCAAAAAAATAACGAAAACGAAATAGAACAACAAGATGATGATATTCTTAGTCTTGAAGAATTAGGAGTCTCTGAACAGTCGATTATTCTTTTTTCAGTTCGTTTAAGCATTGAAAATTCTTTAGCTGAATTGTGTGATAAAACTGATTATAATAGAGGTCGACGAACGATTACGGCGATGCTTAGGCATCTTGTGCAAGCTGAGTTAATACCTGGTAGAATATATGAACCTGTTATCGAAATAATAAATATTTGTAATCGCGGTGTTCATGGTGAAATTGTAAGCGAAAAATATATTGACTTCATTAGAGAAGTTCTTCCAAAAGTTCAGTATGAGATTGAAAAGGCAAATTCCGATATACAAATTAATGTATGCCCAAGATGTAAATATACAGGGTATACAAAATTTCATAATGTTTGTCCTAAATGTGGGTATATCAACTGCGACTGATTGACTATTTTCATATAAAAATGGCGATAAAATGGCGACACAACTTCTAGAAACAGTAAATCAGTCATATTCCCCTGACTCTTAATCAGGGTGTCCAGAGAAATTTGCAAATCAAAAACCCCAGGCTTAAAAACCTGGGGTTTCATTTATAAAATTTGTGTCATACCTATCTCATACTTGTGTCATACGACTTCAAATGATCTCAAATGAACGACCCCGAAATCGCATGATACGGTAGTAAATAAGGCTATAGTCTACTTACTTGCTTCCTCAATCGCCACCGCCACAGAAACCGTCGCGCCAACCATTGGATTATTCCCCATTCCGATCAGACCCATCATTTCAACATGGGCAGGAACCGATGAAGAACCGGCGAATTGAGCATCAGAATGCATTCGGCCCATGGTGTCGGTCATCCCGTAGGATGCTGGACCAGCGGCCATGTTGTCCGGGTGCAGGGTTCGGCCAGTACCGCCGCCGGAGGCCACGGAGAAATATTTTTTGCCTTGTTCCAGGGCTTCTTTTTTATAGGTGCCGGCAACCGGGTGTTGGAATCGGGTCGGGTTGGTGGAGTTTCCGGTGATGGAAACGTGAACACCTTCATAATGCATGATGGCCACGCCTTCCTGGACATCGTTACAGCCGTAGCAGTTAACGGCAGCCCGTTCGCCGTCGGAATATGGGGTTCGTGAAACGATGTTTAGTTCACCGGTGGCGTAGTTATAATCGGTTTTAACATAGGTAAAGCCGTTGACCCGGGAAATAATCAGAGCAGCGTCTTTGCCCAGGCCGTTTAAGATAACCCGCAGCGGTTTTTGACGAACCTTGTTAGCCGAGCGGGCGATCCCGATGGCACCTTCAGCCGCCGCAAAGGATTCATGGCCAGCTAAAAAGGCAAAGCATTCGGTTTCTTCTCGTAAAAGCATCGCGCCGAGGTTCCCATGACCTAAACCAACCTTCCGTTGTTCAGCCACCGAACCGGGAATACAGAAAGCCTGTAAGCCTTCGCCGATGACTTCAGAGGCGTCAGCCGCATTGGTAATGCCGCGTTTAATTGCCAGAGCCGCACCCAGGGTGTACGCCCAGCAGGCGTTTTCAAAACAGATTGGCTGAATGCCTTTAACAATGCCAGCCACATCAATGCCTTTTTCATCACAAATCGCTTTTGCTTCTTCTAAAGAGGCAATGCCATTGGCAGCTAAAACTTCTTCAATTTTAGCGATTCTTCTTTCATAACTTTCAAATAATGCCATGTGATTTCCTCCTATTCTTTTCTTGGATCGATGTATTTGACTGCATCGTCGAATTGTCCGTACTTGCCAGAGGCTTTTTCCAAAGCGACGGCTGGCTCAACGCCGTTATTGATACTTTCCATCATTTTTCCAAGATGAACGAAGGAGTAACCAACGATTTCATCGTTTTTGTTTAAGGCCAATTTCTGGATATAACCTTCGGCAATTTCCAGGTAGCGGGGACCTTTGGCAAGGGTACCATAGGTGGTACCAACCTGGCTTCGCAAACCTTTGCCCAAATCTTCAAGTCCGGCGCCAACGGGGAGGCCGCCCTCAGAGAATGCCGTTTGGGTACGACCATATACGATTTGTAAAAACAATTCCCGCATGGCGGTGTTAATTGCGTCACAAACTAAATCTGTGTTAAGTGCTTCTAAGATTGTTTTTCCTGGCATAATTTCAGAGGCCATCGAAGCTGAATGAGTCATTCCCGAACAACCGATGGTTTCAATCAGACATTCCTCGATGATGCCATCCTTTACATTAAGGGTTAATTTACAGGCGCCTTGTTGTGGAGCACACCAGCCAATACCGTGTGTTAAACCGGAGATGTCGGTGACTTCTTTTGCCTGAACCCATTTTCCCTCCTCTGGGATTGGGGCACAACCGTGGTTTGCGTTATTACCAACGGTACACATTCTTTTAATTTCGTGAGAATATTCCATTCATTAATCTCCCTTCAAAAAATTACTCCTTTAATTATAAACTTAAAATTTCAAAATAAACAGGTAATATTTTGTCATTTTTACGAATCGGGGAAAAATACCCGAATAGGACAAAAAGTTTAATTGATGAAATGGCGAAATCGATGTAGAATAGGGCAAGAACCTAAAATAGGTGAATTTTATCTTTGGTTCGGGAACTTATCTTAAAAATTTATTAAATGAAACGATAGATAATTGGTCGATTGATCTGCGGATTGATTGAGAAGGGATGTAAACGAATGGAATTGAAAAATAAACTTAGCCTGGGAGCAAAAAGAGTGGAGTACTTAATGGATGAGTATTTCGACCGGGACAAGACGCTGGGCTTTTGCAAGGCATGTCCAAATTTTTCCAAATACTGGTCCTGCCCAACTTACGCATTTGATGAAGCAATCTTTCTAAAACAGTTTAAATACATGCACATCATCGGCAGACAGTTTGAGGTCTCCCGGGAAGATTTAAGAAATATCCGTGATCCTCAGGCAGTTAAAGACTACTGCACTGACAAACTCCAGGCGATCAAGGTGATGACCTGGAAAACCCTACTGGAAATTGAAAACGAAGTCGATGGGGTGATCGGGCTGATTCCCGGCAATTGCCCGATCTGCGAAACCCAGGGGCTGGCCTGCGCCAGAAAAACCAATGAACCATGCCGTCATCCCGGCATGATGCGCTTTTCATTGGAGTCGCTTGGCTTTAATGTGGCCGATCTGCTTAAATATGAGGTCGGCATGACAATCAAGTGGGGTGATACCTACCGCTTGCCGGAGGTGCTGACCTCGGTGTCGGCAATCCTTTGCAATGAAGAAATTCCCAAAGAAATCCTCAAAAAATATTTCCCTGATAAAAAGAAAAGCTGGGAACGGGACAAACACCGGGCGCCGGTGGATGAGTTCCAGGTTTCGGAAGTCATCAAACCGGAAGAAACCATCCATGGCGGCAGAGCGGCGGTTGCCGCCAGAGCTAGGATTATCGATGATGAAATTCCAGCTTATCGGCCCCAGAAAAGCTGGGTCGGCTATAAGGCCGATAAAAACCCTGAGGAATTGGCTATGAAAAAGGGCTATACGGTCACCATTCAGGGTGAAGAAGACGTGATTCCGGAAATGACAGCACAAGAAGTGGAAGCACAAAAAATCTACGAAGAAGACACGGCCCCGGAAGTTAAGGCAGAAGAGGTGCTGGTGGAAGTGGTTACCCTAACGGCCGAATCGGAAGCTCCCGAAGTGGTGATTGAGGAAGAAGACGACAGCAAGTATCAATGGCTGGGCTTTAAGGCCAACCTTGATGACGACGAAATCGTGAAACGGCCGATTCCCAAAATGACCGAGCTGATTCTCGACGGCGAAGAAATACCGGCGGAAAATGAAGCGACTGAGCCAGCCGGGGAAGTGTGTCCGGATCTGGCTGTACCCCAGGTCGAAGAAGCGGCAGCTGAAGAAGCAGTGTCCGAACCAGCAGTCAGCTGTGATGCAGTTGAAGAAGCGGTTTCGGAAGTGAGTGAAGAGACAGTCGCAGAAGAAGAGGACGACAGCAAATATCAGTGGTTGGGTTTTAAAGCCAGCCTTGATGACGAGGAAGAAACCATTGTCACCAAGTCAACCCTGGCAACCCTGGTGATTCCCGAATAGAATAGTAGTAACGATCGAGATTGTGTTTGGGATGAGCTTTGTCATCTCGGGCACAATCTAATTTGTATCTCGGTACTTTCTGAAATGCCTAAAATCAACTCGATATTTGAGAGAAAATCAAAAATATCGAACAATCATTGCTTTGCGATCAGTTTCCACAAACAATTTTGTAACGTGTAGGCGAACAGTTCATCGAACTGTCCGCCGTACAGTGTAAAAATTGTTTCGTGCGAAACTGATCGTAAAGCTCACGGTAGTAATTTTATATCACCTAAATAAAAACAATTTGAAGGAGAGAAATGATGTATTATTCAGCAGACATTGGTGTTATTGGCGGTTCCGGTCTTTATGAACTCAGTAGTGATGTGAAAAAAATTGAAGTGGACACCCCTTATGGCAAGCCCTCGGACGATATCAGCCTGGTCAAAGTAGGCGAAAAAACGGTGGCCTTTTTGCCCCGGCACGGCAAAGAGCATACGCTCAATCCGTCTGAAATTAATTACCGGGCCAATATCTATGCCTTAAAAACCCTGGGGGTCAAAGCCATTATCTCGCCCTGCTGTGTGGGGAGTCTTAAGTTTGATATCAAACCCGGCGATTTTGTGATCACCGATCAGTTTATCAATATGACCTCTGGCCGCAAGGATACCTTTTTTGAAAAACCGAAGGTCAATCATCTCAGTTCGGCCCATCCATACGATAAAAACCTGCGGGTGCTGGCGATGGAAGCGGCTAAAGAATGCGGAATTACGGCGCATTTTGGCGGGACAGTGATCGTCATTAACGGGCCCCGTTTCTCAACCGTGGCTGAAAGCCGGATGTTTGCGATGCTGGGTGCCGATGTGGTTAATATGACCCAGTATCCCGAAGGCTATCTCTGTCTGGAACAGGAAATCCCGGTGGTGAACATTGCCCTGACCACCGATTACGATGCCGGGCTCGAAGGCCATCCCGACATTAAACCAGTCACCAACGAGGATGTGATCCGGGTTTTAAACGAAAATGCCGAAAAAGTAAAAGCGTTGATCTTTAAGCTCATCGATAAATTAGAGGTGTAGGCTTGAAACCTGTTTATTTTGAAGAGGGGAAGCTAAGGCTGATTGATCAGACCAAGCTTCCCACGGAGTTCATTGTTTATTCCTATACCGATTATCGGGAAATTGCCAAAGCGATTGTCGATATGATTGTCCGGGGTGCACCGGCCATCGGGGTAACCGCTGGCTACGGTGTTTATTTTGGAGCGCTTGAATATCAAAACGAGCCAAAAGATGTTTTTTATGTTAAAATGAAAGAAGTTTGCGAATTACTGGCGTCTACCCGTCCCACCGCCGTGAATTTATTCTGGGCGATTAAGCGGATGGAAGATGTGATGGCGGCCAATGCCGATAAAGAACCGGCCGAGCTGGTGGCGATTTTAAAACAGGAAGCCGATGCGATCTGTGCCGAGGACATTCAGATGTGCCGGGACATGGGCAAGCATGGCGCCGAACTGATCCACGAAGGTGATACCCTCTTGACCCACTGCAATGCGGGTGCTCTGGCCACCGCCGATTACGGCACCGCCCTGGGCGTGATCCGGGCCGCCCATGAAGCGGGCAAGAATATTTCTGTCTATGCCGATGAAACCCGGCCGTTTTTACAGGGTGCCCGGCTGACGGCCTATGAGCTCCACGCCGACGGCATTCCGGTGACGTTGATCACCGACAACATGGCGGGCTGGATGATGAAGCAGGGCAAAATTGACGGCGTCATTGTCGGCGCCGATCGGATTGCGCTAAATGGCGATGTCGCCAATAAAATCGGCACCTATTCGGTGTCGGTACTGGCCAAGGCCCATGGTATCCCGATGTATGTGGCGGCACCAACCTCGACCATTGATTTTGCGATGAAATCCGGCGATGAAATCGTCATCGAACAACGGGACTGCCGGGAGATCAGCCATATTGGTGGGATTCAGGTGGCACCGGATGGGGTCGCTATGGAAAATCCGGCCTTTGATGTCACCCCGCACCAGAATGTCACGGCGATCATCACTGAAAAAGGAGTGGTCTATCCGCCTTATGATCTAAATATTCCCAAGCTAAACGAATAAAAAGCTAAAGGATGACGTATGAAAGTAAATATATTATTTCCCGTTCTTGATGAAGAACGGCGACTCGAAAAAGGGATTTTAAAAACCCTGATATTCCTCAAAAAAAACAAGCTGTTTGATTATCAGCTGACTATCATCGATAACGGCTCCACCGATGCCACCGAGGCCATCAGCCGCCGTTTGTGTGAAAAGTATAAAGAAGTCCAATATCTAAAAACGCCGGAAAAAGGGGTTGGCGTGGCGCTGCGAACCGGTGCCGCTGCCAACAGCTGTGAAGTGATCGGCTATATGGACATCGATTTGTCCACCAGTATTGAGCACTTAAGAGAAGTGAAGGACATTTTTTCAAACCAGCCGGATGTAAAAATTATCAAGGGTTCCCGGCTGATGAAAAATTCGGCCGTGATGGGGCGCAAGCCAACCCGGGAATTGACATCCCGGGGGCTTAATAGCCTCTTGCATGTGGTGTTTAAAAATAAGTTTACCGATGCCCTATGTGGCTTTGATTTTTACCGAAAAGACACCTTTGATCAGTTAATTGCCGCTTCCAGCCAGGACAATGGCTGGTTTTATTGCGTTGAGCTGTTGCTGCGGGCCGAGCGCCAGGGCATTGCCGTTTATGATATTCCGGTAATCTGGAAAGATGATTACGATACTAAGGTAAAGGTTGTTAAAACTGTGGTATCCTATCTCAAGCAGATCAAATTTTTAAAGTCAGAGTTTATCAAAGAAGATCGAACAAAAGGCTGACAGCAAGGAGTTAAGATGAAGGTACCAGCAAACAATTTACTTCGGCATTTCAACGAGCATCAAGCGGAATACGAAAACAAAGCCCTGGAAATTTTAAGAAGCGGCAGCTATGTGCTTGGGGATGAGGTAGCACGCTTTGAAAAAGATTTTGCCAGCTATGTCGGCACCAATTACTGCGTCGGTCTGGGCAACTGCTTAGATGCCCTGTGGTTATCGTTTCGGGTCTTGGGCATTGGCGCCGGCGACGAGGTCATCGTTCCGGCCAATACCTATATTGCCAGCGTCATGGGCATCACCATTAACGATGCCACCCCGGTTTTTGTGGAGCCGGACGCTTACCACAGCATTGATGCGGACAAAATCGAAGCGCAGATTACCGAAAAGACCAAAGCCATTTTGGTGGTGCACCTTTACGGTACTTGCTGCGAAATGGATAAGATTGTGGCGCTTGCCAAAAAGCACAAGCTTTATCTGGTGGAGGATTGTGCCCAGAGCCACGGCGCCACTTATCAGGGTCAGATGACCGGTTCGTTTGGGGATATCGGCTGTTTTAGTTTTTATCCGTCTAAAAACCTCGGCGCTTTTGGGGATGGCGGAGCCATTACCACTAACAGTGCCGAACTGGATCAGGCCTTTCGGATGTATCGTTTTTACGGCAGTGAGAAGCGCTATTATAATAAGGTTGTCGGCACCAATTCCCGGCTCGATGAGCTTCAGGCCGGGCTGCTAAACGTTAAGCTTCGTTATCTGGACGCGCTTAATGCCGACCGCAACCGGGTCTGTACGGCCTATCTTAAAGAAATGAACAATCCGGTGATTGCGCTGCCAAAGCTCCGGGATCAGGCCACCACAGTCTGGCATCAGTTTGTCATCACCACCGCCTATCGGGATGAGCTGAAAGATTATCTGGAAGCGCAGGGCATTGGCAGTATTATTCACTACCCGATCCCACCCCATCTGTCGGAAGCCTATGCGTATTTAAAGATCGGCCCGGGCAGTCTGCCGATTACCGAAAAGCTGGCCGACGAGGTCTTATCGCTGCCGCTTTTTTATGGCATGACCGAGGCTGAAATTGATACGGTGGTGGCCGCTATCAACGCTTTTGTGCCCAAGGCATTGGAGCAATAAGATGACCAAAAACAAAAGCAAATGGGATAAGATCATTATCGGCGCCGGGCTTTACGGCCTTTATGCCGCCAAGCTCTGTGGCGAGCGAGGGGAGCGGGTGCTGGTGCTGGAATGGGAAAAATCCCCCTTTCAGCGGGCTACCTATATCAACCAGGCACGGGTTCATATGGGCTATCATTATCCCCGCTCCTATGCCACGGCGATCAAATCGGCTCATTATTTCAACCGTTTTATCAAGGATTATGATTTCTGCATTCACAGTGCCTTTGATCAGGTTTATGCCACCAGCGACAGCTTCAGCTGGACCAACCGGGAACAGTTTGTTCAGTTCTGTCAGGCCGCTGAGATTCCCTGCGACGAATTAATGCCCGATAAGTATTTTAAAAAAGGCCTTTGTGATGGGGCTTACCTGACCAAAGAATATACCTATGACGCCGGGATTCTGGGGCAGTTTTTTGTCGATGCGCTGGTCGGAATGAAAAATGTTGAAATCAACTATGGTGTTCGACTGCAGCAGATTGACAAGGGGCCCGACAGTTACGTTTTGACGCTGGAAAGCGGTGCCGTTTTAGAAACGGGCTTTCTTCTTAACGCCACCTATGGCTCCACCAATCAGATTCTTAGTCTGGCTGGTTATGAACCCTTTAAAATAAAGTACGAGCTCTGCGAAATCATTCTCTGTCAACCTCAGGACAAACTTCGGGAGGTCGGCATTACCGTGATGGACGGGCCTTTTTTTTCGGTCATGCCTTTTGGCAAAACCGGCTATCACTCCCTGACGTCGGTAACCTTTACCCCCCATGTCTCGTCTTTTGACAGTCTGCCGAAGTTTAACTGTCAAGCAAAGAGTTGGGGATATTGCAGTCCCGAGCAGCTGGGCAATTGCAACGACTGCGTCGCAAAGCCCCAATCAGCCTGGCCCTACATGTCCAATATGGCAAAAAAATATCTAAAGGCCGAATACGGCTTTAGCTACGAGGGCTCACTCTATTCCATGAAGCCGATCTTAAAGGCTTCCGAGGTGGACGACTCCCGGCCCACGGTGGTCCGCAAGGTCAGCGAAAAACCGACCTTTGTCTCGGTATTGTCGGGAAAAATAAACACGGTTTACGATTTGGATGAGGTGTTAAAAAATGACTAGACAGCAAGAAAAGAAGGTGACAGTTCGGGATAAAGAAAAGAACTTTGTTTCGGCGGTGATCTATATTTATAATGATGAAGAGCGGATCCGGGATTTTCTGGAAAAAATCAATGCCGTTTTAAGTGCCAATTTTGAAAGCTATCAGATAATCTGTGTTAATGATGCCTCGGATGACAACAGCCTGGCGGTGATCCGGGAGATTGGCAAAAGCATTTCCGGCACCGTTATCAACGTCGTCAACATGAGCTTTTACCAGGGTGTTGAGCTGGCCATGAATGCCGGGATTGATCTGTCCATCGGCGATTTCGTTTTTGAATTTGATAACATGGTGATGGATTATGAGGCCGAGTTGATGATGTATGTCTATGACCGCAGCCTCACCGGTTTTGATATCGTCAATGCTGCCCCGAAAAAATGCGGGCGCAAGACCTCGCGACTGTTTTATGCGGTCTTTAACCGGTATTCCCGCAGCCCCCATCCCCTGCGAACCGAAAACTTCCGGGTGTTGTCACGTCGGGCGATTAACCGGGTTCATTCGATGAGCAAGACGATTCCCTACCGTAAGGCGGTTTACGCCAACTGCGGCTTGAAGATCGACACCATCGAGTACGACAATGACCGCTCCTGCACCAAGGGATACGATAAGGAAACCCGCTATCAGCGCAAAGAAATGGCCTCCGATTCGCTGATTCTGTTTACCAACGTGGCTTACAAAATGACCCTGTTGGCGGCGGTCTTTATGATGGTGGCCACCTTTGGCATCGGCATCTATACTCTGGTCAGTTATGTTACCGAAGACGTGGTGTCCGGCTATACCTCAATGATGCTGGTCATCGTCTTTGGTTTCTTTGGGGTTTTTGTGATTCTGGCGGTGATTATTAAATACTTATCAATGCTGATGGAACTGGTCTTCAGCAAACAGAAATACACCATCGAGTCGGTGGAAACGATCAGCGAGTAGCCTAAAACAGCCGTACCGACCAATTATCGGTACGGCAGTTATCACATTTCGTATAAAGTCAGTCAAACCAACGTTATTGAATTTCAACCTCGGCATCAGGATCAAAGGGATTGGTTCGCAGGTAAAATGAATAGAGAAACGGGTAGGATTTGCGCAGGTGCATCATGTAAAACAGCCATTCCAGCAATAGCAGTTTGTAAGCCCGCTCAATATCGGACATCAAGTGGTGATAGTCATTTTCAGTGAGGTGTTCAAGATTTTTGCGGCTGGACAGTTCCTGTTGGGCATGGGTCAGGGCTAAAACAAGATCGGTAAAGGTATCATGTTCAACCAGGATGGGGTTTTCCAGGAGTTTTAAAAAAAGATCCCGTCGCGAGGTCAGAAATTCGGAGAGGGCCATCAGACAATGGGGGTTAAAGTTCAAATGGAGATCAAGACTTTTTACCTGTTTGATGGCTTTTTTATAATCTGTGGTCTCCCAGTGGGGCTGAATCATCAGATAATTCCGAAAGTCCGCCAGTTGATCATCCTCTTGCGAAAAAAACTGCATCAGTTCAATGCCGGCTTCGGTGAAATAGACCCCAAGTACCATATTGATTTTTTTGAAACGTTCATTTTTATCTTTATCTTCGATGACTTTGTGAAAAATCACTGAAACCAGCAGGACTTCAATGGGCAAAAAGGCGATATCGCCAAGCAGATAAATAAAAATATGATGCGAATCATGAAAGAATAGAAAATGCAAATAGTAGAGTAAGGCTGAAAGCGTAATAAATCCCAGAGCGAGTAGGATTCCTTTGTAATGTTTTTTCATAAATGAACTCCGTGTTTATTTAGATTTTTGTGCTAGTTGTATTATAACGCAGTTTTAAAAAGATGACCAGTGACGCAATTGAAAGACACAGGAAAAAATAGCGGTGTTTAGGCAAGTTGTGTATCAAAAAGATTGAGAATGAGAGAGTGTAATGAAGTATAGTATGTTTTCCTGGTTTGGCTATTTTATGAAATTTGAAGACCGCATCAAAATCATTGCCGATGCCGGTTTTGAAGAAGCAATGATTTCCTGGGAGGATGAGTTTGAGCCTTGGGCCTTAAAAAAAGAAGAATTCCCGGAGCTGGTTCGAAAAAACGGTTTGGAGATCACCAATATCCATGCTCCTTTTATCGGATACAGCGACATTTGGACCGCATCCCGGATGGAGATAAAGCCTAAGCTGCAGCTCTTTAAGGACTATCTTAAAGATTGCCAGGCCTTTGAAATCCCGGCGATGGTGATGCACACCAATGATCTCGACGAATTTGAGCCGGATCTCGATAAGGGCCTGGCCTTTTTCTCCGAGCTGGCAGATGCGGCCGAAAAATACGATGTCGATCTGGCGGTAGAAAATGTCTCCCGGCAGCATCTGCTTTGTTATCTGCTGGATCAGATTGATGCCCCCCGGTTTGGCATGTGTTATGATAGTTCTCACGATTTTCTGGAAGAGCAGAACTGCGGCCGGATTCTAAAAATACACAAGCAGCGGATTAAGGCGCTGCATTTATCAGACAATGATTTTGCGGCTGACCGCCACTGGATTCCCGGTGAAGGGGAGATTCCGCTGGATCAGGTAATGGCTGAAATCCTGACCGTGCCAACGATTACGACCATTTCCTATGAGGTGTTGGCCAATGAAGCCTGGCGGGAAAAGGAACCGCTTGATTTTGCCCGGGCGGTGCTTCACAGTCTGAACACAAACAATGAAAAATTACCGCAAAAATAATCAATTGAAATGTTGTCGATTCTATGATACACTGCCACTAATATAAATAAAGAAGTGATGAGGAAAGAGGTGAAAGACCTCTACAGCCCCCGCTACTGTAATTGCCAACGCGGTTTTTGTACCACTGTCTTATGGATGGAGTGGGAGAACCAAGGACACGCATAAGTCAGGACACTCATAATCATTGATATTCTTCGGTGGGAAGAACAGGATTAAACCGTTTGTTTAGTATCCAGCCTCCACAGGAAGCTGGATTTATTTTTGCAAAAAATGCAAAAAAATAAAGAAAAAGAAGGACGAAAATGAAAAAGAAAAACATGCGAAATTGGTTAGTGGTTCTTGCTGTGATTGCTTTAATGGTATCCTTTACCGGCTGTCAGCCAGGCAAAACGACAGTGGATGAATCAGGTGTCGAAACAAAAAGCGGCTCGACCACTTACCCGGTCACGGTAACCGATAATGCCGGTAATTCAGTGACCATCGAAAAAGAACCCCAGAAGATCGTCTCATTATCTCCAGCAACAACCGAAATCTTGTTTGCCCTGGATCAGGGGGATAAGGTCGTCGGACGGACCAAATACTGTGATTACCCCGAAGCCGCTTTAGCCGTGACCGATATTGGTAGTTTTAACGCACCAACCCTGGAAAAAATTATTGAGTTGGCACCGGATATTGTGGTGGCCTCGGATTTTGTCTCCGATGATATCAAACAACAGTTGGAAGCCACTGGCGCCAAGGTAATTACCTTTAATGCTGCCAATATTGACGGCGTCCTGGCCAATATTGTTCAGGCTGGCGAGGTCACCAATGCCAACGACAAAGCGACTGAAATCGTCGAAAAAATGCAAGCTGACCGAGAAGCGTTAATCGAAAAGGCGAAGACTGCCAAAACCCAAAAGTCAGTTTTCTTTGATATCGGAAAATTCTATACCGCTGGTCCCGGGTCCACTTTGGATTCGATGCTGACCGATTTGAACGCAGTCAATATTGCCGCTGATGGAGCAGAACAATGGCCGCAGCTCAGTACCGAAGAAATCATTGCTGATAATCCGGATGTTTATATTTCGCTTTATACCAAACCGGAGGATGTTAAAGCCACCGCTGGTTTTGATAAGATCAATGCGATCATTAATGATCAACTGATCTACTTTGAATATCTGACCCCGGAAAGTGATATGATTCAGCGGCCCGGTCCCCGGATTATTGAGGGGATGGCCTTAATTGCCAAAAGCATTTATCCGGAAATATTTACCAAATAAGTTTGTCTGATGGGGCGAAGGCTGTTCGCCCCCTGGTTTTCTTAAGTAGAGAGACTCAGGGGGTGAACAGACAAAACGATTAGTGGGAGAATACATGAAGAATACCGTCAAGAAATATGGCATCATCCTGTCCATTGCCATGTGCATCATCATCATTTACGTCTGTACCTTATTGGGGGTGGCATCGATTTCTTTTTGGGATGCCAATAAAATTCTATTGGATCAGATTTTTCATATCGATCTGGGGATGGAAAATATCAGTGACGGGGCCATTGCGATTATCTGGAATGTCCGTCTACCCCGGATTATTTTGGCCTTTATTACCGGTGGAGTGCTGGCTATCTGTGGCGCCGCCTACCAGGGCATTTTTAAAAACCCGATGGCCGACCCCTATATTTTAGGGGTATCTTCCGGGGCCGCCTTGGGAGCGACGGTTGGCATTGTCATGAATTTTTCCAGCAGTTTGTTCGGAATGAATGGTACGGCGATTTTAGCCTTTGTTGGTTCCTTTACCACGATTCTGGTGGTTTATAATATTTCCCGGGTTGGGCGCAAGGTACCGGTGGCGACATTGCTGCTCAGCGGGATTGCCATTGGTCAAACCATCAGTGCGATTATGTATCTACTGATGATTTTTAATCAGGAAGAGATGACCCAGATTATGTTCTGGATCATGGGCAGTTTAAACGGCAAGGGCTGGGATCAGGTTTTAACGGTGCTGCCCTATGTGCTGATTGGCGGGGTGATCATGCTGACTTCAGTGCGAGAGCTCGATATCATGCTCCTGGGCGAGGAAACCGCCACCCAGCTGGGCGTCGATACCGAACGGTTAAAAAAGAAAATTCTGATTACCTCGTCCCTGCTGACGGCGGCGGTGGTTTCGGTAACTGGGATCATCGGTTTTGTGGGACTGGTGGTGCCGCATATTGTGCGGCTGGTAACCGGGCCCAAACACCGGGTACTCATTCCATTCTCATTGCTCTTTGGCGGGGCGTTTCTGATTCTTTGCGATACCCTGGCCCGAACGGTGGCCGGGCAGGAAATTCCCGTTGGGATTATCACCGCTGCTTTCGGGGGACCTTTCTTTGTTTATCTTTTGAGAAAACGCAAGCAGGGAGGTGTCTGAGATGGAACGGCTAATGCCAAAAGTCATGCTGGATTTTAAGGATGTGGTCTCTGGCTATGGTGAAAAAGATATCCTGCAGGGCTTTAACGCCACCATCTGCCAGGGCGAGTTTGTCGGCCTGATCGGTCCTAACGGCACCGGGAAGTCGACTCTGCTCAAATGTTTGTCTGGTCTGTTGCCGGTGAAATCCGGGGTCATCACCCTGGAAGAAAAGGACAATACCAGCTATAGCCAACGGGAACGGGCCCAGATGATTGCAGTGGTACCCCAGTCCTTTGATATCGACTATGATTTTACCGTTGAGGATATTGTGCTGATGGGACGAAACCCCTACTTAAGTTATCGAACCAGGGAAAGTCAGAATGACTACCACATTGTGACGGAGGCGATGCGGGCTACCAAGACCCTCCCGTTTCGAAAACGGCTCTACAATAATCTCAGCGGCGGCGAAAAACAGCGGGTGATTATTGCCCGGGCGATTGCTCAGGAACCGGACATTATTCTGTTGGATGAACCGACCTCGGCTCTGGATATCCACCACCAGATTGAGGTAATGGAGTTGATTCGCAATCTCAACCTGAAAAAATCGATGACGGTGGTGGCCGTGCTGCATGATATTAATCTGGCCGCCCGTTACTGCAACCGGCTGATTTTAATGAAAGACGGCAAGGCAATTGTGGATGGCATCCCCAAAGATGTGATCACCGAAGTGAATCTTAAAAAAGTTTATGAGATGAAAATGTTTATCAAGGAGAACAAGCTGTTTGGAAAGCCGGAAATTATTCCCCTGCGGGTGATTAAAGAATCGGAGGACTATCGCAGTTTGCGGATTCATGTGATCTGTGGCGGCAACAGGGCGTCCCAGGTACTCGAAGAACTCGAGGCCATGGGTCATCAGCTCACTGCCGGGGTGGTCAACCAGGGCAGCGATGATTGGACCATCTGCGATGTGCTGGGGATTCCGATGATTGAAGAAAGCCCTTTTACGGCCATCAGCAGTGAAAAACAGGAAGAAAACCTGGCGGTGATGGCAAAAAGTGATCTGATTCTGATTTCAGATCTGCCCTTTGGCCACGGCAACATCACAAATCTGAACGGTCTGGAAAAGCTGCCGGGAGCGATATATTTTCACCGCAATTGCCAAAACAACGATTTTACAAATGGTCAGCTGCAAAAGCGGCTGGAAGCGATCAAAAAGCACAAGACCATTCACGAAATCGATGACCATCAGGAATTTATTGAAATGGTTAAAGCCTTGACTCTGATAGAAGATAAATAAAATTAAAGAAAAATAATTTCGTGTAACACGGCTTTTAGCAGTCGATCAGTGAATGCGAATAAACTATATGTCATTGGAAAAAGGAGACACAACTATGAATTATTTTATGCTGGCCGGAGCCAGCAGTAATGTCGGCAAAACAACCGTCACCATGGGCATCATGGCGGCCTTCAAGAAGCGGGGGCTAGCGGTAAAACCATTTAAAACCGGGCCGGATTACATTGATCCGATGTTTCATCGCTTTGTCACCGGTGAGCCGTCCATTAATCTGGACACCTGGATGTTGGACGAAGAAACGATCCGGGGACTCTTTTCCCGACGGCTTAGTGAAAATGATCTGGGCATCGTTGAGGGGGTTATGGGTCTTTATGATGGACATAGTCTGGAATCGGATGTTGGCAGTAGTGCCTATCTCTCCAAAACCATTGATGCGCCGGTGATTCTGATCATCGATGGCCGGGGTATGGCCAAAAGTGCGGCAGCTCTGGTTAAAGGCTATGTCGACTTTGATCCCGAGACAAAAATTGCCGGGGTAATCATCAACCGGATTTCATCGGCATCCCATTATCAGTTGTTAAAAGAAATGATTGAAGCCTATAACGATGTGACCTGTCTGGGGTATTTCCCCAATAATCCCGACATTGTTATGGACAGCCGTCATTTGGGTCTGGTGCCGGTAGAAGAAATCGCTGATTTTCGGGAAAAGGTGGACAAAGCCGGGGAACTGGCCGAAACCTACATTGATCTGGATAAACTATGGGAAATCAGCCAGCACGACCAGCTGGTCGTTCCGTTTGCCGATCCCTTTTCAGACTATGCCACTAAATATCAGGGGCTGCGGATCGGGGTTCCCAAAGACCGGGCCTTTAATTTTTATTATGATGATAATTTTAAAGCCCTGGCTAACGCCGGGGTGGAAGTGGTCGAATTCAGCCCGCTTAATGATGTAAGTCTTCCTGAATCACTCGACGGCCTGTATATTGGCGGCGGCTTTCCGGAAATCTTCGGTGCCGAGCTGGCGGCCAACACCGCAATGATTGCGGATATCAAAAGCAAACTGGATGCCGGACTACCCTGCTATGCCGAGTGCGGTGGGCTGATGTATTTAACCAACTCGATGACCTTAAACAGCGGTGAAACCAATCCGGCGGTGGGCTTTTTTGAGGCCGATGCCCAGATGACCAAACGGCTGCAGCGGTTTGGCTATGTCACTATTGCTGCCTATCTTTGCGGCAAAACCATCGAGATCCGGGGACACGAATTTCATCACAGTCTGGTAAACACCACAGAAGCTTTGCCGACCGCTTATGTGATCACCAAAAAAGGCCGAACCTGGACTTGCGGCTACCGCCAGAAAAACGTTCTGGCCGGTTATCCCCATATCCATTTTTACAGCAATCCGCAATTTTTAACCAGTCTCTTAAATGTGGTTCTTGAGCATCAAGCGGGGCAGGCATGAGGCGGGTTACAGTTAAAACCCCTGGCACCTGCGGCGAATACATTCAGGGTTGGTATGACGGCAATCCCTGTCTGGTATCCAGTCCGATTGACCGCTATTCTCGAATTTTGATCGAGGAAGGTTCGGGGAATCTGGACACATTAAAACCTAAAACCCAGAAACTGGTCGAAGCGGTTTTCCGACGCTTCAGGATTCCAGAGCAGGAAGCAGAGCATTTGCATGTTACCATGACCAGCGAGATTCCCCTGGAGAAAGGCATGGCCAGCAGCACCGCCGATATTGCTGGCATGGCTGCCGGGCTTTCGGCATATTTTAACCTGGGTCTGACGCCAGAAACGATTGGAACCCTGTGTAGTAGCATTGAGCCATCCGACAATCTGATGTTTGAGCGGCTAAACCTGTTTAATCATATCAGTGGTTCGGTGTTAACGGAATTTGACGGCACCGTGTCGGCGGACATCCTGATTATTGATTTTCATGGCGGCATTGATACGATGACCTTTAATGAAACCCAGGACGACTATGGCCCACAAGATCTAGCTGTCTTTGCCGAAATTGTCGCTCAGTTTGAACAAGGGGTGCGTACCAACAGCCTGAAAGATATCGGCGCGGCTTGTACGAAAAGCGCCATTCTCAATCAAAAACGGTTAAAAAAGAATTATCTGGATTGCCTGATTGGTCTGTCCCGGGATTTTGGTGGACTGGGCACTGTCATCGGCCACAGCGGAACGGTGATCGGGATTATGTATGAGCAGGGCGAGTTTCAGCAGAATAGCTTTATCAAAGCTTTGAAGCAGTATGTTCCCGATTCGGTTTATGCCGAAATCTACCACAATCGCCTGATCCCCGGCGGCATAAAAATTATCACTGAAACGGTGTGAAAATAGCGCATCGATTGATGCGATAAATAAAAAATTCATTTACGAAAGCGAGACAAGATGGAATACATTAACAACCCGAGAGAAATTGAAGAGCGTAGTTTTGAGATTATTACCGAAGAACTGGGAGACAAGGTTTTCCCGGAAGCGATTGCCCCAATGGTTAAACGAATCATTCACACCACCGCTGATTTTGAATATGCCGATTTATTGGAAATTTTAAATGGTGGCTATGAAAGTGGGATGGAAGCCTTGAAACAGGGCAAAAAAATCTATGCCGACACCCGGATGATTCAGGTCGCCGTCAATAAAAAAGCACTGGCCGATCACGGCATTGAAATTGTTAATTACGTCCATGATGCCGATGTCGCTGCTGAAGCGAAAGAACGTGGCGTTACCCGCTCAACTGTCAGCATGGAAAAAGCCTTAAAAGACGACAGCGTCGGTATTTTTGCCATCGGTAATGCGCCAACTGCGCTCTATACATTAATTGAACAGGTCAAACAGGGTACTGCCAAACCAGCCTTGATCATTGGTGCCCCCATCGGTTTTGTCGGTGCAGCCGAATCAAAAGAAGCCCTGGATCAGATTGACAGCCCGGTCATCCGAATCAACGGCCGCAAAGGTGGCAGCCCAGTCGTGGCCGCTATTCTTAACGCCATGCTCTATCAACTGGGAAGGGAATGGTAAGGTCAATGACAACAGCAAATAAAGGAATTTTTTACGGTATCGGAGTCGGTCCCGGGGATCCGGATCTTCTGACTGTTAAGGCGGCTAAGGTTTTAGATGCCTGTGATGCGGTGATTACACCGGTAAAAAAAATGGGCAGTACCAGTGTTGCCTTTGAAATAGTTAAAAGCCACATTTCCGATCTTTCCAAGGTTGTGGAAATGAATTTCCCAATGATTTCCCTGTCTCAAGAACGGGAAGCTCTTGAAAAACAATGGCAGCAAAATGCCGACGAAATAGAGGTACTCCTTAACCAGGGCAAAGATGTTGCTTTTATTACCCTGGGGGATCCAATGGTCTTTAGTACTTATTCCTATGTGATGGAATATCTGTTAAAACGCAACATTGAAGTGGTCACCCTGTCCGGGGTGCCGTCATTCTGCAATTTAGGTGCCCAACTGAATATTCCGCTGACCCAGGGCGAAGAGTCGTTGGGGATTGTAGCCATGACTCAGCCGGAGGAAGAAATCCGGGCAATTCTGGATGCCCACCAGAACATTGTGGTGATGAAGATTTCTGCCAACAATGCCTGGATGGCAGCGGAGCTGGAAGCCCGGGGGCTGGAAAAAAGCTTCGTGCTGGTATCCAACATCGGGATGGAAACCCAGCAGGTTGTCCGGGATATTGAGGTGTTAAAAGGTAAGATTCCTTACTTATCGACTTTGTTAATCAAGAAGAATTATCCCCTTCAGTAATGGAGGTGGCAGATGTTTAATAAAACTGTTGAAAAAAATGGCAAAATAATGCGTTATGGTTATACCACGGGTTCCTGTGCGACGGCGGCCACCAAAGCCGCCCTGCTGATGTTTTTAAATCAGCAGAAATGGGATACGGTAAAAATCGATACGCCCAAGGGCTGGCCCCTTGATCTGGTGCTTCATGATCAAAATTTTTCAGAACGTGAAGCGTCCTGTTCGGTAGTCAAAGACGCTGGGGATGATCCGGATGTGACCAATGGCATTAAGATTTTTGCCAAGATCATCCCCTCTGATCAGGCCGGGATCACCTTTGCCGCCGGTATAGGTGTCGGTACTGTGACCTCGGTGGGACTGAGCATCCCCCCGGGCGAACCGGCCATCAATCCCACCCCCAGAGAGATGATCGCCCAGGAAATTCGTGCGGTTCTGGATTCTGATGCTGTTAAACACCGGGCTGATTTACCCAAAGGCTGGCAGGTGGAGCTATCGATTCCCCAGGGCGTCGAGCTGGCCAAGCGCACCTTTAATCCCAAGCTGGGGATTGCAGGGGGGCTGTCGATTATTGGCACCACCGGAATTGTGGAACCGATGAGTGAAGAGGCCTGGAAAGCTTCATTGAAACTGGAACTCTCGGTGCTTCATGCCAAGGGCTTTAAAGAAATCATCTTTGTTCCTGGTAATTATGGAAAAGATTTTTCGGAGGAACTGGGGCTTAATGAAGATGTGCTGGTGAAGACCAGCAATTTTATCGGCTTTATGCTGGATGAGGCTGAACGGATGGGTTTTGATAAAATTCTCTTGATTGGGCATCTGGGTAAGTTGGTCAAGGTAGCGGGCGGAATATTTAATACCCACAGCAGCGTGGCTGATGGCCGGATGGAAATTCTGACCGCCCATGCCGGTATCCTGGGAGCATCCCGGGACACTATGGCCAAAATCATGACCGCCAAAACCACCGATGAAGCCACGGATATTATCCTGGCACAAAATCTGCCGGACTATTTTAATCATCTGGCCGAAGTCGTCAGGAAAAAAGTGACGGATCGGGTTTACGGTACCATCGACATTGAAGTGGTGCTGTTTTCCAAGATCCATGGCTTTTTAGGACAAAGCAAAGACGCAGAAGAGTTGAGGAAACGATTATGTACCCATTAAAAATTATTGGACTGGGACCGGGCCATCCGGATTATATATTACCCATCGCCTTAAAAGAAATTGCGGCAGCCGAGGTGGTTCTATGTGGCACCCGCCATGCCGAAAGCTTTGATGCCAGCGGCAAGGAGATGCTTTTTATCGGCAGGGGAACGCCACTGAGCGAACTGATGGAAAAGGTTGCTAAGGTGTATCAGACAAAAAAAACCGCGCTGGTGGTTTCCGGCGATTGTGGCTTTTACAGTCTGCTGACCTATGCTAAAAAAGTAGTGCCGGAAAAGGACATTGTCTGTATCCCTGGGATCAGTTCGCTGCAGTATTTTTTTGCCAAACTGGCCATCAGCTGGGAGGATGCCAAATTGATGAGCCTGCATGGTCGGGATCAGGATTTAGCAGCAGCGCTGGCAGAAAATAAAAAGCTGGGCATTTTAACTGACAAAAATAATAATACGGCCTTTATTGCTGGAATCCTCCAGGCTGCCGGTTGCGAGAACAGCATTCTTTACGTCGGCGAAGAGCTGTCCTATCCCAATGAGAAGATCACCCGCTTAACGGTTAGCGAAGCCCTGAGTTATCAGGAGGAAGGTTTGGCAGTGGTGGTGGTTATCAATGAGTAAGATAGCAGGATATAAAGACGAGGCCTACATTCGGGGCAAGGCTCCGATGACCAAACGGGAAATCCGCATTCTCACGATTTCGCTGTTGGGAGTAAACCCTGATGATGTGGTGGTGGATATTGGCGCCGGTACCGGCGGTCTGACGATGGAAGCGGCCTATGCCGCCGAAAATGGCAGGGTCTATGCTGTGGAAGCCAAGGAAACCGCCCTGGAGCTGGTGCAAAAGAATAAAGACCATTTTAAGGCCGATAACGTGGTGATCATCCCCGGTAAAGCGCCCGAGGCGCTGGGTGAAATCAAAGAGCCAGTGGATCGGGTTATCATCGGCGGTTCCGGCGGCAATATGGAAGGTCTTTTTCAGTGGTGCAAGGCCAATGTCCGCTCCGGCGGCCGGGTTATTGCCAACTTTGTGACGCTGGAGAACGCCGCCCAGGCCACCACCTTGATGAACCAGTATTTTGAAGCGGTGGAACTGATTCAGGTCGGCATCAGCCGGGGCGAAGGCATCGGCGGATTAACGATGTTAAAGGCCGCGAACCCGATTTTTATTATTACGGGCGATGTGAAGTAAATTAATCATTCGAATGGCAACTGGCTATTGACAAGCAGTAGTTTTTCGTGTAGAATGAATTCAATTAAATAGTGAACTTGTCCTATATTCAAGGGAAAAAGGTGTAAATCCTTTGCTGTAATCGCAGCTGTAAAACATGATGACCGTCTCATAACCACTGTTAAGAAATTAGCGGGAAGGGAGATGGAAAGTTGATTGTTGAGCCAGAAGACCTGTTTGTAGTGATTTCTTAACAACCTCCGATTTAGAGGACTGTAAGAGCATTATATTTAGATTTGTAAGTATGATTCTTTTATCCTTCTCCGTTGGAGAAGGATTTTTTTCGTCTTGCCGTCGGTGATGATCGCAAGCGAACCGGGAAGTGTGTGATTCCCGTGAGTTGGTTACTTTCTCCTAGCCAATTTTAGAATCTCTTCGAATAAAGGGACATCTCCAAGTCAGTATTTAATACCCTTCCTCGGGGATGGTGTGTGACATCCCCGAATTTATTTTGCTTTCATTAATTTATATTTTTGATAGAGTTTATTCCTCATTTCTGCTTAGATTTTTCTGGCCAAAAATTTGAGCACCAATAAAAGAAGTGCATTTTCTTAGGAATGCGCTTTTTTTATTGGAATGGATTTCTTTTAATAAAAAATATTTTTGAAAAAGCACCGAAAATGGTATACTTGCTATAAAAAATATTGATAAAAAATCAGATAGGCAGGTCACAGATGAGAATTCACTATTTACAGCACGTTTCCTTTGAAAATCCCGGCAGTATTCTGGAATGGGCCAAAGCCAACAACTATCCCGTCACTGCGACGCAATTGTATAACAATGAAATGTTGCCAGAGGTGAGTGATTTTGACTGGCTGGTGGTGATGGGAGGGCCGATGAACATTTATGAAGAAGCACAATATCCCTGGCTGAAGGCTGAAAAAGCATTCATTAAAGCCGCCATTGAAGCCAACAAGGTAGTCCTTGGCCTGTGCCTGGGCAGTCAGCTGATTGCGGATATCATTGGCGGAAAAGTTATAAAAAACAAACAAAAAGAAATTGGCTGGTTCCCGATCACCTTTTATGAAGAAGCCAAAGCGTCACCGTTGTTTGCCTTTTTCCCCGACAACCCGGTGGTCTTTCACTGGCATGGTGATACCTTTGTCGAGCTGCCTGAAGCAGCCACCGTCATTGCCGCCAGTGACGCCTGTCAAAACCAGGCCTTTGTCTACCAGAAACGGGTTTTTGGCTTTCAGTTTCATCTGGAAAACACCCGGACAATTATTGAAGCGCTGATTGCAAATTGTGGCGATGAAATGGTTGCTGGTGATTATGTTCAGTTGCCGGAGGAAGTCCTGGCTCACCCGGAATACATCCTTCAGGATAATCAGTGGATGGCAGCTTTTTTAGATCAACTCAATCAATTGACAAAAGAAGGCCAGATTTAAGAAAAGTTTTCTTTGACAATAAATGACTGGTGAAAAAGTGGGTAAATACAAATCAGGATCAATTTTAGGAGAATTTGAAACTCAAAAGTGTTGAACAAAAAATAGCTTTGTGTTTTGTTCCCACATACGATTTTGTAACATGTATGCGAACAGCACAAGAGAATGTTGTGCGTCCCAGTGCACGAATCGTTTCGCGAGAAATTAAACACGAAGCTCTCGACACTTATGCAAAAGCCTAAGAAATATTTTGTGTAAAGGAATGATATCATGAAAAAGGTAATGCTTAACGAAATGACCGCATTGGAAGTTCAGGAGCTGTTGAAAAATGCTGATCAGGTCACCGCAATTGTGACCTTTGGCTCCTGCGAGAGCCATGGCTGGCATTGCTGCCTGGGGCCGGACTTTTTTGTGCCCTCCGAGGTGGCCAAACGGGTGGCGCAGAAGCTTAACAATGTGGTGGTGCTGCCCTGCGTCCCCTTTGGGACCTCGATTCATTACAACCGTTACCCGATGTCGATTACCCTGCGCTATGAAACCGAGATCGCCATTGCTGAGGATATCTTTGAGAGCCTGATTAACAACGGCATCAAACATATTTATATTTTAAATGGCCATGATGGCAATATCCCGGCGCTGGAAATTGCCGCCCACAAAGTTAAGGATCGCCATCGCGATGCTAAGTTTTTGTATCTGCCGGACTGGTGGACTAAGGTTGGCCCGATTATGGGTGACCGTTTTGAGGTCTGGAATGGACTGGGCCATGGTGGCGAAGGCGAAACCTCGATTATGATGGCCTTGCGCCCGGAACTGGTCAAGCTGGAAGATGCGGTATCCCAGGTGCCGGAAAACGTCATTACGATTAATGAAAAGGTCGACATTATCTGGGACATTAAGGAGCTCACGGCCACCGGGGCTACTGGTGATCCCACCAAAGCCAGCATAAAAAAAGGTGAGCAAATGCTTGAGATCTTTGTCGATCTGGTTGCCAGTGCCATCGACGAGATGAATGGGCGGGGCTGGGAGTATTAGCGTTTGGTTGGTAAAAGATGATAAACAATCGTTCTAACAAAAAGAAAAGAGGTGGTTAAGTAATGAAGAAATTAATGCTGTTAGTGACAGCGCTTGGTTTGGTCGTGTTCCTATCGGGCTGTTCGCTGATCCCAGGGATTTTTGGCAACAAGTCAGAGTCGGTAAAAAATAAGGAAATCACGCTGGTCTTGGCGTTTGGCGAGAAAACTGGCACCTATACCGGTCAGTTGGTTAAAGGTTTGCCCCAGGGTAACGGCGTCTTTACGGTTTCTGACGAGGATGAAATTGCCTGGACTTACGAAGGTGAATGGGAACAAGGTCATTTCCAGGGCAAGGGAGAAACAGTCTGGGAAGATGGATTTGTCCAGGAAGGGACTTATCAAGACGATTATTTGACAGGAGAAGGAAAAGAATATCTGGATGGCAATTTGTTATATGAAGGGAATTTTGACAAAAGCCAGTATGATCGACACGGAATCCTTTATAATTATTATGGTGATGTGATTTATGAAGGCGATTTTGTTTTGGGGTTCTACAATGAGACAGCAGCCCAGCGAAAAGCCCGGCTGGATCCGTTTAAAGCCCAAACATCAGAAATATCCTATGCTGAAATCGTTGATAATGCTAAAAATGAAACGGGAAAAAAGGTCAAGATGACGGGACGGGTTTTTCAGGTTTATGAAAATTATGAAAATCAGCAATACTTCTGCGATTTTATCATGGATATGAATGATGATCCCAATCAGATGGTTCAGGTTTATTATCGCTTAAACGTTGATGAAGCACCTTTGGTTGAAGGACAAATGGTGACGGTCTGGGGTACTGTTGAATACCTCTATACGTTTACCTCTGATGGTGGACAGGAATACACCATCCCCAATGTGGAAGCCTGGAGCGTGGAGTAAGAAAAGCGGTGAATAAAAACTCCCATTCAGAAAAAGAATGGGAGTTTTTTGTATTGCAGTTGTGCTAATCCAGGGTAATAATATCGGATCCGGCAAATTGGAAAGGTAAGTGATACTGACCGTTGCCGATATAGTCAGCGGCAGTATAATCCCACCAGGGTTTTCCTTCATGTCGGAGTCGCATCTGATTGTCACCCGGGGTTCCAAAATCAAATTCAATCAGGATGTCACCCGCATTGTAACCTTCAACCGTAAAATTAAGAACCTTGATGGTGCCGCCGTTATCAGTGGTTGATACAATAATATAATCACCGGTTGCATTGCTCAGAGGGTTGGGGATGTGCTCTGTATAGGTCGTTTGAGAAATCGACAACGAATTGCCATAATCGGTTTTATACCATACGCCATAGATTTTGTTAATAAATTCTTTCGGGGTTAGCACCGATTGGGTATTGGTTTGGGGTGTGGTCAGGTTATAGTGCCCTTCAATCGTCGCACTGTAAAAACCTTTATCACTCATTGCGATGGCTTTAACCGTGGTTTCGCCAAGGGGGAGGGGAATAGCACTGGTGTACTTTGGCGAGGTCGTGTTGGGGACCTTGCCATCAATGGTATAATAAATCACATCACTTGAGTTACCCTTGATGATTTCGAGGTTTTGGGTTCCCTCATAGCTGCCTGGAGCCAGGTTAAAACTGGGCGGTTTAACCAGATAGCTGTCCTTGTTTTGAATATAGCTTTGATCCCCGGTTTCTTTGGCAGCCCGTTCCAATAAGGCCAGAATCTCAGCCTCGGACTTTCCGGAAGCCGCGTAGGAACTGAGCAGTTCGTCATAGAGTTTTTTTAGCTCCTCCTGATCGGTGGTTTTTTCAATTTTTTCTTCACTGGTTAGATTGGCTGTGGCAAACTGATTATAGAGGAAAAAAGTGAGGCCACCAAGAATCAGAATACTGCCAATAATTGTCAGAATGATGATCAATTTTTTTTTGTTTTTTTTCGGTGGTGGAACATTTTGCGATGGGTTGTTTTGATTTGAATCAACCTCGATCCGTTCCAGTTCAGCCCAATTTAATTCGTCATGAGCTGGTTTGATTTCATTGCCGTCAGATGGGTGTTCGTAGTCCGTCATTGTTACCCCTCCTTGTCCGGGTTGGAATCGAAACACACAAAAATTCTGCGCTGTAAAAGGTTTAAAATGACAGAAAATTGAGAGTGCAAAAAATTAACCGTGTCTTTATTAACTGTATACCCATAATCCGGATTTTTATATAGTTGTTATCGGCGCAGTTTTAAAAATACGAACAAAACATCAGTTGGATTTTGAAATCTGGGGGATTTGAATTATAATGGTGCATAGGTGGCAACGAAGCGAGCGTGATTTTCTTTGCCGCAATCAGAAAATGATAGGATGGTTCACATGTATAAGATATTAATTATCGAAGACGATCAAATAATTGCCTGGGCACTGAAAAATCATTTGGATAAATGGGAGCTGGAAACCGAAATAGTTGAGGATTTCTCTCACATTCTGGATGACTTTGTGGCCTACGATCCCCAGCTGGTGCTTCTTGATATCTCACTGCCTTTTTTTAACGGCTACCACTGGTGCAGCGAAATCCGCAAGATTTCCAAGGTGCCGATTATTTTTATTTCATCTACCAGCGACAATATGAATATCGTCATGGCCATGAATATGGGCGGGGATGATTTTATTGCCAAGCCCTTTGATCTGACGGTGGTGGTGGCAAAAATTCAGGCTCTACTGCGGCGAACCTACTCCTTTCAGGGTCAGGTCAGTCTGCTGGAGCATAAAGGTGCGATTTTAAACCTCGGTGATGCCAGCCTGAGCTATGCGGATCAAAAAGTGGAGCTGAGCAAAAATGAGTTTAAGACCCTCCAGATTCTTCTGGAAAACAAGGGCAAGGTGGTCTCCCGGGATGTGATTATGAAACGCCTCTGGGACAGCGACTGTTTTGTGGATGACAATACGCTAACGGTCAATATTGCCAGGCTCCGCAAAAAACTGGATGAGGTCGGGCTATCGGATTTTATTGCCACCAAAAAGGGCATCGGCTATTTAATTGGAGACTAAGATGAATAGCGTATTTATTTTTAAGGCCTACCTGAAAAGTCGGATCAAGGTAATTGCAGCTTTTGTGATAATGATGCTGGTCTTTACGCTTGTCTATGCGCTCTACCATCTGACACTGGAGCCGATTGTTTACAGTGCAGAATTGGTAACGGCGTTGGCAGTCGTTTTTGCCAGTATCGATTTTTGGCGCTTTTATCAAAAATATCAGTGTTTGAACGAAGCGATTAGCGGGGCCACTGCCGGGGTCGGGGAATTACCAAAGCCCCGGGACTTACTGGAAGAGAATTATCAAACCTTGATCCGGGTTCTGGATGAGAACCGGGCTGAGCTGATCTCCCAGTTTGATAATCGCCAAACCGACATGATTGACTACTATACCTTATGGGCCCACCAGATTAAAACCCCAATCTCGGCCATGGGGTTGCTACTGCAGACCGATGAGGGAGATCGGGAACGGATCAGTGCCTATCGGCAGGAACTTTTTAAGATCGAACAATACGTTGAGATGGTGCTGCAGTATTTAAGGCTGGAGAGCATGTCCGCAGACTTGCTGCTGGTTGAGTATGATCTGGGAGATCTGGTCCGACAGGCGGTAAAGAAATATGGCATTATTTTTATCAATAAAAAAATATCGCTGGAGCTGGCCGAACTGAATTGCCGGGTTCTGACTGACGAAAAATGGCTGGTTTTTGTGCTGGAACAGATTATTTCCAATGCCCTGAAGTACACCAATCAGGGTAAGATTTCCATTTATCTGGATCAGTACGCAGAAAAAACCCTGATCATTGAAGATACTGGTGTCGGCATCCGGGTCGAAGACATTGACCGGATTTTTGACCGGGGCTTTACTGGTTACAATGGCAGAATGGATAAAAAATCCACCGGAATTGGTCTTTATCTGTGTCAGCAGGTGTTAAATAAGCTCTCGCATTCGATCACGGTAACCTCCCAGGTGGGTCAGGGTACCCGGGTCAGCATAGATCTGGCAACCCGGGGATTTGAAGCCCTATAGGCTAATCTTACAAAAGTGTAAGATAACCAACCGAAATGTAAGCCAAAGCGATGGCTGGCAGTTTTCTTTTTCGTTATACTTTGGTTATCGATAAAAAATTCAGATCAGGGGAGAAAAAATGCGATTACTTGAAGTAAAGAATTTAAAGAAAATTTATACCACCCGCTTTGGCGGGAATCAGGTTCAGGCCCTGTCCAACGTCAGCTTCTCGGTGGAGCAGGGCGAGTACGTGGCCATTATGGGGGAATCCGGTTCGGGAAAAACGACCTTGCTTAATATTCTGGCCTCGTTGGACAAACCCACCAGTGGCGAAGTATTTCTTGATGGAAAGAACATTGTCACCATCAAAGACAGTGAGATCTCAGCCTTTCGACGGGACAATCTGGGCTTTGTTTTTCAGGACTTTAATCTGCTCGATACCTTTTCGATTCAGGATAATATCTTTTTACCGCTGGTGCTGGCTCAAAAGAATTATCAGGAAATGAATAGCCGACTGGGTCCGTTGGCCAAACGATTAAACATCGAAGAAATTCTAAAAAAGTTTCCCTATGAGGTTTCCGGTGGACAAAAACAGCGGGCGGCTGTGGCCCGGGCTTTGATTACCCAGCCCAAGCTGGTGCTGGCCGATGAGCCGACTGGGGCTCTGGATTCCAAGGCGGCAATGAATCTACTAAAGATTTTTTCAGCCATCAATGAACTTGGTCAGACCATTCTGATGGTTACCCATTCGGTGGCAGCTGCCAGCCACGCCAACCGGGTTTTGTTTATCAAAGATGGCGAAATCTACAATCAGATCTATCGGGGTTCGATGAGCAACGATGATATGTATCAGAAGATCTCCTATACATTATCGGTGCTGGCATCCGGAGGTGAGGATTGTGAATAAGTTCTTTTACCCCCGGCTGGCACTGGTTAACCTCAAGAAGAACGGAAATACCTATATTCCCTATATTCTGACCTGTATCGGATCGATCATTGCTTTTTATACCATGGTTTCGATCCACAGTAACAAAGGCTTGGATCAAATGCCCGGATCTGCGAATTTAAAAATCATACTTTTTCTGGGCATCATCGTAATTGGTATTTTTGCGGTGATCTTTCTTTTCTACACCAATAGTTTTTTGATCAAGCGGCGCAAAAAGGAACTCGGTCTATACAGCATCCTGGGTCTGGAAAAAAAGCATATCGCCCGGGTGTTGTTTTATGAAACCGTCTTTGTGACGGTGATCAGCCTGAGTCTGGGACTGATCGGCGGCATACTGATTGGCAAATTGCTGTTTTTACTGCTTTTGAATATTGTTCATTTCAAGAGTCCCCTAATTTTTCATATTGATTATTGGGGGCTGTTAATCACCACCGGGGTGTTTCTGGTGATCTTTGGCTTGACGCTACTGACGAATTTTTTACAAGTAAAACTCTCAAACCCCATCGATCTTTTAAAAGGCGGACAACATGGGGAGAAAGAACCAAAATCTTCCTGGATCGTTACAGTGATCGGACTGATTTCGCTGGGGGCAGGCTATGGAATTGCCCTGTCAGTAAAAACGCCGCTTGAGGCACTGATGCTTTTCTTTGTGGCGGTGGTATTTGTTATTATCGGAACCTATGCCCTATTTATCTCCGGAAGCATCACCCTGCTAAAACAACTGAAAAAGAACAAAAGATTTTATTATCAGTCCCGCAATTTTATTTCAGTGTCGGGGATGATTTACCGGATGAAACAAAACGCTGTCGGGCTGGCCAATATCTGTATTCTAAGCACCATGGTGTTAGTTACCCTGTCGACAACGGTATCGCTGTATGTCGGCCAGGAAGGGATGCGGCGGGATTTTTATCCCATGGATGTCAGCATTATTGGAGAAATAAACAACACCGATTTCGCTGAGGTCAAAGCGATTGTTGAATCAGAAAAAGAGAAACTAAAGATAAGGAGCAGCGATGAAATTTCTTATGATCTGGCTCGTTTTCGAGCTTTTCAGGAAGGTAGTCATTTTCTGAAGGATATGGTTGAGGATGAAAGCACCGATGCCAGGTATTACGAAAGGATCTCAAATATGATCCTGATTCCTCTGGACGACTATAACCGTATGACCGGTGAACAAAAAAGTCTGGCTGAAAATGAAATGCTGATTTTTTCGGTGGGTGACAACTATGGTGAAGCGACCATTGTTTTTGGCGATCAGCAGTATCTGATTACTGAACAGCTGGAAGCCATTCCGATGGACTTTAAAAAGACTCAGGATATGGGCCAAACCTATTACCTGGTTGTTAAAGATGATGCAGTTATGGAGGGCGTTTATCAGACCATGAAAAACGACGATGACCCTCAGACGACCCTTCATGCCCTGATGTTTAATCTCGATGGAGATGAAGACACCCTTAACACCTTTTCGGCGAATCTGCGGACAGCGATAACTCAGAGCAATCCTGATATCGATATCCAAAACCTGTATGAAGCATTGACGGAACTCTATTTCTTCTTTGGTGGATTTTTGTTTCTGGGTGTATTTTTAGGATCGTTGTTTATGATGGCCACAGTGTTGATTATTTATTTCAAACAGATTTCTGAAGGGTATGAAGACAGTGAACGGTTTGAGATCATGGAGAAGGTGGGAATGGATAAGACCGAGGTTAAAAAAACCATCGGCAAGCAGATTCTGATGGTGTTCTTTTTGCCTTTGGCCGGTGCCATTGTCCACGTGGCATTTGCCTTCCCGGTGATCACCAAAATGCTGGCTGCCTTCCGGCTGACCAACATAACCCTGATCTTTTTATGTACCCTGGCTGGTGTTCTCGTTTATGCCCTGGTTTATACCGGCGTCTATCTGCTCACCGCCAGATCATACTATAAGATGATCCATTAAGAATAAGATCAGCTAATAAAAAATCCCCTATTTCAGGAGATTGGAGGTTTACCGTACCGACCAATTGTTAATCTGTTGTATGCGCACAATTCGTACAGTTGCAATTAAAGATTCGGCTAGCTAGGTGTATTGCTGCAACTGTTCGCCTTGAGGCACACAACATGATGTAACTATTCGGTACTCGGTTAGCTTTTTTGACGATCTGAAATCCCCTATTTCAGGGGATTTTTTTGAAGTAGTGCTTCCATCTCTTTGACGCCCATGGGCTTGCCAAACATAAAGCCCTGAATGCAATCGCAGTTGTTGGCTTTTAAATAGTCCAGTTGGGTGCTGTTTTCAATGCCTTCGGCAACAATATGGGCATCCAGGTTATGCCCCAGCGAAATGATATCGCCGACGATGCGGATTGAGGAATCCTGATCGGAGAGATCATCAATGAAGGATTTGTCAATTTTTAAGGTGTCGATGGGTAGCCGCCGTAGATAGCTTAGGGATGAAAACCCGGTACCAAAATCATCCAGGGAAATTCGGACATTTAACGCTTTGATTTCATTAAGCATGTCAATGGTTTCTTCGATGTTATCGATAAAGAGGGATTCGGTAATTTCCAGCTCCAACTGCCTGGGATCCATGTTGGTTTCGGAAAGAACGTTTTTGATCGTGTCGACAAAGCTTTTATCCCGCATCTGCACCGCCGATACATTCACCGAAACGCAGAGATTCTGATTAAAACGACTGTTCAGTTCCTTAAATTTATGACAGGCAGTCAACAGCACCCAGTGGCCGATGCCGATGATCAGGCCCATTTCTTCAGCCAGAGGAATAAAACGCATCGGAGCAACCCGACCATAGTGGGGGGAGTCCCAGCGGATCAGGGCTTCAAAGCCGCGGATACGATGATCTTCGGCATTAAACTGAGGCTGATACTCGATGAAAAACTCTTGATTCTCATACGCTTTTAAGAGCAGGGATTCCATTTGGATCTTATTAAGAATTTCTTCTTTCATATCCGGTCTAAAAAACTGAATAGTGTTGCGTCCCAGTTCTTTAGCTTTGTACATCGAGGTATCGGCGCTGTTAAGCAGCTCAATGGGATCCTTGCCATCCTGCGGGAAGACCGAGATACCGAAACTGGCACTGACTTTAAATTCGGAGCAGCTGGTTTTGATTTTATCACAGAGTTCATTACGCAGGCTTTCCACATAGTTGTAGGCGGTATCTTCTTTGATATTTCGCTGAATGATCAAGGCAAATTCATCGCCGCCCAATCGGCCCAGTAAATCATCTTCATGAACGAGCTCCTTCAAACGTCGGGCAGTATACTTTAAATAGTCGTCGCCATAGAGATGGCCCATGGTATCATTGATTTTTTTAAAATTATCCAAATCGATAAAGACAATATAAAAAGATGACTTTTCATTTTCGGAAAGATTAACGAGCAGATGCAAGCGTTCCAGAATCATTTTGCGATTGGGGAGCTCGGTTAAACCATCGTAATACGCCAGAAAATGAAGACGCTCTTCGTTTTTTCTTATTTCTTCGTTGAAGGCCTGGAGTTCCTGATTTTGAACGGTCAGTGTTTTTTTGGTAAGGTTAAGTTTTTTGTAGAGCCTGGCAATTTTTTCCTTTTGCGAAATAACCGCATTCAGACGAACCACGGCTTTATCGTACCGATTCAGGTTCATATAAAAGGCTGCCGTAGCCAGGATGAACACAAACGTGAAGAGGAGATTTTGGATTAAAAAATAGACCGGGCTAAAAAGAAATCCATCAACAGGTAACAGGAAGGTCACGTATAAGCCGCAGACAAAGGTGGTTATAGCGAGGTAATAGAGCATCGTTATTTTTAATCGCATCAGTGAAAGGATAATCATGACAAACGAAACAGACCATACTGCCGGACCGATAATCTGGTAGTATCGGACGACGATAAAAGCCAGAGTGATGGATTGGGTGAGTGAAACGAGATGATCAAATAAATTGACGGCCATTTTTTTTCGGGAAATAAATTCAAAGCTTATGCCCAGCAATAAAAATATCCCGCTGTTTAACAGTACCTCAAATAAATTGCCGCCCCAAAAAAAGAACACGACAATGATATTGGCCAGGGCACCCAAAAATAAAAGGGGCGATGCCCACATACAGGAGATTAAATTCTGATAATACAGTATCTGGGCAGGATCATCTTCGGCATTTAATAAATCGAACACAACCGGTATGGTTCGCTTGAATTTAATGTTGTTCATCACACGACCTCTTTTATATTAAAGGATTACAAATACGCTGCTTCATTGTATCATTTTTTGGATCTGATTGCGAGTAGAGACGTACAACAAAAAAATAAACTACCGATTTTCTCAATTAAGAAAGTCGGTAGTTTGTGCTTAAATTTTATATGTGATTGAATAATAATTTATCAGATAAAGATCAGTTTTGATCATTCGCAAAGGGATTGTTGGCGAAAACTTCCACATAGGTGGGATGAAGGGGATTGGAACCGGATGGTTTAAAAGCAATCCAGGTTTCCAGGTTATCCATACGAATAACCATCGACTGGATGCTGGGGATATGATCGGATCGGAAGACTGCTCCAGATGGGATCGGTTTACCATCAGTCCCGCTGTAACCGACGATGGCCTTCATTTTATCAACATCGATTTTTCCGGTGGTCAAAGCATTGGTAATATTGTTGCGGTAGCTTTCCCAGCGCAGATCATCGATGGGGTCGTCAGGAGTTGCGAAATTATCGACTAGTCGGAAATCATTGACAGTGGCAATGGTATCTTTGATGCCCCAGATCATGCCGGGTTGCAGGGTGGAATCCCAGCTGCGCAGACCCCGCCCGGGACTGCCAATGTTGTTTTCCAGAACCTGCGCCTTGGTTGCATCAGCCAATAAAACCAGGTGATTCATGGTGTAATTTTCAGTAGAAAGATAGGCTGCAGCTTCCTCAAGGGTTTTAGTGTTTTCCAGTGCATCACGAAAATCGAAACAATAGGATTTTTTATCACGGGTATCCGGATACGGTGCCAGGGTTTCGGCATCCAGTGTACCCAGGAAAACATGATCGTCACTAAAACCAGAGATTGGAACCAACAAACCTAGAATATTGAACATAACAATGGACTTGTCGCCATTCTTGATATAAAGAACGGTATGCATAGCCGAAGCATCATCATGTTGGAGCAGATCCCAATCCAGATTTCGACCGACGATGGTATTGCCAGTGGCAGAAGATTCGCCAAAAACGGCAGCACCAGAACACTGGGTGGGTCGCATCACATCGCCAAACATCTGGTAAACCAGCATTTCATTTTTGGAAAGCCGTCCGTCACCCAGAACATCGTTGTCATAGTTGAATACCTTTTGCAACCCGGCAATTTCTTCCTGATATTCGGGTTGGATATTGTTTTGGATGTCGGTGGCCCGGGATTTACACAGTTCAAAATTTAAATCATAGCCGATGCTGTCTTTGGCAGCTGCCAATAAATCAAATTGATCCTTCAGCATGGAGTCTACATGGGCTTCATAATCTGGAAAGACATTCACAATCGCCTGAGCGTATGCTTCGCCCATTTGGGTGTGGGTCATTTGAGTGAGATCGATTTCACCATAAAAGTAAGCATCATCTTTTCGTTCCAATGTTACAGATGATGACGTGTCATCGTTTGCGGTGTTTTGTTGTTGGCAGCCCATTAAGAGTAAACCAATTGATAGACATAGAAAACATAAAGCTGATAATTTCATCTTATTGTTCATCTTTTTCATTTCTCCCTATTTAATGATAATTTTTTCAGAACCCAGAGTTTATTTTACCCGTTTCGACAGTAAACAAGCAAGAGAATTAATTTATTACCATTGGTAAAAGCATTTAAAAAAACCTGTACTTTTATCATATCCATGTTATAATATAAATGTAATTAAATAAAAATGTAAAAAATCATTTAGGATGAAAAATTCATTGAGGGAATCTGGTTAGAATCCAGAACGATCCGGTCACTGTAATTAGTTATGTCTCCTTAATATGTCACTGGGCACGTTATGTCTGGGAAGGCTAGGAGAATAAAAGCTATAAGTCAGGAAACCTACTAAAATGATGTACTAAAGTGTCCTTCCAGGGAAAAGGGAAGTTAGTAACATTAACAAAAGTTGGTTCCTTGGCGTTGAGTCAACGAATTGATGGATACGTGTAATGATGAAACCTTTTTTCCCATCGTAATGTGGGTGAGAGGTTTTTTTTTCGGCAAATTAAAAAATGGAGAGTGATAATAAGGATGAAAAAAGCAAAAAGAACCATGACTGTTGCCGGTATTGTGTTTTTTATGGTCGTTCTGGCATCGCAGCCGGTCAACGCCATGCACATCATGGAAGGTTTTCTGCCAATTGGTTGGGCAGTCTTCTGGTGGATATGTTCTCTGCCGTTTATCGCATTTGGATTATTTCAGGTTGGAAAAATATTTAAAAATAAACCCGAACAAAAAGTACTATTAGCCATTGCTACCGCTTTCACCTTTGCTTTATCGGCGTTTAAACTGCCATCGGTAACAGGCAGCTCTTCACATATGACGGGGATTGGTTTGGGCGCCATTGTGCTGGGCCCCTTTGCAACCGTGGTGGTTGGTACCATCGCATTGTTATTTCAGGCACTGCTTTTGGCCCATGGCGGGCTGACTACTCTAGGTGCCAATGCCTTTTCAATGGCAATTGTGGGATCTTTTGTGGCTTATGGGGTTTACAAAGGGCTGTCAAAACTCAATGTGCCCAAGGCATTAACTGTCTTTTTAGCAGCATTTATAGCCGATCTGATGACCTATGTAACCACCTCGATCCAACTGAGTCTGGCTTTTCCGGATCCGATCGGTGGGATTGCCGCTTCAATGGTTAAATTCTTGAGTATCTTCGCAATTACCCAGATACCACTGGCTATTATTGAAGGTATTTTAACGGTTCTGGTGGTCAATGCCATCTATCAATATAAAGAAAAGGGGATTATTTCCAATGAAACTCTCACCGATAACTAAAGTTATTCTGGTTTTGCTGATTGGCGCTTTGATTGTTATTCCGCAGATTGTTTTGCCGGATGCCGAATTTTCAGGAGCCGATGATGCCGCTGGAACAGCCATCACCGCAATCGATGAAAATTACGTACCGTGGTTTGAAAGCTTGTTTGATCCCGGCGAAATGGAAGGAAACCTGTTCCATTTCCAACAGCTATTAGGTGTCGGTGGACTGGGAATTTGCTTTTTCTACCTTTATAAAAAATCGAAAAAAAATGAAAAAGCTGATAAATCAGCGTAAACAATGAAAGACAGATAAAGCAGTACTGACAACTGGTTGGTACAGGAGTTTGTCACCAGCCTGAAGCTCGGTGATGTATATAAATACTGACAGCATCTTAGAAGGAGACTGACATGATTGATCGTTTTGCCCACACCAATAAACTCAGCAATGCCAATCCTACGGTTAAAGTAGTGGTTTCATTGGTTATGCTTCTTTCGGTCTTTTTTATCAATGAACCCCTGTATATGGCAGGGGTTTTTGGTGTTATGGTAGGTTGCACGCTACTGTGGGCAAAAATTCCGGTGCGGATTTATTTGCATACCTTGATTTTTGATTCGCTCTTTATTATTCCCGGAGCTCTGGCGTTATTGTTTACGATCTCAAAAGGTGGCGGTGATTATTTATGGGCCGTCAACTTTTTTCAGTTTACCATCGGTATCACGACCACCAATCTGGTGCTGGCCAGCTTGGTTTTCTGTCGGGCGATGTCAGGTGTTTCCTGTATGCTTTTTTTAATTTACACGACCCCGGTGATGCAGATCGCTGGAGTCATGAAAAAAGCCCATATCAGTAATACGTTTTTAGAAATATTTATTTTAACCTATCGCTTTATCTTTGATTACTGGGATAAAATCAAACTGATGGCAACTGCGCAGGAGCTGCGGTTTGGCTACCGTAATGTAAGAGTTGCGCTGCAATCCATCGCTATGATGCTAAGCAATTTATTTCTCATGGCCATCCAGAGCTACGAGGAGATGACAAAAACCCTGGAGCTGAAGCAATATCAGGGAGACTTTCATGTAAGCTATCGGAAAGGTCTTAAATAATGATTAAAACAGAAAATTTAACTTATCAATATCCAGACGGTACCATCGCCCTCAAGGGGGTGTCGATTGACGGCAGCCGGGGCAATTGCATCGCCCTGATCGGGGAAAACGGGGCCGGAAAATCGACCCTGATGTCGGCCTTGATTGGGCTGATTAAGCCCACGGCAGGAACCGTTTTTTTTAAGGAAGAACCCTTATCCTATCAGAAAAAAAAGCTCTATGAATTCCGTAAATCAATTGGGTTGGTTATCCAGGAATCCGATAAGCAGGTCTTTTATTCCGGAATCTATGACGATGTGGCTTTTGCCCTGCGAAACATGGGCATGGCAACAGCGCTTATCGATGAGCGGGTGCAGGCGGCCATGGAAGCCACCGGAATCACGCTGTTGGCCGACCGACCGGTTCACTATCTCAGCTATGGACAAAAGAAACGGGTGGCGATGGCCGGGGTGTTAGCCGTCGAACCGGAGATCATCCTGATGGATGAACCCACCCTGGGACTGGATCCCAAAAGCAAAGCCGGGGTTAAAGCGATTATCAAAGGGGCTTTGGCCAAAGGCATCAAGATTATTTTATCCAGCCATGATATGGATTTTATTTATGAATTTTGTGATTATACCTATGTGCTCCATCATGGAGGGGTGCTGGTTGAAGGTGAAACCACCGATGTTTTTAAAAACACCGAGGCCCTGGAAACCGCCAGTCTGGAACAGGCAACGATGACTCGCCTGGAACAGTGTCTGGGGATTAAAGGGTTTCGCAGTATTGCCGCTCTGGAAGAAGCGATCAGGAATCAGAAAAAGGAGGTTCAAACGGATGAAACTGGTAGTAGCGGGCATTAATCATAAGGATACGCCTCTAGAAATTCGGGAGAAAGGGGCTTTTCTTCATCGTACCCTGAATGAAGCGATCCGTACCCTTTTAAGTGAGCCGGACATCGCGGAGGTAATTATTTTATCAACCTGTAACCGCAGTGAGATCTACGTGTCAACCCGCCATCCCGAAGCAGCTGGAAAAATCCTAACCGATTTTTATCTCAGCGAAAAGTCGGCGGAACTGGCACCCTATCTTTTTGTCAAAAAAGAGCGTGAAGCGATGGTTCATCTCTATGAGGTGGTCACTGGTCTTGATTCGATGATTCTGGGCGAAGACCAGATCCTTGGGCAGGTCAAAGATGCGCTGGAAAAATCCCAGGCGATTAAAGGATGTGGCAAATACCTGACCAAAATGTTTCGCGAAGCGATCACCTTCACCAAAAAAGTAAAAACTGATTATAAAATTTCCGAAACGCCATTATCGTTAAGTTCAACCGCAGTAAAGCATATCAAGCGGGAATATCCGAAAGACTATGGTGATAAAAAAATATTAATCATTGGATCCGGAAAAATGGGTGTATTAGCGTTGCGCTATATGAAGGCCGAGGGTTTTCAGAACCCCTACATGACCAACCGAACCTTCCATAACATGGATCAGTGCGAAGCGATTCACGAAAACGTCCAGACGATTCACTATGAAGACCGCTATGCGATCATTCCCGACATGGATGTGATCATTACCGCTACCGCATCACCGCATGTTGTTTTAAAGGCTGATGAAATGAAGCCACTCCATAAACCACTGACGGTGATCGACCTGGCACTGCCTCGGGATGTCGAAGAAGCCGTTGGCAATTTGCCGATGGTCGAACTGTTGACCATTGATGACTTTAAAAACATCATGGATGAAAAAATGGCCTATCGGGTCAAAATCGCCGAAAAAATTGCGGCTGAAATTCAGGATGAAATCGATGGACTGCTGTCCTGGGTGACGCACGCCAAGGTCGACAACATGGTCAGGGATTTAAACGAAACCTCCCGGCAGCTGGCCGAGGAAACGATTGAAAATCTCTGCGGCAAGTTAAACTTGACCGAGAAAGAAGAAGTCTATCTGGCCAAGGTGATCCGCTCAAAATTCCGGGAAATGGTGATGCCACCGATTAAACAACTGAAGTCGCTGGAATGCGAAGAGGAAATTATTGGCATCGAAAAAACCGTGACCTATCTGTTTCCGGGAATCCAGGATAAAGTACCATTGATGGAACAGAATCATGATGACACCGCTGTTATTTAATTTAAAAAACAAAAAAATCCTGGTGGTCGGCGGCGGCAAGGTGGCTGCCAGACGGATTGGCACCATACTGGAAAACGGTGCGCAGGTGATTGCGGTGAGCCCTGATTTTTGTGAAGCGATTATTAGAATCGAGAACAGTCAATTGACTCTGATTAATGCCGGTTATCACAAAGAACAGCTTGCTGACATTGATTTGGCCGTGGCAGCAACTGATAATCGTGACTTGAATGGGCAGATCAAAACAGACTGCCAATCCAAAAAAATCTGGTGCAACCGGGTCGATGATCCGGAAGATTCGGATTTCATTTTTCCCAGCGTCATTCGCCGGGGTGATTTAACCCTGTCGGTCTGCACCGAAGGAGCCAGTCCTTTTTTAACGAAGCAGATTGTCGACGAACTGGCCGACCGCTTTGATGACAGCTATACCGAAAAAACCGCCTTATTGCGACTGCTGCGACAGGCTGTTTTAGCCGGTGACAGCGCCCCGAACGAAAAAACCGCAGAACTTAAAGCCTTGTCCCGATGTTCCAATGCGGAACTCAGGTCAAAACTAGGAAAATAACTGACAATTGGAGATAAGATAATGAATATAAAAGTTGGAACACGGGGCAGCACCCTGGCCCGTACCCAGAGCCAGTGGTTGATTGATGTGCTGGCAAAAGCCCATCCGCAGGAAAACTTTGAGATGGTGATTATTAAAACCAAAGGTGATCTGGTTCAGGATAAACCGCTTGATAAAATCGGTGATAAGGGTTTATTTACCAAGGAATTGGAAGATGCGCTGCTATCCGGTGAGATCGATATGGCCATCCATAGTATGAAGGATATGCCGTCAAAGCTGCCGGAAAGCCTGGTTTTAACGGTTCCACCGGTTCGGGAAGATCCCCGGGATGTTCTGTTGACACCGCATCCGATTACCACCCTGGAGCAGTTGCCTAAGGGTGCTGTGGTCGCAACCGGCAGCAAACGGCGAATTGCTCAGCTTAAAAAGTTGCGGCCGGATGTGGAAATTGTGGGAATTCGTGGAAACATCGACACCCGAATCCGCAAAATGCAGGAGCAACAATTGGATGGCATCATTCTGGCCGCAGCCGGATTAAAACGGATTGGTCGCTTGGAAGACTCAGCCTACAACACCGTTGCACTACCGGAAACGACCTTTATTCCGGCACCGGCCCAGGGTATTCTGGCGGTGGAAGTCCGGGAAGACAATCAGACGGTTAAAGAACTGATGGCAGTCATCAGCGATCCAAATACGATTGTTCAAATGAGCGCCGAACGGAGTTTTTTAAATGCCTTAAACGGCAGCTGTCATATTCCGGTTGGCGCATTTTGTGAAATAGAAGCAGAAGAAATTACGTTATACGGACTGTATGGTCTGGAAGATGGGAGTCGGGTGGTGACCCGATCCATGAAAGGTGCACCGGAGGAGGCAGAAAATTTGGGAAAACAGTTAGCTAAAGCATGTTATCAGGCGGTGCATGAAAAACCGGGAAAGGTCTATCTGGCTGGTGGCGGTTGCGGAGATCCGGGTCTCTTAACCGTTAAAGCCAAAGATATTTTAAAAAGAGCCGATGTTGTGGTTTATGATGCCCTGGTCAATGAAAGTTTTTTAAACGATGCTCGAATCGATGCCGAAATAATTTATGTCGGCAAACGGGCTGGCAATCATGCCATGCGTCAGGAAGAGATCAATGCCTTACTCGTAAAAAAAGGCGCTGAAGGCAAATTGGTTCTGCGCTTAAAAGGTGGCGATCCCTATGTCTTTGGCCGCGGCGGCGAAGAAGGGGAAGACCTCTATGACGCCGGGGTACCGTTTGAAGTGATCCCCGGGATTACTTCGGTTATCGGCGGACTGGCCTATGCCGGGATTCCGATTACCCATCGGGACTGTGTATCTTCGTTCCATGTCATCACCGGGCATTTAAAATCCAACGCCTACGATGGTTCATCGGATCTGGATTGGCCGGTGTTGGGCAAACTCAAAGGGACGATTGTCTTTTTAATGGGTGTTAAAAATCTGGAAAAGATTTGTGACGAACTGGTTAAAAACGGCATGAATCCGGAAATGCCGGTGGCCGTCGTTCATCGGGCATCCACCCCTTATCAGCGGGTTGTTACTGGAACCCTGACCACCATCTACGACATTGCCACGGAAGCAAAAATCACGGCTCCGAGCCTGATTGTGGTTGGCGAAGTTGTCAATAAACGGCAAAAACTGCGGTTCTTTGATGAAAAACCATTGTTTGGCAAAAACATCATCGTCACGAGGTCTCGGGAACAAAGCTCCCAGATGGTTGAAAAAATCACGGAGTTGGGTGGCAATGCGATTGAATTCCCAACCATCAAAATTGTTCCCATTAACGAAGCCGCTTGTGACGAAAAGGTCAAAGTGCTAAGCGATTACAGCCATATTATTTTTACCAGCATCAACGGGGTCGAAATCTTCTTTGATTCCCTGACCCGCTGCGGCAAAGATGCCCGCGCCTTTGGCAACCTGCATATTACCGCCATTGGCGAAGGTACCCAAAATGCCCTCTTAGCCCGAGGTCTGCAAGCTGATTTTGTACCGGATAAATATGTTGGCGAAGAACTGGTCAGCGGTTTGGTACCTCTGCTTACTAAAGATAGCCGGGTGCTGATCCCCCGATCCAAAAATGCCCGGATTTATTTGGTTGAAGAATTATCAAAGATCTGTCCGGTCGACGAGGTCCAAAGCTATGAAACCATCCGGGAAGATCACGCCACAGTTGATCCGCTGGAAATGCTCAAAAACAGAGAAATTGATTATATTACCTTTACCAGCTCAACCACGGCCCAGTTTTTTGTTGAAAAAATCGGCGCTGCCCACATCGACGCCATTAACTCGGCAAAAGCAGTGTCGATCGGTCCCCAGACCTCAAAAAAATGCCGGGAACTGGGCATTGATGTGGACATCGAAGCCGAAACCTATACCATCCAGGGCATGCTCGATGCGATTCTCAAGGATACAGAAAATTAGCTTTAGTTTCAAAATTGAAAAGCACAAACAAATTTTGCTTTGATGCCAGTTTTCATAAACAATTTTGTAACGTGTAGGCGAACAGTCGATAGACTGTACGACGTACAGTGTAAAAATTGTTTGATGAAAACAGGAAGCAAAGCTCACGTTAGTATCGTAATTATCAAGAAGTAAATTAGGAGGTTGACCATATGTTGCCAACACGATTACGAAAAAATACGGCGGTTCGGAATTTAATTAGGGAAACCCAGCTGTCCATGAACGATGTGGTTTATCCGCTGTTTATCGTCGATGGACAGGGCGTGCGCAAAGAAATCGGCTCGATGAAAGACCAGTACCACCTGTCTTTGGATATGCTCGGGGCAGAAACCCTCGCGTTAAAAGAACTGGGCATCCGTTATGTCATTTTGTTTGGTGTACCCGATGAAAAAGATGGCGAGGCCACTCCCGCTTTCGTTGAAGATGGACTGGTGCAGGAAGCCGTTCGGGTGATCAAAAAGGTTGATCCGGAGATGTATGTCATCACCGATGTCTGTCTCTGCGAATACAAGAGCGACGGCCATTGCTGTTTCTTTGAAGAAAACGGCGAGATCCGCCGGGCGCAGACCCTCGAAACTTTAAGCAAAACGGCGCTTAGCCATGCCGAAGCCGGAGCCGATATGGTCGCCCCTTCCGACATGATGGATGGTCGGATTGATCATATGCGAGAAACCCTTGACCGGGCTGGTTACGAATCGATTCCGATTATGGCTTACTCAGCCAAGTTTGCGTCCAGCTTTTATGGCCCCTTCCGGGATGCAGCCAACTCGGCCCCAGCCTTTGGTGATCGCCGCAGCTATCAGATGGATCCGGCCAATTCCCGGGAAGCCTTAAAAGAAATGGTTCTGGACATCGATGAAGGTGCCGATATTGTGATGGTTAAGCCGGCCATGCCGTATCTTGATATCATCGCTCAGGGCAAAGAACTGTCCTATTTGCCGATGGCCGCCTATCAGGTCAGTGGCGAATACGCCATGATTAAAAATGCCGTCGATGCCAATCTGATGGATCGTCGGGCGATTTTTGAAAGTCTGATCAGCATCAAACGGGCCGGAGCCGATATCATCATCACCTATTTTGCCAAAGAACTACAGGCGATGCTGAAAGATTATCAGTGACAGCAAATTATTTATAAATATAAATCTTTTGATCAAGACAAACGCAGTACCGACAATTGTTACATCATGTTGTGACCCCTTGGTCATTGGTCGGTACGGTAGGGTGTGAACACCTGAGTTTCACATGATGGTGAAATAATTATTATTGGAGATATTATGAATCGAGAAAAATCAGAACAATTATTTATCGAAGCCGAAAAATACATCCCTGGCGGTGTCAACAGTCCGGTACGGGCCTTTAAATCAGTGGAGATGCCACCGGTTTTTATTGACCATGGCAAGGGTGCCAAAATTTATGATGTTGATGGCAACGAGTATACCGACTATATCTGTTCCTGGGGGCCACTGATATTAGGTCATGCCTCACCCGTTTATTTTGACGGGATTCAGGAAATGCTGCAAAAAGGCACCAGCTTTGGAGCCCCAACCGCCATTGAGGTTGAGGTTGCCAAACTGATCACTGAGGCCTATCCTACCATGGAAATGGTGCGGATGGTTAGTTCCGGAACCGAAGCCACGATGAGTGCCCTGCGGGTCGCAAGAGGCTATACCGGCCGGGATAAGATTATCAAATTTGAAGGCTGCTACCACGGCCATGCCGATGGACTGCTGGTTAAATCCGGCTCCGGCACCCTGACCTTTGGCGTCCCGACCAGCTCCGGAGTGACCCCAGGAACGGCCAAGGACACCCTGGTGGCCACTTATAATGATATTGCCAGTGTCAAAGCATTGTTTGCCGAAAACCCGGGTGAAATTGCCGCCGTAATCGTCGAACCAGTGGCTGGTAACATGGGTGTTGTGCCACCCGATCTGGATTTTATGAAAGATCTGCGGGCAATCACCGAAGCTGAAGGAACGGTACTGATTTTTGATGAAGTCATCACCGGATTTCGCCTGGCTTACGGCGGCGCCCAGGAAGTCCTTGATATTAAACCGGATATGACCACGCTCGGTAAGATCATCGGTGGTGGCATGCCAGTTGGTGCCTATGGCGGGCGTCGGGAGATCATGGCCACCGTAGCTCCCTTAGGCGGTGTTTATCAGGCGGGAACCTTATCCGGAAATCCTATTGCGATGAAAATGGGACTCAACACCCTGACTTACCTGCGGGATCACCCGGAAGTTTACACTGAAATGGAAGATAACGCCAAGCTGCTAGAAGCCGGATTTAAGGCCAACATCGAAAAAACCGGAGTCAAAGCCCAGATGGTCCGTTTCAAAGGGATGACCTGCTGCTTCTTTACTGACGCACCCATCGATGGTTACGCGGCCGTTATGACCTCGGACACTAAAGCTTACACTAAGTATTTTAAAGCCATGCTGGATGCCGGTAACCTGATGCCGCCAGCCCAATTCGAAGGTATTTTCCTCTCCGCCGCCCACACCAAAGCGGACATCGAAAAAACCATCGCCGATCACTACCAGGCATTAAAAAGTTTATAAGTAAAAAATAAAAGCATTAATATGCTTTGCTGTCAGAATAAGTACTTTGTATTTTAAGGCGAAGTGAAACAGATATAACTAGATCTGACCGGAAACTGGATAGAAGGAAATGAAGTAGTACCGATAATTGTTACATCATGTTGTACGCATCGGAGCGGACACGGCGTCGCCTGTCCGATTCCGCAGCGAACAACAGATTAACAATTGGTCGGTACGGTAACATTTGACAAACCTTAGCCGTTACGAAAACAGTTTTGTATTTAGGATCGTCAGCAAAGCTAACCCAAGTTCTATAATAACAAAAAACATAAATAGGAGAACCATTTAATGGAAAAAAAAGCGTTACTGGTCATCAGTTTTGGTACATCTTACCCTGAGACCCGAAAAAAAACCATCACAGCTACCGAGAACCGCTTAAAAGAAGCGTTCCCAGATCATGATTTTTATCGAGCCTTTACCTCCCGCATGATCATCAACAAACTGAAGACCCGGGACAATGAAAGTGTGGATACCCCGCATGAAGCGCTTGAAAAGCTTAAAGCCGCTGGTTATACCCACGTGCAGTGTCAAACCACCCACATCATCAATGGTTATGAGTATGATATTACCCTTAAAGAGCTAAAAGCCTTTGAAAAAGACTTTGAATCCCTGACCATGGGCCGGCCGCTGTTAACGACCACCGAAGATTACGAAGAAACGGTGGACATCGTGATGAAACAGATGCCCAAGCTTAAAAAAGGTGAAGCCCTGGTTTATATGGGCCATGGCAGTGACCATCATGCCAACTCGACTTACCCAGCCCTGGATTATATGTTTAAAATGAAGGGCCATGAGGATGTTTATGTGGGTACGGTTGAAGGTTTCCCGGAACTGGAAAACATTGTGCCGTTATTACAGGAAAAGAAATACAAAAAGATTTATCTGGCGCCTTTTATGCTGGTAGCCGGTGATCACGCGATTAATGACATGGCCAGTGATGAAGAAGATTCCTGGCGAACCGTTCTTGAAGAGCAGCGGTTTAAAGTCGAATGTATCCTCGAAGGATTGGGAGAATATGCCGGCATTCAGAACATGTTTTTAGATCATTTAAAGAAAGCACAGCCCGTTACAGAAATGTAGGGACATTATAGAGTTTAGGAGAAATATTTTATGAATACAGTGTATATGGTGGGTGCAGGCCCAGGAGATCCCGAACTGATTACCGTTAAAGGTCAACGAATTGTCAACGAAGCAGATATTATAATTTATGCTGGCTCTTTGGTCAACAAAGCCATTATTGCCGGACATAAACCCGATGCCGAAATTTTTAATTCTGCATCGATGACCCTGGATGATGTGATCGCCGTAATTAAACGGGGAACGGAAGAAGGCAAAAAAATTGCCCGGGTTCATACCGGCGACCCTTCCATTTATGGTGCGATTCGGGAACAGATGGATCGCTTGGATGAGCTGGGAATTCCCTTTGATGTAATCCCGGGAGTCAGCTCCTTTGTCGCATCGGCGGCAGCCCTTAAAAAAGAATTTACCCTGCCAGATGTATCCCAAACCGTTATTTTAACCCGTTTGGAAGGTCGCACGCCGGTGCCGGAAAAAGAAAAACTGGAAGATCTGGCCTCCCATCAGGCGTCGATGTGTATCTTCCTGTCGGTTCAGATGATTGACGATGTGGTGGCACGATTGATGAAGCATTATGCGCCAACCACGCCGATTGCCATTATCCAACGGGCCACCTGGGAAGATCAGAAAATTGTCATGGGAACCCTGGAAACCATTGCCGCGAAAGTAAAAGACGAAAAGATTACCAAAACCGCCCAAATTTTAGTGGGTGACTTCCTCGGTGATCAGTACAGCTTATCCAAACTGTATGATCCCAGCTTTACCCACGAATACCGTCAAGGGGTTGAATAATACTGTGAAAACAGAAAAATGGGCCATTGTCACGCTGTCAAAGGATGGCATGGTTTTGGCCAACCGGTTGGCTAAACATCTGGATGACCGGGAATGTCAGATTTACACCAAAGAAAAATATGCCAACGAAACAACAAATATTATTCCTACCGATATTGCCACGTTTATGGGCAGCATTATCGGCGAGTATCAGATTATTTGCTGCATCATGGCAACTGGCATTGTGGTTCGGGCAATTGCGCCCCATCTGGCACATAAGTCTTCCGATCCCGGGATTCTGGTGATGGATACCAATGGCGAGTTTGTCATTAGTCTGCTGTCCGGCCATCTGGGTGGTGCCAATGATGCGGCCCGGCTGGTCGCCAAACGCCTGGCGGCGCAGGCGGTGATTACTACTGGCACTGATGTTAAAGGTACGATGGCGGTGGATGTACTGGCCCAGAAAATCAATTGCACCATCGATAATTTTACTGATGCCAAAGATGTCACCGCTTTGATTTTAAATGGGGACCCGATTGCCCTGATTAATCAGGAAAATTGTGATCTGGATGCGGTGGTGCTGCCCCGAAACATTGAAACCGTGGCTGATTTAAGTGCGACCGCTCAATATGCCGGGGCGATCATCACGACGTTAAATAGAGAAAAAAGTGATTTGCCAATTCCCAGTGTCAAACTGGTACCAAAAAAACTGGTGCTGGGGGTCGGTTGTCGTCGGGATACCCCGGGCGAGCGGATCATTCAGGCTATAATAGAGACACTGGCCGCTTTGAATCTCAGCGAAAAAGGGATCAAATCCCTGGCCACCATCGGCCTGAAAGCCGATGAACCGGGAATCATTGAAGCCTGCACCTTCTTTACCGCAAAAAAGGTGATCATTCCCAATGAAATGGTGCAAATGGTTCAAAGTCGTTTTGAAGCGTCTGACTTTGTTTTTAAAACCACCGGTCTTTACGCCGTTTCCGAACCCTGCGGCTTTGTCGCCTCGGGCTTCGGAAAGTGTCTACTTGAAAAACAGAAACTGGGTGGCATTACTCTGTCGGTCTGGCAGGATGAAAATTAAAAAAACTAACCTTGTATATAAAAGGAGAAAAGATGAGCAAAATTTATGTCACCGGGATTGGTCCCGGACTGTATGAACATATGACCGAGGCGGCCAAAGCCAGTCTTGAAGATGCCGATATTATTGTTGGCTACAAAACGTATATCGATATTATTGCCGATTTGATTGGCGATAAGGAAGTGATGTCTTCAGGGATGCGTCGGGAAATTGACCGCTGTGAAAAAGCCCTGGAACTGGCGGAACAGGGCAAAAAAATCTGTCTGGTCAGTAGCGGTGATGCCGGTGTTTTCGGAATGGCTGGGATTATGCTGGAAATTGTGGAAGCAAAAAACAGCGACGTCGAAGTTGAGATCATTCCCGGGATTTCAGCGGCCAATGCCGCTGCTTCAACACTGGGTGCGCCACTGATGCATGATTATGCCGTGATCAGCCTCAGTGATCTCCTGACAGATTGGGCAGTTATTGAAAAACGCCTGCACTGTGCGGGTGAAGGGGATTTCATCATTACGTTGTATAATCCCAAAAGCAAGGGCCGTCCCCACAATATTGAAAGCGCTCAGGAAATTTTACTGAAATACAAAGCCCCGGAAACCCCAGTGGGGATTGTGCGAAATGCCAAGCGAAAAGATGAATCGTATGTGATCACCACCCTTAAAAAAATGAATGAAGCAGAGATTGATATGTTTTCGATGGTGATCATTGGTAATTCCAAAACTTATGTAACCCGGGATCAACTCAAAATGATTACCCCGAGAGGTTATCAGCTTTGATTCTGGTATTGGGAGGAACCCTTGACAGCCGAATATTAACCGAACTTCTGCTTGAAGAGGGAAAAGAAGTCTGCTATTCGTCGCTGACCAATATCGCCACCGATCAAATCGCAGAAAACCCCCTCTTAACAAAGATCTCAGGACAATTGGATGCTGGTACCCTGCGGGAAACCATCACCATTTATAATATCAATCTCTGCATTGATGCCACTCACCCCTATGCCCGGGAAATTTCAGAAAACGCGATCTGGGCCTGTGATGCCATGAATATCGATTATATCCGCTTGGAAAGACCATCGCATATTGACGAGGGAAGCGATATTATCGCATATCACACCTACGAAGAAGCCCGGGATTATTTGATTGGCGCAATGGGAAAAAGTGACCGCAATATTCTTTTGACCACCGGCAGCCGACAACTGGAAGCCTTTGATGGGTTGCCGAAAGACCGCACCTATATCCGGGTGCTGCCTACGGCTGGGGTCTTAAAAAAATGTGAAAACCTGGGCTACAAGCCCCGGCATATTCTGGCGCTTCAGGGCCCTTTTTCGGTGGAGATGAATGTCGCCACCATGAAAGAATATAACATCGGCTTTGTTGTTACCAAAGACAGTGGCGACGTTGGCGGCATCCCCGAAAAGGTTGCGGCCGCCCGACAGGTTGACGCTAAAATTTTATTCATCCGCCGCCCCGCCGTCGCCTATCCCCGGGTGATCTCATCCGTTGAAGACGCCGTGGTTTGTGCATTGAAGAATCATTAGAATTTTAGATTTGTAAGAAAGAGGAGAAGACATGGCAAAAAATATTATGTTTATGGGCACCGGGTCGTCAGTTGGAAAAAGTCTGATCACTGCCGCCATGTGCCGGATTTTAGATGACCACGGCTATCAGGTGGCGCCCTATAAATCCCAAAATATGGCCCTTAATTCATTTATCACAAAAGATGGCAAAGAAATGGGTCGGGCTCAGGTGGTTCAGGCCGAGTGTGCCCGGATTGAACCCCAGGTTGAGATGAACCCGGTGTTGCTTAAGCCAAATTCCGACGTGGGCTGTCAGGTTATTTTGATGGGAAAAGCCGAATTTAATATGGATGCCATGGATTATCACGCCCATAAACCCAAACTGGTGGAGATTGTGGTTTCGGCTTACAACTCCTTGGCGGAAGACAAAGATGTCATTGTCATCGAAGGGGCTGGCAGTCCGGCTGAAATCAACCTGCGGGATAATGATATTGTCAACATGGGGCTGGCAGAGCTGGTGGATGCGCCAGTTGTGCTGATCGGCGACATTGATAAGGGTGGCGTTTTTGCTTCTATTTATGGCACAATCATGCTGCTGCAACCCGAAGAACGGGCCCGGATTAAAGGTTTTATCATCAATAAATTCAGGGGTGACGTGGAATTGTTAAAGCCCGGCATCAAAATGATCGAAGATCTGGTCAATGTGCCTTGTCTGGGTGTGATTCCTTATAAACGCTTTGTCATTGATGATGAGGATAGCGTCAGTGAACGGTTTGACAATAATTCCGAAGGCTTGATCACGATTGGGGTGGTTTATTTGCCGCATCTATCTAACTTTACCGACTGCACCGCCTTTGAAATGCACCCCGATGTCAAGGTCGAATACTATCGAAACCAGCGGGAGCTGCAACTGGCCAACCCGGATCTTTTGGTTATTCCCGGCAGCAAAAATACCATCGACGATACCTGTCACGTGATTAACAGTAAGATGGGCGATGAAATCCATCGGCTTCATGATTGCGGCATCCCGATTGTGGGCATCTGCGGCGGTTATCAGTTGTTGGGTAAAGAAATAAAGGATCCCTTCCAGGTCGAATCAACCAAGGGCAGCATTGAAGGTCTGGGTCTTTTAAATATCGTCACCACCATTGAAGCAGAAAAGCGAACCGTCCGGACAGCTGGCAAGGTTCAGGGAAACTTCATGGGAATGGAGCTGGCTGACATGGGAGTGGAAGGCTACGAAATACATATGGGCACCAGTGAAGCGCTGGATCATGCCAAACCGTTTGCCATTTTGGATGATGGGACCATCGATGGCGTGATTGCCGAAGACGGCAACGTCATGGGAACCTATCTTCATGGTATCTTTGACAACGATGGCTTACGGGAAAAAATCATTGAAGCCCTGCGGGTTAAAAAGAATCTCGAAGCTGGTCCGGCGGCCTTCGATTTTAAAGCCTTTAAAGAAGAACAATATGATTTGCTGGCCCAGACGGTGGAAGCAAATCTGGATATGAATAAAATAATGGAAATCATTGGAGAAATAGAAAAGTGAATCTGATAGAAGGACTTCCCTTGGGGTTAGGGGGAGGCTTTTGGTTTTTACTGATCCTCATCGGCGTAGTGTTGGATTGGCTGATCGGGGATCCTTCCTGGCTACCCCATCCGATTATCGCCATGGGGAAAACCATTGGCTTTTTAAATAAAAAACTTAATCACGGCAAGCATCGCAAGGCCAAAGGGTTTTTGCTGTTATTTTTAGTGCTGGGTCTGACTGGGGTGATTGTTTTTGGACTGCAATGGCTTTTATATAGAATCAACATTTATCTGTACATCATCTTTAACCTTTATTTGATTGTTACCGCCCTGGCAGCTAAAACCCTGGCAGTTGAAGTGCAAAAAGTGATGACCGCCTTAATGGGTGGCGATATTGAAGTCTCCCGGGTTCAGGTAGGCTATCTGGTTGGACGGGACACCTCGGAACTCAAAGAAAAAGAAATCATCCGGGCGACGGTGGAAACCACCGCCGAAAATACCATTGATGGGGTCCTTGCACCAATTTTCTATCTGCTTTTGGGTGTTTTGATGCCGGTGCCTTGGCTTAATCCCGTGATGCTGGTAATGCTTTATAAGGCGACCAACACCTTGGACTCAATGGTCGGCTACATCCAGGAGCCTTATAAGGACTTTGGCTATGCTTCGGCAAAATTTGATGATCTCATCAATTGGATTCCCGCCCGCATCGGCAGCATCTTTATGTTGGTTGCCGGAATGTTTTTGGGCTATACTTTCAATGATGGCTGTCGTATTTTTAAACGGGATCGTCACAACCACAAGAGTCCCAACTCGGCCCACCCCGAATCGGTGGTGGCCGGCCTTTTAGGTATTCAGTTGGGCGGCACCAATCAGTATTTTGGACAGGTGCTGGAAAAGCCGACTATCGGTGACCCCAAAAGCCCACTGGAAATTCTCGATATCCGGGAAACCATTACGATCATGTATGGTAGTGAGGTTGTACTGATGGTTTTTGCCACCATCATGGCGGTGATTATTTTTTCTTTATAGACGAATTGGTAAAAGCAGCGAAACTAAAATAATGGGAGCGACACGATGAATAAACACGGCGGATATCAGGGTGAGAATAAAAATATGCTGGATTTCAGTGTCAACATCAATCCTTTGGGAATACCTGAGGGAATCCGAAAAAAACTGATTGCCGGCATTGATGAGTTGGTAAAATATCCGGAGATCACCGGTGTGTCAGCGATAAAAAAGATTGCCGATGATCTGGCGGTGTTGCCTGAAAACATCATTCTTGGCAACGGCGCCATCGAGCTGATCTATCTTTTTGCCCGCAGCATCGGGCCGGGAAAGGCACTGATTGTCCAGCCAACCTTTAATGAATATGAACGGGCCTTGAAACTTTACGGCTGGGAGGTCATTCATCACGTTTTATCAGAGACAGACCAGTTTACCATTGACCCGGAAGCATTAGCGGCAGTGATTAAAAAGGAAGAGGCCCAGGCAGTTTTTATCTGCAATCCCAATAATCCCACTGGTCGGGTTTACGGCAGCGACTTTGTCAGAGCAATGTTAGAGCATTCAACACCTGAAATCAACTGGTTTCTGGATGAGTCCTTTCTGGATTTTTCTGAGCAAAGTAGCAGTCTGGCATTGGTTAAAGAAGCAAAGCAGTCGGTCTTTATTCTCAAATCACTGACAAAGTTTTATGCGCTGCCAGGGCTCCGTATTGGTTATGGGATCGGAACACCGTCGATGATTAAGAAAATGGAAAACTTCAAAGAACCCTGGACGATCAATGCCCTGGGTTTGATTGCAGCTGTCGGGGTATATGATGAAAAAGACTATGCGGCCAGTACCAAAGCCTATATTAAAGCCGAACGGCAGCGCGTTTTTGAAGCGTTAAACCAGATTAACACCATCAAGGTTTATCAAAGCGGCACTGATTTTCATCTCTGCCGACTGTTACAGGGAACTGTAGCAGAGCTGCAGATCGCCCTGGAAAAAGAAGGCATGTCCTTGAGAAGCTGCGAAGATTTTATCGGTCTGGATCATACCTATTTTCGGATCGCCATTAAAAAAGAAGCAGAAAATACCAAGCTGCTGACTTTTCTTAAAAACTGGAGGAATGAGTAATGGGACAGTTAATATTTGTCACCGGCGGTGCCCGCAGCGGCAAGAGTACCTATGCCGAAAATTTAGCCCGGGAATCAGGCCAGCCCGTGGCTTATATTGCCACCGCCATCGCCTTTGACGATGGTATGAAAGACCGGATTGCCAAACATCAGGCGCAACGGCCCGATCACTGGGGCACGATTGAACAATATAAGAATTTTCAGACAATTGCCGAGAATCCCATTTTTAAGCAAGCCAGGATCGTACTTTTTGACTGTCTGACCGTGATGACGACCAATAACATGCTTGATTTTCCGGTCGATTATGATACGTGTTCAATGGAGACGGTCGACGAAATTGAAGCGGCGATCAAGCTGGAAGTCGAAAAACTGCTGGATGTCTGTCAGGATAAAACCTTGATTGTGGTTTCCAATGAGGTCGGTCTGGGTCTGGTACCAGCTTACAAACTGGGCAGTTATTTCCGTGACATTGCCGGACGGATGAATCAACTGGTGGCCGGTCAGGCCGACGAAGCCTATTTACTGGTAGCGGGTTTACCGATGAAACTCAAATAAATGACTACAGGAGCCTATTTGCGGCGCAATAATCATTGCTGCCGCAAAGGGCTTTTGTTTTGTCTAAAATAACAGGGAGAGCAAACCATGGATCAAAAAGAAATAAGAGATGAATTAGTAGCTTTAGCCGAAGAAAAATATCAGAAATTTTCCAGTCGTTTGACACCGGGAACCGATACAATTTTAGGGGTACGCCTGCCAGCGCTTCGGAAGATCGCCAAACGAATTGCCAAATCCGACTGGCGGGTTTATCTGGAAACAGCTCGGGATGACAGCTTTGAAGAAACCCTGCTGCAGGGGATGGTGATTGGTTATATTAACGTGAAACTGGATGAGCGGCTGGCACTCATAAAAGCCTTCATCCCCAAGATTGACAACTGGTCAGTCTGTGATAGTTTCTGTACGGGTCTAAAATTTACAAAACAACATCAAGAGGAGGTATGGCTGTTCTTACAACCCTACCTCCAATCCAATGAAGTTTATGAGATCCGTTTTGGGGTGGTGATGTTTATTACTTATTTTCTGGAAGATCGTTATCTGGAGCCGATGTTTCGCAATTTCAACGCCATTGACTGTGACAACTATTATGTGAAGATGGCCGTGGCCTGGGCCATCACCAGCTGTTTTACAGTTTTTCCGGAAATGACAATGATTTATCTCAAAGCCAATGATCTGGATGACTTTACCTATAATAAAGCATTACAGAAAATCACTGAGTCGAGGCAGATAAACCCGGAGGTGAAGGTGCGGATACGCTGTATGAAACGAAAAAAGAAATTGGAGTGATCTGATGAAGTCCTGATGACAAACGCACATAACTTAGGGACTGAACTGATTAAGCGTAACTGAGACCAGAGTCAAGACTTCGGTCTCAGTTTTTAACATATTGATTAAAGATCAGATATCCAATCCGGCATTATAACCGGCGGTGGTGGCGGTATAGAGGGTTCCCTGATTGGTGGTGCAATCACCAATACAAAAAACCGTATCAACAAGATTGGCAAATTTGGACACTTCCGACAGGTTTGGTTTTACCCCCAATGAAAGAATCAGGGTATCAAAAGGAACTTCTTGTTGGCCGGAACGTCCTTCAATCAGAACGGCATGATCCATGGCCTTAATCAGTTGATGTTCTGCCAGGATGGTCACATTTTCTTTTTTGAGCAGCTGGAGCAAAGCGGTCATCGGAATTGGAGAAGGCTCAAGCATTTTCTTTTCGCTGACCATTTCGACAATCGTGACATGTTTGCCTTTTCGGGCCAGATCCAAAGCGGTTTCACATCCGGTTAGGCCACCACCGGCGATGACAACATTTTGACCGACGGAAACCGCTCCGGATTCAACATCACCGACCCATACTACGTCATCTCCTTCTAAACCGGGAATAGCTGGGATATTGGTTTCGGCTCCGACGGCAATAATCAGGGCATCTGGTGACTCGGCCAGAATGTTTTGTGGGGTGGCTTCAGTGGAAAGTCGCAGTGAAACATTGGGGTGACGGCTGGTCATCCGGATCGCCCAGGCCAAGTAATTTTTAAGATCAGCCTTGAAATCCGGAGCAACCGCCAGCCGCAGCGTCCCCCCGAGACAATCGTTTTTTTCAAAAAGAATCACCTCATGGCCCCGGTCACCGGCTGTTCGGGCCGCTTCCATCCCGGCGGGTCCGCCTCCGATGATGACCACCTTTTTCTTCTGATCCGCCAGCATATTGACATCTTTTAACTCACATTCGCGACCAGCCAGGGGGTTAACGGCGCAGGCCACCCGCAGTGGTTCCATACCATGGGTACGATTCAGGCAGAGTACGCAGCGAATACAGGGACGGATTTCTGCTTCGTGTCCGGTTCGGGCCTTATTGACACTGTTGGGATCGGCAATTACGGTACGGATCATCGCACACATATCCGCCTCGTTGTTTTCAATGATTTCGGACGCCAGTTCCAGATCAATGGAACCGACGGTGATGATCGGAACATGGATGCCCGGCGCTTTTTTTATACTGGCGGCATAATGGGCGTTATAACCACGTTTTAGATAGGACGGCTGGGTGGTGATCGGCACCATTTCGTCATCCAGGAGCATTCCGGCGGAGACATGAACCAGATCGACTTTATCCTGAATAATTTTAATGAATTCAATGGTTTCGTCCAGTTCGACACCACCGGGAACCAGTTCAGCGGCACTCAGGCGAAATTCAATGGCCAGTTTATGACCGACCTTACTGCGAATGGCATCGAATAATTCGCAGGCAAAGCGGGCCCGGTTTTCGATACTGCCACCATATTGATCGGTGCGGTGATTAAACAGGGGCGAGAAAAAATTACTGACGAGAATGCCATGGCCACCATGGATTAGCACCATGTCCATGCCTGCTTTCATGGCCCGTTCAGCGGCATTGGCAAACAGGGTAATCCAGTTTGTGATCTCTTCCTGGGACATCATGTCAATGGGTGATTTGCCTTCCTCGGGCATCTCATGTCCCATCGCAAATCCTGCCAGTTCAATCGAGGCCTTGGCGCCATAACGATGGACTGTGTCGGCCAATACTGCTAAACCGGGTACCACGTTGTCATCGCCGATGTTTACACAAAAACCGTTCATGTGTCCAAAGGGCGGGGTGACCATGGATATTCCGACAGTAACAATTCCGGCACCACCTTTGGCCAGGGCCCGGGTCCACTCGATCAGCTCCGGGGTGACCAGCCCTTCCGGGGAAGCCAGCCGGGGTGCTGCCGGGGCAGTTTCGATCCGGTTTTTTACCATCATATTACCAATTTTAATCGGGGTAAAAATCTTTGTGTATTTAGAATTCATTTTTGACCTGCTTTCTTTTTGTAAATCGTTTACTTAAATTAATTCTATCAGGAATACAGACTAAAACAATGTCAAAAGAGCAAAAATTATCAAGTATATTTATTGCAAAATGACAATGAATGCATTTGCTTTTTTATCCTTAAATACGTATAATATGAGCTAAAAAAAGGTTTAAAAGCAGTCGAAAAAATTACCAAAGCAGGTTAAAGATGAAAAATAGTAACGACAGCAAAAATACATACCGAATTCGGGTGAAAAGCTTCAGAGATGATCCGGAAGAAAACCAAATGCTTAGAGCCCACTGTTCACAAAAACGGTGTTTCGAAGCAAAAAAAGCGAAACTGACCGAGGCATTATTATCAGGCGGTGGTCTGCAGCAGATTATTGATATTGGTTATCGGGTATTGGGAAATCCGATGTTTGTCAGCGATATGGGCTATAATGTGCTGGCATTTAATAAAAACGCGGTAGTCGGGGACCCGTCCTGGCCTGCCGCCAAATCGGAGGAAGAATTTGCAGCCTATGAACGGATCAAAAAACTCAATGACAGCGGTGTATTCGAACGGCTTTATAACAGTGAAAGCCCTTGTATTGAACACTTTGATTATGCTCCGACACGCTGGATGGCTACAAAAATTGCAATTAATGGAGAGAATATCGGACATATTGCCGTAGTGGAGGCCAACAAAACCTTTACGAAAATGGATTTTGAGCTACTGCAATGGTTGTCCAGAATCGTAGCCAATGAGCTGCAAAAAGAGCCGATTCGGAGTGGTCAATTAGCTGGCGAGTTTGAACATTTTCTAGTTGCTATGCTTGAAGAAAAAATCACGAAAGCAGAAACAATTAAAAAACAGGGAAACAAACTAGGCTTAAAAGCAAAAAAACATTGTTGTCTGGTTACGGTCAGTCCGGAGTTAGACACAGCAAAAGGAATGTCGCTGAGTTATCTAAGAAGCATAATCAACCGTATCCTGGGGACTGAAAAATCTATTTTGTATCAGAATAAAATTACGGCATTGTTACTGTGTGACAGAAAAGAAGCACTTTCGGGTACTGCTAAAAATAAGCTGATAGAATTCTTAACCAGTAATCAGATGAATGCCGGTGTCAGCGCTTGTTTTTCGGATTTGGCAAGGCTTAAAGACCATTACAATCAATCCACAAAAGCATTGGAATTGGGGGTCTCCATCAACCCCAAGCAGAAGCTTTTTTATTATGATGCGTACACATTTTATTATTTGCTTGAACTGGCGGGGGATCAAAACCGCTTAAAGGATTTTTGCAGTGGCGCATTAACTGATTTAATGGACTACGATCAAAAGTACCAAACAAATTACTGCCATAATCTGATCATCTATCTTCAGAACGATGGTAACGTGACCAAGACCGCCCAGTATTTTCAAATTCATCGCAATTCGATGAAATATCGCATCAAAAAAATCGAAGAAATTATGGCACTATCGCTGGCAGACAGTGAAATTAAATTTTCCTTGATGATGTCGTTTAAACTGCTGACTTATTTGGGTGATGAACTTTTACTGAAGGTTTAAGCAAAATGCGAACACTTTGAATTTATTGATCACTGTTTTAAAAATTGAGCTATACGGGTTGCTTACTGGGTTAGGAACCTCTGCATGGTTGCGTGTCGAGTTGTTTTTTTGAATAGCGATTTTTAAACGCCTGACTGTTTGTTGGGCGTTTTTTTCTATCTTCTGTTTCCATTTAGTGGTACAATAAAGCCATTCGAAGCGATTGCATAAACAGAAAAGAAGAAAAAAAGGCAGAAGCAAGTCATGTTTATTATGGACATTTATTTCGGAGTGTCCGATTCCATGAGATGACCAGGAATTATTAGTTGAAGGTGAACAAGCTGTCGCTGCGATAAGAGAATCAGAGATAGAGCTGTTTCTTAGTAGTTGGTGCCTGGTTACTTGATTTGTTGATGAGAAATTGAGAACGGACTAGAAAGGTGTATTATGGAAATAAAACAAATATTAAACCGATTCTATGTAGAAGATATTGAGGTATCCATTGATTTTTACGAAAAAATATTGAATGAAAAATGTGAGTTGAGATTTAAGTATCCCGATAAAGATCTGGAATTGGCACAGATTGGGAATATTTTAATTCTGGCCGGCTCGAATGAAGCCCTAAAACCATTTCGAGAGACAAAAGCAACGATTTTAGTTGATTCGATCAAGGATTTTAAAAACTTATTATTAGCTAATGGTGCCACAATTATTCGCGATTTGACAGCAGTGCCTACGGGCATCAATATGACAGTTAAACACTTAGATGGGTCGATTGTAGAGTATGTAGAACATCATTAGGTCTCGGTGCCAGGGGTATGTTACTTGTAAAATTTAATTAACGCTTAATAAATCAGAATAATGATTATTTGTTTGAGTCAACAGCCTATTTAACAGAGCTTTTGAACACAATGTTTTTAAGAAACAATGATTAAAGAGTTTCTTTTATCCTTATCCGACATTTGTTATTCTGAGTTATACCGGGCATTGAATGAGAACATAATAAGAAATTTAATTGTCTGTTCTCAACTCAATCGATCTCAATTCATACAAGGGGGCGTTTATTTGGATAACAGCATCAAACAGGAATTTGACAATAAGATCAAGCGCCTGACAAAGAGTAAAGCATATCTGGACTACTGTGAAGAAGTTTATGGCTACCGCATGTATCTTTTCAACATGATGGACAAAGAGCAGCTTGACTTCGTTTTTGACTTGATACCCTTATCTGTAGACGACACAGTTTTGGATCTGGGGTGTGGGTCAGGCAGCATAGTGAATGCACTGGTCAAAAAATACCGCTGTTTCGGCATTGGTATTGATCAGCTGGACAGCGATACCATCGAAATTGAAAACGCTAAATATCTGCAAGGTGATATTGACAATTTCATTGATTTCCAACTACAACCGACCGTTACCTTGTCTGTTGACAGTATTTATTTCAGCTGTGACTCGGAGGCACTGATACGGTCTTTGTGCGCCGTTAAAAACAACCGGGTCTATTTGTTCTATTCTCAATATCTGTTTGATGATGCGGTGGATAAGCGCATATTGCAGGGTCACTTCACAAGAGTTGCCGACATCTTAAAAAACCTTCAGGTTCCTTATGAAATGATTGATTATAGTAGAAATGAGCGAATACTGTACGAAAGATCACTAAGTGCTCTGGAAAAGCGAAAAGCAGCGTTTAAAAGTGAGGGGAACTATGATTTGTATGTGGATAAGATGAACGAGCAAAAAATGGGAATACAGCTCTATGAAACGGGAAACGCAAGTCGGTATATGTACATTATCGGCTGATCAGCGGGGAACTGAGCAGACTCCCAAACTTGAATTGGAGGTGAAATTATGGTGTATGTTGCCTTGTTGCGAGGTATCAATGTGGGTGGAAAAAACAAAATCGGAATGAAACAGTTAAAAGAGACCTTTCTTCGCTTAGGTCTGGAATCGGTGGTGACGTATATTAATTCCGGAAATGTAGTTTTTGTCGATCACCAGACCAAAGATGTGTTGGAAAAGAAATTGCGTCAGGAAATTTATCAGGAGTATGATCTGGATATTCCGGTATTAATCCGCAGTTTGACTGAGTTTGAATGCTTAATGGAAATCTTGCCTGCTGACTGGAAAAATGATGATACCATGAAATGCGATGTGTTGTTTTTGGAAAGTGGGTTGGACGAAACTGCAGTAATGGAAAAGTTGACTGTCAAACCCGGTATCGATACCGCCTTATCGGCCACTGGTGTCATTATCTGGTCGGTCGCAAGAAAAAATGTCACCCGTAGCAGCTTGATCAAAATTGTCGGTACCGATCTTTATAAAAAAATGACGGTGCGAAATGTAAACACCACCCGAAAGCTCTATGAAATGATGAGAAATATTTAGACGGGATTAAGGCCGCTCGTTAAATTTTTTGATTAGTATGAATCTAATCGATTACAAAGAAATAATTTTATTCCATCAGAATGCCAAAGGAACGAAGCAATGAAAAATTGGAATCATCTACCCTCAGGCGCAATCGAGCTTACAATTGAAAGCGAAGCGTATCTGGAGCTCGCAAAAGATTATCTCACAGAGTGCCAATACGAAGATGCGAAACAGGCCCTTGAGGTTGCCGTTAGAAGCATAAACCCGCAGGCGGAATATCTGTTTGGAATTCTTTATCAAAATGCGCTTGGTGTTGTCAGGGACAACGAAAAGGCGCTTTTTTGGTATCTTCGTGCGGCGGATCATAACTACGCACCCGCCCAAATTGCTGCCGCTTGCTTGCATATTGATAAGGACGATGTGATGACGGATTATGCTGAGGCCTACCGGTTGCTCACACTGGCGGTTCATAAGGAAGTCACTGATGAAAACGCTGAGTCGCTGTCTGCGGACTTTCCTCATGTAATGGAATGCTTCGATGAAGACGAGCGCTGGATGGCGGTGGAGGAAGGCTATGCAGAGTATCTGCTGGGATGGCTACATGGTGCCGGCCTTGTTGGGGCGATCGATCATGCAAAAGCCATCGGCTGGATGGAAAAGGCCGCCGAAAAAGGATTCCGGGCGGCTGTTTTTGAGCTCGCACAGAAAAGTGGATATGGTATTGAGCGCAATGAAGTCTGGGCGAAAAAGGCGCTGGAGTATGGTGAGTATACCCCGCTTATCCGTGTCGCACGACGATATCTGGATAATGTTGATACTTCGCAGGATTGCAAAAAAGGCCTGTCAATTCTGACAGAGCTTGCCGATGAGGGGATCGGAAGCGCCCAGATCGCACTGGCAGAATGCCTGATCAAGGGAAAAAGCGTTCCCAAAGATGCGGACAAAGCATTTTATTATTTATCACTGGCTGCCAAAATGGTCGATGCAAAATTAATGACTGATTTGGGCATTGCATTGTACAAGTCGGAAGAACCAGAGATAGACTTTGCCATAAAAAGCCTGGAGCTGGCAGCGGCTGCGAGGGATGATCAGGCGCTGGTTGAACTTGGAAATTTGTACTTTGACGGTGCGGGAGAAATGATGCCGGATCAGGAAAAAGCTTTCAACTATTTTACCCAGGCCGCCACGAAAGATGTTCCCCGCGGTTGGGAATTGGTGGGGTACTGCTTGTATGAAGGCAAAGGCGTGTTGCAAAACAGGTGTGAAGCCTTGAGGTGGTATGAAAAAGCGGCCAAATATGGACTTTATAACAGCTATTACATGATGGGGATGATTTACGGCTATGATGAGACCTTATTTAATTATGAAATAGCGGTTAGCTGTTTTGAAAAAGCGGCAAATTTTGGACAGACGGATGCGCTCGTGCGACTGGGAACCATGCATTTACATGGCGTCGGTACGATCCCACCGGATCGTAAAAAGGCATTTTCATATTTTAACCAGGCAGCGCAGGCGGATAACAGCCTTGGCTGGGAATGGGCGGCTTACTGCCATTATTGGGGCTACGGTACCAAAAAAAACCTGCAGAAAGCCCAGCAATTTTATCACAAGGCCGCTCAAAAGGGCTCGAGCCACAGCCAGTACATGCTGGGTTATATTTATGGCTATGATGTCACACCGCCTGATTTTAAAAAGGCGGCTTGCTGGTTTGAAAAAGCAGCGGAACGGGGGCACAGTGATGCTCAGCTTAAACTGGGCTTTTACTACCACCAGGGGCGTGGTGTCAGGAAAAACTATAAAACAGCATTCAAGCTATTTACCCAGGCGGCGGCCCAAGGACAGGCCAGCGCCATGTACAATATCGGCGACGCCTATGAAAATGGGTTTGGTGTGGAAAAGGATGAAAAACAGGCATTTGCCTGGTATCGCAAGTCAGCGGAGTTGGGTGACAAATGGGGGATGTTTGGTGCCGGCCAATTGCTTTATTATGGCATCGGCACAACTCCAAATCAGGAAGAAGGCCGACGCTGGATAAACAAAGCCGCCAAAGCCGGTTTACCGGAGGCCATTAAATGGAGACCACATTAGATGCCAAATGCAACCTTAAATAAGAAGATAAAAGAGGATACTAGCATGGACACATATCAATTTGACGCAGCTGCCTATCGACGCATCCGGCTTCCGTGGCTGCTGTTGGTTTTGCTTCTGTCGTTTGCTGTGGATGGTATTCTGATCGGAATCTGGGAGACCGGGGTCAACCCGGAGGCAAAATATTATTGGGATGTCGGATTTGCGTTCCTGTGCTTTATCAACCTGGTGTTTGTAAAGGGTGTGGCACTCTATCATTATTGGCATACAAAAAAGATGCGTTTGCGAAGTTATGTCCGGCTCGAAAAAGAAACAGTTGTTCATTACCTGCTGAGGACACGCATGTCCCACTGGCAGGTGGAGACAGCTAAGGAGACAAGTTTCGCCGCAGACGGCAAGGCAGAATACCTTTTCGCCGACACCTTTTTTATTCGGCAGGTGAAGAATTTAAAGCGGCGATCCAATGGAAGCATCGTAATCGAAGGAACCATTGAAAACGAATCGCTCAATGAAGGCTGGGAAGAATACAGTTCTGATGGAAAGGCATTTAAAAGAACAACCAAACGGCATACGATTCCCGCCTATTATCAAGGGATGGATGAGATCTTTAATGCGCTTGAAAGGATGATTAAATAAAAGAGCTTTATCCAGTGCTTAAAAAGAAGCAGAGGATAAAGCTTTATTTAATCAAATCCTATTTTACAAAATTTCCCAGGCGGATAAAGCAACACAGTTATTCGTATCGTAGCGCATCAATCGGATCAAGCTTGGCGGCCTTATTGGCTGGATAAAAACCAAAGAAGACGCCGATGGCCATCGAGAAGCAAAGTGCAATGATCATTGGGCCAATGGGTGGTGTTGACGGGAATTTCATCAGGGTACTGCCTGTTATCCCCAAAACGGAGCCGAGGCCAACGCCAATGATTCCACCGATCAGACAGATAATCATCGCTTCGATGATAAACTGACTGCGGATCGCCGAATTACGGGCTCCTAAAGCTTTGCGGATGCCGATTTCTTTAGTTCGCTCGGTGACGGATACCAGCATGATGTTCATAACCCCAATGCCACCAACGAGCAGCGAGATACCGGCAATCACTGAGATACCCAGGGATAAGGTGCCGAGCATACCGGTAGCTTCACTGGCAATTGCTTCCAGGCTTTGGGCCTCAATGGTAAAGTCGGATAATGGACTCATCCCTTTAATAAAATAATCTTTGGTAGTCTGAGCAAAGGCAGCGGAGTCGGTGTTGGAAGTGGCCATGATGGTGAAGCTTTCATAACCAACCGTGTTGGCTGTATCGGGATTCAGTGATTTGGCGGTCGTGATGGGAATAAAACACTCGACCCGGGTATCGTCACCCATGTAAAACAAGGGATTGTCAATTACCATTTTTTCGTAGACGCCAATGACCGTGTAGGTTTCGTTGGTGGACTTGGTGTCGACCTGGACTTCTTTACCGATCACGTCGCCATCTACACCAACCAGGTTATTTCGTAGCGTCGTATCAATGATGATGACGTTGCGGTTTCCATCCATGTCCCGGTTGCTGATAAAACGGCCCTGAACCAGGTTGACATTGTTAACCAGACCATAGTCCGGGCTGGCGCCGGTGATGCTGACATCTTTATGGATGAAGCCACTGTTGAGTTGGCCCGAGCCCATCCCGGTCGAAAAGCTAATGGCCTTAATCTGGTCGCTATAGGTGTTTCGAAACGCATCAAGTTCTTCCTGGGTAATCAGATCGTCTTCCTGCAGGGTGGATTGGGTATCGTAATTTTTGGGCGACAGTGAAACCATAATATTTTTGCCGCCGATCTTATCCATCGTTTTGGTGACCGATCCAGTCATGGCTGAACCCAGTGTGGAGATGGCCATCACCGAGGCAATTCCGATGATGATCCCCAGCATGGTAAGCAGTGCCCGCATTTTATTGGCCCGCAAGCCTTCCAGGGCCAGTCGAATATTTTCAAACAGATTCATAGTAGCCCCCCAATTGATATTGATTATTTCTACGGTTATCGACGATCGAGCCATCCCTGAGCCGGATGGTTCGTTCGGTTTCTTCAGCCAGTTCGGCATTATGGGTGATCAGAATAATGGTTTTTCCTTGTTCCTGATGGAGTCGATGGAAGATGTCCATAACCAGACGACCGGTATGGCTATCCAGGGCGCCAGTCGGTTCATCGGCCAGAATGATGGCCGGATCGTTGGCCATCGCCCGGGCGATCGCCACACGCTGTTTTTGACCACCGGATAATTCATTGGGGCGGTGATGGGAACGACCACTCATTTCCACCAGCTGCAGCAAATCCGCCGCTCGCCGGGAGCGTTCACTGCGGGGCACCCCGCCGTATAGCATTGGCAGAGCGACGTTTTTTAAGGCGGTGGAACGGGGGATCAGATTAAAGGTCTGAAAGACAAAGCCAATTTTTTTATTACGGATTTGCGATAAGCCATCGTCCTTGACATTTTCCATCGGTAGATGATCCAGATAATAGTGTCCTTTGGTGGGGCGATCCAGGGCCCCGAGAATATTCATCAGAGTGGATTTGCCGGAACCGGAAGCGCCGACAATCGATAAGAACTCGCCTTCATAAACATCCAAATCAATCCCGTGGAGAATTTCCAGCTCGTTGGGAGTTCCCTGATAATAGGTCTTGACAATCCCCCGCATTTCAATAATTTTCTTGCGCATTGTTTAGACCCCGGCTTCCACAGAAACGGCCATTCCCGGTGAGACGGTTTGCGGTTGGGAAATAATGGCCAGCCCTTCACTGAGCTGATCGCCGGCGATTTCAATTAAAGAATCGGTTTCCAGTCCGGTGGTGACCGGAATCGCTTCAACGGTATAGGAGCCCTGTTCAACTGGGTTTTCTTTGGCAATATAAATCGAAGTCTGACCGGCATCATTCACAACCAGCGCTTCAAAGGGAACACAGAATACATCGGCCCGTTCTTCGCTGACAATGTTCAGGCGGGTGGTCATCCCGATTTTTAGCCCGGTGACATCAGATGGAAGATCAACTTCAACCTCGAATTCAGCTTTGGTGGCTGTTGCGTTGGCAGAGGAATTCTCGTTTTTTATTGCCGTTGGGGCGATTTTAGTCAGGTTTCCTGGGAAGATCTTATCTCCGGTAGCATCGGCTTTGACCAGCACTGGCATGTTTTCATGGATATGGTTCAGATCGGCTTCTTTAACCTTGCCGCGAACCTTCAGGTCATTGGTATCCTCAATGGTAAATAGTTCGCCATTGGCAGGGTTTCCTTTAACGGCGTTCATGGCCGTGATGGTTCCGCTGGTAGTGGCTTTAACATAGCTGTAGCTGTCATCGGCTTTGTTATAGAGCTGACATAACCAATCGTCTTTGGCTACCCATTGTCCAACTGAAACATAAATTTTTTCGATATTATCATTGCTGGTATCGCTGACTTTGACTTTGGTGTAGCTTTCGATCACGCCTGTGGCTGAGATTGTGTTTTGCAGGGTTGCCTTGGAGAGCGGGGCAGTTTTAACCGCGACTGTCGGGGCGGGCTGGGAATTGGCATAAACATAGGCACCCCCGCCAATCAATAGGGCTACCCCAAGTACAACACATAAAATAATTCCTTTTCTTTTCATAACTTCTCCTTTTTTGGGTGTGGGATTTGGAAAACGAGTTCGTATCATCACGATTCGTATTACTGTATTAAGTAATTAATACAGTAATACGAATCGTGATGATTGTCAAGCACTTTTTATAATTTTATTTAGTGTTTTCAACTGCTTCTATCGCAAAACAAATGATCACCAATGGATTTAAGTATAATGGTTAATTATGAAGAGCGAGTTACCCAAATTCTTAAGAATTTTTGACAATAAAAAAAGACCCCGAATGAGAGTCTTGAATCGTTGAATGACTACTGGTGAATCGGCAGAATCAGTTCGACCTTAAATAGCTGGTTCAGTTGATAATAGTCGATCCGACCCTGATGGCGAGTAATGATTTTACGGCAGGAGTCCAGACTGGAACCGTCAGTATCAATGGTTTTTTTGCCGACAGCGTCGGGATTATTAATGGTTTTATTACGCAGAATAAGACAGAGTTCATTTTTATTGAGGATCAATCCAAAATCAACGGGCTTATCGGGGTCAGCGTACTTAATAATATTGGAAGTCAGATAGTCAAAAATCCGTTGCAGCTGTTCCAGATCAACCCATAACGAAAAATCCCGTTCAATACAGTTTTCCTGGATCACTTCATAGCCGGCTTCTTCTAGAGCTTTGGTGGAAGCGCTCAGCAACTGATGAATCAGGGGTTTGCCATTATAGACTTTAAACTGATAGTAGCCTTTGCCATTGTCAGTAAAGGCGTGTTCAAAAAGATCGTCGATAAAATTGATGACCTGATAAGCTTTTTTCAGGGCAATCTTTAAGTATGCTTCCTTTTTGGAGACATCATGCTCATCAGGGTTTTGAATGCGTTCGAGATAGCCGATGATACCCGATAAGGGAGCGTGGATCTTATTGGAAACAGAGGTGATGATATGATGATTTTCCATTTTGGCCAGGGATTCAGCTTTGGATTTAGCTTCATACAGATCATGAATCAAGTTGACATTATTGGCAATGTCAGTGAGCTCGTTATTTCCCTGAAGGGGGATATACGTTTCAAAGTTTGCTGAGGCAACGCGTTCAGATCCTTTTTGGAGTGTTTTAAGATAGCTTAATTTTTTGCGAATGATATGAGCCATGATAATAAAAGCCAATAAATTGGGTACAAATATAGACAGAATGCTGATCAGTGGGTTACCATTTAAAATAGGAAGGAGAATCAGATTTAATAACACACTGATGATCGCCGCACCGATTAAAGTCAGACACAGATAGCGTATCAAAACGGAAACCAATTCTTCATCGTGCTGAGGTTGGTTGTTTTTTACCTGGGCTTGGTCAGGGTTGTTCGTTTTCAATATATTATTCCTTTCTGCATGTATTGATCATATAATCATTGTAAACTGGAATGGAATTATAATCAATAACTGCTTTAATTTAATTACAGGTGTTGGCTGAATGCTGATGAACAAAGAAGGTTCAATAGGAGGATAAAATGAAAAAAAGAATTGGATTATTGATCATGGTTATCGTGGCGATGGGGTTATTGGTTGGCTGTAACAGCAGCTCCAAGGCAAAAACCGATGAACTGGCAGATAGTATCAGCTTTACGGCTACCATTGACGAAGTAAGTGACACTGAACTGCTGGTCACGGTGTTGGATAATGAGAATTTTAATCAGGCCCGAGTTAATATGCAGGGGTTTGACAGCCTCGATTTTGTACCGGAGAAGGGTCAGACGATTAAACTGACTATCAAAAACCAGGTCGGTATGAGCGAGCCACCTTTTGTAAATCCAGTTACCATCGAACTGGTGAAGTAATTGCAGGGTTTAGCAGAAAATGGTTTATCTTCGGGTGTTTTTGGGATATAATATGCTTAGATTACTATGAGGAGAAATTGAATGAGTTTATACGAAGCGTGGAAGAGCTACATCGAAGAGAATTGCAATACTCAGGAAGAGCAAAATGCCTTTTGGGAAAAATACTGTGCTGAGGAAAAAGTCCTCTACCAGAAGATTCTAGGTGAAAAAATCACTGTCGTTGAAGGCCGATTTGAAGATCTGGCGAACGAGAGCAAGATGGTTCCACCCCAATACATGGGTTTTCTGGATGGAATCAGCGAAAGTCTGATAACCCCCATTGATCTGGAATCGATTGAGCTGGATTCGCAAATCAGACTGGAAATCGATTTTGCCAAACTTTATAAAAATATGCTGGCAGTGCCGGCGGAGTGGCTTTATACTTTGGAAGAATGGAACAATTTTTTCACTGAGGATGAACGCCTTGAGCTGGAAAAAGAATACAAGCGTTCAAAAACAGTGGTGAACGAAGTAAAGGTGGGCCGCAATGATCCCTGTCCGTGTGGTTCTGGAAAAAAATATAAAAAGTGCTGCGGCCGTTAACACATTAAAAAAAGAGCGAAAGCTCTTTTTTTAATGGTTGATGATTTCATGGATGTAGAAAATCGTGATCATTGAGAGGGAAATGTCCGCCGAAAATTTGCTCAAAAATGTCGACATCCGCTCGGGACTGAGATCACCCCGGATACTTAAAAAGACGATATAAAAGGTGATGAAATTGTAGCGGAGATAATTGCCGTTCGATGGCGTTAAAAAGGTTCCGATAATTTTGGGGTTATCCAATAGGGTGAGGTTTTCATCCAGAAGGCGATTCAATTCTTTGAGAATGGCCTTGATGAAAAAATCAACAGAATAATTTTCCAGCCGGGGTACCCCCATGCTTTTTGCGGTGATTTCCAGCATACCAAGGCCAAGCGGTTGATTTTTGAACGATGTTTTCTTTAACAAATTTTCAAGTGCGTCCAAAACATCACTTTGGCTGGCAGTGCCGGGTAAATTAAGTAAGGCCAGCATTTTTTGCAACTGTTTTTTATTTGAAAGGGGCTGTCCCAAAGTGTTGATAAATTTTTTGAAAAAGGTATTGCTTTTTTGTGTGTTCAGATAAAAGTGCTTGCCATCGAGTGCCCCAAACACTTTCATGGCATCCAGATAACCGAGTTGGATGTTCTGTTCAATCTGACGGGTATCAAAATTCAAGATCCCGCCAAGAAATTCGGAATTATTAACCGTAATGATTTCAGCATTATTATCCCGCACCCATTTTCGCATTCCAGGAGCCGGGAATTCCACTGAAATAATCTGAGAAAAATTCTGTTCCAGCATAAAATTAATTGGGACATTATCAAAGAATCCCCCATCGAGATAGGTTTTACCATCGATTTCCTGTTTCTGGAAAATCGGTAGGGCAGCACTGGCCAGCAGATAGTCAATCAGCTGGCCCTGGGGAATGTCTTCAATCATCAGTTGACGTGGTTTCAGACTGGTGATATCAACCGTGACCAGTCCAAAACGAATCGGTGAGTTTCGGATGGTTTCTTCACAGATTAATCGGGTCAGATTGTCGCGCAATGGCGAAATATCCAAACCGTCTGAGAATAGCGCTGTTAAAAAACCATTGCGAAAAGCATCAAAGCTCTCTTTTGACCACTGATCAACATAGGTATTGGTCATTATTTCATTTAAATCAAGAACCTGGTTAATGGTGAGATTGGACCAGAATTCCATGGCAATGTCATAATCATCCTGCGCAATCATGGCAGCATTCAGGGCTCCGACGGAGGTTCCGATGACTGCCCCCAGAGAATAATCACATTCTTTAAGGGCTTTCCAGACACCCATTTCAAAGGCACCTTTGGCTCCGCCACCACTGAGAACCAGACCATACTGTTGGTATGACATTAAAAATTCACCTCGCTGTCATTATGAAATGAAAGTTAAAAAACGGTTTCGATTAATAATACATCCCGTTCATCAAACCACCCAGCATGCCCATGCCGCCTAATCCCACACAGGCAATGCAGGCAAAGATCATCAGTACCGTAAAGGCCATACCAATGATGGAGCAAATCAAACCAGCCATCGCCATGCCGGTGGGTAGCCCCTGAAGTTTTCGTTCTTTCATGGCAATCATTCCAAAAATCAGGCCCACAGCACCGGTAAGCAAACCGCTGCCCATTAGGGTGATAAAGCTGACAATTGAGAAGATCCCCAGGGTCAGAGCCAGGATTGACTTGGAATCGTAAGTTTCGGTGATTACGCCTTCGGGGTGACGTTCATCGTAGGCATCCCGATTGCGGATAACAAAAACAAAAATCGGTCCCAGGAAAGGGAGAATGATGCTGAGAACCAGATAAAGAACCCGATGATCTTTGTCATAGATGCTGTAAAGCCAGAATTGAGCAGCATAATAGTAAAAGCTCAAAGCCAGTGATAATATAATCCCCATAAAGGCCCCTAAATAGGGAATAAACCCGAGAATGGTCATGACTACGGTTAGGGCCAACCCCATCAGCGGAAGAAAGAGCTTGGCATAGGGAATGTGCCAGGTACTGATGGAAACATCATCGTTGATCAATTCGCCCATCAGGTAGCTGCTGGCTAAGGGAATCCAGGCCAACCAGGGGTTATCAAGATTTCGGTTTTTGGCCATGGTATAAAGACCAAGGGAATTAAAAACATAGCAGATCAGGCCGATCACCAGACTAACGACTAAAATAATACCAAGAACGGACATAATAACTGGCATAATTGCCATAAAACTGTCGGGCCGGGAAGAAATATCGCCCAGATAATCATCATACATATGCATAACAAAACCTCCTAAAAATAGTAATATCCTAATTATACCCTAAAGTCATCTAAATAACTATTGTTTCAAGTATTTTTCATAAAGCTGCTGAGGGATCTTCATTAAGAATAAGATGCCTAAACCAATAACGAGCAGGCTGATAAATTGAGAAGTTGAGAGAAATCCAATGGCACCTCGGGGATCGGCCCGGAAAAATTCATTGATGAAACGAAACAGTCCTGAGGCGAGCAAGTAAACACCGGTGGTCATACCGCAAGCTTTGCTTTTCCACAACACGGCGATCAGAACCAGCGTCAGAATAAACAGAAAGACTGATTCTGACAATTGGGCTGGGAACAGTCCGATTCCCGATGGTGGATACGCCCCCACTGGATAGTAAACGGCACCGATCCCTTCGTAGGGAATCCCATAGCAGCAGCCATTAAAAAAACAGCCGATCCGGCCAAAGGCCTGAGCCAGAGCCAGGCAGGGGACGGCGATGTCGAAAAATTGAATGGCATGCAGATGATAAATATGGGTATAAAAATAGCCTCCCAAAAGGCCGCCGATCAGTCCCCCATAAAATACCGCACCACCAGTGGCAAGGCGAATCAGGGCAGTTTCCGGGTTGGCGAGCAGGTTTGGTAAGTCGACAATAATGTAAAGTATTTTGGCCCCGGTGATGCCGCCGATGATCCCAAAGAGACCAAAAAACATTGCATCCATGGTGGTGATATGATATTTTCGGGCGGTGTAGACGCCCAATAAAAACGCGGCACCGGTTCCCAGCAAAAATAAAACACCAAAGGTAGGGATGGAATAATCAAAAAAATGAATGATCGGATACATAAGACTCCTTTTTGAATTATGGTTAAGATTGGCTCCAAACAGGTCATGGACGGTGGTCGTTTAAAAGTTGACGGTTTGGGGACTGCGGGTAAAAAAAATAGACGATGGAAATCGTCTATTTTAAAACACCTGAATCAACTAAACATCGCTGCTGTGCCCAATAGTCCGACACAGGCAACACAAGCGATCAGGACAATTGCGCATAGGGCAAGACCAATGATATTAAGGACCAAACCGGCAGTTGCCATGCTACTTGGTTTAAATCCTTCCAATTCGCCAGCTTTACGAATTTGGATGGCAAAAATCAAACCGACTATAGCGCAGATAATACCAATAATAGTGAAGTAGCTCCATACGATGCTAACCAAGGATACGATTCCCAACACTAGGGAAGCAATGGCCTTATTATTATACTGTTCCATATAAGCCTCCTAAAGTAAAAAATAGTTCTCTCTTTAGGATACTCCTGCTTAGAAAAAATGTCAAGAATTATGAATCTCTTTTAACTTATCCACCAGATCAAAGGCGACGTGGTTGATCGTTTGGGAACCGGCCACCAGCACCAGATCATTCGGGCAGAGGTGGTCAGTCAGATACTTGACGATATCCTCAAAAGCCGAAATGGTGACAGTGGGAATGCCGTATTTTGCTTCAATGGCTTTTTGCAGATCTTCGGAATAAATGTTCCAGCTATTGCCTTCCCGGTCAGAATAAATATCGTTGAGAATGACATAGTCGGCTTTGGCAAACGCATCGACGAATTCATCAAAGAAAAAGAAGGTTCGTGAATAGGTATGCGGTTGAAAAACAACCCACAGTTTATTGTGCTCATAATTGAGACAGGCATCCACAACCACTTTTAACTCTGTCGGGTGATGGGCGTAATCTTCATAAACGTTGATGCCGTTGACTTCCCCCCGGAATTCGAAACGGCGTTTGGCACCGCTGAATTTTGCCATGGCAGCGACGGATGTTTCGAGTGGAATGGCCAGGAAATCCCCGCAAATAATGGCAGAAAGAGCGTTAAGAACATTATGCTCTCCGGGAATAATCAATTGATAATGACCATAAAATTCACCCTTTTTATAGACATCAAAACTGGGCTTGCCGACCTTATCATAAACAATGTTGGCGGGGTACCAGTCATTGGTTTTATTTAAACCGTAAGTAACCACCGGACAGGCTAAATCAGCCACCACGTCCAGAACATCCTGAGAATCGCCGTAGGCAATCATCAGACCATCGGCTGGCAGGATCTTGCCGAATTTTGTAAAAGACGCTTTGATCTGTTTGATGCCATCTTTAAAATAATCCAGATGGTCTTCTTCAATATTCGTAATGATGCCAATGGAATGAGACGTTGTCAGAAAGCTGTCCACATATTCACAGGCCTCCACGACAAAAAAATCTTTGCCGTCAATCACCGCATTGCCGCCGAATTCGTCAAGTTTGCCGCCAATGCTCAGGCTGGGACGCAGATCGGCGTGCTGGAGTAGACAGGCAACCATCGAGGAGGTCGTCGTTTTACCATGGGTTCCGGAAACCGCAATGGTTTTATCAAAGATATGGGAAAAGAGACCCAGGAAACTTGAACGTTCAATTTTGGGAAGATTTAAATCGGTGGCTTTGACCATATCCGGGTTGTCATCGTGGATAGCGGCTGAATAAACAACACAATCGGTGTCAGCGGGGATATTATCATAACTGTGTCCGATATGAACCGTGACACCCAGGCCTTCAAGTTTTTCAGTATAGGAGGAAGCAATCATATCCGAACCCTCAATGGAAAAACCTTGGGACAAAGCCATCGTAGCCAGGCCACTCATGCTGCTCCCGCCAATTCCAATGAAGAATAATTTATTGATGGGTCGGTTGAATTTGTTTTCTAGTTGTGCTTTCAAATAATCAGCTCCTTTATTTGGTGATAAAATCTTAAATATTTCTTAATGTTTTAATTATAAGTGTTCACATGTCGGTTGAGGATAAGGACGAAATAATCGAAATATCATCCAAAATCAGGAAAAACACTTTAAATCGAATTATAACATAGGTGTTTCCGCTGAGTAAAGATTAAAAAAAACTTGCACTTTTGCGGAAATATGAATAATATTATAGATATTGAGAATAATGTTCGGATTTTAATCAAATCCTTCATAGGTGGAAAATGAAAAAAAATGAAAGAATCAGTGTTATCACAAAAATATTGTCAGACCATCCCAACGAGGTGTTCAGTTATAATTATTTTACCGACTTGCTGGAGGCGGGCAAATCGAGTGTCTGCGAAGATGTGGCGATTGTCAAAAATGCCATTGAACTGACCGGTACTGGCTATGTCGAAACCTATTCCGGGGCATCCGGGGGGGTCGTTTATCATCCCCAGGTCACCAGAGAAGAAGAGGTCAGTATCCTCAAAGAAATAGCGGATCAGCTTCAGTCGCCAGCCCGGAAAATTCAGGGGGGATTTGTTTATTACAGCGACATCCTCTCTAATCCCCGCTATTCTAAAAACATTGGTCGGATCATAGCCTCAAAATATGGTCAAATAGGGATCGAGTATGTTGTCACCACCGAAACAAAAGGTATTCCGGCAGCCATGGAAACGGCCCATTATCTCAATGTGCCAATGGGACTGATCCGTCGTTCCAATCGGGTAACTGAAGGAGCAACCACCAGTGTCAATTATATTTCCGGCTCCTCCAATAAAATCAAAACCATGTATCTCAGTCGCCGGATTGATCTGCAGGGTAAGAAAGTATTGGTTATTGACGATTTTATGAAAGGCGGCGGAACCGCCAAAGGGATGATGAACCTGATGGAAGAGGTGGGCGCTGAGGTAATGGGAATCTGTGTTATTTTTGTGACCCGATCCCCGGCTGAAAAACTGGTTGAACAGTTCACTCCACTGATTTGGATGGATGATGAAAACCTGGAATCGGGATTGCGGGTTTCTCTGCATTTAGAAAGCTGAAAATTGAAATAAATATGGTGTCACATTTTATAATTCAATCGATTGGCAGTACCTGAAATTAAAGAAATTATTTGTTTTTTTACCCTTTTAGAAAATAAGTAAGAATGGAAAAATTTCAAGGTTTTTGTTTTAATATAGTTGAATTTGTGTTAGTATATACCTAGACATGTGACTTTATTTCAAAGGGGAGGCTTACGAGATGGAAATAACAGACGTAAGAGTACGGAAAACGTATCCAGAGGGTAAAATGAGAGCGATTGTCTCGGTTACTTTTGATGACCAATTTGTTGTTCATGATATTAAGGTAATTGAGGGTCAAAGCGGATTTTTTATTGCGATGCCCAGTCGAAAAACGCCGGACGGCGAATTCAAGGATATCGCACATCCCATTAACATGGGTACCCGTCGTGAAATGCAGGAAAGTGTCCTGCGCGCTTACGAAAAGGCCATAGAAGAGGATAATCAAGTAACCAATGAAGAAGAAGCAACAGTTGAATTAGAAGTAGATTACGAAGAAGAATAAAAATTAAACAAAAAAAGTTAAAAAGGGGGAAGCGTTTCCCTTTTTTTGTTGTTAATTATTATAAATGTTTGGAGAATAATATGAACCATTCACGAGTTATTATCTTGGCAGCCGGAGAAGGATCCCGGATGCGCTCCCAGAAGCCCAAGGTACTTCATCAGGTTTGTGGGGAGAATATTCTGGATTATGTGATAGCGGTCAGCAAGGCTTCAGGAATTTTTGAAATTGGCGTAATTATTGGGTTTCAAGCCGAACTGGTTAAAGCAAGCCTACCACCGGAGATCGTTACCTATTTCCAGCAGGAACAATTGGGGACGGGACATGCAGTAATTCAGGCGCTGCCCTTTTTTGATGAACTGGAGGGAAATCTGATTGTGCTAGTTGGCGATGCGCCACTGATTCAAGAAGAAACCCTGACCGGCCTGATTGCTGCCCATGAAAACGGTGGTTATGCCGCCACGGTTTTAACGGCGGAATTTGCAGAGCCCAGCGGTTATGGCCGGATGATCAAAAACAGTGCTGGTGAGCTGCTTAAAATTGTAGAAGAAAAAGATGCGACACCGACTGAAAAGCAGATTAAAGAAATTAATTCCGGGATGTATTGTTTTGATGCCCAGAGTTTGATTCTGGCGCTTAAAGAACTAAAAACCGACAATGCTCAGGGTGAGTATTATCTCACCGATGTTATTGAGATCTTCAGGAGAATGGGAAAAACGACCGGCACCTATGTGACGCCGGATTTCGAAGACATCCAGGCCATTAATTCCCGGGTACAGCTGGCTGAAGCCGAAGCAGTGATGCGAAAACGGATCAATAAAAAACTGATGGACAAGGGCGTGACCTTTATCGATCCGGCCGCTACCTATGTTGGCGCTCGGGTTATTGTTGATCAGGACACGGTGCTCTATCCCGGGGTCATACTGGAAGGTCAGACGAGAATTGGAAAAGATTGTGTCATTGGTGCAAATAGTCGGTTAGTTGACGCAAAAATTGGGAATAATGTTACTATTCAGAATTCCACAATACTGGATAGTAGCGTTGACGAGTACACCAGCGTTGGACCATATGCATATATTCGGCCGGGAAGCCAGATTGGTAAGCATTGCAAGGTTGGAGATTTTGTGGAAGTTAAGAATTCCACCATGGCTGATGGCGCTAAAGCCTCTCACCTGACCTATATTGGGGACGGGGATGTTGGTGAAAATGTCAACCTCGGCTGTGGTACGGTGTTTGTTAATTATGATGGCAAGAAAAAATACCGAACCGTTGTTGAAAAAGATGCCTTTGTTGGCTGTAATACTAATCTGATTGCCCCGGTTACGGTAAAAGAGGGGGCCTACATCGCCGCTGGATCGACTATCACTGACGATGTTCCGGAAGACAGCCTGGCGATTGCCAGAGCCCGACAGGTCAACAAGGTTGGCTATTTAAAAAAATAGCCGTTCACACCATTTACAATAGAAAAATTGAGAAAATTAAGAAGAGGTAAGAAACGCATGGATGGAAAGTATAGTGGAATTAAGATTATTGCTGGAAACTCAAATATCGCATTGGCACAGGAAATTGCCGAATATTTAGAAGTTCAGCTGTGTAACGCTGAAGTGGTTTCCTTTAGTGACGGGGAAATCGGCGTTAATGTCTTTGAATCGGTTCGGGGGGCAGATGTTTTTGTGATTCAGTCGACTGGAACCCCGGTGAATGAAAATTTAATGGAATTACTGATTCTTATTGATTCCATGAAACGGGCTTCGGCAGGACGAATTAACGCTGTCATTCCGTATTATGGTTATGCCCGACAGGATCGGAAGGCCAAATCCCGGGATCCCATTACCGCTAAACTGGTGGCAAACCTTTTAACCACCGCTGGAGCCGATCGGGTTATCACCATGGATCTTCACTCCAATCAAATTCAGGGATTCTTTGACATTCCCCTGGATCATTTGTCCGGCGGGGCCTTGATTACTGAATACTATCGGGAAAAGAAACTCGAAAACATGGTTGTGGTTTCCCCGGATGTGGGCAGCGTCAAGCGTTCCAGAAAGTTGGCCAGAAGTCTGAATTGCCCGTTTGCAATCATCGACAAGGAACGTCCCCGCCCCAATGAAACCGCCGTTATGAACGTTATTGGGGATGTTAAAGGGAAAAACTGTATCATGATCGATGATATGATTGATACGGCTGGTACCATCACCTCTGGGGCCAATGCGCTGATTGATCTGGGTGCCAGTTCAGTTTTTGCGGCCTGCAGCCATGGGGTGTTTTCCGGTCCAGCCATCCAGCGGATTCAGGATTCCGCCATTGAGGAACTGGTTACGCTCAACACCTTGATTATTCCCAAGGAAAAACAAATCGACAAGATAAAGATTTTATCCACAGGAACTCTTTTTGGTCGCGCGATTGACTATGTCCATTTTGGTCGCTCACTGAGTAAGCTTTTTGTGGGAAGATACGTTTAGGCTTTGCAATGCATCTGATTGTTGGATTGGGAAACATTGGCAAAGAGTACGATGGAACCCGGCATAATATCGGCTTTGAAACCCTTGATTATCTCAGTGATAAAAAGGGCATCGCTATCACCAAGAAAGAACAGCATGGCTTAACCGGGGTCTATCGTGAAGCGGGGCATAAAATTATGCTGGCCAAACCGACCACCTACATGAATAACAGCGGATTGTGCGTGGCTGGGTTGATGAATTTTTATGAGATTCCGCTGGAAAATCTTTTGGTGGTCTATGATGACATCGATCTGGCTATCGGGGATGTACGGATTCGCCAGCGGGGCAGTGCCGGGACCCATAACGGCATGCGATCGATTATCCAACATCTGGGTAATCCCGATTTCTCCCGCATCCGGATCGGCATTGGTCGGCCCCGGCTGGGTTCGGAATTGGTGCACTATGTGTTGGGACGATTTCCCAAAAGTGAATTTCCGGCCATGGAAACTGCTGTGATGGAAGCGGCAAAAGGGGTGGATATTTTTGTCAAGCAGGGCGTTGATCTGGCGATGAACCAGATCAATGTGCGAAAAAAGATTGAAAAATCAGCAGAAGATAAGATTGCAGAATCAAACACACTGGAAAAATCGGAATAAAAGACGATAAAAGAGCAGGACTTAGACGTGCGAAAAAGAATACAAAACAGGGGCCCGGGTTTAAAACCCGGGCTATCCTTGTTTTAAAATGAAAGAAGAACGTATGGAATTACTTTATCAAAACCTTTTAAAGGGTGAAGCCATCCAAACCATTTTGAATAATCTGGCCCCGGGAGAAATCATTAACCTTTCCAATGTTAACAACAGTTTTAAAGAAGTTCTAACCGGGCTGATTGAAAGCCAGATGCAGAGCCGGATTCTTTATGTTGCAGCAACCGATTATCAGGCTCAGAAAACAGCTGCGCATCTGGAGATGCTGCTCGGGGATCAGGTGCTTTATTTTCCGGCTGAACCGATTCATGATTATTTTGCCGATGTTCACAGTCAGGAAATCAATCACCAGCGGTTGATTGTATTTGAAAAGCTGTTGTCCGATAACCATTTTGTAGTGGTGATGGGAGCGGAAACCCTGCTAAAAAAACAAATGCCCCGAGAAAAATTTCAGGAACTAAGCTTTTCCCTGACAGTAGAGGACAGCTGTGATCCGGTTGAATTGACAAAGCGCCTCTTTGAATTGGGGTATGAATCAGTTTCCCAGGTCGAGGCCCGGGGCCAGTTTGCCCACCGGGGTGGGATCATTGATGTGTTTTCCACGACCGGCGAAGAAGCCTACCGGATCGATTTTTTTGGCGATACCATTGAATCGCTTAGAACCTTTGATCCCCAAACCCAGTTATCAACTGACTCGCTTAATCAGGTGACGATTTTTCCGGGACGGGAAATTATTCTGGCGGATGATGAGCGAGCAAAAGCCCTCAAGCAGATTTTAAAAAATTATGGTGACATTCCCGGTTATCAGACGCTGATTGAACGGCTTAACGAAGATCCGGGAAGCCACGACGAAACCTTGTTTGCCTTTATCAAGTCCGAAGGAATGCTCACCGATTATCTGGGAGCTGCGCTGGTGATATGGGATGAGCCGCCGCGCATTAAGGAAGCCCAGAGCGTTTTTGTCAATAAGTTGCACAGTGACTTTCAGACCCTGATGGATGAACAGTTAATGTTTTCGGAAGAAAAAAACAAATTTAATTCTTTTTCAAAAATTGAGAAAGCGCTGGAGAACCAGCCGCAGTTAAAACTCCATTTATTTACTTCACGGGGTAAAAAAGGAATGAGCCTGGATTTAGCGGTCAAAGAAAACGATTCGTTCCTGGGGCAGATGCCGCTATTTATCGAATTTGTTCAAAAGCAGCTAAAACAGGATGCGATCATTCATTTACGGGCCCGGGATCAGGCGGGCATCGAAAAGCTCAAAAAAATATTGACTGATGCGGATATTCATCGCTTTACCAATCAGGCCTTGCCGGGAGTTCAGCTGGTTACCGGCGAAATCAGCGGCGGTTTTGAATTGACCAATGAAAAGCTGATTTGTATCAATCAAAGTGAAATCATCAAAGAATCGACCCAGCGGAAAAAGCGCCGCCGCCAAAAGGGGCGTAAGATTGATACTTTTACCCAATTGAATCAGGGGGACTTTGTGGTTCATGATACCCACGGCATCGGGGTCTATCGGGGAATTGAACAATTAAAAATCGATGAGACGATTAAAGATTTACTGGTTATTGAATATGCCAATGAAGCCAAGTTTTATTGTCCGGTGGATCAGCTCGATGCCATCCAGGTTTATGTGGGAACTGGTGAGAAAAAGCCGAAAATTAACCAGTTGGGCACGAATGACTGGAGCAAGTCTAAATCGCGGGTCAAGGCGGCTGTTGAAGAAATGGCCGATGAGCTGATTGCTCTTTATGCCAAACGCCAGAATTTAAAGGGCTATGCCTTTGGTCCCGATTCCAGCTGGCAGCAGGAATTTGAGGATTCATTTCCGCATGAGGAAACCAACGACCAGCTCCAGGCGGTGGATGAAATCAAGGAAGACATGGAGTCGCCCCGACCGATGGATCGGCTGCTCTGCGGGGATGTCGGTTATGGTAAAACGGAGGTCGCTCTGCGGGCGATCTTTAAGGCGGTAATGGAAGGCAAGCAGGTGGCTTTTCTGGTGCCCACCACCATTTTAGCGCAGCAGCACTACCAGACGGCACTGGAGCGATTTAACAAATATCCGGTCAGTATTGGCCTGCTCAGCCGCTTCCGGTCGAAATCCGATCAGGATAAAACCTTAAAACAACTCGCTGCCGGTCAAGTGGATTTGATCATCGGTACACACCGGCTTTTATCAAAAGATGTAATCTTTAAAGATCTGGGCTTGCTGGTGGTTGATGAGGAACAACGCTTTGGGGTTGGTCATAAGGAACGGATCAAGCAACTCAAAGAAAATGTTGATGTACTTACCCTCAGTGCCACCCCGATTCCAAGAACTTTGCACATGTCAATGATCGGGGTTCGGGATATGAGCGTTATCGACGAGCCTCCGGCGGGCCGTCGGCCGGTTCTGACCTACGTGATGGAATACAATGAAGCGATTATCAAAGATGCGATTGAGCGGGAACTGGCTCGGCGGGGCCAGGTCTATTTTGTCCACAACCGGATTCATGATATCTTTGAAGTGTCTAGAAAAATTCAAAAGCTGGTTCCGGAAGCCCGAATTGTGGTGGCCCATGGCCGGATGACCGGACAGGAATTGGAAGACATCATGGTTGATTTCTTGGAACAGGAATTTGATATCCTGGTGACCACCACGATTATTGAATCGGGACTGGATATTAAAAATGCCAATACCCTGATCATTGACAATGGCGATTATATGGGGCTGTCCCAATTGTATCAGCTCCGGGGGCGGGTTGGGCGATCCGATGTTCAAGGTTATACCTATGTGACCCATCGGCCCAAGGTGCTTTCAGAAATTTCCCAGAAACGCTTAAAAGCCATCAAAGACTTTACTGCCTTTGGTTCAGGCTTTAAAATTGCTCTTCGGGATCTCGAAATCCGTGGTGCGGGAAATATTCTGGGAGCGGCTCAGTCCGGTAATCTGGCCACCATTGGCTATGAGCTTTACTGTCGGATTCTGGATCAGGCCATTCATGAGCGGCTGGGCAAAGAAATGGATTTCTCAGCCAGCGAACTGTTAATTAACCTCAATGTCAGCAGCTATATTCCAGAAAAATATATTGCGGATGAGGAGTTAAAATATGATATCTATAAGAAACTCTCCTATGTCAAATCCCAGGCGGATTATGATGAACTGGAAGATGAACTGTTGGATCGCTTTGGGGAAATCCCAGATGGGGTTTATAACCTGATGTCGCTGGCAATGATTAAACATCTGGGCCGAATGCTGGGAATGACGGAAATCCGGGAGCGCGGTAACTCGGTATTATTCACTTTTGACAGTACCAGAGAAATTCCCATTCCCGATCCGGAACTGATGAAGGAACTGTTTAATTGCTATAATATTAAGTTTAATGCCGGTAAAGGCGATCAGATCCGTTGGCGGATCGTTTTAAAACATGAGCGTGATCAACCCTATCTGAAAGCTCTGGGTGAATTTTTGGGTCGACTGACTCCCGCTAAGAATTAAGGTAAAGTCCAGTTGTCGTGTGTTAAACTGGGCAAGGTCTTAATGATATGATATTAATAAAAGAAGAGGAGAACAACAAAAATGAAGAAATCTCGTATTCTGGCTTTGTTGCTGACAGGCGTAATCAGTGTCAGTCTTTTTGCCGGAGGTTGCAGTTTGGTTAAGGTAAATCCTGAACAGGATAAAAAGGTGGAGATCGCCGTTATTGATGGTACCCCCTTGTTGAAAGAAAATTTCAACAACTACATGGCATATTACCAGATGTATTTTGATGCCAGTGGCATGACATTCCCTACTGATAAAGAGCTCACCCAGCTAAAAAAAGACATTCTGGATGATCTGGTACGAGTTGAAACCCTCACCGCCAAAGCCAAAAAAGATGGGGTGACCGTCGATGAAACCGGGATCGCTACGAATGCCAGCAGTATGCTGGAATCACTGAAAACAACCCTGGGCGAAGAAAAATATGCCGCTGTTTTAGCAACCTATAACACCGATGCCGCTTCTTTCGAGGCATTCTTAAATAAATTCCTGCTGGATTACAGCTATGCCAACACTATGGAAACAAACTACAACAACACCTTAAAGGCCGATCCCAGTAAAGAGTTAAATACGGTTGTGGGAACTGTTGGTAAGGATGAGGTTAAAAAAGATGTGTATAACTATCGGTTGGCCAACGAAGAATTATTGACCTATTATCAGACGCAACAGGCCCTTAAAACGGATGATGAAACCATGAAAACGACAAATGAAACCATCTTTAACACCATTGCTGAACAAAAAGCACTGGCCCAGTATGCCGAAGAAAAGAAACTGACAGCGGATCAGGCTAATATTGACAGTTATGTAACCACACAGGAAGCATTTATTAACTATCTGCTACCAGGGGACGAAGCACTGCAACAGTTTCTCGATACAAAATTCTTAACGATTGCTCAATTTAAAGAATTTATGAAACAGGATGCTACTGCATCAGCTATTTCCAAAGCAGTACAGGCAGATCTGGAAAGTACGATTAAAGTGACGGATGGCGAAATCAAGAAATACTACGATGAAAACAAAGCGTCCTACGATACCAGCACTGTTTCTGCTAAACATATTCTGGCCAGCGAACAAGCCTTAGCAGATCAAGTTTACGCTGAAGCCAAAAATGCTAAAACAGTCGAAGAATTTGATGCGATTATGGCCAAATACCAGACCACCGAAGGAATTAAGGAAGCTGCCGATTTGGGTGCATTTACCAAGTCAACCATGGTATCGGAATTCTCAGATGCCGCCTTTGGTATGGATGTCAATACCGTCAGCGAGCCAGTTAAAACCGACTATGGGTACCATGTCATTTATGTCTACGATAAAAAAGACGGAGAAACACCAAGCCTGGAAGATAAAAAAGAAGAAATAACCGAAACATTGAAAAGCGAAAAAGTGACGGAAGAATTTGATAAGCTTAAAACCAAGCTGACGAACAAATTCAAAGTAAAAATCAACGATATTGTTACGCCAGCTGACGCGTATCTGGACGAGCTAAAAACGGAATTGAATGTTAAAGTATACGAAAATAAAATCTAGCATCATCTAAGCATAACCCGCAAAAAGCACTGATTTTCAGTGCTTTTTGGTTGTACATGGTTAGTTGATACGATATAATAAAAAACAATCTGCAAAGCATCAGTGGAATTTGCAACACTGTAAAAAAGAGGTTTATCTATGTCTGAGCGAACATCAAATTACTTAAAGGGTGCCAGTATTCTGGTTGCAGCGGGGATTTTGTCCCGGCTGTTGGGCCTCTTTTTCAAAATTCCCCTGTACCAGATGGTAGGCAGTTATGGAAATGGGATCTATGGCAATGTTACCAGTATCTATAACCTGCTGCTGATGGTTTCCACCGTGGGCTTTCCGGTAGCGATTTCCAAAATGGTATCTGAGAGCATCGCCCAAAAAGAATATGCCACCGCCCATCGGGTTTTTAAACTATCGATTCTCATTCTGGCGGTTTTAGGGGCATTATCCAGCCTATTTCTGTTCTTTGGAGCGGAATGGATCATCGAAACGGCGAATTGGACGGCCGAGAGTTATCCGGCGTTGGTGGCCATTGCCTTGGCGCCCTTGTTCATTTCCTTTGTGTCGGCCTTTCGGGGCTTTTTTCAGGGGTTTCAGATCATGACACCTACCGCAATTTCCCAGATTCTTGAACAAATTGTCCGGGTTTTTTTAGGTGTTGTCCTATGTTGGGCTTTTGTCGGTCAATTTGGGGTTGGTTTGGGCGTTGGTGGGGCGGTTTTTGGCGCCACCGCCGGTGGTCTGGTGGCAGCCATTCTACTGGCTTATCTGTATTATGGTTTTGTTACCAAAAATAAACGCCTGCTCAAAGTAAAGACCAGAAAACGGCAGCGCTCCAACCGGGCACTGCTCAAGAGACTAGTGATCATCTCAATTCCGGTCACCTTGACATCGGCTTTAGTGGCGATGTTTTCGACGGTGGACTCCTTTATCTACGTATCCCGGCTGGCCGTGGCCGGAATTGACGAAATAACCGCAACAATGATGTTTGGTGATTTTACCAATGCTGAAATATTGATTACCATTCCGCTGATTATCAGCGGTAATCTGGCAGTAGCGATGATTCCGGCGATTTCGGAATCCTTTGCGATGCGAAACCGGAAAGCGATGAATGAGAAAATTGTGTTGGCGATCCGGGTCATCCTGCTGGTCGCTTTTCCCTCCTGCATTGGTTTGTCGGTGCTGTCTTACGGCATTTTTGATCTGCTCTTTCCGGGATCACCCTACGGCGGCTTTATTTTATGCACCTTTGCCTATGCAACGATTTTTATGATGCTGTCAAACACCTTTCAGAGTATCCTTCAATCCATCGACCGGTTTCGCATTCCGCTGATCAATCTGGGAGTAGCTATTATTATCCGTTTTATCACGGGTTGGATATTTTTGTCGATTCCCTTTTTTAATATTCAGGGGATTGTCATCAGCAGCATGATTACCTTTATCTATCTGACGTTGGCGAACTACGCTTCGGTTAAGCGTTATACCCACATCAAGGTGGATTTTGTCCATACTGCCCTGAAACCATTGGTTGCTGCCATCATGATGGGAATTGCCGTGTTTTTTACCTACAAGGGAATTGCAGCCTTCCTGGGTGGATTTATAGGGATTATCATTGCGGTATCCATAGGTGTCTTTATTTACTCCTTTGTGCTGGTTTTAATCAAAGGCATAACGGCAGACGAAATCAGCGTTTTGCCGGGAAGTCGTACCCTGCTTCGCTTTTTTCATTGGCTCGAGCGATTGACGCCCGGTCATAAAAAAAGGCGGATTAGACATCAATAACTGATCTAGAAAGGAAATAAACATGCACCACATTGATATTGTTGGACTCGGTCCGGGCAGTCCCGGCCAGATGACTTTGGAAACATTTGCTTTGTTGAAAGATTCAAGTCCCAATTTTTTTAGAACGACGATCCATCCAGTGATGGATTTTATTTGTCAGGAAGCCATCACTTACCAGAGTTTTGACTGTTATTATGAGCAGGAAGACTCGTTTGAAGCGGTCTATGATCAAATCGTCACGACCCTTATTGAGGCCGCCAGGACAAATGAAAAATTGGTTTATGCGGTTCCTGGAAACCCGCTGTTTGGCGAAAAAACCGTCGAGAAATTGATCGTTGCAGCCAAAGCCGCTGGCATCAGTTATCGAATTTATCCCGGAGTGAGTTTCGTTGATGTGACACTCAACAGTTTGGAAACGGATCCGATTAATGGGCTAAAAATCATTGATGCCTTTGATGTATTCAAAAATCCCCCGGATCCCCGAATAGGCACGTTGGTGACCCAGGTGTACGATCAACATATGGCTTCGGAGTTGAAGCTTCAATTAATGGAAATCTATGACCCGGAAAAAAAAGTGGTTTTACTGATTAACTCTGGGATCCCCGGTGCTGAAAAAACACTGGAAGTTTACCTTTATGAACTGGATCGGGTTGATGACATCAATCATTTGACCAGTCTGTTCATTCCCGCCGAAATTGATGTCTATCAGGGATTTCAGGGCACCATAGAGCTGATGAAAGCTCTGCGAGCCGATGACGGCTGTTCATGGGATCGCAGCCAGACCCACGAAAGCTTGAGAAGCTATCTGCTGGAAGAGAGTTATGAGGTGCTGGAAGCCATCGATAATCAGGACTGGGATAATCTCGCGGAAGAATTGGGCGATGTTTTATTTCAGATTGTTTTCCATGCTGAAATTGCCAGTGAAGCCGGTCGCTTTAACGTCAACCAGGTGATTTCTGGAATCAATGAAAAAATGATTCGGCGCCATCCCCATGTATTTATCGACAAGGCGAGCTTTAATCCAGACCAGGTTGAAACCAACTGGGATGCGATCAAACGATTAGAAAAAGGTGAGGTGAATACCACCCAGGAAAGTGGTCTGTCATCCGAAATGAAAAAAATTCCCAAGGCGCTGCCAGCTCTAATGGAAGCGGTTAAGGTTCAGAAAAAAGCTGCTAAAGTCGGCTTCGACTGGCTGGAGGCAACGGCTGCGCTGGAAAAAATCGATGAGGAAACCCATGAATTAAGAGCGGCAATGGAGGAAAATGATCCTCAAAAGATTGCTGAAGAACTGGGAGATCTGCTTTTTTCAGTGGTGAATGTATCCCGATTGCTCAAATTACAGCCCGAACTGGTATTAAGAAAGGCGACAGAAAAATTCATTGATCGCTTTGAAAAAATGGAAAAAGTTGCTAGTCAAGAGAATAAATTGCTAAATGAATATACTTTTGAGGAATTAAATGAGGTCTGGAATCGGTCGAAAGGGCTTTAATAACGGAAAAAGCCGAAAAAAGCAAAAAAAACTTGTAATTTGCTGGTGAACACGCTTATAATATTACAATAGAATACTGGAAACTATCAGATGGAGGAAAAAATGAACAAATCAGAATTAATTGCCCAAATGGCAGAAAAGTCGGGTTTATCAAAAAAAGATTCAGAAAAAGCATTAGGTGCTTTTTTGGACACAGTGGTAGATACCTTGAAAAATGGAGACAAGGTGTCGTTAGTAGGTTTTGGAACCTTTGAGGTTAGAGAACGTGCAGCACGTACAGGTCTTAACCCACGAACAAAAGAGCCCATCGAAATAGCAGCCTCTAAAGCCCCTGGCTTTAAAGCAGGTAAAGGCTTTAAGGATGAAGTAAATAAGTAAGCAAAGTTACAGAAGCCGGGGCGATGCTCTGGCTTTTTGTTTTATCAGTGGTTTTAGTTTTAAGCTTTTTGATTTAGAATAATGAGGAATACATGAGAATTGATAAATATTTAAAAAACGCCAGAATTATTAAACGACGAACCGTGGGAAAAGACGCCTGTGACGGCGGGCGGATATCGATTAATGATAAGGTTGCTAAACCGGGTGATCAGGTGAAACCCGGAGATATTATTACCATCCGTTATGGAGACGGAGAACAAAAGGTGGAGGTTCTTTTATGTCTGGAACATGCTCCCAAAGAAAAAGCAGGAGATATGTATCGGGAATTGTAGGGCAGCCTTGCCGGAAGTGAAGAAGTGAAGATGAATGAAAAAACGAGAAACCTGATCAGACGTCGAATCATCATTGCCCTGGCAATTATCGGGACAATTTTATTTACCGTCTACATCTACCTGGCCAATGCCATAAAAATCTATGAGTTGGATCAGCAAAAGATCCAGATTAGCCAACAAATCGAAAATGAAAAAATAAGAAGTAATCAATTAGATGAACAGGTTAAACAGATGGGCAGCAAGAATTATGTGGAGAATTTTGCACGGCGATATCTGGGTTTGTATTATCCGGATGAAACCATCGTTATTGTGGAAACCCAGAAAGATGCTGCAGAAAGCGATGGGCAAACAGTTGAACAATAAATGTAACAGTAATTTAGATGGTACTGAACTTGATCGGATTGAACAAAAAGAAAAAAAACGCCATTTGGCGGTGATCGATATTGGCACCAATTCGACCCGGATGCTGATTTTTCGAAATGACCAGGGGAAGCTGGTGCGGGTCAATAAATCCGTTCGTTATACTCGGATGGGCCAGGGGGTCAATCAAACGGGACGCCTCCATCCCGATGCGGAAAAGCGGAATATCGAAGCACTGGAAGAATATAAAAACATCGCTGCCGATTATGGGGTGGAAGAATTTTATTTATTTGGCACCAGTGCGATGCGGGATGCCGATAATACAGCGACTTATCTTGAGACAGTTAAAGAAAAACTGGGATTCGAAATTGAGGTGATTTCTGGTGAAGCTGAAGCAGAGCTTGGTTTTGTTGGGGTATCACAGTGCTTTGAAGAAAAAATTCTGATCTTTGACATCGGTGGTGGAAGTACCGAGTTTATCTATGGCGAAGACAATGAAATAAAACGAATGATGAGTATTAATCTGGGCTGTGTTCGCTGTACCGAAGAATTTATTTTTTCTGATCCACCAACCTTTCAGGAATTGGAGCGGATGAATGAGAAAATATATGCCGAGTTCGAAAAAAAGACGCACGGATTTTTGCCGACCAAACCCTATAAACTCATCGGAATTGGTGGAACAGCTACCAGTTTGTCGACGATCAAACAGGAACTGAAGACCTATTGTAGCGAAATGGTTCATCAGAGTACCATTACGAAAGATGAGCTGGAACGTATGATTGACAGCTTAGCCAGTAAAACCATCAAGGAGCGACAAAATATGGTGGGGCTGGAAGCCAAACGAGCTGATATCATTCTAGCTGGCGCTTTTTTGCTTTTAAATATTTTTAAAATTACCGGTGAAACTGTTTTTACCGTTTGTGACTATGATAATCTTGAAGGTGCAGCATACCGCCATTTTGTCATGGAAAATAAATAGAGAAATTATTTTCAAAAAAGCTTGACATTAGCTATGGATGGGCGTATAATAACACTTGTCCCTTGAGCAAGGGGACAAACGAAAAAGTGCCGGGGTGGCGGAACTGGCAGACGCACAGGACTTAAAATCCTGCGGTCCTTTCGACCGTACCGGTTCGATTCCGGTCCTCGGCACCACTTTTTACTTGCTCAATAATCACATCGCGGGATGGAGCAGCTTGGTAGCTCGTCGGGCTCATAACCCGGAGGTCGTAGGTTCAAATCCTGCTCCCGCAACCAAATATACAAATCCTTTTTTTCATGGCGGCGTAGCTCAGTTGGCTAGAGCATACGGTTCATACCCGTAGTGTCAGCGGTTCGACTCCGTTCGCCGCTACCATAAAAAAATAAATCAGTGGCCCCTTGGTCAAGCGGTTAAGACACCGCCCTTTCACGGCGGTAACAGGGGTTCGAGTCCCCTAGGGGTCACCACTTAATTTGTATCGTTACAACCAAATAGTTTCCAGATTATTTCGTGGTCGCATAGCTCAGCTGGGAGAGCACCTGCCTTACAAGCAGGGGGTCACAGGTTCGAGCCCTGTTGCGACCACCATTTTTTTTACCTATTTTTATAAAGAAATTAGAATAGAGAATTTTATTGAAGTGGTGAAACCATGGAGAAAAAAGTAATTCAGTATATTGAAGAACAGGGAATTTTAGAGGCTGGCGATCAGGTTCTCATCGGCGTATCCGGTGGAGCAGATTCGCTGGCTTTATTGTATTTTTTGGATAAATATGCCAACCAATTTGAAATCACCCTCGGTGTGGCTCATCTTCACCACGGTCTTCGGGGAGCCGCCGCTGATGCCGACGAGGAGTTTGTAAAAGAATTTTGTCGAGCGCGGAACATTCCCTTCTTTTCGCGACAACGAAATATCCGGCAAATATCGCAAATCGAGAAAATATCGGTAGAAGAAGCGGGCCGGAAAGAACGTTACGGCTTTTTTAGTGTCATTGCTGCAGCGCATGGTTATAATCGGATCGCCATGGGCCATCATATCAATGATCAGGCGGAAACAATGCTGATGCGGTTGATCCGCGGCACTGGAGTCAAGGGTGTTTCGGGCATAAAATCCAGTCGGGACAATTTATATATCCGGCCATTTCTGTGTCTGGAGAAAAAAGAAATTCTGGAGTATTGCAAAATCCATGAGCTGGCTTTTCGAACGGATGCCACTAACTTTCAGCGTGACTATACCCGCAACAAAATCCGTTTGGATATTATGCCGATGGTTTTAGAAATCAATCCCCGGGCGGAAGTCCATTTTAATGAATTTACAAAAATTGCCTATGAATATGAAGCGTTTTTTGAGAAATATGTGGATCTGATTGAAGATCGGATTTTGGGTTCTGAAATAAACCGGGTAGTTATTAATCGTGACGTCTGGTTGGGCGAAGAACCGGTGGTTCAGAAAGAAATTTTACGGCGGGCTATTTTTAAATTTAAGGGTAGTTTAAAGGAAATTGAGTACAATCATATCACTGCATTTTATAGTTTACTAAAGAGCGACAAAACAATCTGGGAAATCCACCTTCCGCATGACATTCACGTTAGCCGCCGTTATGATCGAGTAATGGTGTCTGAAAAAGAAGTGCAAGCAGATGTCATGATAACACCCAAACGGATTCTGGCAAATAAGACCTATCTATTTGCTAAAGAGCATCTGATCATCGAGACTAAACGTGTTACTCCGGCTGAATTTAAAAATAAAAGGTGTTTTTTTTCGAAAGAAGTGGAAAATCATTGTGAAAAATATTTTGATTATGATAAAATAAAAGGCATATTGGTTTTGCGTAGCCGTCAATCAGGAGACTATTTTTATCCGCCAGGTCTACTTGGGAAAAAATCCATTAAGAAGTATTATATTGACAAAAAAATTGATCGCAATCGCAGAAATGAGATTCCACTACTGGTAGTGGATAATGAGGTCTTATGGATTTTGGGCTATGCCATCAATCAACGATTTTTGGCCAATGATGATACAAAAAAAATAATTAGGGTAACATACCTTATGTTAGGAGAAAAATGTGATAGCCGATATTCAGGAAATTTTGGTTGATGAAAAGGCATTGGAAAAGCGTGTCGCTGAACTTGGAGAAAAGATTACCGCAGATTACCGGGGAAAGTATCCCATCTTGATTGGTATTTTGAAAGGATCATCGGTTTTTATGGCCGATTTGATTAGAAAAATTCCGATTCCATTGGAGATTGATTTCTTAAAAGCCTCCAGCTATGGCGCCGAAGCCCGGAGCTCTGGAGTTGTTCAACTGGAAGCGGATCTATCGATGGATGTCAAAGGCCGGAGTATTTTGCTGGTTGAAGATATTGTTGATACTGGTAATACCCTGAAATATTTATTGAATCGCTTTGAAAGCCTGGGGGCAGCGGATGTTAAGGTCTGTTCGCTACTGGATAAACCGGAGCGTCGGGAACAGCGGGTTATAGCTGATTATATCGGCTTTGAAATACCCAACGAATTCGTAGTTGGATATGGATTGGATTATGCTCAAAAGTACCGGAATCTTCCCTTTATTGGGATTTTAAAACGAGAAGTATATGAATAAACCGAATGAAAAAAAGAAGAATTTGAACATGAGAGGAGTGATGTTTTTTGAATAAATACCTTAAGATGATTGGGTTTTATTTAGTAATTCTATTGATCATTATTGTCGCTGTAACCTTTTTAAACCCCATGAAAGAAGAGGTTAAAACGATTGTTTATAGTGAGCTGCTTACCCAATTGGAGAATAATCAGGTAGCAGAACTGGAAATAAACAACTCAAATGTCACCGGCGTTCTACGGAGTGGCGAAGAATTTGAGGCAGTGGTACCGCAATATGTAATAGACGAACAGGTAACACCGTATATTTTGAAAAACGATGTGAAAGTAACCATTACCAAGCAGCAGGATTCCTGGTGGATTTCGTTAATTCCATCAGTGGTGTTGATTGTTTTAATGGTGGTGTTTTTTCTCGTCTTTAGCCAACAGGCTGGCGGTGGCGGCGGGAAGGTAATGTCCTTTGGAAAAAGTCGGGCAAAACTTCACGTTGAAGGGGAAACCAAGGTGACCTTTAAAAACGTCGCTGGTGCCGATGAGGAAAAAGAAGAGTTAGAAGAAGTTGTTGATTTCTTGAAAGCTCCGGATCGCTACCGGAAATTGGGCGCCCGGATTCCCAAAGGGATTTTATTAGTTGGACCTCCGGGTACTGGGAAAACCCTTCTGGCCAGAGCAGTTGCCGGAGAAGCGGCAGTGCCGTTTTTCACGATTAGTGGTTCGGATTTTGTTGAAATGTTTGTTGGGGTCGGAGCTTCCCGAGTTCGGGATCTTTTTGAAAATGCTAAGAAAAACGCCCCATGCATCATTTTTATTGATGAAATTGATGCGGTTGGTCGACATCGTGGCGCTGGTCTGGGTGGTGGACATGACGAACGGGAGCAAACCCTGAACCAGTTACTGGTTGAAATGGATGGTTTTGGTATCAACGAAGGCATTATCATTATTGCCGCTACGAACCGTCCGGATATTCTTGATCCAGCCTTACTAAGACCAGGACGTTTTGACCGTCAGGTGACTGTTGGTGTGCCTGATGTTAAAGGCCGGGAAGAAATTCTTAATGTGCATAAAAAAGATAAACCCCTGGCACCTGAGGTCGATCTGGCCACCATTGCCAAAGGAACACCGGGTTTTACCGGAGCTGATCTGGAAAACCTGATGAATGAAGCTGCCCTTCTGACAGCCAGACATAGTGGTAAATTGATTACCATGGTCGAGTTGGAAGAAGCCATCAAGCGGGTGATCGCTGGCCCTGAAAAGAAAAGCAAAGTGATCAACGAGGATGATTTACATATCACTGCTTATCACGAAGCCGGACACGCGATTGTGATGCATCTTTTACCCAATTGTGACTCAGTTCATGAGATTTCGATTATTCCCCGGGGGATGGCAGCTGGTTACACGTTATCACTGCCGGATGATGATCGTCAGCATATGAGTAAAAGTAAGTTACTGGAAAATATCTGTGGCCTACTGGGTGGACGGGCGGCTGAAAAAATCGCTCTGGATGATATTTGTACGGGTGCCAGCAATGATATTGAACGTGCAACCAAGATTGCCAGAAGTATGGTAACGGAATGGGGAATGAGTGAGCATCTGGGGCCAATGACTTTTGGACATTCTGAAAGCGGCGAAGTTTTTCTGGGTCGGGATCTGGGCCGGTCTCGCAACTACAGCGAGGAAGTTGCGGCGGTCATTGATAAGGAAATCCGTACGATTGTGGAAAACGCTTTTGAACGGGCCTGCTCGATTCTGGAAACACATAAGGAAAAGCTCGAAGAAATCGCCACTCGCCTGTTGAGAGATAAAACCGTCACCGGTGAAGAATTCAAAGCGCTGTTTGAAGAACAACCGGAATCAGAAAAAATGGTAGAAGTTGAGATAGAAGCTGAAATTGAATAATTAACAAGTAGAAAAGTCGTTAATATAACGGCTTGAGGTTGTCGATAAACTCCCGTACCGACCAATTGTTAATCTGTTGTTCGCTGCGGAATCGGACAGGCATTCGCCGTGTCCGCTCCGATGCGTACAACATGATCTAACAATTGTCGGTACTAGGTTAGCTTTTTTGACAGTCTGAAGCCGTTCATATAACGGCTTTTTTTAAGATAAGATGTTAAAATACAACTATGTAATCAGTTGAATTTGATAGAACACATGGAGGGTGAAATGGAAGAACTGAAAGTTGGAACCAGTTTTGAAAAGAAATTTTTTGTAAATAAAGAAGATACGGCCTTGGCCTTAGGCAGCGGCGGCGAAGCGGTGCTGGCCACGCCCCGACTGGTGGCCTGGATGGAGAATGCGGCTTTTGAAGGGGTAGAAGCGAGTCAGCCGGAGAGCAGCACCACCGTGGGAACCTTCATTGAATTAAAGCATCTGGCAGCTTCACCGGTGGGCGTTGAAATTCGGATTAAGGCGACACTGGTATCCATCGAAAAACGGGCCTTGAATTTTGATATTGATGCATGGGACGCAGTTGAAAAAATTGGCGAAGCAATTCATCAGCGTTTTATTGTGGATAAAGCCCGCTTTAACGAGAAGGTTGCAAAAAAACTGGAAACCAATCTTTAGGAGGAAACATGATTTTAGGTATTGATGTTGGAAATACAAATACAGAACTGGCGGTTCTGATTGGCGATGAAATCCCCTATTCCTGGCGCTTTGTCACCAAAACACCGCGAACCTCGGATGAGTATGGCGTGTTGATCAAATCCTTTTTTAGAAATGCGGAAATATCTGTGGAGAAAATCAGCAGTGTCATTATTGCGTCGGTAGTGCCAAATATCATGTATTCACTGATCAATGGCATAAAAAAATATATTGGGGTAGAGCCAATGGTGGTGGGGCCGGGTATCAAAACCGGAATGCCCATTAATACCTCGGATCCATCGGAAGTTGGAGCTGACCGGATTGTCGATGCGGTAGCGGCGTACAGCATTTATGGCGGGCCGTTAATCGTCACCGACTTTGGAACGGCCACTACCTTTGATTATGTCACCAAGGAAGGGGCTTTTGCAGCAGCTGTAACCACCCCGGGGATTCAGATTTCCATTGATGCATTGTGGAAAAATGCCGCTAAGCTGCCCAACATCGAAATTAAAAAACCGTCATCAATATTGGCCCGTGATACGGTAACCAGTATGCAGGCGGGTTTAGTTTATGGTTATATTGGTCAGGTGGAGTACATCATCGAACAGATCAAAAAAGAGACGGGAATCAAGGACATGAAGGTCGTGGCAACGGGGGGATATGGCCGTCTGTTTTATCAGGAAACTAAATCCATCAACGTTTATGATCCGCAATTGTCTCTTAAAGGGCTGAAAATTATCCATGACAAGAATTCCCGGTAAACAGAAGCAATGATGAAAATAAAGTCTGCATGTGAACAAAAAAATGAAGTTCTAAAAATTGGGGATGTTTCAATTGAAACCCCTCTTTTTTTGGGGCCGATGGCTGGTTACACCAATCTGCCTTTTCGGTTGATAGCCAAAGAGTTTGGAGCTGGAGTGGTTTTTTCAGAAATGATCAGCGGTAAGGGTCTATATTATAAGGATCATAAGACGGCTGATTTAATGCTGACCTGCGAGCAAGAGGCGCCGGCGGGGATTCAATTGTTTGGCTCCGACCCGGACATTCTGGCTGAGGTCGTCAGGGATTATATTAATGCCACCGATTTTGCCTTTTTGGATTTTAATGCCGGTTGTCCGGCACCTAAGATAACAAAAAATGGCGAAGGTTCAGCTCTGTTAAAAACACCAGAGTTGTTTTTTACGGTGGTTAGGGCATTGGCTGAAGCCTCCCAGAAGCCTCTGATTGTCAAAACCCGTATTGGTTGGGATGATCAGAGCATCAATATCCGGGCCATCGCCGAGGGGGTAGAAGCAGCTGGAGCGGCGGCCCTAACGATCCATGGCCGCACCCGGGAAGCCTATTATTCCGGTTCTGCCAATTGGGATATTATTGCCGAGGTCAAGAAAAATGCCGGGATTCCGATCATCTTAAACGGCGATATCAACAGTGGCAGAGCAGCCCAAAAGGCCATTGAATTAACCGGAGTCGATGGGTTGATGGTTGGCCGGGCAGCGATTGGTAACCCCTTTGTTTTTCGGGAAATTAAGCATTATTTAGATACTGGCGAAGTGCTCGCCAAACCGACGTCTGAGGAACGGGTTCAGGTTGCCATTAAACACATCGACTTGTTGGGTCTGCTAAAAAATGAGGAGGCTGGACTCCGGGAAATGCGTAAACATCTGGCGGCTTATACCAAAGGTCTTCCCCATGCCACGGTAATCCGTAACGAGCTCTTTCATGCTCCGGATAAAGCAGCGGTGATCCGATTGCTGACATGTGCCCTGAAACAATAAAATAAGAGTGACTTCATAAAAAAAGTAGGGGCGATCTCGGATCGCCCCTACTTTTTAATTAATGTTGTGAAAATTTTAAAGCTTAGTTTTATAGTAAATGCTTCCGGATCAGGGTGCGGGCTTCACCAATCATGTAGAGAGAACCCACAAAAACATTGACCTCGTTTGTTTGGGTCAAGTTGATGCTTTTAACGGCGTCATCCATATTGTCGTAGAAATCAACGCTTTTACCATAGGTCGTGCTGATTAATGTGGCCATTTTATCAGCTGGCATGGCCCGGTCACTGTTGGGTGTCAGGGTGTGAATGGTGCTGGCGATCGGTACCAGATAAGATAACGATTCTTCGATGTCCTTGTCTTCCAGCATTCCGAAAAACAGGTTGATTGTGCGGTTGGGAAAATACTGCTTCATATTCTTGACAAAGGCCTGAATCCCATTACTGTTGTGGGCGCCATCGATGAGGATCACTGGATTCTCCTGAAAAATTTCAAAACGCCCAGGAAAAACGACGTTAGCCAGCGCTTCTTTTATCTGACTGGAGTTGATTGAATAGCCTTTGCGAATCAATAGGGCAATGACTTCCAAAGCGGTCAGACAGTTCAGGGATTGATGATCACCGAGCAGTTTTAAGGTAAAGCCATCAAGATAGAGGTGATCACCCCGATATTTCAGGGTCTGATCGTGGGTGGTATGGCTTAGAATTGAAATATCATCGGGGTTAACCAAAACCACATTGGCATTTTTGGACTCGGCAAAGTCAAGAATGACCTTTAAGGCTTCGGGATCCTGAGGGTAGACAACAACATCGGAGCCTTCTTTGATAATAGAGGCTTTTTCGTAGGCAATTTCAGCCAAAGTGTTTCCCAGGTAGTCGGTGTGATCATTGCTGATCCCCATGATCACGACTGCCAATGGATCTTTGATGATGTTAGTGGCATCAAGCCGTCCGCCCATTCCAACTTCAAGCACAACAAAGTCCACCTGTTTTTCATAAAAATATTGGAGACCAACGGCTGTCACCATTTCGAATTCGGTCGGGTGGGGTTCGCCTTGCTCCAATAGCACTTCGATCCGTTCCTTGACAAAGGTAGTAGCGGCGACCAGACTGTCATCGTCGATGGGTTCATTGTTTAACTGGATCCGTTCATTGAAGGCTTCCAGAAAGGGAGAGGTAAACAGACCAGTCGTGTATCCGGCGGTTTTTAAGATCGTGGCGATCATGGTGGAAGTGGATCCTTTGCCATTGGTGCCGGCAATGTGAATAAATTTAAGTTTATCTTGGGGGTTGTCCATGGCATTCAGCAGGAGTCTCATGCTATCAAGCCCTAATCGGGTGCCAAACTTGTGGGTTGCTTCAATGTAGCTGATGGCTTCGGTAACGTTCATGTTAGATTAGGCCTCCTGAATTGGACAACAATTGACACATTTTTCGGTAACCATGAACTGAACGCTTTTATCATGTTCTTCCATGGGAATTTTGTCAAAAATAAAGTCTTCACGAATCAGTGCAACGGTGATACAATCATCACTGACGGTTTCCAGAAAACGGTCATAATAGCCGCCGCCAAAGCCCATCCGGTGGCCAGAGGGTGAGAAGGCACACCCGGGTACCATCACGAGATCAAGTTTTTTTGGATCAACAATCCGCATACATTCCTCACGAACTTCGAGGATTCCATAGTGACCCTCTTCCAGATCTTCGGGAAAATTAATCAGTTCTGACAGGGTAACGGTATGATCTTCGATGTTACAAATGGGAACTACGATGTGTTTACCATCGGCAAGGGCTTTTTTGATAAAATCATGGGTATAAATTTCGGTGCCAAAGCTGACATAGGCCATAATCCAGTCGGCGTTTTTATAAAGATCACTATCCAGGAATTGTTCGATAATTTTTGCATCGGTATCGGCACAATAAATTTCTTTTCGTCGTGCCAGAACTTCTTTTCGGAACATACTTTTATCCATTTTCTTCTCCTAATATTAAGATTAATTGACGATGATATTATAACATAAAGTCGGTTATCGACAAAAAATTATCGAGGGGAAATTTTATCTGAATTTTCGCTTGAAAAACAAGGATTCTTGGTTATACTGGAAATAGTGCATAAAAATAATCCATAAATAATACGCTTGAAAGCGTAAACAGAAAAAAGGTGTAAAAAATAAATGAAGCAATTATTAATTGCCTGCGAAACCATCAAAGACGAGGTTGAACTGGCATTGAAAAAAAACAACGTAAAATTGGATACTGTCTGGATGTCCAATCTGCTCCATGACTCTCCGGAACGATTGAAAAACGCCCTTCAGGAAGAAATAGACAAAGCTGAAGAGGAATATGATCAACTCTTGTTTGCCTATGGCAATTGCGGCAACGGATTGTTGGGGTTAAAAAGTAACACGGCCACTTTGATTATTCCCCGTTATGGAGATTGCATTGATATCCTACTTTCAGAGAAAGATAATCTGGAGCGGATTCGAACATCCACTTACTTTCTGACTGAGGGCTGGTTGCGGGGGGAAAAGTCCCTGGACAAAGAGTTTGCTCATAACAAGCAAAAGTACGGCGAAAGTCGGGCCAGAAAAGTTATGAATATTATGTTTCGGAACTATGAAAACCTGATGCTGATCGATACGGGCGCCTACTCAGTTGATAATTCGCTACCCCGGGTAAATGAGATTGGTGAACTTATCGGACTGGAAGTGGTGGTCGATCAGGGGAGCATATCACCGCTTGAAAAACTGGTAACCGGTCAGTGGCAGGAGGGCTTTTGTATTATTCCGCCCGGTCAAATGACCACGCATAATGATTTTGATGAGATAACGGTTCGAAACAGGTAGGATATAATAGTATGTTGGTTGGATAAACACCTGTTTTGATCTTTAAAGGGTTGAAATAGGTGTTTTTGTGGTGTGAAACCCGATTTCACAAAGTTTAATAAGTATGGTATAGTGGTAACAGCGAATGATTGAGTAACAGAAAGGACAAAAAAATGAATCAGTTTAGAGAACCGATGAATGCGTTCACCCATTTAATTGGGGCAATACTATCCATCTTTGGCATTATTGCGATGTTGATTTTAATTATTGCAGAGGGTAGTCTGACCCCTCTGACACTCATTTCGGTGCTGGCTTTTGGAATGGGACTAATCTGTCTCTATGGCACCAGCTTCAGATACCATGCATCACATGGTAGTAAGGAAAAAATTCTGCATCTGAAAAAATTGGATCATGCCATGATCTTTATTCTGATTGCTGGAACCTATACTCCATTTTGTCTGCTCTGCTTAACGGGAACCATGCGGATAGCGATGATGGTGGCGATCTGGGGAGTGGCGCTAGTCGGGATTATTCTTAAAGTGGCCTGGATCAATATGCCAAGGTGGCTGGGAACTGGCCTCTATATTTTTCTGGGATGGTTTGCGCTATTTGTTTTAGGGCCGCTGTATCGGGCATTGCCTCGACCCGGTTTTGTGCTGCTGGTTGGCGGTGGGGTGATGTATACCATCGGCGGGGTGATTTACGCCATCAAAAAGCCAAACTTTGGTAAAAATTTCGGATTTCACGAATTATTTCACATTTTTGTAATATTAGGTTCTCTGTGTCATTTTATTTGCGTTTTTTTCTTTATTCTTTAAGAAAAAAATGGTATCATAAAAAAGTTGATAGTTAAAACAAAATTATTATTGTATTTTATAAAAAAACTGTTAAACTATATAGTGTTGTTAATTGCATCACTGCAAAAAAAAAACTCATTTTTTGCAGTGATTTTTTTGTTGAAATAATACGAAAATGTAAAAGAAAAAGGAGTCGGTAAATTAATGCAAACAAAGTATATTTTTGTCACTGGTGGTGTAGTATCTTCTTTAGGAAAGGGCATTACGAGTGCTTCATTGGGTCGATTGCTGAAATCCAGAGGACTTAAAGTGTCGATTCAGAAATTTGATCCCTATTTGAATTTTGATCCCGGAACGATGAGTCCTTATCAGCATGGTGAAGTTTTTGTGACGGATGATGGCGCAGAAACGGATTTGGATCTGGGTCACTACGAGCGATTCACCGACGAAAACCTGTCCAAGTACAGCAATGTCACCACCGGAAAAGTATATTGGAATGTTATCTCAAAAGAACGTCGTGGCGATTACCTGGGAGGAACGGTTCAGGTTATTCCCCACATTACCGATGAAATTAAAGACGGCATTCTGCGGGTCTCAGAGTATAGCCATCCTGATGTCGTTATTACTGAAATCGGCGGAACCGTGGGAGATATTGAAAGTCTGCCCTATCTGGAAGCGATCAGACAATTCAAGGGCGATCTGGGGGCTGAAAATGTTTTGTACATCCATGTAACCCTGCTGCCTTTTTTGGGAAAGGCTGGTGAACTCAAAACCAAACCAACCCAGCATTCGGTAAAAGAACTCCGTAGTATCGGGATTCAGCCGGACATTATTGTGCTCCGTTCCGAAAAAGAAGTGGAAGAAGGCCTTAAAGGGAAAATTTCACTATTTTGTAATGTCGATAAAAAAGCGGTAGTGGTTAATATGGATGCCGCTGAACTTTATGAAGTACCGTTAATGCTGGAAAAAGAGGGCTTAGCTGAATTAGTTTGCGAAAAACTTCATATCGAGTGTAAAGAACCTGATTTGACCGAATGGAAAGATCTGGTCAAAAAGGCTAAAAGTCTGGAAAACAAGGTAACCATCGGCTTAGTTGGAAAATATGTGGAACTTCACGATGCCTATCTATCGGTGGCTGAGGCCCTGCGACATGGCGGGATCGGTAACAATTCCGAGGTTGTCATCAAGTGGATTCACTCCGAAGACATCAATGAAGAGAATGTTGACCGGGTGCTCAAAGATCTGGACGGAATTATCGTTCCTGGCGGCTTTGGTCACCGCGGGGTGGAAGGTAAGATCCACGCCATTCAATATGCTCGAGAAAACAAGGTGCCTTTTTTAGGGCTATGTTTGGGTCTGCAGTTAGCTGTCATCGAATTTGCCCGTAATGTAGCTGGATTGACCGGAGCCCATAGTATTGAACTGGATCCGGAAACGCCTTATCCGGTAATTAACCTGATGGAAGAGCAGAAAAAAATTATTGATATGGGTGGTACCATGCGTTTGGGATTATACCCCTGCGAATTGTTGGAAGGCTCCAAAGCCATGGAAGCCTATGGGGAGAAAAATATCAGCGAACGACATCGTCATCGCTATGAAGTGAATGATGATTTCATTTCCCAACTTGAAGAAAAAGGGTTGGTTTTCTCAGGTATGTCACCTGACCGGGTACTTGTTGAGATGATTGAAATTAAGGATCATCCCTGGTTTGTGGCCACTCAGGCTCATCCGGAGTTTAAATCCCGACCAAACAAACCGCATCCGCTGTTTCAGAGCTTCGTTAAAGCGGCGTTGGCTATAAAAAAATAGTGGATAAAAAAATCAAGATCCCAGATCTTGATTTTTTTTATGGGCGTACACACAAGATATATTAACAGAAAAACTGTGGATAACTTATAAAATGTGGATAGTATTCGAACAAAGCTGTGGAGAACATCGGTTTTACCTGTGGATAATGTGGATAACCATGTTGACTAGTGGAAGAACCCCCCAATAGCCCCAATGTAATGGGAAAACAATGAACAGGTCAATTGTTAATAAAAAATAGTTGATTAGACACAGGCTGTGGAAAATAAAATATGATTGTTTTGTAGCAGAAATGGCGATATAATGAAGGTCATTCAAACGACCACGTTGAAAAATAAAAAGATACAAGGTGAATTAAATGCATAAATTTGGTTTTTTTAGAACAGCCTGCGCTGTTCCCAGACTTAAATTGGCAGACTGCCAATATAATCTCAATGAAATGACTGGACTGGCAGAAAAGGCCTGGGATCAGGGTGTGGAAGTGCTATTGTTTCCGGAGTTAGGGATTACCGGGTATACCTGCGGTGATCTGTTTTTTCAGCGGGAGCTGCAGAAAAATGCCGTCAAGGCACTGGACAGCCTGTGTCAATGGTCAGACGGAAAAAAAATGCTGCTGGTGGTGGGTCTGCCCCTGGCTATTAACGGCAGTTTGTATAACTGTTCAGCACTGCTAAACGACGGTAAAATTCTGGGGATTGTCCCCAAAACCTATATCCCCAATCATCAGGAATTCTATGAGAAACGTTGGTTTGCTTCGGCAAAATCATTGAATCAGACAGAAATTACCATCGGTTCCCAAGCGGTTCCGATTGGAACGGATTTGTTGTTTAAGCACGTTCATCGGGAAGAATTTGTAGTGGCCGTCGAAATATGTGAAGACCTGTGGGTGCCGATTTCACCGGGCAGCTTTCACGCGCTGGCTGGTGCCACGGTGATTCTTAATCCCTCCGCCAGCAATGAGGTGGTGGGCAAAAGTGATTATCGAAGGGAACTGATCCGCTCCCAATCCGGACGCTGCAATGCAGCTTATCTCTATGCCTCAGCAGGATTTGGTGAATCCACCAGTGATCTGGTTTTCGGTGGCAATGCGATAATCTGTGAACGGGGGATCCTACTTAAAGAACTACCTAAATTTAACCTGGGAAATGAATTGCTGATTTGCGATATTGATGTGGAATCACTTAATCATGACCGCCAAATGCAACATGGTTTTGGCGATTCGGTGGATTTGCTTAATAATCATTCCTACCGAACCATTACGTTTGAAACCTCAGGCACCAATGATTTTGATCGGGAGGTTAACCCGCAGCCCTTTGTTCCGGCAGATCCCAACCGTCGCAGTGAACGATGTGAAGAAATCTTTAATATTCAAACCATCGGTTTGGCTACCCGCCTGGCTCATATCGGGAATGCCCCAATGGTAGTGGGGATTTCCGGGGGACTGGACTCCACCATGGCGCTTTTGGTCTGTGTCAGTGTTTGTGATCGCTTTGGCATCCCCCGGGAAAAAATTCATGCCGTCACGATGCCCGGCTTTGGTACCACCGACCGCACCTACGATAATGCCGTAGCCCTGATCAAGGGTTTAGGCGCCAGCTTCCATGAGATTTCGATTGTGGCGGCCTGTACCGCGCACTTTAATGATATCGGCCACCCCATGGAGCTTCATAATATCACCTACGAAAATTCCCAGGCCCGGGAACGCACCCAGATTCTGATGGATCTTTCCAATAAACTGGGAGGGATTGTTATTGGTACCGGGGATCTTTCGGAACTGGCACTGGGCTGGGCCACCTATAATGGTGATCATATGTCGATGTACAGTGTCAATGCCAGTGTGCCAAAAACCCTGATCCGTTACCTGGTGGAGTGGGTGGCCGATCATTCGCCCGAAGCAGACATTCGCAAAATTCTTTATGATGTTCTGGCAACCCCAGTTTCTCCGGAACTGCTGCCGCCGGATGCCGATGGAAAAATTACCCAGAAAACGGAAGAAACCGTGGGACCCTATGAACTTCACGATTTCTTCATGTATCAAATGGTTCGTCACGGCTTTTCACCAGAAAAAGTATATTTTCTGGCCTGCAAGGCCTTTGACGGCGTCTATCAAAAGGCAGTAATTTTTAAATGGCTAAAAAACTTTTATCATCGTTTCTTTGGCCAGCAGTTTAAACGAAACTGTCTTCCCGATGGTCCCAAGGTTGGTTCGGTATCCTTTTCGCCCCGGGGCGACTGGCGAATGCCATCGGATGCCCACGCAACCCAGTGGCTTCAGAGCCTGGAAAAAATGGCGCCTCTCGGTTAAATTGATAAAAAAAAGAAGCTGTCCGAAAACAGCTTCTTTTTTTAGGATTCTTTTTTAGCGTAATGTTGGAGCAAAACTTCGTGTTTGAAGTTAATAAAATCAAGAATTTCCCGCTTGCCTTCGTCGCTGGTCATGGCGTATCCGAACAGCCCCAGTAGGTCTTTCATATCCAATGGTTTAACTAATTGTTCAGCCGAGTTTAATGAACCCTCCGATTTAAGTTTAGCATCATTGAGAGATGTGGCATTGTCAGTCCGACAAAGTAAATAATCAACCGATACATCAAAATAATCAGCGATTTCAACCAGTAACTGGTTTTCAGGAAGGTTTTTATCCTTCTCGTACTTGGAAATTGAGCTCTTGTTTAAATCAAAATGCTCAGCAAAATCTTGCTGGGTCATATCCTTATTAATTCGTAGTCGTTTTAATCGGGTACCAAAAGTAGACATCGTGTTTCCTCCAAAAAATATTCATAAACTCAGTATGAACGAATAAGATAAACACATGATATGTGTATAATCGTATTATACACTATTCGTATACTTGCTGGCTAGAAATTTTATACAAAGGTGCAAAACCGGAAATAATTCAAATTCCACATGAAACAGAAGCACTATTTCTTAATAAATCTAAAACAAACTTGCGTTATCGTTTCATTTGGTTTAAAATAAGATGTTATATATTCGAGAAAGGATACTAAATGAAATTTACAGAATTAGAAATTAATGAACAATTACTGCAAGGCATCGAAGAAATGGGCTTTGTAGAAATGACCGAAATCCAGGAGCGAGCGATACCACAATTGATGATGGGAGGAGACCTCATTGGAAAATCGCAAACCGGAACAGGAAAAACTGTTGCCTTTGCAATTCCAGCCATTACAAAGCTTGACCCTTCCATAAAGAAAGTACAAGTTTTAGTTCTATGCCCAACCCGTGAGTTGGCAGTACAGGTCTCAGACGAGTTTAGAAAAGTAATAAAATACCAGAAAGGCGTAAAAGTTCTGCCGATTTTTGGTGGGGCATCCATTGAAGGTCAAATCAGAGACCTTAAATCCGGGGTTCAGATCGTCGTTGGCACCCCCGGCCGGGTAATGGATCATATGCGTCGAAAAACCTTGAAACTGCACGATGTTTCGATGGTGGTGCTGGACGAAGCAGATGAAATGTTAAACATGGGATTCCGGGAAGATATTGAATTGATTCTCGATGAAATTGACCATGATATTCAGACTGTGTTATTCTCAGCGACGATGCCAAAACCAATTTTAAAAATTGCTGAAACCTATCAAAAAAATCCGGTAATGATTGAAATTTCGCCAAAAACGATGGTGGCTACCAGCATTGAGCAGAAATACTTTAACATCAGTGATCACCATAAGTTTGAAGCGTTAACCCGATTACTGGATGTTTACAAACCCCAGCGATCGCTTATTTTTTGTAACACCAAAAAATATGTTGATGAAATCACCGATGATCTGAAAAAATTGGGTTATTCGGTTGACAAGATTCATGGTGACATGCGTCAAATGTCTAGAATGGCGGTATTAAAAGATTTCAGTCGCGGTAAACTGAATATCCTGGTGGCAACCGATGTGGCGGCCCGGGGGATTGATGTGGATGATGTGGATATTGTCTTTAACTACGATGTGCCAGACAATGAAGAATACTACGTCCATCGAATTGGTCGAACCGGCCGGGCGGGTAAAAGCGGAATTTCCCTGACCCTGGCACGATCAAGAGATCAGTTCAGACTCAAAAAGATTACGGATTACACTAAAAAAAGTATCGAACGGGATCTGATTCCTACCAGTGAAGTCATCAATGACATAAAGATAGCCCACTTCCACGAACGCTTTAAAATTCGGGCTGAAAAAGGCACTGAAAAAGGCAGCCTGGATACCTACTTGAAAATTATTGACGACTTGGTTGAAAAAGGTTACACCGCCGAAACCATTGCTGCAGTGCTGTTACAGGCCCAGTTACCGCTGTCAGAAGCCGAAGATCTGAATACTGTGGAGCGCCGTCCCCGACGGAGCGATGCTGGTCCTCGCCGGGATGGACGGGGTCGTCGTGATGGGGGATCCAGAGATGGTGGCTCTCGTCGTGTTGGCCCAGAAAAAACAAAACGATTGTTTATTAGTGTCGGCGAAAAGGATCATGCCCAAAAACGGGATATTCTGGGAGCAATCTGCGGTGAATGCGGAATTCCATCGTCAGCAGTGGGTAATATTGACATGTATGATAAGTTTACCTTTGTTGATGTGGATGAAGAGCAAGCGAAAAAAGTCGAAAAGAAACTAAACGGAAAAATAATCAAAGAACGTAAAGTGAAAGTTGAAATTTCTAAAAAGAAGAAATAATTAGATTTTGGAACCTGGGTGTGAGGCTGACATTGTCCTTGGATCCGGGTTTTTTGATACAGTATTCAGAAAAAACAGAGGAGGTGCCCTATGAAAGACACACAAACAGAAAAAAGGAACAAACTGGGCGTCGTTCCAATTCCGAAGCTGCTTTTTTCAATGTCCATACCGGCAATCATTTCAATGATGATTCAGGCTTTATATAATATTGTCGACAGTATCTTTGTGGCGCAAATCGGGGAAGAAGCACTAACGGCGGTTTCTCTGGCGTTTCCGATTCAGATGATTATTATCTCCTGTTTTGTCGGTCTGGGAGTTGGGATTAATTCAGCCATATCCAGACGGCTGGGTCAGAATAAAAACAGCGAGGCGGCCAACGTGGCTGAGCATGGTTTCTTACTGGCGATTTTAATCGCCGCCGTGTTGGGAATTCTGGGATTCTTTACGGCAGAAGCGTTTATCAGTCTGTTCACTGACAGTAGCAACATCATTGCTCAAGGTCGCGCTTATTTGATGATCGTCACGGTGTTCTGTTTTGGTAGTTTTATTACCCAGGCAGCTTTTTCAACCCTCCAGGGAACGGGTGAAATGATTCAACCGATGGTGGGTCAGATTATTGGTGCAGTGACAAATATTATTCTGGATCCGATTATGATTTTCGGGTGGTTTGGATTTCCGGCCATGGGAGTAGCCGGTGCGGCCATTGCCACGGTCATCGGTCAGCTCTTTGGGATGGTTTATATGCTTTTGATTGTTTTTAAAAGCGGAAAGTCGTATCTCAAACTGGATTATCAGGTGTTTCACTATGACACAAAAATCGTCAAAGATATCTTTAAAGTCGGTTTGCCAGCGGCGATTATGCAGGGATTGGCCTCGCTGATGATTACTGGATACAATCTGATCCTGGCAGGATTTGGGATGTCGGCGGTGGCAGTTTTCGGGGTTTACTTCAAAATTCAGTCGGTCATCTTTATGCCCATCTTTGGATTGGGACAGGGGGCCATGCCCATCTTCGGTTTTAATTTTGGGGCCAGAAACCGGGAACGGTTCAATGAAACCCTAAAGGTCGCAATTACCGCGGCGCTCTCAATTATGATCATTGGCACAGTGCTGTTCTGGCTTTTCCCGGCGCAGATTATGATGGCGTTTAATCCGTCGGAAGAAATGATGGAAATCGGGATCAACTGTCTGCGCAGCATCAGTCTGGCTTTTCCATTGGCGGGGATTTCGATTATGCTCAGTGTCAGTTTTCAGGCTATCGGGAAAGCTTATGTCAGCATGATTGCTTCCTTCATCCGCCAGATGGTTGTACTTCTTCCGGTTACCTATCTGTTGGCTCAGGCCGGCGGACTGGCCTGGGTCTGGTATGGATTTTTCATCTCGGAAATCGTTTGTCTGGCGTATGAGCTGTTCATGTATCGGTGGTATCAGCGAACCATCTTTGATACCTGGGAGGCGGCTCCGGTCACCGTACAAAACTAATACAACAAAAATGAAAAGATCTGCTTCAGGCATTTGCCCAAAGCAGATCTTTTGTTAGTTGAGGCTTTGATTGATAATCGCAATGCTCTGAATAATCAGGGCATTCATCCGTTCCCGTTCACCACAAAGAAAAAGGTAGCCAATTAGGGTTTCAAAACCGGTGGCATAGCGGTAGTCAGACGGGTTGGCATTCCTGGGAACCTGAGAGGCGGTATTGCGGCCCCGCTTAACCATCCGCACTTCGGCTTCAGAAAGCTGCGGTAGCAGCTCCCGGATGATTTGTGCCTGGGCACTGGCCCGGACATAGCGGATGGAGGTTTTGGTCATGAAGTTGACGTTCTGGTGACCACAGCCAAGCAGGTATTTTCGAATCATATCAGAATAAATCCCATCGCCGAGATAGGCCAGGGCCAGGGGATTCATGGCAGCGGCCTGTTCAATGGTATAGCTTTTTTCGATGGTGGCCTGAATGATAGAAAGGGTGTCAGGATCTGGGGAGGTCAGGCTTTTTTCCATTTAACACCTTCCCGGGTATCCTCCAATACAATGCCTTTGGCCAGCAGTTCATCACGGATTTCGTCAGCCCGCTTAAAATCTTTGGCTTTGCGGGCGGCCTGTCGCTGGGCAATCAGCTCTTCCACCGCCTCATCCAGATTGGTTTCTTTTTCTTTTACTGCCAGTCCTAAAACACCGGTGAGTTCGGCAAAAATATTCTGGCCGGCAATGATTGCCGCTTTGGAAGAAGTGGCATCAAGGTTGGAATTTAAATCCCGAACCAACTCAAAAATAACGGCGATGGCATCAGCGGTGTTGATGTCGTCGTCCATGGCAGCAATAAAATCGTTTTTGTATTTGGACAGAGAATCAATCCAAACCTGTTCGGCTTCGGTGGCTGCCTTTGCGGTGGCGTTTTCCAGCAGGAAGATCATCTGGAATTTGGCGGTATATAAACGTTCCAGGGCACTGGCGGCCTGTTTTAGCAGCGGTTCGCTAAAGTTAACCGGGCTGCGGTAATGTGCCATCAGCAAGAACATCCGGACCGCTTCCAGATCGAAGGTTTTGGCAATATCCCGGACGGTGAAGAAGTTGCCCTTGGACTTGGACATTTTCTCGTTGTCGATATTGATATAACCGTTGTGTACCCAATAGTTGGCAAAGGGTTTACCGCAGCAGCCTTCCGATTGGGCAATTTCATTTTCGTGGTGGGGGAAGATCAGATCCTGGCCGCCGCCGTGAATATCAATGGTTTCACCGAGGTGTTTTTTGGACATCGCCGAACATTCAATGTGCCAGCCTGGTCGTCCCTGGCCCCAGGGACTTTCCCAATAGGGTTCGCCATCTTTTTTCTTTTTCCATAGGGCGAAATCCAGGGGACTGTTTTTTTCGTCATTGACATCAATTCGGGCGCCGGATTTCAAATCATCAATGGATTGTTTGGACAGTTTACCATAATCGTTAAAGGCATCGACACGGTAGTAGACATTGCCATCGACGTTATAGGCAAGTCCCTTTTCTTCCAGGGTTTTGATCATATCAATGATTTCTGGAATGTGTTCGCTGACCTTGGGATGAACCGAAGCCCGTTTGATGCCCAGAGCATCCGCATCGGTGAAGTATTCCTTGATGTATTTTTCCGAAACATCACCTGGCGAAATCCCTTCTTCGTGACTACGGTTGATGATTTTATCATCAACATCGGTAAAATTCTGGATAAAGGTGACCTCATAACCGGTATATTCCAAAAAACGGCGCAGCACGTCAAAAACGATGAAGGGACGGGCGTTGCCGATATGAAAATAGTTGTAAACAGTCGGGCCGCAGGAATACATCCGCACTTTGCCCGCTTCAATCGGGATGAAGGTTTCTTTCTGCTGGGTCAGGGTATTATATAATTTCATAAAGTACAACCTTTCAATTTATTTCTTTACAGCAATGTGTTATGATAACATATTATACACTAAAGATAAGATTAAGTGTCAATGGATAAAATTTTTTAGGAAGAAAATTTCTTTATCATCCCAGATGAATAACAAGAAATGAAAGAGGAATCTCCATGGAAGCAAATGCAAAAAGAAAAGTCCTGGCCCAGGCGATTTTAGCCCTAGAAACCGAAGAGGATTGTAATCTGTTACTGGAAGACCTGTGTACCATAAAAGAAATTGAAGACATGGCTCACCGTTTTGAAATTGCCTACTTGCTGTCCCAGGGAAAAACCTTTATCGATGTCGAAAAACTGACCGGGGCCAGCTCGGCCACGATCAGCCGGGTTAACCGCTGCCTCAAACATGGCAAAGGCTACCGTAACATCATCGAAAAAATGAAAAAGGACCATACATTGGAATAGTCTTATCTAAAATTTAATATTAAAGGAGTTGAGTGTAGTGATGAAAGCTGTGAAGAAGTCAAAGAAGTTGGACAACGTTTGTTATGATATTAGAGGACCGGTGGTTGATGAGGCGGATCGCATGGAGCGGGACGGCATTGACATTATTATGCTCAATACAGGTAATACAGCCCCCTTTAATTTAAATGCCCCGGATGAAATTATTCAGGATATTAAATATAACATGAAAACCGCTGAAGGATACTGTAATTCACAGGGGATCTTTTCGGCCCGAAAGGCCGTGGTTCAGCATTATCAAACCAAGGGTCTGATGGATCTGAAGGTTGATGATGTTTTTCTGGGTAATGGGGTCAGTGAGCTGATTCTTTTTTGTATGCAGGCGCTGTTAGACAATGGTGACGAAATTCTGGTGCCGGCACCGGATTACCCGCTGTGGTCGGCTGCCGTCAATCTGTCGGGTGGCAATGCAGTATATTACACTTGTGACGAAGAAGACGACTGGAATCCCAGTCTTTCGGATATTGCCAGTAAGATTACCCCCAATACCAAGGGGATTGTCGTCATCAACCCCAATAACCCCACTGGTGCCCTTTATCCCCGGGAGATTTTAGAAGGGATTGTCGATCTGGCGGTGGAAAATGATCTGATTATCTTCGCCGATGAAATTTATGACCGGATTCTCTATGATGATAATGTTCATATCCCGATGTCAACCCTCACCGAAGATGTATTGGTGGTAACCCTCAATGGCTTGTCCAAATCCCATCGGATTCCCGGTTATCGGGTCGGTTGGATGATTCTGACCGGCAATAAGGAGGGCGCAAAGGACTATATCGAAGGGATTAAAATGCTTTCCAATATGCGAATGTGCTCCAATGTTCCGGGACAGCATGCGATCCAGACCTCACTCGGTGGCTATCAGAGCATGAATGACCTGCTCAAGCCCGGCGGACGGCTCTATGAACAGCGGGAGATTGTCTGTAAGCGGATCAATGCGATTCCGGGCTTGTCCTGTGTCAAACCCAAGGCCGGATTTTATGTCTTTCCTAAAATTGATACCGAAATGTTTAATATCACCAGTGATGTCCAGTTTGCCCTGGATTTTCTAAAAGAAGAACATGTCCTGATGGTTCAGGGAACCGGCTTTAACTGGCCAAATCCGGATCATTTCAGAATCGTTTTTTTACCGCACCCTGAAGATCTGATTGAAACCATGGATCGACTGGAACGGTTTATGGCAACCTACCGTCAAGAATAAAATTTAGAATGGAATAATAATGAAAAAACAATTAGTGAAAAGTAAAAAAAGGGCCATTCTGGCCGGTGTTTGTGCTGGTCTTGGTGAATACTGCAACATTTCGCCCTGGGTTTTCAGAGGGTTGTTCCTGTTGCCCTTCGTGCTCCGGTTTGTACCGGGAATCCTCAGCATCATTGTCTATATTCTTCTGGCAGTGGTTCTCCCCGGAAATAAGCGGATTGAGGATCAGGATGTCGTTGAAGTGGATTATGAAATTATCGATGATAACAGCGACGAAGAGATCATTGATTTTAGTAACGAAAAGACGGGATCCGAAGAAAAGGTTGATTAAGATGTTGGAGAAACGAATTATTTCAAAATCAAGTCAGGATACATATGATTTTGGTAAACAGTTGGGGGAAGCGATACGCTTCCCCCTGATTATTTTTTTACACGGTGGAATGGGTGCTGGAAAAACCCTGTTTTCAAAAGGATTTGTAGCTGGTATGGGTCTTTTGGACGAGGTGACCAGTCCCACCTATACGATTGTCAATGAATATGGCAACCCGCCCCGGGTTTTTCATTTTGATTTATACCGGCTTCAGGATCCCGATGAGCTTTATGAGATGGGTTTTGATGACTATCTCAGTCAGGGGTGTACCCTGTTGCTGGAGTGGCCGGATCTGGTCTTGGAAGAAGCGTTTGAACCCAGGTTGGAAATTAGCCTGGAATCAAAGCTGGAGACACCTGACCAACGGGAAATAATTCTGAGAACCGACAATCAGAAAGTGGCGCAGATATTAAATTCGCTGTAGAAAAATTGCAAAAAATCATTTGGCAAAAACGTGGGTATAACTGGTTGGTTGTCAGTGACTGAAAGCGTTAAGCGAATAATTAATGATAAGGTGGCAAATATGGAAAAAGTGTTAACCAGTGTGGTCATTCCCGCTGCCGGATTGGGTCGGCGGATGAATGCATCTGTCAGCAAACAGTATCTGCAGTTGAACGGAAAACCGATTTTAGCCCATACTCTGGATGTTTTTGAAAAATGTTCGCTGATCGACGAAATTGTGCTGGTCATCAATCCCGAAGAACAGCAGCTGTGTCAGGATCAGGTCATCGGGGTCTATTCCTATAGCAAGGTCAAAGTAGTGGCTGGCGGCGACACCCGGCAGGCGTCGGTTTATGCCGGACTAAAGGCGGTGAATCGGAAAACCCGGATTGTCCTGATCCACGATGGGGCCAGACCGCTGATTAGTGACTCGGTCATCGGCAGGAGCATTGAAGAAACCATCAAGTATCGAGCTACGGTGGTGGGGGTGCCAGCTAAAAACACCATCAAGGTGATTAATGACGATGGTTTTGTTGAAGCGACCCCGGATCGAAATTATCTGGTGGAAATTCAAACCCCTCAAACCTTTGATTATGATCTGATCAAAGAGGCCCACCAGAAAGCGCTTGAATCAGGCGTATCTGGGACAGACGATGCTTTTCTGGTAGAATGGCTGAAGATCCCGGTTAAAATTGTGGTTGGCGACTATACCAATATCAAAATCACTACCCCGGAGGATTTAACTGTCGCTGAATCGATTATTAAGGAAATGGCTGAAAGCCAATGATCGGGCATAAAAATTAAAAGTTTATTAATAGAAATAAAGAATGAGGTGAAAAATACTGTTATTTTAGGCAGTTTTTCGCTTCATTCTTTATTTATTGGGGAATAAAAGATATAATGGAAAAGTATGAAACAAAATGCTAAGGGTTATTCACCTTTTTAAAAATAAATAGTGAAAATGTGGAGGAAACCATGATTGAATTATCAGAAGAACTTCTATTAAGAATGTATTATAAAATGAATCAGGCTCGATATTTCGAGGAGAAGCTGGATGAACTGGATGTAAAAGGTCTGGTTCATGGCACAGTCCACCTCGCTTTAGGTCAGGAAGCTGCTGGGGTGATGGCCTGTCTGGCCCTGGAAGAGGGCGATCTGGTGTCATTAAGCCATCGGGGTCATGCTCAGGCGATTGGCTTTGGTCTGGATGTCAATCTGATGATGGCGGAATGTCTGGGGAAAGATACCGGCTACTGCAAGGGCAAAGGCGGATCAATGCACATTGCCGATGTCGAAAATGGCAATCTGGGGGCCAATGGTGTGGTTGGAGGCGGCTTTGGCCTCTCCTGTGGGGCGGCACTGACGCAAAAATACCAGCACACTGGCAAGGTCGTGTTGTGCTTTGCCGGGGACGGGGCCACCAATACGGGCAGTTTTCATGAATCCCTGAATCTGGCCTCGATCTGGAAGCTGCCGGTGGTTTTTTTTATCGAGAATAATCAATATGGGATGTCCAATCCGGTTGAAAATCATATGAATGTTGAGAATATTTCTGATCGCAGCGAAGCCTATAACATGCCGGGCCTCACCATTGACGGTAACGATTTCCTCGATGTCTATAATACCGTTACGAAGGCGTTGCGCTATGCCAGAGCCGGGAAGGGCCCCGTGCTGATTGAGGCGAAAACCTATCGCTTCAGCGGCCATTCCAAAAGTGATAAACAGCTGTATCGGGACGAGCAGGAAGTTAAGGAGTGGCAAAAAAAAGATCCGCTGTTGAAGATGAAAGAATACCTTCGGGAAAATCGGATCTTTACTGAAAAGCAGATTCAAAAGATGGAAACTGAAGCCATGATTTCCATTGAACAGGCGGTGGAATTTGCCAAAAAAAGTCCATCACCGCAGCTGGATACAATTTTAGCAGATGTATATGCGTGAGAGGTTGAAGAATGAGAACAAATGATATGACAAAAATGACCTACCGCGATGCCATCCGTCTGGGGATAACAGAAGAAATGCGTTTGGATCGGGATGTCATTTTTTTAGGGGAAGATATTGGTGTTTATGGTGGAGCCTTTGGGGTCTCGAAAGGTTTGCTGGAAGAGTTTGGTGAAGAGCGAATTCTGGATACTCCGATTTCTGAAGCCGCCATCGTCGGAACTGCAGTGGGGGCGGCAACTACCGGCCTGCGCCCGGTTTGCGAGATTATGTTTATGGACTTTATTACCCTGGGGTTGGATGCTCTGGTGAATCAGGGCGCTAAAATGCGCTATATGTTTGGTGGTCAGTCCCAGGTGCCGATGGTATTGCGATTGCCAGCTGGTTCCGGCACCGGTGCAGCAGCTCAGCATAGTCAGAGCCTGGAAGCCTGGTTATGCCATGTACCGGGACTAAAGGTGGTGACCCCATCAACCCCGGCCCAGGCCAAGGGTCTGATCAAAGCGGCCATCCGGGATAACAATCCGGTCTGTTTTATTGAACATAAGATGCTTTACGATGCGGTTGGTTTGGTTCCCCTTGACGAGGAGTACACTTTAGAAATCGGAAAGACCATCGTTGAGCGGCCCGGAAAAGATGTCACCATCGTCGCCTATGGAACCACTCTGGCAAAAGCCGTTGAAGCTGCCGATTTTTTAGAAGAGGAAGGAATTCGGGTGGAGATTCTCAACCCCCTGACCTTATATCCCATGGATATGAAACCAATCATCGAATCGGTTATTAAAACCGGTTGTCTGATTGTGGCCCATGAGGCCGCTAAAACCGGCGGGGTCGGCGGCGAAATTGTTGCTCGGGTTGTTGAGAGTGAAGCCTTCGACTATCTCACAGCACCGATTGTCCGTCTGGGCGGCCTGGATGTTCCAATTCCCTTTAATCAGGAACTGGAGTCAGCTGCAGTGCCCCAGCGCAATGATTTCGTTCATAGCGTCTATCGTCTTCTGAATCGGGAATAGGGAGCGGACGCAATGATGGAAAATGAAATAATAGTACCGAAAGAGACAGTGGATATGACAGTAGAAAACTTGACGAATGCCGTAATGGTTGAAGTGGCGGATGCGATTAAAGAAGAGACCCAGGAGCATGATCAAAAAAGTGAGGAAGCGTTGTCAGAAGTGAATGCTGATAACGAAGAAATCAGCCCAACAGACGGAGCGGCAGATAAAAAAATATCAGATCAGGCGATCGAGAATATCGATTGCGAAGAAGCCCATTGTGAAGATGGTCAACAGGAAGAAAATCTGGAAGAAAAACTAACTGCCGCCATTGCAGAACTGGAACGAAATCTGGAAGAAACCATTAAAGAAGGGATAAAAGAGCGACCGGCAGAAGCCATTCGGGGAATCATTAATGATGAAATCATTGAAGAACCGGAAGAGGCGACGGTTGAACCGGATCCCCGGATGGGAAAGGTTCGAGCGACCCCAGCTGCCAGACGGATTGCCCGGGAATTTAAGGTGGACATTGAAAAGGCCACGGGAACCGGACCAAATGGTCGAGTTGAAGTTGATGATGTGAAAAAACTGGTGGTTATTCAACCGGGCACCTTTGACTACAAGTCAAAAGAGCCGGTGGTGATCGGAACCAGTCTGGATAAAATAGCCGGAAATCCCGGCAATTTGTTTACAACACCCGGAAAGCTGGAAGAAATCCCGGTCAACAAAACCAAACCCCGAAAAAAACTGAGCGAGATGAATCAGAAAGTTGAAAGACTCCCGAATCCGGAGCTGGACTTTGTTCCCTTTGTGGATGCCAATGATACAGCTCTGGAAGAAAAAGATACGGATGTCGTGACAAAAATTTCAGAACTGGATTTTGTCCCGTTCGTTGATTTTAAAGCGGAGCCGCTCCGGGAAGAAATCATTGTCAAGCCAACGCCAATGCACGTACTTCGTGAAAATGAGCGCGACGAGCTGGGTTTAAAAAATAAAAAATCCCGGGGATTAGCAAGAAAAAAACAGGAGCCGGAGAAAAAGACTGAGATTAAGTCAGAAAAAACCGCGCTTCCAATTGCTTCAGAAACAGCAGATCCAGAGATTAAAATGGATAAACCGACAGCCGTTGACACTCAAAATCCGGAGACAGAATTGGCGGTTGTTGCAACGGATCAGAGCACTGTAAGCGACGAAGTGCTGCAAACAGCAGCAGAGCATGCGATTGAAATAGCTAAAGAACCGCTTGGGGAAGCAGAACAGCCTGTCAGTGATGAAGTCAGTTTTGAGAAGAATAATCGGAGTCAGGGGGTTCGATCCAGGATAGTCAGAAAATATCGGATTAAAAGCGAGGAAAAAACAGCGGTCATCAGTTTAACGACAGAAATTGATATGACAGAAATCAAGGATCTCCGCAAGAAGATTACCAAAAAAATTGAGGAGCAGGCTAAATACCGCTGCACCTATACCGATTTTCTGCTTCTGGCAACAACCCGGGCTTTGGTGAAACATCCGCTTCTTAACGCTCGGCGGGAAGACGCAATTCTTGTACCTCAGGAATATGTAAATATGGGTTTAACAGTGGAATCCGATGGGGGTTTGATTGTTCCGGTGATCAAAGACGCTCAGACGATGAGCTTTGTGGAAATTGTCAAAAGTCGGGGTGATCTTTTAAAAGCTGTTAAAAACAAACATCTCTCGCACGAGCAACGGGAAGGCAGCACCTTTACCATCTCCAACCTGGGGATGTATGGGATTCGGGAATTTACCGCCATCATCGACCCGACGAACAGTGCGATTCTCAGTGTTGGTGAAGTGGTTCAACGAATCCGGATTTTTCAGGGGGAACCGGTTGTTCGAGCAGTGATGAAAATCAGTCTGAATCTTGATCAGCGGGTGGCCAATGGGGTCGAAGGTGCAAAATTCCTCCAGGCTGTTAAGGCTGACATGGAGAATCCCTCACTATTATTGTTTTAGTCTTAAAAATTGTCAGAATTAAGAAAAGATAACGTTACCAAAAAAATAATCATTGTCACATTTAAGCAAATTGTGTTAGACTAAACAGCATAATATAAGATTACAGAACATACATGAAGCAGATGAAAAGCAATGGCCAATTGTCTGCTTTTTTTGTATCTAAGCGAGTGTTAAATTTGAAAGGAGTACAAGGTTGGAGAAGATTTTAAAGGAAGGCATTACCTTTGATGATGTATTGTTAATCCCAGGGAAGTCCGAAGTGTTGCCAGGAGACGTTAACACCGGCACCCGTCTGACAAAGAAAATTGCCCTGAATATTCCCATTATGAGCGCCGGCATGGATACCGTCACCGAAGGACGATTGGCCATTGCCATGGCCAGAGAAGGTGGTATCGGGATTATTCATAAGAACATGACGATTGAAGAACAGGCTTTTGAAATTGATAAGGTAAAGCGTTCAGAAAACGGGGTTATCGTTGATCCGTTTTTTTTATCGCCGGAACATAATATTGGAGATGCACTGGAACTGATGTCCCGCTACCGAATTTCTGGTGTTCCGATTACCATCGAAGGGAAATTAGTGGGAATCATCACCAACCGTGACCTGCGTTTTGAAAGTGACCCGAAAAAGAAAATCAAAGACGCCATGACAAAAGATAATTTGGTGACAGCGGAAGAGGGCACTACCCTGGAAAAAGCTGAAGCCATTTTGAAACAATACAAAATCGAAAAGCTTCCGATTGTGGATTCCGAAAATAATCTTAAGGGTTTGATCACCATTAAAGATATTGAAAAAAGCATTAAATACCCGAATGCCGCCAAAGACTATCGAGGACGACTGATTGTTGGTGGTGCCGTTGGTATTAGCAGCAACACCTTCGAACGGGTTGACGCCCTGGTAGCCGCTCAGGCTGATGTCATCGTCGTGGACACGGCGCATGGTCATTCCATTGGGGTCGTTAAAACGGTTAAAGCGATCAAGGAAAAATACCCAGATGTACAACTGATTGTTGGAAACATTGCTACCGGCGCTGCTGCCAAAGATTTAATTGAAGCTGGCGTGGATGCGCTAAAGGTCGGGATTGGCCCCGGCTCTATTTGTACCACCCGGGTTGTTGCCGGGATTGGGGTTCCGCAGATTACTGCGATTTTAGACGTGGTTGAAGTCGCCAAAGAATATGATATTCCGGTAATTGCCGATGGTGGGATCAAGTATTCCGGTGATGTCGTAAAAGCCATTGGAGCTGGAGCTGATGTGGTGATGATTGGTAGTCTCTTTGCCGGTACTGATGAAAGTCCGGGAGAAACCATCATTTATCAGGGCCGAAGCTTTAAAACCTACCGTGGCATGGGCTCTTTAGGGGCCATGAAAGACGGCAGCTCGGATCGCTATTTTCAGGAAGGCCAGAAAAAACTGGTGCCTGAAGGGGTTGAAGGTAAGGTTCCCTACAAAGGACCGCTGGCCGACACCGTTTATCAATTAGTTGGTGGCCTTCGTTCCGGGATGGGCTATTGTGGTACCCCGACCATCAAGGATCTACGAGAAAAATCGCAGTTTATGAAAATAACCAGTGCCGGTCTGATTGAAAGTCACCCGCATGATATTTCCATCACCAAAGAATCACCCAACTACAATAGCGCTCAATTTTAGGAGAATTTATGATTAAAAAGCATTATCAAGATGAGATCATTCTCATTGTGGATTTCGGAGCACAATACAATCAGCTCATTGCCCGACGGGTTCGTGAAGCAAAAGTGTATTCAGAAGTTGTTCCTTATGACATCACCCCCGATGAGATTCGCAAGAAAAATCCCAAAGGGATTATCTTTACCGGCGGACCTTCCAGTGTTCATGAAGCAGGAGCTCCCCAATGTGATCCGGAAATTTATAACATGGGCATTCCCATTTTAGGGATCTGTTACGGCGCTCAGCTGATGGCGGAGCAGCTAAAAGGGGTTACCGACTCAGCCGATATTCGGGAGTACGGTAAAAAGGCCTTGAATTTTTCACAAGACTCGGTGCTGTTTAAAAATATTCCGGATGGATCAACCTGCTGGATGAGTCATACCAACTATATCCAGACCATTCCGGAAGGATTTTGTATCACTGCCACCACCGACTCGTGTCCGACCGGGGCGATGGAATGTCACGAACGCAAGCTCTATGCGGTTCAATTCCATCCTGAGGTGGAACACACCCAATACGGTAAAGAAGTTTTAAATAACTTTATCTATGATGTCTGTGGCTGTGAAGGGTTATGGACCATGCATAATTTTGCCCAGGAACAGATTGAAGCCATCAAAGAACAAGTCGGTGACCGGCGAGTGCTGTGTGCCCTTAGCGGCGGGGTTGATTCGTCAGTGGCAGCGACCCTGGTTCACCAGGCCATTGGTGACAAGCTGACCTGTATCTTTGTTGATCATGGTCTGCTTCGAAAAGATGAAGGCGATCAGGTTGAAGAAATCTTTAAGAATCGCTTTCACATGAACTTTATCCGGGTGAACTGTGAAGATCGTTTCCTTGGTAAATTAACTGGTGTCAGTGATCCGGAGCAAAAACGAAAAATCATCGGGACAGAGTTTATCCGGGTCTTTGAGGAAGAATCGGGGAAACTGAACGACATCGATTTCTTGCTTCAAGGAACCATTTATCCGGATGTGATTGAAAGCGGCACCAAAAACGCGGCGGTGATCAAAAGTCATCACAACGTTGGCGGATTACCCGATGATGTTGATTTCGAACTGATTGAACCACTTAGAAACCTCTTTAAAGACGAGGTTCGAGCCGTCGGTGAAGAAATCGGACTGGATCATGATCTGGTCTGGCGGCAACCTTTCCCGGGGCCAGGTCTGGCCATTCGGGTGATGGGTGAGGTCACCAAAGAAAAATTGGATATCTTAAAAGAAGCCGATTTTGTCTTTAGAGATGAGATTGCCAAAGCCGGTCTGGATGAAGAAATTTGGCAATATTTTGCCGTCCTGCCGGGAAACCGCAGTGTTGGTGTTATGGGTGATGAACGAACCTATGACTATACCATTGGCCTGCGAGCCGTTACCTCGGTTGACGGAATGACTTCGGATTGGGCACGCATCCCGTATGATGTGCTGGAAAGCATCTCAACCCGAATTGTTAACGAGGTAAAACATGTCAGCCGGATTGTCTATGACATTACCAGCAAGCCACCTTCAACGATTGAGTGGGAATAATAAACAAAACCTCAGGAATCTCTTTAAGAGGATTCTTGAGGTTTTTATTGTACTAACGGCTTGAATTTTGCGCTGTTTTATGCTTTCTTCTGGCAGTTCCTGCGCACTCAGATTAAATCACTTTCTCAAAAAATCCTGCTTATCTGCAGAAATCGACTTGACCACCTCAACATCACTGGCCACATCAAAATATTGAGCATCATACAAACGGTTTAAATAATCCTGATAAAATTCAAGGAGTGGCGGAAAGGACGCAATGATTTCATTTCTGATCTTGTTGATGTTTTCCACCGAATCATCCGGGGTGCGATCTAAGTCAAGGTAGGTGTTCAGGAGTTGAGTGGCGGTTTCAGCATGATGACTGGCATATTGCGGAAAAACCTGAAGGTCTGGCTCCTTGCTGATTTTATCCCGAACTTTTGAAACAACCGCTTCCAGATCTTCGAGGATGACCTCCTGCGAATAGAGCGATTCCCGTCGTTTGGCAGTTTTTAATAAACCGATTAGTTTTTGAAGCCTTGCCTGTTCCGCAATGTTGCGATCCTGAAGAGCTGATAAATTGGGAGTTTCAGCCGCATCAAACATCGCAAGATCCTGGGAAGGGGATTCGATAGTTGGGCGCTTGATTTTTTCTGGTGGTTCATGTTTTACCCGAAAAACGACATAGTAGATCACAAAAACGAATAGGATCGTTAAAAATGCGCCCCCGAAAAAGAGCGACAATTGGGTGACCGGTGAATTTTCTAAAGTAAACAGATTACTGAAAAAGGCTGAAGTGTTCATGATGGAGATACCCCCTGATATGAATTGATAAATCATTATTATGATAAAGTTAAATTACCCCGTTAATCAAGAAAAGCACCAAAAGCAGGTGCTTTTCTTTTGAATTTCACTCGGTAGAAAAGGGAAGAACCCGACCAAAATGCGTCAATCTCAAATAGTCAAAATAAGCAAACGCTGTAAAATTAGACTTCTTCGGGATCTTCGGTGCTGGTTTCAGAAGGGGCAGGTTGAAGCTGAGTGGCAAACTCGGTTATCAAATCCTGATTCTGTGGTTCGCTATTTTCAGCAGCAAGTGGTGTACTGACAGTTATTGTAGGGGCCTCAGTTGGGGTTGCCATTTTGCCGCCTAAGAATCCCGAAATCAACGACTGCAAATTCAGGCCAGTGCTTTCGGAGATTCCTTCGGTCACTTGGGACATGGTATTGACGATGTCTTTGACCATTTTGGTAGAATTACCGTCGCCATACATGGTAATGCGATCGACGTTGTTAAGTGGCGCGGCAACATTGCGGGCAACTTCGGGAAGGGCATTGAAGTACATTTCCATGATGGCGGCATCGCTGAATTTCTTCATTGCCTCAGCTTTAGCATCAATTCCGGCAGCTTCAGCCAGACCTTTGGCCTTGATAGCGGCAGCCTCGGCAAAACCTCTGGCTTCAATGGCTGCAGCTTCCTGTTCTTTGGCATAACGATCAGCTTCGGCCGCCAATCGATTGGCTTCAGCATCTTTGGTGGCAATAAACAGCTTGGCTTCAGCATCTTTTTGTTTCTCAAATAATTCGGCTTCGGCTTTTTGGATACGCTGGTAGCGTTCAGCATCGGCAGTTTTATTGATCTCTGCTTTTAGTCGTTGTTCGCGAACTTCAACTTCTTTAGCGGCCAACTCAATTTCTTTTACCTGTTTAATAATGTTGGCTTCCTGGGTCTTTGTCTCGATTGTTTTTCGCTGTTCTTCCTGCTCGATTTGGTAAGCGGCGTCGGCCTGGGCCTTCGTCAGATCAGACTGACGTTTTAATTCGGCTTTGCGGATATCCAGATCGGTATTTTTCTGGGCAATTTCCAGATCGGCTTTAATTCTGGCATCGTTGGCAATTTTAGCGGCTTCTGATTCGGCAATCGCAACTTCTTTCTCGGCGTTGGCGCGGGCAATCGCAGCACCTTTTTTGATCTGCGATTTGTTTTCGGTACCGAGATCTTCAATCACGCCAGCCTGATCGCGGATTGACTGAATGTTGAAGGAAATTATTTCAAGACCCATCCGTTTAAGATCCGGAACAGCGTTTTCCTGCACCTTTTCAGAGAAGGATTTTCGGTCGGTCAACATATCTTTGAGGTCAAGTGAGCCAATGATTTCACGGACATTTCCCTCAAGGACATCTTTAACTTGAGGAATGATTGAATCAGTTGATTGGTTCAAGAAATTCTCGGAAGCAAGTAAAATGGCCTCTGGTGACGAACCGATCTTGATCTTTACCGCGCCATCCACCATTACATCGATTATCTAATGTAGTTAAAATTTTGTAGCTTTATAAAGCTGTTATCACAACGTTTATATGTATTTATTGTAACCATTCACTAGTCTCAAATCAAGTTGGTTTATTTCAAAATCGCAACTCTCGATATTTTATAAAGCAGGTAGATATCTTTTAAAGTCTGTTCTTCATGAGTAATCCGAGATTCCCTAATACATTTCCCTACTGATTTCGTCTCCTTTCTATTTGCAATAAGAGAAGTATCACACAACTATCATTTATTATTCTAATAAGTGATAAAATCAAATAAGTGATAAAATCAAAGCTACGCTGAAATTTATGGGCAGAAAATCAATGTAGCCCATTATTAGTTTTAAAAATTCATTCTTACTACTTCCTTGTCTTTCATGGACTTCAAATAGAAGATCGTTAAATTCTTTTACTTTTCTTTTACGTTCTTGTTCATCCATCTTTCGAAGTTATTTAGGATAGTTCTAAATTTGTCTGGTGTTTTATAGTCATCGGACAAACGAGCTACCTTTAAAATGCTAATTGATTCGTTGAATTCGAATAAATTAATAAAATTTGTTTCGTGCTGGTGCTGCTTAACATAGTGATATTGAACATCTTTTTGATAATTCTAACCAGGTAGTAGTTGTGTTGGAGAGAATTGCTTTTGACAGAATGAGCAGTCTTTTATTCATTTTTATACTTTTCAATTTCAACAATGATGTTGTAAATCCTTTTCTGCTCAAAAAAAGTTTTTGAAAGAATAATTTCATAACATTTCTCAGCAATTTGATTTTCAGAAGGATTAACAAAATCGATTTTTTCAAATAATTGTGAAAGAGAGATTCCCAAAGATCGCGTAATTTTTTCTATACTCTCAATGGTTGGGTTTTTCTCGCCTCGTTCAATTTGACCAATATAGGTTGGATGACAATGTGATCTTTCGGCAAGTTGTTCCTGACTAAAACCAAGCTTTTGTCTATAATTTCGTATACGTTTGCCTAATTTAGTTGTTAAATCGCTCATAGACCCACTCCTTTTTAGTATAGTCTATAAGTATCTTTTACTACTTTCTACATACTATTGATATCATATTGGAATATTGGTATACTATAAGTATATATGCTAGATTTATGATACTAAAAGTATTTCTATTAAGGACTTGAAATTTTTACTTCGAAAGCCTTTTTAAAGAAACGAAGGCTATTTAGTTAATTGTGTGAAAATAACAAATCTAGGATATAATTCGGTTTAGCCTATAAAAAGGGGATAAGTCACAAGTGATTGTTTTTCCTTTAAATGCGCAAAAGAGACAATTAAATTATAATGAGTATTTCGGGTGCGATTTACCAGCGGGGCTTTCGTTAAAATGCTTTCGGAGTTTCGTTTAAATAATTCCGATCTGGTCCAATAATCCAATTCTTTGAGAATACATGAATTACTCAGCTCAATCAAGGAAGCTTTGCGGCGCTATCCTTGACTGATAACAATTTTATATGCTTTATGTGTTTAATGGTTAAGATTCCGTTTGTAATAAGTCGAATCAAGTGAAACTTAAATCTGGTTCCGCTGAGACTAATCACCGGTTTTTTTAGCCGAAATATTCAATTAAAATTTATCATAAAATGAGGGAATAATGAGCAATGAAAAAATTCATAAAGACTTATCCCATTTGTCGGAAAGTCAAATAAAGGAACTAATTTATCGATACTATGAAAACGAAAATGTAAAAACCTTACTTGTAGAATTTGATGTTCATGTACCTCCTGGTAAACTAGTCAAATTATTTCCTCCTGTTTCTCATCAGGATTATCCATGCCCAAATTGCGGGGCACTCCTATATTCAAATCAAAAATCTAAAACGAATAAAGTGCCCACAAGTATCCATGAGCTTTTTTGTTTAAATTGTGGTCACACAAATAATTTGTCAAATCATTGTACTTGCAAATATTGTTTATCCCTAAAAAAAATAGAGAAAGAGCGAATAGAAAAAGATCGACAAGATCGAGAAAAAAGAATCAGTAAAATTCATGAAGTCATAGAAAATGCTTTTAACATCAACAATAATATACCTTTGGATTTTGATGAATTATGTTTTAAGCATAAAGTATATTTGAGCGCAATTTGCAAAGCGTTGCTTGTTGAAAATTATACATCAACAAGACAAATTCAGCCTTTTGAACTCTTAACTTATATCAAACCACTTTCACCTTCAGATCAATATACAACATTGATGTATTCTGAATTAGTTAAACAAAGAATATTAATTCCAAGTCCGATTTCTGACATAACAGCTTTCGTTTTGGAAGATCAAAATGGAAATTTCAATTTTCTAGATGATTTTCCATATGAATTTTGTCTTGATAAAACATGGTATATCATTAATGTAACTTGTAATGAGGGATTTGATTCATTAATAAAAAAAATATTGTTGGGAAATTATTATTCTTCTGAAATAAATTCATCGGAAGCATTGGTATTGTGGAAAGATATTGCGAAACAGGAGTGTATTTCATATTTTGAATATCAATTAAGTACTGTCCATTTTAACACTCAATTTGGGAAGAAGACAAATATCATTATTGAGAAGCTTCTTGAATATTTCTCTGTTTCACAAGTTTATGCATTAATCTGGAAAGAAGTCGCAAGTGCATCAAAAGCTTATCTTGAACATCGGTTTTCAAAGAATTATGCTAAAAATATCGCTATTCACGGAGTAGAGCGATACGGTGAACGTGCTCTGGAAAATGGATGGGAAATTATAAAGTATTCGCGAAATAGAGAAGTTCCGCAGAGTATCTTAAGTTTGGTTTTATTCAATTTAGTACTTTTAATTTATGATGATGGATTTAATGAGCCCCCTAATATCAAGCTACTATAATAAACTGTCAATGAACCCTACTAAAAACCTCAAGGAGGAAATCAACGATGATGAAAACATTTTGCGAAACATGTCATGAAATAGCAACCTATATAGTCAAAGAAGCGTGGATTGAAAAGAAAATCAAGGGATCTTCATATAAATTTCTGGGATTAAAAGCTTATTGCACTGAGTGCGGAGGGGCTCTATTTGTTACAAGTATTCACGATCACAATCTTAATATGTTGGAAGATGAAATTGATTACGGAAACTGCAATGAATAGAAATAGTGTTGGGCTTAAAGTTAAGATGATGTGCGATAAAGCATGTTTAAGTCAGAAGTGCTTTGCGGAATATTTAGGAATTGATCAAAAAAAATAATAAAATTCGAAAAAGGTGAACTTCGATTAAGTATCAATCAACTTGAAAAAATATGCGACTTGTTTAGTTGTTCATGTAACGATTTAATGGAAGGAATAACAGATGAGCTGCAGCAAGATTACTATTTTGATTTTAGTACAATAAGTAGTGATGATCTTACAGGAATCTCAAGGATTAATAAAATTGTGCGTAATTCAAAAGAAATGAATATTTTATTAACTGGCAGGCTAGTACAAAGATGAAATTATTGAAATAAAGGAATTGATATGATAGAAATTAAACTGAAATATTTATGTAAAAATAAGTATCCCATGTCAAGATCTGAGGCAAGACGCATTATAGAGAGTTCAAATGCTGTCAAAGAGATTACCATTGATTTTGAAGATATTGATAACATTGGTCAGGCATTTTGTCATGAAATATTTGTTGTATTTCAGAACAAAAACCCAAAAATGAAATTAAATTTTGTCAATGCAAAATAATGAAGTCATGGGAATGATAAAACGAATTTTAAACACGGAAAATTGCTTTAATAATAAAAATGTGAAGTAGCAAAATATGAATTGTTTCACAGAATGTGTTTGAAATTTAATGTGTAATTTTCAATGAATCCAAATATAAAGGATTCTTATCGATCAAATTGACAAATCTTCATAAGTAACACTCCTCCTATTCTTTTTTATGATTTGCAAGTCAAATTGAACAGCGTAATGATATTAAATCGGAAACGTTCATATTTTGCATTCTGCGAAATTTTTGATTTGATTTATTGATTTTATACTTAAAAGATTCTACTTTGTGACATACGTGCGCTTTTTTTTGATTATCAGTTCTTTTTCTTCAATACTATATTCTCTCCATAGTTTGCAGTATTTAAACTGTATTTTGTTCATAATATTCTCCTTTTTTTATATAACGACAGCTTTTTTTACATTTTTGTGTTGATTTTGTGCTGGCTGTAGTAAACGGGTAGGTAGCCTACATCTGCATTGACTATAAACCAAGAACAGAGATCGATGTATTATTGCAATTTACATAAATTATTTCCACCTGAGATTGACATTGTGCATTGATATTGCTAAAATTGATTAATAGGAATTAGTTGGATTTATACTTATTACATGTGATTATGTAGATTTGATTGTTTCGCTCTAATGATGATATTTATATGCAAAATAAATATCAATATCAGAAGAACTTAAATTATACTGCTGGATAGAAATAACCAGACTAGTGACAGTTTGTTTGGCTTTTTAAGGAGGAGAAAAATGACGAATGCACCTGAAAAATGGTCAAGTCTTGAAGAAGTTGCCGAACACCTCGGCGTTAGTAAGGATACAATTCGCAACTGGATAAAAAAAGAAGCGATTCCTTATCGAAAGGTGGGTAAGCAATACAAATTTAAAATATCTGAAATTGATGCTTGGGTAGATAGCGGCAAAAGTGCCGAGATTGAATAAGCTGCCGATGACAAGAGTCAACGGCGCATATAAGTGGGTGATTGATTAATATGGATACAACAATGATGTATAACGGCAGCCTGACCGCCGAGCAATTTCTTTTCTATGAAATAAGAATTGTCTCCAAACAGTACCTTGAGGGAAAATCGATAGACGAAATCGTTGAAGTCATAAAATACGATAATTTATTTCAGTACCCGACTGAACGAAAGATATCAAAATTAGCGCGAGCTTGTCATCGGAGAATTCTGGCCCTTGACAATGACAAACTGGTTTATGAGTTGGCAAATGCACCTGTTGAAGTGGCAAAGCAAATAAATCTCTATGCGATGATGCGCTATAACCGCCTTGTCCGTGAGTTTATGACCAGCCTGATTGGCGAGAAATACCGTCAGCATGATTTCTCCTATAGTAGGAAAGACATCAATGTCTTTTTTTCACGGTTGCGAGAGCAAAACGATAATATCGCCACCTGGAGTGAGCAAACAATAGCGAAACTCAAACAAGTACTGACCAAATGCCTGATCGAAACAGAGATGCTCGACAATGTTCGCGCTTGCGAGCTAAACCCTATATTTATCAGTGCGGAGCTGGAAAACGGGATCCGTGAGAATAACGATTTAACCGCCCTTGCGGCATTTAATTGTTTCAGGTAGGAGTGAAGACAATGACTGATATAAAACAAGAATTGGATCGAATTAAAGCGCGAATCTCCGATACAAACTTCCTTGCCAATAAAGGGTTATCGAACGAGGTCGGGATTCACGTATTCAAGTATGCACCGCAGCATGAGTTAATCGTCCGGGATTATATTGAGCGACTGGTCAACAGTTCATCCGATGAATTTCGGATTATTGAGAGAGACATGTATAAGATTCTTTTGGAAATTTTGGCTGAAAAGCGTGTGCTTGGCACCGTACCAGGGCTTGAAGAGAAAAAAGGCAAGGACTACCTCCTTGCTCAGTTACAGAAGATCGCTACCCAGGAGGAATTTCTGGAAAAGATGAAATATGAGCCACACAAATATGGTGATGTGCTATTTCTGACGGGAATTGGGAAAGTGTACCCGTTTATGAGGTCACATAAGATGCTCGATACAATGCAGCAAGCATTCTCAGATATTCCAATTGTGATGTTTTATCCGGGAGAGTTTAACGGGCAAAGCTTAAACCTGTTTGATAAGTTCCATGACGGGAACTATTATCGGGCATTCAATCTACTATAACAGGGGGAAAGACATGAAAATTCAAAATATGTTCCAAAAGGATATTAATCGCGATATTAACGGTGTTATCAAAGTTGCTCAAGATGATGAAGTAAGTCTCGTTCAGGAACTTGATGAGTATATCATCACGAGAGAACTACGCCGCCATTTCAGTACATTTTTCGATAATTATGCTAAAGCCATCGATCATCCCACGGACAAAGTTGGAGTCTGGATTTCTGGCTTCTTTGGAAGTGGTAAATCACACTTTCTTAAAATTCTGTCTTATCTTCTGTCAAACGCTAAAGTAGGAAATAAAAAGGCAGTTGATTTCTTCGAAGACAAATTTGACGACCCGATGATGTACGCCACCGTCGTTCGTTGCACAAATATCCCCACTGAGTCAATCCTCTTTAACATCGATATTGAAGGCCCCATTAACAAAGACAAAACCGCAGTCTTAAGGGTTTTTACCAAGGTTTTCTATAACCATCTTGGTTTTTACGGTGAGGACTTAAAAATTGCCAAACTCGAACGATTCATTGATGAGCAGGGTAAGACCGAGGCATTTCGCATGGCCTTTGAAGAAATTAACGGTGCATCATGGTTGGAGAGCCGCGCTGCCTGTGCTTTTTTTGAGGACGATATCGTGTCTGTCCTGCAAAGTGTCCTCGGCATGAGTGAAATCTCCGCCCGCAACTGGTTCAATGGTGAAGAAAATACTGATATGAGCATCAAGCAGTTGGTTGAGGAAATAAAATCGTATGTTGACAGCAAAGGGAAGGACTTCCGTCTGCTTTTCTGCGTGGATGAGGTTGGCCAATACATCGGTGACGACAGTGATCTGATGATCAATCTGCAATCCATTGTTGAAGAAGTCGGCAGCAAGTGTCATGGCAAAGTCTGGGTGATGGTCACGAGTCAGGAAGCCATCGATTCGGTGGTGAAAATCAGTGGCGACGATTTCTCAAAGATTCAGGGGCGTTTCAACACGCGACTCTCACTGTCCTCGGCTTCAGTGGATGAGGTCATAAAAAAACGTATTCTCGAAAAAACAGAAGATGCTGATGGGCTTTTGCACATGGTTTATGACAAAGAACACGCTGTACTAAAAAATCTCTTTACGTTTAACGATGCAGTATTGGATATCAAGGGATACAGCGATGGTGCGGAGTTTTCTGCGACGTATCCATTTGTACCGTACCAGTTTATTATTATCCAAAAAGTCCTTGCCGAAATACGCAAGCACGGTAACTCCGGTAAGCATCTCTCCGGCGGGGAGCGTTCAATGCTGTCCGGGTTCCAGGAGGCAGCGCAAAAAGTGCAGGAGAAGGATGAGAATGCGATTGTGCCATTCTCACAGTTCTATGATACGGTCCATACCTTTCTTGAAAGCTCGATCCGTCGGGTTATTGACCGATCCCAAAATGCCGCCGACAAACATGATGGTTTAGAGCAACGTGACGTAAGCGTTTTGAAACTGCTTTATCTTGTCCGTTACATTGAAGACATCAAGGCGAACATCGACAATATCGCCATTTTAATGGTGGATGATATCCGAACCGACAAGATCAACCTTCGCTGTGAAATAGCCGCATCGCTGGAGCGTTTGGTCGCGCAGAATTACGTCGCACGTAATGGTGATACGTATTCATTCTTAACGGATGAGGAGCAGGACATTGCCAGCGACATCCGCAAGACGACCATTGAAAGTGGGGCGATTGTTAGCAGTATCGGGAAGACGATCTTTTCAGAAATTTATCCCACCAAGAAATATAAGTACAATAAGTACGACTTTGCATACGACCAGTATATCGATGAAACCCGCGTTGGTGCGGCATCTGGTGGTGTGCGACTACGTTTCATTACAGTTGTCAGCGACTATTATCATGCGCCTGATGCAAAGCTGATAATGGATTCGCAGGCCAACAACGAAATAATCGTGCGGCTTTCAAACACAGTGAAGTATTTCGAAGAACTCGAAACAGCAGCGAAGATTCATAAATACATCAGTAACAAGAACGTGTCCCAATCATCCGAGAGCATTAAGGAAATTATCAGCAAACGTCACATTCAGGCACGAAAACTTGAAGCTAGTGCAAAAATACAAATTGAAAAAGCGATCATAGAAGGAACATTTTTTATCTGCGGTGAAAAGGTTGAAATAAAATCTGGCGAGACCAGAAGCAAGCTTGACGATGCAATGAAACAATTGATCGAGAGTGTCTATTCCAAGCTGAACCTAGTGAATGTGTTCCGAGAGAGTGATGCCGATATTCTTAAAATCTTAAACGGCGAACCAGAACAAGGCGGTTTCCCCGGTCAGGGAGCAAATAATGAGTTTGCCCTGAATGAGGTAAGTCAATGGTTGGAGGAACGCAATCTTAGCCACGTTCCGGTATCGATGGGCGACGTACAGCGTCGTTATCAGGCTATCCCCTATGGTTGGCGCGAGGTGGATATCGCTGCGATTATGGCACGACTGATTGTTTCACAAAAAATCGAAATCCGTTATGGTGGGGCAGTGGTGGCCAAAGACGACAGAAACCTTGTTGGGTATCTGCGAAAAAAATCAGAAATCGAAAAGGCTGCCGTGAGCCGCAGAATTGCTCCCAGTGAGGAACTGATGCGCAAGAGCATTGCCTTCCTGCGTGAATGGCTCGGACAGATGGGTATTCCCGGAGATGAGGATGGTCTGATCAACTTCGTAAAAGACACACTTGAGCCAAAACTGGCGCACTACGAAAAACTCATTGACGAATACAACCTCGACCGTTATCCCCAAAAAGAGGTAGTCACCACCGCCCGCGACCTGATTTATAACATCCTTTCGCAAAAACGCGATAATGTCGCCCTCCTTACACGCCTGATTGCCAGACGGGATGACCTCCTGGACAGTTCTGAAGATATGGAGGAGGTTGAAACATTCTTTAAATCCCAACGGTCGATATTTGATTCGGCCAGACAATTGCAGCGCGATTTGCAAAACGAACGTGATTATTTTGTCACCGATGTTGATGCTACCGAAAAAATCAAATCGATTGCTGCGATCCTTGAGATGGCAAAACCCTATGCCCGGATCAAAGACCTTTCCGAATTGATGCAGGGTGTGAAGACCGCCTATGGGACACTTCTTGCCCAGAAGAAGGAAGAAGTTCTTGCCATTATTACCCAGTGTCGTGGCGATGTTCACACGCTGGCAGGAGTTGGAAGTCGGGTTAATAATGAAGTAGCAAAATCCGATGACCGCTTCGCTGAATATCAGCATAGAGTTACCAGTGCAACCAGTCTCACGAACCTCGATGCAATGATTACCCAGCTGCTTAGCTACAAAGACCAGGTTTGTAAACGGATTGAAATGATGCTCCATGAAAGTACGACACCACCTAAAGCCGGTGAAAAAGCACCGAAGCCCCAAAAAATCGCGCAAATACGGAGATATGATGTATTCCCTGTCAAGCGGCTGACATCGCGCGAGGATGTCGAACAGTATCTTGAGGTTATCCGTAAAAAGCTGTATGACACGCTTGAGGCAAACGACAGTATTCAGATTAACTAAGCGAGGAAGTGAACGATGAACAAGAACGCGATTCAAAAATACGCCATTTGGGCGCGGAACGAATTAATCGAACAGGTCAAACAGCGCGCCTACCAATATGACATCAGCGAAACGGGATACGGTGACGAACATGCCACCGTTGTTTCCGGACGGGTGCTGTCCACCGATGAGAAACGACAACGCCACGCCTTTATCGAAGAAATAAAGCAATCCGGTTATAAACAAACCATTGAGGAAGTGGCCTACACCTGGTTTAACCGCTTTGTCGCCTTGCGCTATATGGAAGTGAACGACTATTTGCCGACCCATATCCGTGTTTTTTCCGACGCTGGTGGCAATTTTAATCCGGAAATCCTCACGAATGTCTTGCATCTTGATCTTCCAAGCCTGGATAAGTCAAAGGTATCGACACTGCTCAATGCCAACGCTACCGAGGAACTTTATCGCTATCTTTTACTGACGCAGTGCAACGCCCTAAACTCAATACTGCCCGAGATGTTCGAGCGCATGGGAGCCTATACCGAAATGCTGCTGCCGAACAATATTCTCAAGCCTGAAAGTGTCATCGGGCGGCTGGTGAATGACATCCCTGAAGAAGATTTCCTCGACGCAGTGCAGATTATTGGTTGGTTGTATCAATATTACAATACCGAACCGAAACAGGTAGTTTTTGATGACTTGAAAAAGAACATCAAGATTATAAAAGAGAATATTCCTGCTGCAACCCAGCTATTCACGCCGGACTGGATTGTCCGCTATATGGTTGAGAACTCACTGGGACGTTTATGGTATGAGGGGCATCCGGATGAAACGTTAAAATCCAACTGGAAGTATTATCTTGATGAAGCCGACCAGGAAGAAGCGGTGCAAACTCAGCTTGATCAAATCCGTGAGGAATATAAAACCCTTAAGCCTGAAGAAATTAAATGCATTGACCCATGTATGGGCAGTGGACATATTCTTGTTTATATGTTCGACGTTTTAATGCAAATTTATGAAAGCAACGGCTATAACCCACGTGATGCGGCGGTCAGTATTGTTGAGAACAACCTTTATGGATTAGATATTGACGAACGTGCCGCCCAACTTGCTTATTTTGCGGTCATGATGAAAGCCCGACAATATGACCGACGTTTCTTGTCTCGTGGTATTAAACCCCATATCTATGCAATTGATGAAAGCAATGGTATTACCACAGCACCCATGCACGATATGGGTTTAAATTTAACGGAAAATGAGTATGAACTTGCAGTAAAACAGGCGATGAGACTGGTCGAAGAAATGCACGATGCTAAAGAATACGGAAGTCTGATTAATATAACTCCCTCTGACTGGGATCTGCTCCGTCGTTTTGCAGTGCCTCGTGATGTAAGCGGTCAAATGATGATTGATATCCATGGCGAACAAGAAGCTTCCAGACGACTACAATACCTGATCAACATTGGGGAAGTCCTAGCACAAAAATACGATGTGGTAGTAATCAACCCGCCGTATATGGGTAGCAAGGGAATGGGTGCTATGTTGGTTGAATTTTTAAAGGCAAATTATAAAAGTGCTAAAAATGATTTATTCGCAGCCTTCATTTATCAATGCCAGCGGCTTGCGAAAACATCGGGTTACATAGCAATGATTACTATGCAAAGTTGGATGTTCAAAACCGCCTATAAGGCTACACGTGAAATACTGTTAACAGATACAATAATAAATATGGCGCATTTAGGTTCAAAGGCTTTTGAGGAAATTGGTGGGGAAGTAGTTCAAACTACAGCATTTGTTCGAATGAAACAACACATCGTAGGTTATCTTGGAAAATATGTCAAGCTTTCCGATTATGAAAATTCTTTACAAAAAGAATCAAACTTGTTCAATAAAGATAAACTTCATATAGCTTGTCAGGATGATTTTGCTAATGTACCGGGATATATTTTTGCGTATTGGTTAAGTTCGACTATGATTGACATTCTTTCCAGTGATAAGTTGCTGGAATCCATTGCGGCAGCACGAAAGGGATTAACAACAGGAGATAATGATAGATTTGTTCGTTTATGGCACGAAGTAAATATAGCTAGTTTTAGTATTTTTGGCAGCTCAAAAAAATGGTTTCCGATGACAAAAGGAGGAGATTGGCGCAAGTGGTATGGTAATAATGAATATGTTGTTGATTGGAAGAACGATGGCTTCGATATAAAAAATTTTAAAGATGAGCGAGGAAATTTGCGATCTCGTCCTCAGAACATTCAGTATTATTTTCGTGAAGGATTATCTTGGAACGACACTGGTTCTGGTTCTATTGCATTTCGCTTTCAAAAACAGGGTTATATACCAAATGCGTCTGGCCCATGTGTTTATGGTGAACATAATATGCTATTCTCCATAGCAGGACTCTTAAATTCATGTGTTACTCAAAGTATTCTTGAAGTGCTTGCGCCGACACTTAAGTTTGAGGTTGGACAAATCCAAGCAATACCAATTAAAGCCCCCAATTTGAATACTTCTAAAAATTTATCTAAAGAGTGTATTGATATTGCCGCTGCTGATTGGGATTCTTTTGAAACATCGTGGGATTTTACCCACCACCCCCTCATCAGCGGCGAGCGAAAGATTGCGGTGGAATTTGCCAAATGGGAGTGCGAGGCGGCTAAGCGGTTTGACAACCTCAAAGCCAATGAAGAAGAACTGAACCGCATTTTTATCGATATCTACGGCATGCAGGATGAGCTTACGCCGGAGGTTGAGGACAAAGATATAACACTAAAAACTAATACGGCATATCGATATAAACAAAAGAAGAAAAAAACAAACGATGACGAATTTGAAATGCAAGAAGAAATAGTTGAAGCAGCAGAAATAAGAAATGCAAAGTTTTTACGTGATACTATTAGTGAGTTTATTTCTTATGCTGTTGGCTGCATGTTCGGGCGCTACTCGCTGGATTGTGAAGGGCTTGCTTTTGCTGGTGGTGAATGGAATGCCGATAGTTACAAGAAGTTCCCTGCAGATAAAGATAATATTATACCCATCTGCGACGATGAATACTTTGACGACGATATCGTCGGGCGCTTTGTGACCTTTGTAAAAACAGTCTACGGTGAAGTCACACTGGAAGAGAATCTGAAATTCATCGCTGATGCTCTGGGTGGTAATGGTATGCCGCGTGAAGTTATACGGAACTATTTCCTGAAGGATTTCTATAAAGACCACTGTAAAATCTACCAGAATCGACCGATTTACTGGCTGTTCGATAGCGGCAAAAAGCATGGCTTTAAGGCGCTCATCTATATGCACCGCTACACGCCCGATTTGCTGGCCAAGCTGCGAACGGATTACGTACATGAGCAGCAGGAGCGCTATCGCACCCAGCTTTCGCACGTCGTCACTGCCCTGAATACTGCCTCAGGTGCAGAACGCGCCAAGCTTTTGAAGCAGCAGGATAAACTAACGGAACAGCTGGCTGAAATTACTATCTTTGAAGAAAAGGTACATCATCTCGCCGACCAGAATATTTCAATCGATCTAGATGATGGCGTAAAGCATAATTATAAAATTTTCGCCGATGTCCTGGCGAAAATTTAATGGAGGATATCATGCTGTCAGAGACAATTAAATCACGGCTGGCGGAGCGATTCGCCATGCCCTTGCCCGAATTTTATCAACGCCGCATTATCTTCTGGCCTGACGAGGATGGCGAGTTCGTTGAGGCGGTTGACGAGTTGACCCTTGACGGTGTAACACTGGTAAAACTAACGGGGAATAATAACTTCGCTGTCAAAAAATTGATTGCAGTAGACGATCTGACGGGCGACTACCTCGTCTATGACCCCCTCACCTACGAACAAGATCAGAAAGATGACTGGCTGCTTGATATTAAGCTATACAGCGAAGTGTTTCGCGCCGATCTGATTTCAATCCAGATGGAAGAACTGCTTGTCGAACCGACCTCGGCGATGCGCAAGACTATCAAACTGTATGCCAGATTTCTTGAAAATAAAGACCGTAAGGCGAAACTTTGCCGAATTGGGAGAACCTACCAGTCCCCCCTTCAGCTGCATATCGATATTATGGCCGTGCTGTGTGGGCTTAACGGTGGCTCCGCTCAAGATGTAATCATTGAGGTGCTGTCAGCAGGCTTGGAGAAAGAAAATAACGCCCCACTTGTCAACATTGAGAAGTTCGGAAATATCGAGGCATTCTGGCAATTGGTACATAAGTACACGGGATTTGTAAATGCGGAAGACCGCCCGCTGTCTGACCTTGCTGCGCATATTTTAATCACAGCCCTGTCGCAGACGCTGCCAGCTTCCGCATTACGCGGTTTGGAGCGGTTTGTAACGGATTCAGGAAAGGCATACTGCTATCAGCTTGTCCACGAATGGCAACGCAGCGATGGCTGGGAGGATTTAGTCGAGATCTGCCGTCATGTCGAGGGTGAACTTCGCCTTGCTGAGCGTTTTGATAAGATCGAGATTCCAAGACTGTTAAAAAGCGATACCTTTCCTGCCATCGATGAGAGCATCCTAAAACGTTTCTATGGAGAAATCAGCGAGCGGGTTATTAAGGTAGAGTTGATCCTTGAAGCGGTTGAGAACCGTCGTACCTCAGGATGGTACGGCCTGACAGCTGATTACTTCGAGAGCCTGTCTTATATTGCCAAAATGCAGGAATTTTACCTCGCCCATATTGAGGGCTTTCATCTCGTAGAGCCAGCGAAGATCTGGAAACTCTATACAACCGATGCCTACCAGATGGACGGTTATTACCGACAATTCCATTACTTTTTCGGCAATACATTAAAAGCCCCTAACCAACATCTGGAGGATCCATTGAAGAAATGTTCCGACGTCGTTGAGGGCTTATACCATCATTGGTTCCTGAAAGAACTGACCCTAAATTGGACAAATGCCATCGCAGGGGATCTGGATACGCTTGGTTACGTTTCGGAGATAACCAAGCAGCGGGACTTCTATCGTCGATACGTTTCCCCGAACGTGAGTAAGGGCAATCGCGTGTTTGTGGTAATTTCCGATGCCTTGCGTTTTGAGGTTGCAGCTGAACTTTCCGAAGTCCTCAGCCATACAACTAAGGGAAAAGCATCCCTTGAAGCTGTTCAAGCAGTATTTCCGAGCATAACTAAGTTTGGTATGGCGGCTTTGCTGCCGGGGAAAAAGTTATCTGTCAACGACAACATCGAGGTAGCCGTTAATGGCAAACAGGCGGGAAGTACGGCTTGTCGTGCTGCGATTCTAAATGAAACAAACCCTAACAGCGTCGCCGTAACCTATAAGGACTTACTTCAAATGAAAAAAACAGAACGTCGCGCCCTGGTACAGGGTATGGAAATTATTTATGTTTACCACAATACGATTGATGCGCTGGGTGATAAACTGGCGACTGAAACAAAGGTGTTTGAGGCATGTGATGAAGCGATCTCAGAACTGAATGCCATCGTCAAAATTATTGTCAACGATCTGAGCGGTGCTAACATCCTTGTTACGGCTGATCATGGTTTTCTCTATACATACAATCCACTTGAGGAAAGCCAGAAAATAAGTCGTCAGACCTATCATGGTGACGTTTATGAACTTGGTCGGCGTTATGCCCTTGTGTCGCCAGAAACGTCTGCAGACTATCTCTTACCAATCAAGACCGATGGCGAAATTGACGGCGTCCCAATGAAAGGCTATGCTCCCCAGGATACGGTTCGCATTAAAGTCCAGGGTGGTGGTCAGAATTATGTTCACGGCGGCATCAGTTTACAGGAGATGGTCGTGCCGGTGATTGTCTATAAAGGGATGCGCTCTGGCTACAAGCAATATGTCGAGGTTCAAAATCCCGGGCTGTCCTTGATTTCTGAGAGCCGCAAAGTAACAAACCTGTTCTTTTCACTCGATTTCTTGCAAAAACAGCCTGTCGGAGAAAAGGTACAGCCGTGTAGTTATACAGTGTATTTCACTGATGATGAGGGCGTTCCTGTCAGCGATACGCAGACGGTTATTGCCAACAGGGTCAGCAACAACGCTTCTGAACGCGTATTCCACGTGAGATTCATATTGAATAAAATACAGTACAACAAAAGTAAAATATACCGTCTTATTATCGCAAATGATACGGATGTGCCAGAAGAGATCGAGTTTCGTATCGACATCGCGTTTGCCGATGACTTCGGATTTGACCTGTAAGAGGAGGATTTCGTAATGGATTTAGAAAAGACAAGCTATACGCCGGAAATCGATGACGTGAATGCAGTCATCGATCGGAAACTGCGCGAGTATTTTGACGGCAGAATAGTCCGTAAAGATCTGACCAAGGCGATTAAAGAAGGTGCGAACGTTCCTGTTTACGTCCTGGAGTTTTTGCTTGGGCAATATTGCAGTTCCGACGATCCGTCGATCATTGAGGACGGGGTAAAAAACGTGAAGCGAATCCTCTCTGAGAATTTTGTGCGCCCCGACGAGGCCCAAAAGGTGCTATCTGGCTTACGTGAGCGTGGTAGTTACACGGTCATCGACCGCATCACGGTTGGTCTGAATATCAAACTCGATCGGTATGAAGCTGACTTTTCAAATCTAGGCGTTCGCAGTATACCCATTTCGTCGGACTATGTATCGAAATTCGACCGTTTGCTTTGCGGTGGGATATGGTGCATTATTGGTCTGGAATATGAGTTCGTTGAGGAAGACAAAAAGTCCACACCAATACGAATCATGAAACTCACGCCCATACAGATGCCGCATATTGATATGGAAGAAATCAAAAATGGTCGCCGGGCGTTTACAAAAGACGAATGGATTACCATCCTGCTTCGCTCCACCGGTATGGAAGCTGACAGGTTCACAACCAGAGAGAAATGGCTGCAGCTCGCCCGGATGCTTCCGCTGATCGAGAACAATTTTAATCTCTGTGAACTAGGACCCCGCAGCACTGGCAAGTCACACCTGTATAAGGAAATTTCACCAAATAGTATTCTTGTTTCCGGTGGACAGACGACGGTGGCGAACCTTTTCTACAATATGTCGAGTAAGACCGTTGGGCTTGTAGGGCTGTGGGATTGTGTCGCTTTTGACGAGGTCGCAGGCATCACGTTTAAAGACAAAGATGGCATTCAGATCATGAAGGATTATATGGCTTCAGGCTCGTTCGCTCGGGGCAAGGAGGAAAAAGCAGCATCCGCTTCAATGGTTTTTGTCGGTAATATCAACCAAAGCGTGGAGGTGCTGCTCAAAACCTCACACCTGTTTGATCCGTTTCCTGAAGCAATGGCTTATGATACGGCGTTTCTCGATCGGATGCATTGTTATATACCCGGTTGGGAGATTCCAAAATATCGACCAGAATCGTTCACCAATGACTATGGTTTCATTACCGATTACCTTGCCGAGTTTATGCGGCAAATGCGAAAAGAGCCCTTCGGCGATGTATGTGATAAATATTTCCGGTTTGGGAATAACTTAAACCAGCGTGACGTTATCGCTGTCCGCAAAATGGTGTCCGGCTTTACTAAGCTGATCTACCCGAACGGGGAATTCAATAAAGAAGATATAAAGGAAATTCTCACGTATGCCCTTGAAATGCGCCGCCGTGTAAAAGAACAGTTGAAAAAAATTGGTGGGATGGAGTTTTATGACGTGAACTTTTCCTATATCGACAACGAGACTTTTGAAGAGCATTATGTAACCGTGCCGGAGCATGGGGGAGGTAAGATTATCCCTGAAGGATTGACGAATCCTGGTAACATCTATACCGTTTCGCAAGGAAAAAGCGGAATGATCGGTGTTTACCGGCTTGAAACGCAGATTTTGCCCGGCAATGGTAAGTTTGAGCGCACCGGTTTAGGCTCTGATCGTGAAGCAAAAGAAGCTACCAATACGGCGTTTAACTTTTTGAAAGCCAGTGGCTCACACATCAGTGCCTCAATTAGCACGACCACAAAGGATTATATCATCAATTACCAGGATCTAAATGGTATCGGGATGACAAAATACCTGACGTTGCCGTCTGTTATTGCCCTTGCCTCTTGTGCCCTCGGCAAACCGACTATATCAAGCCTTGTGATTCTCGGTGAAATTAGCATTAGTGGTACAATTCAAAAAGTCGAGGAACTGGCTAGCGTCCTGCAAGTCTGTCTCGACAGCGGCGCGAAAAAAGTGTTGATACCAATAACCTCAGCTTCCGAACTCGGTACGGTACCAACTGACCTCATTGGTGCATTTAGTTTGATTTTTTATACAACACCGCAGGAAGCTGTGTTTAAAGCGCTGGGTGTGGAATGATTCGGGATAAGAAGGAGTGCAAACTAGAGGAGGAAATAATATGGCTATGATTGATACATATAAGAACAATCTTACAAGAAAACGACAGGAGATTGTTAAGTTATCTTCAGATAAAGCTAAGGAAAGTGGGAAAATTCAGCCACTAAAAGCAAAGATAATATCGGCAAAGTCTGCTATTTCACGATCAAAGCAAACATCCACAATTAAATCAAAGCTTTCAGAAATTGAACGCCACGAGAAGTCCCTTGCTGCGATTGATAAAAACATAGCCAGAATTGAAGGAAAGATTGCTGCAAAGGAGAAAGAAATTGCTGCAGAAGAAAAGAAGATCCTACAAGAGCAGAACAAAATCGACACCCAACGTATTAAGGCTGAGGAAAGCCGCCTAAAAACATATAATCGGAGGATGGAGTCATTTAACCATTCATTGCAACAGCAGAATGACATTCAAACGCAGCTCGCTGACGAGATAGAACAACTAAAATATGTACCAGAGAAAATCACAGTTCTTTTCTTTGCTACAAACCCACATAACACAGATAGGCTTCGCCTAGATGAAGAGGTTAGGTCTATACAAGAAATGATAAGAAAATCTGAGCATCGAGATTCCATCATATTTGAAAGTCGTTGGGCAGTGCGACCATTGGATATTCTTCAAGCAATAAATGAATTGAATCCTGATGTCGTTCATTTTAGTGGACACGGGGCTTCTACGGGTGATTTGGTTCTTGAAAATGCTGATGGGACGGCAAAGGTAGTATCGAAAGAAGCAATAACTCAAACAATTATGACTTCTTCAGATAAAATCCATCTTCTCTTTTTCAATGCGTGTTTCTCATTTGAACAGGCACAATTTATTTCGGAATATGTTGATGCAGCAATAGGTATGACAACGTCGATTGGTGATAAGGCAGCAGTCGCTTTTGCAGCACAATTTTACTCCTCACTAGGCTTTGGATTTCCTGTTCAAAAAGCATTTGAACAAGCGAAAGGTGTACTTATGCTTGAAAGTCCTAATGAAAAAGATACACCTGCATTGTATTTGAAGGATGGCGTTGATGCTAATATATTATATATAGTTCGTCCAAATAGCACTAACTAAAATTCAATTAGAGCCTATCATTCCAGACGGTGGAAAGAAACAGATCAGTACAAGACTTTTTAATTTTATCGAGATTTTTTAATTATTCCATTTGTCAAACTAATAGGTATTCAATTTCAGACAAAATTTCTAAAACTGATAATTCATAATACAATAAATAAAAGTGTGCTTTCAGATTTATAATGAACCAAGACAGCCGTTGATTTAAGTCTTTTGAAGCTTTTTTCAGAGATAATAACTTTTAGTGTTTGTATCAAAACCGGTATGAAGATTGAAACAATCATGCAGAGATTAACACAATTTAATCATCTCAGAAGATAGTGTACTTAGGGGTTTGCAAAATCAAAAAGAGTATGCAGAGCTGAAAACCGGGATTGACCAGTTTTATTAAAAAAATGAACGCCACTTAGATCAAGGTATCATACCAAATTTTTCAATATACTAATAGATGGGAGATTAAATTTTGATATGTGAAATTCCAGCACTTGAGACTTTAAAAGCTTTGAAGTTCGCTAAGGATTTAGATGAATTAATAGTGGATGAGGCATTTACTTTTAATGCTAATATGAAATGGGTTCGTCCATTTGGAATGCTATTAACTGCTTGTAGTATTAAACAGTTTCGCGAAAAACATATAGATATTCCATTTAATTTCGAATGTTATATTACAAATAAGAGTATATCGTATGCTTCACACATGGGCTTTTTCAAATCCATTTCGGAAAGGCTTGAGATTGGAAAAGAGCCTGGAGAAGCTATGGGCAATGATAATTACATTCCAATAACGGAGATAAATACAAATCAAATTCTTAAGGACGAAGTGTCAAAAGGTAGAATGATCGAAATGGGAGATGCAATAGAACTAAAAGCTTCAGAACTGGCAAAGATAGTAAGCAGAGATAATAAAGAATTTCATTCATTGCTGACTTATTTAATTCGTGAAATTTTAAGAAATATACCAGAACACGCTGATTGTAATAAGGCATGGATTTGCGGTCAATACTGGAGAGACGGTACTGCGGAAATTGCAATTGTTGATGAAGGCATTGGTGTTTTGAACAGCCTTCGACGAAATGTAATACACAGAGAATATATAAGAAATGATGAAGAAGGACTCAAGTATGCTTTAAAAGCGGGAATATCGCAAGCTTTCCAACCTTCTAAATCAAATGCATCTAACAATCCGTGGGCAAATTCGGGATTTGGCCTTTATATGGTAAGTGAGATTTGTAAAGAATTACAAGGTTCTTTTTGTTTAGCTTCGGGGGAAAAATATCTTAACATAAATTGTGATGGGAGTACCAGCATTGGTAATACAGCATTTAAAGGAACCGCCGTTAAAATCACTGTATCTACAAATGCCCTTCAACGTAGTCAGGACATAATTAATAAGATAGCAAAGCAAGGTGAGGGACAAGCAAGAACAATTCGCAATGCTTTTAAAAAAGCATCAATGCCTTCAAAGGGGCTAATTGAGAATCTTTGATTAAGTAGCAGTGATAAGTGGTTTATGGTCTCTCTATACGGTCATTTTAGAGCAGGCTTTGAGAAGGTTACCTCCATTATAATAAACAAAATATCTCAATGAAGGGGGCAAAATTGAATACACAAGAAATTGAAGGGACAATACTGGATTTAATTAATTTAAAACAAGAGGAATTCTATAATGAACGATAAAGTTAGTAAAGCGATAGAGACAATGAAACAGGGGTATAACCTTGACCCTAATCGTATTCTAGCAGATTACCGTAAAGAAACTGCCGAAATCAGAGGTTATCACGGTCGTGAATTGTTAGAACTACTTCAAAACGCAGTAGACGAACTTGGTGGTACAGAAGACCGCTCTGTCTACATCTCTCAAAAGGATGGCATACTAAAGATTTGCAATAACGGAAATGTTTTCACATACGATGGCTTTATTTCGTTAATGTATTCAAACCTGAGTCCGAAGCACAATAAAGCTGAATATATTGGTAACAAAGGTACGGGATTTCGTTCCATTCTCAACTGGGCGGATAGCGTTCGGATTTATAGTGGTGATTTGTCTGTGGAGTTTTCCGACATATATGCTACTGAGTTGCTGGCTGAACTCATGAATAATGCTACGGTCAACGCATTTTACCAAGAGCATGAAGATCTTCGTATAGCAACACTTGTAGCACCAAGAGTAATTAAAAAACTTCCGAGTAAAGACTACGACACAGTGATTGAAATTAATCTTAAAAACGGTATAGTTGATGGAGTAATCAATCAACTAAATCAACTAAATACTAAAACACTTCTTTTCCTTGAAAATCTAGAACACTTGACTGTTGAAATTGAGGAAAATCTTTTTACTTATCGCAAAACTATGAGCGACTCGGAGCGTGGTATTTCAAAAATAAAAATTGTAACTGCCGTTAACAGCGAAATTACTGAATCCGAAGAATGGTTGGTTATATCTCGAGAAGGTAATTTTGAAAAGCAAAAGTATGGACTGATGATTGCATATAAACCTGATATGTCCGTCAAGCCAAATGTGCTTTACAGCTATTTTAAAACAAAGGTACAGTTTCCAGTTCCGGCACTTGTTCATGCGACTTTTGACTTAAATGCAGATAGGAACCACCTTGCCGAAACAGAAGCAAATAAACATATCCTAAAGGCAATTTGCGATACACTTGTTGAATTGGCTTTACTGACTGCTGCGGAGGTTGTTAATTACGTGCCGCTTGGTTTACTCTCAACAATCGGGGATTTCCCAATTGACCTAAGTTGGGATGAATTTTCAATTCGTGATTATTATTTTGATGCCATAGCGGCAAACCGTGTTCTCCCCACTGTCAATGGCACATACATTTCATTTAATGAAAGACCACGGTTTTATGATACTACAATTGCTGATTATTTAGCAGGAGAGGCTTTTGGGAGCCTTTTGCTATACACTGACAATTCAGCGGTAAGTGGTATGCTGAAGGCGATTGCTAAATATAAAAGCACTTCCCTTAAATACAAATACTCTGAAATCACTAATGGGATAAATATTGTACTGCCTACGCTCACTGTTAAGGAACGTGCTGCTCTGTGGCTTATTTTTATTAAAGAATACGGAAATGAGATTACCCAAGTAAATAAACCAAGCTTCGCTCTGGATGCAATCGGTAAGACAGTTAATGACAACCAGCAAGTATTCTTACCTACTGATGGTACGGTATTTCCTTCGCCTCCTAGCTTCACAAAAATTGTGTTTTTAAACAGAGATCTCGTTACAGCTTTGCGCGAATTACGTGGCAAGGAAGGAACACTTAGAAGTTTGGCCAATGAATTGTCGAAATTCAACGTTAGGGAATATAACCTTGCAAACATTATTAATGCTGTGATTTCCAGACTTCGAAGCCGAGAGCATCAAGCCAGCAAGAAAACCCGAGGCTGTTACGAATATACTATTGAATGGCTATGGAAATTATGGAACGCTAATGTGTTAAATAATGAGATGGCCGCAATATCAGCGATACCATTAATAAATCGGAATGGAACAGTAAAAAATGCATCGGATTTATATTGGGGTCGTGATTTTGGCAATGAAATAGTCGAAGAATTGTTTGGTGGTATGGATGACTATTTTGTCGGACTTCCACAGAGAATAGCGTTGTCCGAGACATCAAAGCTACAGTATGTTGAATTCTTATCCGCATTAGGTGTTTCTTGTTATCCAAGGAAAGAACACATCCAGTTGCGCCCTGTTCCTCAAGAATATAAAGAAGTCATATATTCAAGTATAAAGAAATATCCCTTAATTGCAGAAGACAACCACTACCAAAATACACAGGAGTTCCGCAGTGCTCATTTTACTTATGCATCCGTAATTACAGTTGAGCGAATTAAAGAAATTCTTGATAATTCAAGCACAAAAAGTATTATTTCATGGATAAGAAATGATGAAAGCCTATGGCAATTATTAGCTGTTTACGAGCCAAGCTCAAGCAGAGGCTATGTTAGCAACAACAATCAGCAAAAGAGCAGAGAAGTGAGCGGAGAACAATTAGCTTCATATTTACGCTTTGTTTTTTCAACAAGTAATTGGATAGAAGTAGATGGCAAAAGATACTCACCAAGACAGTGCATATTTGTAAACAAGGTTAAAACCCTATTTGCTCCGCTTGTCGTTTCACCTGATTTAGATTTTTTTATTGAAAATGAGAATCGTAAAATCGCCGAAATGTCAGTGGTTCAAGACATTTTAGCACGAATAGGAGCTGCTACTGAGTACTCTGAATTGGAAATGGATACATTTTATTCGTTGTTATTAAAGCTACCAGAAGTGGATGCAGATGGCGATATTAGCAAAGCGCTTTATACATCTGTTTTAAAATCGGGAGGATTGAAAAAGTTTGATCCAGGAAATCATGTTTACAAACAGTTCTTACAGGACGGAAAGGTATATTGTAAATCCTCGAAATCATTTGAGACGATAAAATCTGTCTATTATCTAACCGAAAAAACTGTGAGCAGAGAGATATTGAAGGATTTTAATCTTATTGCTATCCCTAATAGACAAAGTCAGGAGAATATAAAGCGTTATTTTGGAGTGTCTCCTCTAAAAATAAAGGGGTCAGTAGTTGGTGAGCCAATTATTCATCCAGATAGCGCCTCTTTTGAGCAAGACTTTAACGATTTTATTTGCTACGCCTTCTGCTTACGTGTTGATACGGCAAAACAAAGTGAAATATCTACTGTAAAGGCTTTACGGGCTCACTTATGCACGTATATTTGTGCTGACTATGGTAAGGGAGAGGTTGTTTTAGGAGAGAACTCATACATCAGGGGAAAAAACTGTGTTTATGTACAAGCTCCTATTAGCTGTCATAATTTGAAACAACTCAAGAGTAATGTGGATTTCTGCTCAGCTATTTCCGAACTTTTTATGACCGCCATTGATATTCAGGATGACACTCTTTATGGTTATGTTCGGTCTTTATATGAAAAGGAGCCGCATAACAGGAATGCAATGATACTACATGATTTTGACGATTTAGAAGTTCTAGAAAGGTCGCGTGAAACACTTAGCAGAACACAATCTGAAAAAGAAATGTTTATTGCTGCTTGTGTACTTATCGGAAGTGATGCAATAATAGATCAAATAAGTGGTGAAATTGACAGAATCAATTTCAGTGATTTTCCCTCTATGGACAATGTAGGTGCCGTTATAAATATCTTAAAATTGCTTAACGTTGATGTAGAAGATTTTAACGAAAAGTCAGAAATTTTAATTGATTTGCGTCAATATTATAGTAACGTGTTAAACTCTCTCATCGTTGATAATGAGGAAAGATATAAAAACGGATTGTTTGCATCGCTTAAAAGCGAAGCATTAAATAAAAAAAGGACTTTCTTAAAGCAGTACCATCAGTTCAGGGTGTTTCAGTTTACTCCGATGAACAGCGTTAAATACGATTGCTGGGCTGAGTTTGAAAATCAGTTTGGTTCGATTATTAATGCCGAATCTAATGGTGTTGCTAATCTCGAATGGAAAACTAATAAAGATCTATTCATCAGGGATAAAGATGTGGCAATAGTAAATGATATGCTCGTAGATTCCGAGTATGAAAGTCTCCTTTACTTCGGTATTTTTGATGAACTAAACAAAGCCTATAACCAAAAGAAGGCTGATATTAATGTTGCTCAAGAGCGAGAGGCTACGATTTTAAAGGCTCAAACAGCGTCTAGCACACCAATAATTCCTATCGATTCTGTTGCTCTAATAAAAGGAAAGAACGGCAATAATGCAATATCAAACCGCACAGGAAGTCGTATGGCTGGAATGAAGCGTGAGCGGAACATTTCGGATTGGGGAGCCTTTGCTGAGAGACTTGTATATGACCAAATGAGGATAAAATATAATGATGTCGTCTGGGTTTCAGAAAACGCCAAAAAGGATGGAGTAAACCCAGACGGTATCGGTGGCTTGGGCTATGACCTTAAATATACAAACGCAAATGGTAAAACAGTATATGTAGAAATCAAGTCAGCTGCCGGATCAAATATTACATTTGTTATTACAGAAAACGAACTAAATTTTGCAGAAGAGAACTCTAACCAGTATGAGGTAATTCTCGTAACTTCAGTAATGAACGATGAAGAACGAAAGGTCTATCAGATTTCTAACCTGTTCAATTACGCTGAAGGCGAAGACCGTTTTTGTAATTCAAAATTTAATATTTCGGGAGATAATTACACCGTTCGTTGCCAGATATCAAACTCTAAATAGAAAGAGTCTATTACGCATATTCAACCGAAAAATTTGGGCGAATTCCATTGTCAAATAATTCCTAAATACGCTCTAGACATCGAAACGAGGCTATATTGACCACTCAAGATATTGTATGAGTGATTTCCTTGAACAGTCATATCTTATAGACGTATTCCCATGAACGTAGAATTGTAAAAAAAATCGCAAGACATCAATACGAGCGATCCGTTCCACGTTGAGACCGTAGTATTGATGTCACGGGTAGAAAAATAAATGTCTTAAAAGTCCAGTATTACTGGGCTTTTTCTTTTTTTGTGCTATAATTTTATTATCTGTAAACAGGTGAATTATTGCTTCGTTGGAATCGATCCAAAGGGTTGATTTTTGACCGTGCAGTGTGATTTAGACGTCAGTGCTTAATGAGAAGTTGATATAGCATGTTTTCAGTTTTTAGGGCTTGTTGAGTGGTTGATTTAGATGCTTTCCGGATTTGGTGAGGTTGAGTGGTTAGGTTAGATGTAAATTTCCGAATTATGATATGCCCAGTCTCGCAGCAAGAAATTTGATATTATAGATGAATACTTTATTGTCGGCGGGAAGTACGACATTTTTGAGATTGACGAGGTACTGTTCAAATATGACCAACCGCTGTTAGGAGGGTGAGCCGTGGATTACTTGTGGTTAATAATACTCATTTCTATTGGCGCAGTTTTGGCGATTGCAGTGGGGATTAATTTGAGGAACAAAACAAAAAACAATGTTGAGAAAGTCATTGATGAGACAAACTTATTGCCGTTAGTTGCAGATGTCAAAATCGGTGTTAAAATACCCATAATAAACGGTTGAAAATTCCCCAAAAAC
>NZ_JAIPPU010000055.1 GCF_026646375.1 Acetobacterium wieringae
AAGGTGAAAATGTCGAAAAGATCAGAAAGCAGCATGAAGAAGAAAAGGAGGTTCTCATCAAAAAAATCGGTGAACTGTCAATGGATGTCGACTATCTAAAAAAAAAGCACGAGCAAGTTTCTCAAATGAGGAAAAGAAAAAGCTGATCGACTTTGAAGGTTCAAAGCTGGCGGTTTCCAGACAATGTAAACTCCTTGGTCTATCCCGTTCTACCGCCTATCACAAACCGGTTGAACATAAACCCGATCCTGTTGAAATCAGCATCAAAAATGCAATTGATAAAATTCATTATCGGGAACCTTCCTATGGGGTGAGAAGAATTCGTAATGAACTGCTAAAACAAGGGTTCTCGTTGGGTCGCAGGCTGGTTAAGCGTTACATGGCAGAAATGGATATTGCCGCATTTTATCCTGGTCCCAACTTGAGCAAACGGGCAAGGGAAGCGAGAACGTACCCTTATCTGCTTCGTAATCTTGACATCACCAGACCGAATCAGGTCTGGTCGATCGACATCAGCTACATTGGTACCCCCAATGGATTTGTCTATCTGACAGCCATTATTGACTGGCACTCCCGTTTTATTGTCGGCTATACCATCAGCAATACACTTCAGGCTGACATGGTGACACGGGTCATAAAAAATGCGGTGCGCAAATATGGAAAACCTGAAATCATCAATAGTGATCAGGGCAGCCAGTTCACTTCAAAAGAGTATATCGAGCTGATCCAGAGCTTTAAAACAACCAAAATCAGCATGGATGGAAAAGGCCGTGCTACCGATAATATTGCCATCGAAAGGTTCTTCCGGTCGTTTAAATGGGAACGCCTTTATTTGATGTGCCCGGAAACCGTCATCGAGGTAAAATTAATCACAAAAGAGTACATGAATACCTACAATTATCACCGAGACCATCAGCGTCATCAATACAGAACACCGGCTGAGATTTTCTTTAATCATGAGAAAAAAGTGGCCTGATTTTGAAAGGAGTCATAACTAACGTTTTTTCATTTTGTGTCTTGACAAGCGTGTACATTATA
>NZ_JAIPPU010000056.1 GCF_026646375.1 Acetobacterium wieringae
CGTTTACGGCGTGGACTACCAGGGTATCTAATCCTGTTTGCTCCCCACGCTTTCGAGCCTCAACGTCAGTTACAGTCCAGTAAGCCGCCTTCGCCACTGGTGTTCCTCCTAATATCTACGCATTTCACCGCTACACTAGGAATTCCACTTACCTCTCCTGCACTCTAGCACCACAGTTTCCAAAGCAGTCCCGGGGTTGAGCCCCGGGCTTTCACTCCAGACTTGCAGTGCCGTCTACGCTCCCTTTACACCCAGTAAATCCGGATAACGCTTGCCCCCTACGTATTACCGCGGCTGCTGGCACGTAGTTAGCCGGGGCTTCTTAGTCAGGTACCGTCATTTTCTTCCCTGCTGATAGAGCTTTACATACCGAAATACTTCTTCACTCACGCGGCGTCGCTGGATCAGGGTTTCCCCCATTGTCCAATATTCCCCACTGCTGCCTCCCGTAGGAGTTTGGGCCGTGTCTCAGTCCCAATGTGGCCGGTCACCCTCTCAGGTCGGCTACTGATCGTCGGCTTGGTGGGCCGTTACCTCACCAACTACCTAATCAGACGCGGGTCCATCTCATACCACCGGAGTTTTTCACACCGTACCATGCGGCACTGTGTGCTTATGCGGTATTAGCAGTCGTTTCCAACTGTTATCCCCCTGTATGAGGCAGGTTACCCACGCGTTACTCACCCGTCCGCCGCTAAGTCAATTCAAAATCCATCCGAAAACTTCATTTGAATCGCTTCGCTCGACTTGCATGTGTTAAGCACGCCGCCAGCGTTCATCCTGAGCCAGGATCGAACTCTCAAATTAAAGGTGTTCAATCCGGGGTCAAAATCAACTAACTAGCTAATTTATTCCCGTTTTACTTGTTGTTTGGTTCGTATACAATTGCTTGTATTCGTTCTGAAATTTTCTCATTCAAAGTCATCAAACATGACTTATTTTATTAGAATTTTCAGGGTTTTACATACTGTTCAATCTTCTGTTTTCAA
>NZ_JAIPPU010000009.1 GCF_026646375.1 Acetobacterium wieringae
GCCGAAAGTACTTGGTGGGCAACTGCCTGGGAGGATAGGACATTGCGGGACTTTTTTTAATGAAGCCGTGCAAAAAAATAGATTCATAATGAAAGATATAAGGATACTTAATATCTTTCATTATGAATCTATTTTTTTATGGGGCGAAGCCCCAAACGGAGGCGCAGCGCGAGCGGAGACGGAGTTGCACGGCTCTATTTAACGGCAGTAACTTTAAGAGCTGTTTGAGATGAAAGCTTTTTATATTTTTAAGGAAGGAGCCATCTGGCGACTGACGCGACGAAGGCGTAGCGTTAGCTACGCCGAAGTGCCGCATGAGCGAGTTAAACGGCAGTACAATTGAGAGCCTGATTCAAGTTCACTTGAAATCAATGTTTATGTCTGTATTTTTTATGGGGCGAAGCCCCAAACGGAGGCAAAGTGAAACGGCGCCGGAGTTAGATCCAGACTTGCTTTTTATTGACATGCAATCAATTCGGATTATAGTACAGGTAAGGGGCTAGAGACATTTCAATGCCCTTGCCCCTTAATTAAATACTCTATTCTATATCAATTTTAGCAAATACACAAATCTTGAAACGCTCCCAAGCTATAGTCTTAAGCAGGTAATTGCCATGGCAATTACCTGCTTAACAGTTTTTCAGACGAACTTAATCCACTTGATATTTCGTATTACAGGCGCTACAATTAATTTCGTATTTATATGAATCAAGATTCTTTTCCAATAGTGTTGTCAGTGGAGATTTATCTTCAGGACAACATAAACGATTTTTTATTTGAATCAATGATTGTTTGCTATTGGTTGGCTTTATACTTTTGGGCTCAAAAGTGATATGGACACTACCGCAATTTCCGCATTTGCACTGATAGTTCAAACGAAAAAGATCATAAGTGACATAACACAGGTAACCAATCGTTTTATTACAACCTTCACAGTAGATCCAGCCACCGTAAGCATTGGCAAGCCGCGTGTTTATTAATTCTTTATATGCTGGGATTCTTGCCATAGTGGTGCTCCTTAGGCTCTGCCCATAATGGTCGCCATGTTTTCAGAGCCAAGGATTTTTTTAAGAAAATCCTTGGTGTTCTTGGGCGAACGATATCTGGGTAATTGAGCAAAGATAGCAGATTCGGTATCCATTTCCTCCATCGCTGACAAATAGTTTAAGGCAATAACTTCATCCACTTTTTCAAGTTGACTGTACTCCAAATTAGCAGGATTTAAACGGTGATTAGAAATAGCATAGCCAATCCGCTTTTGACAGTTGCATTTTTCTGAGGCAGCAAGACCGCAATACTGCTTCATAAAATCAGCCATTTTTTGACGAATCCGCGATAAACGCTGGCGGTATGCTTCCGGAGTAATCTCCAGAATTTCACCACAAATCTTGCTGTCTACTCTAAACATGATGCCCAGGACATAGATCAGACGACTTTCCGGGTCAAAACACTGGAGCATGACGTTGGTGCAGGACATTTTAAGTTCGTGAGTCAAAATTTCTTCGTCGACGTCATTTAGTTTACCTGGGTTATTCTCTAAAAATCCGGCTTCGATGTCCGCACCATAAAATTCAAAACTAAGCGGCGGCTGCTTTGCGAAAAAAGATTTTTTATAATTCAGCAGGTAATTGGTAGTGATGCGATATACCCAAGTGGTGAATTCACTTTCTTTCCTAAAAGACGACAAGCTTGTCATAATCTTGATGAGGATTTCCTGGGTGGCGTCTTCCGCATCATGGGGACTGCCGAGCATCCGTAATGACAAATTATATACCATATCCTGTACGCTACCAAGCAGGATTTCCAATGCCTGTTTATCACCACTAAGAGCCAGCTCAATTTGTTCATTTGTTTCAATCGATTTACTGTTCATAATAATCTCCATTTCATGTGATTTTGTTCTATACTAATTAGACAATTGTCGATCAGGACTTGTGACAGGAATTTTTAACTTTTTTCGCATGAGTTATATTTTGTTTGTATACATACTATGGTTATTTTAGTGTTTCGACGCTAACAATAGTTTTAATCGCAAAAGTTTAGATTAATTTAGGCGATACTAAAAAAGACAGGTACACGGAGCCTGTCTTTGAATAAAAGTGTATATTATTTTTAGTTCTGATGGAAAATTACCCGACGCTTGTCCAGGGCAAAATAGAGAACGGAACCTAACACCATGCACGAGATCACTTCGCCAATCCCTACGGTTGCCATCATGACTGGGATTGGTAAGGGAACACCATAACTGAATTTTAAGATAAACGGTACAATGATCATATTGACTATCACTGGGGGAACGGTAACCAGCAGCGGATATTTGTGGTTTCGCAGCTGATAGCTAAGGATTGCCGCAATGAGCGTTGCCAGACTCCCAAAGACAATGTCAATCACGGTACAACCGGTTAACAAATTGCTCAGAAGACAGCCAAGAAACAGACCTGGTATGGCGGCCGGGGTAAAGACCGGCAGGACACAGAGCATCTCGGAGAGCCGAATTTGAATTTCGCCGCTGGCCAAACCCATTGCGCTGGACACAAAGGTCAGAACCACATACATGGCAGCAATGACCGCTGCCTGCGTAACAAAGAGAACACTGATTTTTTGCATAAAAAAAACTCCTTTAGTTTTGTTTTACGTGTGGAAGGTCACGAACACACGAAGATTCAATGAGAAATAAACTCATATACTATAACTATAACGGATATCGACAGAAAAGGCAAGTGAAAACGTCGACTCCAGGGGTTATTTTCACTTGCCGATAGGAGCATTAGTTACTGGAAAAATGCCTGGCATAGATTTCATAATCGCGGTAAACTTGCTCAGAATAGGCTAGGCACCAGTCAAGAACAGCGTGATCAAACCCGTCGTCAGTACCTAAATAACCATTGATCCAGTTGGCATAAGGGCTCTGGACATGGGCCCGGGCCAGGGATAAACCACAATTAATAACGTATTGCTTAAAAGTCTCGAAATCCAGTTCGGATAGATCAACAGTTCCTTTCATGTCCCGAAACTGACGAACATAAAAATCCATCCCTTCGGTAGCAGAAAAATAGCCAAGAAAAGGGTCTGAAGCGGCTTGAAGGATCTGCTGATGGCTAACCACCCGATAGCCATTACCAAGGCCATGAGAGAGTGTATCCGGAGTGGTAAAATTTTTCTGATTGTATTGAGTAATTGCTGATTCATTAGCCTGCTTGATCTGTAAAACAAGATGACTTTCATCTTCACAGGTTAGCACCAGCAGATAACAGCGGGTACCAATACTGCCAACGCCGACGACTCGCTGGGCAATATCGGTTAACACATGTTGGGATAAGAGCATTTCAATATCCGGACGCACCGTTTTTAAATATTGCCGAAAATACTGTTCCACTTCATCAATGAGTTTGGGATCTAAATGGGTGGTAATCGGGGGACTTTCAATAAAAACCCGACGGCCGAATTGGTCTGTTTCGGTCATCTTAGAGATAACCTGATTAGAGGTTCTTTTTTTGGCTTTTTTGATGATTTTTTCAAATTCCTCCCGGGATGAATCGGAAAAACTTTTCAGAAAAAGCTCCTCATCACCCAGAATAAAGTAGCGTTCTAGAGAGGTCATATCGGACATCAGATCAAGACCTTTGCGGTAAAAAGCGGTGGCTTGCAGAATAACATCATGGATTTTTTTAGTATCAAAGCCCAAGTCATGAGCACAAAGAATCACACTGGTAATCAGTCGTTTCAAATCCCACTCCCAAGGGCCGGGAGCGGCTTCATCAAAGTCGTTGAGATCAAAGATCAGTCGGCGTTCCGGAGAGGCGTAGAATCCGAAGTTGCCAATATGAGCATCACCGCAGATGGTCACGTGAATGCCGGACTGAGCCTGGTGAGATAGATCATTAGCCATCAACAAGGCGGTTCCCCTAAAAAAAGCAAAAGGAGAAGCCGTCATTTTTTGGTGCCGCAGCGGAATCAGCTCAGGGATACGAAAATAGTTTTGGCTCTCAATGATCGTAACTGGGTCACGATCAACGGGATGAAAAACAGATTGGGCAGAAAATGGGATTTTTTCTCGAATGGCCCGACCGCTATTGCGATTCATTTTTGCCGTAGGAATTTGCTGATTTTTGGTTAAACCGACAATCATTCATTAACCTCCTGGGTTTTAAATCGTTGTTGCTGATACCAAGGGAATTATATTGGTATAGAGCGGGATTTCTGTTATGCTATTGATGATTTTTATTTTAGCACGGTTGTTTAAACTTGCATAGCAGAATCCGTCGTGGCAGCATTAAAAAAACAGTCCGAGCCAAAGGTCAGACTGCGTAGATCGCGTCGGTTTTAAACTGATGTTAGATTATAAAATGACTTGGTGGTTTTCGCCAGCCATGGAACAGAAATCAGCTACCCCGTTTTCAATGGCAAAAATCTCGAATAAGCCATCGCCAACGGCATACATGCCAGCCAGTCCAGGCATTGCTTCCAGAGCCTTGGCCTGAGATTCAGGTGTTGTACAGAAAACGGCATTGCCTTTAAGGCGGATCCACTTGCCCTCTTTTGAGGCCGAAATTTCCACTGCCGGATTTGCCTTCATTTGAGCATAGCTGGGTTTTTTATTATTGGTACAGAGACAGAGTTTACCATCATAATCCATCACAAATCCATAGGGACGAACCTTGGGTTGGTCGCCTTCAACGGTAGCGAGAAAGAAAACACCACAGTCAGTTAGAAATTCAATTACTTCGTTCATCTTTACCTCCTGATAAACATTGATTTATTTGGTTTATTTTAGTATGATTATAACAATGCCAGAATAAAAAACAAGTAGGCAGTAAATTATGACTTAGAAATAAATTTCTGAGTATTGGAGAAAAAAATGAAAGAAAACCATTGTATAAATGGCGAAGCATGTCCAATCAATCAGGTCGATTCGGAACAAAATCAGCCGTGTGTGAAACCGGAGTGTCGCATTAAACAGGCGCTCAAAATGATTGACGGTAAATGGAAACTCCCAATTATCTGTACGTTGGGTGATCAGACGATGCGGTTTAATGAACTAAAAAGGGAGATCGTCGGGATTACCAGCATGATGCTGACCAGCTCATTAAAGGAACTGGAGGAATGCGGAATCGTCCATCGGGAATCCTATCATGAGGTACCCCCAAAGGTCGAGTACTCATTGACGGATGGCGGCCTCAGTTTGACACCAATTTTATTTGACTTGGGTCATTGGGGACACAAACTAAATACAACAAAGGAAAAGGTAAATGAATAACCAAGAAAAATTTGGAGAACTGGAAAAACTCATCGGGAACACCCCCTTGTTAAAGATCAATTTTTTATATAAGGGCGTATCCCGTAGCGTTTATGCCAAAGCAGAGCATTATAATCTTACCGGCAGTATCAAAGATCGGGTGGCTTTGCATATTCTAAAAAAAGCGTATGAAAAGGGTGAGATCCATGAAGGGGAAACGATTATCGAAGCCACCAGTGGAAATACCGGAATCGCTTTTACAGCCGTCGGCACCTGTCTGGGACATCCGGTTGTGATCTACATGCCGGATTGGATGAGTGACGAACGAAAAAACCTGATCCGCAGTTATGGTGGAGAAGTTCGGCTGGTGTCCAAAGAAGAGGGCGGCTTTTTAGGGAGCATTGCCCAATGTGGTGCGCTGGCGGCTGAAGGCAATGCCTTTTTACCCTGCCAATTTTCCAATGAAGAAAACACTCAGGCCCAATATCAGCGCACGGCTCCGGAAATTGAACGCCAACTAGCAGCGTTTGGCGTGACGCCGCAGGCTCTGGTAGCTGGTGTCGGAACCGGGGGAACGGTTATGGGTTTAGGCCGGTATTTTAAAGAAAAGAATTCGGGGATAAAAGTCCACCCGATGGAACCAGTCAGTTCACCAACCATGTCTACGGGTTATAAGGTTGGTAGCCATCGAATCCAGGGTATTTCAGACGAATTTGTTCCGGATCTGATAAAATTGGAAGAATTAGATGATATTATTGCAGTGGATGATGGGGATGCCATCATTATGGCTCAGAAGCTATCCAAAGAATTGGGACTGGGAGTGGGGATTTCATCCGGGGCCAACTTTATTGCCGCCATTATTGCGCAAGATCTCCTGGAAGACCCCCGTGCAGTGGTGGTCACCGTTTTTGCTGATGATAATAAAAAATATTTAAGTACCGATTATGTTAAGGAAGAAACGGTGAAACCGGAGTTCGTATCAAAAGATGTCAAACTGCTGGATTTTGAAGTAAAAAAATAAACGTCTTCTGAAAATTTTAATAGAAAGTGAGTGAGGAATGAAATGGAAACGGAATACATTGATGTGACGATTGAAAAGACCAAGAAAATTGCCTTAATTGCTCATGATGGAAAAAAAGCCGAGTTATTGGATTGGGCCGTCCGGAACAAAGAAGTATTACAGAGCCATTTTTTATGTGGCACTGGCACTACCGGCCGACTGATTCAGGAACGAACCGGATTGCCGGTTCAAATTTTTCAAAGTGGTCCATTAGGCGGTGATCAGCAGATCGGGGCTCGGATTGTGGATGGCAAAATTGACATGTTAATTTTTATCTGGGATCCCATGGAAGCTCAGCCCCACGACCCGGATATCAAGGCTCTGCTACGGATTGCCACAGTTTATGATATCCCGGTGGCCAATAATTTGGCAACAGCCGATTTTATCATCCATTCACGCTTTATGAATGAAGAATATGTGCATCCAATTGAGGATTATGCCAAACAAATGAAAAGTAGACTGGAAAATGTACTAAAATAGAAAGAGGAAAAAATGACAGTAAATTATAAACCCGAGGGCGTTTGTATTCGTAATATCCAATTTGATCTAAGCGATGATGTGGTCAGCAACCTGGTCTTTGAAGGCGGTTGTGACGGCAATTTAAAAGCCCTGGTTAAACTGCTTGAGAAGAAACCGGCGGATGAAATTATCAGCCTGTTTAAAGGACAGACTTGTGGAAAAAAGCCAACCTCCTGTATGGATCAGTTGGCTATTGCCTTGGAAACGGCCCGAAAGGAAAAGCAGTGAACGGACAAAAAAGAAGTGACGTAAAGATCGGTGCATTGGTGGAGATTATCCTAAAGGCTGACCAGCGCAGCGGCAAGCTGACCCCGGGCCGGGTCGGTAAACTGCTGACGAAAAGCCCCACGCATCCACATGGCATTAAGGTGATGCTCACTGACGGACAGGTGGGCCGGGTAGCTAAAATAGTTGAAGAAGAGGATTAATATTAATAATCATCCAAAAATGTTGCGAAAAGAGGTGAGAAATCACCTCTTTTTTCATTGGATCAAATTCAGTTAGATTAGAATGATGTCCGGTGTGATGCAGTAAAAAAATGAAATCGCTTAAATTAGAAAATCATTTAAGCGTCATTGACGCACAAAATAATCAGTGCTATAATATGCAAAAAAATACTATTTAACATCAAAAAGAACAAAACAGAACATTAATGAACGAAAATTAGTTTGGAGGGAGGTGGTTTTATACGGCTTAAAATATAAATGAATTATTGGTTTAGAGGGAATTCGTTGCAAAGGCGCAACCGCGAATTCTCTTTTTTTATTATATCAGAATATTTTGGCTCCAGAGTTATTCTCAATGATGAGGCGCTGGAAGTAATTAACAGATCTCCGATTGATCGGGATAAGTGTGTTTAGAAAATGACCAAACGGAAGGTAGGTTGGTGGCATTAAATAGCTTGATCTGTTAAAGAATCGAACAATAACTAAGTGTCCGATGAAATATTTATCGGAAAAATATTTTGACATATGTTAAAGAACGACTGTATAATGAAAAACACAATAAAACGTTACTAAAAATAACTAAAACAGCAAAAAAGGTGGTGGGATTATAGATAGAACTAAATAATTGTTTAAGGTGGGTCAGAAATGGATTGTGATTTAAAGTGAAATGATTCCGATCGGAAGATTGAGAAGGGGACATTTGTTTTTTAAATCAAACACAAAAATAGAGTTGAGGAGAAGCGCAATGTATAAAGTACCGGATTTTCTGCCAGGCAGAGATGAGATGTTTAGAATACTTGAAGATAATATAAAGCCGATTACCAGAACCGAGACCATCCGGGTGGCTGATTCGTTAGGAAGAGTTTGTGCAGTCGATGTTTTTGCAAAGAATACCCTGCCAAACAAGCCGACCAGTTCCTGCGACGGTGTTTCAGTTCGGTTTGAGGACTTTTCCGAAGGAATGCCGAATACCCAATCATGGGTAGAAGGCAAAGACTATTGTTTCAGTAATACCGGGGTCGCAATCAATGAGGCTTTCGACACGGTTATTGCCATTGAAAAGGTTGAATTTGACGAAGAGGGTAAAATTTCTTTTTTAAGCGGCCCAAAGAATTTCGGGGAACGGGTCGGATTGGTGGGCGGACAGACCAAAGCAGGCGAGTTGATTGCGCATCAAGGCGAAAGAATCAATGCCTCGTTAATCGGTATGCTGCTGACTAGCGGCATCACCAATGTTAAAGTGTTGGCAAAACCGAAGGTCGCCTTTATCCCCACGGGAGATGAACTGGTACCGGTAGGTTACGATACCCCATTGGGCAAAAATGTCGAATCAAATAGTCTAATGCTGAAAGCGTATATCAATGAATGCGGAGGCGAAGCAATTCTTTATCCGATTATCCCTGATGTGATGGAAAAGCTTAGCGGCGCAATCAGCTCCGCGATAGAAGTAGCTGATCTGGTTTTGATTTGTGCCGGTTCTTCTAAAGGGAATAAGGATTTCACCATTGAACTCTTAGAAAGTGTCGGGAACGTTCTTGTTTATGAACTGGGGCATGGTCCCGGAAAACACTGCAGCTTAGCGTATGCTGGAAATATCCCGATTATTGGCTTGCCGGGGCCACCGATGGGAGCTGATTTGACGGCAGGATTATATGTTAAGAATGCCATGCATCTGATGCAAATGCAGCCGGTTCAGTCCCCCTATGCGATTGAAGCGGAACTCACCGAAGATGTTAACGGCATTGCCTTTGATTTTATTCGTCAGATGAAGGTGGTTATGAAAGATGGAAGATATTTAGCGCAACCCATTGCCAATCAGGGAATGACCCGGGCAGAATTTTATCACCAGACCAATGGCTACTTGTATATTGAAAAAGAAGCAGTGATTAAAGCGGGAACGAATATTACGGTTGAAATGCGTTATCCCAAAGAATATGTTGAGGAAGTATAAGTATGGTAGCAGAGAAGAATACGATTATTGATGAAACGATTAAAAAAATTGAGCAGACACTGGGTTCGGAATTAGATCAGATTACAGTGGAACGGGCGGTTTTTGGCCTATTTTTCTCAGGGGTCAAACTGTCGACCGGACAGGGTGGTCTGTGTTTTACACCTGTGAAGGAAATGCCAGAAGCTGTTTGTTGTCCCAGTACGGCAAAAGCGATGCCGCTATCGGGCAAGCTAGCGGGTCGGGCAGTTTCAAAATACATTGAAGATGTCCATTCAAAGAACCCATTGAAAAAAACCCTTGGTATTGCTACTTTGAATGCACTCAGCACCCTGTGTTGGGAAAAGGAAAAGGAGGATGAACTTAATTACGAAATCATTATGGGGGAAGACGCCTTTGAAAAGGTTGATGTCAGCCAGTATCAGAAAACGGTGGTCATCGGAGCGCTGGTGCCGATGTTAAAAAAGCTGACACAGGCGGAAGCAGATTACAAGGTTCTGGAAATGGATTCAAGAACGCTTAAGGGAAAAGAACTGGAGCACTATGCCCCGGCCACTGATGCCCATCTTTATATTCCAAATGCCGATCTGATTGTGATCACCGGGGTAACGATTTTGAATAATACCCTCTATGATTTGCTGAAAATGGCTAAAAAAGGTGCTGAGATCATTGTCACCGGACCAACTGCCAGTATGTTGCCCGATGCTTTTTTCAAGTATGGCGTGACCCTACTGGGCGGAATTATTGTCACAAAAGCCGATGAAATACTGGACATCATCAGCGAGGGCGGATCGGGATACCACTTCTTTGGAAAATACGCAGAAAGAACGGCAGTCAGAGCAGTATGAAACCAGTGGGATGGATGATAAAGAAGGCAGGCGGAAAATAGGATGAAAATTAGAAGCAATGATTATTTTAAACTGAAAATACTGTTGCTGGTATTGCTAGCACTGGCCTTGTTCGTTGCATCTTTTATCATTGGACGATACGCCATCACCATGAAAACGGTGATTGATATTATTCTGGCACAGTTTTTCGATATTCCCCAATATTGGGATGCGACTCTTAACACGGTAATTTTGCAAGTCCGTCTGCCAAGAATTATGCTTGCAATGATGGTCGGTGGAGCGCTTTCAGTAGCGGGCGCCTCGTATCAGACATTATTTAAAAACCCGATGGTATCACCCGATATTTTAGGGGTGTCAGCCGGAGCAGGTTTTGGAGCTGCATTGGCGATGATCAACAATTCAACATGGTGGGAAATACAGACTGTCGCATTTATTTTTGGAATTATTGCCGTAGCGGCAGCTTATTTAATTGCTCACATGTTTGGGGATCATACCATTACAGTCCTTATTTTAGCAGGAATTGTGGTTTCCAGCCTCTTTCAGGCATTGATCTCGATTGTCAAAACCCTTGCAGATACGGAGAATGAACTGCCGTCCATCACCTTCTGGTTAATGGGCAGCCTGGGAAAAGGTACAATGAATGATGTTTATATGATGGTGCCAACATTGATTATTTCACTGGGAATGATCTATTTCTTCCGGAATCAGATTAATACCCTGGCAGTCGGCGAGGATGAGGCAATAACGATGGGCGTCAACGTACCGCTGGTAAAACTGGTTGTTATTGTGAGTTCAACATTGATGACAGTGGCAGCCGTCAGCATTTGCGGCATCATCGGCTGGGTTGGTTTGATCGTTCCGCATCTTGCCCGAATGATCACGGGCGCTAATTATTCAAAAATTGTGATAACCTCTTTCCTGATTGGCGGTGCGTTCCTGCTGATTATCGATGACATTATCCGCGGTGTAGAAGGGGTCGAATTACCGCTTGGCGTACTGACCGCACTGGTCGGAACACCAGTTTTTGTGTTCTTGTTATCACGAGTAAAAAAGGGGTGGACATAGTGCTGACCGTTGAAGAATTGAGTTTTTATTATGACCCGGATCGGATGATCTTAAAAGACATCTCATTTAGTCTGGAAACAAAAGATATTCTATGTTTGTTAGGTCCTAATGGAACCGGCAAGACGACCCTGCTACGATGTCTGTTAGCCTTAAATAAAATGAAGAGTGGCAGGCTTGAAATTGATGGGTGTGATTTAACTAAAGCCAATATAAAAAAAAGAGCTGAAATGATGGCCTATGTTCCACAAGCGACAGTCATGGCTTTTTCTTATGAAGCCCGGGAAATTGTGATGATGGGGCGGGTCACGCACCTAGCCAGTGGCGGCAGCGCTTCAAGAGAAGACCGGAAACAGGTGGATGAAGCCATGGAAAAGCTGGGCATTCGCCATATGAGTCGAGCTTTGTTTAATGAAATGAGTGGTGGCGAAAGGCAAATGATTCTGATCGCCAGAGCATTGGTACAGCAGGCGAAAATACTGGTTATGGATGAGCCAACCGCAAATCTTGACTACAGCAATCAAGTAAAAATGCTACAAGTCATTAAGGATTTGGCTGAGCAGGGATATTCAATTTTAATGACCTCGCACTTTCCTGATCATGCATTTTTAGCCTGCAATCGGGCAGTGCTGATGAGAGATGGATATATCATGTCACAAGGATTGCCGGAAGATATTGTGAACACCGAAAATTTGACTAAACTGTACGGAACACCCGTGTGTGTAACCGAAGCAAAATTGGATTATCAGGACAGGACAATTAAAGTCTGTGTTCCGGTTATGAATTAAGATAAAGAAATAAGAAAAAGATAGGAGTAAGAAATGAAAAGATTTAAGAGCATCGTGGCGTTATTTTTAGTGATGGTTTGCATTGTAACGTGTTTTTCAGGTTGTACAAAAACTACCGCTACGGAAACAAAAGAACCTACCGAACGCACCGTCACCGATATGGCAGGTCGAACCGTTACCCTGCCAGCGGAAATAAACAAAATCGGAACCTTTGGTGCGATTGGTGTGTTGAACACATTTGTCGAAACAATGGGAGCCGGTGACAAGATCTGCAACGAGGGTTCGCCATCATTTGTGAAAAGTCCAAGCTGGGCCAAATATCAGTATTTATTTGCTCCACAGTTGCCAAATTGTCCAGCTTTTCAGGGCGCTGATGGGGAAATACTGATGGAAAATGTCCTGGCAGCCAAACCAGATCTTTGCCTGACCATGGATGCAGCCGTGACACAGCAGCTTGAGGCCCAGGGACTTAAGGTGGTTCAGCTATCCTGGACAGAGACCGAAGATGTGGAGAAATGTATCACCCTACTGGGAGTGGTGCTGAATAAAGAAGATGTGGCCAAAGACTATCTGGCATATTTTAATCAGATGGTGACAGAAGCCGAAAAACTGACGAAAAATATTAAAGAAGAAGACAAGAAAAAAGTGGCCTACGGAACCATCTCAGAATTTACCCAGCCTCATATTATTGCTGAATGGTGGATCCCGGAAGCGGGCGGTATCAGCGTTACCAGTACCTCCAGAACCGGTAGCAGTAAAGAAAAACTGGTTTATACCATGGAGGATCTGCTGCAATGGAATCCCGACGTCATGATTGTTGCCAGTAAAACTGAAAAAGAAACAGTTCAAAAGGATACCCGTTTTGCGGATATCACTGCTGTTCAGGATGGGGCAATCTATGTTATACCTCGCGTTGCCCATGTTTGGGGGAACCGCACCACCGAACAACCGTTGACAATTATGTGGACAATGAATAAATTATATCCGGAAATCATGACCAACGAGACGTTGGCTGAAGATATTTCTTATTTTTACAGCCATTTCCTGAAATATGACTTTACCGATGAACAAATTAAAGAAATTATTAGCTAAAGATGAAGACTAAAATGAGTAGTAAAGGAAGAAAGACACATGAATAGAAATCTAACATCGGATCAGGCTCTCGCGCTGATGAAAAAGGCCAGAGATCCAAGAAATGCCCAGGTGCTATTTCACCAGGCCTCAGAAATAAGAGATCAGGAGATTGGTCGTCGTTTGTGGTGGACTTCTGGTTCAGGAGGTATTTTCCCCTGTACGGTTACACCGCGCTGTTCGTATTGTACCTTTTGTACGGACAAACTATTTCCCATTGACACGCTCTTAAAAAGTCTGGAAAAGATCGAAAATCTTGGTCTCCAGCAGTTTCACATTAGCGGTGGAACCGATTTACAGGACGGTTACGACGAGCAGATTTTAGAGATGGTGCAGTTGATACAAGCACGTTCAGGACTGAAACTGGAAATCAATCTCGGGCCCTCTTTTAAAAAGCAAACCGTGATTGAATTAAAAAAAATGGGAGTGGACAGCATTACCAGTTCACTGGAGTCCAATGCGCCTGAAGTTTTCAGCCTCGCAAAGCCTGGGGACAGTCTGGACCGTCGTCGAAAACTGCTGCAATTTTGTGAGGAGGCGGATATACCCAGTCGCTCGATGATGCTGGTGGGGTTGGGAGAAACAGATCAGGAGAGAATCGAGCATCTGTTTTTTCTAAAACAGTTCAGTAAACTATATCAGCTTCGTATTTCCCGCTTTATGCCTTTTCCGGGAACCGCTTTTCAGAATAAACCACGATGTTCGCCATGGGAAACCGCTCTAGTAACTGCCATGGCACGGTTGATCCTGCCGAATATTGAGATCAGTTTAGCAGCCGGCAACAACTTAGATGATATTCCCCTCTGGTATATGGCGGGTGGTGGTAATCAGCTAATGGGCGTTTCGATTGCCAAGCAGAAGCCTCTATCCGTGCTGGATGTCGATGTTTATGAAATTAGCGAAAATGCTTTCGTGGTGGATAAACGAAAACAGGTGGAACGCATACTAGAAGCAATGCAGATGGAAGTTTCAAATCAAATGCCTGACTATAAAAAAGAGTTAAAGGGCTGATACAACTTAGTGATTTTTCAATTTAAGAAACAGCAGGAGGTGTGGCTTGGTCATTGAACACAAACAGCAACCGGGCGTAAAAGTGATTGTCAGAGCGGGGATTCTTTTAGTGTTGTTGTTTTTTATTTCGCTGATGCTGGGAAGATACCAGGTGAGTCTTGGGAACATGGGGGCGGTTTTTTATGCCAGGATTTTCGGAACCGAATGCACGGCTTCGGAAATGATCCAGTCCGTGATATTGAAGGTGCGAATCCCCAGAATATGTGCTGCCATTTTAATTGGCGGTGCTCTGTCAACAGCGGGGGCTACCTATCAGGGCTTGTTTAAAAACCCGATGATCTCACCGGATATTCTAGGCGCTTCAGCAGGTGCGGGTTTTGGTGCGGCGATGGCGATATTATTGTCGCTACCGTCTGTCTTTATTCAGTTTTCAGCATTTGCATTTGGTATGATGGCAGTTGGTTTAGCCTGTCTGATCTGTAAAATGGTGAGTAGAGGCAAAGATGCGTTGCTGATTCTGGTATTATCCGGGATGATTGTGGCAACCTTTTTTTCATCGCTGATTACGCTGCTGAAATATGTTGCTGATCCCCAGAGCAAGTTGCCGGAAATAACCTACTGGTTGATGGGTGGATTATCCACTGTCTCGGCAGGTGATGTTGGGATGATGTTAGTGCCCTTTATCATTGGTATTGTGCCGCTTTTTTTACTGCGGTGGCAGCTCAATGCTATGGCATTTGGCGATGAAGAGGCCAAAGCAATGGGTCTGAATACCAAAAGACTGCGGGGGATTTATATTGTTTCGGCCACACTCCTGACAGCAGCAGCGGTGGCTGTCTGTGGTATGATTGGCTGGATTGGTTTGGTGATTCCTCACTTAACAAGGATGTTGGTGGGACCAAACCATAAGTACCTGATACCGGCATCTTTTTTAATGGGTGGCATCTTTCTGTTGCTGGTGGATGATCTGGCGCGTACCCTGTTCACCGTGGAAATACCCCTGGGTATTCTGACTTCCATTATCGGCGCACCGTTTTTTGTATATCTTTTATTAAAGAGAAAGAAGGGTTGGGTATGAAATTTGAAGCAAAGGACATTCGGGCTGGTTACGAAAACCTGGATATAGTCAAAGATGTCTCCTTCTCGGTCACAAGTGGAGAAGTGCTTTGTTTACTGGGACCTAATGGGGTAGGGAAGACGACGCTGTTCAAATCACTGTTGGGATTCTTGCCGCTCCATGGCGGAGAAGTGCTCATCGATGGACAGCCCTGCGACTATCATGATTGCAAAAAACAGGCAACGTTGATAGGCTATGTACCGCAGTTACATGAACCGCCGTTTCCATTTCAGGTTCTGGATGTGGTGGTTATGGGCGGAATCGGCCAGATGAATATTTTTTCAGGTCCCAGCAAGGAAGAGTATCAACGGGCTGAAGATATTTTAGCAATGCTGGGGGTAGCCTTTTTGGCGAACAAAGTTTACACCGAAGTTAGTGGTGGTGAACGTCAAATGGTACTGATTGCCAGAGCCCTAATGCAGGAACCTAAATTTCTGATGATGGATGAACCCACCTCAAACCTGGACTTTGGTAACCAGATGCGGGTACTTCAGCAGGTTCGGATGCTGGCGGAAAAAGGGATGGGGATTATTATGACGTCCCATTTTCCCGATCATGCCTTTATGTGCTGCACAAAGGCCGCCGTGATGTGCCGGGATACCAGCTTCAAAGTGGGGTCGGTGGCAGAAACTATTACCGAAGAAACGCTACAGCAAGCCTATGGCATCCGGGTGAAAATTGCCAGTGTGGATATGGTGGAAGAAGAATCCGGGATCATTACGACCTGTTTGCCGATGTTGAATACCATCAAAATTTCCCGAGAAGCGAGGCAGCTTAATGAAACGGCTTGATGATGCCTACAAAAAAATATTTAAACTATATCTGAATGAAGGATTAATTGCGGGCTGCCTTGAAGGAATCAGTTTTAGTGGAAAGTGGACAACCGTTTTCGGCAGTCTGGGTCAAAGTGGCATGGCATTTAATTTTACCGGAGAACACAGTGTTTATGGAGCGGTTGATCCAGCACCCTTGTTTGAACTGCAGTGGTTAGTGGGGAAACCACTAACGTATCTGGCCGAGTATCTATCCGATCGGGATGATATTCTACATCGGTCGCTGTATCTGGCAGTATTAAATGCCTTGTCGGTTCCCCTTAATAGCCGGGAGCGATTGGTCAGCCGGGGCTTTTCATTTGTCAGCAAAGAAGAGCAATTCGATTTTGTCAAGGCTGATGATTTTGTCACGGTTATCGGTGCCGGCGGCGTGCTTGGAAATCTGAGTAAGCAGTGTGAAACGGTTCATGTACTGGACATGCGGCCTAAAAATGCGCTGGAAAATATTTTTATTGGAAAAGAAATCAGCCGGGGGCCGACCGGGTTGAGCTTTTACGCGCCACCCGAAAGTGCAGCATTACTGGCGCAGTCAGATGTTGTCTTTATGACCGGTTGCACCCTGGTTAATGAAACCATTTTCGATTTGTTGCCGATGATTAAAAAAGCCCGGGTGATTGGGGTCTTTGGTCCAAGTGCCATGCTGGCAGCAGATTTTCTTGGCGACCTAGGCATTAATTACATTCAAACCGTCACAATAGCCGATCCAGTGGCCTTAAAAAGTTGGATGATCGAGGGATCAGGGAGCAAAATACCAGAAAACAGCATGGATCACTTCATGATCAAGATTTAAAAAAGATGAAAAGAAGGAGAAACTTATGAAGAGAATAGTAGCATTACTGGTTTTGTCTTTGGCACTTGTCCTGGTGGTTTTAAGTGGTTGTAGTGCCACCAAAGCGGAATCGACAGCGACTACACCGAAATCCACAGCGATCATCGATGCAGCCGGTCGGGAAATAACCTTTCCGGAAAAGATTGAAAAGATTGCGATTACCTGCAATGGCGGGACAACCCATGAAGTTGCCATCTTTGGCGGTGCCGATATGATAGTCGCCCAGCCTTCCATGGCAAAATTTCCGCAGTTGTTAAAAATGTATCCGCAGTTCAATAACGTCACAAATGCCGGATCATTTGATGATATTAATATCGAACAGCTAATGGGCACCGAACCGGATATCGTGCTGGTTGGGGTGACATCAAAAAAGGGAAATGCCCTGATTGAAGAGGCCGGTATGCCGACTTATACGATGTTGATTGGCTCAGCTGGAATTGATTCCCTAAAACAAGAATTCTTGAACCTTGGGCATATGATGAATAATGATAAAAAAGCTGAAGCATTGGTAAAACACTGGGATGACACTCTGGACGATTTAGACAAGCTTATCGCAAAAATTCCTGAAAGCGAAAGAAAGTCCGTGTACTATACCGGACAGGTCATCACCAAAGCCAATAACGGCGCCTGGGGACGTAGCTGGATCGAAGGATCAGGCGGCATCAATGCGATTCCAACGGATACGACCGGTGATATCAGTGTCGAGCAGGTGATGGAATGGAATCCCGATGTGATCATCACTCAGGGTGGCAATGGCACCGCTGATTTGTTGGGCGATACCAGAATCCAAGATATGAACGCCATCAAGAACAGCCAGGTGTATGAATGCCCGATTGGCGGTTTCTGGTGGGATCGTCCCTCGCCGGAATCAACGCTCGGTTTCTTGTGGCTGGCAAAAACCCTTTATCCGGATTATACAAAAAATATTGATTTAAAAAAGGAAACAAAAGATTTCTTTAAAGAGTTCTATGAATATGATCTCAGTGATGCGGAATACGAATCTTTCTTTTTTGATAAAAAATAAATAGCGGTTAATAATTATGCGATACCGAAGAGGTTTAAGCGTATATTGGATTGATAAAAAAGGAGCTGTTGCGCAGTTGCAACAGCTCCTTTTAAGTGATCAAGGCTGTACGGGAATCAGTTTTTCACTGAAGCTTTTCACAAAATCATCGAAGCGATCAGGTCCTAACAGCAGGATGCGATTGGGAGTTTCCACCAGGATGGCCGTATTGCCGTTGGCAAAGACCGCAGCTTCAGTGCCATTTTGGAGCTGAAAAATACCTTCCCGGTAAGATCGAATTTCGGTACCTACTACCTTGGATACGATGGCATACTCGGTTTGATCAAGGCTGACGATCTTGGCCGAGAGAATATCGGCCTCAGGGTAGGTTTCAAAGGTAAAGCCAGTAGGCAGTCGCAGCGATAGTTCATCGTCATTAACAGTAACTCCGGCGATCAGTGGAACGACGATAAAGATACCCAGAATTAATACCAGCACAAGACCGCCGACGCTCATTTCTTTAATCGCATTGCGGCGCAGCTCCGGGTCATCCGGGTAGGTTTTGAAGGTATAGATGGCTTTCCAGAGAAGCAATGCCAGGACCGCTAAAAGTGCAAAAAAAAGTGGATTAATGGTGTGTAAAAGAGAAACAAAATAAGTCATGTGTTAATAAACCACGGTTTAGACCAGGTGAAACCGTTACCCTTCGTTAAATTAATTTTGTCTTTTCATAGTGAGAAAGTTCCAGACTGAGTTCAGAGGGGACTTTCTTTTTGATTGTTCCGATCTGGACACTGAAATAATAGTAGTTATAGTATTCGATCATCGAAAAAGCATAAAGGATCAGGCCAAAAATATTCATCGTCATAAAAAAAGCATCCGGCTGAAAAATTAGCAGATAAAGCAAATACAGGGGGTATAACCCAAACAAAGCCAGATCCAATTTTTTAAGCACCGAAAAAACTGGCATTACCCAGTCCATCGGGCTACGGGGGTTGTCAAGCTGCTGGTAACGATAATACCAATAGCCGGCGCTTTGGAGGATGATAAAAATCAGCACCCCACCGGGAATCAGCAGACGCAGATCCAGGGGCTGACCGGTGGAGTCAGTGAGCAAATACATCAGCATACCACAGACCAGGGCGGTGAGCAGTTCGCTCATATACAAACGGTTCAGTTCTTTTTTTGTTTTCTCGGTCATTTATAGCTCCTTGTCAAGACTTGATGGTGAAGGAAGTTCGGCCACCATGTTTTTACTGTGATCAATAAAAGCATCCAGACGTTTGCGGTTAAAATAAAGAACAGCGATCAGTACCGCATAAATAGACACCGCTACAATAAACTGGGTGGGGTTGTCATCCATAATGCCAGCGCCGATCATGGTATTGATAAAGACACTGGGAGTTCGGGCCAACAGAATAATCAGGGCAAACGTTTTTAGCGGCATCGACGAAAGACCAGCGATAAAACACAGCATGTCATCAGGAAACAGTGGAAAGAGAAAAATCAGAAAAAGAACCGTATTGAGTCGGGATTCTTTAATATGATCGTATTTTTCAACGAGTTCCGGGCTGACAAAGCGCAGCACAAAGGGGCGACCAAAGCGTTTAGCCAAAACAAAAACGATGATCGAGCCGACCAGAGTGCCGGCAGCATTAATTAAAAAACCGCCGAAGGTACCAAACAGGGCACCGCCGACTAAACCCACAGTACCACCAGGAATGGGGGCAATAATAATCTGGAGCAACTGCAGTAAAAAAAATACCAGCGGTGTCCAGACACCAAATTGTAAAAGAAAGCTCTGCAAGGTGTCAAGTGTTGAAAAAATTTCCATTTCTTACCTCGATTTCTTTTTATCATTTTAGCATAAAAATGGCAGATCTACACCATATTTTGGGGATCTGCCGGAAGTAAAATATTTATTTAAGAAATCTAACGCAGCACAAAATTGCGGATTAATATTTCACAGTCTCAAAAGCGGCCCAAGGAATCGCTACAGATGCGTCGTTAGTGATGATGTCGTCGACGTGCATCAGTAGAGGGAAGTCGTTTAATTTAACCACACCCCGTTCGGCCAGACGTCTTACGCAACGGGCGGTGCGGGTGGCGATGACGATGGATTCCAGGGTTACCCCTTCCAGCTCGGCGATGGCTTTTTCAAAAGACCAGCCTTGGCCCAACAGGGTACCGATTTTTCGGGTACGTCCGCCAAAAATGGTAACGTAAAGATCACCAGCGCCATAGATAATATTTTCTTCACCGCCGCCGACAATGGTTAGCAGCTGTTTCATTTCTTTGATGCTCTGCCCGAAGAGAGCAGCCTGAGAATTATAATGTTCTTTACCCGATCCGTCGGGACCAAGAGCCAGGCCGATCGCCAGGGAAACCCCCAGAGCGTAGGCGTTTTTTAGAGCGACTGCACATTCAACGCCGACTACATCGGTGGACAAACTGATGTGATAATAGTCGGTGGAAAACAATTTTTTAAAGCGCCGCAGAATTTCTATGTCTTCACCGCAAAAGGCTACGACGGAGTGATCCTTGTCAGCCAGTTCATAACTGGTGCAGGGGCCACCGATGGCATTTATGGAGAGTTTTTTTCCAGCTGGTAGCTTACTGAAAAAATAATCGGGGTAGGTAAGCATCGAGCCATCCTCCAAATCGATCATGCCTTTGGTGACGGACAGAACTGGAACCGAATCGCTGATCAGTGGCAGGATTTTTTCACAAAACCAGTCAACCCCGAAGCTGCTGACACCACACAGTACAGTATTGGTGCCGTCCAGCGCCAATTCGACATCTTCAATTTGATAAAATTTGATTCCTTCTTTGGGCAGCTGTCGTTTCAGGGTTGGATGAAAGCCAGTTAATTCAGCGGAATTAATAATGTCCCGATCCAGGTGAGTTCCCACCAGACGCACTTCATGGCCGTTTTCCGTGGCCGGAAAAGTTAGGGCAGAAGCCATCTGACCGGCGCCCACAAAGGTAATTACACTCATAATAAATCTCCTTTTCAGATTTTTAGAAATAGACTGACGCGAGCTTTGCCGCCAGTTATTCGAAACAATTCTTAGACATTACGTCGCACAGTCTATCGACTGTTCGCCTACACGTTATAGAATTGTTTGTGAAACTGTCATCAAAGTAAACAGGATTCATTAGTTTACAAGCGATTTAAAAAATCAGGTCTTGTTCAGACCGACGGCGTCCCGGGATGCAGAGAGGGCCTCGTAAAAGACCGCTTCGTTTCGCATAAAGGCGCTTAAGTAGAGGATATCGATGATGGTCAGCTGGACAATCCGGGAGGCCATCGCTTCGGAATGGTTTAGGCGTTGACAAAGAAGGCAAGCTGGCGATGATCATGGTAACCAGCTTTGTTCAATTGGCTTTCTCGGAAAAGAAACTAAATCTCAAGCGGTCAGCGGCTACTAAACAAAATAAACTTCAATAAAAGCATCCAGACAAATTGTTTGGATGCTTTTTTGTATGGGGGATGATCACCAGAACATTAGGTATTTAAGTCCCTTCGGTTAAAAGCCACAAAGGTCAACCCAAAAAAGACCAGCGAAACGATCAGTAAAATGGCGGCAGAGCTGAATGAAAGCTGATCATTGATCATCAGACTGGCACCTTCAAAGTACTTAAAAGGTGTGAAGATCTTGAGAAATGACAGCTTACTGTACAAATCCACGGCGACTGATAAGATAAAAAAGCCCATGACCAGTCCGGCGGCAGCGGCGGTAGCCCGTTTGGTGTTTTTTAAAACGGCACCAAACATGGCTCCCAGCGCTAAAAAGAATAGCTGCAGGATAAAGAGTGCAAGCATCGTCAAAGAAACCTTGTCGATAAGACCATCGCCGTTGTTATGCTGAGCAATGAAAAATACTGAAGCACCAAAAGTGACGACATTAAAAATCAGAATATTGATGATTCCAGCCAGCAGCTTGGGCCAGATTACTTGAAACCGATGCACGGGTTTGGTATAGATAAAATCAGCACAGTGATCGCGTTCTTCCTTGGATACCACTACCGCTCCAAACATTGTCGCATGAACCGCGGCCAGTAGCATAAAGTAGAGAAAGAACACCGAATAAAACCCGGCAACTTTGGTAATATCCACTGAACCGATTCCAAAAACCACCATGATTTCTTCGGGAAAGGCTGCAAACAGGGCGTTGACATCCACCTGAGAGTCGGAAAAACCCTGGTATTTCATCATTCCGGCAAAGATAATGAAAACCTGGGCACAACACCATATGATCAGCGACTTGATATTGGCCTTCATTTCTTTTTTAAACACGTTCATGGGGTAACGCCTCCTTTTAAGTTAGATCGACGGCAGATCTTTTCGGGCAAACAGCTTGAAGGTCAGAAACGTAAACAGTCCGACTAACACGAACCACAATAATAAATTCAACGAATCGTAATTCATGTTTTTGGATATTTCGGAGAGATTGAAATAATCAAAGGGAGAAATTAGTCCCAACTTTTCATCTTTCAAGGTTTCATTGAGCAGATGAATAATATAAAAAATAAAGACCACCCCCATACTGATTGGTAAAATGGTACGGATTCGTCTTAAAAAAACCGACACAAACAGACCCAGACTGGCAAAGAAAATCTGGATAAAGAGCAGACTTAAAGTAAACAGAGCAAACAGCTCGAAATCATAAGATTCGGTGCTGAGTAGGGTGACCATGATTAAGGAAGCTGTAAAGATAACGGCATTGGTAATCAGAATCTGAATCAGCACGGCCAGAATTTTCATGGACACAATCCGGTTGCGACTGATTGGCTTAACAAACAGAAAATCGCCGGTTTTTTCCCGGACTTCCGCTGAAATAATGGAAACACCCATATTCATAGCTTGGATGGCACCGGCCAGCAACACGTACATCAGGGCAAATTGATAAAAGCTTAAAATACTGGAAAGCTCCAGATCAGCGACGCCAAAAGCCTGCTGGAATTCAGGCGGGAAACTCTCAAAGACTTTTTGAAAGTCCTCCAGTTGACTGGCAATCGAAGGGTAAAGTAGCATGAACAGGCTTAGTACGCCAACCAGTGAGAGACACCAGATAATTAGGGTTTTACGGCCCATTCGCAGTTCCTGCTTCAGGATGTTCATGGCTGCTCCTCCTTCTGGTAATAATGCATAAAAATTTCCTCAAGACTGGGTTCTTCTACGAGCATATTAAGTAAAGATTGCCCCTGAAGTCGCTCAACAATTCGATTAATATCGCCTTTGAAGAGAAAATGCAGGGTGTCTTCATTGACGCTTAAGTTGGTCACCCCATCCAGATTAAAATGATGAACATCAATGACACCCTTGAATTCCAAAGTGAATTTTTTATAATTGTGCTTTTGCATATCCCGAATGTTTTCCACTTGGACAATGGTACCATCTTTTATGATGGCTACCCGGCTGCACAGCTTTTGAACTTCGGAAAGGATATGCGACGAAAATAAAACGGTAGCGCCTTTTTGATTTTCCGTCCGGATCAGTTCAAAAAATTTTTGTTGCATCAGCGGATCGAGGCCTCCGGTGGGTTCGTCCAGAATAATCAGCTTGGGTTCATGGAGTAGCCCTTGAACAATGCCAACTTTCTTTTTATTTCCATAGGATAGGTCGTCGATGCGCTTATTCAAGTCCAGATCCATCACTTCGGCCAGACTTTGTATCCGAGTGTAGTCGACATTGTCATAGAAACTGGCCGAATAATTAAGCACTTCCCGAACTTTCATGTGCTCATAATAGAATACTTCTGAGGGCAAGTAGCCGATATCCCGGCGAATTTCGTTGCCATATTTAATGCAGTCCTTGCCAAAAATGGTGGCTGAGCCGCTGGTGGGATGAATCAGTGACAACAGCGTCCGGATGGTGGTGGATTTACCGGCGCCATTGGGACCGATAAAACCAAAAATCTCGCCTTCTTCCACAGAAAAGGATACGTTTTCAATGCCTCGATGTTTTCCATAATATTTTGTCAGTTGATTGATTTCAATTACATTCATGTAGATCCCCTTCTTTCAAATTTAATTCAAATAATTCGGTGTGCTGCAATTAATTTACCCTGATCAAGTAAAAATAAACAATGATATGGTGGAGATAACGGTGAGAATAAAAAATAATTAAATGTTATGTTTGAGTCAAGGTTCAAAGGGAATACATTAAAAGATAATGAAAAATATGGGAGGTTGTCAAGATGAAACAAGAAGAAACTCGAAATTTGATTCTGAATATATTTAACAATCGCTATACCTGTAAAGGCTATGATGCCAATAAAAAGGTCAGCGATGAAGATTTTGCAGTGATCATGGAAGCAGCCCGGTTGTCACCTAGCTCCATGGGGCTGGAACCTTGGAAATTTGTGCTACTCAATAATCGGGAAATCCGGGAAAAAATAAAACCTTTTGCCTGGGGGGCGGAAGTCAGTCTCGATGGCGCCAGTCATTTTGTCCTGATTTTTGCCAGAAAACCGATTGATCTAAAACCCGATTCTGATTATGTCGAATACATGATGAACGATATCCAGCATTTTACCGATGATTTGCGTGCAGTCCGGAAAAACAAACTGAAGAGTTTTCAGGAAGATGACCTGAAAATTGCAGGAAATGATCGGGCTTTTTTTGACTGGGCCTGCAAACAAACCTATATTCCGCTGGCCAATATGCTGACGGCTGCAGCGATGCTGGGCGTGGATTCCACCCCGATGGAAGGCTTTAATACCGAAAAGGTCGAAGCCGTGCTGGTTCAGGAAGGAATTCTCGACCCTGTCCACTTTGGATTATCCTGCATGATCGCCTTTGGATATAAAAACCGGGATCACCGTCCTAAAACGAGAAGAAAAATTGAAGAAATCCTGGAAATCGTTGAATAAACTCCATAAATAGTTCATTGAATTTGGGATATTGTTGGTAATAACAATATTAAATAAAAATTGTGTTTTTTTATATAAACAATAGGAATTAATTTAATTTTGTTATATAATAATGAAATTAAAAGTGAAAAGAAAACCTTTACAAGTGGTTAAGTAAGATTTTGATGCTTATATAAGCGCCTAACATGCGTGTGAAAAGTTGGATGAGGAGATAAAGGATGGAACCAACAGCGGCAGATAGTCTATTGATTGTTGGACTTATGATTGCAGTCGGGATTCTATTGCTATTATTAGTTCAAACAAATAAAAAATTGAGGAAAAATGAGATAGAGACAAGAAGCATTAAGAATATTTGTGAAACATTCATGAATAGTCATGATACGGTGATCTATTTAAAGGATGAACAATTGAACTATGTCTTTATCAATAAGGCTGCAGAGCCCCATTATCAGAAATCGATACCGGAAATTATTGCTCAGGCCGATCCAATTTTGGACATCGAAGCTTTAGGTCCGTCAATTATTACAACGGATCAGCAGGTTGTCGCAACGAGAGAGACGACTGAATATGAGGAAAAGCATAAAAACCGTATTTATAAAATTAAAAAATTTCCAGTGGAATTTAAAAATAACCGGATTGGGGTCGGAGCCTTTATTCGGGAAATCACTGATGAAGAAAAATTGATTAAAAAACAGGAGCGGGTACTCTTTCGAAACAAAATTTTAGTGAATGTTTTAAGCAAGAAATTCAGAAATGATCAAAAGCAGCTGGACTATGTTTTGCATGAAGCTCTGAAACTGACCGATAGCAACAGCGGTTTTATCTGTTTTTATGATGAAAAAAAGCAGGAATTTACCCTCAAAGCCTGGTCTAAAGGCCTGATTAAAAGGGAAGACATGATGATTCTAAAGCGGCACTATCGACTGGAGGAAGTCGGGTCGTGGGGAGATGTAGTACGGCAGCGTCAGCCGATTATCATCAATAACCAAGTTGACAAATTACCATCAGTATGGAGACTTCCCGGGGGATCAAAAATTAACGGCAATATAATTGCAGTTCCTATTTTCATTGATGAAAAAATCACGGCGGTGGTAGGATTCGCTGGCAAAGTTGACGAATATGGCGATAATGATGTGTATGAAATAACTGTACTAATGAACGGTGTCTTAACGAATGTGGAGCGTCGAAATATTCAAAATAAATTATTTGCCGAACGCAGTAAGTATTTTCAGACCCTGATTTCCATTGGCGATGGGGTAATGGTGGTTGATCCCCAGGGTAAGATCGAAATGCTCAATAAGGTGGCCCAGCAACTGACAGGTTGGACCAATGAAGATGCAAAAGGGCGGCATTATAGGGAGGTTTTTGTCTTATCTCATGAAGAAAGTAACAAGGAAATTGCAGATACCATCGTTGCAGCGATGGCGACTGATCAGACCCAGGAACTTAAAAATCATGCGGTTTTGACAGCCAAAGACGGATCGATTTTTCACCTCGAAGATAGTGCGGCGCCGATTAAAAATGAAAAAGGTGAAACAGTGGGGATTGTTCTGGTATTTCGGGATGTTTCCGAGAAAAAGGAGCAACGTAAAGAAATTGAATACCTGAGTTTTCACGATGCTTTGACCGGGCTTTATAATCGTCGTTTTTTAGAAGCAGAGTTATTACGACTGGACACCGAAAGAAATCTGCCAATTTCGATTATAATGGGCGATGTCAACGGTTTAAAACTCACCAATGATATTTTTGGACATGCCCATGGTGATGTTTTTTTAAAGAAAATAGCTGATGTGATGCGCCGAGTCTGCCGCTCCGATGACATTATCGCCCGTTGGGGAGGCGATGAATTCGTAATCCTGCTGCCAAAAACCTCCATTGAGCAGGCGAAACAGATTAAAATGCGGATCAAAACCGAGTTTGCCTTGGATAGCGTCAAGCTCATCCGGGGGAATATCTCTCTCGGTTGTGCGGTTAAAACAGATATGAGCCAGAGTATTATGGAATGTCTGGAATTTGCCGAAGAAAGAATGTATGCCATCAAGGTACTGGAACGGGATGATTTTAAGAGCTCAACCCTGGATTCCATTGTCACCAGTTTGCAAAGTGACTGTCCCCAGGAAGAGGAGCATGCCCAGCGAGTTAGTCAATGGTGCTATGATCTGGGGGTGTCGATGGAACTGCCCCATGTTAAAATCAGACGTCTGAAATTGGCCGGTTATTTTCATGATATCGGCAAGATTGTTTTGCATAAAGATTGTCTGCAAGAGCGCAGTGAATTTACCGAGGCAGAAAAGACTGAGATCAGGAAGCATCCGATTATGGGGTATCGGATTCTCAATGCTTTTGATGATACCATGTCGTTGGCCGATGCGGTACTGCATCATCACGAACGATGGGATGGGTCTGGTTACCCCAAGGGTTTAAAAGGTGACGAAATTCCCTTTATTGCACGGGTCGTTGCGGTGGCCAGTTATTATGATCGTCTGACCTCGGATCAGGAGGGTGTCGTGTTGGGATTTGACGAAAATCCGCTGAGCCATCTGGAGAAAACGGAAGGGTATTTTGATCCGGAAATCAAACGGGAATTTATCAACATGATCAAAAATCTTCCCAACTAGTAGCTCGTTGTCAGAACAGCAGCAAGCCATCTGGATCAAAGTCTGGATGGCTTTTTTAGCGGCAATTTTCTGCAGGCCTTAGTTAGAGGATCACACTAAACCGGGCCCAACGACCGATCTCGCTGTTTACTTTAATTTTCCCCTGATGTTCGTTAACAATCGCTTGGGCAATGGCCAGTCCCAGCCCATAGCCACCGGTGGCCTTGGAACGGGATTCATCGTAGCGGTAGAAGCGCTCAAAAATCTTATCACGCTGATCTTCAGGAATTCCGGCACCGGTGTTAAACACGTCAAGGTGGATTTTATCACCAATGCGCTTAAGGGTGAGCTCAATTTGCCCATCTTCATTGGCGTGTTTAATGGCATTGTCGATCAGGATGGCGGCAACCTGCTTGATCTGATTGGCATCACCCTGATAGGTGATACCGTCCTCAATCTTAAGAGCATAGTTTTTATGCGCCTCAAAGGCAATGCTCTCGAAACTCAGGGCAATGCTTTTTATGGCTTGACTCAGATCAAAGGTTGATGTAACCCCAAACGTTTTGTCGGCGTCCAGCCGGGCCAGCGTGAGGAGGTCATTGACCAGAGTATTCATTCGGTCGGTTTCGGATTGGATATAGCCAAGATGTCGATTTGTTCCAATGTCTCCGGCTAAAACATCAGCGTTGACGCTGATAACTGAGAGGGGTGTTTTGAGTTCATGACTGGCATCCGAAATAAACCGCTTCTGTTTTTCAAAGGAATCGGCCACCGGTTTAACCATCAGGTTGGCCAGAAAAAGCGAGACAAAGAAGAGCACCAGCAGGGTAATACTGCCAATGATCAGGGAGTTCGTCAGGAGCCTGTCGGCCATCGCATTGGAAATCCGTTGATCGACAAAAACCAGCAGTTGTCCATAGGGTTTGTCAACAATCAGATAGCGGTAACCGTTAAGGGCGCCGGAGGATTTGTTTTTTTTCAGCATCTGATTTGCCAGATCCAGAACTTCCTGAGATACCAGGCTGGTATCATTGCTGCCGTTGATGGTGAAAAGGTTAGTCGCTGCATTAACCTTAACGGAATAGGTTTTTTCCCGCTCAAAGATATCTGGTGGCAGGGGATTAGACGCCCCTGGAGTTCCCGGAGTAGCTGGAGGAATCACCCCATCATTATCGGCCAGCACTGACAGAAGAGAAATACTTTGACGTTCACTGGACTGGTAGTTGAAATAGTTGATGGAACCTAGAATCAGGGCAAACACCAGCGAGAGGATAACCATAATTGTTGCCACAAAGCGGCGCTTCAGTTTTCTGATCATCGTGCTTACCCTTGTACCGACAACTCCAGATAATAACCAATCCCCCGGTTAACCTTAATCTGGACCTGAGATCCCACAAAACTGATCTTTTTTCGCAGAAACGAAATATAGACCTCTACATTATTATACTCAGCTTCGCTGTCAAAGCCCCAAACCTTCTCAATCAGCTGTTCCTTGGAAATGATCTGGCGGGAATTGACCATCAGGGTTTCCAACAGCAAAAATTCCTTCAAACCCAGTTTAACCGTCGTATTGCCGCAGCAAAGCTCCCGGGTTTTTTGGCGTAAGGTCAGATCACCCCAGCCCGGATCATTCGTCACCACTTCACCTTTGCGTCGGGTTATCGCCCGGATGCGGGCCAGTAACTCCCCGGTTTGAAAGGGCTTGGTGAGATAGTCATCTGCTCCCCGATCCAATCCGGCAATTTTGTCATGCAGTTCGGACCGGGCTGTCAGCATCAGCACTGGGGTTTCAATTTTAGCTTGACGCAGCTCCTGCAAAACCACCAGGCCGTCTTTACGGGGCAGCATAATATCCAGAATAATCAGATCATAAATCCCGGTCAGAGCATTATCCAGGCCACTTTCTCCATCCATGCAAATATCCACGCCATAATTTTCTTTGATAAAAATTGCCTTTAGGGCTTCGACCAGTCCCCATTCATCTTCCACCAGTAACAGCCGCACGCAAAAAACACCTCCTTGTACCAATCGCTATTTTTTATTATAGCATCTTTAATTGAATTAAGCTTGAACTCCAGCTTAAGAGATTCTTGCTTCAATCTTTATTCAAGCTAGCTTCATTATCATAGGCTTTGTTAAGAACGTGTTAAATCACAAAAGGAGGTACGACATGCAATTTCGGCATGAACACAAACATTATATTAATTATCTGGATTACCTGATTCTGCACAGGCAGCTAAAAGCCGTGATGCAGCCAGACGTCAATACCGATGAAGCAGGCCAATATCATATTCGCAGTTTGTATTTTGATAACTATCGGGACGTGGCATTGCAGGATAAGATCAGTGGAATCAACCATCGGGAAAAATTCAGAATCCGCTGTTACAACAAAGACTTTGCCTTTATCAATCTGGAAAAAAAGAGCAAGATCAATGGCCTGTGTGCCAAGATCAAGGCCAATATTACCAGGGGGCAGGTTGAAGCGATTCTGGCCCATGATACCGATTGGATGGCCACAAGTTCAGAACCCCTAGTGGTTGAGCTCTATTCAAAAATGAAGTCGGGACAACTAAGACCTAAAACCATAGTCGACTATAGACGGGAGGCCTTTGTTTATCGACCTGGAAACGTCCGGGTTACGATTGACCGGGACATCCGCACCGGCCTGTTCAGTACGGATCTGTTTAATCCTGACTTACCTACCATTTGTGCCGGGGATCGGCATATGCTACTGGAAGTGAAGTATGATAACTTTATTCCAGCCGTAATTGCCGATATCATCCAGCTGGATGGACGAAGACAAACGGCTTTTTCGAAATACGCAGCCAGCCGGATTTACTGCTGATTTTTTACAAATTCAATTACGCAAATCAACAAGGAGATCTAAATGAGTTTTAACGATATTTTTAATTCAAATTTTCTGGACAATGTTACCTCGGTCTCGATGATCGATATCGCCATGGCCATGATTCTGGCTTTTGGGATTGGGGTATTTGTCTATCTGGTTCATAAAAAAACTTATAAAGGGGTGATGTATTCATCCGGCTTTGGAGTTACGTTAATTGCCCTCTGTATGATCACCACCTTTGTGATGCTGGCGATTACCAGCAACGTGGTATTGTCATTGGGGATGGTTGGGGCGCTTTCGATTGTCCGGTTTAGAACGGCGGTTAAAGAACCGTTGGACATCGCCTTTGTGTTCTGGTCGATTGCTGCCGGGATTGTCCTCTCGGCTGGGATGATTCCGCTGGCGATTCTCGGTTCGGTATTGATCGGGATCATTCTGCTGGTGTTTGTCAACCGCAAACCCAACGAGCTGCCCTATATTATCGTCGTTAACTGCAGCGATCGGGAAGCAGAAGCTGAAGTGAAAGAGTTTATCGATGCCAGTGTCACCAAAAGCATTATAAAAAATAAAACAGTATCCCGGGAGGGCATCGAACTGAACATCGAGGTGCGACTCAAAAATGATAATACCGATTTTATTAACCAGGTGGTTGAGTTAAAAAATGTCAATCATGCCGTCTTGGTCAGCTATAATGGCGAATTTATGAATTAAGCGAGGTGACCGCATTGGCTGATCACAAAAATATTGAACGGATTTGCATCATCATTGGTATCATCACCTTGATACTCGGGCTGGTTTTTGCCTATTTTGGCGAAAGCCTTGGGATCACAGCCAGTAGCAATACGGATTTGAGTTATGCAACGACATTATTTGACGACAGCATGGTTCATACCATCGACATCGAGATTGCCGAATCGGACTGGAACAATCTGCAGGAGAATGCCGCCGATGAAGAATATCAGCTTTGTACCATTATCGTTGATGGCGAAACCCTTGACAATGTGGCGATTCGGCCCAAGGGCAATTCATCGCTTACCAGCGTGGTCTCGTCGGATTCGGAGCGCTATAGCTTCAAGGTTGACTTTGACAAATATAGTGATGGTTTAACCTATCATGGTCTGGATAAGCTCAATTTAAACAATATCATTTCGGACAATACCTATTTAAAAGAATACCTCAGTTATGACATGATGGCATATATGGGGGTAGCGGCACCGCTTACGAGCTTTGCAAAAGTGTCGGTAAATGGTGAATACTTTGGTCTCTACCTGGCTGTAGAAGGGGTGGAAGAAGCCTTTGCTCAGCGTAATTACGGCTCGGATTATGGCAATATTTATAAACCCGACAGCATGCAAATGGGCGGTGACGGAGCAAAGGGCGGCGGTGAAATGCCCGATATGAGCCAGATGCCAGAACGGCCTCAGGGAACTGCTGACAGTCAGACAACGACCAGCCAAAATGGTGCTCCCCAAACTGCTGATGGGTTTCAACCACAAAACATGGGTACACCTCCGGAAATGAACAGCGAAACGACCGGTCAGCCCGATCAAACGGCCTCCAATGCTGGTCAGTTTCCGGACATCGGCCAAATGGGAATGGGCGGTAACTCGGGAAATGATGTAGCACTAATCTATTCCGATGATGAACTCTCCAGTTATGAAAATATCTGGGAAGGGGCTGTTTTTGATGTCAGCACCAGCGATAAAGAACGACTGATTGATTCGATTAAACAGCTTAATGCCGGGGAAAATCTGGAAACGGTGGTGGATGTGGAAGCAGTGCTTAAATATTTCGTGGTGCATAATTTCGTTGACAATTTTGACAGCTATACTGGCAGCATGAAACATAACTACTATTTACGGGAAGATCAGGGCCAATTATCAATGATTCCCTGGGATTATAATCTGGCTTTTAGCAATTTCAGTGGTGGCGGCATGGGCGGCGGGACAGCAACGGCTACCAGCACCGATGAAGCAACAGCCCTGGTGAATTATCCCATTGATACCCCAGTATCGGGAACGACCATGGACGAGCGACCGATGCTGGATGTCTTGCTTTCCAATGAAGTGTATCGGGAGCAGTACCATCAGTATTTTCAGGAATTTATTTCCGGATATTTTGAAAGTGGTCAATGTACCAAGACCATCGATCAGGCCACTGCCTTGATATCGGACTATGTAAAAGACGATCCGACGGCCTTCTGCACCTATGAAGAGTATCAGGCCGGGGTTGCAGTACTTGAGCAATTTTGTACACTCCGGGCCGAAAGTATTAGCGGCCAACTGGACGGAACCATTCCGGCGACCTCTGAGGGACAGGCGGCCCAGCCAGCTGCTCTGCTCGATGCCAGCAGTCTTGATATTGCGGCCATGGGCAGCGGCATGGGTGGCGGTATGGACAGGAAAATGACAGCACCAACTATTCAAGGAACCGATCAAACGGCCAATGCTGATGCTACAAGTACACAGTCAGCAACTCCTTCTCAGTCTGCCAAAGGGCAACCGCCAACCCGACCCGATGCGGACACGACCACGGCGGCAACCAATACGCAATCGAACGCAGCGAGTGATTCAGCTGCTGGTGAAAAACAGACCGGGAACGGGCAAACCGAGTCAACGAATGCGACAAATCGGTCAAATGAGCGCACCAGGCCCAGTGATACCACGACAAGCACGATGGATCTCTTGGCTCTGATGCTTCTGGGAGGCTCCTGTCTGGTACTGTTGTTGGGGATTCTGGTGGCAAAGCGTTATAAACGATAAGCAAAACAGTTTATGCTGAACCAGCAAATAGACATGTTAAAAACGGCGGGTGCCAGTAGGTACCCGCCGTTTTTAAAATAATTGGCGCAATGAAGCGCAGGGTTTAGAAAAAAAGGGGTTTTACAAAGAAAAGATTGACTTTTATAGCCAATTACCGTATAATCAACAAGCATGAAAAAATTGAATATTTTTTTTGTTCTACCTGAGGAGAGATGTCTGAGTGGTCGAAGGAGCACGCCTGGAAAGCGTGTGTACGTGAAAGCGTACCGAGGGTTCGAATCCCTCTCTCTCCGCCATTTAAAATGCCTTATTACAGCCGTTTGTGGCTGTTTTTTTTATGCTGTTTTTAGGGAGGACGTCCGTACATTGACCTTTTTGTAGGATATAGGATAAAAGCCTGTTAGAATCCAGTAATAAGCCCATTATAACTTGGGTCGAACCCGGATCTGAATCAGGTTTTTGACATCGTCAAGAATCCGTTCAGAGGTAACGGGGATCATCAGCCAGCGGCCTCCGGCAGCAAAGGGGGTTCTTTTAAACAGGGCCTGAATTTCTGGGCTGGCCTGGGGAAGGTAGGCTTCCGTTTCGTTAAGTTCTTTGTTTCCAATTACGACCAGGGCAATAAAATAGCCATCCATGGGGTAAAGGACACAAAGGGACTTGCTGCTTTTCCGGTACTTCAGATTCCAGCCGCGCTGGGCCAAACAGCGGCTGTAATTCATGACCGGTTGGATATGATAGGTGGTTTCAATAAAGCTTTGTAAATCAACCCAGAGCGGATTATTGACGAAATTAATCATCTCAGCCAGGGTTGGTTCATGATCCTGTTCAAAAGATAGACTCCATTCCATTGGGAACCTCCAATATTTTCTGGCAATCGTAGCAGGAATAGGTGCAGAAGCAGGATGTTCAACCCGGTTTTTTCCCAATTACCGATAATTTTATATTTAGAATTTATCACCATGCCTCAAACAGGTCAAGTAAAACATAAAAATAGTGGTAAATTGTGATGGTGATTGGTACACTTATACTAAAGCCGAAAGGAATAATAGTGCAATGACTAAAAAAGAAAGTATGAATCCCATTGATACCTATATTGGTCAATTCCCAGCAGAAGTTCAGCAAATCCTTCAGGAGATCCGGCAGGTTATTAAAGAAGCAGCGCCCGAAGCGGAAGAAAAAATCAGTTATCAAATGCCGACTTTTTATCTGGGCGGCAATCTGGTTCATTTTGCGGCATATAAAAAACATATCGGGTTTTATCCCGCCCCCTCGGGTATCGAAAAATTCAAGCAAGATTTATCAAAATATAAAAGTGCCAAAGGATCGGTTCAATTCCCCATTAATCAGCCTATCCCCTTTGATCTGATCCGAAAAATTGTTGCATTTAGAGTGGCAGAGAATCAGATGCTGAGTGAAAATAAACAAAGGAAGAACAAGACGGAAGCTGGAATCAAGAATAAAAAAGTCGACGATGACTCTGAGCGGTAAGAAGGATGATCGTTGATTTTCTGAATCCCATTATACAGAAGAAGCAAATAAAATGATGCGCGTTGAGAAAAATGATTTAAATGTGGTCTATCTGGAAAATTTTCAAAGGTGTTAAGGTGGTAGGATCGTATGAAAAGCATAAAGAAGGATTCTTTTTTTCAAATGAAGAAAATAAATGTCAGAAAGATACAGACTTTAACAGGTATAAAGGGGTTACTGATACTTCTGTTTCTGATTAGCGCGCTGTTGGTACTTTCGGGTTGTGCTGAAAAGAAAGCAGAGCTCATTGGGAATTGGGAATTAGTGCCCAGTGAGGGAGCGTTAAATGATACCGCAATGACGGGTTATGTCTTTGGCGAAAATGGTACCGTCAGTTTTTATAATGGTTATGATGGAAAACTGACGATTTCAGAAGGCACATGGCAGATCAGCGGTGATGACAAAAACGTTCTGGAATTATTTTTAGATGAAGTAGATACACCACAGCGGAAGATCCGGTTTAAAGTTGCGGATGAAACCTTATATCTCTTTTCGGATTCCGGAGAAGGTAAAACTACCTATGATAGCTGCTATAAAAAGACAGAACAATTTAGTTTTGAAGCATTAATAGCAGCAGCCCAAAAACAGAAAGCAAAAGAAAAACAGGATGCGCAACTGTTTTGCACCCTGTCGCCGACGGAAATCATCGACCAGCTGAAAGCAGCAGGCCAATCAATCGGGCAAGTTGTGGTTTATACTGATCCTGATTATGCAACGGGTTTGTTAAAACAGCCCAATCTCCAATTGGCTCAGGCCGCCCGCTTTGAGGATACTTCCATTGAGCAGGCGGAAAACCAAATTGAACCCATCGGCGGATCGGTAGAAGTTTATCAGGACTATGCAGTCGCGAAACAGCGCTATGATTATTTGACGGTTTTTTCTGATGCGGCCGGAACGACCTATCAGCGCGGAAATGTCCTTTTACGGCTGGATAATGCGTTACAACCGGAAAAGCGGGTGCCATATGAAGCCGCATTTTTGGGGATTGTAAATTGAACGGCTAACAAAATATGTACCAGTGTGCCAGGGATAGCATCCTTAATAATAAAGCTCTGGCTGTTTGGGGTCGTAAAAGAGGCGATGAAGCCTGCCAGCGGCGTCAAGAACCGGCCCCGGCTTAATTGATCGGGCTTGGGTGGGACATTTTTTAATGCAGGCGCAGCAGGTGACGCATTTTTTATGATCAATCTGACGGCTATCCTGGGGATTGATGGCACTGGTGGGACAGATACTTGAGCAGATTTGACAGCTGTTACAGGCGGGGCTGACATCAATAAAATCAACATCCCAAAGGGTCGTTTCACCACGATAGGGTAGCTGGCCCGGGGGCGTGATCAGGCAATTGCGGTCAGGGTTTGGGTGGGTTAGCAGCTTATCCTTAATTTTGCGACCAAAGCTTTCGGCCAGTGCCAGATCACTGGGATCAGGTCGGTTAGCGGCAATGGGTGTTTCGGAACTTGAAAAAGAGTGTTCGCCAATAAAAGCCCCGGCGGCAATGGGCAGACAACCATCACTGATCAGGATGTCCCGCAGTTCCAGCAACCCATCATCATAGACGCGATTGCCGTAGACCACCACACAAATCGTGGGCGTATTTGTGGCATGGATCGTTTTTAACCATGTGCCAATCACTTCTGGGACACGCCCCATGTAAACGGGGACGCCGATGAGTAGGATATCATCAGTGGAGAGTAAAAGGGGTTGGTTACGTTGTTCAGGTCGGGTGATATCGACCTTGATCAAATCGCCGGGATTAAAACCGCGTGCGATGGCATTCAGAATAGCTTCTGTAGTACCGGTCGGAGAAAAACTGACCAGTTTAAGAGTTTGGTATTTCATGATTAGCCTCCAATAATAACTTTTTAATCAGTATACGATAAAAGCTATCATGTTTCCAGATGAGTAATTATACTAGTATCAATACTAACAGGAAGGAGCAGAAAAATGGATGGTGAACAACAACGAAACAGAGAACTGGGTGATTTTCTCAAAAAGCGCCGACAAAGCATCGCACCAGTGGGGCTTGACGTTGAAGCGCTTGCACGGCGGCGGACACCGGGATTAAGAAGAGAAGAAGTGGCTCAAATGGCGGGGATCAGTTTAACCTGGTATACCTGGCTTGAGCAGGGGCGGCCCATTCAGGTGTCAACTTCGGTGGTGGAGAGTCTGACGCGGGTCTTGCAGCTTGATGCGGAAGAGCAAACCTATCTTTATCGCCTGTCCAACCAGCCCCTGCCATCGGAACATTTTAAACACCATAATCTTATCAGTTCGGCATTGCAACATGTTCTGGATAATCTTAGCCATTGTCCATCGTTGATCACCGATCAACGATGGAATGTCATCGGCTGGAATGCTGCGGCCAGCACAATCTTTGGTGATTTTGAGGAGATGAATGAGCTTGAGCGAAACATCGTCTGGGCAATGTTTACCGATGCAAAATATAAAACCCTGTTTGTCGACTGGGAACGTCACGCTAAAGGAATGGTGGGTCGATTTCGGGCCAGTTGCGGAAAATTTGTTGAAGACCCCTGGTTTAAACAGTTTGTTGAGAACCTCAAAGCCGAAAGTGCCGATTTCAATCGCTGGTGGCCACTCCATGAGATAAAAAATAATGGCGAACTCTATAAGCAACTGATGCATCCCATTGTTGGCCGCCTGGATTTTGAAATTAGCAATTTTGATGTATCGGGTCATTCCGATCTCAAAATGGCCGTGCATATTCCCGAACCCGGCACCGACACTGATGAGAAAATGACGGAGCTGTTAAAAATAGCCAAAGAAAAAAAGGAAGCTCGCCGTATGGCAGGTGAAAAAAAAGGCGAGGCTGATTCTCTGTTTTGATTAAATTCTAAGAACCATATCCTAATAATTGTCTAATCGAGTAAATAGAAAGAATAAACCGACATAACGATTCACCGATTTACAACAACTTCGGAGGGCAGAAAGATGACATATTTGATTCAATTTTTAAAAGCAAAAAAAGCGCTGTTGTTTTTAATTATACTGGCCACGGTAATCCAGTCTTTTAGCATGTTGGCGGTGCCCTATTTTGCGGCCAAAATGATTGATGATGGGATTCTCAAAAATGATCTGATTGCGATTGTGCGATTAGGTTTGCAGATGCTGGCTGCAGTTGGTTTATCCGCCCTGATTTCCTTATGGGCCAGCTATATGAGTGCCGATTTAGCGGCCCTTTCAGGAAAATATCTACGCGATCGGATTTTTGACAAAACCCAGATTCTTTCGATCCGTGATTTTAATCACTTTAGTACCGCTTCAATGATTACCCGGGCAACTGGGGATATCACGGTGATCCAACAGACGGTGATTATGCTGGCCCAAATGGTTTTGCCGGCACCGATTATTGCGGTGGTGGCGATTATTATGACGATCGCCGTGAGTCCCAAATTGGTAGCGATTCCGGTTTTGGCCATGGTTGTTTTTATGATGGGCATTTATATGATTTTTATCAAAGCCAGTCCGATTTCAAAAACCATCCAAAAGAGATTGGACAGCATCAACCGGATTATGGGTGAAGCGATTTCCGGGGTGCGGGTCATCCGGGCCTTTGATAATTCCGAATTTGAAAGAAATCGAACCAATGCGGCCTTTTTAAATTACGCCAACAACGTGATCCGGCTCAATAAGGCTTTTGCGGTGTTTAGTCCACTGATCTGGTCAGTCGTGGGAATCAGCCTGGTAGCGGTGTTATGGTTTGGCAGCTTTCTGGTGCTCAACGGAGAAATCCAAGTTGGGGGTATTACTGCTGTTTCAGAATATACCATTCTTTTGTTGATTGCGCTGATTATGTCGTCGATGGTGATGGTGATGTTGCCAAAAATGAAAGCCTGCCTGGATCGCACTCAGGAGGTATTGGATACGATTCCGGAAATCAACGATGCGACATTACCACAGGTTAGAAGAAATCCAGCCGATCCGGTAAAAATTGTTTTCGATCAGGTCAGTTTCTCCTATCGGGGGGCAGAAGAGGCGGTTCTTAAGGAAATCAGCTTTGCCTGTGAGCAGGGAAAAACAACGGCCATTATCGGCGGAACCGGTTCGGGCAAAAGCACCATAGCCAGTTTGATGCTGCGTTTTTATGATGTTGCCAGCGGAACCATCACACTGGAAGGGGTGGATATCCGCCAGATTTCTCAACATGAGCTGCGGGAAAACATCAGTTATGTACCCCAGAAGGCGATTCTTTTTAGTGGCACCATTGCCGACAATCTGCGGATGGGAAACAGTCAGGCCACGCAGCGGGAACTGGAACAGGCAGCCCAAACCGCCCAGGCCCATGACTTTATTATTGAGAGTGCAGAAGGATACCAGCGATCGGTGGCCCAAGGCGGCACCAATTTTTCCGGCGGCCAGAAGCAGCGGCTATGTATTGCCCGGGCGCTGGTAAAAAAAGCCCCGGTTTACATTTTTGATGATAGTTTTTCGGCACTCGATTTTAAAACCGATGCAGCCTTGAGAAACGCCTTAAAACTAGAGATGGCTTCGGCAGCGGTGGTGATCGTCGCCCAACGGGTCAGCACGATTATCGATGCTGATCAGATTATCGTACTGGAGGCCGGTCGGATGGTTGGAATTGGTCGTCATGATGAACTGATTAAAAGCTGCCTCGTCTATCAGGAAATTGTGGCATCACAACTGTGCGAAAAGGAGGTCGGCAGTTTATGAGGAAACGGCGAAAAAAAGCACAACAGCAAAAGAAGCAGGCGTTTAAGCCCGAAGTAAAGCCGGAAATGGAAGATGTTCCGAAAAATTCCAAGGCGGCGGCCAAGCGCTTGATGGGGTTGTTGCTAAAACAAAAATGGGCCTTGCTGATCATTTTGCTGGCGGCAGTTGTCAGCAGTGGACTCTTTGCCGTTACGCCGATCATCATGGGCAAAGCCCTGGATCAGTTGATTCAGGCCATTCGTACCAATGGCTTGGGTGGTAGTTATGAACAGCTGGCTGAAATGGTCGGGTGGCCGCTGCTGTTGTTGGCGCTGGCCTATCTGATTGGTGCAGTGGTGGCCTTTGTTCAGGAATATACCATGGCCAGTGTGGGTGAAAAGCTGGCCTTATCGATGCGGGAGAAAATAAGTGAAAAGATTACCAGGTTGCCACTTCATTATTACGATGCCAATGAAACCGGCGAAATACTAAGCCGCACCACCAACGATCCCGATAAGATTGCCGAGATCTTAAAAACCGGCGCCCTACAGTTTGCCAATGCCCTTTGTAACCTGGTTTTCAGTGTGGTGATTATGTTTATTCTCAGCCCAGTTATGGCAGTGATTATCATTGCGACGATGTCGCTAAGCGTTTTTGCCACCAAAGCGATTTCCAAAAAAACATTGGCAATTTTTGCTGAAAATCAGAAAGTGTTAGGGGAATTAAACGGAAAAATCGAAGAATATTACACCGGTAACCTGATTATCAAAAGCTTTAACCAGCAGGTAATGGTTACGCAAACCGAACGGGAGTTAAGTGAACGACAATATCAGGCCAACAAAAAATCACAGTTTGTGATCTATGCTATCTATCCGGCGATCCGTTTTTTGACACAACTCAGTTTTGTGGTGACGGCCATCGTTGGTGGGATCTTTGCCATTAACGGCACCATGACCATTGGAACCGTGCAGGCTTTTTTGCAGTATGTTAACCAGATTGCCGATCCGATTACCCAGGCTTCTTATTTTATCAATTCGATGCAGGCGGCGTTGGCCTCAGCCGAGCGGGTTTTTGAATTTCTGGATGAATCCGAAGAGCTGCCGGAAACCATCAATCCCATACAGATCACAGCGCCAGACGGGGCGGTAGCCTTTGAACATGTCCGTTTTGGTTATCAGCCCGGGCAATTGCTGATGCAGGATGTCAGCTTTACCGTTAAACCGAATGAGATGGTGGCGATTGTCGGGCCAACCGGTGCTGGTAAGACAACGTTGGTTAATCTATTGATGCGCTTTTATGAGCTGGAGGGGGGAACGATAGCGATCGATGGAATAGATATCAAGAAACTGTCAAAAAGTGGGCTGCGGCGGATGGTAGGGATGGTACTTCAGGATACCTGGCTCTTTAAAGGTACCATCGCCGAGAACCTTGCGTACGGCAAGATGGATGCTACCCGGGAAGAAATTACTCTAGTCGCTAAAGCGGCCCGTTGTGACCATTTTATCCGAACCTTACCAGAGGGGTATGATACGGTGATTTCCAATGAAGAAGGATCGGTTTCCCAGGGCCAAATGCAGTTATTAACCATTGCCCGGGCAATGCTGGCCAATCCGGCCCTGATGATTCTTGACGAAGCGACATCCAGCGTTGACACCAAAACCGAACTGGAAGTCCAGAAAGCGATGGTACAGAGTATGAAGGGCAAAACCAGTTTTGTGATTGCCCATCGGCTGTCCACGATTAAGTCGGCCGATCTGATTCTGGTGATGAAAAACGGAACCATTGTTGAAAAAGGAACCCATCAGGAGTTGTTGGCTGGGGATACATTTTATGCTGATTTGTATAACAGCCAGTTTAATCATCTGGTGGGGTAAAGAGCCGCCATAACTGCGAGAATTCACAAATCGTTTTTTTCGTAAAATGCCTTTTCATGCTGAATTGTTAGTGCTAGAATGAATATGACGAAAATCATTTGAAATTTTATAAAGACATTGATAGGAGAAAGCAATGAAAAAGGGTATTATCAGTCTTTTGCTGATGCTTTTGCTGTTGTCGGCAGCTCAGGTTTTTGCTGCATCAGACATGGGCACAGATTCAGTTTTTTCGCGCGGCCATATTGAGAATATCGGCGATTTTCCGACCGATGGCAGCTGGGTTCAAAGCCCCAATCGCATTGGCACCGCGGGTGAGAGTAAACGGATTGAAGGGTTTGAGTTTAAGCTTGGCGGGGGTCTGCCTTCGGATATGGAAATTCGCTACAATGTCCATGTTCAAAACATTGGCTGGATTTATGATAAAGAAGATCTTGGCACTTGGGCGAAAAACGGCGAATACGCGGGAACCCGGGGCGAATGCCTGCGGATTGAAGCGATCAGAATCGTCCTTACCGATGCCAACGGCAATTTGTATCCGGGTTATCATATCAAATATCGGGGTCATATTCAAAATATCGGGGACATGCCGGAGGATGCCAGTCAGTGGATTGCCGACGGCGAACAGCTTGGCACGGTGGGCAGCAGTCTGCGGCTGGAAGCCTTGACACTTGAAATCGTAAAAGATGAACCGACAGGCGCGGATTTAAGCAGTTACAATAAGTTATGTTCGCAATTTGCAAGCTTAACGGCTTCAAACTATACACTGAACTCGTTTAATCATCTGACAAACGTTTTAAAGAATAACACCGTTACTGCAAAGAATACGCAAGACGAGGTGGATGCCGCCGTAGCCGTCATTGAAGCGGCGTTTGCCCGACTTGAAAGCCTGATTGATGCGACGGTCTACGCAACGGCCGGTACCTTTGGCCCGGAAACAGGCCTTGAGACCATCGATTCTGATGTGATTATGACTGCCAGCGGTGTCACGCTTCAGAATCTTCGGATCAACGGAAATCTGATTGTTGATGAAGCGGTTGGCGATGGCGAGGTCACCTTAAACAACATCGAAGTCACGGGTGAACTGCGGGTTCGCGGCGGCGGCAAAAACAGTATTCATATTAATGGCGGAAAGATGACAACCATTCGAGTGGAACAGACGCCGACGGGCGCGGTGCGGATTGTAAGCGTCGGTCTTAATGGGACAGAAGTGGTGCTTTGCAAAGATGCCACCGGAGAGACTCTGGTTCTGGAGGGGGCGTTTAGTCAAGTTACGGTTGAGGCGCCGGGCATCACCCTGACGACCCAGGGAAACACCCGCATTAATGCGCTTAACCTGACGGCTACTGCGCAAAATACCAGTGTCAATCTCGCCGCATCTTCTAGCGTCCGCAACCTGTCGATTGGCGCACCGGCCAATATTATTGGTTCCGGTACGGTGACCAATGCCAATATTGCGGCGGATCATGTCGTTTTCCAAAATGCACCGCTTAATTATACGGTTGATCCGGGAGTCACCGATCCGCCCGTTATTCCGCCGCTGGATTCCGGCGGTACGGGTGGGGGCGGAAGTACACCCGATAAAATCAGCTTAAGTGTGATTACGCCACCAGCTATTTCCGATAAAACCTATGACGGTACCACCGCCACCAATGTCACCGCACAGGCCCTTGATCCGTCGGTAGTATCCGGTATTGTTTCCGGGGATTCGGTGACGGTATACGCCACGGCCACCTATTGTGATCAAAATGCCGGAAGCGGAAAAACGGTTGCCATAACCTATCACCTTACCGGGATAAATGCCGGCCGCTATGAACAACCGGCAAACAGCACCACGACGGCGGCCATTAGTCCGGTGGCACTTGGCATTCGAATGATAACATCAGGCGCTGCTAAAACCTATGATGGCAGTAGTGTCGCAAAAAATCTGGAGGGCTTAATTGAACCGCTAGCCGCGACCGATCAGGTGGTTTTTCAGGCTGATTTTGGGGCGTCAATGATTGAAGGGGGCAATGGAAAAAACGGAATTAATATCAAAGGAGAGTATTATACCGCCGCGTCGTCAAGTGAAAAAGCGGTTTTCGGGTCGGATCTGGCGGTAAAAGGGACGGCTTACCTAAGCGGAAAAGCTACTCAGAACTACGTTTTTAACCGGGATGTTTATTTGGCTGCCGGTGAGATCAAACCGGGTACGGTATGGTTTTATCCGGGCAATCTGGAGACAATAAAAATCTATGATGGCACCGTTGATGTTAGTGGTTCCGGGGCGTCTTTTGATGTTGCTCCTGTTTCTGGCGACGAGGCCAAACTGACCGTATCGGGCCGTTACTTAAATTCAGCGGCCGGTAATAACAGAATTCGTGTAATGTATGAACTGACCGGTGCCGAGGCGAATCGCTATGTCTTATCAGACAGCGTCCCCCGTTTGATTGATGGCCTCATTGTGCCAAAAAAGTTAGCGATAACACCGCCTGCCGTCGGCTCAACCAAAGTCTACGATGGGAAACCGGCAACCGATATGGAGGGTCTGGCGATTGACAATGCGATGATTTCGGGTTTTATCGGGACTGATTCGAAATACGTGAAGGTCACAGCCACGGCCATTTATGAGGATAAAAACGTTGGGGCGACTCAGCCGGTCACTATTTCTTATTGTTTAACAGGGACGGGCGCCGGCAATTATGAAGCCCCAGAAGATAAAACCACGGCCGCCATTACAGCCCGACCATTAAGCCTTGAGAATGTCAGTATCGAAACCCAGCGAAAATTCGAGTCCGGCAATACCGGGGCGCAACTGCTTCTTTTACCGATCCTTGCTGGTGTCATCGTAGCAGAGGATACGATGATGGCCGAGGATGTTTATCTAAAAACCTGTGAAGCCAATTATTACAATCTCGAGGAAAGAAGTGATGCGATTGGGGAACATACCATCTGTTTAAGCGGGACACTGGGGGGTGCCGATGCCGGGAATTACTCGTTGGATACGTCCGCTTATGATACCAATGGCGAGATTCTGGCGGCGGTGATGACCGCAACGTTTATAAATGAAAATTGGGGAGAATGGTTAAACAACAGTGCGACATTTACAGCACCGGAGGATAACTTCAAACTTTTTTATAAAGATGAAAATAACTTTTACGGGATTGATGAAGAGGGCGCGATTTATTATGCCAGTGACTTAAACAGTTGGCAGCCATACTGTGATGCAGACTCAAACCCGGTGACCGTAACAGTCGGTACGTCTCGGCTAATTGGGATTGATAAAGAGGGGACTGTGCTGGCAGTTGATGCAAGCGGTCAAATCGAAAGCTGGGATGGCACTACGTGGGTACCAAAGACGACCGTTTCTGTTTCACTAAGCGGTATCGTCAATCCGACTTATTATCAGAACGGCACCGATGAGTATCTGATTGCCCAGGCCAATGACGGGAGTGTTTACAGGCAGGCTTTTGATCCGTCGGATACGACCGAGCCAGTACCGGAAACACTGGCCTTGTCATCCGAAATCCTGGCCCCGTCATGTCCGCCGCTTCCAGCCGGCTTTGACAAGGCGCTGTATTATTACGACGGAGCGATACTGCAGAGCTTCTGCTATTAACGCTGGCGGTTTAACAACAAAAAACTAGAACCGGTTCCACATTTTTTAATCTGTGAAACCGGTCTAGTTTGAAGTCTCAATTATCATTGTTTGGACTCCTTTTTTGGATTTATCAAAAATCTTCTTTTTTCATTTTTAAATAAACGCCTCCACGGTTGGATTGCCTTTTGATTTAGCTGATTTTTCATTTCTTTTAATTGGGATTAAATTATTGGATTGAAAGTTCATCTAAATTTTCTGGTTAATCTGCTTTTTAATTCGTTGAATTGGTTAAAATTCAACGAGGGCATTGTTTTTAATAATGATTAAGTTGATCTTTGATTTAAGCTAATTATAGCACATTATAAAAAGAAGTGAATAGACAAAATGTAAACGTTTGTATAAAATTGATGCCATCATGCGAATAAGGTTTTTATTGGGCAGACGTTTTTGCAAATGGTATGAAAGCGAATTTTAAGTTGATGACTGAATTCTGTTACTGAAGAAAACGAAAAGATTAACCTCGGAAAAGTTAAAACTTGATAATCGTCTTTTTCTTTCAAAAATGGCATAAATTAGCAAAAGAAATCAAGTATCTTTTTTCATGAAGGATTATGATATGGGGAGAGGAGGTGAGAAAAATGGATGAGGCGCAGATTTTTCAGGCGGTGCAACGGATGCAGGACTATATCGAAACCAATTTAACCCAAAAGATCACTTTGAAAGAACTGGCTAATGCGGCCGGGTATTCGCCCTGGCATGCCGCTAGGCTGTTTAAAGAGGTGGTCGGGAAAGCGCCCTTTGAATATATCAGGGCGTTAAGGCTCACCAGGGCGGCGCTTTTGCTCCGGGACGGAGAGATGAAAATTGTCGATGTGGCCATGGATTTTGTCTTTGATTCGCACGAAGGATTTACCCGGGCATTTTCCCGGGAGTTTGGAATGGCCCCCAGCAAATATGGTCGTCAGACGCCGCCAATCAAATTGTTTATGCCTCAGAAAGTTTTCGATACCTACCAGTCCATGCGTAAAGGAGAGAAAAAAATGAGCGACAAAAATGAAACCAAAACGGTATTTGTTCAGGTAATTGAGCGACCAGCCCGGAAGCTGCTGTTAAAGCGGGGTGTTAAAGCAACCGAGTATTTTGGTTATTGTGAAGAAGTAGGCTGTGAGATCTGGTCGGTACTCACCAGTGTCAAGGAAGCTTTATACGAACCCATTGGCATGTGGTTGCCCGATCATCTGATCCGGGAAGGGACGTCTCAATATGTACAGGGGGTGGAAGTACCGCTGAACTATGCCAATGTCATTCCGGAAGGGTATGAGCTGATTGAGCTGCCGCCCTGTACGATGATGGTGTTCCAGGGTGAACCCTATGACGATGCTGATTTCATGGCTGAAATCGGATCGATTTGGGAGCATGTTAAACGCTTTGATCCAACCGTTTACGGCTATCAATGGGCACCCCAGGCAGCACCGCGATTCCAGTTGGCGCCGATGGGCTACCGCGGGTACATTGAGGCCTATCCGGTTAAACCTGTTAATGGATAAATAAAGCAACTGGGGATATGTTCAGGGCTGATTGGATTAGCAGTAATTGACAATGATTGATTGTCACAGTGGAATTTAAAGCGGGTTTTAAAAAGCGAGGTGCAAAAATGTGCGGGCGTTATGTGCTTTATTCGGAGAAAGATGAAAAGGCAATAAAAGCAATCGTTGACGAAGTAAATAAGAAATATCAGACATCGATAAAAAAGGGGGATATTTATCCCACGGATCTGGCACCAGTTTACACGATGCAGCCAAATGATCCAGGAATTGAACTGAAGCTGATGCAATGGGGGTATCAGCGTGATTTTGGAAAAAAGACGTTGTTGATTAATGCCCGATCGGAAACGGTTCTGGAAAAAGCAAGTTTTCGGGATGACTTTCTTAATCGACGTTGCCTGATTCCGGCGATTGGTTTTTATGAATGGAATCAGAAAAAAGAGAAATTCCGTTTTGTCGGGCTGGATGATCTCATTTATCTGGGGGGCTTTTATCATTCCTCAGCCGGAGGGCCAGAAACGTTTCTGATTATGACAAAGAAACCCGTTGAGCTGGTGGCAGAGATCCATGATCGGATGCCAGTGCTTATTCCTAAAAATCACGCCAATGACTTTCTTTATTCCACCGAAACGGCCCTGAAACTGATGTCAGAAGACCGGGTTGCCCTGAAACGGGAAGCACTGGTTGGGATCAAACAATGCAGTTTCATCGATGAATTGAAGCAGGGGGATTCGAGTACGCAGAAGTAGTCAGAATTACAGCAAACGAGGTCAGTGAAAAATTAAAAACCGGTGAAATGAACAACATTTCACCGGTTTTTTATACGATAGCGATATTACTGATTAAATAATTGAAATCATAAGGTTGAACCGACGATCGCAGTCAGGGTTTAGCTTTGTAACGATCACGATTACTTATTCGCCTGGCTTCCACTCCGAATTCATACTGAGTTTGAAGTCATTCCACATGAAGGTCATGGTTTTCCAAACGACCCGTTTGGGAATGATTTCTGTCATCCCGGCACCATAGAATTCATATTCGGACTGGCCTTCCCGGTTGGGCTTATATTCATTGTGAATATAGTCGCTGAGGGTTCCTTCTGAGTAGAGGTCATCCTCAAACGTGTTCATGCCAATTTCAGTGAGATCACCATCATAAAGAATTGTTCCATCGTTATTGGTGAGCATAAAATTGACATTTTCACCAATGCTTTCCAGATTGGTCAGATAGGCAGCAAAATCATAGAGTCGCACCTGAGCCACAATATAGCCGGCAATCTGGCCATCTTTTTCGACGGGGGTCACAAAAGCCAGAAGCTGTGTTGCCGGAGACTGATGGTCGGTAAAAGTTAACGGTGTGATAAAAGGCTGTTTTTGCTGGCTGATGGCAGGGATATTTTTATTATAAAGATCAAATGAAATCCCTTTAAAGTAGCTGGGGTAGGCGTTGGTAATGAGGTTTTCATTATTGACAAACACAACATTTTTAGCAATCGGACTCTCTTTTGCGATGGCGGCTAAGGCACTGGAGAAAGCGTCGCTTGTTTCACCGGATTGCTGGTAGGCAGTTACGGCGGTCTTGGTGAGCGTTTCGAGATTGGTAAACTCATCATAGATCAAGGTGCTGGCAGTATCCAGCCAGGATAATTCTTCCTCGGTAAACTGACGCAGATCCCCGTTGGTCGCTGTGGTTTCACCTGCACCAGGTTCGGAATTGACGTACACCCGCAGTTCGGAGCCAAAGGCGTTAACCGTATCCCATTTTACTTGCTTCTGCACCGGTTCATTGGTACCAGCGGCATTATACGTGTAGGTTCCTTCACCCTGAGCATCAGGGATCATTTTGTTTTTGATAAGCGTTTGAAGTTCAACAAAACTGCTGTAGATCGGATCAGTTAAGATATTCTTACCAATTTCGGTCATATTGCTGGTGTAGATATTGGTTCCGTTGGTGTCGATGACGCCAAGATCGAGATTCTGTCCGATGGCCAGTTTACTGAGTTCAGCGCCAAAGGTATAGGGATCAATATAGGCAATTACCCAACCACCGTTTTCGATGGGTACCGAAGCATAGAGGTAAGGGGTATCATCAGTGGAGGTGTGTGGTTTGATAACCATCGCCGGGGTATCGACAAATAGTTCGGGATGGCGGTTGATGCTTTTTAAATTGAGACCAATAAAAGGGCTGTCCATTTTTGTGGCAACCTGAGTCACGTTTGAATCGGCATCCGTTACCAGGATATCAAAGAAATAAGGCTTGCTGTTGAGCTGCTCGTTCATCAGCGAGTAGGCTTTTTCATCACCAGCGGGGCTTTTTCCGACGCTCGTTCCAATTTTTTTAAGCATTGTCTGAATTTCGTCCACTTCATTTTGCAGTGTGGCCGTTGCATCAGAAAGGGTATCCGGATTACTTTGGCTGGAGCCTGGTGCAGTACAACCACTTAACAGTAGGACAAAAATGAGCAATAAGGGCAGTAGATTTCTTTTCATCATGAGGTTCACTCCTTTAGTTAGTCATTTCTGTAAAGGTCTTCACAGAAATTATAAATGTATTTTACCATAGACGCTATTTAGATCAAATAAATATTTTTTAGATCAACAACTATTTGCAAACCGATCGTTTGCTGTAACGAATCGACCTGAATAATCGAAATCGCGGCGTCTTCCAGGTGGTGGGAGATCGTCGGTATAGAAAAATTTACTCTTATTTAATATTTTGAAGTAGAATGGGTATAAACAAAAAATAACCCAAAAGATTGGAGAAAGAAAATGGAATTTAAGATTTTTGAAAAATTTCCCTTCGTCTATGATATGGAAACGTTGGACAAAGAACTGCATTTAAGAGGAAATGAGGCGATGCTGGATATTCTGGAGCCGGTTTATGAAGTGGTTGAGCAGATTGCCAGACCCAAGGCGATCTATTTTAGTGCGACAGTTACTGAAAAAACGGATTCGTGGGTAAAAATCAACGACGTGATGTTTGAAAGCCAGCTGCTTCGGGGGTATGTTAACCCAGATGATCCGGTTTTTCCCTATATAGTTACGGTTGGCACGGAGCTGGATGACTATGCGAAAACCCTCAAAGATTCCATGGATCTTTTTATGATCGATGAGGTTATGAATCTGCTGGTGAATACCGGGAAGGTTTTTGTGGCAGATGCGGTGAAGGCGCAAACCGGTTGGCTGGCAGTGCAGGACTACGTTCCCGGAAATGGTGAAGAATGGTCCACGGCGGAACAGAAACGGCTGTTTGACATGTTCTTGGGTGAAACGGATAAAATCGGCGTGACGTTGGGCGATAATTACTTTGTTTTACCCGGACGATCCACCATCGGGGTTTTGTCACAGCAAAAATAAATGAGCACTTTTGATCAACGAGCTGCCATTAAAAGACAGTGATAGACACGCACCTTTTAGTGGCAGTTTTGATTTGACAAAGAAGAATGATCCAATTGAATAACTTTTTTTCAATTATTTAAACAAAACCTAAACATTTAGGGGTACAATCGAGCCACTATTAATTTTAGAATAAATTTACAGATAAAGGTGGAAGCACAATGAATTTGGATCCCTATCACGTTTTGGGGGTTCCTCACGATGCCAGTGATGAGGACGTCTCAAAAGCATATAAAAAACTGGCGAAGCAATACCATCCCGACCTGAATCCGGGAAATCCGGAGGCTGCCAAGAAAATGAGTGAGGTCAATGCGGCCTATGACTTAATCAAAAGCGGGCAGGCCAACTATGCTTATGGCAATGCCCATGGCACCGCCAGTCCCTATCGACAGGGCCAGTCGGGACAAACCTATACCTATCGCTATGCCAGCAGCAGTCGACAAACAAGTCAGGGTGACCCTTTTGAAGGATTCGATCCCTTTGAGTGGATTTTTGGCGCTTTTTACAGTCAACGTCAGAGCTACAGTTTTGACGCCGCCGCCAACCAAATCAATATGGGGAATTATCAGGAGGCTTTGAATATTCTCAATCATTTGTCAGATCGCAGTGCCCAATGGCATTTCTACAGCGCCATTGCCAACTATGGCCTGGGTTACCGGGATGTTGCTCGGGAACATGCCCAGATGGCTGTTGAAATGGAACCGGATAACAGCGAGTATCAAAACCTCCTAAACCAAATGAGCGGGCGACGTAGTTGGTTTGGAGGTGCTGGTCGGCGGGCATCGAGTTTTTCGCCGCTGGGTACCATTGTTAAACTGTTTATCGGTTTTTACGCGATTCAGTTTTTGCTGTCGTTTTTAGGATTGATATTTTAGAACCTGTGGTTAATTAATAAGGAGACAAAAATGGAGAGTTTTAAAAATACCCTGATCCGCTTCATGTCTGGCCGATATGGCATTGATCAGCTTTATTATGCCGGGTTACTTGTGGCTCTGGGACTGATGATGGTCAATTTGATGGTCAATTCAACGATCCTGATGATTCTTTCAAACGCCTTGATCCTACTGATGGTGCTGCGGGGGTTTTCCCGAAAGATCAGCCGCAGGCGGAGCGAAAACGAACAATTCCTGAAACTGTGGAATCCTGTAAAAAAAGAAGGCCGGATTTTTCTCCGGCGGATTAAAGAAGTCCGGGTGCATCGGTATCGCAAATGTCCCCATTGCAGGAAGATGCTTAAACTGCCGATCAAACGGGGTAAACATATGGTTAAATGTCCGGCGTGTAACGAATCATTTGCAGTTCGGGTGTTAGTATAAAGAAACGCTGATAAATCAGTAGATGGTCAACCAAAAACCCAAGAATTTGAAAAGAAAAATTCTTGGGTTTTTCATGTATTTACGATTTGATGAAGAAAGACAGGATAACATAAATGCCAAAAAATTAAATTGCGTTTGAGTTTATCAAAAAAATGTAGTGAGATTTATGATAAAGATAACCTTAAAAAAAATCAACCCGACAAAACAGATAACGTTTCCACTGGTTATTTATTTAACAATCTTTAGGTTTTGTGTTATAATTCAGAAAAGATAAAATTTTACTAAAAATGGCCAAAAGCACGACGGTTCCGGCAGACAATGGCGGCGACGTTGAAATCAATCTGTTTCTGAGCAAAGGTTTTGGAGGTTCAATCAATGATCAACACACATTTAAAAGAAGAAAAAGCGGTAATCTGTCAGGAGGATGGAATCAGAGAAATTAAACTCACCTGCACTATCTGTTCTCATCAATGTAAAATGACCCTGTTGATGGAAGGGCTTTCGATATTGATGGTAAAAGATGATGGCTGTAAAAAAGGTAGTAAGTTTGCCTATCAGGAGATGAAAATCCGCAGAACGAAAAGAACTCACAGTGGGACGAAGTGTTCCGAAATAGACCGCATAAAAAATGCAATTTAAACCTAAAAAGAGCTGGAAATAGAGTCAAAATAAGGCAGGTTTTAAAATAAGAGCAACCGGAACTAAATTTCTGGTTGTTTTTGTTTTTTTGATAATCTGTATTATTTTGATCGCTCAGTGATGAAATCACAGAGAATCGGGTAAGTATTTGGTAAGATCAATTTAGTTAATTTATAAACAAACAAAGTCACAAAAAATAAAAGAAATCAGGTGAGAGTAATGAAAGATGTAACCTTGTTTACTACCCAGACCTGCCCGCATTGCAAGACCGCAAAGGCTTTTCTCAGGCAGAATCACATTCAATTTATTGAGAAGGACGTTAATGTTGATGCAGCGGCCCAACAGGAAATGGCCCGAAGAGGAATTCGTGGAGTACCGACGTTTATCATTGGCGATGACGCCGTGATTGGTTTGGATCAGGCCAAGGTACTGGAACTGGTCGATCATCGAGTGGTCGTCTGTCCGAATTGTCAGACCAAAATGCGAGCGCCCAGTAATAAGGGCAAAATCACGATCCGTTGCCCGAAATGTAAAACTAGCTTTGAAACAAAATAATAAAATGAATAGCATAAAGGAGATAACACAATGAAAAAAATATTAATTGTTGGTGGTGTCGCTGGCGGTGCTACGGCCGCAGCCAGACTTCGTCGTTTAAGTGAAGGAGATCAGATTATCCTGTTTGAACGGGACGAATATATCTCATTTGCCAATTGCGGACTGCCTTATTATATCGGCGATGTAATTACTGACCGTCAAAAACTGCTGGTTCAAACGGTAGCTGGGATGTCCAAACGGTTTAACCTGGATATCCGCAATTTCAGCGAGGTAACAGCCATCGATCCGGATCAAAAAATCGTGACGGTTAAGAACCATCAAACGGGTACAACGTATACCGAGAGTTATGATAAACTGATCCTATCACCCGGAGCAAAACCCATCGCTCCGCCGATTCCGGGATTGGCGGATGCTAAAAACATCCTGACCCTGCGAAACATTCCCGATACCGATAAGATCAAAGCCGTGGTAGACAGCGGCAAGGTTAACCGGGCAGTGGTCATCGGTGGTGGTTTTATCGGTGTTGAAATGGCTGAAAACCTACGGGAATTAGGCATTAATGTCACTTTAGTCGAAAAAATGAACCAGGTTTTAAAACCGTTGGATTTTGAAATGGCTCAGTTGGTTCACCAGGAAATCAATGCCAATGGCGTTAATCTGATTCTCGAAGATGGGGTTGACCATTTCCAGAAGGAGGGCAGTGAAGTGGTGCTCGAAAGTGGTCAGGTCCTCCAAGCTGATCTGGTTATTCTCGCTATCGGGGTGGTGCCTGAAAATGCTTTGGCTAAACAGGCGAACTTAAAAGTGGGACTCCGAGGACATATCGTTACAACCGTTAATTATGAGGTCTATAACGGCGAAAATGATGCCATCAATCCGGATATTTTTGCCATCGGTGACGCCGTGGAAGTGGTCGATTTTGTCAGCAAAACACCGACTGCGATTCCCTTAGCCTGGCCGGCGAATCGTCAGGGACGGTTGGTAGCTGATTATATCAACGGTAAAAAAATCAGAAATGTCGGTATTCAGGGAACTGCCGTAGCCAAGGTGTTTAATCAGACCATTGCCGCCACCGGCAATAATGCCGCTCTGCTGGATCTCAAGAAAATCCCCTATCAGGTGGTAGTGGCGCATCGGAGCAATCATGCCGGGTATTATCCCAATGCCACCAATATTGCCTTGAAACTGCTGTATAACCCACAAACCCTGAAAATTCTCGGGGCCCAGGCCGTTGGTCAGGAGGGGACTGAAAAGCGGATTGATGTGATTGCCACGGCGATGAAGCTCGGCGCAACGGTACTGGATCTTCAGGACTTTGAACTCAGTTATGCGCCGCCGTTCTCATCAGCGAAAGATCCGGTGAACATTCTGGGTTACATTGCCGAGAACATTATCGATGGGGTCTATCAAACCGTTCAATGGCATGAAATTGATCAGATTGTCGCAGATGGCGGCTTTCTACTGGATGTCCGTTCACCAGTGGAAGTCCGGGCAGGCGGGATTAAGGGTGCTGTGAATATTGAGCTGGATAGTCTGAGAGATCGGATAGGTGAAATTCCAATCGCCAAAGATACCCCGATTTATGTAACCTGTCAGGTTGGACAACGGGCTTATCTGGCAATCCGTATTCTTAAGAATCACGGCTTTACCAATATTTATAATCTGGCCGGCGGCTATAGTACCTATAAAACTGCCCATTATCAATTGGCCGAACTTAAGTTTGAGACAACGGCAAAATAGGTTTTTAAAAAGACGGGTCAGAAATAACGGAAAAATATACAATTTCAAAACCCTCAACAATCAAATTTTGTTGAGGGTTTTGTTTATAAATTCTTTTTTAGCTTTTTCAGTTTTGTGTACGTGGTTTCCGGCAAGATGCCGATAATCGCCTCACAAAAAGCCAACCCGGCCAGCCCACCGAGGATAAAGTGCAGGGCCGGTACTTCTGGAAACAGGTTATTGGTGAACAAATTGACGAGATTAAATAGGGCAAATAGCAAAAGTCCGATTTTTAATTCTTTTCGCATGGTTCTTTTCACATTAAAAACTCCGTTTCTTTTTATTGATGGTTTTACAAAATTTTATCCGGGAATAAACCAGAACCGGCAAGTCGGCCAGCATCAGCAGGCCAAAGCTGCGAACGCTCCAATCTGGCAGAGGCACAATCAGCCAGTTAACGACCATGATGCCCAGGCAGAACATCATGATCGTGAGAGTCACTGGAAACAAAAGGCTATTTTTCATCATCGTCCCTCTTTACATGGTTTTCATACAATAGAGCTTAACAACGGCACTGACTGACAGTTGGGCCGCTACAGCAATGATCAGGGTATAAAAGACGATAATATTGAAATATCCGGCGACAATGGCAGCTAGAATCATCAGCATCGAGGTGATGGCGATGAGCGGCATTCCCGCTTTGCTGCGGATGGCTTTCATTCGCTCGTCATGTTCTTTATTGTATAATAGCTTCAGTTTGGTTTCGTCCTTCATCGCCAGACTCAGCTTGATGATGTCAATCACCGCAAGTCCCAGAATACTGACGATCAGACCAAACTGGAATCCTGCCACAAAACCGTCAGAATGGGTAGCCGTTGAGATGTCAGCAGTAATGATTGAGTAAATACTATAAGCCCCCAAGACCAGGGCCACCAAGGCGATTCCTGAAGAAAGGGCGATTCTTCGTTTAACCGTTATTTTAAATTTTTCCATACAACTGCCTCCTAAAATTCATTTTCTTCTGAAAAGTCAAAAACTTCTTCAATGGTCAGTCCGAAATAGTGGGCAATTTTATAGGCCAACATCAGTGAAGCCGTATATTTGCCCACTTCAATGGAGGTTATGGTCTGTCGGGTTGTGCCCACCGCCAGAGCCAATTCTTCCTGGGAGAGTTTTCGTTCTTTTCGTAATTCTTTGATTCGTGTTTTCATATTACACCTTCTAATAATCTGCATAGCATACTTTGCATTTTTAGTATAGTTTGCTTTGCATAAAATGTCAAGCAAACTTTGCAAAAAAGTTGGGGATAGAATTTTGAACTTAAAATAGCGCTGGTGATGCAAAATAAAATGCGGTCTTTCAATAAAAAAACAGCCTTTATCCATATAGCCGTCACATAACCTGCCTATAATAAAAAAAACGAGGCAACACCTTACGATGATCAAGAGATTCTCATTTACTACAACGTTTATCCCTGATTGTGTGAGAATATTGCTAATATAAAAATACTTCATAAAGTCTAACAGAAAAAGAGAGGAAAGAATTCAATGAAAAGATTAAAGAGGCTGATACCATTTTTATTAATCATTATGGTATTTTTGGGCGGTTGCAGTCCAAATTCCCAGACGACAACGGCTGAAAGTACCGCCGAAGCGGTCACTGAAACCACTGCTGTTTTAAGCGCCGTGGTATCACCGACATCAACGGTTGTGGTTGATCCGGAATTTACCGATCGTGACCTGGAAACAAGCTATGATGACGCCACTGCGGTTCAAGTCACTCTGGATGGCGGTACTATCCAGGTATCAGGTGACGGTGCTACGGCCAGTAACGGCGTTTTGACGATTACCAAAGAAGGAACCTATGTGGTCACCGGAAATCTGTCTGATGGCCAGATTGTCGTCGCTGCTGCCGATACCGACAAGATTCAGATTGTGTTAAGTGGTGCAACCATCAATTGTTCCGATAATGCGCCCATCTATGTAAAAAGCGCCGATAAGGTATTTATTACCTTGGCAGCCAACACCGTCAATACTTTAACCGATGGTGGCGCCTACGTTCAGACCGATGAAAATACCGTCGATGGTGTGATTTTCAGTAAAGCTGATTTGACTATCAACGGCGAAGGCACACTTAACATCACAACGGATGTTAATCATGGTATTGTATCAAAGGATGATTTGGTCATAACCGGTGGAATCATTAATATCGCTTCGGCAAATGATGGTCTGAACGGCAAGAACTGTGTAAAAATAAAAGATGGCTTGATTAGCATCAATTCTTCTGATGGAAAAGGAATAACATCAAAAAATGCCGACGATTCGACCAAAGGTCATGTTTATATTGCTGGCGGTACGATTACCATTTCAAATTCCTTCGAAGGTATTGAAGGGACTGTAATTATCGTTGAAGGTGGAACCGTTGATATCACAGCAGAAGATGATGGATTCAACGGATCTAATGCCATGACTTCAGCGAACGATACTGGTGGCAGAGGTGGGGCGATGGAGAATGATGCCAATGTATATGTCTCGATTGCGGGTGGAACGATTCACGTCAATGCTTCAGGCGATGGCCTTGACAGCAATGGTAATTTATATATTTCAGGTGGCACCATTTATGTCAGTGGACCGACCAGTAATGGCGATGGCGCTCTGGATTATAACGGTACGGCCGATGTATCAGGCGGAACCGTTGTGATTGCCGGCAGTACCGGAATGGCGCAGTCATTTTCAGAAACATCAACCCAGGTATCCTTGCTTTATAACCTGACATCAAGTTGTGCAGCCGGGACTGAAATAAAATTGACCGATGACAGCGGCAAGACTGTAGTAACATACACCCCGGATAAAACCTATCAATCGGTGGTGATCAGTAGTCCGGATCTGGCTCAGGGATCGACCTATACGCTGACCTGTGGTAGCCAGACGGTGGAAATTCCTCTAACGGGCGTGGTTATCAGCAATGGCCAGACCGGAATGGGAGAACCGGGCCAGGGCGGTCAGAGTCAACCCGGTCAGAGCGGTCAAAGACCTTAATAGATAAAGTATTTATAAAAAAAGGCATGTTTCTTTCAAAGGAAGGACATGCCTTTTTTGAGGTGCGCCCGGCACAGGCACAATCTAACGGGTGAAAGTCCCGAGCACGGATAGGTAAGTGCATAGCTTATGCGATTCTTTATTCTAATTAGATGTGCCCTTTGCTTTCGCGTTCAGCTTTTCCAAGCACTCATCCCAGTGTGCGTAGTTTTTGTCTCCACGGTGATCTGATAAGATTCCCCTGCCTGACAGGTATTCCGCTAAATAATGAGTTACTTTGTTTGCTCCGGAATAATTTAAATGATCCCCACTGTCACGGGTGTCCAGGCTCCAGTTTATGCCGACGGTATCATTCATCAGATTTAAATCAATATATTCGCAGCTCAATTCGCTGGCAAGGATCGCAATTCCGTTGTGTGACTTATAATTCCAATTCTGTGTGCTCGGTGTGCTGAGAAGGATCAATTCGGCTCCATTTTCATCACAGAAGTCTTTGATTTTTTGTATGAAGTATCTGTTTGTTTTTGCAATTTTCGCAGACTCTTCTGTCGGCGTCATGTATTCCAAATTTTGAGCGGGAGTTACTTGATCGGAGTAAAAATAGCCCTTGTAATCTTCAGCCCAATTGTATTTGACTCCGTTTTTAAATCCTTTCAGATCATATGATTTCCACCGGTTATGATATTGAAATACGGGAAAATAGCGAGCGATCTCAGCCAGTCCCACATTGCTCAATGACATTTTGCGGTAGATTGCAAGGGTCTCCAAGATTACAATTTTAGGCTTTTGCTTTTGAAATGCCCTGTGCAGCATGGTGTTGCTGTAGGTTAAATGCTGACCCGCGGTTCCACAGACATATGCGGTGTAGCCTTTTTCTTTCCAAAGCTGCAAAGGGGAGATGGAGAAATAGGATTCGCTGTCTCCGAGCACCAGAATGTCGATGGAGTTTTCCTTTTCACCAAGGATTCCGTTGGCCGAAGTTGCTTCCATTCCCGCTGCAGCCGTATTGTTTCTGGGAACAAGCAAATAGGATGATACGGCCAGCAGGATCATGAGTCCGGCAATGAATGCTACACCTCTCAGCGTTCTCTTGATTTTCATGGTTTACCGCCTTTCTAAAAGCTTGCATAAATCGGATCGACAGGGACATAATTGTCTCCATATGCGCCAAATATGACAATTGCCATAATCAGAGCATAATACACCGCAAAACGTTTCGCCACAGGCTTTGTACTGATGCGCTCCCGAATGGATACGCCCTTTTCTTGGCAAAGCTCAATAAAAAAAACGACAGCCAAGACAATAGCGACAATGATGTAGTCATATAAGTCTGCACCAAAAGAAAAGAAAGTCTTTTCTACAATGGTGTTGAAAGTGAAGTCTGTAAAAATCTTCTTAAGCATTGCAAGTCCGGTACGAAGTCCGTTGGCTCGAAAAAACATTTCACCGATACAAACCAAAGCGGCGGTTCGGACGATTTGAAATCCATGATAAAGCGGATGTTCTCGCGATATATGCAACTTATGTGCGATATTCGCCGCGAAAGGTTCTGCTATGTTTCCACTCAAAATTAGCGCGAAATGATACATGCCGAAAAAAATGAAGTGCCACCCAGCGCCGTGCCACAATCCGTTGCATAGCCACACGTAAAAGAGCGCGATGGCACTGGCGGGCAGTGCGCCAAAGTTATGTCCAAGTCGTTTTCTCGCCTTCGAAGAAAGGTATTTCATGGGCTTTGACAGGGAAATAGGATAGAAGATATAATCACGGAACCATGCACCCAGAGTAATATGCCACCGCTTCCAAAATTCAGGAATAGTCTTGGAAAAAAAAGGGCGCTGAAAGTTTTCGGTCAATGAAACACCGAAAATCTGTCCGATGCCAAGGGCTACATCCATTGTGCCGGAGAAGTCCATGTAAAGCTGAATGGTATAGCACACTGCGGCGACAGCGATTACGAAGCCGTCATAGTCCTGATAGCTGTTGAATACATTGCTGATCAGCAGGTTCAGGCGATCTGCGACGACCATTTTTTTCAGAATACCGAACAGAATGCGTTGCAGGCCAAAGGTAAGGTTGCGATATTCAATGGGCGGTACGCTCCACAACTGCTCTGCGGTTTCGGTATACCGGCAGATTGGCCCTTCCATGATCTGTGGAAAGAAACTCATATAAAGGGCAAGACGAAATAGGTTGCGGTCAGCTGATATTTTTCGGTGATAGACATCCAAAACATACGATAGCGCCTGCATGGTATAAAAAGAAATGCCGATTGGCAACACAAAAGAAGGTATGGCGACCGTAGCAGGCAGCTTTAAAAGATTAAAGCCGACATTCAGGTTTGTTGCAAAAAAAGCCGAATATTTCAGAACTGCCAGAACGCCTATATGGAGAATAACAGCAAACGCAATAATCCCTCTTTGCTGCCGCTGATATAACACTTTGATGCCCTTGCGGTTTTCCTTTTGAGCCTGCTCCAAAGCCTGGTCACAGCGATTTTGATTGTCGGCAAGCCAGAGACCAAAATGGTGGATGGAGAGCGTGGACAGCAGAAGATAAACCAACAGCTTTCCGCTGACGGCCCAGAAAAAGGCGTAGCTCGCGAGTAAAAGTACAATCCGCCGCGGCTTTTGCGGAAGGAAAGCATAAGTCGTGACAGTGACTGGCAGCAAAATCGCCAGAAACTGTACGGAAAAATACGATGGAATCGAGGGCATATTATTCTTCCTCAATTAGTCGCGTTACCATTGCCCAGAGAGATTCTGGGGAATTGAAGTTGTCCGGAGTTATCTCGACGGTCGGGATTGTAATATCGAATTCTTCCTCCAGCTCTCCCACCAAGGCAATGATGGAGAGCGAATCCAAATGATGTCCATCGATCAGGTCTTTGCAGTTTGCGTAGTTAATTTCCGGTTCTATGTCTTTCAAAATTTTAATCAGGCGTTCCATACTCTTTTCCTCATTTCATTATTCGGTGTATTTAACATCTCTATTGGCATATGCCCCCGCACACAGACGGGTTCACAACCGTTTTTCAGCAACATGACCGCCGGTAAATCCCTGCTTAAAAATAAGGCGATTCCTTCCGCCGCACAATATGCACCAGTGTTTTCAAATACGATCACATCACCGATTTCCAGGCAATACATGGGAAACTGTTTTACCAAGATATCGTTAGTGGTACAAAGCGAACCGCAGATATTCCATGGTTCCTGCTCTGTGCCCCCGCGGCGAGTGAGCTCGTGGACAATGGGATGCTTCATTGCCATTGACTGACCATAATAGACAAGTTGGTGTATACCGCCATCGACAATGGCGTAGTTCTGCCCTTTGTTTGTTTTTTTATCGACAACGCTTGTTAAATAGGTACCGCAACTGGCGGCGATGCTGCGTCCAAGCTCCAGGGTAAGCTTTGTCTTGAACTGCATTCCGGTCAGCAAGGCTGAAAATTCATGCAAAAAGGCGTCTTCGTCAAAGTCCTCGTCGATAAAGTAGGAGACCGGAAGTCCGGGTCCGAACTCCAATTCAGGAGCGGAATAGCCGCAGTCAGTTTGTAATTTGTTAAGCACGCTGTCCAGATAGTCCAGCTCCCGTTTAAGCCGCTTCAAAGATGATTTCTGGGTACCGGAAAAATACTGAATGCCTCTGATTTCAAGGAATGGATCGTGCTGGTACTCGCTGACGATATGTTCCAATTCATCCTCGGAAAGTCCAAATTGGTTGCCGCTGGTCAGGCGGAGCAGAATGGAAATGCGTTTTTTCGCCAGATGAGCAATATCGCTTAAGATGCTGAATTGTTGCATGGATTCCACAGTGTAAAGCTCCCCAGTCGGTCCCTGGGCAATTAGTTCTCGAATCAGGGCGGGCGTCTTATAAACACCGGAAACCACGAATTTGTTCGTGGGCAACCCCATTTGGTAACAAATCCGCAGTTCTCCCGGAGAACAGATTTCCAGTCGATCGACTAGCGCACTTACTGTCGCAAGTATAAAGGTGTTGGCTTTCACTGCATAGCACAGTCTGACACCCTCGGGCAAACAGCTACGCAGGGAACGGATACGTTCTTCCAGTACAGAAAGGTCGTAAGCGTACATAGGCGTTGACTGTTTTTCTAATAATCCTCTCCATTTGAGTTTGTTCATGTTTTACTCCTTTCGGTCAAGCAGTCGCTTGCGGTCGATTTTTCCATTTTTATTCAATGGGAATTTCTTGATTTGATAAAGTGTGCGCGGGACCATATATACAGGTAAAGACTCGGCAAGCTGACTGCGGAGACTGGGTTGCTTTGGACTGCCAGTGTAGAAGCCGTATAGCTGCTCCTTTTTTGCGTCAAACACACAGCAACACTGATCAACACCGGGGATTTTCGCAACCGCCCGCTCGATTTCTTCTAATTCGATCCGGTGTCCCATGTATTTGATCTGAAAATCCTTCCGACCACAGAACAGAAGTTCCCCATTGTCCAGATACTTTCCAAGGTCGCCTGTTTTATAAATGCGTTCGGGGTAACCGGTATTGAGCGGATTCTGTACAAAAGCGACCTCCGTCTGCTGAGGGTTTCGGTAGTATCCAAGCGCCAGTGCCGTTCCCCGTACGCAGATCTCACCGACAACACCGGAGGTTGTCACTTCTTGTGCGTTGGCGTCGAGCAGGAACACCTGCTCATTTGGGAAGGGACGCCCAATAGGAATCCCATGAGAATAATCACCGTTTCTGTCAAGGATATGATAGGTGCAGTTGCAGGTGATCTCAGTAGGTCCGTAGAGATTAACAAACTGCGCGTTCGGCAAATGTTCCAGCCATGCTCGGAGATGCTTTTCCGGCATGATCTCGCCGCTAAAAAGAATCTTACGCACGGAAGTGGGGATAAGGTAGTCTAGACCGTGAAACGCGCTGATCAGGCACAGTGCTGAGACGGACCAGATCATGACAGTGATGTGAATCTCGCAGATCCAGTCCAGAAGCGCCTTTGGTCGTGAAAAAAAGGGCTTTGGAATAATCGCCAGTGTCCCTCCAACCTTTGCTGAAGTATAGATATCCTTGACGGAAACATCAAAATCGAAGGGTGCCTGATTGCCAAAGACATCCGTGGATGAAAACTGGAAGGTATTTGTGAAAACATCGATAAAATCGATCACAGAACGGTGACTGACCACAACACCCTTTGGAACGCCAGTAGAGCCAGAGGTGAAGTTGACATAAAGAGGATCGGTGTCGATCATCCTACTGCGCACAAAGCGCAGACGCTCCAAATCTATGGATCCTTTTTGCAGATCGTCCATCATCAGGATTGCTCTGGCTGGAAAAAGTTCCGTCGCAAGCTTTGCGTGCTGAAAATCGACAATCACATATTCTGCCTGAAGTACTTTCTGAATCTGCTTCAGGCGGAATACCGGCAGCTCTGGATTAAGCAGCACATAGTAGCCTCCTGCATAAATGGCGCCCCAAAATGCACATAGCGCGGGGATGCCTTTTTCCATCAAGACTGCGACCGGCTGACCGACTTTGATGTACCTTGACAGCGCTGTCCCGACAGTCTTACAGGTATGTTCCAATTCCCGATAGGAGTTGGAAGAAGTTTTATCAATGACAGCAATCTTGTCCGGGCGACAAAGCACATGGTGCTCCATATATTCCAATACATTTTTCATGGTGTTTCCTCACATTCATATTATTCTGTTATTCTGAATTGCTTCCTCCGAGATAAAAACGCTGCAAGTCAGCGATATTTTGATCTCATAAATCACACATGGGAATGCGATGGTTTTTTTATGTATCGAGAAATCAGCGCCTTTGAAAGTGCAGAGCATAAACGATACCTAAAAATGAGGTCAACATACCCACATAAGTGAGAATCACGGTGAAATTTTAAAATTTAAGCATAGGGACCTCCTAAAGTACGTTACTGAAGAAAATGCTGTAAAGCAGGATACACCAGGGCTTTGCAGTCATGATGATCAGAATATATTTTTTCGTTGGCATATTGATCAGGCCGGAAAAATAACACAGGGCACAGTCCGGCGCCAGCGGAAGCAGAATGGAAAGAAAAAGAATAATCGTATAGCTCTTTTTCGAGGCTGCCCATTCAACGACGGCATTATATTTTTTCTCCGGTATAATCTGTTTCACAAATCTGATCCCGAAGCGTCTGGCCAGGTAGTATGCAATGATGGAGCCAAGGCTGATACCGATATAATTACAAAGGAAGCCGCCAAACGCTCCAAATAATCCGGAGCCCGCTGCGAATCCGAAAAAGCTTGGGATGATCGGCAGAAATGCCTGCATGGTTTGAATCGCCGTCAACATCAGCGGCGCGAACGGGCCAAAGGTGCCAATATAGGCTCGAAACGCCTCCAATGATCCAAAGTATCCTCGGAAGAAACCTATTGCGAGGAATACTCCGGTAACAAGGAGCAAGAGCAAAAATAGTATAAGGAGATAAATCTTTAGCCGTTTTTCACGCTGTTTCATCCGCACCCCCGACGAGATATGCCCGCCCGCAGTTTCCATTTTGTTTTTGTATTATATCTACATATTCTGACGCTGGTGCTTACGAAAACCTTAAGTATTCTTAACTGACCCTGATAGGGGTATATCTTCGTTGCTTGTGTGACGGGCAGATGGTAAGATAACAGCAATACGTAGAGTGGAGGCGGAGCGACATGAAGAACGCCGCAAAAATTATGATCGTAGATGATGATTCTGAAATTCGTGAGATCGTCTGTGTTCTGCTGGAGAGCGAAGGTTTTACCACGCTGGAAGCAGCTGACGGGGAAACGGCGTTGTCGGTCTTTTCCGACGATGTGGATCTTGTTATTTTGGATATTATGATGGCCGGTATGTCCGGGTATCAGGTCTGCTTGAAAATGAGGGAGCAAAGTAATGTTCCCATTTTATTTCTTACGGCTACGGCAAAAAATAAAGATTCCGACCTGACGCTTGGATTTTCATCCGGCGGGGACGATTATCTCGCAAAGCCGTTTTCTTATGCCGAGCTTCTTGCCCGTGTAAAGGGACTCCTACGGCGCTATCAGACTTACAGAGGGAAAGGCAATATTGACAATGAAACCCCGTTGGAATGGCGTGGAATCATACTGTATCAGGACCGAAACGATGTTTGCAAAGATGGAGAAGAACTGAACCTGACAGACAAGGAGTATCAGATTCTCCGGTTACTGCTGACCTACAGAGGCAGGCTTTTCTCTGCGCAAAATTTATTTGAGAGCATTTGGGAGGAGCCGTTTTATTACTCCTCCAGCAACACGGTAATGGTTCACATCCGTAGACTGCGGGAAAAGATTGAGGAAGACCCGCAGGAACCAACATTGCTGAAAACGGTTTGGGGAAAGGGGTATCGCATTGAATAGCAGCAAATTTAAATCCCGCCTAGGTCTGAAATTCGCATCGGTTGCGGCAATTGCGCTGGTTATTTCCTTCTCTGTCTTTTTACTCCTGTATGATGGCGTTATTTGGTGGTTCTTGTACGGCTCGGAGTTCGATTCTTATTGGACAAATGTGGGAACTTCGGCAGTGGCGAGCTTTCAGGAACATGTGACAAGTAATGAGCTGACTGTCGATGACGCAATACGCGATGTCAGATGGGAAAAGAACTATCGTACGATGTATCTCTATTTGGCGAGCAGCCCTGAGGCGGACATCCCGGAGGAAGACGATGATACGCAAGTCGGTATCCCGGTGAACTGTTCGGACGGTGTCGTGTATGCATATGCATACCCGTCTACTTCTCATTATGATGGGCTTGGAATGGTAATCTCCCTTGGTATCGCGGCAATCTGCTTCTTCCTGATTTTAATTCCCTATGTCTATCGGATCATCCATCGCATTATGCATCTGAGTCATGAAATGGAGATCCTCACAGGAGGAGACCTCAGCTATCACATCGATTCTCCAGGCGAGGACGAGCTGGCTGAGCTTGGACGCAGCATTGAGGGAATGCGGCTTTCAGTAATCGACCAGATGGCACGAGAAAATGAAGCTGTGCTGGCAAACAGCCGACTGATTACCTCTTTATCGCATGACTTGCGAACGCCGTTGACCAAGTTGACGGGCTATCTTGAAATACTCCGCTATAAAAAGTATCGGAATGCGTCAGAAGAAGAACGCTATTTGAAGAGCGCCATTGAAAAAGTACAGCAAATGAAAAGCCTTTCCGATGAAATGTTCCGTCATTTTCAAGTGAATGATACCCCAAAAGCGGATACCGTTGCCGAAACAATTTCAGGGACGCTGCTGCTATCACAACTGCTTTCTGAAATGTGTTTTGATCTGCAGGCAGCAGGCTTTCAAGCAACCCTTCCGGTCATTGACGGTGAATTTATCCTTTCCTTTCCCGTATTTGACCTGCGGCGGATATTTGACAACCTGTTTTCCAACATAAAAAAATATGCTGACCCATCGAAGCCCGTTGAAATAACGATCATTAAACAGGCATCCGAGATTGGCATTATGATTTCAAATTATATGGGAGCTTATTTAGATACCGACAGCAATGGCATTGGTTTGCCCGCTGTAAAAACACTTGTGGAGCAAAACGGCGGAAGTCTTGATATTAAAAAAGCTGACGAAAGATTCTATGTCAAGCTATTTTTCCCAGTGCAAAATAAGTAATTGTGAAATGCAAAACGAATCCATAAGAACGGGGTTCTTCCGCATTTTAACGTTTATTTTAAACGCCAGGTCAGTAAGACCGCAATAGATAAAGTATTTATCAAAGAATTAAGAAAAGGCATGCTTCTTTAATCGAAGGACATGCTTTTTTTGAGTGGATCTAAGTGATAACAGCCAGCAATTCGAATTCAAACCAGATGCAATTGCGGCAGAATAATGATATGATTTAACAAAGGATTAGTACCTAATCAAATTGGTTGACTTTCCCGATGCTTTCGGGAGGATTGGAGTAAGTGTGAATTGGGATTGTTTAATTGTCGATGATGAAGTAGAATTGGCGAAAGCGAGCTGCGAATATTTTGAAATGTTTGGCGTGACCTGCACCTTTGTGAGCAATTTTGATGATTGTGTCTTGTTCATGGGAAATAACCAGGTTAAACTGATTTTGCTGGATATCAATCTGGGAAAAGACAGCGGCTTTGAATTGTGTAAAGCACTCCGAAAAAAAACCGATGTGCCAATTCTTTTTATCAGTGCCCGGCAGAGTGACGATGATGTCCTGATTGCCCTGAATATCGGTGGCGACGATTATATTAAAAAACCCTATTCCCTCGGTGTCTTGCTGGCCAAGGTGAAGGTTATGATCAAACGCTATGATGGGGCGGCGCTAAAAGCCGGGAGCAGTGATGCGGTTAGCGCTCAATTAAAAGCGCAGGACAGTTGCGGCAATCTGAGAATTGATAAGGATGCCATGAAGGTCTATCGCAATGAAAAAGATGTGGGTTTCAAAACCAAGGAATTCAAGTTGTTTCAATACCTCTATGAAAATAAAAACCGGGTGATTTCCAAAGACGAGTTATTTGCCAGGATCTGGGGGGATGCTTTTTTCAGTGATGGCACCCTGAATGTGCATATCCGGAAAATTCGTGAGAAAATTGAAGAAAACCCCAACCAGCCAAGGCTGATTAAAACCATCTGGGGAACCGGATATATGTTTGAGAGTCAGGAAAATGAATAACCCCGACGATATTCTGGCGGACATAATAAACTGTTTAGGTGAGGAAATACATGAAAATAAGAAATATGGTTATTCTCTTTTCAGTGATCATGATAGCCGGCTATCTGGCCACAATCACCACGATCTATGCCACCCAGATCAATCGGGTGGATGTCACGGAGATTAATAGCATCGTTAAAACCATTGAAAAAGATTGGCGCGACGGAGATACAATAAAATCTGGTATGTTCGGAGGGATGTCCTACCAGATCGCCCTGTTTACGGATGAAAACTATCAGGCGCTCTTGTTTGACAGCATTAAGAATCGACAGACCATCATGGATTTGACCGGAACCGCAGCGGATGGACAGGAAGAATTCCTGGGGAAGATCATTATTCTGACCGATGGGAGTGAGGAAGCAACCATGAAAAGAAATCTGACGATCCTGATTTCGCTTACCTTTGGGCTGGTCATGATTATGGTTTATCTGGTTTTGGGGCTGGTACATACTGCGATTCTGCGGCCCTTTGGGGTGCTGAAAGCGTTTGCCCGAAAGATTGCCGATGGTGATTTGGAGTTTCAGCTACCGATGGATCGGGGCAATTACTTTGGCGCTTTCACTGAAAGTTTTGATCTGATGCGGGAAGAGCTGAGAAAGGCCCGGCAGGGTGAATATCAGGCCAATATCAGCAAAAAAGAGCTGGTGGCGGAACTGTCCCATGACATTAAAACCCCGGTGGCTACCATTAAAGCGATTTGTGAGCTGCTTGAGATCAAGCTGGCAACTGTAAAAAGCGAGGATTTACCGGGGTCAACCGCGGCGACGACGCTCACCGAAAGTATCGAAAAAATCGCGGTGATCGATGCCAAAGCCGACATCATCGATGCGCTGATCAGCAATCTGTTCCACGCGACTCTGGAAGAATTGGAAATGCTGAAGGTCAATATCAGCGAGGAACCAAGCACTGTGATCATTAAAATGTTAAAGGAAATGGATAATTTTGGGAAAATCCAATTTAAAAATGACTTGGCGGAGTGTCTGATTTTTTGTGATCCGCTGCGGCTGGGTCAGGTGATTGACAATATTATCAGCAATTCTTATAAATATGCCGATACTGATATCGACATCTGGTTTAATCTGGACAAAACAGAAAAAAACCTGACCATAACGATCAAAGATTACGGGCCGGGCATAAATCCCGATGAATGTCCGCTGGTGTGTGAAAAGTTTTTCCGGGGCTCTGGGGAAACGGTCCAGAATACCCCCGGTTCCGGGCTGGGCCTCTATCTGGCCAGGCAGTTTATGGTCGCCATGGGTGGCAGCATCCGCTGCTATAATGAGGAGGGCTTCACGGTGGAATTGGGCATCAGGGTGGTGTAAGGGTCGTTTTAGTTAAGAAACAGATAAGAATTTAATAAGAGTTGGCAAAAGACCGGTTAAGAACTTATGAAATATAATTAGGCCATGGAAAGCAAAAGCCGACCATGGTCTTTTATCTTTGGGATAAAGATCCAATCAGTCAATTGGGAGGAATGTATGTCAAACACCATTTTAAAAGCAGAAATGCTCAGTAAAACCTATTCAAACGGCAGCATCATGCAGCATGTTTTAAAAAATCTTAACTTAGAAATCAAAGCCGGGGACTTTACGGTTATTATGGGTAGCTCGGGGTCGGGAAAATCGACGCTGCTTTATGCTCTGTCAGGGATGGACAAGCCAACCCTGGGAACCATCAACTTTAAAGGCGAGGCGATTTCCAATTATTCCAATGATCAGTTGGCGGTTTTTCGCCGAAAGCATTGTGGCTTTGTCTTTCAGCAAATCTATCTTAATGATACGATGACGGTGCTCGATAATATTATGATTTCGGGGTTACTGGTCAGCCGCGATAAAAAGGCCATTGCCAACCGGGCCAAGGAACTACTGCAACAGGTGGGGTTAAGTGATGCCAGCTATCATAAATATCCGTCTCAGCTTTCCGGCGGCGAAGCCCAGCGGGTGGCGATTGTTCGGGCGCTGATCAATGCACCGGAAATCGTCTTTGCGGATGAACCTACTGGGGCTCTCAATTCGACTAACGCCATCAATGTACTGGATGTGATAACCGAGGTCAATACCTCCGGTCAAAGCATCATCATGGTGACTCATGATATCAAAACCGCCCGCCGGGCCAACCGCATCCTTTATTTAAAAGATGGGGTCATCATCGACGAACTGAATCTGGGCGCCTATGTCAAAGACGATCCGGATCGCCATAAAATCCTTCGGGAATTTCTGGAAAGCATGGGCTGGTAGCATGAAAATTCTGATGATTGCGACCAACAATATCAAGAAGGCCAAGGTGGCCACAGCCACCCTGATCATCCTGATTGCGATTGCCACTATTTTTCTCTATGTGGGAATCAGCGTGCTGTCCAATATGGACACCTTTATTGATGAAAAAAATGCCGAAACCAATGGTGCGCACCTGATCTCAATTACCGATGGTACCTACGATCAGGAGATTCATGAAATTTATCAATCCATCCCGTCCTATTCCTACAGTGAACAGGAAGATGGGATAATGTCGATGTCGTCCTCATTTCAGAATATAAATACCGGGGAAGAGGCCAACAGTATCCCGGCGGTTTTCCTAAATTTGGATACCGCCCGGGAAATATCCCAGGTAAAGATTATTGATCCGGCTGAACAGATGCCCAAAAATGGGGTCATTGTGCCCTATGTTTTGAAAGTGGCCAATGGCTATCAAACGGGGGATACCCTAAAACTGACCGTGGATGATGCCAGTACCGAGTTCGAGATCGCCGGTTTCTATGAAGATCTGATGTTTGCCAGTCCTTCAAATGTCAGCATGTATAAATTGTTTCTGGGTGATCAGCAGTTCCAGGAATTCCAGGCGCAGCCGGAGTATGGCTCGAAATGCAGCTATATCGCAGTGATCACCGATGACATAAATGGCACCGAAGCATTTGAAGCGGAGTATCTTAAAGAAACAAAAACGGTTTTGCCGGACGGCACGGGGAGCTATGCGTTCTTAAGTTATGGATCAATGAAAACGGGTGTGGCCATCTTTATCAATATCATTATGGCGGTGCTGTTATCCTTCTCGATTATCATTCTGGCGATTGCAGCGATCGTTATTAAGTTTTCCACCACTACCCATATTGAAAACAACATTAAAAATATCGGAACCCTGGCAGCCATGGGCTATACAGCAAGGCAGATCCTTAATGCGACTCTGGTGGAGTATCTGTTGATGACCGCCGTCGGATTTATGGTGGGGCTGGCTGCTGCGCTATTGATTTCGCCGGTGATTACCAATATGGTGTCATCATCAATTGGGCTGCGTTGGGCTACCGGTCTCGATCCCCAGGCGGTGTTGGTAAGTTTGGGTGTAATTATGATGGCGGTATTGGGAATCTCCTATTTCAGTGCGGCGAAAATAAAAAGAATCACCCCTCTGACAGCTCTGCGCAGTGGGATTGAAACCCATCATTTTGAGAAAAACCGCATCCATCTGGATCAAACCAGGCTGAGCCTCAATACGGCGATGGGTTTTAAGTCACTGATTTTCAATAAACGGCAGAATTTCATTGCCGGGCTGATCATCATGCTGCTGAGTTTAGTAACGGTGTTTGCGCTGGCGTCATACTATAATTTTTCGGTGGATAAAACCGCCATGATCAAATTAATCGGACTGGAAACTGCCGAAGTTCAAGTGACGGCGTTGGCGGATGAAGCTAAGATGTTCGAAGAAATTGCCGCGATGCCAGGGGTTGAAGACACCATCAGACTCAATTCTTTTGACGGCATGATTAAATTTAAAAACAAGGATAGCAGTGCCAATACCAGAATAACTGAGGATTACAGCCGCTTGAAAGTTAACACTTGCGTGAAGGGCCGGATGCCGGTGCATGATAATGAGATTGCCATCACCAGCATTGTACTTAATAATCTGGGCGCCCAGATGGGGGATACGGTGTCGATCGACTATAATGGCACAACCCGGGAATTTCTGGTGGTGGGAGTCACCCAGCAGTTTAATATGCTGGGCCGAGGTGCTGCCATTACCACCGCCGGGATGAAAAAACTGGTACCATCCTATCAGGAGCAAAACCTGATGATCTATCTGGCCGAGGGTCAGGATACCGAAAAGTTTGTCACTAGAATAAATAATCAATACGGAACTGATAAACTACAAACCAACAGCTATTTTGCGTCCATCGAAATGATGCTGGATTCCTTTGAAGCGTCGATAAAAATTGTCGTGACCGGCTGTCTGGGGATCATTGCCGTGATTATTGTGTTCGTCCTATTTCTGGTGATCCGGGTGCGGATCTTGCGCGAGCGAACCCGACTGGGGGTTTCCAAGGCCCTTGGTTTTACCGCCAATCAGCTGATCGGGCAGATCTTAATCAGCGAGATGCCGGTTATTATCGGGGCTGCGGTGGTCGGGGCCATCGCTGGCTATTTTGCCACCAATCCGATGCTGGCGCTGATGCTGGCGGCCAATGGGATCCTGAACTGCGATTTTTATGTCGATCCCAGCCTGGTAATACTCACCGCCATCGGAATCAGCCTGCTGGGACTGGCAACGGTGCTGATTGTTGCCGGCAAGATCAGAAAGATCAGCCCTTGCAAGATGTTTGAAGAAGGAGTGGACTAAAAAGCCAATAAATAAACTTAGGATAAAAAAGATTAACAAAAATTGTAATTACCGGTGTTCCTAAATCTGAATAAGAGTTAGCGGCAGCAAGCAGGGTTACGATATCGCAAGGCTGCTAATGAAAAATGTATTTACAAAGAAAGACCAATATGTTATTATGACCACAAGTCACATGACCTGTGGTCATAATAATTTGGAGGGATAAATAAATGCCAAAGTCTACATTTTTTAACTTACCAGAGGAAAAGAAAGACAAAATCATTGCTGTTGCGATCGATGAATTTGCACAAAACCATTATGAAAAGGTAACGATTAATAAAATCGTCGAACGAGCAGAGATTCCGAAGGGCAGCTTTTACCAGTATTTTGAGAATAAAGATGACTTGTACATTTTTTTGTTCGGTCAAATTGGAAATTCAAAAAAAAATAGCCTTGAGGGATCAAAAGAAAAAATTAGCCAATTGGATTTTAAATCCTACCTTGTTTTATTACTTGAAGCAGGAAGTCGGTTTGAAACAAAGGATCTCAAAATTACAGAACTCAAGAATCGCTTTATAAATGAATGTCCACAAGAAATCAGAAAGAAAATACTGGGTAATGAATTTCCGAAGAGTTATGCATTGTTGGCAGACGTGATCCGGTTGTATATAAAAAAAGGGGAGTTGCGGGAAAACCTCGATGTCGAAATGGCCGCTTACATCATTACCCAAGGGGTGGCAAATATCGAGTTTTATCAAAATGATGATGGTTCAAGTATTAAAGACTTAGGCGCACGGATATTGGACGTTGTCATTGAAGGGATGCAGCCCGACTCAAGTGGAAAAATAGGAAGGGTGCATAGGCCATGTTAACCAGGCAGGATTTAGTACGAGATGAAAAATACCTGAAGTTAAATGAAGCCGGAGAGTTTGTTATTGATACGGATGAGGACCTGGAAATTGTCGATTTTCATACGCATATGTGCAATGTCCTGCCAGTTAGGCATATTGATCCCAATTCAAAAGGAAATAAACTCACATTTCCGACCCTTCCGGCCAATGAAAAGATTGATTTTTCAGTGCCTTACTGGACAAAAGAAGAACCAGGTATTAACCGGAAAGGCATGATGCCGGTGTTTCACTATGCGCAAAATGCCTACGCGGTGCTGCAGGATATGCGCAAAGGCGGGACTTACGACAATTGTTTTAAGTCTCAAGCAGATAATAAGATCGGCATCAATGTCGTGTTGCCATTGAGTACAAAAAAATACGACTGCTCACCAGAGGCGCTAAGAATTGCCGCTGATTATCCGAGCCACTTTATGGCATTTTGTTCGGTTCATCCTGATGATTCCGAGATGAAGGAAAAAATTGTAAAATACAAAGCCCTTGGCGCAAAAGGTTTCAAACTCAAAATATCGGACATTGAGCTTAAAAATGATTTTGTTTCGTTAATGACGCTGTTTAGAACCTGTCATGAAGCAGAATTGCCGGTTATCTTGCATACCGGATCAATTCCAGTGGATCAAAAAAGGACATCTAAACTTCTATGGAAGTTTTTAAGGTCAACCCGGGTCGAATTATTTGGTCAGCTGCTTAAGGAAATGCCAAAGGATTTTGTCTTTATCTTTGGTCATAGCGGGGTCTGCGAATATAAACTTGTCGCCGAATATTTGAAAAAATTTCCGGCAACTTATGCAGAATTGTCAAGTCAATCCCAGCACAGCATCAATTATTTAATCGATACGGTCGGATATGAAAGACTGTTATTTGGCTCGGATTGGCCAGCCTTGCCTCAGGCAATCACCCTTTCGCGCGTACTAATGGCAACTGCAGAAAATAAAGAAGCAAGAGATCATATACTTAACAAAAATGCGAAAAGACTGCTAAATCAAGCATAAGATAATTATTTTAAGCCATGATGCCATCTGCGGCATCATGGCTTTTTTTCAAAAAGGGATTAATTATATCGAGCACTCTGATATAATAAAAAATGATTGAACGCATAATTGAAATAGTGATTGAGCTAATGAAGGGATGGTGCGTAGAAGATGCCATTTGAAATCATCCGTAACGATATTACAAAAATGACGGTGGACATTATTGTCAACGCCGCTAATACTGGTCTGAAAATGGGCGGTGGCGTCTGTGGGGCGATTTTTGCTGCCGCCGGGGCGGACAAGCTCCAGGCTGAGTGTGACCAGATTGGAGGCTGCGCAGTGGGAGATGCTGTGATCACTGACGGTTATCAGTTGCCAGCAAAGCGCATCATCCACACCGTTGGGCCAGTCTGGCAGGGCGGTGGTGCCGACGAGGCCCGGCTGCTGCACCGGGCCTATACCCGTTCCCTGCTACTGGCCCTGAAACAGGATTGTAAAACGATAGCCTTTCCGCTGATTTCATCAGGAATCTATGGCTATCCTAAGGATCAGGCTTTAAAAATTGCCGTGGCGGCCATCACAGAATTTTTGCTTGAACATGAGATGTTTATTTATCTGGTGATTTTTGATAAGAAAGCTTTTATTTTCAGTGAAAAGCTGTTTGCGGATATCGAAAAATTTATTGATGATCATTATGTGGATGAACATCCGATTTATGAACGTAATATGGAATTCGAGCCGGAGCTGCCCAGGTATAATCGTACCCAAATGCGGGCTCAAGTCGAAAAACTGACCGAAACCCGGCCCTTGATGTCTGCTCCGGCGGTACCAGTCAAAAGAAGTCTTGCGGATGTGCTGGGTCAGCTGGATGAGTCCTTTTCAGAGATGCTGCTGCGGCTGATTGATGAAAAGGGCATGACCGATGTAGAAACCTACAAAAAAGCCAATATCGACCGGAAATTGTTTTCCAAGATCCGCAGCAAGAAAGATTATAATCCCAGTAAGGCCACCGCCATCGCCTTTGCCATTGCCCTGGAGCTAAGCCTTGACGAGACCCATGACCTGCTGGGGCGGGCTGGCTATGCCCTGTCCCACAGCCATATCTTTGATCTGATCATTGAATATTTTATCAGTGCCAAAAATTATAACATCTATGAAATCAACGAAGCCCTCTTCGCCTTTGATCAGGCATTGCTGGGGGCCTGATTGTCGTTTTAAAAGCGACCACCAGCCAGACCATCCATGGTATTCTCTACGTATCAAAGAAACGGAGGATAATATCATGAACACAAACAAAACAAGAAAAACGGAACTGGTCTTTATTCTGGATAAAAGCGGCTCGATGTCAGGATTGGAAAGTGACACCATCGGTGGCTACAATGCCATGCTTAAGAAACAGCAACAGGCTCCGGGCGAGGCCCGGGTCACGACCGTACTTTTCGATGATGGTTATGAAGTGCTCCATGATCGGATTGATATTCGTGGGGTTGCCCCGATTACTGAAAACGACTATTATGTCGGCGGTTGCACTGCTCTTTTGGATGCGATCGGAAAAACCATTCACAAGATTGCCAACGCCCAGCGTTATACCCAACCGGAACATCGCTCCGAGCAGATCATTTTTGTGATCACCACTGATGGGCTGGAAAACGCCAGCCAGGAATATTCCTATGAAAAGATAAAGTGTCTGATTGAACTGGAGAAAACAGAGTATCAGTGGGAATTTATTTTCCTGGGGGCTAATATCGATGCCATTGAAACCGCCGCCCGATTTGGGATCAGTGCTGATCGAGCCGCTAATTATCATGCCGACGGTCAGGGAACCCAACTGAACTATCGGGTGGTCAGCGAGGTGGTCAGTGAAATACGGGCCTGCAACCCGATTTCGGCCAATTGGAAGGCTGAAATTGATGAAGATTTTGAACTACGCAAGAAAAATAGATAGCCAGAGTAAGAAAACGGCAGGTAAGGTTTGCTTATCTACCGTTTTTTTTGAAAGTGGTGATATTTAAAAATCAAAATGGGCTATCAGGTAGGTCTTGCCATTCATTTGATAAAACGATATGATAATACCAATACGAATATAAAAGAATGGAAAAAATAAAGTGGCATCGAAGAATAAAAAATATACGTGTATGAAAGAATTGGAGATTTTCAGTATTCTGACTGACACTGAACAAAACGCAATTTATGGTTTAGCCAAGGGTGGTTTACTTAAAAAGGGTGAATTACTATTTTGTCAGGGCGAGGAAGGAGAAAAGGTTTTTTTAATTCAAACCGGGAAGATCATGTTGCAGAAATTCACCAAAGATGGGACGAAAATTGTCATTGACATCCTAAAACCGGGAGATTTGATTTGTGAAAACATTATCTTTGAAGACATTAATTATCCATTTAGTGGTATCGCTCTGGAAAACAGCTATATCTGCGCCTGCTCTAAAAAAGAGATGGTTGAATTAATCAAAGATCCAGTGATTCTTGAAAAAATATTTTTTAGCATCAATAGCAAAATGATGGAATACACTGAAAGAATGACCAATAATGCCTTAAAAGATGTTCAGGATAAGGTTTATAATACCTTAAAGCAGATTGCTGGCCGTCATGGACGAATAACTAATCTTGGACTGGAGATTGATTGCTATTTAAGCCATGAAGATATCGGGTTTCTGGTTAATGCATCACGGGTTTCGGTGACCCGTTCAATCAATCAATTAATTGAAATGGGAAAGCTGGAAAAAAATAATCGACATTATATTGTACATGAGTAAAAGTGTAGCCTGCTATACAGAAAATAGTTTCATTTAACGATATAATTTAACCAGAATACAATTCTGGAGGTCAAGATGAAAAAAATAGTATGTATCAGCGGTTCACCGGTTAAAGACAGCAATACGGACAGAATGCTGAAGAATATTGGCGAAAATGCGGGGGTGGAATATGAGTTCATTAAACTGAGTAACCGGATTGTCCGGCCCTGTTTAGCGTGCAAAGCCTGTGTGACAACAAATAAGTGTGTTCAGAACGACGATTTTCAGGAAATAAGTGAATTAATCTTAGGCGCAGAGGCTGTAGTTTTCGGAGCATATACGCCCTATGGCATGATTGACGCTTTCTCAAAGGCATTCTTTGAGCGGTTATGGTCGATGCGACATATCAATGGTTTAAACAATGGAAAGTATGCGATCACCGTGGTAACATCGCTTAATCGGGATGTAGCGGATCAGGTTAATCGGGAGATTGCCATGGAAATGGTCATGGAAGGGTTTATTTTACTGGATCAGTTAGTTATTAATGGCAGTGTTCCTTGTTTAAGTTGTGGGTATGGGGAAACTTGCAAGAATTCTTTTGCCCGCATGCAGGTCGGCGAAAAAGGTTCGGTTTCTGAAGCAAGTTGTTTCGATGTGGAAAACCAAAGCGTTTTTGAGAGAGGTGCAAAATTAGGAAAACTATTGGGCGATTACCTGAGAGATGACCAGTTATTTGATCTGGAAGGTCACCAAAAGAACATCGCTGGAATGATGGAAAAAATGATGCCGGTCATGGACAAGGGCATTCGGCAATGGCGGGAAGAAGAGCTTGCCAGTGTTAATCGAGACACAAAAAACAACTGATGGCCGGTGGATTTTGATCCTGAAAACCGTATTGAAAGGCAGAAACGATGTGGTTTAAAAAACGGGATGAAACCGATAGAAAGCTAAGTTGATGAATATAGAACTTGATTTAGTTAGGTAATATTACAACAGCCTCTAAATACCCAAAAGTATTTGGAGGCTGTTGTATAGAAGGAGAAAACAGCTAAATTTCGCACGTTTTGAATTCTCATTTCACACGCATGCGGTTTATTTCCAGTGAATGGCCCGGTTTTCCGTTGCCAGGGCGGCTTCTTTAATGGCTTCGCCGACGGTGGGGTGGGCATGGATGGTGGAGATGATTTCTTCCACCGTGGATTCCAGCCGCAGCGCCAGGGCGCCTTCGACAATCAGGTCGGTGGCCCGGGGGCCCAGAATATGAACGCCTACTACTTCTTTATATTTTTTATCAGAGATGATTTTGATCATTCCCTCGGTACTCCCCATAATTAGCGACTTGCCATTGGCGGCCAGCGGAAAGCGGCCGATGGAATAGTCTTTTTCCCGACCCCGGATATCTTCTTGAGTCAGACCCACACTGGCGAATTCGGGGTTGGTGTAAACACACGAGGGGTTGGTTTTTTCGTCATAGATAGCCTCATGGCCCAAGGCGTTTTCGGCGGCAACTTCCCCCTGCTGCGAGGCCACATGGGCCAACATTGTTTTCCCCAGACAATCGCCGATGGCATAAATGGTTGAGACATTCGTCTGCATTTTCGGATTAACAAGAATGCCTTTTTTATCGGTTTTAATGGTTGTGTTATCCAGTCCCAGTGTTGATAATTCGGCTTTTCGGCCAATTGCCACCAATACCTTTTCGCCGATGATGGCACTGTTGTTGCCATCCTTGTTGATGTTAACAGTCACCTTATTGTCATTGGCGTCAATCGACACGACCTGGGTACCGGTTAAAATCTCAATCCCATCTCGCATCAGTTTTTTTCGTAGCATTTCTCCCAGTTCGCCATCCATCAGTGGCAGGATCCCCGGCTGCATTTCGACAATCGTTACTTTGGAGCCAAACTGATTATAAACCGATGCCATTTCTACACCAATGACGCCGCCGCCGATAATCACCAGACTTTCCGGAACTTGAGCCAGTGACAGTGCCCCGGTGGAATCGATGCAATCGGGATGGTTAATCCCGGGAATCGGTGGCAGGGCAGGGATTGATCCGCTGGCAATGATGATTTTATCCGGCCGTAGTTCGTCCGTTTTTCCCGATGGTTCTGTGACCAGCAAGATTTCATCGCTTAAAAATTGGGCGGTGCCAGTGATGATCTTAACGCCGTTGGCTTTTAGCAGACCCTTAACGCCGCCCGACAACTTGGTACTGATCTGTTCCTTGTGTTTTTGAATTTTCGTCCAGTCAAAACCAATTTCAGGGATCAGTAATCCGATGCTTTCAGAATTTTTCGCTTCGGTCAGCACCTCGGCAGAATGGAGCAGGGCCTTGGTGGGAATGCAGCCTACATTTAAACAAGTGCCGCCCAGCTTATCTTTTTCGATCAGGGTAACCTGGGCACCCAACTGGGCCGCCCGAATGGCCGCCACATATCCACCGGGTCCACCGCCGATGATTGCTAAATGTGTCATATTTTTACCTTCTTTCAAAGTGTTACACCAACAGTAGCGAGGGGGTTTCAAGATATTCCCCGATCCGCTGCAGGAACTGAGCAGCCAACATCCCGTCGATGATGCGATGGTCGGCGGTGAGGCTCAGATTCATCATTGGCCGGATGGCGATTTGGTCACCAATAACCACAGGGGTATCAACCATCGCATCGATCCCTAAAATGGCCAGCTCCGGTTGATTGATAATCGGCGAAAAGGAAGTGATCCCATAAGCCCCCAGATTAGTCAGGGTAAAGGTGCCGCCGACCAGGTCATCCATGTTGGTAGTGCCGGATTTTGCATCGGCAATCAGTTTTTCGGTCTCTTCAGCAATCTGAGCGAGAGATTTGGTATCGCAGTTTTTTACATTGGGAACCAATAGTCCGGAATCCAGGCCGATCGCCAGACCGATATGGGCATGGGGATGAAGGGTCAGGGTATCATCAACCAGGCTGCCATTAACATGTGGATACTCCAGCAAGGCCTGGGCGCAGACCTTCATGATAATATGATTAAAGGTCAGCTTGAGTCCCCGTTTATCAAACTCCGGTTTCAGTTTAGCACGAAATTCCTTCATGGCAGTGGCATCGACTGGCCGGGTATAAGTGACCCGGGGCGAGGTAAGAAAGCTTTCGCTCATCCGTTTGGCAATGGTTTTACGCATCCCCTTAAGGCGGATCACTTCTGGAAGTGATTCGGCGGATGCAGTTAGCTGGGCGGCCACGTCTTTTTTCATAATTCGACCATCACCAGCCATGGTATTTAAATCAAGCCCCGACGCCTCAGCCATTTTTTTAGCAACCGGGGATACAGAAATTTTCAGATCAGCTTCGGCTATCGGGGTATAATTGTTGACATCGTCTACGGTGATGCTGCCCTTGGCACCGGTGCCAGTGATTAAACCAAGATCAATACCTTTTTCTTTAGCCAGTTTTTTAGCCAGCGGCGAGGCATTGATCCGCCCGCCAGCGGTTTTGGCTGGCGTTTCGATAACAGGAGCTTCGTTGGGCGTAGCTTTCTCATCCTCACTGGGAGCTGCAATACCGGTTAGTAAAGATGAAATATCCTCATTGGCTTCACCAATGATGGCAATGGGTTCCAGACAGGTAACGGTGGCGCCGTTGCCTTCGATGATTTTTAGTAGTACCCCGGCTTTGGGGGATTCAAATTCATTGGTTAGTTTATCGGTTTCGATTTCGCAGAGAATATCGCCTTCGGCGATGGTGTCGCCAACAGCCACATTCCAACTGCCAATGGTGCCTTCTGTCATTGTCAGCCCAAACTTGGGCATGACGATTAATTGTGCCATAATAACCTCCTTAATTTTTTGATTTCATGGTTAACCTTAAAAATTAAGCCATCACTTCCTTGACGGCATTGTAAATGTCGACGTCGTTGGGCAGGACAAAGTTTTCCAGGTTGGGCGCAAAGGGAATCGGGGTATCCAGAGCGTTGACCCGTTTGATCGGGGCATCCAGATTAAAGAAGCAGGCTTCCGAAATCATTGCCGCCAGTTCCCCGGCAAAGCTGCCCCGTTTGACTTCTTCAGTGGCAATGACCACCCGGGTCGTTTTTTCAATGGAGTTAAAAATCATCTGTTTATCCAGCGGATAGAGGGTTCGGGGATCGATCACTTCGACAGAAATCCCTTCCTGCTCCAGCTTGGCAGCGGCTTTTAAGGCATCATGAACCATTTTGCCGGTGGCTACCACGGTAACATCGGTGCCGGCCCGTTTGATGTCGCCGACGCCCAGTTTAATCGGAACGATCACATCATCGACGTCCCCCTTCATTCCATACATCGCTTTATGTTCGACGAACATAACCGGATCTTCATCATCGATGGCGCTGAGCATCAGACCCAGAGCGTCCTGTGGGGTCGATGGATAAACGACTTTTAATCCGGGAACATGTGTCAGCCAGGCTTCTAATGACTGAGAATGCTGAGCAGCAGCACTGACACCACCGCCACCTGGTAAACGGACAACCATCGGCACGGAAATATTACCGCCGAACATATAGCGCATTTTGGCAGCCTGGTTGACCAGTTGATCCATCCCGACAGTTAAGAAGTCAATAAACATCAGCTCAGCAATAGGGCGCAGGCCGGTGGCCGCTGAACCGACGGCACAGCCGATGATAACCCCTTCCGAAATGGGGGTATCGCGAACCCGTTTATCGCCAAATTCGTCGAAAAGTCCGGCAGTGACACCGAAACAGCCACCAAAAGCTCCAACGTCTTCGCCGAAAATACATACATTTTCATCTTCCAGCATGCGAATCCGCATGCCCTCACGAATGGCTTCACCATAAGTCATTTTTTTCATCTTGAACGAACCTCCTCAACAATATCAAAGTAAATATCTTTAACCGCACTGGATAATTCCGGATAAGCACTGGCATTGGCGAATTCAATCGCTTCGGCAATTTCTTTTACGACAGAGTCCTGAAGGTCGGCCAATTCTTCGGCAGTGAAAAGGTCGCTGTCGCGCATGTATTTTTCAATCCGTGGCATTGGGTCCTTTTTCATCCACATTTCCTGCTCTTCGGTGGGTTTGTATTTGCCGGCATCACCTTCAAAATGTCCCCGTTGCCGGTAGGTTTTACATTCGATCAGGGTTGGTCCCTGGCCATTGCGAGCTCGTTTAACGGCTTCAACAGCGGCTTCGTGAACGGCAATCACGTCATTGCCATCGACCGAGATGCCGGGAATACCGTAAGCGGTACCGCGATCAGCAATATCTTTAATGGCTTGATGACGGGCTTGGCTCATCGAAATGCCATAACCGTTGTTTTCGCAGACGAAGATAACCGGTAGTTTCCAGATACTGGCCAGATTCATCGATTCATGGAAGGTTCCCTGATTGGTGGAGGCATCGCCGAAAAAGCAGACGCAGACCTGGTCCGTGCCCCGGTATTGAGCACTGAAACCAGCACCAACAGCCAGATTATGACCAGCGCCAACGATGCCATTGGCACCCAGAATCCCCTTGGTGGCATCGGCAATGTGCATCGAACCGCCCTTGCCCTTGCAATAGCCGGTTTCTTTTCCGTAGAGTTCCGCCATCATGTATTTCAGATCGCCGCCTTTGGCAATGATATGACCATGGCCGCGGTGGGTACTGGTGATGTAGTCGGCATCGTTAAGGGCCTGGCAGACACCGGTAGCAACGGCTTCTTCACCCAAATAGAGGTGCACAAAACCGGGAATCGCCCCTTCGGCAAAAAGGTTCATAGCCTTTGTTTCAAATTCCCTGATCCGTTTCATGCGGATGTACATGTCTTTGATAATCGCTTTATCAAGTTTCATAAATTCAATGTTCTCCTTTTTTGTATTATCCAAAGATTTTAGATGACTTAACTAATAACAAGAACCGTGCCAACTTTTAAATTCAGCAGGATGTTTTTTGAAACGGCTTTAGAATGGGGTTTTGTTTCAAAGTGGGATTTTTTGAATAAAAAAAAGATACGCCCGATTACTCAGGCGTATCTCATATTTGAGAATTGGCTGTCGCAAAAATGAGAAAAATCTCACATTTGCGACAGATGACGAAAATCTTTGATATCGATGTTGTATTTTTTTATTTTGCGGTACAGCGAAGCCCGGCTCAGACCCATCATTTCGGCGGATGCTTCCACGCAGCCATGGGTTTCTTTGAGGATTTTTTCCAGATTGGCCTTGACCAGGTCATCCAGGGTCGGGCTGGTTGCCATTGGCAGGACGCCGGTTTCAACGAACTGACGAGGGGGTGGTGTCGGCAGGTAATCACTGGAGATAATCGGGTCGGGACAGAGGTAAAAAGTTCGTTCGATGTAATTTTGCAGTTCTCTGACATTACCCGGCCAGGGATGCAGCTTCAGACCTTCCAGAAATTCTTTGGACAAGCTCTTATTATGTTCCGGATATTCCCGATTGAGGCGATCGAGGAAGTGAGAAGCGGCCCAGACAATATCATCGCCCCGCACCCGCAGCGGCGGAATGTGCAGATAAATCACATTAAGACGGAAATAGAGATCTTCCCGGAAGCTTTTGTTTTTAACTTCCTGTTCCAGGTTGCGGTTAGTAGCGGCGATAATCCGGATATTCAGCTTACGTTCGGTTTGGCTGCCAATCCGGGAAACGGTACAGGTTTCCACCACCCGGAGCAACTTGGCCTGAACTTCCAGCGGCATTTCGCCGATTTCATCAAGAAAAATGGTACCACCTTCGGCCAGTTCAAATTTTCCTGGCTTACCTTCGTTAAGTGCGCCGGTAAAGGCCCCCTTGCAATAGCCAAATAATTCGCTTTCGACCAGATCCCGGGGCAGGCAGGCGCAGTTGACGACGATAAAGGGCCCCTGGGAAAAGGCGCTGGCCCGGTGGATGGCATGGGCAAACATTTCTTTGCCTGTACCGCTTTCGCCTTCGATCAGGATACACTTTTTAAAGCGGGCCATTTTTTCAGCCGTTTTGATAATCATCCGCATCTGTGGGTTCTGGGTGATGATGTCGGAAAAGGTATAGATGGCCACGTTGCCGCTGACCCGGTTGACGGCGCTGTGAAGATGCTTGATTTCCCGAATGCCGATGGAGTAGCCCTGAATCTTGTCGTTTTCCAGAATCCTTGAAATATTGGCGCTGCACTGAATTTTTTGGCTGCCGATATGGGCGGTGACATCGGTATAGTAATGGGTGGTTTCACCGCTGTTCCAGATTTCACCGTCAACGTCCATTTTTTTAAAGATCTTTTTAAAACCGATCGCATTGAATTCGTCCATATTTATCCGGAGGACTTTCTGGGCACCGACATTCATCCACTGCAGATTGAGGTTTTCATCGGTGACCAGAATCCCGTCTTCGGTACTGTCCAGCGAGGCTGACATTGAGCGGTAGGTATGGGATAGCGCCAGTTCATTCTCGATGCTGTAGGCTGCTGCCACTACAATCCCCAGGGTATGGGAGTGAAGCTTGTGGCTTTCTCCGGACATATTAAGAACGCCAATAATATCCCCTTTTACATTATGGATGGTGGTGGCAGAACAGGTCCAGGTATGGTGGGAAACGCAGTAGTGCTCAGCACCGACCACATGAACCGGGCCGTCTTCGTCCAGGGCAATGCCTATGGCGTTAGAACCCACCGCCTCGTTTGTCCAGACGGTTCCTTTTAAAAACCGCAGTTCGGATGCCCGCATACTGACCACCTCATCGCCGATGGTATCCAGTAAAACACCGTTTTTGTCAGTTAAAACCAACACGAAATGCGAAGATAAAACGATTTCATAAAGATTTTGCATGATCGGCTGGGCGATTTTGATCAGTTCCCGGTTTTGGGCTAGGACCTGGGCCAGCTGGCAGGCATCAATGCTTTCGCCCTTACCAGCGTTTACATCCAGGTTGATTTTTTGGCAGTATTCCCAGGAACGTTTAATAATTGGCCGGGTGTTGCTATCAAGAATGCCATGTTCAACAAAGTTTGTCCAGTTAGCGTTTAGTTTATTCAGATCAGGTTCCATCTTAATTAATCCTTTCTGGAAAGAATACGGCAAAACAGCGGAAGAATGGTATGATCGCAGAGAATCCGATTGGCGGCAAGAAAGTAACGGCAGCGTTGATGTGCAGAAAAAGTCGATTCATGGCGTGAGGCGATGTTCTTACTGCTCTTATTGACTCACATTATAGCGGAGTTTTTAGAATAAATCAAAAATAATCGTAAAAATAATAAGCGTTTCAATTATTGATCAGTATTTACACTGTTGGCAGACCCTATGGGGTTGGTGAAAATGCCAATTTATGCTATATTAGTGAAATGAAACGAATTTATCAGCAGGTAAAAATAAATGACCGTTTAGGAGGAGCTTATGAACATTGAAATGAGAGCTTTATGTCAGGCAGATTTAAAGCAGGCCACTGCAATTTGGAATTATATTGTCGAGGAAGCCAATAGTTTTCCCGGCGATCAGGTTCTTGGTGAAGCCGAAGCAGAGCTGATGTTTGCTCAGCAGACGGCCACGGTGTGTGCTCTTCAGGGAGACGAAGTCGTTGGACTCTATATCCTGCATCCCAATAATATTGGCCGCTGCGGGCATATTGCCAATGCTTCGTTTGGGGTTAAACCGGCCTATCGGGGGCAGGGGATTGGCCGCCAGCTGGTGGAAGACTGCCTTAAGCGCAGCCAGGATAATAATTTTAAGGGGCTTCAGTTTAATGCGGTGGTGGCCAGCAATTATTCGGCTATCACGTTGTACCTGAAGCTGGGCTTTAAAATCATCGGAACCATTAAAGATGGCTACCGACTAAAAGATAATCGCTACGTGGATACCCTAATTTTTCTTAAAAGCTGGTAAGTGGTTGTGGCGAATATACAGAAGAAAGGGTGTGAAACGAATCAAACTGTTGAAATTATCAGAAGAAGATTTTGAAAACGTGTATGCATTAATGGAAGGGGCGTTTCCCGTGGAGGAAGTCAGACCCCGGGAAAACGCCATGCTTCAGTTGCGTGATTCCCGATACAGGATTCTGATTTCGAAAAATGAAGCGAATCAAATCTTGGGTTTTATTGCCCAGTGGGATTTGGAAAGCTGTATTTTTGTGGAGCATTTTGCGGTGGATTCCAGTCTTCAGGGTGGTGGCATCGGTTCTGAGATGATGCGGGCGTTTTTACCTCAGGCGGAAAAACCCGTGGTCATTGAGGTGGAGGATGAGAAAACAGAGACGAATTTAAGACGGATTGCCTTTTATCAGCGACTGGGCTTTTATTTATCTCAATACGGCTATAACCAGCCGGTTTATCGGGGTGATTTGAGTAAAAAGATTCCGCTGAAGCTGATGACCTATCCAAACCCTCTCACAGCAGCCGGTTTTGAGACATTTAAAAAGCAGGTCTTTACCCAAATCTACAAGATTATCAACGTGTAACAAATAAAAAGGATGAATTGCTAGCCAATTCATCCTTTTATTTGTTATTTTTAGAGCAGTGTCACCTGATTCTTGCCATTGCTTTTGGACTCATAAAGCGCTTTATCAGCCCGACGGAGGATGGTGTCTTCAGTATCAATATCAATGGCCTGGGTTACACCGATACTGACTGTAATATTGAACTCGGAAAGCATTGGATCATTGGTAATTTTAAGCCGCAGGGCCTCAAGTTTTTCTGTGGCTAAAACCCCGGAAAGGTAGAGGATACCGCTGAATTCATCGCCGCCCCATCGGGTAATCAGATGGTCGTTGAGGGCAGCTTTGCAAATCGTCATCACATGTTTTAAGATCTTGTCACCCTGCAAATGGCCGTGGGTATCATTAACCTCTTTGAAGTGATCCAAATCCATTAAAAATACCGACCAGGGATCGTTGATTTCATCATTTCGAGTCAGGATTGCTTCTAAATGCTGATCAAAATCCTTGCGATTGGAGAGGATTCCCAGATTATCCAGCAAGGCCAGTTTGTTCATCAGCTGATCATTTTTCAGGATGATCCGCTGAACAATGATCACTACTGAGGCCAGAACTATGATGATGACAAAGAGGTCATAATACAATTGCCGATTAAAGGACTGGGCCAATGTGGACGTATCTTTTCGGACAATCAGCGTCCAGTCCAGTTCTTCAATATAATGGCTGATGATGTATTGCTGGTTATATAAATCATCGTCGTTAAAGACGTTGATGGTATCGGTTTTATTATAAAGATCTGGGCCGATTGCAGCATAAATGTCGAGATCATTGATGTTCTGATTCTCAATCAGATTGGGATTGGTGTGGGCTTGGATCAACCCCGTTTCATCAACCAGAAAGGCTTCCAGATCGTAGTCCCGTTCAAAATTTTCAAGCAGCTCCTGAACATAGGTCATTTCAATGCCAACCCCGGCTACTCCCATCAGGTTCCCCTGATCGTCGAGTATTTTGCAGTTGATAAAGATGGTTAGGCGCTGGTTATCAACTTCGTCCTGATCGACGTCCAAGATATAAAGCTTATCCTGATTGATAAAATTATAGTACCATTGATCATGCTCATCCTGGGGTGAAATGGTTTTAAACAAGCCGTTGTAATGAAAATAATTCAGCGATTTGGCAGAAATCAGAAAGACGGAATGATAATTATATTTGCTCCGGATGCCTTCCAGATAATCAATGATTTCCGGATTTCGTTGTGAGTCTTCCTGGGCCAGCCACTGTTTGACAAAGCTGTCATTGGCCATGGTCAGGCTGACAAAAATCGGCTTGGTCAATTCGTTATTGATTTCTGAATAAATATTGGTGGAGGTGAGTTTGGAAATATTTAGTACATCATCTTTAATAATTTTGCTATAGGTGGTAAAGCTGAAGAATACAATCGCCACGATTCCAATGAGGATAATCAGAGAGATCAGTAGTCCGACTTTATTGCGTTGTTTCATAATATCCTCATCCGTATCTTTTTTTAGTATCTTTTTTACCATTAAAGTGGGAATTTGTCAATGGATAACCGCGTTTAAAGAGTGGTGATAAGTTGATTATTAGCAGAAATAGCAAAGGGTTCGGGAGCGAATCTGTTGGGAAGAAGGGCGAGAACCAATAATTTGATGCAAAATTAATAAAATATCATGTTTATGCAAAGAGTTCAAGTGAAAAGATCATTCATTGGTGTAAACGATGAATAATTGTAAATCGCCCAAAAACTAGCTATTGGATCTCTCAAACCGGTCTGATATATAATTAAAGCAACAAAAAGATTGTTAAAAAAACAACGAGGAGGAAGAAATGGCAAAATTAAATGAACAAGAATTTCAAGCATATTTGAAACAGATCCGAGCACTGGCAGAAGGTCCTTTTGAAGAGATTCAAAAAGAGGTGGAGGTTACCAATAAATTCCCACAGGAATTTTTCGATTTAGCAATCAAAAATGATTTATATCGTTTCAGTTTACCGGAAGAGTATGGTGGCTGGGGACTCGATGAACTGCAGATTCTAAAGGTGCAGGAAGAATTCAGTCGTGGTCCTGGAGGAATGCGAATGCATCTTCACTATGCAGCAGATATGAACTGGCGAATTCTGGATGACTTCGGCAGCAGAGAGTTAAAAGATGAGTACATGAGTCAATTTGCAGATAAAACCGTATTTACCTGTTTTGCATTAACCGAAGAAACAGGGGGAACCGGAGCTGATTTACATACAACAGCTGTAAAAGATGGTGACGATTATATCTTAAATGGTGAAAAATTCTTAATCTCTCATACCGACTGCTGTGAGTTTGCCTATGTATTTGCTGTAACTGATCCCAATGCCGATAAAGATAAAAGACTGTCAGGTTTCTTTGTACCAGTGGATACCCCGGGTTATGAAATCGTACCAATGCCACATATGATGGGATGTCGTGGCGCCGGACATGCTGGTTTAAAATTTACTGACATGCGATTGAATAAAAAATACTTACTTGGTGAAGAAGGTGACGGCTTAAAAATTGCCATGCATTCTTTATCAGTATCCCGTGCCCACATCGGCGTAAGTAATTTAGGGATGGCTCAGAGAATGCTGGAAATGACCATTGCTCGAGCCAAAGATCGGGTGACCTTTGGAAAACCATTGGTGGCAAGACAAGCTATTCAGCAGAGCATCGCTGATATGGGAACAGAAATTCACGCATGCCGATTGATGGTTTATGACTTTGCCAAAGATTTTGAAGCCGGCAAAGACATTGAAATGAAAGCGGCAATGGTCAAACTTCATAGCATCAATACAGTTAAACTGGTATCTGACTATATGCTGGAGATCTTTGGCGGGATTGGATATTTCGAAGATTGTGTTTACGGTCCAGTGGAAAGAATGTATCGTGACTGTCGGGCAATGTGGCTTGAAGAAGGACCAAGAACGGTACAACGTTTAACCGCATCACGAAAATTAATTGCCAGTGGCGGCGTCATTGAGATTGATTAATCATATGTAATACCTCTTTAGCATAGCCTTTCGAATGTTTCGAAGGGCTATGTTTACAAATAGAGAAATAAGGAGAAAAATATGGAACCATTAAAAGGAGTAAAAGTCGTTGATTTAACGACGTATCTGGCTGCTCCAACCACGGTACGGGTAATGGGTGAATGGGGTGCTGACTTGATCAAAGTGGAAGCGCCAAAAGGCGATCCGGCCCGAGAACAGGGCGCAGTCTTTAATATGCCTTTTACTGACGATGAAAACCTGGCGTTTGATGTGGCGAATATGGACAAACGTTTTATTACGATCAATTTAAAAACCGAACGTGGTCTGGAAGTCATGTATAAATTGTTAGCTGAAGCCGACGTATTTGTAACCAATACCCGAACAAAAGGATTGGTTAAACTGGGTCTGGATTATGATACATTGAAAGAAAAATTTCCACGACTGATTTTTGCACAGGTCACCGGATACGGCGAAAAAGGGCCGGACAAGGATAAACCGGGTTTTGATGCAACCTGTTACATGGCCAGAGGCGGCGTTTTGGGGACGACTGTTGATAAAGGTGGATCACCCATGAATCCACCCAATGGTTTTGGGGACTTTCAGGTATCCATTGCTCTTTTGGCCGGCATCTGCGGAGCCCTATACAGTCGCGAAAAAACAGGAAAAGGTGAGAAAGTGACCGTCGGGCTTCAACATGCGGCGTCCTTCATGCTCAGTGTGGCAATGATTTCGGCGCAGTATGGCAATCAATATCCCAAAAGCCGAAGAGAAGTGGTTAATCCGTTCAACAATTGTTATCGAACCAAAGATGAAAAATGGGTGATCATGTGTTGTCCCGAATATGATCGGGATTTCAATAAAATCATGACCTTACTAAAGCTCGATGATATGGTTGATAATCCGAAATACTTAAGCTGCGCGCAGTTGAATGCTGACAAGCTAAACAGTGAAGTCATTGACCGACTGGATGAAGCCATCGCTCAAATTAACCGCATGGATCTGGTAAAAATGCTCTCAGAAAATGAACTTCCCTGTGAAGCGGCCAATGAACCGCTGGATGTGTATGAAGATGAACAGGTTTGGGCCAACAATATTCTGGCAAAGGTTAACTATCCGTCTGGACAGCGAATGGTTCCGACCAATCCTATTTTATTTGAATCCATGCCTGAACCACGCCTGGAAATCTGCAAATCTCAGGGCGCACATACCCAGGAAATTATGAAAGAACTTGGCTATAATGACACTCAGATTAATGAAGCCATTGATCAGGGTGCGGTAGCCGGGATAAAACGCCTAAAAAAATAAGGAAGGTTGAAATAGATGAGTTTATTATATACCGACGAACAAAAAGCACTGATTGCATTAGTAAAAGAAATGGCCGAAAATGAAATTAAGCCCCACGTTCAGGAACTGGATGAAAAAGGCGAATGCCCGAAAGATTTATTTAAATGGGCCTTTGATATGGGTCTGCATATGCTGGAAATTCCTGAAGAATATGGTGGAACAGGTTTAAGCTATGAAACCACGGCGATGATTTTTGAAGAATTGGCAAAAGTTGATGCCGGTTATGCGATTACGCTGGTGACAACCTTTGTTGCCTTAAGAAATGTAATCCTTTCCGGGACGCCGGAACAGGGAAAATATTTTGCCGATATTATCGGAAAAGGTAATTTTGCCGCGTTTGCCCTGACGGAACCAAATGCGGGTTCCGATCCGGCGGCCTTGCGTGGTACCGCAGTAAAAGATGGGGATGACTATATTTTAAATGCCGCCAAGACCTTTATTACCAATGGGGAAATAGCTGCGTTGTTTGTCGGATTTTTCAAAACGGATCCAGCCGCCGGCCATAAAGGGATTTCAGCCTTTATCGTTGACGCGGATGCTGCCGGGATCACTATTGGCAAGCATGAAAATAAAATGGGGTTACGGTTATCAAATACGACCGATGTAACCTTTGAAAATGTTCGTGTACCGGCATCCAGCATGGTCGGACCGGAAGGATCTGGTTTTAAACTGGCACTGAATGCGCTGAATTTATCTCGGGCGTTTGTGGCGACTATGGCGGTGGGCATTATGCAACGGGCCTTGGATGAATCGGTTAAATATGCAAAAGAGCGAAAACAATTCGGACAGCCAATCATCAAATTTCAGATGGTTCAGCAGATGCTTGCCGATATGGCGATAAAAACGGAAGCATCCCGCGTACTGGTCAATAACACGATGCGCATGATGGATAATGGTAGTCTGGTCAGAAAAGAAGGCTCAATCACGAAAACATTTGTATCCGATTGTGCTCAGGAAGTGACCTCCAATGCGGTGCAAATTTTCGGTGGATATGGATACAGCAAGGAATATCCGGTGGAAAAGCTGATGCGTGACTGCAAAATATTCCAGATATTTGAAGGCGCCAACCAGATTCAAAGACTGACCATTGCCAATGAATTAGAAAGAGAATACAAGTAAGGAGGAGTGAAAATGAATATTGTTGTTTGTGTAAAACAGGTTCCGGATACAACTGAAATTAGAATTGATCCAGTAAAAAACACCCTGATTCGCCAAGGTGTTCCCAGTATCATGAACCCCTTTGATAAGAATGCCCTGGAAGAAGCGCTGCAGTTAAAAGAGCAGTATGGCGGAGCGGTTACCGTTATTTCGATGGGACCGGAACAGGCCAAAGCGACATTAAGAGAAGCCTTGTCCATGGGAGCCGATAAAGCCTATCTGGTAACCGACCGGTCATTCGGCGGATCAGACACCTATGCAACCAGCTATATTTTAGCTAAAGTGATTGAAAAATTGGGACCGTTTGATGTGATTTTGGGTGGCAAACAGGCGATTGATGGCGACACCGGACAAACTGCCCCCAGTATTGCAGAACATTTGGGGATTGCCAGATTGACGCATGTGTTAAGTATAAAAATTGAAGGCAATAAGTGTATTGTTGAACGGGAAATTGAAGAAGGGGTAGAAATTGTAGAAGCAAAACTGCCAATTCTCTGTACCGCCACAAAAGAAACCAATAAGCCAAGATATGCGACCATTAAAGGGAAGATTGATTCATTAAAAGCGGAGATCGAAAATATTACGCTGGCCGACCTACCGGATATAGATGTCACTAAAATTGGTTTAAAGGGATCGCCAACTCGGGTAAAATCGACCTTTACACCGAAGCGTCAGTCCTGTTGTGAAATGCTCGAGATCATTAATCCCCGGGAAACCGCACGGATGCTGTTTGGCAAACTGGCAGATGCAAAAATATTATAAGAGGAGGGCTTAAAAATGGACTTAAAACAATATCAGGACGTATGGGTGTTCGTTGAGTGTTTTCAGGGACAACCCAAAGATGTTGGTTTCGAGTTGCTGGGTCAGGGACGATTATTGGCTGATGCCTTGAAACAAAAATTATGTGCCGTCGTGATCGGCAAAGATGTGGATGAAGGAATAAAAGGCGCCACCGCGTATGGGGCCGATATTATCTATGCGGTTCAGGGAAACGAATACGCCAACTATTCTTCAGATGCCTATGGTTATGCATTTTTAGAATTATGTGCTAGATATCATCCCAATACCATCCTTATCGGGGCAACCGCCAATGGACGGGATTTGGGTTCAAAATTGGCGATTTGTCTGAATACTGGACTAACTGCAGATTGCACCGCGCTAAGTGTTGAAGAGGAAACGGGAAATGTTGTCTGGGAACGGCCAGCTTTTGGGGGAAACCTCTATGCCCGCATTTTGTGCAGCGAAACCAGACCACAGATGGGGACCGTCAGACCTGGCGCTTTCAAGAAACCGGAAAAATTTCAGAATCGCCAACCGGTAATGATCCGGGAAGTTATCCATACAAAAGAAGAAGATATCCTGACCAAGGTAATTGATTTTATTAAAGCGAATGATGAAGCCGGCGTTAAGCTGGAAGAGGCAGAATATATTGTTTCCGGTGGCCGGGGTCTAAAAGGTCCGGAAAACTTTGCAATGCTTCAGGAATTGGCAGATCTTCTCGGCGGAACCGTCGGCGCATCCCGGGCATCGGTTGATGCGGGCTGGATTCCGCAAACCAAACAGGTTGGTCAGACAGGCAAAACAGTTTCTCCAAAAGTATACATTGCCTGTGGGATTTCCGGTGCTGTTCAGCATTTAGCCGGAATGACCGAATCCGATACCATTATTGCGATTAACAAAGATGCAACGGCGCCAATTTTTGATGTTGCCGACTATGGAATTGTTGGCGATGTTTTTGAAATGGTTCCGGCTATGATCAAAGAAATCCGGGTTTCAAGAAATCTAAATTAAATATTGAAAGGAAATTCCGATGAGTAATGGAAAAAAAGCAAATGTGCAGATGGTAGATGCCGGTGGAGCGGCAGCGGTACCACTGGATTTAAGCGGAAAAAAAACAAACGTACGATGGATCGTGGCGATTGTCCTGGCCCTTTCTTTCATGGCGATGTTTATGGGAAGAACTGTCTTTTCAGTTTCTGGAAAAGCGATTATGGAACAGTATGGTTGGACATCTGCTCAGTTTGGCTATGCTTCCACCGCATTCTTTATTGGTTACATGATTACAATGGTGCCTTCGGGATCAATTGCGGATAAATATGGTGCAACAAAGGTATTGATTATCAGTTTGCTTTTATCTGGGGTGTTTACATTCTTTACCCCGATTATCGGGGTATCGATGTTTTTGATGATTCTGATTCGGATTCTGGAAGGTGCGGCTCAGGGTTGTATTGTTCCGGGAGCGATGTCAAATTTAGGAAAATGGTTCCCCAAAAAAGAATTTGGTGTGGCATCGGCGCTTGTTCAGGCTGGATGTCCATTGGGGTCGGCGCTTAATATGTACATCGCCGCAGCGATGCTGCCAATGATCGGTTGGAAAAACTTATTTTATGTGTACGCGATCATTTTTCCAGTCTGGTGTATTATTTGGGTGCTGGTCGGGAAATCTTCGCCAAAAGAACATAAGAAAGTGAATCAGCAAGAAATCGATTGGATTGAACAGTGGCCGGAAGGTCAGGAAAACACAAAAAAAGTGATTCTGGCAAAAGCGGATATTTTCAAAACTCCGGCAGTCTGGTTAATGTGTTTATCTTATGGATGTGCCGTTTATATGTACTTTTTTGCGACCACATGGCTGCCAAATTATTTTACAATCGGGCGGGGAATGAGCATCAGCGCCGGGGCAATGCCCTATATCGTCGGTTTCTTTGCGTATTTTATCGGTGGCTTTATTGCCGATGGGGCCTCAAAGAAATTGGGTGATAAGATCGGCCGAAAATTGGTACAGGTGATTGGAATGATCGGAGCGGCAGTGTTTATTTTTGTTGGCGCCAATGCGACTGATCCAACCTTTGTCATTGCCGCTGTTTCCATATCCTATGGGTTTCTTTGTCTGACAATGGGCGGCTATTATTCAGTGGCTTCAGCCATTTGTCCCGCCAATATTGGTGTATATTCCGGTTTAGCCGGGATTATCGGCGCTATCGCCGGTGTTTTGGCACCAACAGTAACAGGCCTCGTTGTTGACGCGGGACTGAATGCCGGTGCCAGTAATGCAGTCGCCTACGGCTACGCTTTGTGGGTTTGCGCGGCCGTTTGTATTGTTGGATCTGTATTGGCGCTTGTCGCTAAACTTGACCCGATAAAACCGCGAAATGCATAAGATCAGTCAGATCTAAAAAGCCGGATGAAAAAGCAGTACTGCCGTCATTCGGAACAGCAGTACTGTTTTTAGGCTGATGTTTTGTATGCTCTTCTGAAACAAAAGGAGTGAAAGAAGAATGAAAATAAATAGACATCAAAAGGATTTGTATGAAAAATTGAACTACTGGGGAAAAGAAACCCTTTTGGATTACTGGAATATGAATGTTGCAGAAAATGGGAGCCGAGAATATGTCGTGGATGATCTGGGTAACCGTTTCTCATACCGTGAGGTCGACCGCCAAGCGGATATTCTTGCCGGTTATTTACAGAAAGCAGGAATGGTGTGTGGTGATGTGGTATCGTTTCAATTGCCGGTCTGGAGTGAATTTGTGATCATTACCATTGCTTGCCTGAAAGTCGGTGCCGTTGTTAACCCCATCGGGATGTGTTATCGGGGGAAAGAACTCGAATACCTTTTAAATCTGTCACAGACAAAAATATTTTTTTGTCCAACCTGGCATCACAAAACAAACTATGAAGTGATGATTCAGCGGGCTGTAAAGAATTGCAACAAGCTCCGACATGTCATCCTGCTGGACAATTGGAAAAAAAAGTCTGGCAATACCATCACCATGAGAGAAATTTTAAGGGATCATTCAGGGCCGGTATATAAATGTGAGAATGAGAAAAAAATTGACAGCAATGATTTAGCGGTCATTCTTTATACCTCCGGGACAACCGGTGGGATAAAAGGGGTAATGCTGACGCATAACAATATTATTTTCAGCGAAAAGTATTTTAACACAGCGCTGAGGCTGACAAAAGATGATATTATGTTTATGCCAGCACCACTTAATCATGCGACCGGTTTTCATCATGGCATTATTGCACCCATGCTGATTGGAGCAAAAGTGGTACTCCAGAGTAAATTTGAAAGTGATAAGGCGATTGAACTGATTAATCGTGAACAATGTACCTATTCGATGGGGTCGACACCGTTTATTTATGATATTCTTAATGAAATAAAAAATGGGGCAGAGCAGCTGGAGACACTTAAATTTTATCTCTGTGGCGGAGCCCCTATACCAGGGGATATGGTAAGATGTGCGGATCAATACGGCATTCAATTATGCGAGGTTTATGGCTCAACGGAAAGTGTACCGCATGTGTTTGTCAGACCGGAGGAAACGATCACCCTTAACGGCAGAACATCGGGTCGGCCGATGGAAGGGATTGAGGTCCGAATTGTCGATGAAAACAGACAGGACGTGCCCCCGGGTACCATTGGCGAGGAAGCCTCACGCGGGCCAAATGTTTTTGTTGGCTATTTAAATGATCTGGCAGCGACTGAAAAAGCGCTGGATGACGACGGCTGGTTTTACAGTGGGGATCTGTGCGTTGCAGATGAACAGGGCAATATTAAGGTAATCGGAAGGAAAAAGGACATTATTGTCAGAGGGGGCGAAAACCTCAATACAAATTATATTAGTGAATATGTTTCAAAACATCCTAATATTATTGATCAGGCAGTGATTGCGATGCCGGACGAACGTCTTGGTGAAAGAATTTGTGCCTACGTGGTACTAAAAAGGGGCAAAGAAGGGCTGGATTTAAGAAAACTTCAGTGTTATATGCAAAAGAAAAATATACCGAAACGGTATTGGCCGGAGCGGTTGGAAATAATTGAGGCGATTCCAAGGACCGATAGTGGAAAAGTAAATAAAAATATCCTGAGAGATGATTTAAAAAAACGCATGCAGGTATCGGAGGGTTTGGATTGCAGGAGCAGAAATTTGGCATAAAAAGATCCCGGGAAACAACAAAACCAGCGGTAATGTGTCCCGAAATACATTTTTATAAGTGTGACAGTTGTAATAGCGTGATTCAGATCATTAGCGATCAAACTGAGGCGTTTACATATTGTTGTGATAGCAGGATAAAACGGCTGGAACCGATTGACTCGGGCGAAATCAATAAGACGGTGGCCATTAATTATCGGATTATCGGGGGATATAACGACAATGCCGTTGAAGTTAGTTGGCAGGTTTTTGAAAAAAGGGAAACGGTTGAGTGGGTATATATTAAAACGTTTACAGGCGGGCAGCTAAAATATGTCACAAATCCGCGTAAGTCTTCTTTTATATTTGCCCTGGCGGATGAAGATGCCTATGTCTATTGTGATGAAGATCCCTGTCTGGAATGTACATTTCGCTGTAAACGCGGGTTTGAAATTTTTGTGTACCTGAAAAATAGCGGATTGATAAAATTGCCCATCGAGCGAATGCAGGCAAGCTGGTAATTATTCAGGCAAGTGACACTCATTTTCCAGGACGTAATTGATAAATGATTTGACATGTAAAGTCTGATAACTTCCCGTTTTGATGACGAGATAGATAAGCCGGGCATCAGGTGGAATATCCAGTTTAATCATTTTTAAATCTTGAAACTGATGTAAGAACGGCGTACGGGCGGTGATGGCGGCATTATCCGTTGTGGCGATTACGCCACCGATTGAGATTTCATCATCATACGCATAGAGTGCTTTCAGGCGATTTTGTTTGAGGTAATAGCCGATTGTTTTTCCGATGGGCAGACTTCGACGATAGGTGATCAGTTTATAACCGGAAAGTTCTTCCAGACGGATTGAGCTTTTTTCGGCCAGCGGATGTTTGGTATTAACAAGTAGAATGAGTTCCTGAGCCATTATGGGATGAAATTGGAGATCGGGTTTATTCTCAACATAGGAGCAGAGACCGACATCATATTTTTCGGATTCGAGACCTTCAATTATTTCAAGGGTCATGCCGTGAAAGATGTTAAAGCGCGTTTTATCATCAATGGATCGCAGATAGCCATTGATGGCTTTTGGGAGAAAATCCCCGGCGAGTGTTGGAATACAACCCAGATCGACGACACCACCATATAACCCGGCGCGGACCTTGGCTTTTTCGATACCTTTTTCGAGTTCGGCTAATGATGAACAGACATAGCGGTAAAATTCCTTGCCGTATTTTGATAATTTGATATTCCGGCCATGACGTTGAAACAAGGCGATACCCAGTTCATCTTCAAGCGATGCAATAGCACCACTTAAACTGGGCTGGGTAATGAATAATTCTTTTGATGCCTGAGTATAATGCTCTAATTCGGCTAATTTTTTGAAATAATAAAGTTGATTAAGATTCACGATAACCCCCATGAGACAGCATTTTAATCACGAAAATAGCGGATAAAAGATAAAATGAATCACAGCAGAAGAACAAAACATTTAAATTTCTATGACATCCTATCATAGAAATAAAAAGTATTCCAGAGAAAATGACCAGGAATTTAAACGTTTAATTAAAATTTCAGTTAAAGTAGAAAGGGAAAAAGCATGAGTCCTAGTATCGGGAATAAAAGATGGAAGATCGTATTTATGTTGACGGTTTGTTACATAGTTTTATATATGGATCGGTCGTGCATGTCCATGGCCGGACCTGCAATGATGAAATATTTCAATTGGAATGCCACTCAATTCGGTTTGGTTTCTACCGCTTTTTTCATTGGTTATGCCTGTACTCAACTATTGGGGGGATGGTTGGCTGATCGTTTTGGCGGGGGTAAAATTGTCATGTTTGGAGCACTGTGGTGGTCTGTTTTTGTTTTTTTAACGCCGTTTGGAGCTACCCTGGGACTGATGATTGCAATACGGATTTTCATGGGAATGGGTGAAGGTGTGTCATTGCCGGCAATGTCTACGATTATTGCCCAATGGATTCCAAAAAAAGAATCAGGTTTGGCGTGGGGCGTCAGCATCATGGGCGTTTCCATCGGGATTGCCCTGGCCATGCCGATTTCAGCCGGGATAATCAATACCTGGGGATGGGAAATGGTATTTCATATCTTTGCTTTTCTGGCACCGGTTTGGGTAATTATCTGGTGGAAATTCGGAAAAGACAAGCCGGAAGATTGTTTGACGGTCAGTCCGGAAGAACTAAAATACATCCGTTCAGATCAGGAGCTTCAAATTGATCATTCCGGGAAGGCGGTCAACTTAACAACAAAAGATATTTTTTCGACACCGTCGGTATGGACTGGTGCGATCTCATTTTTCTGTACCAATTATCTGTTTTATTTATTCATGACCTGGTTACCCACCTATTTTGTCAAAGGGCGGGGTTTTGAAATGAATACCAGCGCGATCTACACCATGATGCCCTACATGGTTGCAACGGTAACCTATCCGCTGGGAGGGTGGCTGGCAGATCGAGCGGCCAGTAAATTTGGTCATAATCTGGGCAGAAAGCTGTTTCCGTTGTTGGGCATGGTCGGAGCTGGGATTTTACTGATATTGGGATCACGGGCTGCAACATCAGTGGCAGCGGTGGCTTTTATCTCAGCATCGAATGGCTTGCTCTGTCTGACAATGGGCGGGTATTATTCCATGCCAATCGTGTTTTCGCCAAAGAACGCGGGAAAAATCACCGGGCTTTATGCAACCTGTGCAACCATTGGTGGGATTGTTGCGCCCTTGCTAACAGGAATTGTAGTGGATCATTACGGCTATAACTATGCATTGTATTTGGGTGCCGGGATATCGATAACCGGAGCGATAATTTTATTGACCAGTCAGGTTCGGCCAATCGTTCCGATTTCAGAGCGGCAAAGGGATAAGCAACAGATCGTTACCGAGAACGAATAAATACAAGCGCCCATATCAATGAATGGTTTGGATTAACTATTCATTGATATGGGCGCTTTAAATATGATGCTATTTGACAAAAATCATAGGAAAAGATTTTGAAATATTATATCGTCAGATCGATATGTTGAATGGTGCCGGCCGAACCGTTTTCGTTTAAATAGATCCCGGTACGCTGGAGTTGGCCGTTGGTCTGATTATTGGCCCCTTTAAGCGAAAAGCTGGTACTGACGTTGCCCAGATAAATGGCACCGACTCCTTTTTGACCCAGAGCCATCAAAACATCGTTGCCAGTGGCATCTTTGGACCAGATTTGCAATTTGTCATAAATGGCATCATTTTCATCGATCCAGTTATTGCCATCGCTATCATACTTGGCCAGATCGTCAAAACCGTTGCCGCTTTGCGGCCCGAAAAGTTCACTACCGTCATTAATGGTGCCGTCTCCATTGAGATCCAGAGCCAGAAAGCCGCTGCCGGGACCGACAAAGGAAATCTGATCGAGGGTGCCGTTAGCGTCAATATCAAAGGCGTATTTTTGCTCAGTGAGAGAGGCACTGCCAGTTCCGAAATTGATGACCAGCGGGTCGACTTGAACGGGTTCATTGCCAGCTTTTATATCCAGGTTGGACTGGGAGATAAATTCCCGGCTGAGATTTAATTGCAGATCGATATTAATCTCTCGGCCATCGGCAGTTGTCACTGAAGCCTGGGCCTGAAATGACGTGTTCTGGGATTCATAGTGAGTGACACTCTGATGGTATTCAAAGCCGTCACTGGCAGGAACGCTGTTGCGGGTTTGCGCACCGGCTAAACCCTGAGCCCATCCGGTAGCAGCACTCAGCAGCGAACGTCGGGTGGAATAGGCATTCTGAATCGCCTGATTCATTTTGGGGTCTTCCAGCGTGGCTTTTTGGGGCATCACAAATCTGATTTTTTTCTTGGTCAGTGCCTCAATCATCCGCTTTAGTAAGGTTAACTGTTGTTCTTCTTTGCTCGTCAGGGAGGGTGTTTCATCCTCTTCTGCGGTGGCCGACGATATCGGGGCCTGGTCGTTTAACTGTAGATTTTTAGCCGCTTCCGATATTTCAAGGGTATCCATTCCCTTGGCAGTAGCTATGGTTATGGTTGCTGTTTTAGAGTTGCCCTGAGCATCCCAGGTTCGCAACGATTCAACTGATTTCGTTGCTTCCTTATAACTGCTTTGGCTTGCCATCGTAACGCTTGAACTTTCGATTTTCATAAATCCACCTCCATGTTTTTACGAAATGATTACGCCCCCAAAAGACGCAATCCGCTAACATGGATATCGACCAATCAAGAAAAAAGATAAGCAAAAATTGATCAAAAAACGAATAAAGTTGATTAGTTCTCAGCGTGGAGGGTCACGGTTTGGCCATCCAGAATCATATTGGTGGTGCGCACGGCACACATTTTTCCGCACATTGAGCAGCTATGTTTTTCTTCAGTGGGAGTGCTTTCATAATAAGCTTGGGCCTTTTCGCCGTCAATGGCCAGCGCAAACATGGTCTCCCAGTCAATCTGGCGCCGGGCATCGGACATTTTATTATCCCAGTCTCGGGCGGAGGGAATGCCCTTTGCAATGTCGGCGGCGTGCGCGGCAATCTTGGTAGCAATGATGCCGTCTTTGACGTCATTGATATCGGGCAGTCGCAAATGTTCGGCTGGCGTCACATAACAAAGAAAATCGGCACCGTTGGCAGCAGCGATGGCACCGCCAATGGCGGCGGTAATGTGGTCATAGCCCGGAGCCACATCGGTGACCAGCGGACCGAGGACATAGAAAGGCGCGTTGTGACACAGCTTTTTCTGAATCACCATATTGGCGGCAATCTCGTTGATGCCCATATGGCCGGGGCCTTCAACCATGACCTGAACGTCCTTGGCCCAGGCCCGTTTGGTCAGATGACCCAGTTCAATCAGTTCACTGAGCTGCGAAGCATCAGAGCTGTCGTCAATACAGCCGGGGCGCAGGGCATCCCCTAAACTGATGGTGACATCAAACTCCCGGAGAATTTCTAAAAACTCGTCGTAATATTCATAAAAGGGATTCTCGTTGCCGGTCATTTCCATCCATGCAAAGATCAGCGAGCCGCCCCGGGAGACAATATTGGTGCGTCGCCCAGATCGTTTAAAGGCTTCCACCGCCCGCTTATTGATTCCAGCGTGGATGGTCATAAAGTCCACACCTTCTTCGGCATGGGCCCGAACCACCCGCATAAAATCCTGGGCGGTAATCGCCTGCAGATCTTTTTCCAGGTAGCCGATGGCATCGTACATCGGAACGGTGCCGATCATTGCTGGCGACAGTTCAATCAGTTGTTTTCGAAAGGTGTTGGTTTTGCCATAGTTACTTAAATCCATAATCGCTTCGGCCCCAAATTTCAGGGACAGTCTGACCTTTTCCAGCTCCAGTGTATAATCGTTACAATCCCCTGAGACCCCCAGATTGACATTGATTTTGGTTTTTAGACCAGTACCGATGCCTTCCGGCGACAGGGTGAGATGTCGGACATTGGCCGGGATGGCAACCTGACCACTGGCGACCAAAGCCATCAGTTTGGTTACATCGAGACCTTCTTTTTGGGCCACGGTTTTCATTTCCGGGGTGATAAGCCCCTTTTTTGCCGCCTCCATTTGGGTTTGGTAATTTTTCACAAGCGTTTCCTTTCTGATTTAAAATCTGGGGTAATAAAAAAGTGCCTTCCATAATAGGAAAGCACTGAACGTACGTATTAGAAATTAAGCCAAAACGCCTTGCATCCCTACGTTAGTATTAACTAACAGGTTCAAAGGGTCAGGTTTTAACCTTCTCAACAATAAGTCCCCCCGCAAAATATATTTAATTGTCAGCATTATATCATGAAAAATGAAAATGTCAAGATGAAAGAGCCGATCGGATGGGTTGCAAAATAGCGAAAAACCCAGCGACTATATAGGCAGTGTTCTCAATAATTGGGAAAAGTCGGGATCATCCAGAGGGCCGCTCCACCAAGATCCTTGGAGATAATCGCATTGGTGCTGCTGTAAATAGTCTGCTTGGGTCTGGGTTTGTACACCTTTGGCAAAAACTTCCAGTTTCAACTGGTGTGCGAATAAAACCATGGCCGCAAGGAGATGAGCCGTTTCATTACCATCATTAATGGCATCGATATAGTTCTGTGCAATATTAATTGTATCAATGGACAAGGTCTGAAGTTCGTTAATATAGCTCATGATTTTGCCAAAATCATCCAGGGAAATAAGAATATCAGCTAAGCGGAGTTCCTTGATCACCTCGGCCAGCTGCGGGGGAGCCGCCATAAAAGTCGATTCACTGATTTCAAATTCCAGGTTGCTGCCGACCATACCCGCTTTGGCCAGGGTCGTTTTTACCATCGGAACAAAGCCTGGATCCAGAAGTTCAACAGCAGAAATATGAATTGACATAATCAGCGGTGCGTCGTAAATGGATTTAAATTTCTGGTATTTTTCGCAGGCTGTGTGAAGAATCCACTGCCCCAACAATGGCATCAGACCATTTTTTTCGGCAATCGGCAAAAAAATCTCCGGACTGACGTTACCCAGGTCACCAGAATTCCAGCGTGTCAAAACCTCGAAACCCCGCAATTGTCGGGAGTCAGCTGCGAATTGCGGCTGAAAGACCTGATAAAATTCATTGTTTTCGAGAGCCAGGTTGAAGTAATGGGTGTAATCCAGCTTTGCAGATGGTTCGGCATTTTTTTTCTGATTAAAAAACTCAATGCCGGCGGTCTTATGGGTTTTAGCCTGGTACATTGCATGATCGGCGGATTTTAAAAGTTCAGCTGAAGTACTGCCATCTTCGGGGTAGCGGGACAAACCGAAACTGGCCCGAACTGGCAGGGGCCTATTTTCAATGATCAGATCATCGATGAGTTGTTGCCGTAAATTTTCAATGTAGCTAAAAAGGGCAGCATCAGTCAGGGGACGTTTAATGATTAAGGCAAACTCATCACCGCCCAGTCGCCCCAGCATATCATCGTCATGAATGGCATCCTTTAGTTTAGCAGAAACCCCTTGGAGCAATAAGTCCCCCACATGGTGACCTAAGGTATCATTGACTTGCTTAAAGTCATCCAGGTCGATAAAAGCGAGGGCAAAATGAAGATCGGGTTCCTCAATCGAGGTGATCAGTTGATCGATTCGATTGATCAGCATTTTACGATTCGGTAATTCGGTGAGCATGTCAATAAAGGCCATACGGCTTAATTTCTCTTCGTTAGATTTAATAATTTGGTTGTAGGCTGTCAGCAGATCATTTTGTTCAGCCATTTTCTGGTTTTTAACGGTGATTTCATCGATCTTCCGGTGATAATTAACAATGAACAAATAAATTATGGAGATGATAAATATCGTGGAGATCGGAACGATAACCATCGGTTTACCATGTATACCCGGTTGATTAAATCCGGAAAGACTAACACTGAGAATCAGCAACAGGTTTAACAAAACGGATAGAACATAACCCCATTTTTTGATGCGAATCGTCAGAAAAATTGAAATAAATACTTGAACTTGTGAAAGAATCACGCCGATATCGGCAACGGTCTTTAATTGAGAATCCAGAAAGCCGAGTAGGATAAAAAAGGCAATACAAAGTGTGCCGGTAATCCATTGAATGATTGCATTGCCGGAAAGGTAGGCTTCATTATCAAAGATGTGGCTAAGAGGACCTGGCTTATTTTTATCTGACATAAAGGATACTCCTTTCTGAGCGGGGATCGGATTAAATATTACGGTTAAAATAATAAATAGGGTCTGTCATTTTTGTTTGATTATTGATATGATAAGATCAAGTAATTCTTTCATTTATAATACCCCAGGGTGATTGAAGCAATCAGAGATTGAGCAGGATGAGCGCAGAAATTTCTAATTGCGGTTTTTGATGAGAATGAAACAGTAACGGATTGATTTAAAGAATTGATAGCTAGCCAGTATCGTGAAAACGATCGACAAACGATAACAGATAATCGAAGAAAATAGAGATGGTGTCAGATGAAACTGAAATACAAAACAATTATAATCGCCCTTTGCAGTGCGACAGTTCTACTGGGCGTCACCTATGGAATTTTTTATTGGGTTTTTTACGGCTATGTTGACGATGCCCAGCAAAATCAGATGGATAAAGATTTTGAAATGGTTGAGACGATTATTGACAACGAAAAAGAAACATTCACTAGTATTTTAATAGATTGGGCTTTTTGGGACGATACGTATAATTATATCAATGATCATAATCTAAATTATGTAACCGTTAATCTGAACGATGAAACCATGGAAAACCTCAATCTGAATATGATGCTTTTTATTGATCAAAACGGTGTGCTTGTTGGATCGGCTGAGTTCGACCTGACTGAAGAACAGGTTAGAACTTTGCTTGATAAAATTATGCAGAATAACTTTTATAGCGAGCTTCTGACTGAAGAAGCGGATAGTGCAACGGATTTGATGCTGTTGGAGGGACAACCCTATCTGATCGCCGTTGGGCGGGTCAGTAATTCCAGCCATAATGCGGTCAGTAATGGCAGTATGGTGATGGTCAAAACCGTAGATGACGAAATGACAACTTATATTGAATCATTAACGGGCGTCAATGTGGAATTAAGAGAAGCCGTGTCTCCCGTTCTTGAAAATCAAATCAGCAAAAGAGAATTCGACGGAAAACCTTATCTCACGGCCAGTCGGCTTCTGCCGGACAGCAGTGGGGAAGAAATCATTGTGATGACGATTTCCCGGATTGAAGAAAACTATAGTTTTATTAAACACCAATTTAATCTCTTTATGATCAGCTTTATCGGGTTACTCCTTTTGATTCTCAGCTTTGACTATTTTATAGTAAACCGTTATTTTCTAAAAAGAATAGAAAAGCTGATTGACTTTACCAAAGAGGTGGGAATAAAACGGGATACGACCCTATCGATCAGCATGGAAGGACAGGATGAACTAAAAACCCTGGCGGATTCCACCAATCAGATGCTTCAGGAAATTGATCAGGCGCATCAGCAGATAAAAATGATGGATGAGCGCTATCGTTTGATTATGGAAGCCACCAATGACGGCTATCTGGATGTTTGGCTACAAAAAAAAGAAGCTTATATCAGCCCCGAATGGAAACAATTAATCGGTTATCAGGGGAAAGATGGCCATCAGCTTTATGAGGATTATTTTTTAAAAATACATGGAGATTGCAAAAACCGGTTGGAAAACAGTTTTATGGATATGCTTAGTGGTAAAGTTGACTACTTTGAGGGAGAATACCGGGTAATGTCGGAGCTTTATGGCATCATCTGGGTTTCTCATCGCGGCAAAGTGGTTCAACGTGATCAGAATAACGAGCCGATTCGTTTTATCAGTACCCTTTCGAACATTACCCGAAGAAAAACCAATGAGGAAGAAATTCTCTTTTTGAGTTATTCAGATCCCCTGACCCGGCTCAAAAACCGGACTTACATGAAAAAACAGTTTGAAGCGCTCAGTCAGCAACAAAATCCCCACTATTTTATTATCATGTGTGATATCAACGGTCTTAAATTAACCAACGATGCCTTTGGTCATCAGGAGGGGGATCAGGTAATTGTGGCGGTCAGCAACGTGCTAAGGCGGATCTGCCGTCCCACCGATTTTATTTCCCGATGGCCTGGTGATGAGTTTGTCATTTTGCTTAAGGACATTGACCAGGAAGGCGTCTGTCAGCTGATCCGGGAGATTACGGATGAAACGGATAGAATTCGGGATTTCCACTTAAATATCAGTTTAGCCATGGGTTATGCAGAAAGCAATGTGGATCTGAAAAGGCCCGAAGATGTGTTGAATCTGGCTGAAAATCGGATGTACCGTAATAAGCTGATGGAAAGCAGCAGTTCCCGGAATGCCACGATCCGATCACTGGCCCGTACCCTACATGAAAAAAGTACGGAAACTGAAGCGCATACCATGCGGATTACCCAGTTAAGTAAAGCCCTGGGCAGCCGTTTAAATCTCCGCAAGGATCAGCTGGACGAATTGGAACTGTTATCACTGCTCCATGATATCGGTAAAATCGGGATCCCTGAATATATTCTGGATAAACCAGCCAAACTAAGTAAGGAAGAGTGGGAAATCATTAAAACCCATCCGGAAATCGGCTATCGGATTGCCAAGTCAACCCCAGCATTGGAACATATTGCCGAGGATATTCTGGCCCACCATGAAAAATATGATGGCAGTGGCTATCCCAATGGATTAAAAGGAGAGGCTATTCCCTACCTGGGTCGTATCATCAATGTAATTGATTCCTTTGATGTCATGACCCACAGCCGCAGCTATAAAAAAGCCAGTGATTTGTCCTATGCCATCAGCGAGCTTAAAAGCTGCTCCGGAACCCAGTTTGATCCGGAAATCGTCAGAGTCTTTCTAAAGATGATTGAAGAAGAAGGTTTGCCGATACAGCTGGAAATTTCAGTATGAATCAATAGTCAGGAAAATTAAAGTTGACAATAATAAATTTAAGGAGGAATCGGATATGACAGAAATCATTCAATTAGGGGCCATGGCACCAGATTTTACGTTGGTCGATCAAAATGGTGAGGTGGTCACCCTGAGTCAGTTTAAAGGGAAAAAAGTGCTTTTGTCCTGGCATCCACTGGCCTGGACGTCGGTATGCACGGACCAGATGCGTTCGCTGGATCGTAATGCGGATCGTTTTGCTGGGAAGAATACCGTGGTATTGGGGCTCAGTGTTGATCCCGAGCCATGCAAATCAGTATGGGCCCGGGCGTTATGTCTAAAACAGCTGAAGATCCTTTCTGATTTTAATCCCCTGGGAGCGGTTGCCCGGGCCTATGGGATCTTCAGCCCCGAACATGGCGCTTCCAAACGGGCTAATATCCTGATCAATGAAGTGGGGATGGTGATCTGGGTCAAAAAATATGAGATTCGAACCCTGCCGGATGTGGAAGAGGTATTGGGAAAACTGTAAAAAACAGTCGTTTTTGATACAGCGATGCCCCAGTCCCCGGATCGAGAAACTGTTTGGTAAAGGTATTCGCCTGACGATACCCTGGGTAACCAGGGTGTTTTTTGAATTGTTTCGGGTATAAAAATAAACAGATTTCAAATGAAGGGATGAGAAAGCATGAGCAGAAAGAAGATCATCGTCATCGGAGCTGGGGTCAGTGGTCTTGCCAGTGCCCTGCGGCTGTTAAATGAGGGCTTTGAAGTTGAGCTATATGAGAAAAATGATCAGGTCGGAGGACGGATGGGGGTAATTTCCGGGAATGGTTTTACCTTTGATTTGGGCCCGACCATTTTGATGATGCCCCAGATATACAATGAAGTCTTTAGCGTTTGTGGACGAAATCCGGCTGATTATCTCCAGATGGAACGACTCGACCCCATTTACAAGGTATATTTCGGTGATGGTTCGACCCATGAGGCATCTTCGGAATTAAGCAGTCTGATCAAAACACTGGAGTCGGTGGGTGAAGCAGAGACCCAGGGTTATCTGGCCTATCTGGCCGATGTTTATCAACGCTATCTGGTGGCCAAAGAGCATTTTATTGAGCGATCCTTTCGCAATGCAAGTGATTTTTATAATCCGAAAACCCTGCTGGCGGGGCTCCGGCTCAAAACCTTTGACAATGCCTTTGACTCGGTCGGGAAGTTTGTTAAGGATGAAAAACTCAAGGAACTCCTGAGTTTTCAGACGCTCTATATCGGTATTTCGCCTTTTAATGGGCCCTCGATCTATACGATCATTCCAATGATCGAACTGACCTATGGGGTCTGGTTTTTAAAAGGGGGAATGCGGGCCATGGCCCTGGCGATGGAAAAACTGTTTTTGGAAATGGGCGGGAAGCTGGTTCTTAATGCCCCGGTAGAGCGGATTAATTGTGATGGCAACCGGGTTCGCAGCATTACCGTTGGAGGTCAGGAGTATACCGCTGATGGGGTGGTTTGTTCGGCGGATTTTCCCTACGCCATGAAAGCCCTACTGCCGGACGATTTCAAGCACAAAAAATATCAACCTGCCAAAGTTGAGGCGCTGGATTATTCCTGTTCAGCCTACATGCTCTATCTGGGTCTTGACAAGCGGGACTTTCCCGGACTCAACGTTCATAATCTGGTTTTTTCACAGGATTTTAAAGGCAATCTTGACGATATCTTTGCCGGAAGCTTTCCGGCGGATCCATCCATCTATGTTTATGCGCCAGCCCTTCTGGATGAGAGCCTGGCCCCTCCGGGGCAACTGGGCCTTTATGTGCTGGTGCCGGTACCCAATTTAAAAGATGGCCCACTGGACTGGAACGACCAGCAGGTCGTGGCTGGCTACCGTCAACAGGCCATGGATAAAATCCGTCAGATTAAGCCGCTGGCAGATTTTGAAGCCCACATCATTTTTGAAAAAACCTATACGCCCCTTGATTTCCGGGATGACTTCAATGCCCTGTTCGGAGCGACCTTTGGGCTGCGGCCAACCCTTTTGCAGAGCAATTACTGGCGGCCTCAGCCCAAGGCAATGAAGTATCAAAACCTGTATTTTACGGGTTCCAGCGCCCATCCCGGGGCGGGTGTACCGATTGTATTGACATCGGCCAAGATTACCGTGGCCGAAGTGGTGAGGGATTTAACATGATCGAAGATGCGATTCAAAAGGATTTAAACTGGTGCGAAACCCTGATTCGGAATAATTCCAGCAGTTTTTATCGAGCCTTCCAAAAACTACCCCGAGAGCAGGCTCAGGCGGTGTTTGCCATCTATGCTTTCTGTCGGATTGCCGATGATGCCATTGATGTTGATAATAACCCGGAGGTGGTTAAAGTGATGGCGGTAAAGCTGTCAGCTTTTGAGGCCGGAGAAACCCCGGATGAACCGATGTGGCGGGCACTGCGCTGGGCGTTTGACCATTTTCCGCTAACGATCCGACCGTTTCAGGAAATGCTGATCGGTCAGCTTCAGGATGTTGAGTTTAAACAGCCAGAGACCTTTAATCATCTGCTTGACTATTGCTACCTGGTGGCGGGAACAGTGGGTTTAATGCTTTGTCCGCTGCTGGCTGAGCCGGTAACCATGGAAGCAGAAGCCTTATCGGTGGAACTGGGAATTGCCATGCAGCTGACCAATATTTTGCGGGATGTCGGTACCGACTATCGGTTGAAGCGGATCTATCTGCCGGAGGATTTAATGAGCGCCTGGGGCGTCAGTCCTGAGGATCTGGCTGGACCGGAGCCAAGTCCGGAGTTGATCCAGCTATGGGAGTACCTTGCCACTGAAGCGGAAAGCCGCTATCAAAAAATCACAATAAATCTGGCGGTGTTTGATAAAAAAGCCCGGTTGCCGGTGTTGTTGTCACTGCTTTATTACAGTAAAATTTTAAAACGGTGTCGGCAAGCCCGGTATCATTTGTTGGATCGGCGGATTTATGTGCCCAAATGGGAAAAGGTGATGCTCTATATTTCGGCCAACAGACAGTTGGTGTTGACATCTTTTGGGCAGTAAGTGACAGAGCAAGGAGGCGGAGAATGGAGAATATCTGGAACAATATTTTGGGAATCGTTGTTTCGTTTATTTATGTGTTTGGCGTAATTTTTCTGGCTAAATTTTTGGAGCGCTTCGGCAAAGAAGCCAGCCGCAAGGCGGTTCATATTCTGGTTTGTAACTGGTGGCTGCTGGCGATGGGCTTTTTTGACCATCCTCTTTGGGCAGCAGTGGTACCGGCCTGTTTTGTGGTACTGAATTACCTGTCCTATCGCTTCCAAATCTTTTCGTCGATGGAACGGGGGGCTGGAAAAGGTGATCTGGGTACTGTCTACTATGCCATTTCGTTACTGATTCTGGCACTGATCACCTTTGGGCCACTGAACAACCCGGTAGTTGGCGGGGTGGGGATTCTGATCATGGGTTATGGCGATGGTCTGGCCGCGGTGGTGGGTACCCGCTGGCCAAAGCGGCCGTATCAAATTTTCGGTTCCGAAAAAACGTTGTCGGGCAGTTTGACCATGCTGGGCGCTTCGTTTCTGGTGACGACACTTCTGCTGGCAGCCACTGGTCAGCCTCTGGTGCTGATCCCGGCGATTATCCTGGCGGTGCTGGCAACCGTACTGGAAGCCGCAACCCCGCTGGGGCTTGATAATCTGACCGTACCTCTGGTCAGTGCGGGAGCCTATTATTTTTTATTTGTCTAAACGGAGGTACAAAATGGACAATTTAACACAGTATAGCTTGGCGGCGCAGACCGGATCGCCTCTGGAACACGTGGTATATATTTTTTTGTCGCTGGCGGTTTCTGTTTTTGCCTTAAAGCGCAATGCGTTAACTTTATCGGCGGCACTGGGAGCTTTTTTTCTGGCCGTGGCCTTGTATTTGGCCGGTGGGCCGCTGTTTTTTATCCTTTTGATGGTGTTTTTTTTCAGTTCTACTATTTTATCGCACTTTAAAGCCAGCATAAAAGATCCGATTGAGGTTCGTCTGCATGCCAAGTCTGGCCCCCGGGATCTGGTCCAGGTTGGGGCCAATGGTGGTGCCGCCCTGATTATGGCGATTCCCTTTGTTTTATCTCAAAACCCTGCCTATCTGGTGGCAGTGGCAGCGTCCTTTGCAGCCTGTAATGCCGATACCTGGGCTTCGGAAATCGGAATTCTTAGTAAGAAGACCCCGGTTTCGTTACTTACCTTAAAACCGGTCAGCCCCGGGCTTTCCGGAGGGGTCAGTCCGCTGGGTTTTTTAGCTTCGCTGGGTGGGTCGGCTGTGGTGGCCTTGACCTATGGTCTTTACCAGTTGGCGGCTGGCAACAACGGGGTGCTTTTGTGGATGCAAATTCTGATGATTACCTTTGGTGGATTGCTGGGTTCAGTTCTGGATAGCTTTATGGGCGCTGCGTTCCAGGCCAAATATATCAGCCGTGAAACCGGTGAGCTGACCGAAAAACCGGTGGATAACAATAAACCCAATCAGCTTTATAGCGGACTGGCTTTTGTCAACAATGACGTTGTTAATTTTGCCAGTTCATTGCTGGCTGCCAGTCTGGTGTTGCTTTTTATCCAGCTGCAGTAAAGACTGGAATTTGGCGATCATTTTCAGGAAAGGAAAAGACGGATGATTAAGCAGGCTTATTTTCAGGGAAAAAACAAAAAACGCCGCTATTTTGAAGGCTGGTATTTTAAATGTATCAGCGCTGATCGCAAACATGCCATTGCTATTATTCCGGGAATGGCTATCGATCCCCAGGGGAACCGGCAGGCTTTTATCCAGGTCATCAATGCTGTCACCGGAAAAACCTGGTATCATCATTTTCCCTATCCCGAGTTCAAAGCCAGAACGGATCGGTTTGATGTAGAGATTGAGAATAACAGCTTCAACGCTCAGGGTCTCTCACTAAATATCGATACGGCTGAAGGCAGCATCAAAGGACGGTTGACTTTTCATAACAGCCATCCCTTTCCCAAGGGTTTTAAGAACCCGGCGATCATGGGGCCTTTTGGAATCGTGCCCCTTATGGAATGCTACCACGCCATTATTCATTTGTATCATGAAATAAAGGGTGAGATTGAGCTGGATGGGGAATTGCTTGATTTTAGTCGCGGAGTTGGGTACATTGAAAAAGACTACGGCCGATCTTTTCCCAAAACTTATCTCTGGTTGCAAGCCAGCCATTTTGAGGGGGGGGATGCTTCATTTGTCTTTTCACGGGCGAACATTCCTTTTTTGGGGATGGAATTTCCAGGTTTTTTTGCTTACTTCACTGATTTTAGCGGGATTACCCGCCGTTTTGCTACCTATAATTTTTCCCGGCTGGAGAAATGGGAAGTTGATACGACAAAGGGAACCTGTGCTGGGGAACTTGAAGGCCCAAATGGGGCCCTTGCTTTTAAAGCGCAGATGGCCGGTGGTGGACGGCTGCGGGCACCGGTGGACGGACTGATGGATCGTGAGATTGTCGAGAGTATCACGGCCAAGGTTTGGCTGCGTTTAACAAACAATCGGGGCGATATCATCTTTGAGCGTGTTAGCAGCGAAGCGGGGATGGAGATCTGTTTGGAAGAAGGGATTGCAGTGAAGCAAGAATATCAATAAATAAAACCCATTGTCAGGCAGAATCATTTATAGAAGTTGCCAAAAAGGTGTTTTATTGGGGCGTGCAATTATGATATAATAAGCCAAATTAAATAATCATTTTCAGGTGCCCTTCGGGGAGAATAGGAAAATAAGTGAAAAGCTTATACGGGCCCGCCGCTGTAAATTGGGAGTTGCTGTCTAGATGCCACTGTTTAAAAATGGGAAGGCGACAGCGATGAGGATCATGAGTCAGAAGACCTGCCTGAGAATTAGATGTTGAGAGATGTGGAAAGTCTACGCTTTGTTAGCGTAGCTTTTTTTGTTTAAAAAGCTTTATAAACAGTGTTTAAGAGAAAAAAACAAGGGAGGGACGAATTGAAAGCAGTGGTATTGGAAAAACCGGGGAAATTGGTGATAAAAGATAAAGACATGCCGGTCTGTAGTGATGGCGAAATGCTTGTTAAGGTCAGAGCCTGCAATATTTGCCGAACGGATTTAAAATGTGCCACCATGGGTCAACGAGATCTGGTTTATCCTCGGGTATTGGGACATGAAATCGCCGGTGAGATCATAGCTAAAGGAAAAGGTGCGAACGGTCGGGTGGGTTCCCGGGTGTCTATTCACCCGGGGATTTCCTGTGGGGTGTGCGACTATTGTAAAAGTGGTCAGGATAATCTCTGTGATCAGATTAAGATTATGGGCTTTAATTTTGATGGTGGTTTTCAGGAAGTGATCAAAATTGATAAACAGGCGATCCAATCCAAGATTGTTAATCTGATTAAAAATGATACTCTGGCATATGAAGAAATATCATTTATTGAACCGCTGGCCTGTTGTGTCAATATTCAGGATCGCCTTCAGTTGAACAAGAAAGCGGTGCTGGTCATTATCGGTGGCGGCCGTTTGGGCCTGCTTAACCTGTTTGTGGCGAAAGCGGAAGGAATCCAAAACGTGATTCTGATTGAAGCCAATGATGAGCGTCGTAACCGTGGCAAAGCCTTGGGTTTTGATGCTGTTTTTAGTGGTGACGAGCCGGATCTGCTCGACCAGTTAAAGCGGTGCAGCGATGGTCATGGAGTCGACGGAGTAATCCCCTGCTGTCCAGGCCCAGAGGCCTTTGACCTGGCCCTGGAAATCCTCAGAAAAAAAGGAACCCTCGGTTACTTCAGTGGACTAACCCGCAATGACGACTTCCAGCTGGACATCAACCGGATTCACTACAAGGAAATTACCGTAGTCGGATCCTATGGCTGCAGTGTTAAGCATAGTCAAAAGGCCAAAACCCTGCTTGAATCAAGAAAAATTGATGTTCGGCCACTTATTTCTCATCGCATCAAGCTGGAAGAATTGGAACAAGGAATGGACTATATCCGAAACGGCGATGGTTATTCAACCATTGTGGTGATGAAATGACGCGCTTTGGCGAAAGTGAAGCTTAAGTAGTTGTTGATGAAATAATAACGAATACTATTAATTTAAGGAGAAAATAAATGGAAAAAACAATCAGCATGAAAGATTATGGTCAGGTGATTACCCAGCTGATCAATAAGGAAAACCTGTCAAAAGATGATTCCAAAGAAATGTTTATGGAGATTCTTAGTGATAAGCAAACGGCCATGCAGCAGGGCGCTTTTTTAGCGGCCCTCAGTGCCAAAGGGGCAACCCCGGCAGAAGTAGCCGGAAGTTTTGAAGCGATTTACGAGGTGGATACCTTTAAGGTGGAACCGGTCACTGAGTTTCCGATTGTGGATAACTGCGGCACCGGTATGGATAGTTTTAAAACCTTTAATATCAGCACGGTGGCTTCAATTATTGCTGCCGCTGCCGGAATTCCTATGGCTAAACACGGTTCTCGTGCTATGACCTCGGTTTGTGGTACCATCGATGTGCTTGAAGCCCTGGGTATCGATATGGATTCCAATGTTGATCTGGTTAAAGAAAGTATTGAAAAAGCGGGCATTGGCATTTTTAATGGGATGAGCCCAGAGGTTCATCCAGTGGCTTTGGGGCGGGTTTTATCGCAGATTTCTTTTGGCAGTGTGCTGAATATTTCAGCATCTCTGGCTAATCCGGCGCTGCCGCAGTATGGGGTCAGAGGGGTCTACTCCAAAGAAATGCTGGATTTTGTGCCCCAGATCATGGCGGAGATCGGTTATAAACGGGCGATCGTCGTTTATGGCGAAGTTGGCGAGCAGGCCATTGATGAGGCCTCAACCCTCGGTACCACCCACATTGCTGAGCTGAAAGAAGATGGTCGTGTGGAAAAATATACATTTAATCCACAAGATATGTTGATAACTCCTGGAATTGTGGATGAAATCCGCACATTTAATTCGGTTGAAGAATCGGCGTTATGTATTGTCCGATTGTTAAAGGGGAAAGAAACCAAGACCCGTGAAGATATTGTTGCTTTAAATGCCGGACTGATTCTGTATTTGCGGGACAAGGCGCCCAGCATTCGGGAAGGTTATGAAATGGCACTGGAACTGATTCACAACGGTGCGGCCTGGGAAAAGCTGAAGACCTGGGTCAACTATCAGAATCGTGATGGTATTAAGGGCATGAATACTTTGTCAGCGTTGGAAAAAAAGGTTCAAAGTTAGGCAGCGCTGATGATTCTTTATGCGTTAAAAGCAGCAGAAGGTTATCTGAAAACGGCTGAAAATGGGGATTTTACCCTGGTTGGCATCAACAAGGCCAGCGTTTATCCAGAGAACGGACTGGATCAATTGATTGCAAAAAAAAATGAGTTGGCGGATAGACTAACCGAGCTCCGGATTGTCAAGTTGACCCTGGAGGAAACCGATTTTTTTGCTTGAATGGCTACAAATGAGTTAAGATATATTTACGGATTTTGATATCAATGGTATGATAAAAACAGAATAAATGGGTGACTCCATAAAATTAAAAGAACCTTTTTCTTCGAAAAAGGTTCTTTTAATTTCTTAATACGTATCGGAGTATGAAAGATCAATATAGTTATCCAGGGACATTGATTGTGGATAACTTTTAACCGGGTTGTCACTTGATAGAGGAAGAACGGCTTTTTTATCCACATTATACCGGATTTACCGGGATAATGTGGATAAGTTGTGTGGATAAAGATAGAATGTCGATAAGTTTGAGAAAGAAGGGGTAAAAGGATGCATAGATTTGAAAATTGTCTGGTGGTGGGAATCTCTTCCCGGGCGCTTTTTGATCTGGAGGAAGAAAACCGGATCTTTGATGAAGCAGGGGTAGAAGCTTATACAAAATACCAGATTGAACATGAAAACGATATTTTAAAGCCGGGAACCGGTTTTGCCCTGATAAAGGCGTTACTGAAGCTTAATGAAATCGGTTCGGAAGAGCGTAAGACCGAAATCATTGTGATGTCCCGCAATAATGCCGATAGCAGTCTGCGGATTTTTAACTCGATCAGGCATTACCAATTGGATATCACCCGGGCAGCACTGGTCAGCGGGGCTCTGTTGGCGCCCTATCTGGAAGCTTTTAACACCGATCTTTTTCTTTCCGCCAATGAGGAGGATGTTCAAGAGGCCATTAATGCCGGAGTGGCGGCGGGAATCATTTATACCCAACACTTGACCTACGATGAAGTAAAAGAAATCGATCAGATCCGGATCGCCTTTGATGGCGATGCGGTGCTTTTCTCGGATGAGTCCGAGCGGATCTATAAAAGTCAGGGCATTGAAGCCTTTCAGGCCAATGAAACCAAAAATGCCCGCAAGCCTCTGCCGGAAGGGCCTTTTGCCAGATTTTTAAAAACCCTGTCAGCTATTCAGAAAGCGTTTGATAAAAACCGGGCGCCGATTCGCACCGCTTTGGTCACGGCCAGAAATGCGCCGGCTCACGAGCGGGTGATTCGAACCCTGAGGGCCTGGGATGTGCGTATTGATGAAGCCTTTTTTCTCGGCGGTATGAGCAAGCAGGAGGTGCTTAAGGCCTTTGGCGCCCACATCTATTTTGACGATCAGGCCATTCACACCGATGCGACGGCGGAATTTGTGCCTTCGGCCCGGGTGCCGTATAAAAATAATCAGGAATAACCATAAGGAGAGCAAAAGCGTCGGTTGCGAACCAATTAGAAGCCAAATCAAAAAAGAACCCTCTAAATCAAGAGAATTCTTTTTTGTGAGAAAGGAGTTCATGAAAAGAAAATATATGTTAAACCAGAAAATTATTGAGGGATAATCTTCTGGTGAAAACCCGACAAAAAGATCATATCGGTGTATCGAGCATGTTTAGTTTACCGTCAGTCTGTGGTCGGGTCTTGATTATTTTGTGATAGTTAGGTGAAGTTTTAATTAAATTGAAATTAACGATGAGCTGATATAATAATCAAAAACTGGCTGCTCAGTGATGAATGAGCAGCCAGAAATAAAGAAAGAGGGAGCCTATGAAAGACTATCGACCCGATGATTTTGATTTTAATAAAACCCTCGGCGAAATCAGTGCCGGGATCAAAAAACCAAACATTCTCATTTGCGGCGCCACCGGTGCCGGAAAAAGTTCGGTGGTGAACTATGTGTTTGGCGAGAATCTGGCTCAAATTGGCCATGGCGTTCCAGTCACTCGGGGAATCACCAGATACCAACAGGAGGATACCGGGGTGGTGCTTTATGACACCGAAGGTTATGAAATCGGCACCGAGAAAATTTCTCAATACAAAGCCAATGTCGAAGACTGGGTCAATGCCTTTGGCGATGTTGACATTCATGTAGCTAAAAAAGCAGGCGTCACTCAGGAGCTGAATAACCGGATTCATGAAGTCTGGTATTGTATCTCAGCTGGAAACAAACGGGTCACCGATATGGATATCGATGTGATACAGATGCTTAAGGCAAAGAAACTGCCAGTGGCGGTGGTACTGACCCAAATTGATAACCTCGATGCCGAAGAACTCGAGGCGATGGAAGCAGCCATCAGAGAGTATTGCCAAGTGGTTTTTTTTCGAACCAGTGCTTCCGATGATCCGGCAGTGAAAGCTGCCTTGCAGGATTATCTGCAATGGGATGAACTGATCGGCTGGGCCATTGATCATCTCGATGAGTCCTTGCGGGAAGGGTTTATCAGCGCCCTGAAAGGGAATCTGGCGGCGAAAAAAAGATTGGTTAATCAAAAGATTATTCCCCTCTATACTAGCGCGGCGGCGGGGGTGGCCTTAACGCCGATTCCTTTTTCGGATGCGGCGCTGTTGGTTCCAATCCAGATTAAAATGTCGTTGCACATCATGAAAACCTATGGACTGGATCAGAAGCTGAGTAACCTGTCATCACTGGTGGGCTCAGTGGTGGTTTCGGAATCCGGCCGATTATTGGCCCAAACGCTTAGCAGCAGTTTGTTTAAACTGATTCCGGGAGTTGGAACAGCCATCGGCACCACAGTCAATACGGTAGTTGCCTCCAGTTTTACCGCGGCCATGGGCTATGCCATATCTCAAATCTGTTTTAACTGCGCGACTGCCGTGTTTGAAGAAGGCAGAGAGATTGAGTGGCCGGACTATTTCAACGGCGAAAATATTGCAGCCTTAATGGCTGAATGGTTTAAGGTTTCCCGGCATGGCTAAGCAATGCGAAACCAATGTCCTGATTTTGGGAAAAACCGGGGTTGGGAAAACGTCGCTGTGCAACTATATTTTTGGTGCTGAAGTGATGAAGACCGGGGCTGGCCGGCCAGTCACCGGGATGGGGATTTTTACGGAAACGATTCCGCTGAGTCCTCAGTTGATCCTCCATCTTTATGACTCATGGGGCCTGGAAGCCGATAAGTCGGAAAGCTGGAAAGTCCTGATTCATGAGGTGCTGGATCAGCATGATGTCCGGGAAATCGGAGCGTGGTTCCATACCATCATCTATTGTCTGTCCGCCAAATCAGCCCGGGTGGAGGACTTTGATCTGGACATGATCAGGGCTTTGGGGAAGGACGGAAACCCGGTGCTGGTGGTGTTGACCCATTGTGATGTGATGAATGTGGAAACTGCTATAGCAGCCATGCGATCAGAAATCATAGCTAAAGCGGGGATTCGCAATCAGAACATTATCGAGGTTTCCAGCCAGTCCAAAACGTTGTTAAGTGGCAAGACCACCCAGGCTTTTGGAAAAGAAAAAATCATCCATCGAATCAAAGTCAATCTGCTCGATTCCATTTCTCAAAAAATGCCGCAATTATTGGCAGCGTTTGGCCATCAAAAAATCAATCAATGGTTTAAAACCTGTCAGGAGGTGGTACAGCAGCAGGTCGGCTTTATCAATCCAACTTCCGGAAAAAAAGAAATCAGTCGTAATGATTTTTTCGATCGCTCTGCCCAGGAAATAGTTGACCAGATTGCCCGGGAATCGGATGCGCTTTTTAATGAAGCCTATGAATTCTATACAGCTTTCAGCCGCCAGTTTTCTGGCAATGCTCTGGTGGAAGTGACCGACCAGCAGCGGATTCCCGAGATTATCCACGTTCAAATTAAAAAAAGGGACAAAATTGGAACTTCGATTGCTGGAGCAATGTTATTGGCGATTCCGGTAGTGGGACTGCTGGGAAAATTTGCCATTCAGGAAAAAACCCGGGCCTATTATCGGGAAGGGTTGCGCCATAATAAGGCATTGTTGGAAGACCATCTGAAAGTCTGTGTTGGGATGCTGACTCAGGACTTAAAAAAAATAAATGACGAATTGGAACGTGAAGAATAATTTCCGGGTTTTGGGGTAAATAGTTAGATAACGTAAATTTTCATAAGAAGGAGAAGCAGAAATGGAACTGGTAGATAAAATTGGCGTGATATATTGGAGTTATAAAGAAAGCACGGAGATCATGGCTGAAAAAATTTCCAATGGCATTGACGAAGCCGGAGCAAAAGCGATTCTGGTCAATGTGGTTGACTTTGATATTAATACGATTGACAGCTATTATAAAATTGCCCTGGGATGCCCGGCGATGGAAGGGGAAGCTCTGGAAAGAAATGAGTTCGAACCGTTTTTTAAGGCCATATCTGGTCATCTCAACGGTAAAAAGGTTGCTCTGTTTGGCTCTCACGGTTGGGGCGAAGGGGAATGGATGCATGTCTGGGAGAACCAGGTGAAAGATTTGGGAGCTCTTTTATTCGATCATGGTCTGACCATTCTGGGAGAGCCTGATAAAGCCGGACGCCGTCGCTGCGTTGAATTTGGCAAGGCGTTTGCTGAATTTTAAAAGGATCCAAAAGTATTGAATCAAATAGAAAGCCCGGGAAGCTTAGCTTCCCGGGCTTTTGTCACAACATATCGTTTTTCATAAACATCAGATCCGGCGATTGATGAACAAGGGGGGTGTTCATCAATCGCTGGGTGACTGATATCGTTTTGTGGGATGACGTGTGAATGGAGGTCTTAGTTCATTCGACTGACAAAATCAGAGTACGCTTCGATACCGTGTTCGTGAACGTCAAGGCCTTCAATTTCAACCACTTTTTCAACGCGGAGGCCAACTGTTTTATTAAGGACATAGAACAGCAGGAACGAAGTGGCCAGAGTCCAGGCAGCTACTGAAACGACACCGATTGCTTGAACGATCAATAGATCAATTCCACCGCCATATAATAATCCCAGAATTGCATCTTCGGTTCCCGGCAGGTAGTTAGCAAATAAGCCAACCAATAAGGTTCCCGCTACACCGTTCATGCAGTGAACACCGACAGCCCCAACCGGGTCATCAATGCGCAGTTTCTGATCGATAAAAGGAATCCCGAAGGTGATGATGACACCAGCAACGATACCGATGATGATGGCACCCCAAAGGGTAACAACCAGACAACCGGCAGTGATAGCAACCAGTCCGCCCAGGACACCATTGAGAGTCATTGAGATATCCGGTTTTTTGTATCGTGCCCAAGTCAGCAGCATGACGGTTAATCCGCCAGCGGCAGCAGCCAGATTGGTAGTCATGGCAATATGTCCAATATCCAGATTGACGGCCAGCGTACTACCACAGTTGAATCCGAACCAAGCAAACCAAAGAATAAAGACACCGAGAGCACCTAAGGTTAAACTATGACCAGGAATGGCATTGGCTTTGCCGTCTTTATTGTATTTGCCAATTCGTGGCCCGACAATGATGGCACCCATGAGTGCAGTCCAACCACCAACAGAGTGAACAACAGTAGAACCGGCAAAGTCAACAAATCCCATTTGACCAAGGAATCCACCACCCCACGCCCAGTGTCCAACAACGGGGTAGATAATCAGGCTGATAAAAGCTGAGATAATGCAGTAGACTGAGAATTTAGTACGTCCGGCAACAGCACCTGATACAATCGTGGCAGCTGTAGCGCAGAATACTGTTTGGAAAAAGATAAACAGTTCTGGAGTGACGGCTTCAAAAGCTGAAACATTGGTCAGATTTTCAGGATTGAAGAAACCGCCCAAGCCGATGAATCCGCCAACATCAGGACCAAACATGAAGGCGAAACCAAAACAGAAGAAAAAGATTGAACCGACCATAAAGTCGACGAAATTCTTCATAATAATGTTACCGGCATTTTTAGCACGGGTAAAGCCGGTTTCAACCATTGCAAATCCAGCCTGCATAAAGAAGACAAGGACTGCAGCCAAGAATACCCAGACAATATCAATATATTGTTGTAGTTCTAATAATTCCATAATAATACCTCTCTTATTAAAATTAAATCATACAAGTAGAAGAAAAGTAATCGCTATAAGCATAAAAAAAGAAGACAATTTTAATTCATGATTAAAATCTATCTCCTTTGATAGCTGATATTACTTTCTCTATTCATATTAAATTGCATCAACTCCATGATCACCAGTACGAATACGAATAACATCGGCAACATCGTACACGAATATTTTTCCGCCACCAATTTCGTCCTCTGTAGCAAGGCGATCTTTGATGATCTTAATAATAATTCCCGCTGTTTCAGCATCTGTCACGGTTTCAACCTTTATCTTTGGAAGAAAGTTAACGGTGTAAGCCGTCCCTCGATAGGACTTTTGATAACCTTTCTGGTTTCCGTAGCCCATGATATTGGTAATCATCATCCCCTGAACATCACAGGTGTTTAAGATTTCTTTCAGATCTTCCAGTCTTTCAGGTTTAATGACTATTTCAAGCTTTTTCATATGAACCTCCTTATCGTTTTACATGAAATATGATAATGGGGGGAGGGAAAATGATCCCATCCCCATTATTTTTACTTTTATTGATTATACGTAGAATAAAATATCTTCGTAGGTTGGGAATGGCCAGTATTTTTCGGCAACAATTTCTTCAAGAGCATCAGCAGCTAAGCGAAGTTCGCCCATGGCAGGGATGACTTTTTCACAGAAATAGTTTGCTTCAGCTTGTTCACCTTCGCATTCGTGTGCTGCAGCCAGAGTAGTTTCAAGCACATCGATGGATTTAATGAACGTTCCAAACAGGGTGGATAATCGTTCGGTCAAGGTTGTTTCAGCCGTTACATCAACTGAGCCGATGGCTTTTTTAGCAGCTAAGGTATCAACCACTTCTTTGGTATAGGTTACAACTGCTGGTGAAATTTCCCGTTTTGCCAGAGTCAACATGGTCAGTGCTTCAATGTTGATAGTTTTGATGTATTCTTCAAGCAAAATGGTCTGACGGGATTCCATTTCAGCTGGAGTGAAGATGTTATGACGGCCAAACAGAGCAACATTCTTTTCAGAAGTAAATTCAGCCAAAGCGGTCGGAGTGGTTTTTAAGTTTGGCAGACCGCGTCGGGCAGCTTCTTCAACCCATTCATCGGAGTAGTTATTGCCATTGAAGACAACATTTTTATTTTCTTTAACAGATTTTTGAAGCAGTGCATCAATTGCGGCATCTAAATCATCGGCTTTTTCCAGAACATCCGCATAATCCGAAAGAACGTCAGCAACAATGGTGTTTAATGTGATATTTGGGCCAGCAATGGACTGGTTTGAACCGAGCATTCTGAATTCAAATTTATTACCGGTAAAAGCAAATGGTGAGGTTCGGTTTCGATCCGTTGCGTCAATGATGAATTTTGGTAGGCTCTTAACACCCAGTGCCATCACCAGATCTTTGGCTTCGGTAACCGGTTCGCCAGTTTCGATGGATTTAAGTACAGCGGTTAACTGTTCACCAAGGAAAACAGAAACAATGGCTGGAGGTGCTTCATTGGCGCCTAATCGATGATCATTACCAGCGGTGGCAACAGAAATTCTCAGCATTTCACTGTATTTGTAAACTGCTTCAATGGTTGCACAAAGGAAAATCAGGAATTGCTTATTCTCAGCTGGGTTATCTCCTGGATTTAACAGGTTTTCACCGGTGTCGGTTGACATTGAGAAGTTATTGTGTTTACCGGAACCGTTAACGCCATCAAATGGTTTTTCGTGCAGTAAGCAAGCCAGATCGTGACGGTAGGCAACGCGTTGCATAAATTCCATAATCAGTTGGTTGTTGTCGGTTGCGACATTGGTGTTAGTGAAAATTGGAGCCATCTCGTGTTGTGCAGGTGCAACTTCATTGTGTCGTGTCTTGGAAGAAATGCCTAAGCTCCAAAGCTCGCGATCTAATTCATCCATATAGTTAGCAACACGACCACGGATTTTTCCAAAATAGTGTGTTTCCATTTCCTGACCTTTTGGTGGTTTAGCACCAAAAAGGGTACGACCGGTAAGAATTAAATCTTTTCGTTTTTTGAACATTTCCCGCTCAACCAGGAAGTATTCTTGTTCAGCACCAATGGTAGTTGTAACTTTCTTAACATCTTTGCCGAACAGTTTTAAAATACGTTTGGCATTCTCATTAAGGGTTTCCATTGATCGTAACAGTGGCGTTTTCTTATCAAGAACTTCCCCAGAGTAGGAACAGAAAATAGTTGGGATATAAAGGGTGGTTCCCTTAATAAAAGCATAAGAGGTGGGATCCCAGGCGGTATAACCACGGGCTTCAAAGGTGGCTCGTAAGCCGCCGGACGGGAAAGAAGAGGCATCCGGTTCACCCTTGATCAGTTCTTTGCCGGAGAATTCCATAATCACTTTGCCATCTTCAGTTGGATTGATAAATGCATCATGCTTTTCAGCAGTGATACCAGTCATTGGCTGGAACCAATGGGTGTAATGGGTGGCACCCAGCTCTAGCGCCCAATCTTTCATGGCATTTGCCACAACTTCAGCAACGTTTTCTTCCAGAGGTAAATCCTCTTTCATTGTTTTTAACAGAGAAGCATAAATGTGTTTGGGCAAACGCTTGCGCATCACTCCAGAGTTAAAAACCTTTGATCCGAAAAGATCAGATACATTTTCATTAATTGGCACGTCCGTGTCCTCCTAAAATATAATTTGTATAATTATAACATAACTGTCACCATTGTCAGATATATTACAATAAAAGCTAAGTAAAATCAAATCGAAGGTTTTTTAAGATTATGGAAACCCTTCTTTCTGAGATGGAGTACTTTTTAGTTGGTGGGTTCTAAAAAGTTTAATAAGTGCAAATAAAAAGAGATAAAAAAAAAGCGCCTTAGAAAGTGTTCTTACACTCTCAAAGCACCATTGCTATTGCCACTTTCATGACAGTTATCAGTTTTTATTAATTTAAGCCTATTATAGACGATTGAAGAACGCTTGTAAAGAAAAAATTACAAAAAATTACATGTAATGGTTATCAATTTGGAAAGGATTTTAGGAATGATTTACAAAAACAAAGGCCTACTATATAATATAGCTAAATAAATATAATGGCATAACAACCTAGAGAATTGTCTGCTATTTTTGTCAGCACTGGCTGATGAATTAAGAAAGGAAATTTAAAATGAGTATCGAGTTTAAAATGGATGAAGAAAAGCACATCAAAGTACTGGATGCTTTGTTGGGCGATCCGGATTTGATGATGGCTTTAAATGCGGCTGAAGACTTCGAAGCTGGCTATCGGCTGGTGGCTGAACGGGTTCCTGGCTTAACTCTTGAAGAATTTGCCGGATCGATGGAAATGATGCGACAAATTGTTCTGGCACAAATGGAGAAAGGTCCAGTTCAGTAAGCAGAGACCGGAAGTTTGCCAAAAGCCTATCTGTAGAAGACGGATGGGTTTTTGGCGATAATCTGAAAACCTTGTCAGTGAAAATAAAGCAAAAAAAAATTGAAAACACAGTGAAAATATGGTTTAATGAGAGAACTAGTCGCGAAGTACATTGTATACAAAAATAGAATAAGAGTTGTGCAAAGAACAAAGGCGTTCGATCCTCCTGAACTTTTTAGAGCAGAGGGGATCATTTAGCATGTTCTTTTTTTGTTTGTTGGACAATGGCAGAAAACCTGTGGATTCGTGAGATAAGTGGGTAAAAAAGACAGAAAACAATGCAATTGGCCAAGAGTTGGCGGCTTGTTTGAAACAGCCGCAGGATAATGGTTCGATATAGATAATAAACTTATGGAATCGGGTTTTAAAATAATTGGAGGTTAAAGAATGAGCTTAGCAAAGAATATAATTGAAGCGATGAAATTTATTGAGGCGAATGATGTGAAATTTATTCGGCTTCAGTTTTGCGATCTCTTTGGACAGAATCGAAATATTGCAATTACCGCAATGCAGATGGAACGGGCTCTGGCTAACGGGATTCCCTTTGATGCTTCACTGGTAGTAGGCTTTTCAGAGTCCCGGTATACGGATTTAATTCTGCATCCGGATATCAGCACCATCCAGCTGCTGCCCTGGCGACCACAACAGGGTAAGGTAGCCAGAATTCTCTGTGATATCCGCTATCCCAATGGCGATATCTTTGAGGCCGACAGCCGCTATATTTTAAAAGAGACCATCAAACGGGCCAAATCTCTGGGATATGAGTTCAACACCAGTGCGGAATGCGAGTTTTATCTGTTTAAGCAGGACGAGAACGGTGATCCCACAACCATTCCCACCGATCAGGCCGGATATTTCGATTTGGCACCTTATGATCGAGGAGAAAACACCCGTCGGGAGATTTGCCTGACGTTGGAAGATATGGGCTTTGAGATTGAAAGTTCCCGCCATGAAGCAGGCCGGGGTCAGCATGAAATTGACTTTAAATACGATGACGCCCTGTTGGCTGCCGATAAAATTATGACTTTTAAAACCGTAGTCAAGACGGTGGCTCAGCGAAATGGTGTTCACGCCTCATTTTTACCAAAACCGCTGATGGAAGAACCCGGCAGTGGGATGCATATTCATGTGTCGCTCTTAAAAAACGGCCAGGACATTTTTGAAAACCAGGACGGCATTCTTGGCACCGAGGCCAAACAGTTTATGGCCGGTGTCCTGGCGCATGTTAAAGGGATGACTGCCATTGCCAATCCACTGGTTAACAGCTATAAACGGTTGACTGGCGGTAAGGAAGCGCCCCGACACATTGGCTGGGGCTTTGGCAATCGTTCGCCCTTGATTCGCATTCCGATGGAGTCGAATGAGTATTATCGTTTTGAACTACGGGGGCCTGATCCTACCTGTAATCCCTACCTGACTTTTGCCATTATTCTGGCGGCTGGTCTGGAAGGGATCGAGAAACAGATGGTGTTAATGGATGAGTTAAAGCTGGATGAAAATGAAATAACCAGAGATCCTCAGGCAGTCAAAAGCATTCAGGAGTTGCCGATCACCTTAATAGAGGCCTTGGCCGAAATGGATGCCGATCCTTTGATTAAAATGGTACTGGGCGATACGCTGGCTGATAAATACATCGAGCTGAAAACCGCCGAATGGATGGATTATATTAAAACCGTTCATCCCTGGGAAATTGATCGTTACCTCTTAACTTATTAATCCGAATCAAATCAAACAGGCAGGAGGTGAAGGGGATGAGCAGCGTATTATTAGTATGTAAGCAAGATGACGTTATTCGTGGGCTGGCGGATATTCTCCGGCCGATGAATTTTCAGCTGATTGATTCGGCTAATTCAGCCGCCGAAGGCCGACGCCGACTTCAGGAAATTGAGTATGATCTGGTGATCGTGAACACCCCTTTAGGCGATGAATTCGGTGTGGATTTTGCGGTTGATATTCTGGAAAAATTCATGGTTGGGGTGATTCTGATTGTCAAGAGTGAACTCGTGGATCATGTTGAAGAAAAACTGACCGATACAGCGGCTTTTGTTGTCCCTAAACCTCTGAATCGGCAGCTGCTGGTTCAGAATGTCCGGTTTGTCTGTCAATCCCGGGAAAAAATCCAGAAGCTGCAAAGTCAGAATCAGGCCTTAAAAGCTAAAATTGACGACCTCGGGGTCGTCTATCGGGGAAAATTGTTCCTGATGGGTCATTTGGATATGACTGAAGATCAAGCTCACCGCTACATCCAAAAAAAGGCCATGGACATGCGAACATCCCCTCGAAAGGTAGCGGAACAGATTATCAAAACCTATGACAAAAAGTAACAAAGTAGTACATATAAAAAATGCGATTAAGCTTCCTGACAGGATTAACGCTTGTTATGAAGCTTTTTGCATGGTAAGCTTTAAAATAAGTGAATTGTTTTAAGCGTTTTCCAGCTTAAAAAAGCGAAATATAATAATGTAAACAATATCATCAAAAAAACTAAAAAATTTGTGGAACAAATACCATGGCTTTATGTTATAATACTGTGGGAAAAAATGATCCCATAAATTATGTAGAAGATACGCATGAAGTTGCTTATTAAGTGGTATTCGATCAAGGTGCGCAAAAAAACTGCCGGTTTTTAGGCAGATAGCTGCGCTTTTGGTCTGAGGTTGATGGAAGGAATGAGAATAGATGTCGATTTCTGTATTAGTTGGCGCCCAGTGGGGCGATGAAGGCAAAGGCAAAATGGTGGATTATTTCGCCAAACAGTCTGATTTAATTGTTCGGTTTCAGGGAGGCGATAACGCGGGTCATACAGTTATTAATGATTACGGTGTGTTCAAACTTCATTTAATTCCCTGCGGTGTTTTCGACAAAGACTGTCAATGTTTAATCGGAACCGGGGTGGTGGTTAATCCGGATGTCTTACTTGAAGAAATGCAACAGATTATCGAAGCAAAGGTCAGCCTGGACGGACTTAAAATTTCGGCCAAAGCGCATATTCTCATGCCCTATCACCAAAAACTGGACGAACTAATGGAAGCCAGTGGTGGTATTGGTACCACCAAGCGGGGGATCGGCCAGGCCTATGCTTATAAAGCAATGCGAAAAAGTTTGCGTTTTGAAGATTTACTGAATCTTGATAATGCCAAAAAGAAACTGGAAACCATTGTTCCGGTGGTCAATGATCAGATGGCTTCCTATAAAATAGAGCCCTACACCGTGGAAGCGTTGTTTGCCAAATGCGAAGCTTGGGCTAAAACGTTTGGTCATATGATTGTGAATCCGGTTGGATTTTTGCATGACATGATTGATGCTGATAAAAACATTCTGTTTGAGGGCCAGTTAGGTGCGATGAAGGATATTGATCTGGGAATCTTCCCCTATGTTACTTCATCCAATCCGATTGCGGCTTATGCGGCTGTTAGTGGCGGCTTCCCGGCTAAAAAAATTGACAAGGTGATTGGCGTAGCGAAAGCCTTTTCGAGTGCGGTTGGCGCCGGGCCTTTTCCGACGGAAGAATTTGGCGGCACTATTGACATCCTGCGGGGCACTGGTGAAAAACCGGATGATGAGTTTGGGGCCCGAACCGGCCGCTCCCGTCGCCTTGGCTGGATTGATATCCCGGTATTGAAATATACCCATGCCATCAACGGCTTTGATGAATTGGCGTTATGTAAAATTGATAAATTGGACGATCTGCCGGAGATTAAAATCTGTGTCGATTATAAACTAGACGGCGAACTGATAAAAGATTTTCCCAATACCGAAGATTTAGAGCGGGTTGAACCGGTTTACATCACCCTTCCCGGTTGGCTCAGTGATACCACCGGTATCCGACGACTGGAAGATTTACCAGAGAATGCAAAAAAATACATTAAAACAATTGAAGACTTGGTTGGAACGACCATCGCTTATGTCGGCGTTGGCCCGAACCGAGAGGACTTAGCAATTCGATAAATGTGCTAAATTGAAATACCTGGTTGCGTGCAATCAGGTATTTTTTGGAAATAAAGAATACGGAGGTAAACAATGTCTTATTACAAACGAGATAAGCGGGCCTGGCTGGTGCTGTCGGATGGCAGTGTGTTTGAAGGCTATAATTTTGGGTGCGAAGGCACCACCATTGGCGAAATCGTCTTTACGACCGGGATGACCGGTTATCAGGAGGTGCTGACGGATCCGTCCTACTATGGACAGATTGTCCTGCAAACCTATCCGTTGATTGGGAACTATGGCATCAATGCCGACGATATGGAGTCGGAACGGAGCTGGATCAACGGTTATATCACCAAAGAATGGTGTGAAGAGCCATCCAACTTCAGAAATACCCATAACATCAATGAGTTTATGATTGAGCAGGATAAGATTGGGATCTGGGATGTGGATACCCGGGCGATTACCCGGGTGATTCGGGAACATGGTACCATGAACGGCGCCATCACCACCGAAGACATTGCCACCACCAAAGAAGCGCTGCTGGAGAAAATCCGGGCGTTCAAGGTCGTTAATCCGGTGCAGGCGGTTTCCCGTAAAAATAAGGGCTGGTATTACAGTCAGGTGAACCGGGCTAACCACGTTGCCTTGATCGATTATGGCTATAAGCATAATATTCTGCGAATGCTTTTGCGTCTGGGCTGTAATGTTACGGTGATGCCAGCTAATACCACTATTGATGAAATCCGGAACTTAAATCCCGATGGCATCATGCTGTCCAATGGACCGGGTGATCCGGCAGAGAATGTGGAAATCATTGAAAACCTTAAAGACTTTGTCAAATATGGCAAGCCGATTTTTGGCATCTGTCTCGGGCATCAGCTACTGGCGCTGGCGATGGGGGGCGAAACCTTCAAGCTTAAATACGGCCACCGGGGGATGAACCAGCCTGTTAAAGATGTCACCCGGGACCGGGTCTTTATTACCAGTCAGAATCATGGTTATGCCGTGGTACCGGAAAGCATTCCGGCCGAAGTGGGCAAAGTGACCCATTTTAATTTGAATGATGGTACCTGCGAAGGGGTTGAATATCCGGATATTCATGCCTTTACGGTACAGTTCCACCCGGAAGCCAGTGCTGGCCCCAACGATACCGGCTATTTATTTGAACAATTTACTGATTTAATGGAAAGGGGGCAACAGGGATGCCTTTAAGAAGCGATATTAAACGAGTTTTAGTCATTGGCTCCGGCCCCATTGTCATCGGCCAGGCGGCCGAGTTTGACTATGCCGGCACCCAGGCCTGTAAGGCCCTGAAGAATGCAGGACTGGAGGTCATTCTGATTAACTCCAACCCGGCGACGATTATGACCGACAAGGCCATGGCGGATAAAATCTACATCGAACCCCTGACACTGGAAGTTGTCCGACGGATTATTCTGCTGGAAAAACCGGACAGTATCCTGTCGACCCTAGGCGGTCAAACGGGACTAACCTTATCGATGCAGTTGGCCAAAGAAGGTTTTTTGGATGCTCAGGGGGTCAAGCTTTTGGGCGCCAATCTGGAAACCATTGAAAAAGCTGAAGACCGTCAGGCCTTTAAAGATATGATGCGGGAGATTGGAGAACCATGTATTCCCTCTGAAGTGGTGATGACGGTGGAAGATGCCGTTAAATTTGCATCCAACATTGGTTATCCGGTAATTGTCCGGCCGGCGTTTACCTTGGGGGGGACTGGTGGTGGGATTGCAGCCAACCAGCAGGAACTGGAAGAAATCGCCACCCACGGCATCCGGCTTTCGCCAATTCACCAGATTCTGGTGGAAAAAGGGATTGCTGGCTGGAAAGAAATCGAATTTGAAGTCATGCGGGATGCCAAAGGCAATGTCATCACCGTCTGTAGTATGGAAAACTTTGACCCGGTGGGAATTCATACCGGCGATTCCATCGTGGTGGCGCCCTGTCAAACCTTAAGTGACAAGGAATACCAGATGCTTCGGACCTCGGCCCTTAAAATCATTTCGGCGCTGGGGGTTGAAGGGGGCTGCAACTGTCAGTTTGCCCTGAATCCGGAAAACTTTAATTACGCGGTTATCGAGGTTAACCCCCGGGTTTCCCGTTCATCGGCGTTGGCCTCCAAAGCCACTGGTTACCCGATTGCCAAGGTTGCCAGCCAGATAGCTGTGGGCTATTCACTGGATGAAATCACCAATGAGGTCACCGGCTCCACGACCGCCTGCTTTGAACCAGCTTTGGATTATATTGTTGTCAAGTTTCCCCGTTGGCCCTTTGATAAATTCGTCTACGCCAAGCGAACCTTGGGAACTCAGATGAAAGCCACCGGCGAAATTATGTCAATTGGTTCGAGCTTTGAACATGCCATGATGAAAGCTGTCCGCTCGATTGAATTGGGTCTCGAAACCCTGACCATTGAGCGGCTGGTGGAAGCCAGTGATGAAGATATCATGAAAATGCTGGCGGCTTCGGATGATGAACGGTCGTTTGTCGTCTACGAAGCGATCAAACGGGGCGTTTCAATGGATACGATCACCCAAATCACCCGGATTGACAAGTGGTTCCTCGATAAATTGCGCCATCTGGCGGTAATGGAGAAGGATCTCAAAACCCTGGAGTTGACTGAGGAACGGGTCCGGGTTGCCCGGGAAATCGGATTTTTGGATAAGACCATTGAAGAATTGTCGGGGCAGAAAATTGACGAAGTGGTCAAAACCTATGCATCCTTTAAAATGGTTGATACCTGTGCCGGAGAATTTGCGGCCCAGACCCCGTATTTCTATTCGACCCGGGATAAAGAAAATGAAGCGGCATTATTTATCGAAGAACATCCCAGCGGGAAAGAACGGATTCTGGTGCTGGGTTCCGGCCCGATCCGAATTGGCCAGGGGATTGAATTTGATTACTGCTCGGTGCATTGTGCTTGGGCGCTTAGGGAAAAAGGCTACGAAGCAATTTTTATCAACAACAACCCGGAAACCGTCTCGACCGACTTTGACACCTCGGACCGTCTGTATTTTGAACCGTTGACCAAAGAAGATGTCCGTTCAGTGGTGGAAACCGAAAAACCGATTGGGGCCATTGTTCAGTTTGGCGGCCAGACGGCCATCAAGTTGACCCGCTACCTCGAAGAGATGGGCGTGCCGGTTTTGGGAACATCGCCGGCCAACATTGATGCCGCCGAGGACCGGGAGGTATTCGACCAGTTACTGGAATCCTGCCAGATTCCCCGTCCGCAGGGGGAAACAGTCTATACCACCGATGAAGCAGTCGACGTTGCGAACCGTTTAGGCTTCCCGGTATTGCTCCGTCCGTCCTATGTTTTAGGGGGGCAGAATATGATTATTGCCTACGAGCCGGAAGATGTGGTTGAGTATATGAACATCATTACAGCGGTCGAACTGGAAAACCCGGTGTTGATTGACAAATACCTGATGGGAAAAGAAGTGGAAGTCGATGCCATCAGCGATGGTGAGAATTATCTGATTCCAGGAATTATGGAACACATTGAACGGGCCGGAGTGCATTCCGGCGATTCGATTTCGGTTTATCCGCCCCAGACCCTGGATAGCCGCATCCGGGAAACCATCATTGACTACACCGGTCGCCTGGTTAAGGCACTGGATATTGTCGGGATGGTCAATATTCAATATGTCATCTATGAAGATGAAGTCTATGTGATCGAGGTCAACCCGCGCTCCTCGCGAACCGTTCCCTATATTTCCAAGGTCACCGATATCCCGATGGTTAACATTGCCACCAAGATGATGCTTGGTGATAAGCTCGCTGATCTGGGTTATGTCCCGGGGCTGCAGCCGGAAGGCGACTACGTCGCCGTCAAGGTACCGGTATTTAGTTTCTCCAAGCTTCAGGATGTTGATACTCAGCTGGGACCGGAAATGAAATCGACCGGAGAAGTACTGGGGGTTGCCAAAACCTTTGCCGATGCCCTTTACAAAGGTCTGGTCGCATCCGGCAATAAAATGGAACGCTCCGGTGGGGTCCTGTTGACCGTTAAAGACCGGGATAAAGAAGCGATTGTCGAAATCGGCCGACAATTCCATGAACTGGGCTTTACCATTTATGGAACAGTCGGAACGGCACTGATCCTCAATGAAAACAACATTCCGACAAAAGTGGTGCGCCGACTGGCTGAAAGCAAACCCAATATTGGGGATCTGATTGAAAGCGGCAAGCTGAATTATGTCATCTCGACCTCCAGCAAGGGCCGGATGCCTCAGCATGATGACGTGCGGATGCGCCGGAAATCGGTCGAAAGTTCGATTGCTCTGTTGACCTCCCTGGATACCGCCCAGGCGCTGCTGGACTGTTTAAAATCCAACCGCACCATGACTGAAATTGAACTGGTTGATATTAAAGATATCCGCTAAAAAAGCGCCATTCTTAACAAAAGAACTTATTCAAGATGATTGAATAAGTTCTTTTTATTTGGTAGAATGAAAAGAACACGACAACAAAAAAGAAAGGATAGCAGATGATTGCCACGTCAAAAAAGATTAAAGCCAGTTTTATTGCAATTGTAACTGTTGTTCTTTTTTTTGCGCTGAGCTGGTATTATGTCACATTGATCAATAACACCTTAAAGGCGCAGACCTTTTTATATCTTTCCGAAGTCGGTACCCGGGGGGCATCGCTGGTTGAGAGCAAGGTCGACAATGAGCTGGAAAATCTGGAGACAGCCGCCCGACTGATCGAAGCCCATGGCGACTATGATCACAACACCATGCTGAGCCTGATCAAGTTGCAGGCGACAAAAGGATACTATAAACGGATGGGGATTGCGCTGGCCGATGGAGCGGTGTTGACCTCTGATGGGCTGGCCTATAACATTGCGCATCGGGCATATTTTCAGGAAGCCATTAATGGCAACGCAACTGTTTCTGATACCATCAACGACTACACCGATAACAAGCCTATCAACGTCTATGCCGTGCCGATTTACCGGGGCACCGAGGTGGTGGGACTGGTACTGGCATCGGTAAATACGGATGATTTAAAAAAATATCTGGAGGTAGAAAGCTTTGCTGGGCAGGGTTATTCCTATATTGTCAAGGCAAATGGCGATGCGGTGGTCACCTCGACGCATGCCAATAGTCCCGGCGACTTTGAGAATGTATTAAAGCTGTTAGAAAAAGCGGATTTGCGGGATGGCGACAATTTCGAGACCATTACGGCTAATATGGCCGCCGGTAAAAGTGGCAGTTTTACCAGCTTTTATGGGGGAATGGAGCGGCATACCATCTATAAACCGTTGGCGATCAATGACTGGTATATGATGACCGTGGTACCAACTCAGGTGATCAGCACTCAAACCCAGCAGATCAGCTGGTATTCCTTTTCGCTGATTGTTGCGGCACTGCTGGCGATGACCTTGTTGTTTGTGATCATTCTGATTTTTCAATACCGCTCCAAGCGGCGGTTGGAGCGGGTTGCCTATGTCGACGAGATTACCGGCGGTAACAACTGGCAAAAATTCAAACAGGAAGCTACGGCCATTCTGGAATCAAAAACGGTAACCCAAAGTGCGTTGTTAACCTTTGATATTGACCGCTTCCGTTTTATTAATGAAGAGTATGGCCATGAGAAGGGTGATCAGGTGTTGCGATTGGTGGTTGGGATTCTGGAAAAGCGGATGGCGAAACAGGAAACCTATGCCCGGGTCTCAGGCGATCATTTTGCGATCCTCTGTGTCTGTGACGATCAGGATAAAATAACCCGGCGGATCAAAGAGTTTATCCATATTTTAAATAAAGAACGGGATACCATTGGCATTAAAGAAAAGCTGTCATGTCATTTTGGCATCTATATCATTGAAGATAAAACTGGGAATCTGGAAAAAATTCGGGAGAAGGCCAACATGGCCCGGATTGCTGCCAAGACGGCGGAGAATCAGCGCTGGTTTTTCTATACCGACGCTTTCCGTAAAAAAATAGGTGACGAAAAAGAAATCATCGACCAGATGGAAGATGCGCTTAAAAACCATGAATTTGAAATATATCTGCAACCCAAGTACAATCTCCATACGAACTGCTATTGTGGTTGTGAAGCGCTTGTACGCTGGCGAAACCCTCACAAAGGTTTGATTTCACCGGCGGAGTTTATTCCCATTTTTGAGCAAACTGGGTTTATTAAAAAGCTTGATATGTTTATGCTGGAAGAAGTCTGTCGGATTTTGAAACGTTGGGAAGGGAATGCCTATCCGGAAATATCCATTTCGGTCAATCTATCCCGAAAAAACCTCAAACAAACTGATTTTGTTGAAAGGGTTTTGAGCATTACCAATCAATATCGGATCAAACGGAGTAATCTGGAAATCGAGTTGACGGAATCCAGTATTTTTGAAAATATTGATTTGATGATTGAGATTGGCGAGGATTTTCGTCGTTACGGTTTTAAAATGGCCATGGATGATTTTGGCTCCGGTTATTCATCCATTAATCTACTGGGCAATCTACCTCTGGATGTTATTAAAATGGATCAGGGGTTTTTCAACAGTCATCTTAATCGTGAGCAGAATTTGATTGTCGTGGAGTCCGTCATTAAGATGATTAAAAAACTGGGGATGACGGTGGTGGCAGAAGGGATCGAAACCGAAGCCGAGGTGGATCTGCTGCGGTCACTTGGTTGCGATATCATCCAGGGCTATTATTTTGGCAAACCGATGACGGTTTTTGAATTTGAAGAACAGATTTTTTAAAATGCCAGAAGGTATTGGAAAAGGAAGCTAATGGAAACTAAGAACATTCGTATAGGTGATATTTTGATTAATGCCGGATTTATCCGGGAAGAACAGCTTCAGGAAGCTCTGGCCTATCAGAAGGTTGATAAAAGCAAGCGGCTGGGCGCGATCCTGGTTGAATATGGTTATGTCACCGAGGATCAGCTGCTTAAGGCCCTTTCCAAACGGCTGAATGTATTGGTGCTGGATTTAAATGATACCCCCATTGATCTCGAAGCCGCCGCAAAAATCCCTCAGAATATCGCTTTTAAATATACTCTGATTCCGATTGGTGAAGAAAACAACCACCTGGTGGTGGCCATGAATGACCCTCTCGATTTTTATGCCATTGAGGATCTGCGGCTGATTACCAATATGAACATTGATGTGGTGCTGGCCACCCGGGAAGTGATTCTCGAAACAATCCGCAAAACCTATACCGAAATTGAAGCCAAAAAAGCCGCCAAAGCCGCCAACAAAACCGTCGAGGGCAGCAGTTTGTCTTTTGTTGAAGATATCCTCACCAATGAGGGGGATGCCCCAATTGTCAACCTGGTCAATTCGGTGTTGTTAAAAGGCCATAACGCCGGGGCCAGTGATATTCATATCGAGCCCTTTGAAAAAGAGACCATTATCCGGTTGCGGATCGATGGTCTGATTGTTGATTATCTGACACTGGCCAATAATCTTCACCAGTCCCTGATTGCGCGTATCAAGATTCTCTCCAATCTGGATATTGCTGAGCGTCGGGTGCCCCAGGATGGGCACTTCCGGATTCGTATTGATGGGGTTGAAATGAATGTCCGTAGTTCCAGTATTCCCACCGTCTACGGTGAAAAAATGGTCATGCGGTTTTTGAGCATGAATGTCCCCTTGGATCATGCCGGTCAATTCGGGATGAATGAGTCGGATTATCAGAAAATTCTCCAGATGCTGCAAAGCCCCCATGGGGTGGTGTATATTACCGGACCCACCGGCAGTGGCAAAACCACTACCCTTTATATGATTCTGGAGATGCTCAGTCAGCGGAATGTCAACATTGCCACCATCGAAGATCCGGTGGAACGGAATCTACCCAAGATCAATCAGACCCAGGTAAATATTCTGGCCGGACTGACCTTTGATGTGGGCCTCCGCTCAATCCTACGGCAGGATCCCGATATCATCATGGTCGGCGAAACCCGGGACACTGAAACCGCCTCGATTGCAGTTCGTTCAGCCATCACCGGCCATCTGGTGCTGTCGACCCTGCATACCAACGACGCTGTTTCGGCGGTCGTTCGGCTTCAGGACATGGGGGTCGAGCCGTATCTGGTGGCCAACTCCCTGACTGGGGTAGTGGCTCAGCGACTGGTTAAAAAAATCTGTCCCAACTGCCGGGAAGCCTACTTCGCCTCGGAGATCGAAAAAGATCTGCTGGGGGAACCCCGGCTAACTACCCTATATCGGGGCCGGGGTTGTCATATTTGTAACAACACTGGATATAAGGGTCGAACCGCCATCCATGAAATTCTGGCGATTGATAAAACCATCCGCAATCTGATTTCCCGAAAAGAACCGATTGAGGATATTTATAACTATGTGGAACAAACCGGGAAGCTGATTCCGCTGAGAAAAAGTGTTGCTAATCTGACCATCCAGGGGATTACCTCGATGGAAGAATTTCTTAAATTATCATACTATGTGGAATAGGGAGGAGCCTGATAATGCGTTTTTTGGATCTGGTCAACTATGGCCGCCGCAACGATTGTTCAGACATTCATTTATCCCGGGAACTGCCCCCGGTTTTTCGCAAAAACGGCCGGCTCTATCAGAGCGATTTTGAGCACAATCCGCAGCTGATTGAACAGCTGATTTTTAGCATCCTGACCCCGGCCGAGCGCAAGAAGCTGGAAGATGGCGCTGATCTGGATTTTTGTCATGTCACCCCGGAAGGGTTACGGCAGCGGGTTAATATCTATAAACAGCAGGGCAGCTATGCGGCTGCCATCCGGCTGCTTAATGATACCATCCCCAGTTTTGAGGAGCTCAAGCTGCCACCGATTATCCGCAAGCTGGCATCAGAGCCCCGGGGCCTGATTTTAATTACTGGGCCTACTGGTAGCGGAAAATCGACCACTCTGGCTTCGATGATCGACTACATCAATATGAATCGAGCAGTTCATATCTTAACCATTGAAGACCCGGTGGAGTATAAGCATACGCACAAGCACAGCATTGTCCATCAGCGGGAAATCGGGGTCGATGCCAGTTCCTTTGCCGCCGCTCTGCGGTCATCCCTGCGGGAAGACCCGGATGTTATTCTGGTGGGGGAAATGCGTGACTACGAAACCGTATCAGCCGCCGTCACCGCCGCTGAAACGGGGCATCTGGTGCTGTCGACCCTACATACCATTGGGGCCGCCAACACCATTGACCGGATCATCGACGTTTTTCCACCCCACAGCCAACAGCAGATCCGTACCCAGCTGTCCAGCATTTTAAAAGGGGTTGTTACTCAGCAGCTGGTGCCGCTGGCCGATGGCTCCGGCCGGATGGCCGCCCTGGAGGTGCTGATTGGCACCGATGCGGTCTTAAACCTGATCCGTGAGAATAAAACTCACCAACTGGCCTCAGTGATGCAGACCGGCGGCCGAGATGGCATGAAAACTCTCAATGCTGATCTGGCGATGCTGGTTCGGGATCAGAAAATCAGCTACGAGGTCGGCCTTGAATGGGCTAGCGATAAGCAGGAGTTTAACCAGTATTTTGGGCGATAGCTGGGTTATCACAATAACGTTTATTTGAATTCGTAGGGGCGGTTCTCAACCGCCCGAACAAAGTTATGTCGTAGCAAAACTCAAGTTTACTAGACGATATTACCAAAAGCACAATGGCTGTATATGCATTCCCCGCAATTCCTTTACAAAAGAATGGTTTATAAACGGTGTAATTCAGGACGGGTTGCTAAAAAAACAGATGTAAGTCTAAGACGCGAAGCTTCTAGGTCGACGTTATGATGGTGGTTGAAACGCCAGCTAATAGGACAGCCGGTTATCAGTGCTGTAGTTTTTTTATGCCTGGAAAGGAATCCTTGGTGCAGAGACTGGAGCAAGAATTGTCACAAATTTGTAAACTTTAACTTGACTTTTTAATGGGTATCAACTAAGATTAAACCTAAGTAAAATCAGAAAAAGGCAAAACAGGGGAAACCCTGGGACGCAAAGCTACAGGGTCTACAGCCGTGGTTAGTCCAGTAAACCGCCACGCTACGACAGCCAGCTGCCGCACGGTATCAGTGCGGCTTTTTTTGAGCCCAAAAGTGACAATAGGGGAGCGGGATTAAGGCAAAAAACCAGAGATTGTGAGATAATCATTCTTAGCTGATAACAAGTATCGTATAGAAGTCATCGCCGGCGCAGATGATCATATAAAGCAAAAAACGAAGTGTAAGGAGAAATGCAAATGGAGTTAATTAACAAGATACGGAAAAGCAGAAAAGGGTTTACCCTAGTGGAAATTATTGTGGTATTGGTGATTTTGGCGATCTTGGCGGCATTTACGATTCCGGCAATGTTGGGATTTGTGAATGATGCAAAAGGAAAGGCATATATTGCGGAAGCAAGAGAAGTTTATGTTGCAGCACAAGCGACGGCGACAGAGATGATAGCTGATGGGTCACTTAATGATGGAGACTTAACAGCAGATTTGGACTCAACATCTGTGAAAGCATCTTCGGCACCTACAGCATCGTCAACAGCGGATAATAACGCAAGTTATCAGATGAAAAAATATTTGGATGTAAGCTTAGGTGGAGATATCACGATTTCTGCTGATGATGTAGCTACAGTTCCTACGGTTGCTACTCTAGGTGGTACTGAATCGGCTTGGACTGTAACTGTGGGGACTGGTGCAGCTTCAACAGCTAAAACTGGGAAAATAGAAACGCTTATATATTATAAAAACGGATATATTGTAACGATAAAAGATGACAAGTCAACGGTTTCGAAAATGTCATAAAGTTAAATTCATATCCTATGCGCCATAGGTTTTTCTCCCCCTCCCAGGCGCAAGCCCGTCATCGGGTTTGCGGGGATGGGGAGATTTTTTATTTATGCCGTCCAGATAAACGGGCTTTTAACCTGTAGTTGACTTGCTAAAAATGGTTCTAACCGAACCATACCGAAAGTGTCAGTTTATGAACACTGTTTCCAACTACTGCTAAAAAAGCCAAATTTTTACATTCCTTTAAGCCAATCCGGCGGATCACATGGTAAAATGAACCAACGTTTTATCGTTAATCATTGCTGTCAAGGCTAAAGCGCTGTAGCGTCGCATTTCCAGGAGGTAAACCGTGAACCCAATTGCCAAATATCAGTTTCCTCCTGCCAAAAACGAACCGGTCGCCTTTGACCGGGGGTTTCCCTTGGCGGTGGTCAGTATCCTTTTTTTTGTGGTGGTGATTATTGCAGGTCTGGTGCTCAGCAGCCAGCACAGCATTGATGCCGCCAATGCCCGGCTGGTCTATCTGGCTGCTCAGGCCAGAGCCATCGAGTCGGTGGCATCCGGTCACTACCAAGTGCCGATGCAGGCCGACCTGATTGATTACATCGGTAATGAAGTCAATCAGGATGCGGTCATTACCGTGATCGATGAAAACCGGGATGCCACCATCGATTATGTTATCTATCGCCGGGGCGGTCGGGTCACCAGCTATGCCCCCGGAAACCTTGAAGTAACCAAAGAAGATTAATGCGAAAGGAAAAAGCCCGATGGTTGCACTGTTTCAATTTATCCTTTACCTCTATATTTTCGTCATCGGCATGGTCATCGGCAGTTTTCTTAACGTTGTCATTTATCGGGTACCCCGGGAGATTTCGGTGGCCAAGGGCCGTTCCTTTTGCCCGAACTGCAATGCTCCAATCAAGGGCTATCACAATATTCCGGTCTTTAGTTATTTCTGGCTGCGGGGTAAATGTGTCGATTGCGGCGAGCCTATCGCTATCCGCTATCCACTGGTCGAACTGTTTGCCGGGCTACTGGCAGTGCTGATTTTTGCGGTCTACGGTTTTTCCTTTGAGTGGCTGGTAGTGTTCTCAGCCGGTGCTATCCTGATTTGCATCACGATGATCGATTTTGATACCATGACGATTCCCAACGGTCTGATCATTGCCCTGATAATTCCGGCATTACTCAGTTTTTTTGTTTTCCCGCAGGTTGGGTTGCTGTCCCGGGTCATTGGCATTGTTGTGATTAGCCTGCCGATGCTGGTACTGGCACTTTTTATACCCGATGCCTTTGGCGGCGGTGACATCAAACTGATGGCGGTGGCTGGGTTTATGCTGGGCTGGGGTAACACCCTGCTGGCGACCTTTATTGGTGTTGTTCTGGGTGGGGTGGTGGCTGTTTATCTACTGGTAAAAAAAACGGCTGATAAACATATGGCCTTCGGCCCTTATTTAGCCATTGGTATTATGACAGCATTATTATTTGGTGATATAATAATAGGATGGTATCTTAACCTGTTTGGGTTATAATAATTTAAGCGAAAATCAAAAACGGAGGACACCCATGCCGGTTTATAAATATACAGCCAAAAATTTGCAGTCCCAGCTAATCAAGGGCACCATGGAGGCCACATCGCCAGAGACGGTGCGCCGCACCCTGCGGCAAAACAATGAGTTTGCCCTGAAAATTAATGAGGTACGACAGCATCATAAGGTCTACAAACTCAAACCGATGGAGTTGTCCGATTTTTCCCGACAGATTGCCAGCATGCTGGGGTCGGGCATCACGATGATCCGGGCCATCAAAATCATGGAAGAGCGGGACATTAAACCAGCGATCAAAAAGGTTTATGGACTTTTGTATCAGGAGATCCAGCGGGGAAATACCCTCTCTTATGCGATGGAGTTAACTGACGGTTCTTTTCCGGAACTTTTGATTAACATGTATAAATCCGGCGAGGCCAGTGGTCAGATGGAGGGTACCGCCCGGAAAATGGCCGATCATTATGAGAAGGAACACAAACTACGGGGCAAAATTAAAAGCGCCATGACCTACCCGGTGATCCTCTTTTTCATCACCATTGCGGTGGTGGTGCTGATATTCACCCTGATTCTGCCCCAGTTTTTTACCCTTTTTGAAGGGATTGAACTGCCTGCAATTACCCAGCTGATGATTTCAATCAGTAATTCCATGACAACCTACTGGTATATCTATATTATCGGATTATTGGTCGCTATTGCACTGGGTGGTTTTTTAGTGACGATTCCCCAGGTCAAAAAAGCCCTGGATCATTTTAAACTAAAAATCCCCAAGATCGGTAAGCTTTTAAAAATTATTTATACCGCCCGTTTTGCCAGAACCCTGAGTTCGCTTTATTCCAGCGGTCTGGCGATGATCAATGCCCTGACCATCAGCGGAGCGACCATTGGTAACAGCTATTTGCAGGGGCAGTTTTCCGGGGCCATTGAGCAGGTGCGCAATGGCGAGCCCCTGTCGGCTTCAATCCAGACCATTGACGGCTTTGATGCCAAGCTGGTGTCGACCATTTATATTGGTGAGGAATCCGGGAATCTTGACAGTATGCTGGAATCGGTGGCTGATTCTTTTGATTACGAGGCCGAAATGGCCACTACCCGGCTGGTTACGTTTATTGAACCGGTTATGATCATCATTATGGCAGTCATCGTTGGTGGGATCATGTTGTCCGTCATGCTCCCAATTATGACCTTATACCAAAATATCGGATAGGAAGGCTCTATATGCAGACACTCGTCTATTTTTCCAATGATGGCATTCAGGTCCTCCAGGGCATCGTCAAGAAGGGCCGATTGACTATCACTAATTATAAAACATTACCGGTCGAGGCCGGGGCCCTGATTAATGGGGTCATTACCAATGAAGAAGTGGTAAGAGAAACGATCGCAGAAGCGCTTAAGGAAAGTCCCAAACTTTTTAAAAATATGAAACTGATCATCGACAGCAGTTTGATTCTTACCAAAACCGTGGAGGTGCCAAAGCTTAAGCCCCGGGAGCTGGAAGCGCTGGCGGCAGCGGAGTTTGATGAGTCGGCGGGAAATTATGATGAGTTGGTGGTGGACTATACTCCGATTTCCGGATCAAGCAGCAATCGCATCTTTTGCTGTGGAATTGAAAAGCGGGTCATTGAATCTTATGTGACGCTTTTTGCCAGTCTGAAAATTCAGATTCGGAGTATGGATGTAGGTCTCAACACAATGATCCAATATGTCACAGCCACTCGGGATTTTCGGGGAATGACCTTTGCCCTCAATATTCTGGATGGGAAAAATCTGGTTTCACTGTTGTTTGAGAATGGCATTTTTATTTTTTCGACCCGTTCCCGGCTGCTTGCCGAGCGAGGCACTGAGGCCTTTGCTCAGGAACTTAACGGAAAACTGTCATCGTTGATCCAATTCAATAAATCCCAAAAATCTGAACACCCTTTAAATATGAGTCTCTATGCCGGGCTGGATGAATTTGAACTGGAGGGGCTTAGGGCATTAAACTTTGATCCGGATCTGAATGTGTTTGCTTTGCCCCAGACGCCTAATATAAAGACTGGTTTTGTCATGGACGAGGTGTTTGATTTTGGCAGTTTGATTTATCCCAGTGCCGGATTTTTTTCGGGATCTAGACCACTCAACCTTTTTGCCGCCTACCGCAAAAGCAATGCCGTAAAAAAAGTGCTGCCGTTTGAATATAAAGTGTTGATTTTTCCCGTCGTCATGATTCTGTTTTTTTTGATCACGTTTGGGGTTCTCTTTGGTTTGAAATACAGTGCCGGGAAACGGTTAGAAGAGATGAATGCCTATATCAGTGATGCCAACAATCAGGCGGAATATCTTCAGGCCAAGCAGCTAACCGATGAGGTTAACAGCATTCAGGTCGAGATCGCTAACATTGAAACGATTAATGCGGCGATTAGCAGCAATCCCGATCTGGGATCAGCGATAATGAACAGTCTTGCAACCCAGGGTAATGGGGTGATAACGCTAAATGCGTTGGAATATGATGGTATTACCGGAGCCATTCACATTGTAGCGACGGCCAATAACGAAAAGGAAGCGGCCCGCTATATTGATCGCTTAAAAAGCACATCTTACTTTACTCAGGTTGATTACACCGGCTATGCTCAGGTCAGTGGAACCCAGACAACCACCAGCAGTACGGCAACGAGTTCCAGTACAAGCAATACGATTCTGGGCTATGGCTTTTCGGCAGATGCCTATCTGAAAGCGGGTGTGGTCCAATGAAAAAGCTGACGAAGCGAGAAAAGCTGCTGATTTACATTTTAGGTTGTTTTCTGATCGGCTTTTTTGGGATTTATTTTGTGGTATTACCAAGTATTCAAAGCTATCAAGTGGTTAACGATCAGGCTGATGAGGCCCAGTTTACCAAAGAATCGATGGAAATGGCGATTGATGCCATCCCGTCTACCATGGAGGCCCGGGATGCGGCAACAGTGACATTGACCAGTATGAAAGTGGGTTTTCCGCAGCAATTGACCAATGAAGGGCTGGATATGCTGCTGACTCAGCTCTGTCTGGATTACAGTTTATCGCCCCGGGTGTTATCAATTGCCAGCAATGGTATGGCAGATGTGTTGGTTTTTATTCCTTATACCTCAGATGATGCTGCATCAGCAGCAGTTGGAACAGGAAGCACCACCAATACGGGAACGGAGACTGCGACCGAAGATGTCACCTCAAATAACACCACGGGTGAAACCGCGGATACTACGAGTACGGATAGCACAGAAACTGCCGCTGGGGTTCAAACCCTGATCGGAGTAGTCAACATGGAAGTGACTGGCACTCAAGCGAACTTTTACCGGCTACTTGATGCTGTAGCAGCCAGACCGGATATGGTGATTACGGCTTTTGAGATTGAACCGGAGACAGCGACAACCGGGTCAACCAATACGTCCGGCACAGCAGGATCCACAACCGCTGGAATTGCAAAACTGGACGGTGGCAAGGTGGCGATTAATGTGACCTTTGAGGTTTATATGATGGCAAAATAAAGAACGTTAACTATCTGGCATGAGAAAAAGATCGCAATAGCGGTCTGCTTTGTAGGTGAAACGGTTTTTTAGCGAGTGGCACAAAATATGGTGGAGGTTTACCATGGCTGATAAAATAAAAGACATTTTAAAAGACCAAAAAGGCAGTTCGTTGGCATTTGTGATCATTATTGGTGTAATTATTATGATCATGGTTGTTTCGCTGCTGTCGGTGGCCAACAGTGACTTTACCTTTACCCAGCAAACGGTCGAGAGTCGCCAGGCTTATATTGATGCCAAGTCGGTGATTGAGTTTGGGAAGATTTTTATTAATAATGATATGGCGGAATTAAATGGTTATCAACTGGAAAAAATAGAAAAACAAAATCAATTGAATGCGTTAGATTCTACAGATCCCGATAATCAGGTGCTGATTGCATCATTGCAAATGCGTATATCACAGTTAAATAATCTTATTAGTGGAAAAGAAAACGAATATCCCAAGCAGATTTTTGGGACTAAAAATAGTGTTACAGGAAATATTGACGATATGTCTTCATTGATTGCTCGAAGCAACGGTGATACAACTCCATTGGCGACCGGAAAAGTGATTCTGGGTGAATGTCATTTAACAGTGAATGGCGATGGTGCTGCGCGAGTGTATACATTTAATATTGATGTTCAAGGTTTGCGGCGAGAGCTTAATTATAAGGTCGATATACCGGTGCAAGCTGATTCGGGAACTGGAAGTGTTTCAGGACCACCAGTGGAGGATGCGGGTGCTCGAAATACAAATATCCACGTTGCCGGAAATAAGGTCAAAATTAATATTCAAGGAGAAGGAAACGAAAAAGAGGATTCTGGCGGAGTGCTCAGCGTAGAATACCCTAATCTAAGTTTAGATATTGGAAGAAATAAGGATAATAATAGTAAGTTTGAGTGGATGAACGGAAAAACGCTGGATATGAAGGCAAAAAATATCTATGTGACTGCACCGATGCCAACAACCGGGGTTTGGCAGGCTGAATTCAATTTGGGAGATAGAAATATAACGGAGACGATTTGGTTCAAACAAAATTATGTTCAGAATAATGGTTCAGGAAAAACAAATACGTTTAAAGCCAAAACAATTATTTTTGACAAGAATCTGACGATAAATGATAATACAAATCTAAATATCGAATGTGATACCCTTTGGGTTAAGGGGGATATTTTAATCAATGCTTCTGGTGGAACGAAATCTTCTTTATTTATTAATGCAAAGAATATTATCATTGGAGATTATACCAATAATCTTAATGGGAATATCAAGGTGGGAGATCGTTCGAAAATTGTTTGGACGTGTAGTGATAATATCTGGATTCGCGGCAATTTGGATCTGCTAACAAATTCAACGGATTTTTCAAATCCGGATAATAGCCTGACGGCAAAAAATATTTCAATTGGACGAGCATCTAATCCAAGTAACGTAACGGTAAAAAATGGGACAAGCGTCATTTGGGATTGCGAAAATTTCTGGCTTCATGGTGATATGACGACGATAACATCGGGTTCTCATCAGGAATTTAAAAATATTGTATATTTCTATTCGGGAAAAATAAATTTATCCAATAATTGTCAGATATCAGTAACAGGTAAACAAAACTCAAAAAATCAGATTTTTGTGGGAGGAATTATTCCGTTAGAATCAATTGCCTATAATCTTAAGATTAAAAACGTTGAACTCTTTCAGTGTAATGGTGATTTTGGACTAAAACAAAATTCAGTGCTGGAATTAGAGGCTCAGAATATTCTTGTTAAGGGGAATCTAACAGTTAATCGAACCGGAACCCTGAATATCAATACCCAATATCTTGATGTTACCGGGAAGACCTATATTGATAATGCATTAATGAATATCAGTGGTAATGGAACACTAAAAGCCCGATTTAACGGTTATGAACAGTATAATTCAACAGTTAATATGACTGGTGCCGAAAAAATTATCTTTGGAAACCCGGTGATTTTAAAGTATGATAATCCGCCAACTTTGACGCTCAATGTAGAGTCGGACAGTATCTATTTAAACAGTAGTGGAGGAGACATCAAAAAGAAAACGCAATTAAAATACTCAGGAAATAATGATGGAAATGTTACAGATTTTTATTTCTATCCCGATCAGTTAGTGTTTAAAGACTGGGAGACGGATCGAACCATTAAGCCGGGAAAATATCAATCCGTTACAGGTAATAAACTGGAAGATCTCCCTCTGGAACCATTAGCTTATAACAGTTCACCGGAATGGCTTCCTTTGGCGGTAATATTATTAAATCCTGCAGAACCAAGTGTTTCGATTGCGTGGTCTTCTGATGATCCAGTTGACCCTGACGACCCATCAGAGATAAATAAACGGGGAACTGAGAAATATTATTAAGGGGGCATCATGAATAAGATTTTGAAGAACAATGATGGAATTACCCTGATTGAAACAGTTGTTTCAACGGCGATTATTATGATAATTCTCGTTTCAGTTGTTGGTGCTTTGATGTATGGACAAAAGATGATAGTCTTTACGGATAGCAAAAACAATGCAGCGGCAATCGGGCAAGACCAGATTGATAAAATGATTGCAGCCTTTGAAGCTGGAGAAACGCCGGGAAGTTATCCAGACTTAATTGATGGACATGCGGTTGATATTGTTGTAAATAGTAATGTGATAGATGAAAAGACAGTATATAATATCAGCATAAGAGTGTATTATAATAGTGGAGATTCTTACGTTGACCTTGTCGCATTGGCCAAATATTACAATAACAAGAATAAGGATAAGCCGTTTTCAGAGGGCGGTGATTTTGTATGAAGAAGCTGTTTAATAATCACGATAAGAATGGTTTCACATTGGTGGAATTGCTTGTGTCGTTACTTATCTCGGGTATTTTGATATTTACAGTAATGACGGTTTTTTTGATGTCACAAAAGCTTTATATTCACGGTGAGGGAATTTCATATAAACAAAAGAGTATTACCAATGTAGAAACGGAACTGCAAAATTCATTAGCTAAAGCAATTGAAGTCAGGGTGGATCAAACAGCTGGTGGTGATTATAGTATCGGTTTTAATGGAGCAGGTGACTGTAACATTGATCCTGGTGGATATGTTTCGGATCAAGTCAAGGATATTCAATTGGAAATAGTTGGAGATACCATGTCTTACAAACTGATTCCGAAGAACAGTGCCATGTCAACCTTAAGTGGCGGGATTGTTTTAAATAATTTTGACCACCCTGATTTTGACCATGATGGTTTTGTGAATGGGTCTTTAAAAACAAATTTGCCTAAATATCTAGTTGTGACATTTGCGGCTCCCTAGACTGAAAGAAAAAGATAAAGTTCAAAAACTGTTTTATAATTAAACTTGAGTTTAAAGAATTAATTTTCATACAAAATTAAAGAGACAAAGCATTTCAGGAGGAAACATGAAAAAAGTAGAATTTTACGAACCGGCTGGCTGTGCCGGCGGTGTTTGTGACCCGATGATCGAGGCGGATCTGCTTCGCATTGAACATATGGTTCAGGATTTGAGAGAGCGGGGCGTTGCGGTAATGCGCTATAATGTGATGGATGATATGCCAGCTTTTATGGAAAGCTTTATTGTCAAAGAAGCCATTGCGACCAAAGGGATTGAGTGTCTGCCGTTGACCATTGTTGATGGAAAAATTGAAATGACAGGAAAATACCCCACTGATTTTGCTTTGGCAAAATGGGCGGGACTGCCCTGGAGTGATCTGGAAATTTATGCGGAACGGGAAAAGCGCGAAAAAACAGTCTTTTTGGGCTTTGGTGACGAAGTGAAAGGGAATGATTGCGACGACAGCGATTGTAGCGGGGACTGCGATAGCTGCGGTTGATTAGTAAAATAATTCGTAAAAAAAATTGAAATGCGAGAGCATTTCTTTTTTTTGACAAAAATTACCACAAGAATTTATTATCGCAATTGTATATTTATTAACAAGGAGAATATTAGCAAAGGATTTCAGCGAAAACGGGGAAAAATCGGGCAAAAATCAGGATTCGCCTGCAAATATTTATATTGAAAAAGTTTGTATTTTACCCTAATAAAGTGGTAGAATAATATGCAATGTGAAAAGAAGGAGAATTTAGTATGCAATTTGACCGAAAGCTTCAGCTTGCAACGGACTTATACCAATTTACCATGGGAAATGTATACGTTCAGGATGGCAAGGAAAAAGAAGAAGCAGTCTTTGACGTTTTTATCAGAAACAACCCATTTGCCGGGGGTTACACTGTTGTAGCCGGACTGGAGCAGGTGATTGAGTACATCAAGGGCATCCGGTTTACCAGTGAAGATACGGCATTACTGAAAAAGAATCATCCTGAATTTTCACCCGCTTTTTTAGCTTATCTGGAGAACTTTAAATTCGAAGGGGAAATTTTTGCCATTCCGGAAGGCAGTATTATTTTTCCGATGGAGCCGATTATTCGGGTCAAAGCGCCGCTAATCCAAGCTCAGATTGTCGAAACCACGATTCTGAGCATTGTCAATCATCAGACCCTGATTGCCACCAAGGCTGCCCGGATTATTGAAGAAGCCCGGGGTGATGTGGTGATGGAGTTTGGGTTGCGCCGAGCCCATGGAACCGAAGCCGGTTTTTACGGTGCCCGGGCCGCCGTTATTGGTGGCTGTGCCGGAACCAGTGTGGTGGAAACCGAAGCGATGCTTAATCGACCGGCGATGGGAACCATGAGCCATAGCTTTATTCTGAGCTATGATACGGAGCTGGAAGCCTTCGAAAAATACGTTAAGTACAATCCCGATAATGCCACCCTCTTGGTGGATACCTATAATACTCTGGAAAAAGGCGTGCCTAACGCCATCAAGGTTTTTAAAAAAGCTTTGGCCGAAGGGGCGATTACTGGTCGCTATGGGATTCGGATCGATTCTGGTGATTTGGCCTATTTCAGTATCGAAGCTCGAAAAATGCTCGACGAAGCCGGACTTCACGATGCCGGGATTGTGGCTTCATCAGATCTGGACGAACACCTTATTAAAGATTTAAAAAGCCAGGGGGCAAAAATCAATTCATGGGGTGTTGGCACCAAGTTGATTACCGCCTATGATTGTCCAGCATTGGGTGGTGTGTATAAATTGTCGGTGATTTCCGGTAAATCGAAACTGAAGGTCTCCAATGATCCGGAAAAGATCACCAATCCCGGATACAAGAAAATATTTCGCATCTATGGGAAGAGCAATGGGATGGCCCTGGCGGATCTGATTACCCTCGAAGATGAAACCATCAATGAAGATGAGCCGTTGACCATTTTTCATCCGGTGCATACCTGGAAAAAACGAATAATCAATGATTATTATATTCGGGAATTGCTGGTACCGGTTTTTATCAATGGAAATTGTGTTTATCAGTCACCGACGATTGCAGAGATTCAACAGCACTTGAAAGATGAAAAAAATAGTTTATGGCCGGCGTTTAAGCGGATGGTCAATCCCCATGTGTATCATGTTGATTTATCTGAAAAGCTTTGGGCACTGAAACAAAAGCTGTTAAGTGAGGCTGAATAAAATTTAAGTTGTGATGATGACTTAAGAAAAATGGATACAATCATGAAAACAAAAATAATAAATATAGAAGTGCTTGATGAGTCGACTTTAGCTGACTTGGAAGCGGTTGCCAGTCTAATCCGATTTGGAGGCACGGTGGTATTTCCCACTGAAACAGTTTATGGCCTGGGTGCCGATGCACTAAATCCTCAGGCGATTAAAAAGATTTTTGCGGCTAAGGGCAGGCCGGATGACAATCCGCTGATTGTTCATGTTGCCAGTCTGGATGAAGTGAAGCCATTGGTTGCGAATATTCCAGAGCAGGCAAAAAAACTGATGCAGGTATTCTGGCCAGGTCCGTTGACCATTATCATGGAGAAAGCGGCATCAATTCCCACTGAAGTAACGGGGGGGTTGAATACGGTCGGGGTTCGCTTGCCCGATCATCCCATTGCTCAGGCCTTTATTAAAATGGCAGGCTGCCCGATTGCTGCACCCAGTGCCAATCGTTCAGGCCGTCCCAGCCCAACCCAGGGAAAACATGTCCTGGAAGATCTGGATGGGCGGGTTGATGGTATTATTTTATCTTCCGATACGGAGCTGGGTTTGGAATCCACGGTGATTGATATGACGGTGGAGCCGCCAGTGGTGCTGCGGCCAGGGGATATTACCCTGGCAGAACTACGGGAGATTTTGGGTGAGGTGGCGGTTTCTGCCAATGTAACCGAAAATGTGGTGCCGGAAAAGATTTCATCCCCAGGGATGAAATACACCCACTATTCACCCAAGGGTGAACTGGTGGTGGTTAAGGGAAGTCCGCAAGAAATCCGGGACAAGATTAACCGGGCGCTTTCACATCATAAAGGAAAGTCAATGACTATTGGGGTGTTGGCCAGCGATGAAACCATGGGCTTTTATCAGGAAGGTCTGATTATTTCCCTGGGCAGCCGAAATGATCCCAAAGAAATGGCCAAAAACCTGTTTTCACGACTTCGTACCTTTGATGAATTGGGTGTTGAAAAAATATTTGCCGAGGATATTCCCTTGAATAATGAAACGTTGGCATTAATTAATCGTCTGTATAAGGCGGCGGGTTATGCCTTTATATAAATAGGAAGGAAAATAAGAATGAAAATAGCAATCGGATCAGACCATGGTGGACTGGCACTAAAAGAAGTCGTTAAAACATTTTTAATTGAACAGGGACACGAGGTGGTTGACTACGGAACAAAAACAGCCGATTCCTGCGACTACCCCATTTACGGGGAACGGGTTGGCGAAGCGGTCAGCTTTGGAGACTGTGACCGGGGCATCGCAATTTGCGGAACGGGTCTGGGGATTTCCATGGCGGTTAACAAGGTGCCGGGTATCCGGGGTGCTTTGTGTACCAATGAGTTTATGGCCGAAATGTCAAGAGAACACAATGACGCCAACGTCCTGGTATTGGGGGCCCGGGTTTTAGGTGAGGGTCTGGCATTGCGGATTGTCAAAGTCTGGCTGGAAACGAAGTTTGGCGGGGATCGTCATCAACGACGGATCGATGAGATTACTGCCATCGAAAAAAAATATTCAAAATAACAAAAAAATAGAATTGCTGTATATACAAGTCTATAAAATTGTGATACTATATGAAAAAGATTTCACGGAAAAGGATAAATATTAGTTTTTTCCTTTGGTTTGTAGAATAATTAACAAATGATATGACAAAAAATAACAGAAATATAACGAAATATTACTGCAAAGGTTTGGAGTGTTGAATGAAGCGGGAAAAAGAGAAACCGTATAAATACCTGGCGATGATCTCACAGATTGGGATATCAGTACTTGTTCCGGTCGGCATTATGATTTTTATCGGCAAGGTTCTGGATTTCTATTTTCATACTGGCAACATGGTGGTGATTATCTTAGCGGTGCTGGGAGTTATGGCTGGTTTGCGAAACATGTATGTAATTCCTCTGCGGTTGAGTGAAAAGGCTCAGAAATTAACAGAAGAAAATGAGACAGATGAAGAACGAGCTGCCAGAAAAAAGCGTGCCCAAGACTATCGGGATCAGATAAAGAAGGAAGATGAAAACAATGAAAACGATACAGAGTTTTAACAAATTGTCTTTAGAAACACGAATAATGATTGAAGGTGGATTGGTCAGTCTCGGTTTGATGCTGTTTAGTTTTCTCTCTAAAGATCCGCTGGCTTTTGCCCTAGGCGTGCTCTTTGGTGGCGCGTACAGTATTCTTAATTTTCGACTCATGCAATTAACCTTTAACAAAGCGATGAAAATGCCATCGGCGAGGGCTCAAAAATATGTTCAGACCAGATATTTTTTGAGATACCTGATAACCGGTGTTGTTATATATGTGGCAATTATTAATCCTTGGGTGAACATCATTGGTGTTTTACTTGGGTTGGTTGCCGTAAAAATTTCAGTTTTAATCAATACAACAGTATCAAAAAAAAACGTCTTGATCAATGAGGCGTAAAAATCCAAAAACACAATAGGCGTTTTTAATTTAAAACGTCTGGACAATGAGGTGAAAAAACAATGGAAGGCCCAAAAATTTACGGGTATATCTACGGATTCCCAATCACACAAACACTTGTGAACACCTGGATAATCATGGTGATGATTCTGGTTGTGTGTGCTATTTTGACAAAAAATATGCAAAAGCGTCCAGGAAAAGCCCAAGTCATTGCTGAAACCATTGTCACGGTTATGGATAGTTTAGTCGGCCAAACGATGGGAAAAGATAAGATGAAGTTTGCTCCTTGGATGCTTGCTCTAATTATGTTTCTCGCGTTTTCGAACACGTCTGGAATCTATGGTCTGAGATCTCCGACAGCCGATTTAAACTGTACAGTTGGCCTGGCTTTGATGACATTCTTTATGACCCAGTTCTTTGGTTTAAAATCAAAGGGATTGGGAGGCTACCTCAAGGGTTTCCTTGAGCCGATGCCGTTCTTGCTGCCAATTAATATTATTGGCGAATTTGCCAATCCGGTTTCCCTGTCTTTCCGTCTTTTCGGAAACATGCTTGGTGGCGGGATTATCATGGCGCTACTGTATTCAGCGTTAGCAGGACTGTACTTCTTCCCGATCGTACTTCCTGTACCATTCCATTTCTATTTTGATATCTTCTCAGGATTATTGCAAAGCTTTATCTTTACAATGCTATCCATGGTGTTTATTTCTGGGGCTATGGATTAATGGGAGAGAAAGGGAGGAAACGGTATGATTGGTGATGCGAATATTGTAGATTTTTTATTGCAGTTTCTCGGTCAGTTTGATGGTATTGATGTGATCAAAGCATTTTCAGCCATTGGCGCAGGGACTGCCATGATTGCAGGGGTAGGACCTGGTATTGGCCAGGGATTTGCCGCCGGTAAAGGTGCAGAAGCAGTGGGAATTCGGCCCGATTCCCAAAGTGATATTATTCGAACAATGCTATTGGGGGCAGCAGTTGCTGAAACCACCGGTATTTATGGGCTCATCGTCGCATTGATTCTACTCTTTGCGAATCCCTTCATGGGGTAATTGTCGTACTGATTTATTCATTACGAATCCCTTTTAGAAGGGAAGGAAATTTTTAGGAGGAACGTTTAATTATGGAAGGTTTAGATTTTATTAAAGCGTGTTCAGCCATTGGTGCAGGTATTGCGATGATCGCTGGGGTAGGACCTGGTATTGGTCAGGGTTTTGCCGCTGGTAAAGGTGCTGAAGCGGTTGGTCGTCAGCCAGAAGCACAAAGTGACATCGTTCGAACCATGCTTCTTGGTGCAGCGGTTGCTGAAACCACTGGTATTTACGGTTTGATTGTTGCATTGATCTTATTATTTGCAAACCCATTTCTTGGTTAATTAAAAATAATTTTAAATTTCGGTTGAAATTAGGAGGAAGAAACACAAATGGAAGGTTTAGATTTTATTAAAGCATGCTCAGCTATTGGTGCCGGTATTGCGATGATCGCTGGGGTAGGACCTGGTATTGGTCAGGGTTTTGCCGCTG
>NZ_JAIPPU010000035.1 GCF_026646375.1 Acetobacterium wieringae
TATTTAAATAAAAGCCTTAAAAATCAATGATTTGAGGCTTGACAATATAGGAAGGCGTAATGCGTGGGCAGATTGATTTTGGGTGTGAACGGAGGCTCCAGCAAGAGCGAAGTTTAAATAATCGTACACCTGTGAAATGATTTGCATATTATCATTGTATAATACAAAAACTGTTCTCCCATTAACTTCAGGTTTAAAAAGTCTGTAATGGAATGACTTGTGATCCAAAACTACATTATTGCTTGTTGCGTATATACGAAAAAAAATACTTGTATGATTTTGTTTTACTTCGGTTATCGATATCATTTTCAATACCTCACTATAAATTTTATCAATTTTGAAAAATAGACATCTAAAATGTTTAATGTGTTATTCATAGTTATATTGACGTCAATATAACTATAGATATTGTTTTAAATATAACCATAAATATTGTTTTAAATATAAAATAATAAAAAAACAACGAAATATAACTGATAATTCCAATGATAACATATTAAAAATGGAATAACAATATATATTATATTTTAAATCAAATGCGAATCATATCTATTCATTGCTATTTTATGTATTTTGGTGTATAGTTAATAAAATTAATATAAGATCAATATGAAGAAGGAATATCAAATGAGTAATATTAGTGATGCGGAAAAAGAAATTATTTCTAATAATATCAGCTACTACATGAGCTTGAAAAATGTAAGCAGAATCGATGTATGTAATGAACTCAAAATTAAGTATGGAACTTTCTCAGGTTGGATTAACAAAAGAACATATCCGAGGGTCGAAAAGATAAAAATGATGGCAGATTACTTTGAAATAGAGAAATCTGACTTAACTGAATTTAAAGAATCTCAAATAGCTGGAGATGATCATACTAGTCAGCGAGAAAACAAAAAAAATAAAAATGGAAAATTTGAACAAGATGATCCATTACATTATATGATTACTATTCCAAACGAAATTCCATCAATTTTAATTAATATTTATGATCCTTTACCAGCAGATGTGCCAATCGATAACCTTGATAGTGCGCTTGAGGTTTTAGCGAGAGATGTAATACCTAAAATTTGGGTAGTAAAAAATAAAAAAAACTATATAGGTATAAGGATTAATAATGATAGTATGTATCCCAAATTTGCGGTTGGTGAGATTGTAATTGTTCAAATGCAAAAAGATTTCATTGATGATCAATATGTTGTTGCGTGGGTAAATGGAAAGGATGCTATTGTACGACAGATCAAAAAAAGCAACAATGAAATTACTCTGATTCCTTTCAATCGTGAATATCCTTCCATAACATACAATATTGATCATGATGAAATAGTAATTTTAGGGATAGTAGTTCAGAAAAGGGATAATGTTGAGTTGTTGTGGGAATAAGAATTATCTTGATTAGACATGAATGATAATAGCAATTACAGATAAAGAATGTGAAGGAAGTTCGTTATTTAGAAAATGGCAATTATCATAAGCATTTTTGAACTTGTCGAAAGTTATATTACATGCAATCAAAGATACAATATTTAAAAGTTGAGAACATTCTTTTTTTAAGGATGTCTTTTTTGTGAAATTTAGAAATATAATTTGATAATAAAAGGTAATAACTTTTACACAAATTTTAAGTAAGCATAATGTGGTTAAACATATAAAGGGAAATAAATATGCATTAATGCTGTGTAAATTATAAATTTCAAAAAAACACTAAAAAAGTGCGGATCTTATGCGAAATTTTAAGCATTGCACAGTTTTAAAGTAAGCATATGGTTGTAAAAATCTGAAGCAGGTCAAGCTGCCGGCTAACCTTAGAGACTTTTGGCAATATGCCATGACTCGTTGCGGGATTGAAGAAATCGAAATACCGGGAAGTGTGAACCGGATAGCTTCGTTTGCATTTAATCAGTGTGATCAACTAACAACGGTAAGAATCAACGAGGGAACCAGAAAAATCCTCGCCTGGGCATTTAAAGATTGTAAAAACTTAACAGATGTCTTTTTGCCAGCGACTATAGAGGAAATCAGCGACAAAGCTTTTGAGGGTTGTCCGAAAGTTGTGTTACATCGAAAGTGATTAAGAAGTAAACAAATGTTAGAAAAATGAACGATAATTTGCGCATAAAATGAACATTATTTGGTACAAAATGTCAAATTCATGGTAAAATGTTGTCTTTTTTCGTTGGCACAAGAATTGCTTTGTTTTAGGTGCAAGTATTCTTTATTTTAATAGGCTTCTGAATAATAAATGGTTTTCATGGGTATACTATGAGCATACATGGGTTGAATCAGGAAAGCAAAAAAGAATATTTAACAAAGAAAGCGGAGGAAAAAAATGACAAAAACAGGGAAATTTTTAGACATGGCAAAGAAAATGGCAGAAGCGGCTGCTGAAAAAGCGATCCAAATTGATGTGCCAATGGTTATCGCAGTTTGCGATGCAGGCGGAAACATGGTGTTGTTTAACCGAATGGAGGATTCTTTATTGGCCAGTATGGACATTGCCACCAATAAAGCCTATACTGCAGTAGCGCTTAAGATGGGTACGGATCAGGCCGCAGAGCTAGCAAAAGAAGCTGGTCAACTTTTTGGAATTGCGTCCTGTGATAAAGGCAGAATGGTCGTATTTGGGGGTGGTTTCCCAATCGTTGAAGACGGTAAGATTATCGGAGGAATCGGTGTCAGCGGCGGAAGCGTGGCAGAAGATATGACCGTTGCTCAAGCGGGATTGGATGCGCTGAAATAAGTCGTATAATCGCTTAACTGATCCAGTTCATTAGAAACACGTGTTGGATGATGCTTGCAATTGCGCAGGTTTGATCCTTTGATTAAAAAAAGATAATAAAAGTTAAACTGACCAGCCATCACATGCAGATAGGCTGGTCAGTTTTTTCTTATATGTCAGATTCAATTGAAGCAGTGAGTAGCAGGTGGCTAATTAAACCCAAAAACAATCGGGAAAATAAAAGCGACAATAGCGAACCAGACGGCATACGCATAGAGATAGGACGTCTGCCAGGTTTCAATTCGGCTGAAATCAATTTTTTTAACGAAAAAGCGGCCATACAGCCAAGCCAAACCGGCCAGATTGATTAACAGAATCAGATTTTCGCCCAGTGCCGCCAGCTTGTTTGGGGTGATTCCAAAGGCGGATAAGCGCAAGAGGATGGCAGATAAGGCGACCATATCGATGATCATGGCTACGACAATCAAGGCCAGATTCAGATAATCAAAAAGTTTGTTTTTAGCATAGGGATTTCGGGCTGATATGGTGTAAAGAACCAATCCCAGAACCAATACCAGCATAAAGTCGAAGGCAATCAGGTAATCTCTTTCCAAAAAAGCACTTTTCCCGGATAAGACCAGAATCACCAGAAAGGCAATCATGATAAACAGGAAAAGGGGACTGAAAATTTTAGCCAGAATCGGAGCGAAATTTTCAACCACGCTTTTTTTGGTCTCGACCAGATAGACAGTGATCATGGCCACAGCAGCGGCACCATATACAACTAAGTAATTTTGGATAAACCAACTGGCGTCAATTTGAATAGCAAAAAACATCGCTTGGGTAAACATCGCCAAAACGATAAGTCCACAGAAAATAAGGGTGCCATAGATTATGGCTTCACCGGTGAAACGAATAAAATTCATCCGTCCCTGGCTGCTTAGCCATTCCACACCGAGATAGGCAACCCCAGTGACTAGCCATAAGAATAATGGCAGATGCAGGGCAGTCAGTAACTCGGTGTTATTTGGGGGATATGAAGGATAAACGTTGATCAGGATGGCCGAAGCCGCAAAAATTCCTAAAATCGTGGCGGACATTTTTAAATTGGCTTTGTTTTTATATAGAAAAAACAGGGTAATCAAGGGCAGGATGAAAAAACTCAAATTTTTAAAATAAAACAGTTGGTATTGGGGATCGTTGAAGCTATAACCGAAAAGTTCCGGAATTTTGAAAAAGGTGCCGGCCAGAAACGAGAAAAGAATGACCAGCCCGATAGTGCGCTGGTTTTCCCTTGAAACACCGGTGGGTTCGGGTTCTAGCATCAATTGTTTCCAGAGGTTTTCGGTATTTACTTTAGAATATTCCCGGGAAACCAAATGGGTATCGCCAAAACGTTTGACACTGATTAAAAAGGCTTCTTCCGCTGATAATCCGGCGTGAATCAGATCTTCAATTTCATCGTGTAGATGGCTTTCCAATTCAATAATATCCGTTTCCTTAAAATGCCCCTGACTTCGCAGGCAGTCACTCCAGGCGTGGACGTTTTTTTCTAAATCATACATGGCCAGCAGACCTCCTTATTTGTTATCTCAAACCAGGTTTTTAAAAGTGCTGAATGGATTACTTCCCATTGTTTCTTTTGTACTTCCAGTTCAACCAGTCCTTCCTCTTTAAGTTTATAATATTTTCGCTTCCGGCCACCATCCGAATTATTCCAATAAGACTCGATAAAATTCTTTTCTTCAAGACGGTGAAGAACCGGATAAAGCATACCTTCAGACCAGACGAGCTCGTCTCCGGTTAATTCTTTAACCTTCTTGATAATCGCATAGCCATAGCTGTCATTCTCTTTTAAGATGGATAGAATAAAGGGGGTTGCCGAGGCGGCAATTAAATCCTTTGATACATTCATTAATAACCTCCTGAATACATAGATCTATTAGGTATGCTTGTATTATACATAGAACTTCTAGGTAATGCAAGTCTTTTTGCAATTGCGATTGTAACGGTTGATTTTCAAGGGTGCGATTCTATGTTAGAATAGAACGTATAAAATATAAAGAAGACGAATTGGTAGTGTTATAATAATCAAGCGCAGTTTAAATAGAGTGTTGAGGTGGAATAAATTGGAACGAGAAGACTTTTACAACCGCCGCCCGGGAATGATTGGCGAACGAAATTTCAGTCAGTATGCGGTTCTTGCGATTTTGGTGGATACTGCAACGGAGCCGGCATTACTTTTTGAAAAACGCTCTGCGACATTGAATCGTCAGCCAGGTGAAATCTGTTTTCCGGGGGGGCGACTGGAAGAAGGTGAAACACCCCAGGAAGCGGCAATTCGGGAAACAATGGAAGAATTGTTGGTGGATCGTGGGCAAATCGAAATATTGGGACCAGGAGATGTTTTTATTTCGCCATTTAATATGATGATCCATCCGTTTATTGCGATACTAAGAGATTATAATTATGGTTTCAGTCATGAAGAAGTTGCTGATGTATTTACTGTACCAGTCCGATATTTTCAGGAGCATGCACCCAAAAAGTATTTTAATCATTTGAGTCATGAACAACCAAAGGATTTTCCCTATGAATGTATTCCTGGCGGAAAGAACTATCCCTGGGTTAAAGGGAAATATGAGATAAACTTTTATTCGTATAAAGAGGACGTGATCTGGGGGATGACCGCAACGATTGTCGAATCCACGGTAGAATTGATCGGCAAGTACCATTTGCTAACGGAAGTGTAAGGAGGGATAAAATGAAGCTTACGAAATTGCTGACCAGTGTTATTGCGATGATGTTGACCTTTGCTTTTATTTCCCAGTCAATGGCAAGTGGAAGTCTGGACTTTTCAGCTCAAAATCCGGATATTTATGCCTTCGGATGGTTGACTGGGCTGTCTTTGCTGCTGATTGCCGGAACAATTGGGGTTGCGTCAATAAATAATGAAGATCGTAAAATTTTGTTGACAGCCGCAAAATTTTATTTTGGATGTGCCATTGTTACGTTTCTGTTTGCTGGAAATGACAGTATGACGGCCGTTGTTACGGTGTATGCGGTGTTAGCGGGAATTGTGTTTCTGGTAAATGGCTTAATGACTAAGAATGAAGATGACATGGAATACGGATGGGACGAGAAAAGATCCTGGGGCAAAAGAAAAGCTGTGACAAAGAAACAAACAAAAAACAACGATGATAAAGATGATTGGGGAGAAAGCGATTTTCAAGGAAAAACAAAAAAAGAGTTATCCCAAAAGTCACTACGAAAATCAGGGGTGTTTGCAATCATCTGGGTGAGCGTTGTTATTATTGCCGGGATTTTTTTTGGTGTTGCTTTTCTCACTGATGAAGAAGAAAACCAATCCGATTATGACTATTCAGAGCAGATAAAAAGCGAGGAAACAGTGACACAAGAGCCAACCAGGATTTATGGTCCTGGAGAAACATGGACTGTTGATGGGGATTTCACACTGTCTTTTTCAGCTGTCAATGAGACGGACTTTCGAAATGAGTTCGCGGAGATGAATCCAGCCCAGGTAATTGTGTTGACCTATGATTATACCAATATTGGTCACGAAAAGGACGTGATGGATTTATATATTTCATCGGTCAGCTTTTATGTGATTGATGAAAATGGCGAGATTGCAGAAACCTACCCAATGACTGGAATGTCCTATCCTCAGGAAATTCCGATTGGAGCATCGAGCCTGGGATCGCAGGAAGCATTTGGATTGAAAAATCCCAGTCAGGAAGTGATGGTTTATGTGGAGGTCTATGGGAACGACTATGTGCCCTATGAAGCCTTCTTTAAACTACCGGTTCAAGGTTCGGTACCAACTGTTTAAATAAAACAAAAATAGCGGCCAGGGACGGGTGGCAATAACAAAAAAATGAAACGAGGAAATAATGAAAAAGATCTATCTCTATGTATTTTTAACCGGAATGCTTTTCGGATCGATGGAAGTTGCATTAAAAATTGGGGGAGCTACATTTAATCCCATTCAGCTGACTTTTATCCGCTTCTTAATTGGAGGACTTTTTCTGTTACCTTTTGCTGTCAGTGATCTCAGAAAAAAACAGATTAAACTCAGCACGAGTGACCTGGCTTATCTCTTTACACTGGGGTTAATCTGTATCTGCTTCAGTATGGTGCTTTTTCAGATTGGCTTAATGGGGATTAATGCCAGTCTGGCGGCGCTAATATTTTCGATCAATCCGGTGTTTACGATGGTCTTTGCTCATTTTATCGTCCATGAAAAATTCACCAAAAAAAAGGCTATCGCCTTGACCATCAGTATTATCGGTTTGATCATTGTGATGAACCCCCAAAAGCTCATCTCCGGCGACAATAATATCTGGTTTTTATTAATGACCCTGGTGGCGGCGATTGCCTTTGGACTGTACACGGCCTATGGCAAAAAAAGAATTGGCATAATCGGTGGCGTGGCTCAGAACAGCTTTAGTTTTCTGATGGGTTCGGCGGTATTACTAATTATGTTGATTGCGAGTGGTCAACCTGTTTTTCAGGGTGTCAGTTTGGAAACTGCACCATTGTTATTTTACCTGGGTGTTTGTGTGACGGGGATTGGTTATTACTTTTATCTAAAAACCGTCGAAGTCGCCGGGCCATCGACGGCATCAGTGGCGTTCTTCATAAAACCGATGGTTGCCCCGATTTTTGCGTTGGTTATTTTGGGTGAAACCATTACTTTAAACATTGGGGTCGGACTGATTTTTATATTATTCGGATCGTTTGTAAATCTCACCGATGGAGATAAATTGGTCAGGATGTTCAGATTGGAAAGAATCTTTTATAAACAGTAAAATAAAAAACGCATTTTTTCAAAAACATATTGACAAAGAGTTGAAAAGTCTTTATACTAACAAGGTCGTCAAAAACAGCGACAACGAAAACACAGCAACAATGAAAACAACAAAAAAGAATTTTAAAAAAACAGCTTGACAATCATAAGAAACGACGATATAATAGAAAAGCTTCGCAGG
>NZ_JAIPPU010000057.1 GCF_026646375.1 Acetobacterium wieringae
CAGGCAAAAGAGCTTGCGAAAACAGCCACTGCTTAAAATTCATCGTCTCCGCAGGAACCGCATGAATCATAATGATGGCAAAGACCGCAAGAGTCCTTAAGTAATCGTATTTCACTTCCCGCTTTTTAAGCCCCATATCTCATCCTCCCTGCTTTCTCTGGGTTTAGAAAAGTATAGCATATAAAATCCGATTTTGACAATTTTTTTTATTTTATTAAAAAAAGTGTAGACAAACGGAAATTCCTATGGTATCATAATGAAGTTGTCAGAGATGACATACATAAAACGGCCTATTGGTCAAGCGGTTAAGACACCGCCCTCTCACGGCGGAAACCCGAGTTCGATTCTCGGATAGGTCATTAAAAGCAAAAACCCTGGTTTTTCCAAACGGAAAATCAGGGTTTTTTGTTTCTTTTCTCTTATTTGCCGGATGACGCTACCGTAAGCTGCCAGATGGTCCTTCCATTCTGCCACTGGTGCACATACATTGTCCTGCACTTTTTGTATCTGGCAAATAGTTTAACAGCCTCACACTCATCGGAATATACTTTCCAGCATCCAGTGCATTTGCAGTTCTTTCCCCCGTTTTGGATAAATCCCACCACATCTCCCAGTGGATAGCCGAGAAAGATCCCGATCTCATGAGGAAATTCCCCTTCCTGATTCAGTCTCTCCTTCAGCCTTTCTAGCGCAGCATCCACTTCCATATGCTCATAGCCATAAGCCTGCAGAAACCTGCCAACTTCCGGCCTGCTTAAATCAGCCTGCAAATGGACTTTCCGGTAGACATAGATAAGTGCCTTGTTCCCGCGCCTGCATAACAAAAGCAGGGATATTCCCTTT
>NZ_JAIPPU010000010.1 GCF_026646375.1 Acetobacterium wieringae
ATTTTTGCTGTTAATGAATTGATGGAAAATTCAGTTATTCGAAATTTTCGAATAACTGGATCAGATGGCAAAAGCTACAATACCAAGCATTATAACTTATCGGCGATTATTGCGGTTGGTTATAAAGTGAATTCTGAAAAGGCCGTCCAATTTCGGAAATGGGCAACTGAAATCGTCAGGGAATTTACCATCAAAGCTTATGTGATGGACGATGAACGGTTAAAAAATAATGGAACAATTTTAACGAAGGATTACTTCGAAGAGCAATTAGAGCGGATTCGCGAAATTCGCTTGAGCGAAAGACGGTTTTACCAGAAAATTACCGATATTTATGCCACCAGTCTTGATTATGACAGAAGTGCTGCCACGACCAAACGCTTTTTCGCCACCGTTCAAAATAAACTTCATTGGGCGATTCATCAGGAAACAGCAGCCGAGACTGTTTATAACCGGGCGGATTGCGAAAAAGAAAATATGGGTTTGATGTCCTGGAAAGATGCACCGGCTGGCAAGATTCAAAAGTTTGATGTGGTGGTAGCCAAAAATTATCTGACCGAAAAAGAAATGAACCAGCTGGCTCGCCTGGTTAATAGTTATTTGGATCTGGCAGAAGATTTTGCCCGCCGGGAAATTCCGATGACAATGAGCGATTGGGAAGAACGGCTAAACGCATTTTTAAAACTTACCGATCGTGAGGTGCTTAATGATGCCGGGAAAATTTCGGCGGCCATTGCTAAGAATAAAGCGCTGGCAGAATTTGAAAAGTTCCGGGTGAAGCAGGACTTAACTTACCAGTCGGATTTTGATCGCTTGATTGAAGGTGTCGAAAACAACTGACCCTTCCTGTCAAACTGACCATTACCAAAGAGAACGTATGTCGAAACCATAAAAGTTTAACATTACAAACAAAAAAGGGAGACATTATGAGTTTATCAGAAACCTTCACCGAGGCCTTTCTGGAAGAGGCCGCCATCGAAATACTCACCAGTCTGGGCTACAGCTACGCCTTTGGCCCGGATATTTCCCCCGGTGGGGCGGCCCCCGAACGGCAGGATCACCGGGATGTCCTTCTTTCTGAGCGCATCCGGGAGGCCCTTTTTAGCATCAACCGCGATTTGCCCAAAGAGGCTCTGGATGAAGCCTTTCGCCAGGTCATCAGCTTAAACAGCCCGATGCTGTCTGAAAACAACCGCCAGTTTCACCGGCTCTTAACAGAGGGCATCGAGGTCTCCTTTATGGAAGCCGGCCATCTTCGTACCAAGCGGGCCTTTCTGATCAACTACGACGAGCCCGATAAAAACGATTTTCTGGTGGTCAATCAGTTTACCATCATTGAGCATGAAAACCGCCGCCCGGATCTGATCCTCTTTGTCAACGGTCTGCCCTTGGTGGTGGTGGAGCTAAAGTCAGCCAGTGACGAAAACGTCGGTATCAGCAGCGCCTACAATCAGATTCAGACCTACAAAAAAGACATTCCCGCCCTTTTTGTTTACAACGCCTTCTGTATCCTTACCGACGGCATCAATGCCCGGGCCGGCACCTTAACGGCCAGCGAAGAACGCTTCATGAACTGGCGGACAGTGGACGGGGTGGACATTGCCCCCAAAAATCATCCCCAGTATGAGGTTCTCTTTAAGGGGATGCTGGCCCCCGGCCGGATTCTGGAGCTGATCCGGGATTTTATCCTGTTTCAGGAATCCAAACAGGCCGATACTGACGAAACCGGCAAAAAACACGGCGAGACCAAAGCCATCGTCAAGATACTGGCGGCCTATCATCAGTATTTTGCCGCCAAAAAAGCCCTCGAAAAAACCCGGGCGGCTGTTAGCGAAACAGGCGACCGCAAAATCGGGGTGATCTGGCATACTCAGGGGTCAGGGAAGAGCTTTTCCATGGTTTTCTACACCGCCGGACTGGTCCGGACGTTAAACAACCCCACGGTGGTGGTGATTACCGACCGCAACGATCTCGATGATCAGCTTTATGCCACCTTTGCAAAATCCCGGGATATTTTAAGGCAGACCCCGGTTCAGGCCGATGTCCGCCGCCTTAGCGACAGCCAGAAAGCCCAGGCCGCCTGCGGGGTGATGGTCAACGGCTTGTATGAACTGTTAAACGAGCGGGAATCCGGGGGGATCATTTTTACCACCATCCAGAAATTCACCCCGGAATCCGGGGAAATGCCGATCCTCACCGATCGCAGCAACGTCATCATCATTGCCGATGAGGCCCACCGCAGCCAGTACGGCCTGAGTGCCAAAACCGATCTGGGCTCCGGGGCGGTTAAATACGGCTACGCCAAATATCTTAGGGATGCCCTTCCCAACGCCTCCTTTATCGGCTTTACCGGCACCCCCATCGATCTGGCGGACCGCTCCACCACGTCGGTTTTCGGGGAGTGTATCGATACCTACGATATGACCCGGGCGGTGGAGGACGAGGCGACGGTGCGGATTTATTACGAAAACCGGATCATCCGTCTGGATACCGATGAGAACGCGCTCGCAAAAATCGACGCCGATTTTGAGGCCATCACCGAAGGCCAGGAGGACAGTGTCCGGGATAAAAACCGGGCCCGCTGGACCCGGCTGGAAGCGGTGGTGGGTTCCCCCAACCGGATCAGAAAGCTGGCTGAGGACATTGTCGCCCACTACGAAGCCAAGGCCCGGGTGATTTCCGGCAAGGCCATGGTGGTGTGCATGAGCAGACTGATCTGTGTCGATTTGTATAACGCCATTATTGCCCTGCGGCCGGACTGGCACAGCGATGACGTCGATGCCGGTAAAATAAAAGTGGTGATCACCGGCAGCGCCGCCGACCCCGAAAAGCTCCAGCCCCATATCGGCGGCAAGCAGCGCCGGGACATTCTGGCCCGGCGGATGAAGGATGATCAGGATGACCTTAAAATTGTCCTGGTCCGGGACATGTGGCTGACCGGCTTTGATGTGCCGTCGCTGCATACCATGTACATCGATAAACCGATGCAGGGCCACAGTCTGATGCAGGCCATTGCCCGGGTTAACCGTGTCTTTAAGGAAAAGTCCGGCGGTGTGGTGGTGGACTATCTGGGGATTCTGGAAAGTCTCAAAAGCGCCCTCAAACAGTACACCAGCAGCGATCGGGGCAATACCGGGGTGGATGTGACCGTGGCGGCCTCAATCATGCAGGAAAAGCTGGAGATCCTCCGGGGCATCCTCCATGGTTTTGATTATCGGGGCTATTTCGGGGACTCCCAGGTCGAGCGCCTGCGGGTGATCATCGGCGGTATGGATTTTATCCTCGGAAAACCCGAGAACGAACAGAAGGATTTTAAGAAAACAGTCATTGAGCTGGCTAAAGCCCATTCTCTTTGTGCGGCTACCGAAGTGGGGAAGGCCCTGGCCCTGGAAGTCAGCTATTTTAAGGCGGTCAAGGCCAGTCTGGTCAAAATCAGCGATCCGGAAACACCACCCAAACCCCAGTGGGAAGTGGATGCCCGGCTGCGGCAGCTGCTGGAACGCTCGATAATTTCCGAGGATGTCATCGATGTCTTTGATGTGCTGGGGATCAAACGGCCGGATATTGCCATTTTGTCCGAAGAGTTTCTAAATGAGATCCGGGAGATGAAGGAGAAAAACCTCGCCCGGGAAATGCTCAAAAAGCTGTTGGAAGGGAAGATCAAGGCCCTGGAGCGCAGCAATCTGGTGAAGGCCGAGACTTTTTCTGAAAAGCTCACCCAGGCCTTAAACCGCTACCGCAATCAGGCCATTACCAATGCCGAAGTCATTGAAGAGCTGATCCGGATGGCTCATGAAATTGCCCGGATGAAGGCTTCCCAGGCCAGTCTGGGCTTAAACGACGATGAGATCGCCTTCTACGATGCCCTGACAGCGGATGACATTGTCCGGGAATTTATGGAGGATGCGACCTTAAAAACCATTGCCCAGGAGCTGACCATTGCCATTCGCAACAACATCACTATTGACTGGAGCATCAGAAAGAGTGCCCAGGCCAGCATGCGCAAAATCATCAAACGGCTATTGAAGAAATACAAGTATCCCCCGGAACAGGCCGATAAAGCCTTAAAAATCGTCATGCGCCAGGCTGAAAAAATGTGCGAAAACGTGGTCCATGAGGGCTTCTGGTATGAGAAGGTCGCCGAGGAGAAAGCGGAATATCGGGTGGAGCGGTGATTGGTAGGGCAAGTCATTTAAAGAGAAAAGCCATGGCATCAAGTATGTTATAAAACATAGAACTATATAAAAAACATCATTGCAATAAATAATAAAGTCTGTACAATAACCAACCTCAAAGCAATTATTTACACTTAAAACAGAAAGGAACAATCTATGCAAAAATCAATCACTTATCTTTATCCGGATGCTGATAACGCCGCAAATCTAAAAATGTACCAGGATCGGACAAATCAGATCAAAGCCTTTTACTTTACCAAAGAAAGCTATAAAAAGGTTTATGAACTTCCGTATGCCCTTAATTATGCCATTTACTTTCTGTTTAATGACAGTGAAGATGAGAATCTTGTTTACATTGGGCAGTCTGTTAATGGCATTCAGCGGATTGAAGAACATGTTAAAGGTAAAGATTTTTGGTCCTATGCCATTCTTTTTGTGACTGACAATAACAGTTTTGACAAACTATCGATTGATTATTTGGAATATGATTTTATACAGAAATTCAAAGAAAGCAGCTATGTTTTAACCAATAAAGATCTCAGACCTAATCGACCCAACATCAGTGTTTATGACCTGCCAAATCTGGAATCGTTTATAAATCAGATTGTTTTTTTACTTAGTGCAGAAGGCGTTGACCTCGATGAAGTAAAAACCGCACCGGAAAAAGTCAAATATTATTATCCATCCCCCAAGCATCACGCAAAATTGTTTGTGCAGGACGGAAAATTTGTTTTAGTATCGGGCAGCGTGATTAGAAGACCGCCAGAATCAACCAAAGAATGGAAAAACAGCAGGCGTTTTGACAGGGGAAATGAAATTATAGACAGCTATATCGCAAACGAGAAGGTTAAAGAAATCGATGGGAAATTAATTACTCAGGTGAATATGGCGTTCAAGTCGCCATCAGCACCGGCAGATCTGATTACTGGACAGTCCGAAAATGGTTGGAAATTTTTCAAGGGGTTGGACGAGCTTAGAAACAAGTAGGGCGAAATTCCTGGCAGCTTTTTTAGTTCCGTCAAGACCCGTTTAATGTCCCACTGGCCCCAAAAACCAAAACATCAGAGCGTCACTTTAAATCAAAACCCAGCGGGATGACTTGGCTAATGATCGACTAAATCTATTTGCCATTTTTTGCAAAATATTACTGACACAGCCCAATTTAACAGGCACCCAGGCAGCACTTAACTGAGGCTTTGCCTGTCGGATAAAAAATACGGAGGATTACAAATGATGACAGAAAATGAATTAAAAACCTATACCCAATTGATGAAAACCCGGTTTATGGAAGATCCGGGGGTGATCTTTCAGATTAACGGTCTGGATCGTGCCGATTTGTTGATTGAAGCCCAGTTCGAAGGGCAAATCCAGGCCTTTATGGCAGAAAACGCCGTCCAGGTACTGGCTGATGGTCAGGGGCTGCTGATTGGTTACGCAACCAGAGAGTGGCCCGAAGAACGGCTGACCGGAGTGATGCAGCAATCCGCCCAAAAATTACTGGCAGTCGTCAATCAGGACGAATTGCAGGTGCTTTCCGATCGGGCCAACCGTCAGGCTCAGATCATCCCGTCGAATTGGCATCTCGCCTATGGTGCCACAGACGTTTATCATCTGCTGGTCATTGCCACGGACAGATCCGCGCGCGGCACTGGGGCCTTCAGAAAACTGCTGACACCGGTGCTTAAAAAATGTGCCGCAGCTCAGGAGCCAATCGTCCTTGAGACCTTTAACCCCGACAACCTGCCGATTTATGAACACTTTGGATTTCAGTTGATGGAATCGCATCACTCCGAAGAAATTGGCTTGACCTGTTACTGCATGATGCGTTCATCGGCAAACTAAAACGAGTCCGCTGACAAGATGTGGAGCGTGAGTTAGTATTTATGTTGGTGCGATAATTCTTTTGTGGTCATCAAAACAGATCACGGTATCAGACTCAGCTTAACGTAAAGAAAGCTGGAGATTTGAGCGCTCCAACAGTTAAACACTTGTATGCGGGGCTGTTGGCTGCCATTTAAAGTATTTTATAATGTGATCATTCGGAAGTCACGGACGACAGTGATCCGTTTAAAGCCCTGCTGATAGCGGCAGATGTGTTTGGATGAAGGGTCTCTTGACGTTTTTAGTTGTGATACTATTTGCCGACAATCTCGCTGATTTTGGCATAGAGATCATTTTCGTCTTTCATCATATGCCCCTGAGGAAAAACGGTGGTCAGATAATGTTGGGCAAACGGAAAACAACAGGCTTCAAAAGGTTTCATCTGAGAGTTGATAAAGCCAAAATCAAGTTGCCTGATCTCAATTTGATCGGCTTGAATATGCTGGGCGCACTTCATTTCCATCGGGTCAAAGATCAGTCCAAAGGGATCATTGCCGTTGTTGTCCAGCTCGCCGGCATAATCAATGGACAAATTTCCTTCTATCCAGAGGCGCTGATTCAGAAAAATACAATTATACTGATTAATATCAATGATCAAATCCATTCTGGTGCGGTTATTCTGGCTTTCAATATCACAGATCAGCTTGCCGTTATAGCTGGTGGTAAAAATCGATTTCTGTAAGGTGGCGGGCAGAAACCCTTGCCCCGGATCATAGTGAAACGTATTGGATTCGTAGTCACAGATCAACCAGGAAATTAAATTGGTCGTTTTGTTTCTGGCAATCACATAAAGCTCATAACGGGAACCCCAAAAAACACTGGTATGAACATTAAAACACCCGATAATTGCGCAAAGCTTTTTATCAGAATGCTCGAAGATGGAAATCGGTTCAAGCTCGTAGCTATCTGGCAGGTAGACGCTAACCTGTTCCGGGGTAATCTCGTAGGCTAAAAAAAGACTGTATGGTTCAACAACGAAGCCCATGTATTGATTCGGTTTGGTGTTTTGACGGATAATAAAATTTTGGATAAATTTAGGCAATTTCATCAGTTTTTGAGCATTACTGAAGGTCGTCGCGATTCCCTCCGGGGTAATCTTTTTTTCGGTTTCCTTGATAAACTCGATAATTTCCTTGTTCATTGCCAACCCTCGTTTTCTCTGTATTTTGGCTCTATTGTACTATAATGCCAGGGTGAATAAAACCCCAAAGGATAAAAAACCCGGGGAAGGGTCGCTAATCCGCATTGGTCAAGGCCTCGATGTCTAACGGCAGGTGCATTACAAATTTGCTGCCTTTTCCTGGGGTCGATTCCACTTCAATTTTACCGCCGATCTTTTCCAGATTTTCGTTGACCACATACAGTCCAATGCCATCACCGGGAATATCCCGGGCATTTTCACCCCGAAAATAGACGTCAAAAATTTTGTCTTTGTCAGCAGCAGCAATGCCGTTTCCGGTATCCTCAACAACCAGCGTCAGGGTATTATCCTGGCTGAAATAATGAAGTCGGACCTTGCCGCCGGACGCGGTAAATTTGTAGGCATTGGTTAACAGATTGTAGATCACCTGGCTTAATTTATACCGATCAGTTGTTAAGGTAAGCTTCTGATGATTTAGTAGTTTTAGTTCAACGTCCTTTTTCTCAAACTGAATTTTTAGGCCGCCGATGATCTGTTTAATCAGTTGGCTGATTTCTACCGCTTCAAAATTGACAGGATCGAGTTCTTTCTGGGCGTCAATCATATTGCTCATGTTGCTGATGATTGCGGTAAGATGCTCAATTTGGCTCTCACAAACGCCGATTTCTTCAGGAGTTAAGTCAAGGATTCCGTCCTGAAAGCCTTCCAGATGGGTTTTTAAAATGGTTAGGGGAGTTCGGGTCTGATGAACCAGCTCATCGATCAGTTTTTTGCGACTGGTCTGTTTCATTTTCAGTCGGGCATTTAAGGTGTCCAGACTGTGTTGGATGGTACGGATTTCCTTGACCCGGGATTTAGGGATTTCGCCGGGATTTCCCAGATCAATGTCAATGGCCTGCTGGGCGGTAAGTCTTAAATCCCTGCTCATGCGCCGGCTGATAAAAAGACCGATGACAAAGATCAAAGCGAAGACCAACCCCAATGAGATAAAACCGCTATAAGCCAAAGAGACCATGAATTTTCGGGCTTCTTGTGAATCCCGGATGGCGCTGTAACGGGTAATATAAAGTTCACCAATTTCAGTACCGTTGGCCATAATTTTGCGGGTGTCGACCTCTTCCGCCTGGGTGTTAGTCATTCGTCCCATCATGCCGCCCATCATCGGCATTGAGGTCGTACTGACCGACCCCAGCAGATTACCGTTCTGGTCGTAAAGCTTAATCGTTTTGATGGGGTCACTTAAATGGGATTCCAGCTGCATATTGATCTGCTGCTGGGAATAGCCATTATCCAGGAGCACTTGCTGGGAGAAGGCTTCCAGCTGGGAAACATGGGTATCATAATTTTCGGTGGAGTAATCAATAAAGGTGCGATTGATTAAAAGACCAAACATAATCGAATTGATTACAACGGATAAGACAACCGATAAAAGCAGGACGGTCATCCACTGCCTGCGGATACTCATCATTTTGCACCGCCAAAAACATAGCCGGCCCCATATTTGGTTCGAAGAATCTGGGGATCGCGGGGATTTATCTCGATTTTCTGACGGATCCGTTTGATATAGCTGTCAATATTCCGATCATAGCCCTCATAATCGGCACCGTAAGCCAATTCAATCAGTTGCTCCCGGGATAAAACCTGGCCCTGATTTTTAAATAGCGCCAGCAGCAGGCTGTATTCGGCAGTGGTGATAAGAATCTCTTTGTCCCCGCGAAACAGCTTCATACTGCCAGTATGCAGACTAAGCTCGTCACAGCGAAGAATCAGCTCATCAACCTCATGGTAGACCCGTTTTAACAGGCGCTTGATGCGCAGCATCAGTTCTCTGGCACTAAACGGCTTGCTCACATAATCATCAGCGCCGTTTTTAAAGCCCTTGATGCGGTCAACTTCCTCCTGTTTGGCAGTCAGCATAATAATCGGAATCTCCGAAACTTTGCGGATCGCCGCCAGGACCTCAAATCCGTCAATTCCCGGCATCATCACATCCAGGAGCACCAGATGGATAGTCTGACGATTAAATAGGCTCAGGGCCTCAAAGCCGTCCGAGGCAAGATGGACATCATAGCCTTCACTGGTCAGATATTTTTTTACAATGCTTTGAATCTCCTGCTGATCTTCAACGACCAGAATCTGATAGTTCACCTTGCCACCTCGCTTTTTTTATTCGATCTGTAATATAAATATCCCCCACCTAAGCTTATTTAAAACAAGGTGAGGGATCTTTTGTGAATTGAACACCGTCAGACAACGCAGATTTCTTTGACCGGGTCGTTTGGACCAGCGGTACGTCCTAATCATATTTTACCTTAGCTTCTTAAAACCTCAAGCATTTTTTTATACTGGTCTTCATCGATCTCACCGTCAATGTAGCGCTGTTTGAGTAACGTCAGCGACTGATCCGGTTTGGGGCTTTCTTTACAGCAGCCGCCATTATTTCTAAAGACCAGATAGATGATCAGGATGATAATCAATAACCCCAACAAACCCATCTTTACTCACTCCTTTTTAATCAGTAGTCATCGGCATCATAGCAGCCGGCACCGCCGCCCATCATGCCACCGCGTCCAAAGCCGCCCATCATTCCGAAATAACCGTCCTGCTGACGTTCAACCATATTGTCCAGCCGGGCCAAGGCCAGATCGGCCTGTTCCTGGGTCATCAGACCATCTGCCACAAATTTGGCAATGCTTTCTTTTCGCTGCGTGATCATCTGGTTAAAGGAATCGGTTAAATCGGTTTTTTGTTGTTCGGTTAAGGTGCTGCTATCAACCCGAAAACCACATAATCCGCGAAAATTTTGCGCCGCCTGTGAATCCGATGTCGCTGCAAAAACCCCTGTTGGAACAATGACCAACAGCAAAACCGCCAGAATCATTAATACTTTTTTCATGATACTCATCCTTTCTTTTCTTATTTCTTGATAGGATCATCATACGCTTAAAATATGGCACAAATATGATTAAAACCGTTTGTTCGAAACAAATATTTTTTTAAGTAAGCGCTGGTGGTTGTTCCGATAAATTAAGAAAACTAAAAAAAGCGCGCAAGTCCTCCAGATTGGTATAACCTTTGGCAATCCTATCTTTTACCAGTTTTGCTGACAAAAGGTAAGTAAACGTGTATAATTAACAAATAAACTCTGGAGCAGATCCCGTTAAAACCGCACAAACATCAAAAAAGACACCGCGGAAGTGATTGAGGTTGATCCCGAAGCGTTTAAAAAAATGATACAAAAGAGGAAATAAATATGTCATACATAAAAAAACACCAAACAGGAAAATCCGCCGTACTGCTGTCGTTGATGCTGCTGTCGGTATTTTTCTTTTCCGCTTGCAGCACCCTTAATAACCCCAATCGGCCGGATTTTGAGGGGTATACCTGGATTGACGTCGATGGTGGTGATCTGTCGGGCCAACGGCTACCCAATGTGGTGGTTGATATTGGTTTTGGTGATCGTGACTATTATGCCTTTACCAATGAATATGGGCAACTGGTCAAGGTGACAGCAAAAGAAATTATTTTACAGGATGAAGATAAGGAACCGGTTTTGGCATCGGGCCGCTATTATCCCGATGAGGCCAAAATCCCCGGTACCGAAAGTCCTACCCTGGATGAAGGCCACGTCATTGCCGATTCCCTCGGCGGGGTCTCCAATGCCTATAACATCACCCCCCAGGAGAGCACCCTGAATCGCGACGGGAATCAGGCTTACATGGAAAAGGTGATTCGTGATGCCGGTGGCTGCAGTGATTTTACCGCGGTGATCACCTATCCCTCAACCACCACCCAGATCCCCAGTCATTACAGTTATACCTATACGCTAAAGGGAACGGTCATCCATGATCAATTTGATAATGTCAATCCCGATGACGTCAATCAGGGGCTGGGTCTCACGTCGCAAAATGGGGGAGCCGCCAGCGGTGTCAGCATTAGCGCCCTCGATAAAAAGGCCGAATACATCGTTATTAAGAATGCCGGCACCAATCCGGTTGATCTGACCGGCTGGAAAATCGTATCCGTTACCGGGAACCAGACCTTTACCTTTCCGGCCTTTAGTTTAGCCGCCGGCGCCGAGGTGAAAGTAGGCGATTCTGCCACCAATTCCGGCATCGATTTTCATTGGCTCGATGGCGGCGGTACCTGGAATAACAGCAAGAGCGACCCGGCCGAGTTATACGACAACAGCGGGAAACTGGTGGATCGTTACGATAATTAATACTAAAGGAGAAGCGCCCATGAACATTCTTACAATCCCAGCCGGTTCCAATTGTTACCTGATTTCCCAGGGTGAACACCACCTGATGATTGACGCCGGTGCCCCGGGAATGGGGGATAAAATCGAAAAAACCCTGGCCCGGCACCAGATTGCCATGGAAAAAATCAGTTATCTGGTACTGACTCATGGCCATAGCGATCATATCGGCAGTGCGGCTGTCTTTCAGAAAAAATATGGCATTCCCATTGTCATCCATCAAAACGATGTCAATATGATTGACAACCCTTTGTCCCAGCCGATGCAGGCCACTCATCCCATCGGCAGAATGATTACATGGCTGGGGAAGGGCACCATGAAACGGAATCCGCCCCAACGCTTCACGCCGGATCTGCTCATCACCGGGCCCCAAACTAACCGGCTGGGTTTTGGTGAAACCATCCATCCGCTGCCGGGACATACCCGGGGCTCCATGGTGCTCACCTTTCCCAGCGGCGAATTATTTGTCGGCGACATCTTTATGAATATGCTAAGCCCCCAACCGGCGTATCTGTGGGAAGATCACGCTGCTTTGCAAAAGAGTATTTTGGCGGTGCAGCAACTGCCTGCAAAAACTATTTACTATGGACATGGACGCCCGACCCCGGCAAGCAGAATTGCCCAGTAGCAGTCGCCACAAAAACAGTGCCTGATAAAGGATGAGCATATTTTTTATGGGCAAAAAAGTAAGGTTACCCCGGAAAAAAAACTTTAAGTGGTAGAAATCATTTAAAATAGCCTCGATTCAGCTTGCAATCAAGACCGGTAGGGTTTTAGAGATCGGGATAAAAATGCGAATGGCGTATCGTTTAGTGGCCAGAGTCCGCGCAGACGAGTATTTTTTCGAGAACTGACAAATAGCAGCGTTTTTTGGGTATAAAAAGTCATACAGAAAATAATTATCCAAGGAGGAAAAGAATGAAACGATTATTGTCGCTGTTTCTGATCGCCAGTCTGTTGCTGCTGTCAAGTCCGACGGTCTGGGCCGAGAACCCCGTTCATGAACCCATCACCGAGGAACTCATCTTGCTGGTGGAGCATAACCCCGAGCTGGAAAGCCTCTTGCAGCAATCAATTGATCAGGCTAAAATGGTTAATCCGGACACGAATTCCAATCCGGTTCAGTCGCTGGATGCTTTTTACGACTATATTGACTGGGCTGCCAAAGCGATGCCCTGGACCATCCTGCCCAATGTCGGCGATACCTATCCGGCCCTCTACGATCAGATTGATCAGAGTTTGGACTATTTTTATTTCATCACCGATCAGCCCCTGGATGAGCTTAAAGATATGGGGTACTACAACAATTCGCTGCAATATCATGAACCCTATCGTTCCTGGATGATCAAGTTTACCAAAGAGTGGGGCGAATACCTGAGCACCCCGGCATCCTGGAATGACAGCTATTATCAAATTGCCTATAACAATCCCGATTTCGGATTGCAGAAGGGCTGGTATGAAGACCCCTCCAACTGGAAGAGTTTCAATGATTTTTTCAGCCGATATCTGGTGTCGCCATCTGTCCGTCCAATTGCTTCCCCTGATGACGATGCGGTCGTGGTGGCCCCAGCCGATTCGGTACCGCAAGGGGTCTGGCAGATCGACGGGGATTCCCGGGTTATTGGGGAGGGAGTAAAGATTAAATCCCAGACCTTTGATTCGATTCCGGCCTTGCTGGGAGCTGGCACTGCCTATGGAGATGCCTTTGCCGGTGGGGTGCTGACCCATACTTTTTTGAATGTTCAGGATTATCACCGTTTCCACTTCCCGGTGGGCGGAACCATTTTAGAGGTTCGCACGATTTATCAGGACGATGCCGTTGGTGGCATTACCTATTGGGATGAGCAGGCCAAGCGCTACATGCTTAATGAAGGGGGCTATGGCTGGCAGGCGGTGGAAACCCGTGGCTGTGTGATTATGGAAACCACCGACTACGGGCTGGTAGCCTTGCTGCCGGTGGGGATGTCCCAGGTTTCGTCAGTTTTGTTTGAGGACAATATCAAGCCCGGTACAGTTGTAGAAAAAGGGGATATGCTGGGTTATTTTCTCTTTGGCGGATCGGACTATGTGATGATCTTCCAAAACGGTGCCGGCTTTGAACTGACCGCCGCCAAAAACAGCGATGGCAATGGCTATGCCCACCTGCTGATGGGCGAAGCCTATGGTGTCATGACTGGCAACCCGACGGCCTATGCCGATCCGGCCATCTGGGAAAATACCATCGCCGTGGTGCTGCTGCTCGTGCTGCTTGGCGGTGTCGCTATGGTTGGCCGAAAAAGCGTCTAATTAATGCAACCAAATTTTAAGCCGCAAAAAACTGCTGCTGATCTCGGGCTTGTCATTTAAAGCTCGAAATCAGCAGTTATTCTGCCTGTTTTGACTGGAACGGCTGTAAAAAAGCAATCGTGTCCTGTAAGGTTTCACGCAGCTCCCGGGTCGTGTAACCCAGGGCGTCATCGGCTTTCTGGTGCGAAAAGTTGGCATTGCTGCCAAGGGTATAAAGGGAGTAGCGGGTGTAGAGCGGTTTTTGTTTTCTTAATTGATACCATCGCTCAGCCAACGGCGCGGTCATCAGGGCAAACCAGCGGGGTAGCACGGTTTTTAAATGTTTTTTACCGCTTATCTCAGCCAACAGAGCAAGCAGTTCCTCAACCGCAACATAGCGGTTCGACAAAATATAACATGCCCCGTTACGGCCCCTGTCGACGGCGGCAAGAACCCCTTTTGAGACGTCCCGGACATCTACAAAATCATAGCCGCCGCGAATAAAGGCGGTCAGCCGCCCTTCCAGAAAATCCAGGACCAGCTGCTTAAAGTGCCCCTGGCCATAATCGTTGGGGCCGCCAATCCCCGAGGGGTGAATGACCACACAGTCGAGACCGGCCATAACGCTGTCGAGCACCAGTTGGGTGGCCTCCGCTTTGGTTTTGGCATATAAACCCACCACAGCATCGGGATCAAAGTGGCTGACTTCCTGAATCACCTGATTATCCGGCAGTTCGGGAATAGCATGGACAGAACTGATATATATCAGCCGTTTGATGCGATATTTCTGACAGAGCTTGATCACATTTAAGGTGCCCTGGACATTGACGGCATACACCTGGGGATCAAACTTTGTGGCAATTGAGACAATTCCGGCGGTATGAATGGCAATCGTTTCATAGTCCGCGGTACCCGCAAATAGCGGCTCGAGCCCGGATAATGAACAGATGTCACCCGGCACGATCTCAAGCGCCAGACCGTCCAAAGCAGGGGATGAATCACCAGGTATGACCAGTCCACGAACCATTTCACTCTGTTGGCACAGATCGCGGATAATGGTGTTGCCCAGATGACCGGTAGCCCCAGTGACAAGATATAATCGTTTCATGCGGATTTCCTCGTTTTTTTGATAGATACCCTGATTGAATGGCGCTAATCTCTAGTATGCCTTGCAAAAATGATAAAGTCGTTTAAACCTCAAAAAAAAGAAATCGAAACGTGCTTCGATTTCTTTTTTAGGTTGGCGCGGAATTTCTTTAGCATGCAACGTCATAAAGCTCCGCTTTGAGGTTTTCAAGATTCTGATCATTCAGACGTAAAGCGGCTTGACGGCCATCAGATACATATAACTTAAGTTTTTTCTTATCCGCAGAAAGTTGATATTCCAGTTTTAAAAAATTAGCAATATTGGGGTTAAACGACTCGAAATCGTCAGCTGAAAGCTCGTCAAGGTTGAGGACCACTTTTTTCGATTTAATAATCACCCGGTCTCTGGTATAATCAAAGACAAAGGGGATCTTTATATAGCGGTTAAACAGATAAAAGGCGCTTGTTCCCAAAACCCGATCATTCTCCTGATCATTCTGATACGCAATAACACATTCATCAGCTTGATGCTCAACAAAGCCGGGTAATAAAATCGCATAGCCATAATTTCCGAAACGCTCTTTAAATTTCAGCAGAGATTCTTTTCCCGGCTGGTCGGTGGTCATTTTTTTGAATTCGGATTTGGTGACATGATAGGTGATTATGATAAAATACAAAAGAACCGGCAGAAACTCAAGCTGGGCACTGACATAGGTTTTTAAATAGTAATTAAGCCCCAAACTGAGTATGAAAAGAAAAGTGAAAAAGGTCACGCGGATTGCGAGTGGTTTAAGGACGACATTATTTTTTTCAAAATACGCTTTCATGATTGATCTCCCAAAATTTGAATTTTTATAATGATGAAACCCATAATGATTCGTTATTATATCACCAAATTTTAACCTTTTCAAATGAAAACGGCGCTCAGAATTTTTAGTGCGACGGTTATAAAGAAAGATTTAAATAAAAAGCAAACCTTAACGACAAGAATAATTTATTAATTTAAACAATTGGAGATACCCGTGACAGATAAAAAATCAATACGTGCCGACTATCTGACCATTTTTAAAAAAGCCTATACTCTGATGGATGAAGCGGTCATCGACGGTAATTGTGGAGAATCGTGCGATTATCATTGTTGCCGCCGTTTTGATGACGACGGTAAGCGCCTTGGCATGTATTTATTACCGCTGGAATATGAATACATGCAGGCCAAAGTTGCGACCAACTACGAACTGCACACGCACAAGCTCTACAATTTACCTCCTAAAATTAAAAAATCATATTACATCTATTGCCATCTGGAGAGTGGTTGCCTACGGGATTATCGTCCCATCCAATGCCGAACCTACCCCTTTGAACCTCATCTCGAAAACGGGGCGCTCTCCCTGGTAATCGAAAAAGAGCAGATACATGATTGTCCACTGATAACACATCGCTCCGAATGGCGCCAAGCTTTTATCGATGGTGTTTATAATGGATGGCTGGAACTAATCAAGATCCCTATCATTCAGTATCACATTAAGTATTATTCAAAAGAACGCGTCGCCATGGATAACCTGATGATACATGATCCATCCGATGGATTTATGGCACTGCAAAGATGAAATAAACGGATTCAATCACTAATTTCGCCACTCTGATGGAGACTTTTTTGGGGATTCGGTACCCGGTACCAGACTCGACTTAACTGATCTGTCTCAAAAACGTGGTTGTTATTTCACAAATCAGTGTGATGGGAAGATGCATCATCTGCTATAGGGATAACCGTTTCATTGGTCAATTTTTAGCTCTCAGTGTCAGGAATAATATTGAGTGCGATTAAGTTTGTATGTTATAATTATAAATGTTTGAAATTATATCATCAATAATGATGGATTTCAAACAGCTTTATGCTAAATCAAATGCGAGGAGAGTACAAGGTGGAAGAAATTTTGGAACAGGCAAATAAACTTCAGAACGAGTTAACAGAGATAAGACATCATATTCATCGTCATCCAGAGCTGGGATTAGAGACCGTTAAAACAGCAGATTTTGTAATTGAAAAACTAAAAGACATGGGATACGAACCCAAGCGTATTGGTGGAAATGGTGTGATCGCAACAGTCGGTAAACAAACGGGAAAGTGTTTTCTAATTCGGGGTGACATGGATGCGTTGCCCATTGAAGAACAGGCTGATGTTGATTATAAATCAGAAGTTCCTGGGAGAATGCATGCCTGTGGGCATGATATGCATACGACGATGCTACTCGGCGCCGCCAAGCTTTTAAAAGAAAACGAAGAGCAAATAAATGGCATCGTGAAACTCTTGTTTCAGCCGGGAGAAGAAATAATGAATGGTGCAAAATCAATGATCGAAGCGGGTGTTCTGGAAAACCCCAAAGTTGATGGCGCATTTATGTTTCACGTTGTCAGCGGTTTTCCGGTTCCCACCGGGAATATTATTTGTCCTGAACCAGGAAACAGGGCATCATCAAACGATGCCTTTGAAATACACATCCAGGGCAAAGGGGGACATGGTGCTATGCCAGAAAAATCAGTTGACCCGATTAATGTAGCTGTCAAAGTCTATGAGGCGATTCAAGCAATGCAGTGCCGGGAGTTGCCGAGCAGTCAGGATGTAACGATCAGCCTATGTCAGATTGAAGCGGGATCAGCATTTAACATCATACCCGATACGGCAATTATGCGGGGAACCCTGCGGACATTTGATGAAAGCACGAGAAATTATGTTCTTAAGAGAATGGCTGAATTAGCTGACGGCATTGCTACGTTATATCATGCCAGTGCCACAGCTAATTCGACTGAAGGCTCGCCGACATTTCATGTTGATGGCTCTGTGGTGATTCCGGTTAGAAAGGCTCTGGAAAAAGTTTTCGGCGATACAGTTGTTGATTTCGAGCAAGCGATTGGCGTTAAAAGTATGCCGGGCTCAGAGGATTTTGCTTATATTGCCCAAAAGGTTCCAGGCGCTTTCTTTTTTATTTCTTCTGGTAATTCGGAAGATGGCTACAAATACTCCATGCATCATCCCAAGGTGCGTTGCAGTGATGAAATCTTGTATCGCGGTGCAGCTGCCTACGCAATTGCGGCCATGGCCTGGTTGGATCACAATAATTAATGCTTGGTGTTTATAGGCCAGTGAACTTGGCACCAGTTTCGAATTAATATGAACCACAGCATTTCTATGGGAGCTCCTGTGGTTTCAGTTGATCAGCGTATGACGGCGTTCAAAAAAGACATTGCCATTAACAGTGGCCCCAACATCTGCGTTTTCTTTATTCTCGACCCAAGTCGCCTGAAAATCCAGCCAGTAGAACTCCTCGCCTGAAATAAAAAACCAATAAGATTAAATTTACCCATAATAACATCATCGCCAAAGACTGGCGCAAGCAGAAAGAAGCGAGGTCAGATGAAAGAAACAGTCTTAATCATTAATATCGCCACCCTGATGGTAACCTTATTTTTAGTGTATGTCAGTTACCGGCATCGTCGGGATAAGGGCGGGCTACCATTTTTATGTACGATGGTGCTGCTGTTGTCCTGGGTGGCCGGTTCCACCATTGAATTGTTTGCGCAAAGCTATGAGGCCAGGGTATTCTGGCGAAATTTTATTCAAATCGGGATGGCCTTCATCCCCATTGCCAATCTCTGGTTTGTCATTGAATATACTGAAACCAAAAACAAATATCTCAACGATACGGTGTGGCTGGCAGCAGCAATCAGCCTGATCGGAATTATTTTGACCTTCACGAATCCATTGCATCATCTGATCCGCAAAACCGTGGAGATGGTTGAGTCAAACGGTCACTGGAGCCTCTATGTGGAGCCGGCATTCTGGGGCAATATGTTTGTGCTGTTGCGTTTTGCCCTGATGTTGTTTTCGATCATTATTCTGATACTATTTCAGATCCGCATTTTCAGAAGTGGTCAGAAGCAGGTTCTCTATATTCTGATCGGGTTTATTCTAGCACTGACACTGTTACTTATCAAAAACTACCTGATGGTCGAAACCGCCGAAACGTTTCCGATGTCGGTGATCTTTTTGATTCCCAATCTATTTATCGCCTATAGCGTCTATCGCCACGATTTTTTAAAGATTGCACCGTTGGCCAAGGATTGGATCATCAACTCCCTGCCAGATGGGATCGTGGTGTTATCCGCAGCCGGGGAGATTGTGGAGGTGAACCCGTCAGCTGCGGCATTTTTCGAGCAGTTTACTGAACCAGAAGCGGCCCAAAGTAATCACTTTTTATCAGGCACCAAGCTCATAAATCGTGATTTTGCCAGATATTCGGCCTTCCTTCACGGCCAATCATTATGGCAGGAGGGCTTAACGCAAAGAAAAAACGGCAGCGTCGAGCTGGAGCTGGACACGCCTGATGGAGCCAGACACTACTTTGAAATTGATCTGCATCACTTTATCAATGACCGCCACCATTATTCCGGCAGTGTCTCAGTGATCCGCAACGTAACCAGCTCCCGGCTCGAACGACAGACCCTGAAACAACAGGCCGAGATGGATCGGCACATTCAGGTGCTTAACAAACAGGCCTACATTGATTATGTCAATGCATCAGTTGCCGACCCAGTGTCACTACTAATTATCGACATTGATAAGTTTAAATCCGTCAATGACCAATACGGCCACCCCATCGGTGATGCGGTGATCTTAAAGGTGGTATCCGCCATCAAACAGTGTATCCACAAGGACGATCTGATTGGCCGGATTGGCGGAGATGAGTTCAGCCTGACCCTCTTGAACTGTAGCAACGAACAGACCCGATCCATCATCCGGCAGATTTTTAAGCAGGTTCAAAAAGAAACCGCCGACATGCTTCATGAAAAGGTCACCGTCAGCATCGGGGTCTTAACCGGTCAGACCTTGCCGGATTGCCCCTTTGAAACGCTGTATCAAAAAGCGGATGAAGCCTTATATGCAGCAAAAAAATCAGGGGGCAATCAGGTAGTTTTTTATCAAAACTAAAAAAACACCGTAACAATTTAAAACGCAGCTCACGGTGAATGACGATGCCATAAATAAAAACAAAGTCATGGATTAAAATCAATCCATGACTTTGTTTACGTTTTTAACTCATTCATTATTATCTTGAATTGTTTCATTATCTGGCGATTTGCGTTCTTTTCTGATAGCTGCGAACCACACAAGACAGGCTGAAGCAAATCACAAAATAGCCAACCGCCAACACCGTAAAGATCATAAAAACTTCTGGGGTGGTCGTATAGCGTCCCATTACCACAAATCCGCTGCGAGTATACTCGGGAATTGCAACAACCTGCAAGAAAGAAGTATCTTTAACGGTTGTGATGACCTGCGAAAGCAGGGAAGGCACAATACTTTTAAAACATTGGGGTAAAACGATGTAGATCAATGTTTGAATCAGCGTAAACCCCTGGGATTTTGCAGCTTCGAACTGGCCTTCGGCGATCGAGTTTAAACCGCCACGGACAATTTCCGCAATGACCGCAGACGTATATAAGGTCAAGGCTAACCCGCCGCGAATGACAATGGTGCCATAGGGAATCATAAAGCAACACACCAGAATCCAGAGCAGTAAGGGTGTATTTCGAAACATCTCAATATAGAACCCAGCCAATTTGCCAAAAAAGCGTTTTTCATAAGTTCGTAGCAAAGCCAGTATGGTTCCAAAAACAATCGAAATAATGACAACCGATACTGAAAGCGCTAAGGTTAACGCCATGCCTTTGGCCAGAAATTCTACATTTGAAGGCGTAAATACATTTTCAAAAACCTCTAACATGTTACGGCCTCCTCACATGGATCATAGAGAATACGGGTCGTGTCATTGCGTTTGAGACGTTCTTCATATTTTCTTGCCCAGGTTGCCAATGGGAAACAGAGTATAAAATACAAAAGACCGGCAAAAACATAAGATGGCCCATAATCGAGACTGGACGATGCCCATGAATCAGCCATATACATCAGATCAAAACCAGAAATCATCGCCAGAACGGAAGTGTTTTTGATCAGGTTAACCGCCTGATTGGTAAGCGGCGGGAGAATAATTTTAATCGTTTGGGGCAGAATAATATAGCGCATATACTGAATATAAGTAAAACCCTGGGACTTGGCAGCTTCGACTTGTCCCTCCGGAATGGAAGTAATTCCCGTTTTAACAACCTCGGAGACATAAGCACCATGATAAATTCCGACGCCCAAAACACCGATAACAAATACACTTAGCCGTAGTCCCGCAATGGCCAGACCATTATACAAAAAGAAAACCTGAATAACCAGGGGAGTGTTTTGAAAGAACTCAACATAAATCCTTGCGATCCCACGCATTACTTTATTGTTTGAAGTTGAGATAACGCCAAAGATAATACCCAGAACAAGAGCAAGCATTAAGGCGAGGGCTGCGACCTCAATAGTTCGCAGAAACCCTTCGCCAAACATTTGCCATTCTCCAAACATCTTCTCCCAACGCCATAAGGCAAAAGGATTAGAACTATTCATTAATAATTAAGTCCCCACTTCGTGATCAGACCTTCGATCGTGCCATCTTCCAACCATCCATTGATATAGCCGTCAACTGCTTCAGTCAGAGCGATATTATCAAGTTTTGAGGTAACACCATATTGCTGTGGTGAGAAGCGGTCTGGTAGGATCATGGTTGTATCATCAACATACCCACCAAGGATTGAACCATCGACACAGAAAGCATCAACGCGTCCAGAGTCTAAAGCTGCCTTGATTTCTGGATAAGTTGCATATTCTGAGAATGATACCGTAATACCTTTTTTATCTGCGACTTTTTGAACGGCATCTTTGGAGGTCGCGCTTTGAGCAACACCGATTACTTTGCCATTCATGTCAGCTAAACCTTTGAAACCGGCATCTTTTTTAACTAACAGACCAACCGCATCTTCGTAATACGGGGTCGAGAAGTTGTACGTTAATTTTCGTTCGTCCGTAATCGTAAACGTTGCGATGACGAGATCAACTTCACCATTGTCTAGTAATGGCCCACGAGTTTTGGCTGTTACCGGAGTTAATTCGTAGGCATTTTCATCGCCGAGAATTGCTTTGGCCAACAGCTTGACAAGATCAATTTCAAACCCTTCGATTTCACCAGTAGCGGTGTTACGCAGCCCAAAGTTGGGAACGTCTTCTTTAACACCGACTCGTAAAACACCAGCTTTAACAACTGCGTCCAAACTGCCATCAGTAGTAGCATTATCCTTTGAACCAGTTGACGACGAGCAGGCTGCCAAAGTAAACACCAGGCATAAAACAAGCAGAGCAGAGAGTACCTTTTTCATAGTCATTTTCCTCCTAAATAAAAATATAATAACTAATATCGATTGCGACATTAGACATTAACGCAGAATCTTACTGAGAAAGAGTTTTGTTCGTTCCTCGGTTGGGTTTTCAAAGAAATGTTCCGGCTTTCCTTCTTCCACAATCCGGCCATCGTCCATGAAGATAACCCGATCGGCAACCACGCGGGCAAAGCCCATTTCATGGGTAACCACTACCATGGTGATGTTTTCCTTCGATAACTTGATCATGACATCCAACACTTCCTGAACCGTTTCCGGATCCAGCGCTGATGTTGGTTCATCAAATAGGATAATCTTTTTTTCGGTTGCCAGGGCTCTGGCAATGGCGACTCGTTGTTGTTGTCCACCGGATAAGGTTGACGGATAAGCATTTTCCTTTTCACTCAAGCCGACAATCGCCAAGTATTTACGGGCTTTTTTGATGGCTTCTTCTTTGGGCAATTTTTGCAGTTTAATCGGTGCCAGGGTCAGATTTTCCAGAACGGTTTTATGAGGATACAAGTTAAAACTCTGAAATACCATCGCCGATGTTTGTCGCACCAGTTGAATTTTATTTTTTTGCGTAAGTTCTTCACCATCAATAAAAACATGCCCGGAAGTAGGTGCTTCCAGAAAGTTCATACAACGAACGGTGGTGCTCTTACCCGAACCTGACGGTCCGATAATAACTAATTTTTCACCCTCCGCGACCTCCAGATTAATATCTTTTAACACATGATGCTCACCAAAAAATTTATTCACATCTTGAAGTTTAATCAACTATTCTTCCTCCAAATCTAATGACAATAGCCAAAAAAAGAACTTCCATAAAATATACGCATTGTGTTATAGTATATTTGAAGCTCTGTCGCTACATAAAGTATTTTTAAATATAAAAAACCCTTTTACAATAATATTATGAAGAAGACCTTTTGTCAAGCGTTTTAAAATGCATCATTAAGTACGTTAATGTTGAAATAAACTGAATAAGCAATTGCGTTTTGGGTATAATCAAGAATAACTTTGAGTGGAAAGAAGGCGGAAAAATGGGTGAAAAAATAACAACTGTTCAGTACAAAGGCAATTTAAATGAGGTTTATCGAGTCGCTGACAAGGGCGTCGGCAATGCTTATAACGAATATGTTATTCGGACTAAAGATGATGATCCAGTTGAGCTGGCAAGAATTAAGTTTCAAAAAGGATCCAGAAACGAACCCATATCGGAGATCGGCGTCATTGATTCCGATTTGCTTGAGATTGTCAGAGATCGCTTAAAGCTATTCCAGGAAGGGGAGTTCGAGTGTACAGAGAATGCGATGGCCTTGGTACACATTGAGACAGCGATCATGTGGTTAAACCGTCGGGTGGAAGATCGGATCAAACGAGATGTCATCGGAACCCATAAGAAATAAATGCGCGTAACAACGACAAAGGTTGGCCATCGGGTTAAAACCCCAGTGGCCAACCTTTTGAATGTGTTGGTATAAACTAATCAGGTTAATAGATTCAGTACCGACGCATATAACTCCTGGGTATTCTCTTTCCAGCGATTGCAGATATCCAAGGCCAGTTTCAGGGTCGGGGCATTTAAGGCGATCTCCATTAAAACCATGTTGTTTTCCTGAAGTTTTAGTTCCACCAGATAATCGGTTTCGCCCAATTTCTGATAGTTTGCGGTAATTTTCACTTCTTTAAAAATCTTGGCCCGGTTTTCTTTTAAGTAAAGATCAATCATCTCAGTAATATAAGTGGGGATTTTATCGTTAAAAACCGTCAGGGTTTCTTTGCCCATGGGGGATAAGCTCAGCACGGACTTACCGTCATATTCCAGTGTTGAAAGAAAATCGTCCTTGATCAGATCATCAATGTAGAGTTGGATATCAAAATAGCCAATCTGTAGGTTTTCAATAATGATCAGGGCAATCTGCTCCCGGGTTAAAGCGGTTTTGATTTTTTGTAGGACATAGAGTATGATTAGTTTATCTTCAGCCTGTTGGGAAGAATTAAAGAGCATAAATATCACCACCTTTATATTGCTAATGCTATTGTAACACATCAATTGGGGAATTTCCCTATTTCTGTGTAAAAAAGAGGAGAAAATGAAAAAAGTAATCAGCGGTCACCAGCCCAACGTTCTCAACGACACGATCACTAACTTAGGACAGTCCCTGGGTGCCACGGCCATCGGCTTCTCTGATCTGACCATCCTGCCGGAACAGAAGCGGATGGGCTTTGACCGGGCCATCACGATTCTGGTCAAACTGTCCGACGGCATTTTAAATCAGATCGGAGAGGAGCCGACCCAAACCTATTTCAGTCATTACCGCAGTGTCAACCGCCTGCTCGATGATATCAGCCTGCGCCTGCTGCTGACACTGGAAGCCCAGGGTTATCCCAGCGTGGCGATCCCGGCATCCCAGTCGGTAGCCGATCCTGATGATCCCTACACCGGCGCCTTCCAGCATAAAACCGCCGCCGTGTTGGCGGGGCTGGGCTGGATCGGCCGCAGTGCCTTGTTTGTTCACCAACGCTACGGCCCCCGGGTGCGGCTGGCCACGGTGCTGACCAATGGGCCCCTTGCTGTCGGCGAACCGGTTACTGCCAGCGCCTGCGGCAGTTGTCGTGTCTGTGTCAGTGCCTGTCCGGCCCAGGCCATTGAAGGACAACTGTGGACTCCGGGAATGCGCCGCAACCAGCTTTATGATGCCTTCGCCTGTAGCCAACAGATGAAAGAGGCCTACCAGCATATTGGTCGGGGAGCAGTCTGCGGTCTTTGCATGGTTCGCTGTCCGATCGGCCAATAATTTCGAAAAATTCTTAAAGAGGTTTTTTTTTCAGTGAAAGTATTATATAATAGGTAAGGAGAACTGCCGGCTGGTTTTGCTGGCAGTTTTTAAATTGTAAAGAAACAGAGAGAGATGTTGAATAAGTTTATTATAGAGGCTGTTTTAGACGACAGCATTTTTAGTGAGATGGATGTTACTCCCGGCGACTGTCTGCTGTCGATCAATGGCATGCCAGTCACCGATATTCTCGACTACCGCTATTTGATCGCCGATGACTGCTTAGTGGTGGAAATTGAAAAACCGGATGGCGAAATCTGGGAACTGGATATTGAAAAAGAATATGAGGAAGATCTGGGGGTGGTTTTTCCCGAAGCGATGATTGGCACGAAAACCTGTAAAAATAATTGCGTTTTCTGCTTTATTGATCAGCTGCCCCAGGGCATGCGGGAAAGCCTTTATGTTAAAGACGACGATGAACGGTTGTCTTTCTTAACCGGCAATTATATCACAATGACCAATCTGACCCCGGATGAACTCAACCGGATTATCCGCTACCGGATCATGCCGATGAACCTGTCGATTCATACCACCAATCCCGAATTGCGGATTAAGATGCTTAAAAACCGTTTTGCCGGGGATGTGATGCGCTATCTGGAAACCTTTTATGAAAACGGCATACAGATGAATGGCCAGATTGTGCTGGTACCTGATTATAATGACGGCCCCGAACTGGAACAGACGCTTAAGGATTTAAGGCGGTTTTATCCGGTGCTGCAGTCGGTCTCGGTGGTTCCGGTGGGCCTCTCCAACCACCGTCAGGGTCTCGCCGAGCTCCGGCTTTTCACCCGGGAAGAAGCCCGGCAAACCCTGGCAATAATCGAAGCCGTCCATGCCAAAATGGAAGCCCAGCATGGTGATGGTTTTGTCTATCCCAGTGATGAGTTTTACCTGCTGGCCCAGCAGCCAATTCCCGACAGTGAGTATTATCACGGTTTCCCCCAGATTGAAAACGGGGTGGGGATGATGGCTGATTTTAAGACGTCACTAACCGAGGCCCTGGCTGATTTTAAAACCCCTAAAGCTCTCGATCAGCCTAAAAAAATCGGATTGATCACCGGTACGGCAGCGGCCACTTATCTGGACGAACTGGCATCTATCATCACAACCGCCGTGCCTGGGCTGACGCTTTTAGTTTTCCCGATTACCAACCACTTCTTTGGCGAAGCGATTACCGTCTCCGGCCTGCTCACCGGCACCGACATCCTGGCTCAACTAGAATCCCGTCTGGTCCAAGATCCATGCGATTTGCTGATGCTGCCGGAAAACGCCCTGCGCAGCGGTACCCATACCTTGCTCGATGACTGGACCCTGGAAAGCCTCAGTGCCGCCCTGGGCGTCACCATTGCCGGGGTTCCCCTTGATGGTCGGGCCCTGCTAAAACACTGCACCGCATAAATAATGCTGAATCATTCAGCCAGAAATTAATACTCCGAACAAAACTTGCTTTGTGTTCAGTTTCCCCAAACAATTGTGTAACGTGTAGGCGAACAGGACAAGAAATTGTTGTCCGCCCTAGTGCAACAATTGTTTCGTGCGAAACGGGATGCAAAGTTCAAAGCACTTTTGCAAGTGCCACAAAATGATAATAAATGAAATGAGGAACCACTATGCCAAAACCTATCGTCGCAGTGGTGGGCCGCCCCAATGTGGGCAAGTCCACCCTGTTTAATAAATTAGTCGGCGAACGAATCGCCATCGTCGAAGACACCCCCGGGGTAACCCGGGATCGGATCATTGCTGACGCCGAATGGCAAAACCACCATTTTACCCTGATTGACACTGGCGGAATCGAACCCCATAGCAAGGATGATATCCTGTTGCAGATGCGGGTTCAGGCCGAGGTGGCCATTGATATGGCCGACCTGATTGTCCTGCTGGTTGATGGTCGGGAAGGAATGACTGCCTCAGATCTGGAAGTCGCCAATATGATCCGTAAACACGACAAGGATGTGATACTGGCCGTTAATAAAGTTGACAGTCAGAGCCTGGAAAATAACGTCTTTGAGTTTTATAACCTCGGCATCGGCGAACCGCTGGCCATTTCGGCAGAACAGGGGTTGGGACTGGGGGATTTTCTCGATGAGATCATTAACCGCGTCAAGCGTTATTACGATGAAGACGAATCCGAAGATGAACGCCTGCGGGTGGCCGTCATCGGCAAGCCCAACGTCGGCAAATCGACCCTGATTAACAAGGTGCTCGGCGAAGACCGGCTGATAGTCAGTGATATTCCCGGCACCACCCGGGATGCCGTCGATACCAGCGTCCGCTATGATGGCGAAGATTACGTCCTGATTGACACCGCCGGATTACGGCGCAAGAAAAAAATCTATGAAGATATTGAGCGTTACAGCATTGTCCGGGCCATTGCCGCCGTCGAACGCAGTCAGATCGTCCTGATTCTGATTGACGGCTCCCAGGGCGTCACCGAACAGGATGCCAAAATTGCCGGAATTGCCCATAATCGCTCCAAACCATCGATTATTATCGTCAATAAATGGGACGCGGTGGAAAAAGACAATAAAACCATGAAAAAGATGGAAGGGGATATCCGTGATGCCTTGTCCTTTATGGACTATGCGCCAATCATCTTCATCTCGGCCAAAACCGGTCAGCGCCTCGGCAAAATATTTGAAACCATTGAATTTGTCAAGGCTCAAAGCGCCAAACGGATTACCACCGGAAAGGTGAACGAAGCCCTTGCTGAATTTGTGATGATGAAACAGCCCCCCTCCAAACATGGTCGGCGTCTGAAACTTTTTTATGCCTCCCAGGTGGCCATCAATCCGCCAACCTTTGTGGTCTTTGTCAATGACATGACCCTGGTTCATTTTTCCTACCAGCGTTATCTGGAAAACAAGATTCGGGAAACCTTTGATTTCTTCGGCACCCCGATCCGTCTTTTTATCCGGGAACGAACGGAGTAAAGGGTACCCCATCCAAGCTTCTTGACCAATCAGAATTTTTGCACCTCGTAAACAGCAGCTGTTTGCGAGGTGTTTTCTCTGTCAACCCCAGAGTATATGTCACTTTTGTTACTTTTGTCACAAAACGGGTAAGTAAAAAATGGGCGATTCATCAAAACAAGGATAGGAAATGACACAGAAATGACACAACAAACCCTTAAGATGTCATCATGTTCCAAATTGTAAAGATGAGGTGAGAAAATGGATTGGAAGAAAATTGCAAAATGGTCTCGTTTACTGGTACTATTGGGTTTGCTGATCTGGGTTGTTTATGAATCCTATATGCACCAGGTGCTGGGTGGGGGTAAGGCCCCATCCGTTCATGCACTCTGTCCCTATGGAGCCCTGGAAAGTCTTTATACATTGCTGCTGACGGGTAGCTTTGTCAAGAAAATTTACTCAGGAACAGTGGTACTCCTGGGGATTACGATTGTTCTGGCGATACTGTTTCGCCGTAGCTTCTGTGGGATGCTGTGTCCTTTTGGAGCCCTCCAGGAATTATTCCAAAAGTTGAGAAACATCACCATTAAAAAACGGTTTGTGATGCCAGAAAAAGTCGATGGTATTTTACGTTACTTAAAATATGTAGTACTGGTTTTAACTGTTTTAATGGCATGGCTATTTGGCACACTGTGGATGTCCCCTTATGATCCTTATGCAGCTTTTTCACATATTGCCGTCATTGCTGGCTCGATCGAAGAGGATCCCTTGGCTATTATCGGTTTTCTGCTGCTTTTGGTTACAGTCGTCGGATCATTCTTTTATGACCGGTTCCTCTGCAAATATCTGTGTCCGGCAGGAGCCTTTTATGCCATCATCGGAAAAATCAGCCCGACCAAGGTCACCCGCAACAACGATCTGTGTGTCCACTGTAAAAAATGTGATAAAACCTGTCCGGTCAACATCAAAATTGAACAAAGCGACAAGGTAACCTCAGCAGAATGCATCAACTGTAATGAATGTGTGCTGGAATGCCCCGTTAATGGTGCTCTTGAAGTCAAGGTTGCCAACAAAACGGTGGCGCCGATGGTTATATTGGTTCTGGTAGTGGGTCTTTTCTTTGGCAGCATTGGCATTGCCCAGCTTACCGGGAATTTTGAAATTCTGCCCAAAGCAGTGGCTGAGGGTCAAACGATCCCTATTTATGAGGTTAAGGGTTATAATACCATTGAGGAAGCAGCAGTTTTGACCGGCCTGTCGTTGGATCAGGTCTATGAACAGCTGGCTATTCCCAAAACTGTGCCTAAAGAAACCCAATTCAAGAATATTGCCTCTGTGGCTCCTGGATATCAATTTGATCAGGCCAAAGCCAATGCCGGTGGATCAGAAAATACCGATATCCAAGTCAGCGAGGAGAAAACCAGCGGGTCTGTCGATGTCAGCGGAATCAAGGGCTCGATGACAATACAGCAGGCCATCGACAGCTTGGGCATGGAGCAGACTGAATTCTATGCTTTATTCAAGATCCCTGAAGATATTCCCACTCAAACGTTGATGAATGCGATTGTGAATCAGGTACCAGGTTATGATTTCCAGCAGATCAAAGCCAGCCTCACGTCTTCGTCAGAAACCAGTGTAGAGTCCACTACCGCAGGTGCAGTGGATGTCAGCGGAATCAAGGGCTCGATGACAATACAGCAGGCCATCGACAGCCTGGGCATGGAACAGGCTGAATTCTACGCCTTATTCAAAATTCCCGAAAACGTCCCCCCAGAAACCCTTTTAAAGGAAATATCTACCCTCTCGCCCGGGTACGATTTCCAGAGCATCAAGGACTCGCTCCAATAAAACAGTAAACTCTAGGCGGTCAGAAGTTTTTGTCATTGTCATCAATAAAAATACTTTTTCAGAACAACTCTGACACAGAATTGACATATTATTGTTTTATAATATAAGTAACAAATAAATCTGAAGAGAGGAGGAATAACTAATGAAAAAAAGACTTATTTTAGTCGGTGCAGTAGCCTTAACCTTATTGACAGCAGGCAGTGCGATGGCCGCACCAAGATCAGGCAACGGAACCTGTGACGGCACTGGACTGGGAATTGGAAACGATGGCGTCCGCCAATACGTTAACTGTGAAGTTGACGGTGATGGTATTTGTGATCTCGGAACCCAACCACAAGATGGAACCGGCATGCAGTACCATGGACAAAGATAAAACATTCTTATTTATTAGCCCCTAAGACCTTCAATCATTGAGGGTCTTTTTTAGTTGTTTGGTTGATTAAAAAGCAAAAGATCGTTTAAAACATCGCATTTTTGTCGTATAATAGCTTTATCAGATAAAAGAGTTTTTTCAAAGGAGGCTACATTGAATCTAATCGACGTATTTAACCTAACCCCAACCGACGTCATCACCATTACGGGTGGCGGTGGCAAGACCTCCCTAATGTTTGCCCTGGGCAGAGAACTCACTGCTGCTGGCCAGGCCCATGTAATCACCACCACCGCCAAAATCTGTGTTGCCGATGTGAACCCGGCGCAGGTGTTGATTGATTCGAACATCGATACCATTATTGCCGAAATAAAAAAAGACCCCGCCAAAGAATGGGTCATTGGCCGGGAAACCGTCGCCCAGCAGAAAATTGCCGGATTTGATGATACCAATCTGTGCAAGCTTCATCAGGCGTTGTCCCCATTGGTAATTATTAATGAAGGCGATGGCTCCAATCGACGTCCCTATAAATTTTATGCTGACTACGAGCCGGCCATTCCGACCTTGACCACCAAAATCATTCATGTGATTGGAGCTGAAACCTTTAGGCAGCCGATCGATGAAACCTTATTTCATCGCTCCCAGCTGTTTGATGGGGAAGAACCCGTTTTTGATGAAGCGGTCTTAAAACGCACTCTTGAAACGTTTAGTCGCACCAAGCTTAATCCCCACTTTGATCAGACAATTGATCGCATTCTACTGATCAATAAGGCCGATGGAGCCCAGCTGGAGAATGCTCGACAAATGGCACAAATCGGCAAAATGATATTTCCCCGCTGCTTGATCAGTTCCCTCAAAGAAGGCTGGATCAAAGCCTGCTGATACTCACATATAAAAAGTGCGATTCGCACTGAGGTTGTCAATAAACTCCCTACCGACCAATTGTTAATCTGTTGTATGCGCGCAATTCGTACAGTTGCGTTTAATAATTCGGCTAAATATAGCCGTTTCTTTGCAACTGTTCGCCTTGAGGCACACAACACGATATAACAATTGTCGGTACTATGTTATCTTTTTTAACAGTCTGAGCGCGATTTGCACTTTTTTTATGTGGTGAGTTTGTGGTTACGATCAGAACGTTAAAAACTAAAGGCCGTTATTTTGGATCATATCAGCCAGATTTTTGATTTTTTCCTCAATTTGAGAAATAATTTCCAAAAATTCGGCATCGCTTTTTCCGGTTGGGTCATCAAGTCCCCAGTCTTCAGTATACTGACCGGGCAGGTAGGGGCAGACCACATTGCAGCCCATTTTGATGACAATGTCAATTGGCGGCAGTTCGGTGAGTAGCTTTGAATACTGGGTCGCTTCCATATCAATGCCGTAGCGTTCTTTAATCAGGCGGACGGCATCCTGGTTGATTTGCGGTTTGGTCTCGGTGCCAGCAGAATAGCTATCAAATACATCACTGGCAAATTTCTTTCCCAGGGCTTCGGCCATCTGGCTGCGGCAGGAATTGTGGACACAGATTAAGGCAACTTTAGGTTTGTTCATACGTTCTCCTAAATGGTAAATTTAATATGAAGGTTTATAATTATTTATCAGATCAACGACGTTTTCACGGATTTTATCCCGTAGATGACGGGCTTTTTCCAGTTGTTCTTCTGCGGTACCCGTATAATCAGCCGGATCTTCAAAGGGCCAGTCGAGGACATTCATCACCAATGGAAAAACCGGGCAGCGTTGACCATTTTCCAGATCACAGACCTTAACGATTATGGAATAGAGGCGCCCCTCTTTAAAATAATCAAACACTGAATTAGTCGTGTTTTGACTGAGATCATAGCCAAGTTCAGCCATCACCTTGACAATCAGGGGATTAATGGTGCCCGGTTCCAGGCCAGCACTTTCGGCAATGAAATGTTCTTTCCCTAAATCATTTAGAAAAGCCGCTGCCATCTGGCTGCGGGCAGAATTATGGACACAGACAAATAGTACTTTTATCATCAATTGGACTCCTTGCAATAAGATTTGTTCTTAAGCATAACATATCAAAAGAAAGCGCGCGAGCTTGATTATGTTAAATTTTATCGTTTCATTTTTTTTAGCACAAAAAATAGCAGTTATGTTAAAACAACATAACTGCCACAAGGTGGAATTGATTTACCAGTTTTTCATCTGCATAGACTGCCGCTACATTAAAAAGGACTCAGGCATCGGCTAGAATTTTATCCAGGGCATTTTGAACGTGTTCAATTTCGGCTTCGATATCGTCCAGATTTTTATATTTTTCGTTATGGCGAACATCATAATCCAGCGTCATGACTATTTCGTCATAAAGCTCATAGCCCATATCTTCATACGCCATCGAGGCACAGGTTGAGGGACAACCATTAAGTGAAATGTATTTTTCAGTACCACCGGCGGCTTCAACTTCTTTAAGAATATTCATGCTGACATGGGGGAGGATGGTGATGTTTTCTTCGTCAATAATCCCAAAATATTGGGCAACTGTTTTGGTCATCATGCTGACGTTGCAGTGCCCGGGACAGGGATAAATCTTGAGTTTCATAAAAGTTACCTTCTTTCATTCGGTTTAATTAAAATCCAACGTATCAAAATATTCTTCCACAGTTTGATCCATAATAGCGATCAATTTTTTGATCCCTTTTAGTTTCACCCAATAATGCATTTCAACGCCAATTTTTTTACTTTCGAGAATTCCTGCTTCGCGAAGAATTTTAAGATGCTGGGAGAGATTGGCTTGACTGTAATCAAAGGCAGGAAGCAATTCACAGACACATCGAGATTCGTCAAGGAGTGACTTAACAATTTGTAATCGGATGGGATGCCCCAGCGCCTTGAATATTTTTACAGAAAGATCTTCACTATTCATAATTGACCTCATTTCGATTTTTCAGAATAATTAAATAGCTTTAAGGTATGACACCGGATGCGCTATATAACATTATAAGCAATCACTTATAAAAATGCAAACTTATTCTATTCCTCTTGACACCCATAAATGAGAGGGGTATAATGAACGCATACATAAGTATTTAATTATATTATAAAAGAGGTGGAAGATATGAGTCAAGAATTACCAGGTTTTATTATGTGTGTCTGCACCGGAAAGTGCCCTGGATTTCAAGCTATGGATATTTGGGATTTTATCAACCAGGTGCGGGTTGAGCTACCGGTTGAGTATGCCTTTATCCATCCGCAGCTATGCGAAGAAGACGGCGATCGTTTTCTCGCTGATTTCTTAAAAGCGCACCGAAAAGTAATCATTGGTGCCTGTGCCCCCAACATGCAACGTAAAATGTTCAAGGATGCCTTTAAAGAAGCTGGCCTGGATATTGAAAAAGATGCTGTAATGCTCGACATCCGGGATATGACTAACGAAAAAGCCTTTGAAGTGGTCGAAACTAAACTTGAAGAAATGGGATATGAGGTGTAGAAATGAGTGAATCAACGTTTATGGGTGTTGAGCGGGATCGTATTGACTGGTCGCCCCGTATTGACTTTACCAAATGCAACGATTGTATGGACTGTGTTAAATTCTGTCCGCATCAGGTTTTTGACGTGGATGAAAATGCCAAACCCAAGTTGTCAGTTAAAAATCCCAATAACTGTGTGGTTTTCTGCCGGGCTTGTGCCAAAACCTGCGGGCCGGATGCGATTTCGTTCCCGGATAAGCCCGAAACCACCAAAATGATTAAAGCCATCCGTAAGGCCGAAAAGGAGGCAGCCAAAAATGAGTGAGTTGCGGTGTGTATTGCCCTGCAACGGGCTGGATAAATGTGCCGGAGATCTGTCCCGACGGGCAGCCCTGGAGCTGGCTCAGTCAGAAAACGCGGCGCTGATCTGTCCGGTTCTGTTAAATCAGAACCGGAGCCGTTACGAAAAAGTCCTGGCTGATGCCAACTTAACGGTCATCGATGGCTGCAATACCCGCTGTGCCAGTAAACTGGCCGGTGATCTGGAATTATCAATTAACGATAAAGTCAACGTCAGTGAGGTTGCCAAAGCCCTGGAGATCAAACTGGGGGTCGACATTCAGGAAAGTGATGACAACCGGGCGGTTGTCCAGGCTGTCTTGGCAAAAATAAATAGCAGTGCCGCTGATCAGGCAGAGTCGGAGTTTATTGAACCGGAAGCGGTTGAGTATAATAGCTTTTCCCATGGCAAGTTTATTTTCAAAGTCCCCCAAAACAATTATTTCTTCAATGAAAACGACTGCTGGGTGACTGTGTCCGGAAAGATGGCTCGGGTGGGGGTCAGTGATTATGTGCAACAGAATCTGTCAGACATTCTCTATGTCGACCCGCCGGAAATCGGCGATGAATTTGAGCAGTTTGACGATTTAGGCAGCATCGAGTCCAGCAAAGCGGTATTTGAAATTGTTTCACCGGTTTCTGGCACCGTGGTGGCCGTCAATACCAGCTTAAACGATGCCCCCGAACAGGTCAACGAAAGTCCCTATGAAAAAGGCTGGCTGGTGGAAGTAAAACTCCGTGATTTTTCCGAAGATCAGGATCTTCTCCACGACTGCCCGGCCTATTTTGAATTTTTACAACGAAAGGTAACAGAAATCGATGTCTAAAATAAAAGTAATCCCCTGCAGCGGAATCGGCAAAGTATTTGGTTTACTGGCCAGAGAATCCGTGTTAATGGTGACTGAGGAAAAGTGTCCGAACGACACCGAAACCCTCTGTCTGGCCCATGTAGTCACCGGTGATGACGAGGTCGTGGCCAAGATTAACGGCGAAACCTGCATCACTATGGATGGCTGTGCCAAATATTGCGCCAAAAAAAGTGTCGAAGAAACCGGCGGCGTTGTTGTTAAAAGTCATAAGGTTCCCGATTTTATGAAAGCCCATCGCGGCGAAGAACATGGTACGGGAACTGCCCTTACTGAAGACGGTTGGAAATATGCCGAAGAACTGGCTGAGATTTTAGCTGACGATGTTAAAGAAATAAAGAGTGGGGGTAACGTGTTATGATAAATAATAAAATTGGAATTATTTCCTGCAGCGGTGAAGAGTGTCTGGGAGGCACCATTTCACGGCTGGCGGTTCGTAAAATGATGGAGGAATTAAAACCGGGAATGGTCTCAACCCTGTGTCTGCCTTTATTTATCGCCGGTGATGGTGGTGAACGGGAATTTGCCGAAAAATACCCGACCATTGCGATCGATGGCTGTTCCAAATGTTGTGCTAAGCGAGCCATCGAAAAATACAGCAATCAGGTAGCTGGCAGTGTTGATGTGGCCAAAATCATTGGTGAAGCCAAAGCATTAGAAAAACCCCTGTCGACCCGCCATCTAACGGACGAACATAAAGAATTCATCGAACAGACTGCGTCAAAAACCTGTCAGATCTTTGACGAAATTGCAGCAAAACAATAACCATCATGCTAAAAGCCAGATCCTTTAATAAAGATCTGGCTTTTGGATTAAGACAATCATTCTGGTTTAGCGGACTCAGTCAGTTTCATAACCTAACAACTGCAGATGGGCTTCCAGGCTTAGATAATTGGGAGCATACTCATCTTCTTTCATCAGGGTACATTGGTTCAGCCGACAGCTGCCTAAAATCAGTTTGGAGGCAAAGGCCATGCAGGAGCCCTGCCCACAGATCTTACAGCCGATTTTCCTGGGCAATAATTTATAAAGCTGTATCGCACTTGGGCGCTCCCGAGTTTCCTCATTGGGTTCAATATTGTCTTTATTCGCCCAGGTATCATTAATCAGATTATAAAGATGATCGATCATTTCATAACACTGGGCTTCATTAGTTAACTGGGTACAGGTAAGATTGCGATCGTGGATATTAATAATATGGCTGCCAATCTTATAGGTAAAGGTCTGGGCCGAGGGAATGTAAAGGCCGGTCTTAATCACCGTATTAAGATAGGGCATAACTTCGGGAACCGGATTGCTGAGCTTCGCCCGAAATTTAATCCGACCGCCCCCGGTGGTACAGGGTTTGATGTAAATAAGACTGATCGTTTCGAGGTACATTAGTTATTCTCCTTTAAATATGATTTTAAGCCATTAACCAGGGCATCGATATGCGCCTGTTCATTGAAATAGCCAATCCCGATGCGACAACTGCCCCGGGTCACTGTCCCAATCAGACGATGGGCACTGGGGGCACAATGTAAGCCAGCGCGGATCATCACATGGCATTCCTGATCCAGATAAAAGGCGATTTCTTCGGGAACCTGTCCTTCAAGATTAAATGGAATAACGCCAACGCTCTTGGACGAATCCCGGGGGCCGTAAATTTCGATTCCCGGCACCGTAGTTAAAGTATTGAGGGCATAATCCATCAGAGCATCCTCTTTATGACGGATTGTTGCTAGGCCTTCAGCCTCCAGAAACGAAAGCGCGGCCCCCAAACCGATGATGCCGCTGACATTCATGGTACCAGCTTCCAAATGGTTGGGGTAATAATCCGGCTGGTATTCGTAGGCTGAATCTCCGCCGGTCCCACCGGAGATAAGAGGATGAATTTCAGCCTCGCAATTGACAACCAGGCCACCGGTACCCATTGGTCCCAACAGGCTTTTGTGGCCGGTAAAGGCCAATAGATCGATATTCTGGGTCTGGACATCAATGGGAATCACCCCCGCCGTTTGGGCGGCATCCACCAGAAAAAGAATGTTTTGCTTACGGGCTAAGGCGCCGATCTCACCAATTGGTTGAATCGTTCCCAGCACATTGGAAGCATGGGTAAAAACAATCATCCGGGTTTGTGGCGTGATCGCTGCTTCCACATCCTGGACCGCCGTTTCGCCCTGAGCCGTGGCCGGAACCACTGAAATCGTAATGCCCCGATCCCGTTCCAGAGTTTTCAGACAGCGCCAAACAGCGTTATGCTCCAGAGCACTGGTGACGACATGATCCCCAGACTTTAAAATACCCTGGAGGGCCAGATTTAACGATTCCGTAACGGAAGAAGTGAACACCACAGTCTTAGGATCATCGTGGTTGAACAATTTGGCCAAGCTTTTTCTGGTCTGATAAACCAGGCCATCGGCCAGAATCGCTTTTTCGTAGGAACCGCGTCCAGAAGTCCCACCATTATTGACAATATAATCATAAATCGCTTGAGGAACAGCCAGTGGCTTGGGAAAGGTGGTAGCTGCATTATCCAGATAAATATCCATATATGTCTCCTTCTATAATCATTTAATAATATCCTTAGTTATATCTTTTATCATAAGCGCTAAGAATAAATTCGTCAATAGATTTAACAGGTAGAATTTGGGTTGATTAAAATCGCATTTCCATGATTATTACTTAAAAACAAGGCAAGAAATTAACAGTTGACATAATTGGGAGGAAACTAGATCATATCAGTAACCGTAATTTTATGACAGCACTAACTTTAATAGAGTTACATAAATATTTTAGAAAAATACAAGGAGATACCATGAAAATTACAATTATTGGTGCTGGCCCCGGCGGCTATGAAGCTGCCATTATGGCGGCTAAGCTAGGGGCTGAAGTTACCGTAGTCGAAAAAAACAAGGTAGGGGGAACCTGCCTGAATGTGGGCTGTATTCCAACCAAGGCCCTGCTGGCTTCAGCCGATATTTTGACAACATCATTGGAAGCTGAGAAATTTGGAGTATTCAATGAACATACTTCTGCGGATCTTAAGCAGATAAATGAACGCAAAGACAAGCTGGTATCCGGTTTGGTTAAGGGAATTGAATTTCTTTTTGAATCAAATGGTGTTAACCTGGTGCGTGGTACTGGCCATCTTATCAATCCTAAAACGGTTTCCGTCGAACTAAGCGATGGCGGACTTGAAACCCTGGTTAGTGATAAAATCCTACTCGCCACCGGTTCCGTTCCAATCTGTCCGGAACTATTTCATTATGATGGTGTGCGAGTGATTACCAGTACCGAAGCTCTAGCGCTTAATAAACCGCCAAAATCAATGATTGTCGTTGGCGGCGGTGTGATTGGCTGTGAACTGGGGCAGTTTTTTAGTCGTATGGGGACTCAGATCACACTTGTGGAAATGGCCCCACAACTTTTACCGTTTGAGGATGACGATGTTGCCAAACAGCTTTTGCGTCAGTTTAAACGGGAGAAAATCAAAGTCATGACAGGCAGCAGTATTTCTGATGTGTCTGTTACAGACTCCGGGGTTGAGGTCACCTTGGAAAATGGCAAATCCATAGCCACAGAAATGATGCTACTGGCCATCGGCCGATCAAGCTATGCAAGCGGACTGAATCTTGAAAAACTGGGAATAAAGGTTGATACAAAGGGGCAGCTGGTTGTTGATGATCACTTGGAAACCAGCGTCCCAGGGATTTATGCAGTGGGCGATCTGATCAACACGCCCTATTTGGCCCATGTCGCCTCAAAAGAAGGGATAATAGCAGCCGAAAATATGCTGGGGCACAATAAATCCGGCGCCCATAAAGCAATTCCCCGATGCGTCTATACCGATCCCCAGGTTGCCGCGGTCGGGTTAACCGAAAAAGAAGCCGAACAAAAAGGGATTATATATAAAACCGGCAGTTTTGATTTCCGATCTCTGGGAAAAGCCCAGATTATCGGTAAAATCCAGGGGCAGGTTAAAATTATTGTGAATCAGGAAGATATCATCATTGGCGCGTCGATTATTGGACCAGAGGCCACCGACCTATTGGCTGAATTGACGATGGCCGTCCACCTGGGTTTAACGGCTGAAGCCCTTGGGGACGTGATTCATCCGCACCCAACCCTATCCGAAGCGATCATGGAGGCCCTGCATGATGTGCATGAAAAATCAATTAATAAAGCGCCATTACGGTTTTAATTAAGCAAATTAAAAATCACTTGACAAACTCATATGAATGAATTATCATATGTCCATAAAGTCATATGAATTAATTTTCATAAGAGAAAGAAGGATTTCGATGTATAAACAATTTTCACCAGCTAATGTTGATTTGACAAAATATTTATTTTATACTGGCAAGGGTGGTGTCGGTAAAACGTCAACTGCCTGTGCTACGGCAGTAAGTCTTGCCGATATGGGCAAGAAAGTCTTCCTCGTTAGTACCGACCCAGCTTCAAATTTGCAGGATGTATTTGAAACCGAATTAACCGGACAGGGTGTACCGATTAAAGCCGTTCCAAACCTGATAGTAGCCAATCTTGACCCCATTGCGGCAGCCGAAGAATATAAAGAGTCGGTAGTCGGCCCGTATCGTGGTAAACTATCAGATGTTGCCATAGCTAGTATGGAAGAACAATTGGCTGGTTCCTGTACTGTTGAGATTGCCGCTTTTAATGAATTTTCCCACTTCATCACCGACGAAAAAATGAGTCAAGACTATGATTATATTATCTTTGATACTGCACCCACCGGACACACCCTTAGAATGCTGCAACTGCCATCAGCCTGGGATAGCTTTATTGATGAAAGTACCCACGGCGCTTCCTGCCTGGGGCAGTTATCCGGTTTGACCGAACAAAAGAAAATGTATGAAAAAGCGGTAAAAACCTTATCCGACAGTGATAAAACAACATTAATCCTGGTTTCCCGTCCAGAGCCATCGCCACTGGCAGAAGCAGCCAGAGCATCCAAAGAACTAAAGGAAATTGGTGTCGATAATCAAATTTTAATCATCAATGGGGCACTGGAAAATTTTGACCAATCTGATGAAATTGCCACCGCATTCTATGGTAAACAAAAAGAAGCTGTGAAAAATATTCCCAACAGCTTAAAAACCCTGGATATATATACCTTACCACTACGGGCCTACAACGTTGCTGGCGTTGATAACATCCGTCGCTTATTTATTGAAGATGACGTGATTGAAATCGAAAAGGTTAAGGAAATCAGTGACTTGCCCGGTTTAGAGAAACTGGTCAAGGATATGTATGATTCCAATAAAAAAGTCATTTTTACCATGGGTAAGGGTGGTGTTGGTAAAACAACCATTGCTGCCGCCATTGCGTTGGGCTTATCCAAAATGGGTAAAAAGGTTTACCTGACCACCACCGACCCAGCTGGTCATCTCAGTGCCGCAACCATGGGCGGGGAAAATATCACCGTCAGTAATATTGATGAAGCTGAAGAACTGCAAAAATATCGGGATGAAGTTATTGGTAAAGCTAAAGCTGCTAATATAAGTCAAGACGATATTGATTATATCATCGAAGATCTGGAATCCCCCTGCACTCAGGAAATTGCTGTTTTCAGAGCTTTTGCCGAACAGGTTGAAAAGGCTGACGATGGGGTAGTTGTCATTGACACCGCACCCACCGGACATACCCTGCTGCTACTCAACTCCACCGAAAGCTACCATAAAGAAATGCAGCGTTCCAACGCCGATATTCCGGATTCGGTCATCAACCTATTACCACGTCTGCAAAATCAGGACGAAACCGAAGTAGTTATTGTCGCCCTTCCAGAGGCAACCCCAGTCTTTGAAGCCCTCCGGTTGGAAGCCGATTTGAAACGGGCCGGAATTCTGAGCAAATGGTGGGTGATGAATGCCAGCCTGTTGGCCACCGATACCAAAGATTCGTTTTTGCGGGCAAGAGCCAATAACGAAGAAAAATGGATTAAACGAATCGCCGAAGACACTAACGACAATTATGTAGTTATTCCCTGGAAAAAATAACGCGTCTGCTTTGACAGATAAAAAGCCAACTCAATAGATTATATATAAAACAAAAGGAGAAACAAAATGATTATTACAGATGAAGCAAAAGTGGTATTGGAAGAAATGTTAAAAGAAAACGGCCAGGATTCGCTCCAGGCAACCCTGCAACAAGGCTGTTGTGGCAGCTCCCTTTATTTTACTTTAACCAATAAAAAAGCAGGCGATCAACCCGTTATTGTTAATGGAATTAACGTGCTGATGGAAGGCGAAGCAGTGCTTAAAACCAATACGGTTACATTAAAAATAAATGATGAAGGCAAGCTGTTTGTTGAAGATACCGCTCAGGCTTCAGGTTGTTGTTAATTCAATAAGTTGCTACTGTTAATCAGATAGTATCAAAAGGAAATTCCTTTTATAAAGGAGAATCAAATAAGTGCAGTAGAAATAATAGAAGCATAAATTGACTTTCAGTGATAAAATAGAGATGAAAATTTTGCTATGCTTAGGGTTGTTTGAGCATTGCTTTCAGCAACTTGATCAAATATCCTTAAGCTTAGATTTGAAAGGAAACATATGGATATTTTACAGGAACAGCTAAAAGCAAAAAAAGCTGGACAGGCTTATGCCATTCTGACTGTGGTGGAAACGGAAGGAACCTCCCCAAGTAAAATTGGAAAGAAAATCTTTCTGTTAGAAGACGGCTTCACCATCGGAACGATCGGTGGTGGCCAGTTTGAACGCGACGCTATAGCCGATGCTATGCAGGCAATTAAAGAACGCCAAAGCTTTTTTAAACGTTACGAACACATCCCCACCTATGAGGCGGCAGGTCTAGGGTGCACCTTCAATGTCAGTTTATTTGTCGAAGTCGTCAGTCCCCGGTTGCAGCTGGTTGTGTGCAACGCCGGTCATGTTGGCTATGCAGTTCTTAATTTGGCAAAACTGCTACATTTTGAGACAATTCTCTTTGATACCCGTCACCCTGAACAGATTCAAGAGCAGATAATGGTGGCTGATCAATTTATTCCTTGTGACGATTTTGAAAAAGCCATCCTGGAGGCCGAAATAGCGGATGGCGCCTACTACGTCTGTTGCGCCTCAACCCATACCCAGGATAAATCGGCTCTAAAAGGTTCACTTCAAAAGAATTTTGCATATGTGGGCATGCTGGGCAGTTTCCAGAAAACAAAAGAAATGTACAAACAACTAGTTGAAGAAGGTATCGCCGCAGAGTTACTGGAACAAGTGCATACACCGGTGGGCCTGGATATCTGTGACATGTCACCTGAAGAAGTTGGCTTTTCGATTATGGCTGAAATCCTGATGATCAAAAATGGTGGCACTGGGAAACCCCGTAAGGAACTGAAACGAAAAATGCCAACAAAAACGAATGCGTAAATTTTTAGGGTTGCCCTAAAAATCCAACATAATTATAAAAAAATAATTATAAGTGGAGGATAAACATGACAGTCATCGAAATACTTAAAATATTGTCGGATACCAATCGATTACGAATTCTGAATTTGCTCTATGTACAGGAGTTATGTGTTTGTGAGCTGGAGTATTTATTAGGTATTTCGCAATCGAATTTGTCCAAACATCTGCGCTTGATGAGCGATGCCGGTTTTTTGGAAAGCCGTCGTGAAAATAAATTTGCCTATTACCGAATTAAAGACCTAGTTCTCACCGAACATCCCTTTCTGACAGCAATTTTCGAAACAGAACTAGGTAAAGAAGCTTTTCTGGTAACTGAATTAAATAAGCTAAGTCAGTATCGAGACAGCGAATTAACCTGCCACAGTATCACTGCATTGATCGTGTAAATAATCAAATCGATGGGTAACAAAGTAAGTCTTTATAAACTTTCTAAGCCCCTGTCATTTGGGAGAACAAGAATGAAGCGAGGCTAATATGGAACTTAAACGAATTTATATTGAACTCACAAATCGCTGTAATCTGAATTGTGAGATGTGTTTTCGGCATACCTGGGATACAGTTGAAGGTGATATGGATTTGGAGCTGCTCAAGTCGATCCGAGAACAGGTTAAAGAATTTCCCACCCTAGAGGAAGTTTTTTTCGGCGGGATCGGTGAACCAACGGTTTACCCCCATTTTAAAGAAGCGGTCGAGTTGTTTGAAGGTTATAAACTGCTAATGACCAGTAACGGCATCATGACTGAAGACAATGTTAAAATACTTTGCGAAAAATTTACGGAAGTCTATTTTTCAGCCGATCAGTATCACGAAGACACCCAGGGGGTCAAGGATCAACTGATCAAAACCTTTGAAACCATATCCAATTATCATAAACAAACCCATTCACCGACACCGAAAGTTGGGGTGGCCTATGTACTGACTAAAAGCAATGCTGAGGCCTTATTCGACATCATGAAGATGATGCGACACTACGGCTTTCACCGTTTATCGCTTTCGCATCTATTGCCGATCAATGAAAAAGATGCCGACGATATTTTTTACAACCGCTACGAAAACCCTGAAGGTAAGGCTTATCTGGAAAAAATATTTACCTATCGGGACATAAAAATAAACATCCCGGATATGGAATTAAAAACCGAACGTCGCTGTACCTTTATCGATAAGGGCTATATCTATATTGATACCCAAGGGGAAGTGATGTCCTGCTATCGGTTGGCAAACAGCTATGACGAATACGTCTTTGGTGATAAAAAAAGAGTCATCAAACATTCTTTTGGCAACATCAAGGAACATTCTCTAAAAGAGATAATCACCGGAAAAGACTATCAGAGTTTTTGGCATACGGTTTATAATAACCAGTATCCCTCCTGTATCGACTGTGATTTAAGGGGCGGCTGCAGCCTGGTGGAAGACACCAAGTACGATTGCTATTTCAACACCCCTTCATGCTCAGACTGTTTATGGGTTCGAAATTTTGTCCGCTGTCCGTAATCAGGTTATCAGGGATAAGATATGTTAATCAAAACTTCAATATAATATATTACGAAATGGAGAAAGAAAAATGAATAAAGTAGAAATTTATGAGCCAGCAATGTGTTGCTCGACCGGTGTATGTGGACCAGGTGTCGATCAGGAACTGTTAAGAGTGGCAACCTTTTTAAATGAACTCGAAGGCGAAGGGAGACTAATTATCCGCTATAATCTTTCCAGCGATCCGATGGCCTTTGTTACCAATCAGGAGGTCAACAATATCATCGCCAACGAAGGAACCGAAGCTCTGCCAATCACCGTGGTGGATGGGGAAGTCAGACAAAAAGGCTCCTACCCATCCAATGCCAATTTTGCTGAATGGGCAGGCATGACCAGAGAGGATATTATTAAGATGGTTCAAAAAAATGACAAACCGGAAATTGACAAGCCAGCATCATGTGGTTGCGGCTGTGATCAATCAGGCTGTTGTTAAAGAACAGATCAAACTAATTATGAGAACAACTTTGTCGCAAAATTATATTTTGCGACAAAATCAATGCCGGTAAACGCCAGTAGCGACACTGCCAATAAGGAATGTCTTACGATGGCTATCAACAAACGGATCGTCAAGTTAAGCACTGACGATCCGTTTGTATTATCGATTTAATCGTTTCGGGTAGCGTATCTTCAATTCACATCAAAACACCGGTTTTGTGATTTGGGGTCATCGAGTTGATAGCAAGTTCAATCAACCTTAGTTTTTTCAAGCAAATCAATTGAAAACGTATTTTTTCAACAATCAATTAACTGAGATCGAAACACTAATGTGCATTGACATATAACCCGTACAAAATTCAATTATAAAAATCCCATAAAAAAGCCATTCGTTTTTTTTATTACCACTTATATGTCAAAATATTTTGACATATAAGTGGTAATTTTTGATTTTTTGACATATAACACGTAAAAAACGAAAATTTGACATATAACACGTAAAAAAAGTTAGAATCATTATTATGAACTTTAGTTTCTTTTATAAATGAAATATATATACATAGAAAGCAACTTACATGAAAAAGATCGATTTGATCGTAAATGTCAATTAAACATGATTGTATTGCTTATAAATCATTTCTGAATGTTTGTGAAAGTAAAGATTGATAAAATATGTAGCCAATACCATATTACCCTTCCCGAAACAATGTAACTTTGTCATAAATGTACTCATAGACTTTATACTCGGAGCTGAACATCTTATTTTAAATGAATATATGAACAATTATTCAAATATTGATTGACAATTAGTCCATGAAAGAGGTATAATCGATACATGAATAGCTGTTCATGTATAAATCTTTTAAATGTAAGGGGAATGACATGATTCGTATTGAGAATCCAATCGAACGTTGTGATTGTAATGTAATCCATGAGGATGTTGTAAAGCAAGTTAAGGATAAAATGCCAAAAGAAGAGCTCCTATATGATCTTGCTGAGTTATTCAAGGTTTTTGGAGATTCAACAAGAATCAAAATATTGTGGGCATTAGCTGAAAGTGAGATGTGTGTATGTGACATCGCATTTCTATTGAATATGACACAATCCGCCATTTCACATCAGCTAAAGGTTTTAAAACAAGCAAAACTTGTGAAAAATAGAAAAGAAGGAAAAGTAGTATTCTACTCATTGGATGATGACCACGTTAAGCAAATATTTAATCAAGGGATGGTACACATAAACGAAAAGTAGAAATATAGTTGATAATAAAAAAGGAGGAGATCAATAATGGAAGAATCAAAAATTGAACTTGTTTTAGATGGTTTGGATTGTGCTGTCTGTGCGGCAAAAATTAATGATAAAGCGAACAATATAGAGGGAGTTAAAGAGTCCACGCTTAATTTCGTCTCTAAAATTATGACTATTGAACTGGATAATGCTGATATGAAAGAATCTGTTATTAAACATGTAACGGAAATTGTATATAAGATTGAACCTGATGTCACTGTGTCTGAAAAGTTGCATGATAAATACATTAAAAAGACACTTGTATTAGAAGGACTTGATTGCGCTAATTGTGCTTTGAAAATTGAAGGAAAAATCAAGGAACTAGATAGCATAAAAAACGCCAATGTTGATTTTACAACGGGTAAACTTAATATTGAAACAAGAAATAGAGATCTCGAAACAGCAATAAAAGATATTAAACTTATTGTAAAAAAAATAGAGCCTGATGTAATGGTAAACGAAGAAGCTAAAAAAGCTACCGAGGAACATGTGGAAATTGGTGATGAAAATAGGAAAGAGCTTGTCAAATTAGCAATCGGTGGGGTGTTGTTTGCCATTGCTTTAATATTTACATTCCAAACACCAGTGGAATTTATTTTGTATTTTGTTGCGTATTTGATAGTTGGCGGAGAAGTTGTGTTGCGAGCTGCTAAAGATATAAAAAACGGACAGCTTTTTGATGAAAGTTTTCTGATGTCAATCGCAACGATAGGAGCATTTGCTATCGGTCAATATCCAGAAGGTGTTGCAGTAATGCTGTTCTATCAAGTGGGCGAATTCTTCCAGGATTTGGCGGTAAACAGGTCCAGACGATCGATTGCCGAACTTATGGATATTAGACCTGATTACGCAAATTTAAAGGATGGGGATGATATCAAAATTGTTTCTCCAGAGGATGTGCTTATCGGAGAATATATTATTGTGAAACCAGGTGAAAAAGTACCACTTGATGGAGTTGTTGTTGAAGGGAAATCCATGATGGACACTTCAGCACTTACGGGGGAGTCCGTTCCTCGTGAAGTAGAAGTTGGTAATGAAGTCTACGGAGGGTTCATCAATAAAAACGGGTTATTAACGATTGAAGTTAAAAAAGAATTTGGCGATTCCACGGTATCAAGAATTTTGGAACTGGTTGAAAACGCCAGCAGTCGAAAAGCGCCTACGGAACAGTTTATTACAAAGTTTGCGCGAGTATACACCCCAATAGTAGTAGTAGCAGCTTTAGCGCTTGCGATTATTCCGCCTTTAGTTATCCAAGGTGCAACTTTTTCTGACTGGATTTACAGGTCATTGGTTTTTTTGGTAATTTCTTGTCCTTGTGCATTGGTTATTTCAATCCCGCTGGGCTTTTTTGGTGGAATTGGAGGCGCTTCAAAAAATGGTATCTTGATAAAAGGTGGAAATTATCTAGAGGCTTTGAATAATGTTGATACTGTAATATTTGATAAAACTGGAACCTTGACAAAAGGTGTGTTTAAAGTAACAGAAATTAAAGCGGTCCAAGGCATAACCAATGATGAGCTTTTAATGTATGCTGCATATGCTGAAAATTATTCCAACCATCCCATTGCTCAATCAATTATGAAAGCTTATGGCAAAGAAATTGACAAAGGCGTAATTGAAGCGCATGAAGAACTACCCGGCCTGGGATTAAAGGTTAATATTAAAGGGAAGGAAATTTTTGCAGGTAATGCAAAGCTGATGGCCGATAAAGAAATAGCCATACTGGAAAATGATGAACCTGGAACAATTGTATATATAGCGATAGATCGGAGTTATGCAGGTTCGATTGTCATCTCAGATGAAATCAAAAAGGATTCTAAAAAACTTGTTGGTGACTTAAAAGCACTCGGTATAAAAAAGACTGTTATGCTGACAGGCGATAATAAGATCATCGGTGATAAAGTTGGTAAGCAACTAGGATTGGACTTAGTTTATTCGGATCTACTTCCCGATCAAAAGGTAGAAAAACTGGAGCTGCTTTATAACCAAAAAAGCACTAAAGGATGCGTTGTTTTTGTTGGAGATGGTATAAATGATGCCCCAGTCTTAGCAAGAGCTGATGTTGGCGTTGCAATGGGGGGGTTAGGATCTGATGCCGCTATTGAAGCTGCGGATGTTGTGCTAATGACTGATGAACCGAGTAAACTGATCAGTGCAATAAATATTTCAAAGAAAACGAGACGTATAGTATTACAGAATATTACTTTGGCGTTTGTTGTAAAAGTAATTGTCCTAATATTAGGTGCCGGTGGACTTGCTACAATGTGGGAAGCAGTATTTGCTGATGTAGGAGTTGCATTGTTAGCAGTCTTAAATGCTATGAGAGTCATGAATACGAAAAATTTGTAAAAATAGATTAAAGGATCATTAATTTAGTGTTGCTATTTTAGTTTCAAATGAAGCTTAAACATTAAACACTACTATACTTTTAACAAATTAAATTGAGCCTAATGACGGATTGAAATAAAAAATTCAATCCGTCATTTTTGGTATTTAAACCTTAAAGTATCTTTGAATAAATTTCTGTGATTATTCTAAAGAAAATTGGATAAGTAAACGATAACAATATTTGCTTTTGAGTTTTGAGATTAATAAATATTGCGGAGGAAGCCCATGTTAAGTGAAAAGCCAATCGAAATGCCACGCTCACAGAGCTATGGATCGAATTACTTTATTTGTCATAGTCTAAAACTAAATCGAAGGGCATGTTTTTACAGTAATCTGGAATATGCGAACTTTTTATCTGTTGAATTGAACCCGCAAATTATTAAATACGTCGAACAACCACTTCAAATAACTGGAAAAAATGATGATGGCAAAATGTGCAAAACAGTGTTTGATATGGAAGTTCTTTATGAAGACAATATTAATGAATTATGGGAAATTAAGTATTCTTCTGATTTAACTGGAGACAATAAATCCGCAGTCAGAGCAAAGTCTCAAATTGCTATCCAAAAAAATTGGTGTTTGAAAAATAATATTCTATATCGTGTGCGTACTGAAAATGATATTTTTCAAGGTCTGGAACATCTCAATAATATGAGATTTATGTATCACTGCATTTGTAGAACTGATGAAAGGTTACTCGGAAATTGTATAAAACGAATAAAACGATTTATAGAACAAGTAGGGGATACTACAATTGGACATATCTATGAATCTGATCCAGAGCCAACAATGGTATTTCCAAGCCTGGTCTATTTGCTGATACGTGATCAGATCAAAGCGGATGTGTTTAATCAGGAATTGAACTTTTATACAGAGGTGTGTTATGGCAAACGTTTTTTGGAATAATAAGATCGCAAAATTTTATGAAGAAAGTAAAACATGGCGAACTGTAAGTACCTATAATATGTCAGACTCTGATAAACAAATCTATGAATCAAGGAAAAAAGCAGTTGATTTGTATTTAAATGGTGAGTCAATGAAAAACATAGAAAAAATGACCGGCATAAACCATTCTCATATTAAAGAGTTTGTCGATCGATGTGCAAGCCTTGATACGAGTGGCCAACCTGTAGGTTATATTGGATTAATAAAAGGGCACCGATTGAAATCGAGAAAGGGTCCATTTATTAAATTAATGGAGGATCACCCCGATATTCGAGATCAATTACTATTAGATTATTTTAATGAAAAAAAATCAAAATGGGACAAATTATCATCTTTTAAAACAATCCATGAATCTTTAATAAAAAATCTGATAGCAAACGGCTTTAAAGAGACCGACTATCCATTTGAAACTAAATCCCAAGGATATCGATCAATGGTCAGATTTTTGCATAATATTGGTGACGAAAATCCTTATGCTTCATTGAATCGTTACGGAAAAAATGCGGAGCAATTATTTCGTAACACAAGATGCATACAGCCGGATCAATCCAGTCCTATACGACCTTTTGCAAAAGTTGAGTTAGATGGGCATAAAATCGATGCATTATTTACAGTTGCTGTTGAAAATGAGCATGGCGACACAGTTTACGTTTTAGCCAATCGTATCTGGATTATTGCAGTAATTGACGTAGCAACTCGCGTTATACTTGGATACACTATTTCTGTTAGTCAAAACTATAATCGATTTGATGTATTAGAATGTATACAAAACGCAATAATTCCACATAAATCATTGAATTTTAGTCAATTCAATTTTAAAAAAAGTATTGAAGGATACCACTCAGTGGCAGTCCCTTATACGCAATGGGCACTCTTCGACGAGATTTGTATGGATAATGCACTATCGCATCTTTCACGTGACGTTACGGATAATTTAGAAAAATTAGGTATCAGTATAAATTTTGGCCCTGTCGCAACACCTCATAGACGCCCTCTCATTGAACGATTTTTTAGAACTTTAGAAGAGAAAGGTTTTCATCGAATACCATCTACAACGGGGAGCAACATTAATGATATTCGTCGAATAGGAGCGGAAAAAGATGCTGTTACATATCGGATTACCCTAAAAGAGATATCCGAAATAGCTGAAATAATTATTTCAGAATACAATTTGCAACCTCATCAAGGTTTAGGTGGATTTTCGCCTCTATCAGTTATGAGAGACCGAATTGATCGAGGCTTGATTCCATCATATGTTTCAGATGATAGCAGAAAGGATTTTTCGCTTATGAAATGTTATCAAATCAGAAAAGTTCAAGGCAACAAAAAAAAGGGAATCCGGCCATATATCAATTTTGCTGGATACAAATATACAAGTTCCGTTTTGTCTTCAAGCTATACACCAGTTGGTAAGAATATTGTAATCGAGTTTGATCCGCTTGATATTAGAGAGATGGAAGCATATTTAGAAAATGGCGCTCATATCGGACATTTAGTGATCAAAGGTAAACGGATTGGCACTGCGATTTCTTTAAAAACAAATAAATTAATTCGAGATTTCGCAAATAGAAATGACATGAATAACAGTCACGTCGAAGACTTAATAACAAATTTTGCAAATAATCTGGAAGAAAAAGCTCTTTCCAGCAAAACGGCGGCAACCCACTTGGCGACTGTACGAAATGAAGCTGAAAAAAGAAGTCCTAAATCAAATATTTTACCTCAAAATAAAAAAAGTTCCAACACTATAGACGAAATCACTCTTGAAGATGACAAAAAATTGTTAAGCGATGAGGAATTAATGGCGAAATGGTCAGACCCATCCAAACGAACATGGTAATTAAATGAAAGGACTAAAATAAAATGAGTGCAGATCAATTTGATCAAGTAAAATCAATAGTAAAAAATAAACATCCCATTCACACTGGTAATTACAAAATAAAAACATCGATTGTCGAAGAAGCAATCAAAAAAATAGACGAAGCTATCAAATTTAGAATACAAGGGATGATTATTTATGGACCATCAGGTTATGGAAAATCGACAGCAATCAATATAATAAAAAATGAAATATACGAAAAGTATGACCGCGAAATTTTAACGTTTGTGAGCTCCATGCCTGATCCACTAAAGAACACCAATGTTTTTTACACGAGATTATTGAAAGCCACAAATCATGATTTATTTAATAAAGGTTCAACACAAGATAAATCGGATCGATTGTGTTCACAGTTAATAAATTTAGCTCTTGAAGAAAATGGAAATCGAAAAATCCTTTTTTTCATTGATGAAGCAGATGCGCTTGATAAGAATGAGTACCAGTGTCTTAAAGATATTAATAACCAGTTAAAAGCTCAAGGTATAGAAATGACGACAATTTTAGTTGGTACTGAAGATTTAATCTCACAGCGGAACTTGTTCTCAGGAATGAAGGAAGTCCAGATTGTGCGACGTTTCATGCAAAAAACGCACATATTCAATGGTATTCGGACAAAGAAAGAACTTCAAGATGTCCTCGGTGCATACGATTTCGGTATGCGATTTCCCTTAGATTCAGACTTGACATACACGAATTATTTTTTTCCAACGGCATTCAGTGAGAGTAAATTTCTGATCCATGAAACTGATAATTTATATAATTGTATTTGTAATATTTATGGAAAAACTATTTTCAGTAAACATGGATTGTCAATGAGTCATTTATGTAACATGATTGAATTTCTTTTTATAGAACATGGAATTGAAGGGGCAGGGGATGAATGGATTACCGAAGATATGTGGATCGAGACTGTCAAATTTGCAGACTGTGGCCACGAGCAAGACCTTTTAAATGCATGTATCAATGGAAAGCGAAAGTGAGTATAAAGCGAGGATAAGCTGGTATGCTAACAAAATTTAAGCGAAATCAATATGAAAGCTTTTATGATTATTTAGTTAAATCATGTTACGTGAATTCTTGTTCTTCAAATATATTGATTAAACCAATATTGGTAAACAATAATGATACAAATAAATTTTTGCCAGAACTTTTATTTCAATATAGGGGTAAAATAAACGTAGAAGGTTTAAATTCCATATTTGAAGAACCGGTTCTTCTGCAAATAAAAGAAGATGTGAGGAAACTATTAGGTCCATTTTCAATATTTCTTTCCCATAATCTCATTTTTCTATTCGATCATTTTTTTAAATATTGTCCAAAGTGCATGGAAGAAGGAAATCATTATTTATTTCATCAATTTACTTTTTTAGATCAATGTCTTATACATAATATGCCTTTGGTTGAACATTGCCCTGTTTGTAACCATCGCAGATTTTCGGAATTTTGCTTCAATAAAAAAAGTTTCTATATTTGTCCCTATTGTGAAATTGACTTATTCCGACATTTCATGATACACTCACCAATGGAGCTTGTTGCAAAAAGTTATCATAATAAATCAATACAGTTGAATCTTCCATATATTTCGGACAAAAGTTGTACTATAATTGAGATTAATCCCTGGCGATTAAAAATTAAAAATAAGCTTCCGGATTTTGGTGCTAAATTTATAAAAGATTATCTTATCAATGGCGAAAAGAGTAGTTCAGCGACAATTAGTGTGCGAAAAGTAACGAAATTAACTAAATATGAAATTAGTAATCTGAACAATTATTACTCTAATTGCGATTGTGATTGGATTAATTTAGTAAAAGACTATTCGAAAAATGATTTGTCGATTCTTTCATCACTTGAAAATATCATAAATAAAGTCGACTACCGGATCAAGAATACCTTCAAGGTTGGCTATCATTGTGAAAATATGAATCGAACAAATATTAATTATAAAACGAAATTAAATAATGTTTTTATAAAATGTCTCTATGGTCATAAAAAAATAAAAAAAGAACAATATGCATATTATCTATGGCTATATTCCTGTATACTTAGAAATAGGGCAGGAGAGTGTAATACTTCTTTCTTGCTGTTCTTATATGAATATCTCATTCAACTCTTTTATGATTTTTTTAATGATCCCAAAAGCACAGTAATTTCGGCTGATGTTTTCCGGCTTGCTTCTAAAATTATCGAGTTTTATTTATTTGAATACTTTTGTAGACTATTAGGTTTTATTGAGAATAATATTAGAAATGGTGACTTTATAAAAATAATCACAGAAGATCTTTTAGATTCTGGTATTTCAGTTGGCCCAGCCTATAAAGGCATTATTATCGAGAATGATCTCTTTTATAATGTCTATTTTTTCGAAGAAGAAGAGTCTCAGGTGAATGAAGATTATCGAAACAATATAGATAATATGGAAACAATGGTTGGGGGATATAGTCTGATTGTACGCTACAATGTTTCCATTGGATAATTAAAAGGCGTAATACTTTTTTTACTGAAAGTTGGCATTACATATAGAAATTATTTTTTTCATGAAAACCTTCCATTTTTTACGGGTTATATGTCAAATTTTACCTATTTTTAAAATAAAATAGGTATCATACGAACCTGTCATTTTATTTTGCATTTTCTTCACCGGAGATAATAAAATTTCATATTTCTGATTATTGTTCATAGAATTCAATTAAATTCGTTATTTAAGTCCGATAAATTATACATAAGCGCAAATAAATGAATTATTTTTTACCACTTATATGTCAAACTATGTCCGAAGTATATGTCAATGCACAACTAAACGAAACGAAGCGCAGTTTGAATTCGAAATAAGCATAAATATTTTGTCGCAAAATGTAAGTTTCGTGACATAATAGCAAAAGTATGATAAACTAGAATCAAATCTGCCGATGTTTGTTAACATTCCATAATTCTGCTAAGTATCTCAGCAGCTGAAGCCTACTAACCCGGCAAATAATTTTAGGAGACTCCGATGCCAATCCCAAAGAATCAAACTGATAAAATTATTCCCAATAATCCATTGCTCGATGAATTCCTCAATTATGTTATAACCATTAAAGGTTATTCTGAAAAATCCGCCCAGGCTTACCGCTATGATCTGATTATTTTTTTTCGCTTCCTAAAACGTTATTTTGCGATAGTTCCTCAGTCGCTGCCCTTTGATTCGATTTCAATTGATGATATTGACATCGACGTATTAAAGTCGGTTAATCTCGGGATTCTCTATGCCTTTCTTTCCTACTCAAGTAAGGAACGGCAAAATGCCGATGCGGCCCGAAGCCGCAAGGTCTCTTCCCTACGTTCATTCTTTAATTATCTGTGCAATAAGCAGAAGTACTTTCTGCCCAACCCGGTGACTGATTTGGAAATGCCCAAACTCCCGGCCCGTCATGCCCGTTATCTGGAATGGGACGAAGCGGTGGATTTGCTTAAAGGCATATCAGGCCGTCACAAAGAACGGGATTTTGCCATTGTCACGCTTTTTCTTAATTGCGGGATGCGGCTTTCCGAACTGACCCAAATAAAAATTTCCGATATCAAAAACGATGCCCTACGCATCATTGGTAAGGGTAATAAAGAGCGCACCGTCTTTTTAAACCATGCCTGTTTAAAAGCCATCAACCGCTACCTGGCAGTACGCCCAGAGTCTGACTGTGCCTATCTCTTTCTCAGCCAGCAGAATGGCCCAATCAGTAATCGGGCGGTTCAGCACCTAGTCAAGAAACATCTGGCGAATTGCGGCCTTAATACCGACGAAATCAGCGTTCATAAACTCCGTCACACTGCCGCAACGCTGATGTTTCGCTATGGTAACGCCGATCTGCGTTCAGTACAGGAAATTCTTGGGCATCAGAATGTCTCAACCACACAAATCTACACCCACGTCAATGAAGAAATCCTCCGGGATACCCTCAATCAAAATCCCTTGGCACAGTTTGAAAGTGATGATTGAAAACTAATAGAGTATATTAGTTTCACAAGAACTTACGTTTGCCATTAATCTGGTGATATGTTATAATAAAGCATAACTATTTTGGAGGAAAACTCATGTACGAGGATTTAAACAGCAAACAATTAGATATCTTGAAATTCATCGAAACTCAAATGCGCGATAAACGTTATCCCCCATCGGTGCGGGAAATTTGTGCCGCTGTTAATCTGAAATCGACTTCCACTGCCCACACCTACCTGAAAAAGCTGGAAGAGTTGGGTTATATCAGGCGAGATTCAACCAAAACCCGGGCTATTGAGGTGTTGCGCCACGATCCCAACGAAACAATTTCAAGTCACTTTGACGAAAAAACAATTATCTCATTGCCAATTTTAGGATGCGTCACTGCCGGTGCCCCAATTCTGGCAATTGAGAATATTACTGATATTTTCCCGCTGCCGCTGGATTTTACTGAATCTGATGACGCCTTTATTCTTGAAGTCAAGGGCACTAGTATGATTGAAGCCGGGATTCTCGATGGTGATAAAATCATCGTCAGAAAGCAGGACACAGCCAGAAATAATGACATCGTGGTTGCCCTTCTCCTGGAAGATAACGAAGCTACGGTCAAACGTATTTTTTACGATGAACCCAATAAAATCCGGCTACAACCGGAAAACAAGACCATGGATCCAATTATCTGCGATGCTCAGAATCTCAAAATTCTAGGCAAGGTAACCGGTCTGATCCGCAAATTTTAGAGAACTAAAAAAAGATGTTTGCACATCTTTTTTTAATTTCCAGCTAATCCAGTTTCATTTTGTCTTCAATGCTTTTAAAGACATCTTTCTCAATATGATTTTTGTTGGCTTTAACCAATTCGATCTGGCTTTCGAACAACTGATTTTGAAGATCAAGAATCGTTTTGCGGCTGGTTTCACTTTCTATTTTTCCTTGTCGTAGGTGTTCCCGGTATTGGGCCAATAGATCATTTTTTTCATCCAATTCTTTTTGCAGCAATTCTTTTTCTTCAACCAGTGTTTGATATTTTTCTTGTTCTTCGGCAAGCAAATCGCTGAGATTCTTGAGTTCAGCTTTAACTTGTTTCACCTCGTCGATTTCTTTGGCTTTTACTTCTTCACTGCTGCGAATTTCTTCTTCTGCATTGAAAAGGCGTTCGGTAATATTCATACAGCCTAAAATCGCAATCCGAATATGATTGGTAAAAGGATTCGCAGCCTTGACCCGTTCCAATTCGGTATTGACGTAGTCAGAAACGTGCTTAATATGCTCTTCGTTTCCCTTAGCCTTTAAATTAAATTCGGTGTCAAGTATGCGCAATTCCATGATTGTTTGTTCAGGCATTTTTTCCTCCTGTGAAATAAATTTAATTCTCAAAAGTGATAATCAGGTTCTTCTTTGTTATATTCTATTATAGGTAATAAACTTAAAAAATACAATTAATTTATTAATTAAAACTGCTCAATGACATCCGTCAGCTCCGTATTGCTTAAAATCCGATAGTCAATCTGTTTTGTCTCAAGATGCTTAAAGCCAGCACGTGATTCGCTATAGATAACCGGAATGGAATAAATCGCCTTCTGGTATTTTCTTGCATAATCCAGGGTATAAATGGTTCCGCTCCCCGGTGAAAAATTCGAAACAATCACAAACTGACTGGCTGCACTCTGAAGACGATCCCGCTCTATGAACTTATAAGGCTGGAATGGCTCATGATGAGAATATTCGGATACCAGACATCCCCCCATAGCACAGATTTCTTCAGCCAACTGCTGATTGGCACTGGGATAAACGGGAGCCAAACCTGAAGGCAAAAAGGCCACCGTCTTACCACCGGCATCCAGACATCCCTGGTGTCCATAAGAATCAGAACCGATAGCCAGGCCACTGATTACCACAAAATTGTTTTCAGCTAATAACTTACCGGCTTGAAAAGCAAAATCTGCCCCCAGAGCGGAAGGTTGACGGCTGCCAATCACTGCCGCCCGTTTGGAATGTGTTAAAATACGCAAGTCGCCCTTATAAAAAACCAGAGCCGGATGATCCGAAAATCTCAAGCTATCCGGAAACTCTTCATCCCAATAAGAACAGCAAGTGATTCCCAACTTCCCACATTCTTCGGCTAGTTGCCGGGTATAGTCCCCAGCAGCAACGATTTCGGCTTTGCTGATCTGACTGGAAATCATCCCGAAGGTCTGGCCAATTTCAACCAATTCCCGGAAACAAAGCTGCTGAGGGGCGGTGATCAACTCCAGCAGGCGGTTCGTTTTCTGACGGCCGACCCCTTTTAATTGCTGAAGCCCAACAATATGCTCACAAATCAGATTCATGATCGTTTCAATACTTACTCACGGAGTTGGGCATCAAATGCCTGTTTCAATTCACCAAGAATCTGGTCAATAACCGGGTTGATATCATTGTCAGTGAGGGTTCGTTCGTGGTGACGGAAATTTAAGGCATAAGCCAGACTCTTATAACCATCCGGAATTTGAGCCCCAGTATACACGTCAAACAATTCGAAACTTTCAAGGATTTCACCGCTGTTTTTGCGTATAATCGCTGCGATCGCCGCCGCTGGGATCTCAGCTTTAACTAAAATAGCCAAATCGCGATTAGAAGCCGGGAATTTTGGCAGGTCGGTAAATTTATTATCCAGGGAAGCAGATTCAAAGAGTTCATCAAACGATAACTGACAAACATAACACCGTTTTGGTAGTTCATAATGTTTGACAACAATCGGATGAATCTCCCCGATTTCCCCAAGTTTAATACCCTTTACAAAAATTTCCGCTTTTCGTCCAGGATGAAGGAAGTCCGATCCCCCGGCAACAAAATCCGGATCGTCGATTCCGGAATGCTTAAGAAGCAGCTCGACCACCCCTTTTAATTCAAAATAATCGCCGCTGCCGTAAGTACTTATGGCCAGTTTCTTGGCTTCAATCGGTAATTCACCTGAGTTGGAATTTTTTTGATAAGTATTGGACAATTCAAAAAAACAGCCCGTTGGATTTTTGCGATTATAGTTTAATGAAATCACTTCCAACTGATGACCAATAAGGGTATGACGCATGATGCTGTTTTCTTCACCCAATGGATTAATCAGTGGAATCAGGTTGTCTTCAAGTTGAGTATTTAGTCCACGAAGACGCTTTTCGCTGGTAAAAGAGGATGTCAGGGTTTCATAATACCCCTGACCCACCAGAATGTTTTTCAGGCTGTCTTCAAATTTCTGCACTGGGGTTTTACCGCCAACCATCGTTTCACCACCCATGATGGTGCCAGGGATGCGATCGTAGCCAAAAATCCTTACCACTTCCTCAGCCAGATCTTCTTTTAGCTCGATGTCCATCCGATAGCTGGGTACTTCAACTTCCAGAACGGTATCGCTTATTCTTTTCACTGTAAAGAATAACCGGGTCAACATGCTTGAAACTTCCTCAACAGTCAAAGAAATCCCCACAAACGCATTAAACCAATTCACATCGAGGGCCACTTTTTTTAATGTGGCCACCTGAGGGTAAACATCAATCATCCCTTCGATAACATCACATGCACTAATATCCAGCAATAGCTGGGTAGCCCGCAGTGCTGCCACTGAGGCTAATTCGGGATCAACACCTTTTTCAAAGCGTGACGACGCTTCGGTTCGCAAGCCCAGTTGTTTGGCCGTTAAGCGTACACTGCCTTTGTTAAAGTTGGCCGATTCCAGGACAACCAGGCTGGTTTTTTCAGTGATTTCAGAATTTTCACCGCCCATGACCCCAGCAATGGCTACTGGGGCTTTACCATTGGTGATCATTAGCATCGATTCATCAATTTCACGCTCTTTATCATCTAATGTGACAATCTTCTTATCCACAACAGTTCTGACTACAATTTCCTGGGATTGGAGACTGTGGTAATCAAAAGCATGGAGCGGTTGGCCCAACTCAAGCATCACATAGTTGGTGACATCAACAATATTGTTGATTGGCCGTACCCCACTGTTTAGCAACTTGATTTGCAGCCAAAGCGGTGAGTCTTCGATTTTCTTGACTTTGAGCATCTTGGCGACATATCGAGGACAAGCCGGATCTTCAATACGGACTGCTAAATAATCGGCGATTTCTGCGTTACTTTCTGATGTGGCATCATATCCTGTAACTTCAGCCATCGGCAGATCCAGTGTTGCTGCTGCTTCCCGGGCGATCCCCACAATCGATTGGCAATCCGACCGGTTAGCAGTCAGTTCCACATCAATGATCACATCATCAAGCCACAGCAATTCACGGGCATCCATTCCCAGTGGTGTATTTTCCGGCAGAATTAAAATCCCTTCCATGATTTCTTTAGAAAATAAATCGGTGTTCATTCCCAGTTCTTCAATTGAGCAGAACATTCCGTATGAAAGCACTCCTCTGAAATCATTGGTACCGATTTTGGTTCCATTAGCAATGACCGCACCATCAATCGCTACCGGAACAATGGCACCTTCAAAAACGTTTTTGGCAGCAGTGACAATCACCCGTTCATCCATTCCCAAATCTACCGTGCAGATGGTCAGCTTATCCGCATTGGGATGAGCTTCAATTTTGGTAATTTTTCCGGTAAAGATATTAACAACATTTTCCGAAACAATCGTTAGAGTTTCTACCTTTGTCCCAGACATCGTCAGAGCCTCCCCAAAATCAAATGGTGCCATTTTTATATCAACAAATTCTTTTAACCAATTCAGTGAAACGAGCATAGTTGGGTTCCTCCTATTTAAACTGCGCTAAAAAACGCAGATCATTTTCAAACAATAAACGCAGATCGTTGATGCCGTACTTGATCATCGTGATCCGGTCAAGACCCATGCCAAAGGCAAAGCCACTGTATTCATCCGGATCGATACCACAGAAACGCAAAACATTCGGATGAACCATCCCGCAACCAAGAATTTCAATCCAGCCGGTATTACTGCAAACCTTACAGCCAACGCCACCGCATTTAAAGCAGGTTACATCCATCTCAGCGCTTGGTTCGGTAAAATAAAACTGGTGGGGGCGGAACTTGGTTTTCGTCTGTTCTCCAAAAAGTTTCTTGGCAAATAAATCAAGGGTTCCTTTTAGATCACTCATGGTGATACCTTTATCAATAACCAATCCCTCCATTTGATGGAAGACTGGAGAATGAGTCGCATCGATTTCGTCGCATCGATAAACCCGACCCGGTGAAATAATCCGTAGGGGTGGCTGCTGTTCTTCCATGACCCGAACTTGAACCGGCGAAGTCTGGGTTCTCAGAACGATATCATCCTGATAGTAAAAGGTGTCTTGGAGGTCTCGGGCCGAATGATCCTGAGGAACATTCAAATAATCAAAATTATATTTTGCCCATTCAATTTCCGGACCTTCGGCAATGGAGAATCCCATTCCCAGAAAGATTTCTTTTAAATCATTGATAATCGTGGTTAGCGGATGCAGATTTCCTGCCTGATGTTTTTGCCCCGGCAGGGATACATCGATGCTTTCTTCTTTGATCTGCGCTTCAATTTCCTGGCGTTCCAGAAACTGTTTTTGCGCCATGATGTTGCTTTCAATTTCTTCCCGGATTTCATTGGCCAACTTGCCAATGATCGGACGTTCCTCATTAGAAAGCTTTCCCATGCCTTTTAGGGCAATGGTCAGTTCGCCTTTTTTACCCAGATACTTAATTCTAACATTATCTAATGTTTTCAGTTCGGTAACAGCATTTAGATCAGCTATACAGCGATCTCTTAATTGTTTGAGTTCTAACTCCATTTCTTTCTCCTTATAAATAAAAAAATCGTCCTCTCAAAAGGACGAAATCATTCCGCGGTACCACCTTAAATTAATACTCAATTGTATTCACTCAAAATTTTAACGCAATTAACGTTAGCTGCTATAAAACATCAAAATTGGTTGATGCGGTTCACAGCTAAAACTCCAGAGGGAACTTCAATAAATTTAAACACAAAATCTCTCAGCCTGGGATTTTTTCTCTGTAAAGTCTAATCTTTATTTACTCGCTCTATCATTGTAGATTAGTTATTCAATTATCTTCTTGCTTTGATCTGGAATACTGAAAGTGTTTTTACTTACAATCCCGAATCAGATCATACATGATGATGCCTGCAGCTGTTGACACATTTAGTGACTCCGCCTGACCAAAAATGGGAATTTTCAGTAACAGATCGCAGCATTCACTCATTTGTTTTGACATTCCCTGGGATTCATTTCCCATAACAACAGCAAACGATCCGCTGAGGGACTGACGTTCCCACAAGGAACTGCCACTTAAGGAAGTGCCGATTATCATTACTTGCTGATCTTTTAACTGCTTGACCGTTTCAAGCAAAGAAGAGACCTGTATAATTGGTATGTGAAAGACTGATCCCATCGAACCCCGCAGCACTTTTTCATTGTAAATATCAGCTGTTTTGGCTGATGTAATCACACAATCAAAGCCAGCAGCATCGGCAGTTCGAATAATGGTGCCAACATTGTAGGGATCCTGAACATCCTCCAGCAAAACGGTGCGTTTAATGGTTTTCGGTTGGCTGCTCATTTTATATAGCACCGCCATTATTCCTTCGGGTTTTTGTAAACTGGACAGGCTTGCCAAAATTGTTGGACTGACAATTGCAATGGTCACTTTATTTTTCTCCAAAGCAACCAGACAATCCCTGATGGAAGCACCATTGACTTCCAACCAGGTACTAGTGATAAAAATCTGCTTAAACTGCAATTGATTTTTAACTGCTTCCAGAAAAAGTTTGGTGCCTTCGATGGCAAATACACCTTCGGTATCCCGAAAAGATTTACTGTTGAGTTTACGCAAATACTTCAGTTGCTCATTATTTTTTGAAGTGATTTCGGGAAACATCGTTAATGGTCTTTTCGGGACAGTTTGTTAATCTCATTTATGGATCGATTCTCGCCCATTACAATTAATTTATCTCCGGCATGAATCACATCACTGGCCAAAGGAGAGGCATTCAGAACATCCAGACTCCGAATTGCAATTACATTCAAACCGTGCTTTTCTCGAAGGTTTAGCTGCTCCAGAGTCTTTTCTTCCCAGATATGAAGAGATTCCACCTCAACAATGGAATGGTTGGTATCCAGCTCCAAAATATCGATAAAATCGCCAGAAAACAGATTATGGGCAACCCGCTCGCCCATATCCCGCTCTGGAGAAAACACTTTTTTGACCCCTAATTTAAGTAGCACCTTTTCGTGCTGGGCATTGTTTGCTTTTCCATAGATTTCATTAATTCCCAGTTCCTGAGCATTGACTATCCCCATGATGCTGCTGTTAATGTCTGAGGTAATCGAAACAACCACCGCATCAACATTCTTTAAGCCAATAGACTTCAGCGCATTAATATCAGTCACATCCGCTTGCACCGCATAGGTTACCAAATTCGCAATGTTCTGAATTTTTTCTTCGTCATTATCGACGACAACAACATTACAGCCCAATTCGCTGAGGGTGATGGCCAGTGCTTCACCAAAACGCCCTAAACCAAGAACCGCAAACTGCTTTTCTTTCAATTAATACTCCTCCTCTAGCCAATCATAATGTTGCCTTCCGGCAATTTGAAATTTCCCACGTTTTCCCGGGCTCGTTTTTCACTGCGTGAAATCGCATAGGCTACCGTTAACGGACCCAGCCGGCCAACAAACATGGTCAAACTGATGGCTATTTTCCCCGCCGTTGATAAATGAGGGGTTAAACCGGTTGTTAAGCCAACCGTACCAAATGCTGAAAGCACTTCAAAAACCACCGTTTCAAAAGACGCTTCAGGTTCTGTACATAATAACACAAAAATCATGAAGATGACAATACCCAATGCAATGACAATCACTGAAATAGACCGGCGGATCGCTGGACCTAAGATGCTACGTTTAAATGCCACCACATCTTTTCGACCATGAAGAACTGAGACAACCGTCATCATAATGATCGCAAAGGTGGTAGTTTTAACGCCGCCACCAGTAGACCCCGGTGAAGCTCCGATAAACATAAACAGCATGGTTAAAAACAGTGATGGTGTTGTTAAAGCGGCAATGTCAATGGTGTTATAGCCTGCGGTTCTTGGTGTGATTGACTGGAAAGCGGCGGCCAGTAGTTTTTCGGGAAAAGAAAGTTTTCCCATGGTGTTTGGATTATTGTATTCAAAAATAAAAAAAAGCACAAAACCAATAATCAGAAGGACGCCGGTAACAGTCAAGGCCAGTTTGGCATGCATGGTCATCTTTTCAAATTTTCGAATGTTGATGATATCACTGGTAACAGCAAATCCCAAGCCCCCCAGAATAATCAGACCGCCAATAACAAAATTGACAATAAAATTGCCGACATATTTTGTCAAGCTGGAGTAATTTCCAAATAGATCAAAGCCGGCATTACAAAAGGCCGAAATCGAATGAAAAAAGCTGTATGCAGTGCCCCGTAAAAATCCATATTCCGGAATAAAAACCAGAGCCAATAATAATGCCCCAACTGCTTCAATGACCAGCGATGAAAAGAAAATATACTTGGTGAATTTGACTACTCCGGAAAGAGAATCCATGTTCACCGAGGATTGAATCAGCAGACGATCCTTGATCGTAATCCGTTTTCCCGCCAGTACAAAAAACATTGTCGTCAGCGACATGAAACCCAATCCACCAATCTGTATCAGTAAAATAATAACGACTTTTCCAAATACCGACCAAAAGGTACCGGTGTCTACAACCACAAGCCCCGTCACGCATACCGCTGAGGTCGCCGTAAATAATGCATTAATAAAACCACCGCTAGTTCCTGAAGCGCTGGCCATTGGTAAGGTCAACAAAGTGGCTCCCAGTAGGATCACCAGAGCAAATCCATAAATCAGCATTTCTGCCGGGGAACGTTGTCCCGCAAATTTTTTAAAGTTCCAACGTATTTTTTCTGCCATGATTCAAATCCTACCTAAAATATTTAATAACCATACCTATTCTAACACGACACAATAAAAAAGCAAGGATAATATCCATAAAAAAAACTTCTCAAGCATGGATAATCCGTTGAGAAGTTTTTCATTACGATTAGTTCATGTTTTTCTTTGATACTTCAACTAAGTCTTTGAAAGCATTACTGTCATTCATAGCCAGATCAGCTAAGATTTTACGGTCGATTTCAACACCAGCCTGTTTCAAACCAAACATAAATTTGCTGTAGCTTAAACCATGTATTCTGGCACCGGCATTGATTCGGGTAATCCATAATCTTCTGAAGTTTCGTTTCTTTTCTTTACGGCCAACATATGAAGATCTGAGTGCTCGCATAACGGCTTCATTAGCTGATCGATATAACTTACTCTTAGCACCATAATAGCCTTTTGCAAGTTTTAGTACTTTTTTATGTTTCTTTTTGGCATTAACGCCTTTTTTAATTCGCATTATCTATTTCCTCCTATCTTCAAATATTATCTTTTTACGATTTTGATCATTTTCATTACTACTTTAGCATCACCAGGTGCTAAACCAGTTGCTTTTCTTAAATTTCTTTTTCGCTTGCTGCTCTTTTTGTTAAGAATATGACGTTTGAACGCTCTTGAACGTTTAATATAACCTGATTTTTTTATTTTAAAACGCTTTGCAGCACCACGGTGGGTTTTCATTTTTGGCATAACTATTTCCTCCTCCCTGTACAAGGTTTCATTTATAAAAAACTATATCTGAGAAACGAACGTTTCACAATCAGATAGTCAATTAACAGTGTGAATTACTTATCTTTTTTGGGGGCTAAATACATAACCATGTTTCGGCCTTCAATTTTTGGTGCTTTCTCGACTACCGCCAGATCAGCAACCCGCTCAGCAAAATCCAGTAATACTTCTTTTCCCTGTTCGGTGTAAGCCATCTCTCGACCTCGGAAACGGATCGCCACCTTCACTCGGCTGCCTTGCTCTAAAAACTTGATGCAATTTTTAATTTTAACATTAATATCATGCTCTTCAACTCGAACCGACATACGAATTTCTTTAATAACCACAGCTTTTTGATTTTTTTTAGCTTCTTTTAATCGTTGAATTTCTTCGTATCTAAACTTACCGTAGTCAAGAATCTTACAAACCGGCGGTTTTGCGTTTGGTGAAACTTTCACTAGATCCAAATTTTTCTCATCGGCTAATGCTTGAGCTTCTCTGGTATTCATGACACCAAGCATTTCACCAGTTTCGTCAATTACACGGATTTCGCGATCACGGATCTCGTTATTAATTTCGTGTTGAACATCTTTGCTAATAGTAATATACCTCCATATAAAAAAATTGCAGGTAGAGTTACTCCACCTGCAAAAAAATACTTACGAACAATGATCATGCGTTCATTCATATTTACCTATTTCCCTGAGAAATGAGGTGAGAAGTGTGTTCCTCTACTTTGTTACTAAGCTAGTATATGCTTCTTTGAATCGATTGTCAAGTTTTTTTTTATGAAAGTAAGGCGCGGTCGTTGGCAAACTCTTCACCACTGACTTGGCCAAAGCGTTTTAGCAAATCTTCAACTGTGAGGCTCCGTTTTTCTTCACCGCTGATATCTAAAATTACATGGCCCTCATGCATCATAATCAAGCGATTACCATGTTCAATGGCATGGCGCATATTGTGAGTGACCATCAGGGTCGTCAGATTCCCTTCGTGGACAAAACGATCGCTGAGTTTTAAAACCTTGTCAGCTGTTTTCGGATCAAGTGCCGCTGTATGTTCATCCAACAATAACAGCTTCGGCTTTTTCAACGTCGCCATCAAAAGGGTCAAGGCCTGCCGCTGTCCGCCAGAGAGCAGACCAACCTTGGCATGAAGACGATTCTCAAGCCCCAGATCGAGATGGCTCAGGTACTCTTTATATATTTCCCGTTCTTTATTGCTAATTCCCCAGCTCAGTGACCGGGTTTTGCCGCGACGGTATGCCAGCGCCAGGTTTTCTTCAATTCCCATATTACCAGCTGTGCCCATCATGGGATCCTGAAAAACCCGGCCTATGACAGCTGAGCGTTTATGCTCGGGTAACTTGGTAACATTCTGTCCGTCAATCAGAATGGATCCCTTATCGACGCCAAAAACCCCGGCTACACAATTAAGAAAGGTCGACTTGCCGGCGCCGTTACCACCAATAACGGTGACAAAATCACCCTCGGCCAGAGACAGACTAAAATTTCGGAGGGCCACTTTTTCGTTGACCGTTCCGGCATTGAATTTTTTTTCAATTTCATTTATGACTAGCATTTTAGAGATCGCCTCCATTCATCGATTTTTTAATGGGACGAAGATAGCTTTTAAAGACTGGCAGTGACAGCGCAATGGCAACTGTTATGGCGGTAAATAGTTTTAAGTCGTTGGCTGGCATCCCCATTTTTAACACCAGGGCAATGATAATCCGATAGGTAATCGCACCGAGGACCAAAGAAATCAGGCAATTGAAAAAATTTCGGGTGCCAAAAATAACTTCACCAATAATAACCGAGGCTAACCCGATAACAATGGAGCCGATCCCCATTTGGATGTCCGCAAAGCTCTGACTCTGAGCGATTAATGAACCCGAAAGAGCAACCAGTCCATTACTGATCACCAGGCCTAAAATAATCATATTATTGGTATTAATGCCCTGGGCACGGGCCATCTGCGGATTGTTACCGGTTGCTCGGATGGCACAACCGATTTCGGTTCCAAAAAACCAGTATAAAAGACCAACAATTGCCATCACACTGATAAAGCCAAAAAGCATGACTGCATTGGTTGGGCTTAATCCCAGGTTCTCAAGTGGGGTAAAAACGGTGTCAATCCGCAGCAGAGACAGATTGGCTTTACCCATAATTCGGAGATTAACCGAATAAAGTGCTATCATCGTTAAAATGCCGGCCAGCAAGGCGGGTATTTTTAGTTTGGTATGTAGAATCCCGGTGACCAGTCCGGCCAGCATCCCGCCGACAAAAGCCAAACAGGTTGCGATGAATGGATTCATCCCGTTAAAAATTGAAAAAGCTGCGATGGCAGCTCCCATGGCAATACTGCCTTCGACTGTTAAATCAGCAATATCGAGTATTCGGTAGGTGATATATACGCCAATCGTCATGATCGCCCAGAGCAGGCCCAGCGATATTGCACCTAATAGTATCTCAAACATTATCATGCCTCACTTCTTATCTATTGTTTATGTTGATTAATAATTTTAGCAAGCAGCAATGGTACTCATTACTGCTTGCTAAATCGTTTCTATGTTAAGTTATTTATTTTGCGGTAATCACGTATTGCTGAAGATCCACAGGAATCGTTAAGCCAATTTCCTGTGCGACGGCACCGTTAATGGCATATTCAAACTTTGTTGCTGATTCAATCGGCATCGTTGCTGGTTCAGCTTCACCCTTAAGAATTTTTACAGCCATTAAACCAGTCTGATAACCCAAGTCTGAGTAGCTGATTCCTAAGGTCGCCAGTCCACCAGATTCCACCATTCCGGCTTCCCCACATATTACTGGGGTTTTTGACTGCGAAGTAATGCTTTGAACCTGAGGCATGGCTGAGGCAAAAACATTGTCAGTTGGAATATAAATGGCATCGCATTGGCTGACGATCGATTGGGTCGCCTGTTGTACGTCATTTGAGTTGGTAACCGTTACTTCGACATATTTCAGACCGAGTTTTTCAATGGCTTCTTTAGCGATTTTTGCCTGGATTACTGAATTATCTTCACTGGATGTATAAAGTACTCCAACGGTTTTTGCTGTTGGCACCAGTTTTACCAGAAGGTCAATTTGTTCTTTAATCGGATTCATGTCAGTGGTACCGCTGACATTCCCACCGGGAGCTTCGTTTGAAGAAACCAGACGAGCCGCTTCATAATCAGTGATGGCCGTTCCCAGAATCGGGATTTCAGTCGTTTTACCAGCAATGGCTTGAGCTGCTGGCGTGGCTATAGCTAACACCATGTCAACCTTGTTGCTGACAAAACGGTCGCTGATGGTTGAAAGATTACTTTGATCCCCCTGGGCATTTTGAACATCAAGGGTGATATTATCCCCATCTGTATAACCATTATCAGCCAAGGCAGTCACAAAGCCTTCCCGGGCTGCATCAAGGGCTACGTGATCCACGTATTGAACAATCCCGATGGTGGCATTCTTGCTGTCATCTTTTGACGCCGTACTTGAACAGCCAGCGCTTAAAGCGACCACAGCTGCAACGGTCAGCACAGCCATTAATTTTTTTCCGTGTTTTTTCATTTTCTTTTCCTCCATTTTCATTTTTATTCAATCAAACCTTTTCAGGCTGAATTGTTCGTTTTTAATATTTACACAAAAAAAATTCGTCTCTGTCTAACAGGGACGAACACAAATTCGCGGTACCACCTTGCCTTTGATGCATGTACATCACACTCTGCAAGTAACAAAAGTCACTTATCCATGATAACGGTTGGTATCCGGCCCAGCCTACCGGGCAGTGCCTTTCGGTGAGCAGCTCACAGGATGTATTCATAACGACGTCTTGCTTCCTTGCACCTACCGAAAGCTCTCTGTAAAGATCATCTTGTTATTACTGGTTCCTGATCATCACTTTATTGTTTTTTATTATATTGATACGGGTCGAATTTGTCAACCATTATTGCAAATTCGACCCGTATTATTCATTGATTAGTCTAAGGTTAATGATTTTGTTTTGATTTTTTCAATCAGCTTTTCTTTGAGATCCGCCAGGCTAATCAGACCAGCATCGCCAGTATCCCGGATTCGTAGCGCCAAGTCACCGCCTTCGGCTTCCTTATCACCAACCACCAGCATATAAGGCACTTTTTGCATCTGGGCTTCCCGGATCCGGTAACCCAACTTTTCATCACGACCATCCACTGAGGCCCGAACACCAATGGCGGTTAGTTCGTCGGCAATACCTTTGGCAAAATCATGATGGGCATCTGCTACCGGAATAATCATTACCTGCACCGGTGCCAACCATACCGGGAACTTCCCGGCAAAATGCTCAATCAGTATACCAAAGAACCGCTCAATACTGCCGAGAATGGTACGATGGACAATAACCGGACGGTGTTTTTCGCCGTCAGATCCAATGTAGTTTAGATCAAAACGTTCCGGCATCTGGAAATCCAGTTGAATGGTACCACATTGCCAGGTTCGGCCGAGGCTGTCTTCCAGATGGAAGTCAATTTTAGGTCCATAGAAAGCCCCATCGCCAGGGTTTAAGCGATAGTCGATTTCTTTCTTTTCCAGCGCGTTTCTCAGAGCATCGGTAGCAATTTCCCAGACTTCATCGGAGCCAATGGCTTTTTCCGGCTTGGTTGATAATTCGACCTTATAGTTAAATCCAAACACCCGGTACACATCATCTGCCAGATCAATCACCTTAATGACTTCTGCTTCAATTTGTTCAGGAGTCATAAAGATATGGGCATCATCCTGGGTAAAGTTTCGCACCCTCATCAGACCATGAAGCGCCCCATGCAGTTCGTGGCGGTGAACCAGACCCAGTTCGGCCATCTTTAATGGTAGATCCCGATAAGAATGGCCTTTGCGTTTATAAACCAGCATACCACCGGGGCAATTCATCGGTTTTACCGCATAGGAGGCGTCATCTATTTCAGTAAAATACATGTTTTCCTGATAGTGATCCCAGTGGCCGGAACGTTTCCATAGATCGGCATTTAAAATTATCGGTGTTTTTATTTCCTGATAACCCCTGAGCTGATGTTCCTGTCGCCAAAAATTCTCCAGTTCGTTGCGGATAATCATCCCTTTGGGGTGGAAAAATGGGAACCCCGGGCCTTCTTCCTGAAGTGAGAAAAGATCCAGTTCCTTGCCCAATTTTCGATGATCCCGCTTTTTTGCTTCTTCCAGTCGTGTTAAATAGGCTTCCAGTTCACTTTTTTTAGGGAAGCTAATTCCGTAGATTCGCTGAAGCATTTTATTTTTTTCATCACCACGCCAGTAGGCACCAGCCAAACTGAGCAGTTTAATGGCTTTAATCCCGCTGAGGTTTTGAATATGGGGACCCGCACACAGATCCGAGAATTCGCCCTGTGAATAGAAGCTGATAATGGCATCTTCTGGGAGGTTTTCGATAAGCTCAGCTTTGTAAATTTCACCTTCAGCATTAACTTTGGCCAGCGCCTCATTACGACTCAACACATAACGGTTGATTTCCAGGCCTTCCTTAACAATCTTGGCCATTTCTTTTTCAATTTTTTCCATGATTTCCGGTGTGATAACTACATCCACATCAATATCATAGTAAAATCCATTTTCAATAGCCGGGCCAATGGCTAGTTTGGCTTGAGGATAAAGCCGTTTAACCGCCTGGGCCAAGAGATGGGAACCAGTATGCCAAAAGGCGTGCTTGCCGCCCTCATCTTCAAATTTCAACAGATTAAGGGTGGCATCTTCATTTATGGCCTGGCGGATATCAACAACCTCACCGTTTAGTTCTCCAGCCAGGGTATTTTTAGCTAATCCCGGGCTGATATCATTGGCCACTTCAAGAACTGTAATTCCGGGTTCATAAGCCTTTATGGATCCGTCTTTTAACGTAATAGTAATCATCATTTTCTCCTTTTTTGCATTTCTATAAGCATATCGCGAATCTTAGCGATCCGACTGCTAAAAACGATTTAAATTTAAAAACAAAAAAGTCCCTTTGTCAAACAAAGGGACGTCTCAACGCGGTTCCACCCAATTTGATTCACAGTACGTGAATCCACTTAAGTTCTGAATAACGGTCAGCTCCGAAAAACCCTACTATTAACGAAAGCGCACATCAGAGCTTTCGGATCGAATTCAGGTTTCGACTCCAAGGTGGTTTTCAATTATCTTTCGTACAAGCAATTACAGCCAGGTTGCTTACTCTCTGAAACGTATGGATAACTTACTCGTCCTTATCAGCGTCTTTTTTTATTTTTATTGTCTATCAGTATAACCTTTATCTAACCAGGAATCAATACTTTTCAGAAAATTTAATATTTTATTGAATAACACTCTGCAATCCTGTTGCTGTAAAGAGCACTAATCCCGGCTGATCTGCAGTTGATAACGAAGCTCCGGAGAGTCGACTAAGAAAGGCTGCTGAAAAATATTGAAACTTGACCTGATTATAGATCTTTTTAGGAGCAAGATCGATAAAGTCAGCCAGATACTTATGAATATTATGCGGCTCTTTTAGAAACTCAAAGATCCATTCTTTATCCGGGGCCTGGTCACTCATACCCATTGGCATTCTAAAATTGCCCTGGGCGAGCCAATCATATCGAAGCCACTCATCAATCTGATCGACCTGTTGATGGTCCTTGAAAAAGTCGTGAAGAATACCAAAGATCTGTTCCTTTGATTTTCCCACATCATAATAGCCCTGATCTTCCCAATAACAGGAAAAGCGCTCAAAAAATTCGAAGGGCGTAAGAAAAATCTTATCCTCAAAAATATAGTTCATGCTTTGTTTAAAAACCCCACTATTGTAGTACCGATCGACCAATACTTCAATTTGACGTAATTGATAAAGTTCTTCTGCGCTGATGTATTTATTTGAAATAATTTCATAGGGTGGATAGCTGGCGTACTGATATTGATGAATTTCTGCTTCGTTGCGAATCCGGGTACCTTTTAGACATTTAAGAAAACCGAGCTGCAGCATATCCGGGCCAAGAGCTATCACCTGATTAAAGGATTCTCTAAAAATATCATAGCTTTCAAAGGGTAAGCCAGCAATCAGATCCAGATGGATGTGGATATTCTGTGGCACCAGCATTCTTTTTACATGCTCGGCAGTTCGGGTCACACTGATTTTTCGACCAATGGCGGAAAGGGTTTCCGGAGACGTGCTCTGGACGCCAATTTCAAATTGAATCAATCCCGGCGGGGCCGTTGTAAGTAGGTCAAGCATCTCATCATCAATCAGATCGCCAGTCATTTCAAAGTGAAAATTAGTTGTCCCGCCACGCTCTATCATATGGTTAAATATTCTTTTGGCCCGACTGATGTCGCAGTTAAAGGTACGATCCACCAGTTTGACCTGTTTGACACCGGACTCAATAAAAAAATCCAATTCAGCAAAAACCCGGTCGAGCCCCAACATATTTAATCCTTGTTTAGCTGAGGAAAGACAATAGGCACAACAAAACGGACAGCCCCGCATGGTTTCATAATAAATGATCTTATTCGTGAGGCTGGCCATATCCACATTAATATAGGGAAACACCAATTGACTTAAGGGTAACGCTTCAGTATCAGGTATTGTAAAAATCTGCTCCATTGAATTGCGATAGCAAAGTCCCGGAATTGTCTTAAGGCCTTCACGTCTATTACTGCACTCCAGCAGTGCTTTTAACTTGGCTTCCCCTTCACCCTGAATAATCAGATCACAAAAAGGATGGGCTTGCAGCAGCGCCGCTCCATCAAAACTAACCTCGGGACCACCGAAAATAATCTGTACCAGAGGATTCGCTTTTTTAATGACTTCCGCCAACTTGAGCACCATCTCCATATTCCAGATATAACAAGAGAAACCAATCCGTCTGGTATTCTGATCCAGAAGCAATTTGACAATTCGATGAAAGGGATCATTAATTGACGTCTCCACGATTTCGACATCAAAATCCGGCAGTTGTGCTTTCAAAGAACGTACTGCCAGATTCGTATGGATATATTTGGCATTAATGGCGACTAGGACAAGATCTTTCACGGTAACCTCCAGGCATTCGGGGATTCAATTCTGGGAATAAGTTAATAAAATTGCTTTGCTGCCGAGTCATCACACTCGTTGATGTCCTGAGCAGATGAACAGAACCAGATAAGCCAGTTTAACTTTGGACAACAACATTCCAGCGTAAACGGAAGCATGCTCACAGCGATTAAGAAAACAAACGATACTTGCTATACATTAAACCGGAAAAAAGTAACGTCGCCATCTTTCATGACATACTCTTTACCTTCAACCCGGGTGACTCCGCTTTCTTTGGCTTTTACTTCTGAACCGGCTTCAACCAGCTGATCGAAGCTGGTGATTTCAGCTCGAATAAAACCCCGTTCAATATCGCTGTGTATTTTTCCGGCAGCCTGGGGGGCTTTCGTTCCTTCAGTAACTGTCCAGGCCCGAATTTCCTGGGGGCCGGCAGTTAAAAAGGTAATCAGTCCCAACAGCTTATAGCCTGAGCGAATAACCTGATCCAGGCCAGATTCTTCCAAACCCATATCCGATAAAAACTCTGCCTTTTCAGCTTCGTCAAATTGGGCGATTTCTTCTTCAATTTTAGCCGATATTTTAATGATGTCTTTATGACTGCCGGAGTGATTTTCCTGCACTGTTGCCTTTAAACGGGTAACCATATCATTATCTTCATGGAGATCATCTTCAGAAACGTTGGCAATATACAGCACCGGCTTGATTGAAATCAGTTGAATGGTTTGGATAAATTCCCATTCATCCGCTGTAAAATCCTCGTCATTGGGCATTTTTCCACCTTCTAAGATTTCCCGGAGACGCATCGCCACTTCAATGTTAGCTTTTTCCTGGGGATTGGTCTTAGCGAGTTTTTTATTTTTTTCTATTCGTCGATCCAACATTTCAATATCAGCAAAGATCAGTTCCAGATTAATGGTTTCGAGATCATCAATGGGATCGATTTTTCCTTCGACATGTACCACGTTGTCATCTTCAAAACATCGGACCACATGAACAATGGCGTCAACCTCCCGAATGTGCGAAAGGAATTTGTTACCGAGACCTTCCCCCTTGCTGGCGCCGCGTACCAGTCCAGCGATATCCACAAATTCGATCGTAGTGGGAATAACCTTTTTAGAATTGTACATTTTTTCCAAAACCGCCAGACGGGGATCCGGTACGGTCACGACTCCGATATTAGGATCGATGGTACAAAATGGATAATTGGCAGATTCTGCTCCAGCCTTGGTTAAGGCATTAAATATAGTGCTCTTCCCAACATTGGGTAAGCCGACGATTCCTATCTTCATTATTACCTCTTTCTTATTTTCTTCTAATCTATTTATCCTGACATTTAAAAAGGTGGGTTTTCCCGTTCCGTTGGAACAAGAAGTACCACCATTTCAAATTGGTCAGCGCTTTTTCGTAAAACAGCCATCTATCGATTGACAACAGTGTTTTTCCATAATTTTTCGAGATTATAAAACTCCCGTTCTTCTGCATGGAAGATATGGACGATCACGTCGTAGTAGTCCAGCAAAATCCAACGAGCTTCCCGTAAACCCTCAACCCCTTTAGGAAAAATCTCGAGTTTTTGGGCTTCATACTCAATATTCTCTGCAATCGCCTTGACCTGTCGTTCAGAGCTCCCGCTGGCAATAACAAAATAATTGGCAATAGAGGTCATCTCCGTTACATCGATGACTTCTATATCATCACCATTTTTTGCTTCAATCCACTCTTTAATTTTTTGTGCAAATTCGTCTGGATTAATAATGATCACTCACTTTCTTTTTTAAATTTCTTGATTATTTTTTATCTTACATTTCTGGTTTTAATCAGCAAATCATTTCGTGCTTCAAGGGTATGCTTATGAAGCAAGGCTCCGGTTTGGGCTACATGGCAGATACTATTGGTTAAAGCCAATATGAGCGCCCGATCCAAATCAATTTCAGCTGCCTCACGAATGGCGTCTATCCCGGGAAAAGAGCGGTCTTTTTCGATATAATCTGCCAGATAAATAATCTTCTCCAAGGCACTCATTTTCTTGCACCCGGTGGTGTGGTAACATACCGCACGTTGAATCGCCGCATCAGTAATACCATAGCGTTCTTTAACCAATACTGCTCCCACCGGTCCATGAAGTAGTTGGGGATCATAACGACTAACACGGTCGACTTTGATTCGGTGCTCTTTGGCATAGCCAAGGAGCTTTTCATCCGACATATTTTTGGCACAGTCATGTAGCAGGGCTGCGAGTCTGGCCTGATTGAGATCAACCCCAAAATGACTCGCCAGTTGTTCAGCCGCTGCAACCACGTTAATCGTGTGTCGAAAGCGTTTTGAGCTCAGCTTATTTTCAAGATCAGTAATGATTTCAGCCCAGTTCATGTTGATCCCCATTTGTCTCATTCGGTAAATAGAGACCCTGCTCGTGGATATAGGCTTCCACGGGATCGGGTAATAAATACCGAATGGAGTAGCCATTCTTGATCCGAGATCGGATATCTGAAGAGGCGATGTCCATTTCCGTGGCGTAGAGTTTAAAAATCGATGCTCCATAAATCTCCTGAAGCTCTTTGATCCGCATATCCAGCCGCTCATGACTATACCCCGGGCGGAAGGTGGTGATGAACTTTACTGATTTTAACAGCTCCGGAGCACCCTTCCACAAGGTAATTTCAAACATTAAATCGGCCCCGGCAATAAAATAGAAATCACAGTCCGGATATATTTCTTTAATGCTGTTAATCGTGTCAATGGTATAGGTGATGCCACTTTGATCGATTTCATGGGTCAATATCTCAAAACTTTCATTGCCGGCAATGGCCAATTCCACCATTCTTAACCGGTGTTCTCTGGCAATTTCATCTTGTGATAATTTAAATGGGTTATTCCCTGTGGGAATAAACAAGACCTTATCCAACTCATATTGATCCCGGGCCGACTCTGCCAACAGCAGATGACCTGTATGGATGGGATTGAAACTTCCTCCCAGAAGACCGATTTTTTTCTTCATCTCAAACCTTTACTTTTTTATGAATTAGTGAATTTTCGTGATGGACTTAATGATTTTTTCTTAACCCGTTTGATGGGTTTCTGATTTTTAGTGGGAACTTCGATTTTTGTTTTTAATAAATTCTTTTTATAAAGGATGAATTTATTACCGATGGTACAGACAATTTCCGCTTTAGTGGCAGCGGCCAATTCGCGGGCGACGTCGCCAACTTCTTCCATTGAGTTATTCTGAACCTTTCCTTTGATTAACTCCCGGGCAATGATGGCATCCCTGGTTTGGATAACCACCTGCGGGGTAACGCCATCCTTGCCAACGAAGATGATATCAGGAATATCCATGGCCAGCTTTCTTAAATAACTTCTTTGTTTACTTGTTAACATTTTTTCTCAACTTTCTACGACGCTATTATAGCATATTCTTATGGGCAAAATCTATTTAAAATACTCAAATTCGATGTCCTCCAACTGAACGACATCCTCATTCTGAATGCCCATTTTTTCCAACTCTGCAAATACGCCTTTGTCTTTTAAAACACGCTGGAAGAAACCAACTGAATCCAGATCTTCAAAGTTTACCGATGTGATCAGTCGCTCCAGGAAATCACCTTTAACAATGTATAAATGATCAAGTTTTTCAACAGTAAATTGTTTTTCCATAAAATCAGGGATATAAATGGCTTCAGTCTCTGGTTCAATGTCAAAGATCGGTTCAACTTCGCCGATTTCATCCAGTAAGGCTATCGTTCGGCTAAGCAGCTCGTTAAGGCCTTGGCCGGTTACTGCTGAAATTACAAAAACCTCGTAACCAAGTTTTTCGAGTTCTGCTTTGAGTTCGGATGTTTCGTCGGCATCAGCGATAAGATCAACCTTGTTCAAAGCGACAATCTGCACTCGCTGGGCCAATTTTTCATTATATTTTTTTAGCTCATCATTAATCTTTTTAAAATCATCCAGCGGGTCCCGCCCCTCACTGCCAGCAGCATCCAACAAATGAATCAGCAACTTGGTTCGTTCCACATGGCGAAGGAATTGATCGCCCAATCCGGTGCCTTCATGAGCGCCTTCGATCAAACCGGGAATATCGGCAATCACGAACGGATCAAAATTTCGCCATTCAACCACGCCCAAATTGGGCACGATGGTAGTAAAATGGTAATTGGCTATCTTGGGTTTGGCTTTGGTGATTACTGAAAGCAAGGTTGATTTTCCGACATTGGGAAACCCAATCAAACCCACATCAGCCAGCAGTTTCAGTTCAAGAATAACGGTTCGTTCCTGACCTTTCACTCCACCCTGAGCAAAACGAGGTGCCTGTCTGGTAGCTGTTGCAAAATTCATATTTCCACGACCACCCCGGCCGCCTTCAGCCACCCGGTATTTTTGTCCGTGTTCGGAAAGATCGCAGATGATCCGTCCGGTATCCTTATCTTTAACAATCGTTCCAACCGGAACCTTAATAATCAGGTCTTCCCCGGTTTTGCCGGTGGAACGGCCGCCGGTACCATTTTCACCATTTTCTGCTTTGTGTTTTCTTTTATATTTAAATTCCATCAGGGTTCGAAAACCATTGTCGGCCATAAACACAATATTGCCGCCATGCCCTCCGTTACCGCCATCGGGACCGCCATTGGGGACATATTTTTCGCGCCGGAAACTCATTCCGCCATGTCCGCCGTTGCCAGCCTTCAGAATAATCTCTGCTTTATCTACAAACATTGCTACCTCGCTTTTTTATGGTATCTACCCGAACAACATAAAAATAAAACCTCTTATCTTGTAAAAACGAGCATAAGAGGTTTTATGGCTGTATTATTTTGTCACTGGAAAACTAGATGGCTTCCCGAGGATAAATACTTACTTGTTTTTTATCTCTGCCTTTTCTTTCAAAACGTACAATACCGTCTTCTAATGCGAATAATGTATCATCTCCGCCTTTTCCAACGTTAGTACCAGGGTGAATTTTTGTTCCTCTTTGACGAACAAGAATATTTCCTGCCAGTACGAATTGACCGTCGCCTCTTTTTACGCCAAGACGTTTAGATTCACTGTCACGACCATTTCTTGAACTACCAACCCCTTTTTTATGGGCGAATAGTTGAAGGTTCATTTTTAACATGTTGTTCACCTCCTATTTATATACTTCTTCAAACTGGATATAATCTCCATAAGCTTCCTTAATCCCCCGGATCCCCAGAAGATAAGTTGAAATAAGTGTCTCTGTCTTTGATTTCGTTGGTTCATCATTGATTTCGGGAACGACGAAGCGGACATAGCCTTCTTCGATTACTTCGCCAAGATCTTTTCGCCCAACGATTTCAGTAAGCCCGTTTAAGATGCTGATGGTTAAAACCGAAACAGCCGCACAAACGATATCCTCGCCATGATCGGCAAAACCGGCATGACCTGACACAATTATTTCATTCGCTTTATTATTCTTACCTTGAATCTTTACTGAAATCATAAAATTGCCTAGGCTTGGATGCCGGTAATTTTAACTTTCATGAATGGTTGACGATGACCTTGTTTTTTACGATAATCTTTTTTCGATTTATACTTGTAAATAATAACCTTAGGTCCTTTTGCAACTTCCAGAATTTCAGCTTTAACAACAGCATTTTCAACCACCGGCGTACCAATGATCATTTCACCATCTTTGTTAACTGCTAAAACTTCAGTAAAAGAAATTTCTTTTACATCTTCTTCAGTGAAATTGATTTTTTCAATTTGAATAACATCATTTTCCTGAACGCGGTATTGTTTACCACCTGTTTTAATAATTGCATACATGATTCTACACCTCCTCATACCAGACTCGCCACAAAAGGTGCTTTCGACTTAAAACCTTGTGTGTGCGGCTACATAACTTTATAAATATTAACATGGTGAGCTGCTAAAGTCAATCAAAATATTAATAATGGTTTTTTGCCATAAAAATACGCCTAAAGAGACTGAAATCATTTATTTTATTATGGGGGTTTTCCAGTATGATGGGTATAATAAAATAAATTGAGCTTTAGGAGGAAAATAAAATTGCAAAAAAACATGCCTAGAATAAAAATTGTAGCTGTTGTTTTATTAATTGCTCTTGCCATGGGATTCATAGTCTATAATTTTTATCCAACGATTAATCAAAACATGCAAAAGGATAAAATAATTGCCGTCGCAAAAGAAAACCGCACCGAGATTGCTGATCGGATCGATTTCAATGCCTTGCTGGCCATCAACCCCGATACTATTGGATGGGTTCAAATCGAAGGCACCCCACTCGAATATCCGGTTACCCAAACCACCGATAACGATTTTTATCTGTCCCATAATTTTTTAAGGGAATCATCTTTTGAAGGCGCCATCTTCCGGGACTACTTGAGTGATCCTGTGACAACACGGAATCACGTTCTCTATGGTCATTATATGTCAGATGAATCGATGTTTGGCAGCTTATGGAATTATCAGGATCAGGCCTATTTTAAAGCCCATCCGGTGATTCAGTTTGATCAGCCTGGCAATCCCGGAGATTGGGAGATCTTCTCAGTTTATATTACTGAAGCTGACTACGATTATCGCCAGCCAAGTTTTGCTAACGACACCGAATTTATCAATTATATGAATCGGCTTAAAGCCCGCTCCCTGTATGATACCGGTGTGGTTGTTTCCCCTGACGATGAAGTACTGACCTTATCTACCTGCATCTACACCTTCGATGATGCCCGCTTTGCGGTTCATGCCCGGAAAATAAAGTAAACACAAAAGTGTCCGCAATTTGGATCTCTTAATCCATTAACTGCGGACACTTTATTACATTTTAGGCAAGTTACTATTCGTTATCAATAACTGCCTTTTTTCCCAATTTTCGCAATTCACGTTCCGGCTTGATTACTTTATCTTCATAATCAAAACACTCTTTCGCAATGACATTACTTAAAACCAGTAATGAGATCAGATTAGGAATTGCCATTAATCCATTCATCGTATCCGAGAAATCCCAGACAATCTGAAGCGCAGTGGTGGCACCGACAAAAGCAATTAAACTGTAAAACAGTCGATAAACTTTCACTGCCATTGGCGCTTTAATTAAATATTCCAATGACTTCTCACCATAATATTCCCATCCCAATATTGTTGAGAAGGCAAACAGCATAATCCCAATGGTGACGATGTACCCCCCAATCGGGCCCAATGCCGATTCAAAGGCTGCAATTGTCAAGTTAGCTCCACTAAGTAGTTTACCGGCTTCAGTCATGGTACCCAGCATACCGGAAGAAGCGATAACCAGACCGGTAATAGTACAAACCACCAGCGTATCAAAGAAGGTTCCGGTCATGTTAATGTAACCTTGACGGGAAGGATGATCCGTTTTAGCTGCAGCTGCCGCAATTGGCGCCGAACCTAAACCAGCTTCATTGGAGAAAACTCCTCGTGCAACCCCCCAACGCATGGCACTGAGCATGCTGGCAATCACCGTACCGCCAACCCCACCAGCCACCGCTGTGGGAGAAAAGGCCATTGTAAAGATCTGTGAAATACCGGCAGGCAGGTTTTCAAAATTAATAATAATTACTAATATACCGGCCACAAAATAAAAGACTGCCATAAATGGAACAATGACACCACAAACGCGACCAATACTCTTAATCCCACCTAATAGCACCACAATAGCCAAAATTGTAATGACTGCTCCAGTAACCCAAGTAGGTATGCCAAAGGTTCCAACTACAGCACTGGCAATGGAATTAGCCTGGGTCATGTTACCGATTCCAAACGAAGCGATCACTGCAAAGGCTGAGAACAGTACCGCCAGAATTGACCCTATCGTCTTATTCTTGAAACCATTTTTCATGGCATACATCGGTCCACCGGCCATTTCGCCTTCTTTGTTGGTTTCCCGGTATTTAACCGCCAGAACACTTTCGCCATATTTGGTGGAAAGACCAAACAAAGCACTGATCCACATCCACACTAACGCTCCGGGTCCTCCCAGAACCATGGCGGTCGCCACCCCGACAATGTTACCGGTACCAATAGTTGCTGCCAGCGCCGTCATCAAAGATTGGAAGGGTGAAATATCCCCGCTCGATTCTTTTTTTGCCGGATCCTGTTTAGCAAAAACCGATTTCAATGCATAACCCAAGTTTCGCCATGGCAGAAACTTTAACCGGACTGTTAAAAAGATCCCGGTTCCCATCAATAAAGCTAGCATTACAGGTCCCCAAACAAAATTGTTGACAGCTGCAATAATTTCCGAAAAATTCATCTTAACCCCCTTAAAATTATAGTGGGATTATTTTATCATTATTTATCTTGCTTCACAATACTAAACATTCTAATGACAAGTATTTACCTTAAATGTATCTTAAGCCTAATCAAGAGGTAATTATTGTCATTCCCAATGATGTTTTAACTCAAATCCGGAACCAATGGCCGATAAATCGCCTCGTATTCAATTGAGCGGTTGGATTAACGACGCAAAGAGTTGAAAGGTTTCAAGAGCAAACCAGAGTTTAAGTTCAGTTAGCAGGGCTTCGTTTGAGTCACTGCAGTGGATCAGATTGTTACAGCAGCGAGCTTCCCGGTCGGCATTATCAAAGGAATCGGTGCCCAGATCACCCCGGATCGTTCCCGGTTCAGCCCGGGCCGGGTCGGTAGCACCCGTTAATTCCCGGGCGTTGCTGATGGCATTTTCCCCATCCTGACTGAGAATAATGGGCATCATTGCTTTCCCAGCAAAAGCTGTGATGGCCATTTTTTTAAACGATTCTCCCAGTTTTTCAACCACGTGGGCGTAATGGGTTAAGATTAAGTCGTCACTAACGCGTTTATATCCGATCATCTCGATCCTGAAGTCATGCTCGATAAACCGTTTTATAATCGGTTCAACTAATTCCGTTTCCAACGCATCGGGTTTCATAATAATTAATACATATGATTTCATTGCAAATCCTCACCTTCTATGTTTTGTTGTTATGATATATTAACAAACTAAGATATTAGATATTTTGATACTAAAATACTTAATTAACAGCAAAAAACGCTGAAGCCGATCCCGCAATAAATGCAGAACCGGCTTCAGCTTTCGATTTCAGATGTCATTCCTTTTGGACTCACCCCTTTCATTTCACCAAAAATCCACTTCTTCACTTTTCTAAAAGCAATAAACGCTTAACTGGCAAAATTCTTCTGGATATTTTTACATTCACTTCAAATTTTTACCGTTTCAGTGGCAAATCGTCATTTCCATTATTACGTGGTTAATTATCGTTGATCCATTATTTGTTTTTATGGCCACAGCACTTTAAAAAGTGATGCTTACATCCATAATTAAATACCGATCACCAATTAATCAGGCCATCAGTGCGATGCATGTACCCAATTTGGCTTTAATAACTGCTGCATCTTTGGAGATGACAATCGATAAAATCTTATTCATCCATTCGGGTTATTTTAAATTTTTATCTCTAAACAAATCACCGTCTTTCTAATCTTATCGGCTGTTAAGGTTTATTTACTTTTCAATGATCTTATAATCAATTGAGAAAAGGATTGTGTTGATCTTTGATTTAGCTAAATTATAGCACGTTTCTTTGAAATGTAAAGGCATTTTTTGTAAACGTTTTTATTTCTTTTGTAAACCTTAAGCATCGGCTTTAAGCAGCAGTTTTTCGCGATGTAATTCAATCGTCGGATCGATCACAAAAACTGCACTGATTTGATCATTAAAACTCGCTAAGACCTGTTCCGGCTTGACACATTGCTGCTCGATATAAATCAGTGTCATCTTAACATTGACGTGATCGATTTCGCTGTCTGGAAATACCGAAATCGATTCAATAAAGGGTCGGATATTTTTTTCAACAAATTTCCCTTTTTTATTTCTTTTCTGAACCAAAATCTGTGGAAGTTCCAGATACATGCGCACTGACTCTGCCAATTCGCCTAAATCAGTTTCTGGCATGACCTTGACACGAATCTGATAGTCACTTTTATACAGCGATGCCGACAGGGATTCGACCCCCTCACCACAGATTTTTGCAGTAACAATTTCCAGACCACTCGGCAATACATGGTTCATGCGGCTGATAAAGCTGTCCACATTGATATCCGTTGACACAATCACCTCGCCATACTCCGAGTCACTGGTTAAACCCACTGACATCGCCAGCGCAAATGACATCCGGGGATGGGGATTAAAACCCTGGGAATATGCGACCGGGATATTCGCCCGGCGAAACGCCCGTTGAAACAATCGTTGCTGATCCAAATGGGATAAAAAACGCAGCGGAGTTGATCGTTTAAATTGATACTGTATTTTAACCATTGCATTTCCAGCCTTTCTTGAATTCCATAATGCCACAATTTGAACACGTATCGGGGCAAAACGGCGTTGTTAAAGCTGTCTCGGCTTTTTCCGCTTCGCTTTGTAAAAAGTCCTTAGTAATGCCCGTATCAATAAAATCCCAAGGTAGAATTTCGCTGTAGTCTCGGTTTCGCAAAGCATAAAAATCTGGGTCGACCCCGGCTTCAACAAAGGCATCCATCCATTTTTGAAGATCAAAGCATTCGCCCCAGCCATCAAAGCGGCAACCTTTTTGATGAGCTTTTTCCAGCACCGAACCCAAACGACGGTCACCCCGAGCAAAGACTGCTTCTAAGAAGCTAACCCCGCTGTCATGCCAGCTGTACGAAATCTTGCGATCTTTAATACTGGCTTTTAAATGACGTTGTTTCTGCTTAAATTCTTCCTGGGTATTCTGGCCCATCCACTGAAAAGGCGTAAATGGCTTGGGCACAAAGGAAGAGGTGCTTAAAACGACTTTCAAACTTTTGTTACGCTCTTCCCGATCTATTTTAAAATATTCGTCCACAACTTTTTGCCCTAAATCAGCAATACCTTCAATATCTGCCAGCGTTTCCCCTGGTAAACCAATCATGAAATACAATTTAACATGTCCCCAGCCCTTTTCAAAAGCGGTTCGTACCGTATCAAGCAGGTTTTCCTCGGTAACACCTTTATTGATAACGTCCCGCATCCGTTGGGTTCCTGCTTCTGGTGCCAGCGTCAAACCGGTTTTGCGAACTTTCTGGATTTCTTCAAGCATCTCAATGCTTAAGGAGTCAATTCGCAGTGATGGCAAGGAAATACTGACTTTTCCATCTGTATAATCACAAACCAGGTTTTTAATCAGTGCCTCAATTTCACTGTAATCGCCGGTACTGAGAGACGACAGTGAAACCTCATCGTAGCCAGTGGCGTCGATCAGTGCTTTTATTTTTGCCTGGATGGTAGGCACGGTTTTTTCCCGAGTCGGGCGGTAGATCATCCCAGCCTGACAAAAACGGCAACCCCGGCCACAGCCTCTAAATATTTCATAGCTGATTCGATCATGGACGGTTTCGGTATAAGAGACTACAATTTTTTCAGGGAAATAAGCATTGTTGAGGTCTTCAATAAATTGTTTGCGGATTATTGATGGCGCCTCTTTGACAATCGGCTCAAAGGCGGTAATCAACCCAGTCTGTTCATCATAGTTGACCTGATAAAATGCCGGGACATAAACCCCTTCTATCTGTGCTACCCTTTTCAGAAAGTCCTGGCGGTTACCACCCGTATTTTTCCACTCCCGGTGGGCAGCCATAATTTTAAGAATCACCTCTTCTGCTTCACCGATGACAAAAAGATCAATAAAGTCAGCCAATGGTTCCGGATTATAGGCGCAGGGGCCCCCGGCAATCACAAACGGTTCGTCTTCCTCTCGCAAAGCGCTTCGTTGGGTGATCTTGCCTAACTCCAGCATGTTTAAAATATTACTGAAGCTCATTTCATATTGCAGTGTAAATCCCACAAAATCGTAATCGTTCAAGGGCAGCATTGATTCCAGGCCATATAGTGGCAAATTATGCTGACGTAATTGTTCTTCCATATCGACCCAGGGGGCAAATACCCGCTCACACCAGATATCTTTTTCTTCGTTGAGTAAACCATAGAGTATTTTCATACCCAAATGGGACATTCCCACCTCATACGTATCCGGAAAGGCAAAGGCAAAACGAATCATCTCCGGACTCGGATTCTTATGGACTGCGTTCACCTCATTACCCAGATAGGTGATTGGTTTTGTCACCAGAGGTAAAATATTTTTTTCAATATAATTATTCATTCATTTCCTCATATTTATAATTTTTAAAACTGTCTGACTCATTTTAGCACACCTTATCTTACATGATTCTTATCAGCTTGTACAGTCCTCACCTCAGAATAAATATTCAGTCACATCACCCTGCTCCGACAATTATTCTAAAAAGCGCATTTGATTAACGTTATCAATTATGATAGACTACACCCTGTTTGAAAAATTTGAGTCAGGTAATTTCAAACAGCTGAGCGTTTTTTTGAGCTTTCTGCAATTATCTGAAACTATGTTCATGAGAGGAGAAAAAATTGTTTGAAACAGTCGATGTGGGCATTTTGTCCATTATTCCACCAATGATTGCCATTGTTCTGGCTTTGATTACAAAAGAAGTTATCTCCGCCCTGCTAATCGGAATTTTATCCGGAACCCTGATTTATGTCATTAACAGCGGCGGCGGTCTGATTGAAATGGGTACGATTGCTTTTGGCCTGATGGCTGAAACCGTCGGTGAACCGGGCAAGTTTAATATCATCCTATTTTTGGGGCTGCTGGGAGCCTTGGTTTATGTCGTAACCATTGCCGGCGGTTCTCGAGCTTATGGCAACTGGGCCGCCACCAAGCTTAAATCCCGCCGCAGTGCTCAACTGGCAACCAGCGCTCTAGGCGTTATTATTTTCGTTGATGATTATTTTAACTGCCTCACTGTTGGCACGGTTATGAAACCAGTCACTGACAAATATCAGATTTCCCGGGCCAAGCTGGCCTACATTATCGATTCCACTGCTGCTCCAGTCTGCATCATCGCCCCGATTTCCAGTTGGGCGGCAGCTGTAGGCTCAACACTCTATGAAACAGGATCTTTCCAAAATGAACTGAGTGCTTTCGTGGCAACAATCCCTTACAATCTTTATGCGTTATTAAGTATCTTGATGGTTATTATTATTTCTGTTACCAATATGGACTTCGGATCTATAGCCCGGATTGAACAGCGAGCCACCGAAACCGGCGAACTGGGTGCCCTGGATACAGAACTGGAAGAAAAAATTCTGATGGATGGCAAAGGCACAATCTGGGATCTGATTATTCCAATCACCTCGCTGATTGTCTTTTCTATTCTCTCGATGCTCCAAAATGGTGGCTACTGGTCCGGCAAAGGCTTGACCTTATCGGAAGCCTTTGGTAATTGTGATGCCTCTGCCGCCCTGGTAATGGGCGCCTTCTGGGCACTGGTTGTGACCTTTTTGCTATTTATCCCACGTAAACTGATTGATTTTAAAACCTTTATGGGTGGCATCGGCGAAGGAATCAAAACCATGGTTCCGGCGTACATTATTCTAACCCTTGCCTGGACCATTGGTGCCCTGTGTCAGGATCTGCTGGGTACCGGCCTCTTTATTGGCGAACTGGTTAAATCCAGCAGTATCCCAGTGGGGCTCATTCCGGCCATGATTTTCCTGGTTTCGGCACTGTTATCTTTTTCCATCGGTACAGCCTGGGGTACCTTTGGGATCTTCATTCCGATTGTCGTCATGATTTCCCAATACACCGCCCCGGAGCTGATGGTAGTGACCTTATCAGCGACTTTGGCCGGATCAGTCTTTGGCGACCATTGTTCACCCATTTCGGATACCACCATCTTATCTTCAACCGGTGCCGGCTGTGATCATATTCAGCACGTCTCAACCCAAATGCTCTATGCCCTGGTGGTGGCATCCTGTAGTTTTATCGGTTATCTGGTCGCTGGTTTAAGCTATGGAAACCTTCTGCTGACCTGGGTAACCTCGGTCGGACTACTGATTGGATCACTAATCGTATTCCATCGGATTTCCCAAACCCGCATCACAAAACTAGATTTCTCCACCCCGGATTAATGCTGTTCATTTCAAATGTCCGCTATTTTGCAATAAAATGGCGGACACTTTTTCTACATCACACTATTTCCCAGATCAGTTCGCCTTTTCGTTGTTGTAACACTTCAGTTACCACGCCATTTTCTGCCACTTGAGCCAAATGTTGATGAACCTGTGCAAGCTGATCCGGATTATCTAAAACGGCCAGTTCCCGAGTATAAATCCCCTTTGCTTTTTCCAGTGGGAAAACTCGCTTATGAAGCCCTGTTTCATATGTCAGTTCGGGGAATATTCCCTTTGTCCATAAAATATTAAAGATATAGTTCAGCTTATTAAACTGGCGGATATAATGTTGATTTGTTAATGTGTAGAGTGTTTCTTTCAGACAACTATGTCGTTCCACAAACGATGACAGATAACAAAAACCTCTGGAGGCACCGATCATTTTATAAAGATGATCCGGTTTGCAAATCGCCGGCGACATGCTGGCAATTACCAGATCAAAGGATTCTAGGTAGTGAAAGCTGTCCCAATCCGAGTGAATAAACTCGGTATTTTGTAACCCTGCTGCTTCGGCATTTTCTCTGGCATAGCGCACCATCTTTTTAGAAAAATCCAGCCCTACCACTTTTTTTGCTTTTTTTGCCAACTCAACTGCAAATTGTCCCGGCCCACAACCAATATCCAAAACGGTTGTTTCATTTGTGATAATCCCTTTGTTAATCAAGGCCTGAACCTTGTCTTTTCGATTTAACTGGGCATCTTCTGTTGACGATGAAAGATTGTATTCTTCCGCCCGAAAGTCCCAAAATTCTGCAGTCGGTTCTTTTTTTTGGTTATCACTTAACCAGAGCTCTTCAAAATATGCTGTTTTAAACTGCATCCGGCATCCTTCTCCTTATTTAAATTTAATTACAGGTAATTATCGATTAATAAAAAACAATCCTATCAGGCAAAGTGCAATTCCCACCAGATGATTGGTGGTCAAAACCTCTTTGTATAGTAAGATGCCAATAGGTATCAGTAAGATCGCCAATGAGATATTGGCAACCAGCGACCCCAGGCTGATATTCCATCCAGCCCGGTAGGCGGTAATGTAACCAAATTCAAGGGCAACAACCGAAATCCCCAGAGCAAAACTGGTCCAGTTCAGTCGTTTAACCGACTGGACGATTCCTTCTTCCAAGCCATTGGCCAGCATCAGAATTAGCGTCAATAACGCAGCTACCAGATATGTAACTAAGAGTGATAAAAAAGGATTGACCGTCTCCGGTGTCGACTTCGTACAAATGTTATAGAACACATTAGCGGTTACAATTAATAAAATGGGCAGATAATAGGCGAATTCATTCAACGTTCTTAGGCACTCCCCTTCCTTATAAATTAGTGTATGACTGTTTAAAGATATGTAGAGATTCCCAATGTTGTATAATGTCAGCTCTTAAAACCCGAAAATTCTGATAGGGTTTTTCAATGTACAATAACCGCTTGATGACTAACCGCTCTTCTTCTGATAGATTAAACTGTTCTATTCCGCCGTGATTTGGACTTGCGGTTATTTCGTCGCAGTTTAATGCCAGACGCATAAAAACATCACCGATCCCCCAAAAATCCGGATTAAAGTGAGTGTCAAATGACACCATCTTTCTGGCTGAACCAAAATCAATCAGTGACAACTGCTCACCAGTCCATAGAATATTGTCAACTTTAATATCCCGATGGCTAATGCCAAGGTTTTCCAGATAATCCATAACCGCAATTAATTGATAGAAAATATTGGTGATTTCAGTTTTACTAAAAGCATAGTCCCACGCCAGCCAATCATCCAGGGTTTGGCCCGGCATTTTTTGCATCACCAATCCAAAGCACCCATCCTGATCAATGACCTGTATCAATTTGGGAATGGCAGGATGACTGATGGTTTTAAGAAACTTACTTTCCCAGATCAATTTCGTTTTGCGGCGCTTGACATCATTCGAGTGAAAAATTTTAGCTACATAGTCCTGATCTTCCCGGGATATCAAATAGCAGCACCCAAAGCGACCCTGACCCAGGGGTTTAACCAGTGCAAACCCATTAAGCGCAAGAACTCCCCGGAGAGTAGTGAGACGACTACCATTCAATCTCATCAACTGATAAGGGCTTTTCATTGAGATAACTCTTCTGAACCTGACCATTTTTCATAATAATGACCTTATCGGCCATCGGTGTAATGGCTTGGTTATGGGTAATCAGAATGACCGTCATCTTTTCTTTTCGGCTGGTTTCCTGGAGTAGTTTTAAAATATTCTTGCCCGTATTATAATCCAGCGCTCCAGTCGGTTCATCACAAAGCAATAGTTTGGGACGTTTAGCCAGAGCTCTGGCAATCGCCACCCGCTGCTGTTCGCCTCCGGAAAGCTGTGAAGGAAAATTTCCCAGTCGCTCTTCCAAACCCACACTTCTTAAAACCGTTTCAGCATCCATCGGGTCATGACAGATCTGGGTCGCCAACTCAACGTTTTCAACCGCCGTGAGATTTTGAATCAAATTATAAAATTGAAAAACAAAACCGGTGTCGTAACGCCGATATTCGGCCAACTCCCGACGGTTTAAGGCCGCAACATTTTTTTCACCAACAATCACCTGGCCTTCATCACAGTCGTCCATTCCCCCCAGAATATTAAGAACCGTTGTTTTTCCAGCCCCGCTTGGGCCCACAACCACTGCAAATTCGCCCTCATCAATAAAAAAATTGATCCCATTGGCGGCATTAATGGTTACCTCTCCCATATGATAGCGCTTATGTACATCTTTAAATTCAATAAAATGTTTCATCTTTTTTGTCCTTCTTCAGTTAATTGAGGTACTGCACCCCTTACAAACAATCATGGCTGTTATCAGTATAGCGAATAAACCGCTGAAAAGCCAGTCAGCTCGAAAAAAAAGAAAGGTTTCCCTTTCTTTGAGGTTGTCGATAAACTCCCGTACCGACCAATGACCAAGGGGTCAGACCCTTGTTAATCTGTTGTCCGCTGCGGATTCGGACAAGCGAGCCGTGTCCGCTGCGGACAACATGATGTAACAAGTGTCGGTACTAGGCTATCTTTCTGATTCGTATCTGATCCTGTAGCAGCAACAGATTTGTTATTTTTTGGCTGGCTCCCATTTGCAGCGTATCGGGGAGACAATGGCTTCTTCTTTTTTTAGCTGCTTAAAGGCTTTATCAACTTCTTTGCGATCAACCTTTAAGGCTTTTTCAACTTCGCCAGCAGTCATCGGTGCGCCATACTGTTCCATGTAAGCTAAAATTTTATCCTTCAGTTCCATATTTGCCCTCCAAATTCATTCATTCTTATGACAAATTCTAACAGAACATTCTTAATTCGGGTTTTAATTTTACCAATCACTGGCCATAGTGGTGCTTAATTTTCGCCCACTGCGATAATTGAAGACTGGTTTAGTTTTTTGCTTTGTATCCCCAATATGTGGTTCAGTACCAAAGCAATAGCAGCGAAGATAATGATTACAATAAAGGTCGAACCATAGCTACCACCAGAGCTCTGCAGCAAATAACTAGAGATCATTGGTCCGATAATAGCCGCTGGTACCAGCAAAAAATTAGACAAGCTGAAATTAAGGGGATAGTTTTTTGAACCAAAACTGGAATTGATAACCACCGAGGACAGGGCTGGTACACCACCATAGGTAACTCCAACTGATAAAAGCCCAATGAAAATGAAAATGACATTATTCATCGTGGCACCCATAAACAAGAAAACACCAGCAACCAGCAAGAGTATGGTATTGATTCCCATTGCCTTTGCTCGGCCCATTTTGTCAAACACTGTTCCGATCACAACTCGACCACCACCATTAAAAACAGATACCAACAGCCCCAGCTGGGCTGGTGCACCAAAGGCTACCGCAATGGTTGCCGCACTTCCGATAATCAACAGACCCGATGCGGTAATCATAATTCCCCATAAGAAATAAGTCCAGAATACTCCAGTTTTTAACATTTCTCTGGCTGTATATTCTTTTTTCTGACTGGTCTCATCGGCTACAACCACGACTTTTTTGGGCGCAGTAACCGGTTTTTTTATAAAGAAGGAGCCTAGAACCATAACAATTGCTCCCATGATCGCCAGATAAAAGAAGGTGTTCAAAACGCCGACGCCGCCGATTAAAGAACTGATCATCGTTCCCAGAATCAAACCGCCAAGTCCAAAGCCCATTAATAAAATTCCTGATGCCAAACCGGCTTTTTCAGAAAACCAGGGTACAACCGCACTGATAATTGAGTTATAGCCCATACCAACTCCGGTTCCGCAAAGCACCCCATAAAACAGATACAACAGCATTAAGCTTTGAGCTGGTTGCGTTGGATCCATTTTTGAAACGCCGAAAAATCCGACAAACAGCATCGCCGCTGCCATTAAAACAATGGTCTGATTTTTGATAAAACGGGTTAATTGTCCGCTGACAAAACCACCAATACAAAAAAAGATAATCGAAATGGTAAAATTAAGTGATAAGTCCGTGACTGTCCAGCTTTCAAAGACTTTGTTCAGCGGCGCCCGAAAAATTGACCAGGCATACAATAATCCCAAAAACAACAGCATGATGGTTCCTACACTGAGGTAGATCCACCGTTTTAAATTCTCATTTTTCATCATGTTCCTCAACTTCCAAAATTTCTTGCTTTATTGTATCAGCTTGCTAAAGTAAATACAATCATAAAAACCAGTAATTGTTATCTATCTTACTGGTTTTTATCATTCCACTGGACAGCTTGTTTTAAAAAGATTAAAATATACCCGAGTCATAACAACAGCAACACATTGCGAAGGTGACGTTTTCTGCGTCCCGCTTCTCAATGAGTAAATTATCAGAAGAAATGACAGGAGGAAATTATGGATTTATCATTTTTTATCGGTCCGATACTGGGGGGTATCATCGGTCTGATTACCAACGGCATCGCTATTCGGATGCTCTTTCGCCCACTTAAACCGATCAAGCTTCTCGGGCGAACCCTCCCCTTTACTCCGGGCATGATCCCCAAAGAAAAACCCCGCATCGCCAGATCGCTGGGTGATGTGGTTGCCAACAACCTGCTCAATGAAGATGTGATTAAAAATGGGCTGCTATCCCCGGAAATGGATGATAAGATCGCTATTGCCCTCAACAAACTCATTACTAAAAAAAGCACCAGCGACGAAACCCTCCGGGAATTATTTTACTCCTTTTCCGGCGAGCAGCAAGGCGAATTGATTCTTACCGACGTGACTACTAAGGTTGTCGGCTTTTCCTACGAGCGGATGGTTAAAATGGAATTGGGGCCATTGTTATCGGAAATAGCAGTTACCGAAATCGTCAGTAATCTCCATGGATCAATGTTTGCCATGCTGATCAATGAAAATCTAGTCAGTTCTGCCAAACTCAAAATGTCTGAAATCATTGAACGAATGGTGGTTGAAAAAGGTGAAGCTATTCTGAACAATATTTTTGAAAAAGAAAGCCAAAATCTCCTTGACAAACGACTTTGTGATCTTTACACAGAATATCAGGAACGGATTCCGGATTTTGTTTCCTGGGTTATTAAAACCTATCATCAAGTGATTGATAAAAACATCGGTATCTTAATTCACGCCCTAAACCTATCAAAGCTGGTAGAAGATCAGATCAATGGCTACGATGTTCTGACATTTGAAAAAATGTTGTTGGAAATCATGCATAAAGAACTCAATGCGATCGTCTGGTTGGGTGGATTATTGGGCTGTATTATGGGCCTGGTAATGGCCTTTGTCTAGAATACCAAAACAGATTTTAGAGCTTTAAAAAACTGCTATTGTTTTTAAAGTGGTAAATAACCAGGAGTATCGATTATCAAGCGGTCTTACGCCTGTTTGTTAACACGTTACGATACTATTTTTTAAATACCGGCGTCAAAGCAAAGTTTGTTAGATTCTATCAAAACTCGCAATCACTTTAGGATAAGAAAAAAAGGAGCAAAAAATGACTAATTTAGAAATTAATTGGGATCAATTGGGATTTGATTATATCAAAACGGATTATCGCTATCTGTCGAGCTGGAAAGATGGACAATGGGATAACGGGGTTCTGACTGAGGATAATGTTTTACATCTCGGCGAAGCTGCGCCCTGTCTGCACTATGGACAGCAGTGTTTTGAAGGCTTGAAGGCCTACCGTACCAAGGCTGGCGGGATTCAGTTGTTTCGAGTTGACCAGAATGCCAAACGCTTTCAATCTTCCTGTCGGCGACTGTTAATGCCAGTTGTTCCGGAAGAAACCTTCATCAAAGCCTGTCTCGATGTCGTTAAGGCCAATGAAGACTATATCCCTCCTTATGGTACCGGCGGTTCGCTATATATCCGACCAATGATGATTGGAGTGGGCAACAGCATGGCTGTCAAACCGGCCAATGAATATATCTTCACGGTTTTTTGCATGCCAGTTGGGGCTTATTTCAAGGGCGGACTGACGCCGGTTAATTTTATGGTCTCTGATTATGATCGGGCAGCCTATAACGGTACCGGCCAGCAAAAGGTTGGCGGCAACTATGCGGCTTCGATGCTGGCTCATGAAATTGCGGTACAGAAAGGCTTCGCTGATTGCATCTATTTAGATCCCACGACCCATACCAAAATTGAAGAGGTCGGTGCCGCCAATTTCTTTGGCATCACCAAAGACAATCGCTTTGTCACCCCGGATTCCTCTTCGATCCTACCCAGTATCACCAAATACTCGCTGCTCTATCTGGCTGAACATGTTTTGGGAATGGTCGTTTCGGAAGAAGACGTTTTTATCGATGAATTGGACACTTTCTCCGAAGCCGGGGCTTGTGGTACAGCAGCGGTAATCACCCCTATCGGTGGGATTTTCCATCACAACCGACTCCACGTCTTTTACAGCGAAACCGAGGTGGGCCCCATAACGAAAAAGCTTTATGATACCCTCACTGCCATCCAACTGGGTGATCGGGAAGATCCCGATGGCTGGATTACCAAGCTATAATGAACACTTGATCAAAACTAGGCTGTAAACCGATGGATTAATCCCCATCGGTTTTTTTCTAATCAACTTAATGAATCGATTTTTCTTGCAATTTATCAAATAAGTCGATAGACTTATAGCCATAACTACTCGTGGACAGGAGAATTATGAAAACAGAATTATTGTTCCTAATTAAACGTTTATGTGATCTTGAAGAAGAATTCACCGAACTAACTGAAGAAGAAAAAGAAATTGTTGTATCGACTGCTGAAAGCATGACCGGAAGTCTGGTCTTTTTATTGGAAGCTCTGGAAGATTATTCTATGAGCGGTTTTTATGACGAGGATTGATTCCAACAAAAAAAATAATAAGGAGGTCGTGTGATGAAAATAGCTGCTTTTGTTTCCAGCATGGTTGCCCTGACACTAGGTGCCGCCGCCCTAACTTTAAGTATTATAGCTGTTTCAAAAACTGCCCGTTAACGGCAAAAGAGCAACACTTAGACAAGGTTGCTCTTTTTTGGGGTTATTTCAAAACTACCGTGCAACCAATGACCATTGTGTCACAATATGGTGTGACACTTACGACACTGGACTAGCTTTTAATCTTGCCTGGTTTACTATTTTTAGTCGGTAAACTCGACAATGACCTGATCAATATCCCAGAGGGATTCGATTTTTTCGACTGCATCTTCTCTGATGGCGTTGGCAAACTGATGAGTTTCGGGGAGATCGATGACGATCCGAACCACGCCACCTGTAATTTCAATTTCCTTGACCAGATGGGTTGCCACCATATCCAGGCCTTTAATTGGATTCATGACCTTCTTCAATCGTTTTCTGACAATTTCTTCAGTAGTAGCGACCTTTTCGGTTACCAGGCCGTGCTTTTCTTCATAATTCTGGATCGCCGAACGCAGCACCTCCACTGCCAACACCGAACAATGCGCCTTAATTTTTGGCAACCCGCCCAGGGCTTCCGAAGCTTCCTGCCAGGTGATTTTTTTAGCTTCGTCAATGGTTTTGCCTTTGGCCAATTCGGTAATAATCGAGCCGGTGGCGATGTTTGAGGCACAGCCGTAGGATTCAAATTTGATATCATCGATCACCCTGGTTTTAGGATCGACCTTTAAATAGAGTGACACCATATCACCGCAGGCCGGACTGCCTTCGGTTGCTTTACCATCAGGATCTTCAATCCGTCCAGTATTGCGGGGATTCTTAAAATGTTCCAGAACCAGATCATTATAAGGACTTGCCATTGTTATCTCCTCCTATTCCTTTCCCAAAGGGCTGATTTTGCGCAGGTTCTCAACCACCTTTTTAAGGGTTTCCTCCACAAAAATAACCTCTTCCATGGTATTGAATCGACCCACCGTCAACCGAATCGATCCGTGAGCCCGCTCATGATCACCACCGATGGCCGCAATGACGTGACTGGCTTCCAGAGAGCGGCTAAAACAAGCTGAACCGGTACTGACGGCAATGCCATACATGTCCAGATGAAGGGTGATCGATTCCCCCTCCACGTAATGGAAAGTGATGTTGGCATTCTGTGGTGTTCGTTGCCGCGGATGACCATTTAGAATAACATCAGGGATCTGCTCACTCACCATCGTGATAATGTGATCCCGCATTGCTGCCAGCCGGATGTTTTCATCCGCCGTCACCAGTTCCGCCGCTTTGGCAAATCCCACCGCTCCGGGAATGTTATCCATTCCCCCGCGAAGGTCAAATTCCTGAAAACCACCATCCATAATTTTAGCCAGAGTGGTTCCTTTTTTTACATAGAGACCGCCAATTCCCTTGGGACCATGCAGAGTATGGGCCGAGACGGTGATCAGATCAACGGCGATGGTGTTGACATCCAGTGGTACTCGCATAAAAGTGTGAGTGGCATCGGTATGAAAGAGCACTCCCCGCTCCCGGCATATGGTACCGATTACACCAATGTCTTGTATGGTGCCGATTTCCTGATTACCATGCTGAATCGAAACCAGAATGGTTTCGGGTTTGATCAGCGCCTCAAGTTTTTCGAGATCCACCAGCCCCTCCCCGTCAACATCCAGATAATCAACGGTAAATCCTTCTTTTTCCAGGGTTCTGGCGCTGTACAGCACCGGAAAATCTTCAATTTTAGAAACAATCAGATGTTTACCTTTTTTTGTGCCCAGGGCCTTGGCAACCCCTTTTAATGCTAAATTACTGGATTCGGCACTGCCGGAGGTAAAAATAAACTCATCACTGTTGGCACCCAGGGCCTGAGCGAGCCTACTTCTGGCATCATCCAGAGCCTCTTTCGCCTCAACGCCCAACGAATAGCCAAATTCCGAGGTCGCCACCGAGTAGCGGTCAAAATAAAGCGGTGTCATCACATCCAATACTTGCTCATCCAGCCGGGTGGCGGCAGCGTTATCCAAATAATACACTTTTTCCATGAGTTCCTCCTTAGATAAACAAGGTAATCGCAGACTGTCGGGCTTCCTGAATGTAGGTTCCGACGGCCCCATAGTCGTCAATGATATCTTCGATCAGATCGGATCGTTTTAAACCCATGATGTCCATGGTCATTTCACAGGCGATTATTTTGCCACCAAGTTCCTTAAAATCAGCCATCAGCCGTTCCAGGGAGGCGACATTATTTTTTTTCATCCGTCCCAACATCATCTTTTTACCTAAGCCCCAAAAATGCATTTTCGATAAAGGGCCTTTTTCCAGACCGCCTTTTTTCAGACGTAGCAATCCCCAAAAAGTGAAATACAAAGACACCTCCATCCCCATAGCCAACGAACCATTGGACACAATCAGAGCACTGTACAGTTTATCCATATCACCGCTCTGAACAATAATTGTAGTTTTGTCCGCCACTAAAAAGCCTCCTTTACTTTTTAATTTTTATAATCCAAGTACCGTCCTGTTCGTCAATGCTGATGACGGCCAGCGATAACGCATCGGCAGCCATCGGAATTTCTTTTTTTGAGGCCACATTGTTCCCGGTAATCTCAATGATATCCCCTGGCTGCGCCTTTTTGACGGCTTTACGCATTTCTACCAAAGGAACCGGGCAGGTTTCACCTCTTACATCTACATAAATTTCTGCCATGATCTTGCCTCCTACGCAATTTTTAATTTATTGCTACGCTTTTCTGTCGTTGTTTTTTTCATACCCAATTACGGTCAACTTACTTGTGTTTTTAATATCAAGCAACATAATAAACATAAAAAAAGCAGGCCTGCCGATCATCCGAGGCCTGTTGTGATTGTTGCAAACTGCCATACTGACCAATGACCAAGGGGAGCAGACGCTTATTAGTCTGTTGTTCGTTTCGGTATCGGACGCAAATAAGAAATATCAAATCTTATTCGTGTCCACTCCGGCGCGTACAACATACAAAATTGTCGGTATGGGGTTAGTTTGCAAGTTTTATTTTTTATTTTTTATAATCTCGAGAAAATGGGTTGAATATGTCAGCGTCTCAGTAGGGCAATTATCGACACAGTGACCGCAGCCGACACAACGCAATTCGGATACTGGACGACCGGTGGCGGCACTGGATTTTAAATCGATGGCCATCGGACAAGCGGCATTGCAGCGGCCACATTGGATACAGTTGCTCTGATTGGTGGTAATCCGCTGACCAACCAGTTTGCCGAGCAGGCCCACCACCGTTCCCAGGGGGCAATAGTAACAATAGCCGCGACCACTAAAGGCGACCCAGAAAAACATTGCCATCAACAGCTCGGCGGAAAGGTATTTATAGGTTTCAATTTTTGCCACAGTTTCGCTGTTAGAAAGCGGCAGGCCTAGCAGATAGAGTACCCAGTAGATGGTAAAACCGATAGCGCCTGCCAGAAACAGCCAACGTAGGTAGGCAAACAGTTTTAAACCGCGAGCCTTGAGCTTTTTCCGGGTTCCCAGTAAGGGCATCACGGGATCAAATACCTCACTGGCAAAACCATTGAACAGGCACAGAGTCGCGCACTGCCAACGCCGTCCCCAAAGCAACGTCCCGACCAGAACAACAATGGTGATAAGCAGATAGAAGGCCAGTGCTAATGTAATGCCAGTGAACCCAAAAACAGGCAGGTATTTAAGATAAAAGGCTGTATTAGTGTTCATCAGTTGTAAGGGGATGGTAGTCCAGGGGAGTGGCATCGCAAAAAAGTATAGTTCCTGATTATCTAAAAGAATCGGCCCGACAATGTGAACCACCAAAGCCATCACGATAAAACCGGTCAGATTGCGTTTACGCATCTCAGTCCGCCCGGATGCCCCAATAATCCGCAGAGTCAGAAAGCTACCAATAACAATAAAACTGGTCTTCACCCAGTTTTCATAAAAACCCCACAGCCAGCTGATGAAGGCGGCCACTTCCGGCGTAGCCCGACTGACATAGCCAAAATTGAGCCCGGCAATGATCAGGCAGAGGATGATATACACCCACAGGATTGCTTTTAGTGCTTTTATTTCATTGGAGGCTTTTGTTTCGTTGGAATTACGGTGATTCGCCATGGTTCTCGTCCTCCTCGACACCCATAATTTTGTCTTAATTATAAACGTCTTTCGCAATAAACACAAGAATAGTCATGATACGAATCAGAAATAGCTGCTTGACTGCCAGTATAAAAATCGGTACGATAAGTTTCAACTTAAGGATTAAATAAAAAAATGGAGGAAACAAATGCGACGTTCAAACCGTGAAGTAACCGAACTAACGGAGATTATTGAAATTATTAACGGCTGTAAAGTGTGCCGACTGGCCATGGTGGACAATGATGTACCCTATGTGGTGCCTCTAAATTTTGGCTATCACCAGAATGACTCCGTCATTACCATCTTTCTGCACTGTGCCAGAGAAGGCCGTAAACTCGAGATTCTGAATCAAAACAACCAGGTCTGTATTGAGATGGATCAAATGAAAGAACTGCTAAACGGTGAAAAAGGCTGTGATTACAGTTGTTATTTTGAAAGTTTTATTGGCACCGGTCAGGCTATTTTTCTGGATGATGCCGCAGCAAAGGCCGAGGCTTTACAAACGATTATGAAACAGCAGACCGGTAGGGATGACTTCTGTTTTGATCAGCATATCCTCGATCAGACCACCGTGATTGCGGTAAAACTAAGCCGTTATTCGGGTAAACGACACTAGTCCCTTGACGGTATAAAATTATCCAGGATCATTCGCTTTTGAAATTTTCTACGGTGATTTTATTACTCTCCGAGCCGGTTATTTTGCTCGGGCTTTCGGGATTTTTGGTGGCGATTAGAATACCGCTGATTATCAGGCTCATCCCAAGAAAATGACACAGCTGGATTTTTTCATTCAGTAGGATGGCTGCCAGGACAATGCTGCTGACCGGTACCACGCTAATGAAGATTGCTGCACTGCTTGCAGTAATCCTGGCAATCCCCCGAAACCACAGGACATAAGAGATAAATGAGACAAAGATCCCGTAATAGCCAATACACATAATGGTCTGAAGCGACATTTCTGCAAATGGATAAACCCAGGCATCAGCGATGGCCAAAGGTAATAAACAGATGAAGGCCAGCCCCGCCACCAGTGTCGTCCGATACACCGGGGACATCGGGATGCACTTTATTTTACTGAGCACCGAAAATAATCCCTCACCAGTGACAGCAATCAGAATCAGAAAATTTCCCAGAACCGAACTATTAAGGGTTCCTTCCACTAAATAGCTGTAGAGGTTGATACAGAGTAATCCGACGATAACAAAGATCAGTCCGATGGCATTGTTTTTTGAAAGCTTCTCTTTTAAAATAAAAAATGCCAGAATCACCACAATGGCTGGCCCAGAGCTGGAAATTAAACCGCTGTTGGCAGCTGAGGTTAATTGCAAGCCCCAGAAAATAAAGACCCGATAGAGGACAATCCCGGCCAGGGCCTGACCCAACAGCACCGCCATGGTAATTTTATCCAGACGGTGGTGTTCTTTTTTGATCACAAAGGTCACCAGCAGCAGCAAGATCAGTCCGATGGCAATTCCCAGTTCGGTGGCTAAAAATACCGGCACCCGAGTCACCATCATCTTACTGACTACAACCGCACTGCCGGCGATTGCCATCGCCACTGTCAAATCCAGATAGGCACTTAATTTTTCTCCCATAATAATCCTCTTTTCTGCTTCAAATCGTTATGATAAAATCTTACCAGAGTGATGTGGTTTGTAAAGAGCCACTTTAACGCATTTTTGGCAAACCACTTTAGGAGGATCGCAATGTGGATTACTATTGAAAAAAAGAGTGACTGCTCTTTGATGCGGCAGATTTATCAACAGATCAGGGATCTTATCTTAGAAGGCCAGCTGGCTCCGGCCGAGAAGCTGCCCTCAACTAGACAGCTGGCAACCAATCTGGGGATCTCCCGTAGTACTGTTTTGGAAGCTTACAATCAATTGATTGCCGAGGGGTATCTGATTGGAAATCATGGGTCGGGGACAGTGGTTAGCAGTGGCATTGATATCGTTTCACCTTCCCCGAAAACGGCTGTAAAAAAACACTCAGCCACTACGGTGACAGTAAAAGCGTCCACAACTAGCGTGATTAATTTTCAATCCGGCGTGATTGATTCATCCCGATTTCCGCTGTCGGAGTGGAAAAAAGCCTATCAACGCAGTCTGGATCAAATCCCCGAAACGGCTTTTGGTTATCATCCCAGCGCCGGGGTGTCGACCCTGCGCCAGACGATTGCCGCTTATTTGCGGCGCACCCGGGGACTCACTTGTAGTCCCGACCAGATTATGATCGTTTCTGGATCAACCCAAGGACTGGCGCTGATCGCTACTTTATTAAAGGATCGGAAGAAGACAGTTCTGATTGAAGACCCCACCCACCCCGGATTGCGCCAGATTATTGAGCGCGCAAAACTCAATTTAATTGGGATCCCGGTGGATGATCAGGGTCTGTTGATTGACAGCCTCACCTCCCATCCGAATCCGGCCTTTATCTATACGACCCCTTCCCATCAATATCCGCTGGGTGGCATCCTGCCGATCCAACGTCGACAGAAACTGATTCAGTATGCCATCGCCAATGATACGTATTTACTCGAGGACGACTATGACAGTGAATTTCGCTTTGAAGGCCAGCCGGTTTCATCCCTTTATGAACTAAGTCCTGACCGGGTCATTTATCTCGGTACCTTCAGCAAGATCCTTACCCCGGCGATCCGGTTGGGGTATCTGATTCTACCGGATCAACTGATCAAACCTTACCTGGAGCTCAAAAAATATTCCGACGTTCATACCGAAGCCCTGACCCAGTACGCCCTGGCCGAATTTATTGAAAGCGGCGGGCTGGAAAAGCATATCTGGAGGATGAAAAAAATCTATGCTAAAAAACGCCAATGCCTGATTGATGAATTATCGCGTCACTATCCTGATAAATTTGAAATTAAAGGCCATGCCGCCGGGCTGCACATGGTTGTCCGTTTTAACGGTGTTGTTTTTGCACCCCCACTGATCGATCGCATTAATGCCCGACAAGTCCAGGTCTACCCCATCGCGAACTATGTTTTTGGCAACAAGGCAGCTTACGGCAGCGACATCCTCCTCGGATACGCCCATCTAACCTTTGCCGAAATCACCACCGGCATCACCCGGCTCTGTGCTGCCCTTAGAGAACCTGGATTTTGAGCACAAAAAAACACTCGCGCGAGTGTCAAGATAGTAAAATGATAATTCAGTACCGACAATTGTTACATCATGTTGTGACCTAGGGGTCAGACCCTACGCATCGGAGCGGACATGGCAAAGCCTGCGTGGAGGCAACGAACCAAGCACAAGCTTGCATGTAGTTGGCGATAGCCCACGACTAATAAGAAATTTAATTTCTTATTAGTGTCCGATTCCGCGGCGAACAACAGATTAACAATTGGTCGGTACGGGAGTATCGCGATAACCTCAAGAGATAGATTCGAAACTGGTTATTTTTCGACAGAATTTATGGCGGAATCAGCATCCGTCACAGTTCCATCCGGAGTGGATGGCGACAAGGTCATGAAAAAGCCGTCGGTTTGATCGACAAAGACAGCAGCGCTATCGAAGCTGACATCGAGGAGGTGGCCACCCTTGCTGCGGTCATCAGCGATAAAATGAAAATGGTAGCCTTTGACATTCAAACCGCCAATGTCTTCCGGACACCACAAGCCGACCAGGGTGCCACTGATCTTTTGATAGTCAAAGATCGACTGGCTTTTGACGGCTTCAGAAAGCACCGGATAGGGTTTTTCCTGACTGGGTACTGACCGGGCTTTGATGGTATTGAAAGTGCCGTCAACCCGAAATACATAAAAAGCGTCGGGATTGGTAATCATTTTGTCGAGTTCCGTTTCCAGTGCTTCCAGACTGGCGGTTTGACCCAATGATTTAGTCGCGTCCTCGTTAAAGTAGGTAACTGCGGCAAAGGGGGTGGTATCGGTATCCGAGACTTCCTCAACGGCACCGCTGGCTTTGACTTTGTAGACGGTGTTGTCAATCATCACCAGCTCACCGTCCAAGGCGTTAAAGGTTCCGATTCCGACATCACCATGTTGTTTCAATTCACCAAAACTCATAAAGCCATCGTAATTCCCGGCCAGTAGCGAATTAATGGTCGATGCCTGAAAGAGGGTCTCCTCTTTGGCTGCAGCGGTATCACTACTTGTCGCTGTGGTTGTGGCGGCACAACCCGCCAGTAACAAAACACCCAGAACCGACACAACAATTGCTGTATTTATTATTTTCATAACACACTCCTCATTTCTTAATTTAAGTCTAATCTCGCCATCCTTGGGATGGAAATAATAATTATAAGTTAACACATCTTAACGTCCGGTACCATTTATTTGTATGATCCAAACCACCTTTATATAGCGTCTGTCAAATCCGATTGTCTGTCGAGCAAATTGTCATTATAAAGTGCCGTGATTTCATCCGGTTCCAACGGTTTACAAAAGACATACCCCTGAATGCCATCACAGCCACTGTTTTTAAGGATATCAACTTTGTCCCACTCCTCAATACCCTCGGCGATAATTTTTAAATGAAGACTGTGGGTTAATAAAATCAGGCTTTCAATCACCTTAAAGCGGTTACCCTGCAAAAACTGATCGCTGATCGATTTATCCAGTTTAATTTTATTGACCGGTAGATAGGACAGACAATTCAGCGACGAATAACCAGTGCCAAAATCATCCAGGGCCACCGCCAGTCCGGCATCTTTAAGCGCCTTTAGAAACTGCTTCGTCTGGCCATCGTTTTCCAGTAAGATGCTTTCGGTAATCTCAATCTCAATGAATCGAGGCGCAACATGATGCTGATGCAGTAGTGTGGTGATATATTCGATATACTCTTTGTCCCTCAGCTGACGGTTGGAAAAATTGATGGCCACCGTTTTTTCAGCCAGTCCCTGATTTCGCCAACGGACAATCTGGGCTACCGCTTCCCGGATCACCCAGCGGCCAATCTCGCTGATCAGCCCAGTTTCCTCGGCGACTGGAATAAACTGATCTGGTCCCAGATAATTGTCCTTTAAACGCAGCAGCGCTTCAAAACCGCAGATATGACCACTGCTCAGTTCGACCTGGGGCTGATAGACCAGCTTGAACCCATCATTCTTGAGAGCTATCCGGAGCAGTGCTTCAATTTCAATTTTTCGGCTCATGGCTTTTTTTAATTCCTGATGATAATACATGTAGTGATTTTTGCCTTGACTCTTGACCTCATACATAGCTGTATCGGCATTCATAATCAGCTGATCCATAGCACTGCTATCATAGGGGTAGCATGAAATCCCCATGCTGATGCTGACAAAAACTTCCCGGCTATCGAGCTGGAAGGCTTCATCGAAGGCGCTCAAAATCTTATTCGCATAGGCTTCAATATCGGCTTGATGGCATTTATTGGTAATCAGAATCAGAAATTCATCACCACCGAGCCGACCTACCATCATGTTTTCGTCAGCAATTGACTGCAATCGGCCAGCTATCAGCTTTAGCAATTGATCACCAAAAAGATGACCAAGGGTGTCATTGATACTTTTAAAATTATCAATATCCAGGAGCAACACAGCCCCCGTATGGCCAGCTGCCAGTTCTTTCTCCAGCTGCATCAGAAAGCTCATCCGGTTGGGCAGTTGAGTCAAATAATCATGTCGAGCCAGATGCCTTATTTGTTCTTCCTGAAGTTTGAATTTTGTATTGTCTAGCAAGATCCCGTGCAACTTATAAAAATTGCCGTCTGTCGATTTAATCCCTTTGCCACGAATCAGCAACCATTTTTGCTGTGCTTCTGAGCCCGCCGTTAGTACCTGAATATTGATCTGAGCTGATTTGCCCTGGAGGTAATTGCTGACCTCTGTAATCAGACGCTCGCGATGACTGGTCTCCAGAACCATATCCAGCCAGTTATGGACATGACAATGATTACTGAGGGTTCGATTGATAATCCGGGAGCAATCCCCGGCAAAATAAACCGTTTTTGATGTAAGGTCGACCTCCCAAACCGCACTGTTTGTGCCCTCGATAGCCAACTCAAACTTCTGATTCAGTTCGCCAACTTCCCGGTCATGTTCGGTCATCACTTCATATTGCCGCCGCAAGCTCCCTTCCACCGTTTCCAGCTCTTTGTAGGTTGCTTTTAACTCGGCATTGCTGGCTACCAGGGCTTTTTGAATGCTCCGGCGTTTCAGATTGTCATAAATTAATACCAGCGTTACCAAAGTCAGAAAACTAAGAATGATGGCAGTGGCCCAAATCAGATTGCGATATTTATCCAGAGGATGTTCAGTTTTATTGATCAATACCGCATCAGTGGGAATCAGGTGATCAGGTATCTGATAATGCTGAATCAATTCATAATCGAAGATGTAAAAATAGGGGGTCTCATAGACCATTGGGATGGATGTGACTGGGGTACCTCCCAAAATATCGCTGACCAGTTCAGCCGCTCTTTTGCCCAGTGCATGATAATCCACCATTTTTCCGCCGATTAGTCCATAACCAACACCGCCCACCGAAGCCCGATAAACTGGGATCTGGGTATGCTGGTTTAGAAAAGCTGCAGCTTTTTCAAACTCCATGTAAGCCCCGGTCTTGTCCGGGTTCATATCCAAAAATAATAAAATAGTGTCTTCCCCCAATTTTTCCAGTTCCGTCCCCAGCTCATCAAAGCTGTAGTTCGGAGTATTGAGGGTAGTAAAGGTCAGTTCAGGATAGCTCTGACGTAAGGCTTTAAACTGCTGTCGGTTGCCCTGACCGGTCAAGGTTTCATCGGTAATCCCAACGATTCGGGTGGCCCGAGGGTTAAAGACTCGGGCAATTTCCAGCGTTTCTTTAATTGAGATCCGCTCAATAATACCAGTAATAAAAGGATCTGCAGCAGCTTGCCGGGCCCGAGTTTCATCGTTTACACCTAAAAACACAATCGGGATCTGAAAAAACAATTCGGCCTGATGGTCGAGGGCAAATTGAAGCGCATTGTCATCGCCCACAATCACCGCGTCATAGGGTGGCAGCTGGGCCAATTTGAATTTCAGGCTCTGATAAAAAACCTGTTTGTTCTCCGGAGTATCGAGACGTTTGGTATCCATGTATTCTATTTCCAGATTGATCTTCTGTTCATCAAAAACCGACTGGATACCAGCAATCTGATCAGGTACTGAGACAAAGCTTTCGCTATAGGAACTAATAAAAAGCACCGACTTTTCATCCTCGGCCTGGACAAAAAAAGTTGGTTCAAACAGTATCCCGGTTGCAAACATCCAGATCAGGATCATACTTGCCTGGATGGCCGCTTTCATTGATTTTATTAAGTTGCTACGATGACTGAGTTCATGGTTTGGCATTGGCCCCTCCGAAAAAAACTAGCATACTTCAACGCGATTACGCCCCTTTTCCTTGGCCTTATAGAGGGCTGTATCAGCCCGAGAAACAATGGTCTCCGGAGCGTTGTCGGTAGCAAACGCCGCTACCCCAAGACTGATCGTCACCTGACCGGCCGTGGTAAATGCATGACTGGCAACCGCCTGACGTAGCCATTCAGCCATCACCGTGGCGTCTGCCAAGGTCGTATTTGGCATAATAATCAAAAACTCTTCGCCGCCCCAGCGCCCCACCACATCGCCATTGCGGACATTATCGTGGAGTACCTCGACCAGTTCGATCAGAACCCGATCCCCGACCTGATGGCCGTAGGTATCGTTAACCAGCTTGAAATGATCGATATCCAGAATGATGGTAGCAAAGGGCAATCCGTAACTTACTGACCAATCAAATTGTTGTTCCAGGGTTTCATCCAACTTTAAGCGGTTGAAACTCTGAGTCAGCTTATCGGTGATCGACAGCCGTCTTATTTCTTCCTCCATCAGTTTGCGTTCACTGATATCCCGGGTGACCCCGAGCATCCCGATAAAGCGCCCATCTTCACTGTAAATTCCGGAAACAGTCGCTTCAGTCCAAACCGTGGTACCATCTTTGCAGGGTTGTTCCAATTCCCCGCGATAGACTTGAAAAGGCAAACCATTCTGAACCGAATTGATGGCCCGGGCCAACCCCTCCTGCATCTGAATCAGAGATCCCGGACATAAGACCTCTTCCTGGGACTGGGCCATGACTTCTTCAACCGTGTAACCCCGGAGCTTTTCCACCGACGGGCTGATATAGGTGAAACGCCCGGTCAGATCCATGGTCCAAATGACATCTGCCGCGTTGTCTGCCAGTAGTCGATGCCGCTCTTCACTTTGCTGCAGTTTCGCTTCAATCGCCTTGAGTTCGGTGATATCCCGAATCACGCTAAGAGCGTGGGGCATCCCCTCAATGGTGATTTTTTTTGATGATACCAGACCAATATGTCGCTCGTTGTTCTTTCCATAAAAACAGATCTCCAGATTTTCAACAAAACCGTTGACTTCAAGGGCTTTGATGAAGCTTTCCCGTTGGCTGGCATCAATGTACAGATCTCGGATATTAAATAAACCGACGGTTAAATCCACATCGGTAAATTTTGTAGCTTCCATAAAAGCCCGGTTATAGGCAATCAGCGTACCATCAGCGACTTTGGTAATCACGGTGGCATCCGGAATGGTCTGAAACACCATTTCAAAATGTGAGCGAGCTTCTTCCAATTCATGGATGGAAGACTCCAGTTTTTCGGTCATACTATTAAATGCCTCGGAAAAATCCCCAAGAAAATGAACCCGCTGGGAAAAGTCGCCTGAAGCAATGGTTTTTGTGATCCAGGTCAGGTTCCTAAGCGAAGCCTGGAGGTTTTTTAAAGACCCCAATACATAACCCCGGCCTCTAATGTCATGGGATAAATTGCCGTTTCTCAGTTCGATGGCTGAATTTCTGATCGTTTTAATGGTTTGATCAAGCGCAATAAAGGCATTATCACTGCTGATATTTTCAGGGGGCACCGGGCTGGTGTGAAGGTCATTTAGCAGGGATTGAAAATACTCTAAAATTGTCCGTGCGTCTTTACTGATCATTGAGGTTTGTCAGCTCCCTTCTTAATGGCTGTATGTATGACATTTTGCGTTAGCTAATAAGTTCTGAGTGTACGCAATTTACCGATTGACTGCTTTAGCACTGAATCGACAGGTTCGATCGCCGGTACACCAGCAGTCAATCTCTTTGACAATAAATGGCTTACCGGAAAAATTCTCCAACAATGCCGAAATAAAACCTTCATCATAGGTACAGATCTCGTAACCTTCCTCCGGCAATCCGGAGCAGTCAAGATCTTCAGAGACCGTCAGAATCAGCTCACCTTTGACCATATCAGCTTCTTCCACCCGCAGTATACCCATACCCAACTCTTTTAGTACAGTCTTAAGCTGATTGACAAAATGATTGAGGTCATCGGTTTTCGTAATCATATGTTGATAAAATGCGTTACCTGCTAATTGTCCAGCTTCATAAAAAATTTCATCGGTTTCTTTTACCCCAACATGTTTCTCGATAATATCTCTGATGGTAAACTGCATCAGTCGATAGATCTCAACCCGGGTGGTATTCCCCAGATTTGGTCGTCCTTCACCAATATCTCCCAACAACTCCCAGGTAAATTCATATTTTTCAGCCAATAATGATGCCCTCCACTTAACGCTTCTTAAATTACTCATGCAACCTGTTTTTTTCGCAATCGTAAATTGATTCTATTTTTTCATTTTACCACGGTAACCCGGGTCATTGTCAAGCTGCTTTAACTGCTAAAGGCTCTGACAGAGCTAGAATACGCCTGTCTTATTTAGAAAGATCTACTCTCTCATCGTCATCGGTACCGACGGTTATTATTTTCGCCCTGAAAAGATCTCGTTAACGGGATCTTTTTTGTGCAAACGATTCGCTAAAAGTTGACTTGACAATTAAAAATTCTTCCGATAAAATAGATAGCATGCTAAGTAATGGAGGCGTAATGAAAACAGATCAATTTAACTTTGGTGGCTTTGTCAAACAATTGAATAACATTATGGAAATGCGCTTTAATCATTCGTTAAAACAATGGAACCTGACCTCCTCCCAATTTTCTGTGATTATGTATCTGCTTCACCATCAGGATCAGGAAATCAACCAAAAGATGATTGAAGAAGCTTTTCGTCTCAAAGGACCAACCGTTACTGGGATTGTCAAACGGTTGGTAGAAAAGGAGTTTATCCAGCGCCGACCTGATTCTCAGGATCGCCGAATTAATTATCTGGAGCTGACTAAAAAGGGTCTGGCGCTGGAGTCGCTGGTTTGTACCGAGATTACTCGTTTGGAAGCGGAAACCCTCCGGGACATCTCACCTGAACATCTCAACCTGCTGGAGTCCCTTCTGCATCAGATTTTAAAAAACATTACCGACCCTAACCAATGATTCACAGAAAGGAATTATCTTTATGAAAAATGATTTATTTGAAAAGTACCCAATCCCCAAGGCGGTGATGACCCTAGCCATTCCCACCATTCTCAGTATGCTCGTGACGATTGTCTATAACATGGCCGATACCTATTTTGTCGGCCAAACCGGTGATGCCAATCAGGTAGCTGCCGTTACCCTAACCATGCCAATCTTTTTTCTGCTAATGGCCTTTGGAAATATTTTCGGGATCGGCGGTGGCTCTTATATTTCCCGACTTTTGGGGGAACACCGGATTGTGGATATCAAGCACACCTCCTCCTTTGCCTTTTATGGCTCGATTGCCTTGGGTCTGATCGGGATGGTGGTCTTTCTGATTTTTATGGATCCAATTTTGACCATTGCTGGTGCCAGCCCCAACACCATCGGTTTTGCCCGGGACTATCTGACCATTGTCGCTTACGGCGCCATCGCCATCAGTCTGCAAAATTCACTGGCCCAGATTGTCCGCTCCGTCGGTGCAGCCAAAGAATCGATGATCGGAATGATGATTGGAACCGTTATTAATATCATTCTTGATCCTATTATGATACTCGCCATGGGCATGGGCGTAGCTGGAGCAGCCTGGGCCACTGTGATTGGGAATGCCTGCGCGGTAATATACTTTATTTATTATATTTTCAAACACAGTGATGTGCTCTCCATCTCCCCCCAGGATTTCCGGATTGAGGGCGCTATTGCTAAAAATACCTTTGCGATTGGGATTCCAGCCTCTGTCAATAATATTCTGATGAGTTTTTCGATGATTATGTTAAACAGCTATGCCTCCGCATATGGCGATACCGTCATTGCAGCTCTGGGGGTTTCCGGCCGGGTCTTCTCGATCGTGGTCATGTTGGCGCTGGGTCTGGCAATGGGTATTCAGCCCTTTATCGGCTACAATTACGCCCAACAGAACTATAAACGGATGAATGATGCAATTAAATTTACCGGTGTGGTTGGTATGTTTATGGGAACTGTGGTAATGGTTATCGCGATCCTTTTTGCTGCCCCGATTGTCACTTTCTTTATTAATGATCCGGAGGTCATCACCATTGGTGCTACAATGCTGATTATTCAAATGTTGGTCAGCCCCTTTCTGGGTCTTCAATTTATTGTCACTACCGTCTATCAGTCGTTGGGAAAAGCCATTCCGTCGCTGATTCTGACAGTATGCCGACAAGGACTGGCATTTGTCCCGATCCTTGTTATCGGTTCCACGCTATTTGGCCTTCAAGGGATCATCTGGGCCCAACCGCTGGCCGATGTTGTCTCAATTATCCTGGCGGTATCGATGTACACCGTCACTTACCGAAAACTGCGGGCCAGCAAAACCGAACCGGTTTCCCTGGCAATGGAAGACGGACTGGCTTAAGCCATCAAAAAAGCGCCCCTAGATAGGGCGCTTTTTTAGTTCACTGGCACGGAGCCGATGTTCTGTGTGAATCATTCCAATATTGGTAGTCATAACATTGCCGGTGGTGGCAGGATAATCCAGAAAGATGGCAATGGTTACGGCCAGTGCCAGCCCTTCTAAGGGAATACCCAGAAGGTTGAAAACGATGGTGAAGAGAAAAGCCCCCATACCTGGGGATGGTGGCACAGCCACCGAAAGAATCATGCACAGAATCACAACCGGAATCATATCCGGCAATGAAAAACCGATTCCGTAAATATTACCTATAAACAAAGATGTTAATAATAACATCGGAATAGCGTCCTGCTTATTAAACAAAACCCCCACTGGAATCGAAAAATTGACGACATAGTCCCGGATTTTCTGCTTGCTCATTGCTGTTGCAGTATGACTGGCAAAGGTGGCACTGGAACTGGCGGTTGAGAAGGCTATCAACAGAAATGGCGCTGCGGTTTTTAAATAAGTCACTGGGCTTATTTTTTCATAAACCGTTAAACTCAACAGCATGAACACATTAATGATCAGAAAAGCAATCAGCAACAATACAATCAGCCATACGGCCCCCAGCAGAGCTGCCCCTTCACCGGAAATCATCATGTTCAAAATACTGATAAAAACCACCACCGGCATCAGAGCACAAACGGCATCCAGGATGGTGGAAAAAATCAGATTAGCTTCGGTGATAATTCGCGTGATTTCTGGAAAGCGGCCCTTTAAGGTCAACATCACAATACCACCGATAATCGCCAAAAACATGATCTGTAAGGTATTGCCATCGATAAAAGGCTGAATAATATTGGCTGGAATGATTCCAAAAACCATCTCACCAATCTGGTTCCACAAATCCCCCTGACCAGCCTGACTTGCTGACCCAGTGTTGCCCAGCAAAAAAATTTGAGCCATTCCCAGCGAAACCGCTGAAGCCACGAGAATAACTACCATCGACCAAGTCAATAACAATCGGAAGATCCGTTTCATCTGAGCCAGATTATCCATATTGAAAATACTGCCGATGGCGGAAAAAAACAGTACCGGTATCACAATGGCATTGAGAAAACTAAAAAATGTACTGCTAATGGGAGAAAGAATCCCGCTGCCAAGCTGTTTGCCCAGCGCTGGTGCCGTCATCTGGATAAGAAAGCCGGTCAGAATAGCACCAATCAGGGCAATGGCCGTTGTCAACGCAGGGTTTAGCGGTTTTTGCTTAAGCGTATAAGCAACGTTATTACAGCCCTTTTCGTAGGAATAGGTCACCGATGACAGTCCGATTAAAATATTCTGTCCAATTCGATTGAAGTCAGCCGCCTCGCCCTCCGGCATTTCCGGTAGGGTCAATGGGTTTTCCGGATTACCCCAGTAATTCAGCGTCAGAGTAATGGTTTTAAATCGCTTCTGAATCGACAACTCAAAATACGCTTGCGCATTGGCCCGCTCACTCCAGTAAACAATAGCTTCTTCCACAAAAAGTTGTGCTTTCATGTTATCGCTTTTAGGACACTTGTATTTTTGTAATAGCTCCGAAACAAAGGTATTGGCTTCATCGAGACTGGCCAGACTAAGTGGTAAAATCTTTTTTACTTCCATGGTTCCTCCTTATGCATCTATCTTATGACTGCGTTTGTGTGAACCATGCCACTGATAGTCCCGGGTTGTAAAACTGTCAAACCTGAAATTATCTGGCTCTGGCATAAAGAACACACGGCATTGCCCATACCGTGTGCCTTTCACCATGATAAAAAATTGTCATGATCATCAAATGGTGAAATGATAGTCTAAGATTACCCCATTATACCACTTGACGCGTTCTGCCGTCATCATAATTTAACTGCCAATTTACCCCAAATTTATCGACCAGCGAACCATAAACCTTACTCCAGAAGGTTTCCTGCAATTCGGTTTCGACAGTCCCGCCATCTTTTAATTTATAGAAAAGGCCTTTGATCTCATCAAGATCATCACTAAAAATGACCAGAGTCATCTTTTCTTTTTGATTGTCCAGTGATTTTGAGAGTTTATCCGATAGCGATATCCGCAGTTCATCGGAGTTAAGATCAGCACGAATGGTCACTTTTTCGGCCCGGTCGGGATTCCCCGGTTCGATCAGGGTTTCATCAAATAATATAATTTCAGCCTGATCCGTGCCAAAAACATCGGCATAGAATTCCACCGCTTCCTGACAATTTCCATTAAAACTAATATAGGGTTGTACCTGCATTTCTACACTCCTTTGCGTTTGGGTGCACCCTTTGCTGATAGTATTTGGGGCGTGCACCAGGATCTCGGTTTTTACTAATTTTACAGCACCATGACACTCTGTTACATGGTATAGCCCTTTTTTTACGATTTAAACGGTTTCGGGTAAATTTTTTACAACTTTCTGTAAAATAAAATTGACCTGATGCCAATCTGCTGTTATTGTTATAAGGGTCATATATGCAGATTTATTTTCATTCATTTTTGCCTTGTTACAGACAACCTGATCTACTTTTCTGCAATCTGTTATTATTTGAGGGAGGATTTCTTGTGAGTATTATTTTTTTAATTATCGGCCTAATATTATTAGTTAAAGGTGCCGATTTTTTTGTGGAAGGTTCGTCCTCCATTGCCAAGCGCTTTAACATCCCCAGTATGGTCATCGGTTTGACCCTGGTGGCTTTTGGCACGAGTGCCCCGGAACTGGCGGTCAGCGTGTCCGGATCGCTAAATCAAGCCAATGGTATTGTTTTTGGGAATGTGGTGGGTTCCAATATTGTCAACATCCTCTTTATTCTGGGGATCTCAGCGTTTATTTCCCCCATCAGTATCAAATCAAAAACAATTTTTAAAGAGATGCCTTTTGCTATCCTGACTACCGTTGCTTTAATGCTGATGGTGATGGATGGTCTGATCAATGGCGATCCAATCAGCGCAGTTTCCCGTTCAGAAGGATGGATTCTATTGCTCTTTTTTGCCATCTATCTTTATTCGATGGTAGAAATTGCCATCCTTGGCAAAGAAGAATCCGAGGGTGAAATACTTGTAATGCCTGTTCCCAAAAGTATTCTCTTTACCATCGGCGGTCTGGCCGCCGTTGTTTTTGGCGCTGATCTGGTGGTTAATGCAGCCATTGAAATTGCCACCATCCTGGGGATGTCCGAAACCGTGATCGGTTTGACAATCGTGGCCATCGGCACCTCCCTACCGGAACTGATCACCTCCGTGGTAGCAGCCAAAAAAGGCGAGAATGATATTGCTGTGGGCAATATCATTGGTTCCTGTATCTTTAATACGCTGTTTGTTCTGGGGGTTTCCGGGGTTATCTTCCCAATTGAAATTGCCGCTGAAAACTATGCCGATCTGTGGATTCTGCTGGCGGCGATGATTATCGTCGTTCCAATGATGTATACTTCCAAGAAAATCAGCCGCTGGGAAGGGGCCGTCATGATGCTGGGCTATGTCGGTTATTCGGCCTTTATTATCATGCGGGCGATTTCTTAGAGACTTATCCATTTTGAACAGTAAAAAAGCACTCGCTTAATGCGGGTGCTTTTTATCGTAATACTATGCCTGGCCTTCATAGCGTAAGATCAGCTGATCGATGGCGGCCAAGGTGTCCTCTTTGGGCAACACATAGGAACTACCAGGCAGACTACCAAAAAAATCATCAAAAGCCGCTACAATTTTCGCTTCTTTTAATTTTATCGTCTTAAAAATCTGTTGATCAGCTTTCTGATAATGCAGGATCAGATGCACCAGAGTCGCTTCATTCACAAATTCTACTGCTGAATTAAGAACGATCTTTTTTTCATCGAATGCGTAAGTTTTTCGGGTATCAGTGGCAATATCCTGACGTACCAGTTTGGTCAACATCAGGCGTTCGGCCGGAGTAAAGGGATGACATACCTCCTCCGGAAAATACATGTTGCCAGTATCCATGAAGGTTTCCAGGTTATTTAATGAAAAAACATTGATCATCGAGCGGTTTTCTGCTTTAAAATAATCATAAAAGCGATTTGTGGCCGATACCAGGTCATCATAGAAGGGCAATTCCCGGCGAACCTTGTCGGCCACCATTTCATGAGTGGCATAATAGGCAAAGCATGGCAGAGGCTAGATGACCTGACGAATACGATAGGTCGTATCCAATGAATATATAGCAAACAGATCTCGACTTTCTTCGATAAAGGGTTCGGATTGCAAAAGGATGGTCAAAAAACCTTTCTGGTAGAGATCATAAAGCGACGGATCCTGATAGCGGATGGCCCTGCAAAAATCCCGGGAAATCACAATGACTTCTTCCGATGTGAGCATAAAATAGGGAAACAGTACATTGATTTCCTGACTCTTCCCAATTGGCTGATAATAATAGTTGGAGTGATAAGTAATATTATCAAGCAGCGACAGGCCAATCAGAGTTTTTAGGGTGCTAAGTCCCGGATCGGCAACGCTTTCATCACTGCCTTCCGGAAAACACTGAACATCCTGCAAAATCAGGTGTTTTGTGTTTCCCAGCATTTGCGAAAAAATGTGCGCATAAACCAGTTCAAAATGACTGGGGATGGAAAGCTTCAGATGCGGTGCAACCTGGCAAAAAAGCTCCCGATCAATGCTGTTTTCGATGACGCTTCGGACAGCTTCAAAACTAGTCACAATCTGAATTTTTTGTTGTTCCCCTGAGCTGATCGCAGCGGTATCCGGAGCTTTTAATTCTTTCGAGAAAGGAATTTGATAGTTGGTCAATTCAAAAATGATGGCCATCAACTCCACAATTTTTTGACGATTATAATAACGCCGTTCGCCGACCTGGGTGATTTCTTGTAAGGCCTGTAATTCTTCGATTTCAGTCGTTGACAGGCGAAGCGCTTTACATAAGCTTTCAAAAACTTTATGTGTAGGCAACCGCTCGCCCGTTTTTATCCGCTGCAGAGTGGTGCGATTAATTTTTCCAATTTCTGCCAGAGATTGTACGGTTTCGCCACTTTCATCAATTAGTTCTTCGATTTTTTTACTAAAACGTGTCATCGGCTACTCCAGTTTCTATATTTTGGGAACCTTTTACTCTTATTATAACCGTGTCGGAGCCAATTTCAAGATGTGGCATTTTGTGTGCCAGAAAATTTTGCAGTTTTTTGATCCTGTCGAATCGGAAGTGGTTAGCTATAGGTCTAAGATCGGTCATAAAAAAACAAGTGCAAATGTTTCAGCACCAATGACATGCTTAACACTTACACTTCTATCGTACAAAAAAGAGTACCCACATCACTGATCCGTTGCGTACTCTTTTTTACTCTATTTATCTAGGCGATATTGCAAACAACACGATTAGACCACTTGATTGCTTCCCGGTAGTCGTGATAAATGTGGTAATCCGCAATTTTTAAGACTTGAGCCAATTCTTCGACCAAGCTCCATTCGCCTTTTTCATAGGCCACCATCAAAGCCAGGATCGGAAAAAGGATTCCCTGCTGGTTGATCAGAGCCTCTAAAATCGCTTGAGGCAAGGCGATCCCCGCCAATACCACATCCATTGGTTGATCAAGAATTGCATCCAGAACACTGAAAAGGCCCATCAGCGCGGCATCATGTTCCAATTCATGCAATCCCGAGCGTTTCGCCAGTGACTCGGCAAAGCGGGTGCGAATCAGCGACAGTTTGATCAGTTCGGTGGGTTTGTCTTTGCTGACTTCATGAATCATTAAAATACTAATCCAGCGTTCAAATTCGCGCAGACCAATATAGCTTAGGGCAAACTTGATGGAGCCAATCGATTCGCTGCCAGCCCGAAAACTGGCCAGCCGGAGTAACCGATAGGTCAAGGTCACATCCTGCTCAATCATCTCGGCCAAACGATCAAAGGATGGTTCCTCCGCATTTATTTCAGTCATTAGTTGCAGATACTGAAGCTGCGAGGGGGTGGCTCGAAAGGTGCGTCCGGCTATGTGCGGTTTACTGAAAAAATAGCCTTGAAAGAGAGTAAACCCAAGCTCCTTCGCTTTTAGAAATTCATCACGGGTTTCCACTTTTTCAGCTAGCAGTGTTTTTCCCTGAGCAAGACCCGCCGGAATATCATCGATAATGGTATCAAGCGGAGTGACCATCAGATCATACTTGATAATGTCTGCCAATGGCGTCAGAGGGTAGGTCTGATAGGTCTGGGCGAAATCATCCAAAGCGATGCTGTAGCCCTTCTCTTTAATATCCTCGAGACGCGCAACCAGATTGCAGCTGACTTCAATATTTTCCAACATTTCCACAATCATTCGATCTGGTTCAATTAGTTCCACAGCTTCGGAATGAATAAAGATTTCATCAAAGTTAATGAAGGCAAATTTGTCTTCAACGAGGTTCTCCAGTCCCGATTCAAACAGACCGGTGATGACCATGGCGGTTGCCCCCTGAGACGACATGCCGCCAAAATGCGTCGAGTGGTTGTGAAGCCGAAATAAAAGCTCATACCCGTAAACTTCCAGCTGAGCGTTAAAAATCGGTTGTCTGGCAATAAACATATAGCCTCCTGGGTCTTTTTATACTGGTGTAAAATTATAAATGTCCGTCTCTATTCAATATGTTTATTGTAACACTATGTTTCATCAAAAACAAGAATTTTTGCACCCACTGTCTGTATTTTTGAACATGTTTTCTATCTGCTGCCGTTTATTACCAACAAAAAAATGGCGCAACCGTAGCTGGCCATGTATATTCGTGAATCTGTTATCTAATTTTTCTTGCTCAGGCGATGTTTCGAATGATTTCATTGGCCCAGGCAATTGCTTCCCGATAATCGTGATACAAAATGTACTCCTCGATTTTTAGCTCTTCCGATCGATTCATAGTGGTTGCCCAATCACCCTTTTCATAGGCCAGCATCAGTTCGTAAATGGGGTATAGTACTCCCTCCCCATTTATCAGTGCGTCTGGAATTGATGGTGGCAAAGCAATACCAGCCAATGCTTCTTCCATGGACAGGTCAAGAATTCCATCGAGAACGCTAAACAACCCCATCATTGCTGCCGCATGCTGGGTGTTGTAGGTCATCAGCGCTCGCTTGGCCAGAGTTTGGGTAAAACGGCTCCGAATCAGCGCGATTTTCACCAGCTCTGAGGGTTTTTCCTGGCCCAGATCCTGAAGCATCAGAATATTGAACCAGCGCTCAATTTCGTTGAGTCCCATGTAAGTCAGTGCATAGCGGATCGAACTGACCAGATCATGATTAGATCGAACACTGACCATCCGCATAACCCGATACGCCAAGGTGACATCCTGTTGGATCAGCTCAGCTAGGGCATCATAGGAAGGATCTTCTTTTTTAAGTTCCTCAATCAATCTGAAATACTGAAACTTGGTCGGCGATTTATTGACCGATTGACCAGCAATCACCGGTTTGCTGAAAAAATAACCTTGAAACAGGGTAAATCCCATCTTCATGGCCTGCAAAAATTCATCCCTGGTTTCGACCTTTTCAGCCAATAACACCTTGCCCTGGGCCAGCGCATCGGCGGCATCGCTGGCAACCGTTTCCAGAGGGGTTGCAATCAGATCATATTTGATAATATCGGCCAGTGGACTCAGTGGATAGTTTTGGAATTCTTCTTCAAAATCGTCCAGCGCAATCCGGTAGCCCTTCTCTCGAATTGATTTAATCCGTTCAATCAGGCTGTCGTCAATTCTTATTTTTTCCAGCATTTCCACTACCATCTGATCCGGTTTGATTAATTCCAGAGCGTCGGAATGGATGAAAATCTCATCAAAATTAATAAAGGCCCGCTTGTCCTCAATGATGTTTTCAATTCCCGCTTCATAGAGTCCGGTGAGCACCGCTGCGGTGGCTCCCTGAGACGAAATTCCACCAAACTGACTCGATTGGCTGTTGAGCCGAAACAGCAGTTCATATCCATATACGTCCAGATCCACGTTAAAAATCGGTTGTCTGGCAATAAACATCTGCTCTCCTCCTTGAACGGTGTCAGGTCGGTCATCTGATACCCGAATTTTTAAAACCTGTTGTCTCAATGATAGCATCATCAAGACCTATTAACAAGTGAAAACGATTGACATCAAATAAATTAACCAACGGTTAGAATACAATTGTCAGCCGACCGCTTTGCCGTTACGAAATTTACCTTTATGCACCAATCGGCCGCTTCGATCATAAGAGCGCCCTTCCCCATGCCAGACGCCATTGACAAACTCACCCTCATACTTCAACTGGCCATTATCGTAATATTCTTTACAGTGGCCGGTCGGCACTGATGGATCTTTAATGTTTTCCTGATTCGTGGACAGCCGAGAAAAATTGCCTTCGCATTTTAATCTACCGTTAGCGTCAAAGATACGTCCCTGACCGGAGGCATAGCCATTGGAAAAGCTCCCGATGTATTTAAGCTTGCCATTTTCTTCGTAGAGTTTCCCCTGACCCGAGGCCAGACCATTGACAAAGCTGCCTTCGTATTTAAGAAGGCCATTGGGATAATATTCTTTGCCGGGGCCAACCTGGATAGTGTTAACAAAAACCCCGGTTGAGGCCAGATGGTTGTTTATATAACGCTGGCCGATCAAGCGATTGCCCTGATAATAACCAATGATATAGCCGTCCCGACAGGGAACTTTGACCTCTGGTTGCTGGCCTTGACGTTCTTTTTTTTGCCGGGATGAAAAATAAAGCCAAAGGGAGAGGCCAGCAAAAACGACCAAAACCAGAAATAAGATGCCGCCCATACACTTACCTCCTGTTTAGATTTATAAATCGATCATTTAAAACTGCAATGAGCTTTAGGCCTCGTTTCGCACGAAACACCAGAAGAAATCGCGATGCGAATTTCTTCGAGGTCGCGGGCAGTCGCCAACTACAAGCAAGCTTGTGATTTGCTCGTTGCCTTCGCGAATTTCTACACTGTTCGGCGTAACGTTCTGTGAACTGTTCGCCTACATGTTATGAAATGTTTGTGTAAACAGCCCACAAAGCAAACATTGTTCGTTGTTTTTTATTTCACAAATACCAATGGTTTTAGAAAACAATTTTGTGGTAAAACACATCTGACAGCCACACCGGCTCATTTATATCTTATTATACCCCGGTTGGCTCCCATGTCACAAGTGGCTTTGTAAAATTGGGACCGGCCGCTGGTGCGTATTCGACCAGCAAGGCATCCAGTTGTGCCAAGGTCGCTTCAGTACTCAGCACATAGTCGCTATCCGGCAGACTGAGAAAAAATTCTTTAAATGCCGCAATGATCAAAGCTTCCCGGAGTTCGATGGTTTTATAGACGATCCGGCCAGCGATGCGGTAATGTAGAATCAGTCGCAGACAGTCGCAGCTCTCATAGATAAATTCCACCGCCTGGTTTAAAAAGAGTTTTTGATCATCCACGGCAAAGATTCGTCGACGATTATGAAACAGATCATCCCGAACCTGCTTCAAAATCATCAGGCGTTCTGATGGGGTTAGCAAATGATAAATCTCTTCTGGAAAAACCAGATTGCCATCATCCATGAACTGCCTTAAATTTTTTAATGAAAAAACATTCAGCATCCCCGTGCTGACCTGGCGGAAGTAATTAAAATAGCGGTCAACTGCCTCCAGCAAGGGTTCGTAATAAGGAAAGTCTTTATTCAACTTGGCTTCTAGTAGAGCTCGATCCGTGTAATACGCAATACATGGCAACGGTTCAACCACCACTTCCACCTTAAATTTGCGATCAAGGTCAAAAACATCAAAGAGATTATTACTTTCCAGAATAAAGGGCCGGGTCGAAGCCAGAATTTCAGCAAAACAGTCGCTATACAGACGCACAAAAGCCGGATCATGATAGCACACCGCTTGGCTTAAATCCCTGGAAATGGTAATGACTGTAGTGGACGTTACGAGAAAATAAGGAAACAGGGCACTCATTTCTGGATCGTTGACTCTCGAGTTTGTCTCAATCGTATAACAATGTGACAAATAATTGACGTTGTCCAGCAGCGTCAGGGCGATCAGATGCTTTAATGCCCCCAGCATCGGGTCGGCGGCGGTGTCGCCAACTTCCCGGCGTAGACACAAAACATCCGCAAGATCAAGTGTTTTGCTGTTTCCCAGCATCTGCATAAATAAATAATCATAAACCGCCGAAAACGTATAGGGAATGGTCAGTTTAATGGTTGGTTCTGCTTGCCTGCTCAACTCCTGATCAATGCTTTTCTCAATCAGACTAAGCACCTGTTTTTCACCGCAAACTATTTGCATGGCCGGAAGAAGCTCATCCGGAGCTTTTTTGACATCCCAGGACTTAAGCTCTTTGGAATAGGGAATTTTGTATTCAGTTAATTCTGAAATGGTTTCGATCAGTTCAATAATCTTTTGGCGGTTGGCATAAATTCCTTCACCCACTTGGGCGATCTCCCATAGTTTTTCGAGTTCAACGGCTTCTGCCGGCGAAAGCCGTAGCACCCGTATCAGTTTTTTTAGCATCGCCCGAGTCGGCAGCCGTTCGCCCGACTTGACCCGCTGCAGGGTGGTACGATTGATACTTCCCATTTCTGCCAGTGCCAAAACGGTTTCACCGCTTTCACTGATCAATTCGGTGATTCTCTGACTGAGTAATGACATATGACCTCCCGGAAACAGGCAAGGTTGCCTATTTCGACTTTATTATTTTTTCTTAAAGAGTTACATTCAATTAACTCTTTTATTATTCATGTTTTCTCCACCCATCATAAGCGTTTTACGATTGACTGACAAGTGTAATATTTTGTGATTGTTACAAAACCGCCAATATGACAATCACATAGGTCAGTAAATAAATATTGTCTTGATTGGCCAATTTTGCTGGTAATTACAGGACAAAATCGATATAATAAATACTGCTTTTGCACAGTTATTAGAAATGATTCGTGATTCACTAAGGATTCTGGCAATCATTTATATTATTAATATTCATCACAATCAATTAAAAAACTACTGTCCTTAGCAAATCACCACGTAATGCAAGTTGTGTGACAATACTTGGATTGGACTTGTAAATGCCCTAATAACTGGCCAAGCAAAAAAAAGAAAAGAGGAAAAACATGGACGAAGAAAAAATTCTGCTGGATAACACTCCGGCTCCCGCTGTGGAGCTGACAGGTTTACGGGAACGACGGGTAATCAAAAGACACCTTTCAACAAGACTGTTGGGTTTCACCCTGGCGATACTGGCAGTGGCTGTCATCGCCCTGGGGATCGTGTCGTACTCCATGGGCTCAGCCGCCCTGCTTACCCAGGCCAATGCCGATGCCCAGAAGTACACTGATGAAGGTGCTTCCCACGTTGCAGCCATTATTGCCGGGAATCTGGAAACCCTCAGTGAGGTCAGTAAACGCAGCGGTATCGCTTCAATGGATTATAATACCCAGGTGGCGGCCCTGGCTTCCGATGTCACTGCCCTGGGTTATGAGGATCTGGCTGTCATGAATATGGACGGTCATGCCAAATACCTCATCGGTGGCGGGGAATTTGACTCCTGGAGTGAGTTCTGGTACGAGAATGGCTTCAAGGGCGAACTGGCGATTTCGGATGTGGCCATCAGCAAAGTGACCAAAGCTCCCTGCGTTTTTGAAGTCGCTCCGATCAAAAGCAATGGCCAGGTCGTCGGCCTGTTAGTCGGCCGCCGTTCCCCCACCTTCTTAAAAGAAACAACCAATTCCATGGGTGACGGGCAGCGGCAGTACGGCTTTGTGGTCAACAATGAGGGCGGCTTTATGGCCTACCCCAACGATGAAGTCATTTTAAACCAGACAAACGTATTTGACGAGATAGACAATGACGGCGAATGGAAGGATTTCGGCCGGGCCTTTAAGGAACTGGGCGCCGGCCAATCCGGAATGCTTAACTACACGTTTAATGGCGACAAAAAAATCGGCGCCACCGCTCCGATTCCCGGTACCAACTGGAACCTGATTATCGCCCAGTTCGAAAGTGATGTCCTGGCTCCGATGAATCATTTACGAACGATCACCCTCCTCATTTCACTGCTGGTACTGGCACTGGGCGGTGCCGCCGCCTGGGTTCTGGCCAAACGGATCACCAAACCGATTGTCGACTTAACCGCCCTGGCCAATCAGATGGCCCTGGGGGATGTGGATCTGGAAATCACGGCCGCCAGTGAAGACGAAATCGGCGCCCTGATGGATTCCTTTGCCACCATCATCGAAAACCGGCGGGAACAGGTTGAAGCGGCCCAGCGCTTATCCAAAGGTGACTTCGCGGTGGCGATTGTGCCCCAGTCCGACAAGGATGTGTTGGCCTATGCCCTGCTCGATATGGTTGCCGCAATGAATGCGGTCAGCGACGACATCAAAAAGATCGGTGCCGCCGCCCAGGATGGACAGCTTAATTACCGCGGCAATACCACCATCTACAGCGGTGCCTACAAAGATATGATTATCAGCCTCAACAACATGATCAACACCTTTGTTAAACCCCTGAAGGTGGCCAACAAAGCCATCGAACGAATTGGTAACGGCGTGCTGCCCCCCAAAATCACGACTGAGTACAAAGGCGATTTTAACGATCTGAAAACCAATATCAATGCCTGTATCGATGGTCTGGGGGCCCTAACCGAAGGGAATCAGGTGCTGGCGCTGCTTTGTGCCAATGATCTGTCCCAGAAGATTGAGGGTCACTATCAGGGAATTTATCAGGAAATCGGTGAATCCATCAATGGCGTTCATGCGCAGATGGTCCACATTGTCGAAATTGCCAACAACATCGCTGCCGGAAACTTATGCGATCTCGATGGTCTAAAAGCCATCGGCAGCCGCAGCGACAACGACACCCTGATACCCAGCTTTATTTCGATGATTGAAAGCATCGCCCTGCTGGTAACCGAAACCCAGACCATGACCCGAATGGCGGTTGCCGGTGATCTTGATAACCGCGGCAATACTGCTCAATTCCAGGGTGAATACGCCAAGGTGGTGGAAGGCTTTAATCAGACTTTGGATGTGGTCATCGAACCGATCAATGCCGCCTCAGCCACCCTCCGGGAACTGGCCCAGGGAAATCTCCATACCGAAATGCAGGGCGACTTTAAAGGCCAACACGGTCAGATTAAAGAGGATATGAACCAGACCATCGCCTTCCTGAAGGACTATGTGGACGAAATCACAAAAACGCTGGAAGAACTTGGCCGGGGCAACCTCAATCAGGAAATTACCCGCTATTATCTGGGCGATTTTGAGGCCATTAAAACGGCGCTTAATGCGATTACCGAAAGCCTCAGCAGCACCATGGCCGACATTAACAATGCCGCCGGCCAAGTCGAAAGTGGTGCCCGTCAGATTTCGGATGGTGGTCAGGCGATGGCCCAGGGCGCTACGGAACAGGCCTCGGCGATTCAGGAGCTGACCGCTTCCATCGACGAAGTCGCCCAGGAAACCAAACAGAATGCGATGCGGGCCAATGAAGCCAACCAGCGCTCCATTGAAGTGCGCAACAATGCTGAAATTGGCAATGTCCGAATGAATAACATGGTCACAGCGATGGTCGATATCAACAGTTCATCCCAGAGCATTTCCAAAATTATCAAGGTCATTGATGATATCGCCTTCCAGACCAATATTCTGGCGCTGAATGCGGCCGTTGAAGCGGCCCGGGCCGGACAACACGGCAAGGGCTTTGCGGTTGTGGCCGAAGAAGTACGAACCCTGGCCGCCCGGTCCGCCGAAGCCGCCAAAGAAACCACCGGCCTGATTGAAGGCTCCATCGACAAGGTGGCCATCGGTTCAAGAATTGCCGATGAAACCGCCGAAAGTCTGACCGAGATTCTATCTGCAATTGAGAAAGTCACCTCCCTGGTGGGCAATATCGCCCGGGCCTCCAACGATCAGGCTTCGGAAATCACCCAGATTACCAAAGGTATCGAACAAGTATCCCAGGTGGTTCAAACAAACTCGGCCACCGCTGAGGAAAGCGCCGCCGCTAGCGAAGAACTGTCCGGACAGGCTGAGATGCTAAAACAGATGGTGGGTGCTTTTACCGTCAAGAACAGTGGTAACCGCACTGCCCCGACCCACCCAGTCTTCGAACCGGAACCAGTCTCAGTCCCTGAACCCCGGATTGAGCTGGATGATTGGGACAATGACAAATATTAAAACCGCGTCGATTGCCGCACGACCCTACCAGTATCAAATACGTGTCAAACCAGCGGTGTTCATTAGTACAATATAAAAGACAAAGCCGTCACGCCACCGGAATTGGCGGCTTTATTTTTTATTTAGAACCACTCTTGATTTCCCCAGCAATACAGGTTATAATTTCAGCATGTCGACTTTTATCGACACCCGTGATACGTTTTAATCGCACATAATTTTACACCAGGAGGGTTTACGATGGCAATTGTATGGACAAACGATTTATCAGTTGGGGTGAACAGCATTGACGCCCAACATCAACAATTATTTAAAATGGCAGATGAACTTTTTGAAGCCGGTAAAACCGGAAAAACCAAAGAAAAAATTGGTGAACTCCTTTGTTTTTTGGATAGCTACACCAAACAGCATTTCAACGATGAAGAAGCGTATATGAAGAGTATAAACTATCCGGGCCTGGCTGAGCAGCAGACGGCACACAAAGCCTTTATTGATGAGCTAGCCAAGCTAAAGGCTGAATATGATAAATCCGGCGGTAATATCGCGGTGATCATTGGCGCCAACCAGATGGTAGTTGACTGGCTGACCAAACATATTTCCGGCATGGATAAAAAAATCGGTGCCCACGCTTAAATGCAATAAACCTGAAAAAAGCAGCGATCGATTGTCGCTGCTTTTTTTGACATTAACAGTATCCTATTTGGCTATCACTGTACATAAACCGCACCCGGCCATTTTGAAGACCTGAAAAGTTATGCACATTCCAGCGGGACCATCCGGATTAACCAAAATCAAAGTTCCCCCATTTACAACCTCGCTGGAAACGGTTATACTAATGCTGGACTCTTAATCATGTAAGACTGGAGTAATGGTTAAAAGCATCCCGTAGACTCAAGACTTATTGTTACCCCTAAACTTCATACCTAAGGAGGAAATCCATGTCGCTTGTCCAGAATATCATCGAAACATACAATCTCGTTTACCAGGTCAAAAAAGACTACCCCCTGGAAATCATTGTTACCACGGATCTTTATCACGAACGGCAAAAACTGGCCAATACCAAATGTGACCAGGCGATTGTTGCCGCCTCCCGTCAAGAGCTCGAAGACAGCAAGAAGCTGCTGGTTTTGCCAGACGAACAGGATCATCATTATTATCTGCTGCTGCACGAGGATCTGTTTGATGAATCGCAACAGTATTGCCAGGCGGTTGCTTATGAATATAGCCGGCTGATTGATTATGCCGACATCCAGGAAAAATATCAGGTTGCTAATTTGCGGGCCGCACAATTTCCTGATTCGGCCTGTTTTTTATTTTTAGCCGAAGTGCGGGCCTGGTATCGTGGTTTTAATCTTTATTACAACCTGATCAGTGCTGAAAACAAGGCGGTACTGTTTTCGTATCTATGCGGCACGGTGCCGGAATATGAAAGCGTGCTGTCCTTTGATCCAGGCGCGCATATGCAGGCGCTGGCTGAATTTTACGGGCAGGCCCTAGCCATCAGTGCTTATGTGAACTTTGATGTCAGTCTGCCAGACTACTTAAACCGCCATCACGTTCACGAACTGCTAGCAGCCCTTCATGATCATATTGACAACCTCTGTATTTTTGAAAATTACGAAACCATCCATGAAGCTTATGAGGATTTCGTCCAGCATAAATCCAAAGATTTGCAACCCCATGTTCACAGCCACTGCTGCAACCATAATCACCGCGATTATTAATCTGACCCGTTTTTTTTAATACTCTAAAAAAAGCCTGCTCTGAGCAGGCTTGCGACGGTAAAAAAGGTTGAATTCACTCGCCTGAAACAGTACAATTAGCTTATGTTTTAAAATCGTGACACCCTATCGTGTACAAATCTGGAGAAAACAATTGGAACAATCACTAAAAAGCCAAACCAACGAAACCTTTAATATCGCCCAAATCATAAAGCAAAAAAATCTGGTGGCTTACTTTCAGCCAATCATGTCCGTCACCGGGAAAAAAATTCTGGGTCTGGAAGGCCTGATCCGGGGAATCATTCCTGGATCGGAAAAAACCATCCCGCCCCAGCTACTTTTTTCCGCCGCCCATGCCGCCGGACTGACCATCCCGCTGGATCGGGCCTGTCGTGATGCAGTACTGACGGCCTTTTTAGAGTATCATCAGGTCAATCCGGATTTACTGCTTTTTCTCAATCTGGACACCGCCATCATTGATGAGGTGGGGGGATCAAATTATCTCTGTGAGCAGGTCAGCAACAGCGGGATCAGTCCCAAAAATATCGTCATCGAGATCAACGAGTCCAAGGCCCTAAACACCAGTGGCCTGACCCAGTTTGTCACCACCTACAAAAACAAGGGCTTTCTAATCGCCCTGGACGATGTCGGTGCCGGATTTTCAAATATGGATCGGATTGCCGGGCTGAAGCCAGATATCGTCAAAATTGACCGCTCGATTATCCAGGATCTGGATCGCATTTACCACAAACAGGAGGTCTTTAAATCACTGGTGAATCTCACCAATAAGATTGGTGCCCTGATTGTTGCTGAAGGAGTGGAAACCCGCAGCGAAGCCATCCAGGTACTCAAACTTGGCGGCCAGGTCATTCAGGGCTTCTATTTTGCCAAGCCGGGCAATGATTTTGTGCTCAAAGCCGAGCTGATCGCTATAACCGCCGAAGTCGTGGACGCCTACAAGGCGCTGCTACTTCGAGAGCTGGAGGATTATAATCAGAAATGTCTGGCCTACACCCAAACCGTTAATGGGATGATCAAGGCCTTGGCTGTGGTGGATCACCCCGATGAGTTTGACGGCCAGCTAGAAAAGTGCCTACTGGGCTCCGAAGCCGTGGATTGCGCCTATGTCCTCGACGAAGCGGGCATTCAATGCAGCGATACCGTGGGCGCAAAAAATATCGGGGCCTGTGAAAAGCTGGTCTTCCACTCGGCCAAAATGGGTGTTGATCATTCGATTAAAAACTTTTATTATAATCTGATCAAGCGTAAGCAGGACACCTATATTTCCGAGCCCTATGTGTCAATGGCCACCGGTAGTCTCTGCATCACCTATTCCCGTGTCTTTCGGCTGGCGGCAAAAAAATATATTCTTTGTGTCGATTTTTTAGAAACTCAGCAGCCCCTGTCAGCCCATTTCCAGTAGCGCAAAAAAGATGAACATCGATGTTCATCTTTTTTTATCCCTATAAGTTGTTTTTCCGGTATTGAATGAAATCGACCTTAACAGGCCGACCGGTTAATTCATCAAAATAGTCTTCTGCTGTTTTATCAGTAAAGCTGCCGTCTACAAAAAGGATGTTTTTCTTCATTTTTACCTGGAGCTCATAAAGTCGCCGGGTCAGCTCTTCGCTTTCCTGCTCATCCATCATAAACTTGACGCCATACTCAAACAGATTTTCTTTTAATTCCTCAACCCGTACGGGGGTGCCAATGGCGCTAATCTCGCCGCCCATCAAGGTGGCTGCAAAGCGTAACGTAAAATCTCGTTCCAGTGGAAATTGAATATTGGAGATAAAGCACAAGCCCCCGGGACCGATATCTTTAACCAGTACCCGGGAATTACCAACATGCATCTGCTTGTTATTAATTCGCAGAATCGTCAGCTCGGTTATTAAAAAGTTTCTAAATCGTTGGCGGAAATATTTGCGCCGTTCCACCTGGGATTTCGCCATGGTTCGACTCAGCAATGGCCGACATTTGCGATTTTGTAGTAGTTCATCGATTTTTAAAAAGGGGATCGGTCGTGAATAGAGATAGCCCTGTCCCGAATAGCAGTTGTGTTCTTTGAGAAAAGCCAAGTGATCGCAGTTTTCAATGCCCTCAGTAACCAGCTTGATGTGCAGCGCCTTGGTCAGGTTGATAATGGCCTGGGCGATGGTGGCGGTTTTACTGTCGAGCATGACGTTTCGAATGAAGCTGGCATCCATTTTAATGATGTCAACATTAAAATGATTCAGGTAACTCAGCGATGAATAACCGGTACCAAAATCATCCAGAGCTACTTTTATCCCGACCGCCTGCAATTTTTTAATGTCATCAATGGCTTTTTGAGAGTCTTCAACCAGCAAACTTTCGGTCAGTTCGACAATCAAGTATTTGGGATCGACCTCATATTCGGCCAGAATATCTTGGATATTTTCGACAAAATTGCGTTCGTAAAACTGGATGCTGGAAAAATTCAGGGATATATAGACCGGCGGATATCCTTTTTGAATCCAATAGCGATGATCATCACAGATTTTTTGTAGCATCCATTTCCCCATTTCAACAATAGCACCGGTTTCTTCGGCCAGAAAAATGAACTCATCCGGTGAAACAATCCCCCAATCCGGATGATTCCAACGAATCAGTGCTTCAATGGCTAGAATATCATTGGTTTTGATCCGCACAATCGGCTGATAAAAAACCATAAACTGATTCCGTTTAAGGGCCATCCGTAAGTCATGACGCAGCTGCAACTGCTTGTAGTTCTGGATATTGAGTTCGGATGAATAGAACTGGTAGCGGTTGTGGCCCTCTTTTTTCGACCAGATCAGCGCAATATTGGCGTATCGAATCAATTGCTCAATTTCATCCAGACCGTCAGCACTCTGATTGATGTCGTCCTCGGCAGACAATTGCTCATCCACTGACAACTCTTGGGCTTTCACCTCCAGGGGGTAGACACTGACACCTACATTGACATTGATATTAAATTCATACACATCAATTTTAAAGGAGCGATAAAAGAAATCAATGATTTCGGTTACTCTGGCCTGATAGGCATCCAGATTAATCAGTCCCTCGATGACAATGGCAAACTGATCCTCAGAGTACCGGGAAATCAACGTATCTTTACCAAGTAAGCCCCGTAGCCGCATGACAAGCTGGACAATCAGCTGCTGTCCAACCCGATGCCCCAGCGAATCGTTTATCTCCTTAAAACCCTCAAAGTCCAGCATAAGAAGGATCAGACTGGCATTTTTCAGATTGGCCTGGCGGCATTTTTCGGCCAGCTCTTTTCTTAACTGGTTGGCTTTTGGCAGAGTGGTAATTTCATCATAACTGGCCAGTTTTTCGATTTTCTTTTGCATCACAATGCGGTTGGTGACATCTCGAAAATCCAGCACCAGGCCAGCTATAGTCGGGTGGGCTAGAAAATTTCGGACGTGTACTTCCAGGTAGATGGCTTTATCGGTCTGACCGGAAAAACTGATGATCCCCGTTTGCACCTGCTCCGGTTCAGTGATGACGGCGTAAATCATCGCCTTTAAGGCCTCGGCCTGATCCGGCTCATAAAAATCATAAATCAGACGCCCCTTCATCCGCCCGGGATGATAACTGATCACCTTCCGGGCAGTGTCACTGATATAGCTAAGGATGCCCTCCTCCGAAATAATCGCAAACACCACCCCCGATTCCTGCACCAGAATTCGGGAGCGTTGCGAAATTTTCTCGATTTCCAGCTGCTTGCTGGCAATGGCCCGTTCATAAGCTTTTTTTTCACTAACATCCTGAATGGTGCCATAGACATGGGCAATCTGTCCGGCCGAATCCAGCCGGAACTCAACAATCTGAAAAACATCACGAATCGATCCATCCTTTTGAATGACCCGAAAGGCCAGTTCAAAGGGTTCTTCAGAAAGATTCCCAAAGGTTGAGTCGGTTATAATACTGCGATCCTCGGGATGAACGCGGCTCAGAAAATCATTAAAAGTACCCTTAAACTCCGCTGCCGTAATCCCGAAAATACGCAATGCCTCGGCCGACATATAGTTTTCATCTGTAGCCATATTCATTTCCCAACTACCGATTTTGGCCAGCCGCTGAGCCTGTTCAAGATTTTTTTTGATAAAACTGATTTCATTCTCCAACTTTTTGATATCGCTTATATCCTGAATGGTACCGACCAGATCAGTGTTTAGGCCGTCTTTATTTTTAATCGGCTCCCCCACCAGCCGGACGTATTTCGTGGTGCCATTTCTCAGTTGAATCCGATATTGTAGATCAAATTTTTCCCGGGCCAGACGCTTACGGGTCAGCTCCGCCAACACATCCCGATCCGCCGGATACGTAAAATCCATCAGTTCAATGACGCTGCCGCCAAACTCTTCCGGTTTTAAACCATAGATCCGATAGATCTCATCCGACCAGAAAATTTCGTTTTTTACCGCATTGTATTTCCAGCTGCCGATGCCCGCCACCTTCTGCCCGAGATTAAGGTTCTCACCCAACTCAATTAAACTGTTCTCGATAATTTTCTCACTGGTAATATCCTGTAGGGCGCCAATGATTTTTTTCGGCTGGTCGGTATCATCCAACAGCGTTCTGGTTTTTTCCCGGACGTATTTGAGATTGCCCTTTGCAGTAATCATCCGATATTCCAACTCCTGCTCACTGCCCTTTAGTGCTTCCACCCGGGCAGCACTCACCTGGCCTCGATCATCCGGATGGACAAACTGATAATAAGCATCAGCCTTTTTTTCATTGCAATCTGGAATCGTTTCCAAAATGTGATAATACTCATCACTAAAAAAAAACATATCTAAATCAATAACATAGGTCCAGGTTCCGGTTTTCATCATTTCCTGAGCATGTCGCCGATTTTCGATTAACCAGTCATCTTTTTCCGACAGCGCGGCCACCTCTTTTAATTTAATCCGGTTCAAAAAGTTTTCCAATGCCACCGCACTCACCATCCTTCCAACTCACCATCAGGTTGAGGATCGTTGACTTTTTCATTGCTCCTCCTTGCCTTGACAGATTTCCACTTCCTATTAAAAGTATACGATGGTTTATAGTGATTCGCAATCCCTTGTTTGGATTTATTTCCCTAGTGGCGCAATGATCACAACTTCATTTGTAATGCTTTCCTGCCACTGATTGGCGATCTGATCACCATTCAGTCAAAATAATCTGAAACCCTTGATTAAAAACATAATAAGCCCCTCAACGACAGATTGTCACTAAGGAGCTAGTTTGTAGGTGGACGGGCATCCTCACCAGTTCGTTACCACCTGTTGTAGGCGTTTTCGGATCGACATCCTTTGGCGGTAGAATTTAACGAATACTCAGAACTTCAGTGACCCGATAGAAAAAGATCATCACCGAGCGTAACGGGGCTTAGAGCACAGGGAACAAGATCAGTAAAACTGTTGTATCCCACCGTCGGCGCATTGGTATTAACTGTGGTGCCAGTATGACATTGGTGAGGTGGTGTCGAAGTGTAATAGAGTTATTTTTATAGCCATTGTTTTTGTCAATTGTGGAAGAGAATTTCAATGATATCTCGATAATGTCGCTTTAGTGGGGATAAGTGCCGATTTCCATGCATTGCACCACTGCTGTTGCGGCGCTCTTTCAAAATGAAGACTACCACCGTGACAGCCAGATATATTTTTAGCAGTATCAGATCAGTAACATACTCATACCATGGTAATCAAACTTTTTTAGTGAGAACCAACAGCATTTCTTTAACCAGATCCCTTCGGATTTCAGGATTTTTGCGGTTAGTTTGACGGTTCTTCCAGATAGCGATTCATTCCGGCTGCCGCTTTGGTCGGCAGAAACTCCAGCACTTCGTAAGCTGCCACCTGTTCACGATAGAAGGGATCTTCAGCAATGATCGCCCATACCTCGTCTTTATCACGGGCCTGACAGAGAATTACCCCTCCGGTGCGGGGGCTTTTGCGACCGGACAAAACAAATTTGTCCAGCTGATAATACCGGTCCAGATAATCACAATGGGCGGGAATCACCGCTTCCACCTCAGCTATTGGTTTAATGTAATTGAGTAAGATAATAAACATTATTCGCTCCTAATCGAAAAACTGGGCTGAATCAATATCAGCCCGACAGTTTTAAGTATAACCGACTTCTTCTAGGTGGTAAAGCAAAAACGACAATTTATATTTAAGGTTCATTCTAAAAATTCGATACTTTTAGAATGTATAACAAAAGCCTAACAATTAATTTGATCATTCTATGGGCAATTTTTAATCTTAACTGATCACAATCGCTTTAGCATCGCTTGGCCCACAGCATCGGCAACTCCTGAAGGTGGGTTTGCGCCACCCTTAAAACGAAAACTCTTGATCAAAGCAATTAAAAAAAACTAAAATCATTGTCAATCTACCCACTCTTTTTTCTCTATTCACCCGATATTCCTACAAATTCTTGCCCACTCCGACTACTTAACAGTAAAAGACCATAAAAACAGCCGTGACGAATGGTGACGTCACGGCTGTTTTTTTAAGGGGGAGCTGGCGGTCAGGCTTTATCAATCCGGAAGACGACCTTTTCCCCACAATCCGGACATTGAAGCGGGGCCTCATTAATGACCCCTTTCCGGGCGGCATAGACAAAGGGAAATACTGCACTGAGTGCCATCATGCACAAATTTCCGCTGTTGTCCTTATCCAGCAGGGGTCCGTCAAAGATGACTTCATCCCCCGGCGCATAAAGCGGACAATCCGATGCTGCCACGACCAGTTTTATTTTTTGTTCAATCGCATTCATCGTTGACCTGCCTACAGTGCCTGACGGTACAGATCTTCAATCTGGGTCAGGGTCGTGGTCCGGGGATTGACCAGAATGTTTCCGCTTTTCATGGCATCCACCGCCATCGCCGGGATCAGCTCGGCGGTTACGCCCACTTCACTGAGGGTCTGGGGAATTCCCAGAGAAGCAGTCAGCGAGCGGACCTCGTCAACGAGGGTGTCAGGGGTAAAGGCAGTTTCGATGCCGTCGCCGAGTTTGATGGCATCATAAATCACCCGGTAGCGGCCGGTATCGGCCAGGGCGTTGTAGTTTAGCACCGTTGGCAGTAAGATGGCATTAGCGACGCCATGCGCGACATCAAAATAACCGCCCAGCGGGTGGGCCATTGCATGAACATTGCCCAGCCGTGCCCAGGCAAAGGCGATGCCGGCAAACATGCTGCCATAGAGCATGGCAGCTGCCGCTTCGGGATTGGTCCGGTCAGCGACAAAGGGGCGGATGTTTTCCCCGAGTAGCGCGAGGGCCTTTTCGGCCATGGCATCGGAAAATGGTGAGGCCGCCTTGGACAGGTATGCTTCAATGGCATGGACCAGGGCATCAATCCCACAGGCGGCCGCCGTTTTTTCCGGCGTGGTCATTACCAGGGTCGGATCGAGGATTGCCACCGCCGGTAGCAGCTCGTAACTGAACACCGTCAGCTTGTAATTTCGGGCCCGGTCGGTGATCACCGCAAAGGCCGTCACTTCCGAACCGGTTCCGGCCGTGGTGGGAATCGCAATCAGCGGGACAATTGCGCCGGGAACCTTGTCAGCACCCTCGTAGTCGCCAATGGCGCCGCCAAACTTGGCCAGTACGCCAACGGCCTTGGCCACATCCATCGGTGATCCGCCGCCCAGGGCAATGATGCAGTCGGCGCCGCTGGCCGAAAAGGCACTGGTTGCCCGGTCAACAGTCTCCACCGAAGGATTGGCTTCAATCTCGGTAAAGCTGTCAAAGGCCAGCCCGGCCTCGGCCAGAATATCGGTAATCCGGGCCACTACCCCCATCTTATTAAGATGCGGTCCGGAAATCACCATTGCCTTCTTAAGCCACTGCTTACCCAACAGCTCCGGTAATTTTTTGATGCTATCGACCCCACAGATAATTTCCTGGGGGATTTTAAAACTAAACTGATTCATCTGTCTTCCTTTCATGCTGTTATTTGATGCATTGATGCGACTACCATGCAGTTTGTTGGCGGTTTGCGCGAAACAATTTCTACACTGTACGGCAACCTGCATCGCACTCAATTCTGCCTGTACTTATTCGGTTACGCTACCGATCCAACCGGCACACCTTGTTTTTCATCAATATCTTCATATTCGACATCAATATGAGCCCCAAATTCGCTTCCATATTTAAACTTGCAATAGCCATAGAAGATCACTCCGAGAATCGCCCAGCCACCGGCCATGATCCATTCTTCCATCACCAGAGCGGTTGAGGCAAACGGCAGCGGAATCACATAAAGCAGGGTCATCATCCCTGACAGGGCGACGGCCACAAGGCCCACAAAGGTGCCAAAACGAACCTTGTAGGGACGTTTCATCGCCGGATCTTTTTTGCGGAGGATTAAAAACGACAGCGACACCATCGCATAGGCCAGACAGACACCGAAGCTGCCGGCATCAACAATCCAGACCAGCATTTTGCGGCCAAAGAAGGGCGCAATCACCGACAGTACCCCAATCAGGGCAATGGCCAGCACCGGTGTTTTGAATTTCGGGTGCAGTTTCGAGAAAACTTTGGGAATCATGTTGGATTCAGCCATCGAGAACATCGCCCGGCTGCCACCGATTAAGAACGAGTTCCAGCTGGTAATGATCCCGGCCATCCCGCCGACAATCAAAACCTTGGTCATGATCGCACTGTTAAACGCCAGACCCATGGCATCAGCGGTAACCAGCGTCGATTCGGCCATCGCACTGGCAGGCATCACATAGGCCACGGCCAGAATAATCAGAGCATAGAAGGCCACGGCCATCAGAATCGAGAGAATCATAATCCCGCCAATTTTTTTGAAACCGGCATTGATTTCTTCCGCCGCCTGAGGAATAACGTCAAAGCCGACAAACAGAAATGGCGTCATTACAGCAACCGTCAGCACCCCACCCAGGGCAGTTGTGCCGGTTTCGATGTTGCCGGCAAACATATTATTGGCAATATTGGCCGGATCACCATTGATCACTGAACCGGCAATCAGTAAAATTCCGGCAGCAGCGATTAACGCGGTAAAAATCGTCTGCAGTTTGGCGGCGGTTTTGGCACCGAGAATATTAATAATGGTAATGATAATCGCGGTGACCACACCAACGGCCACCCAGGAAGCGTAAATATCAAAGCCGGCGACAGTGTACATGTAGCCCTGCAGGAAGTTGGGGCTGAGGTACTGAATTACCGTCGGAAAGGCACAGGCTTCAAAGGCGACCACACTGACATAGCCGAGAATAATCGCCCAGGTACAGATAAACGACCCGGTCGGCCCCATCGCCTTATAACTGAAGACATGCTCGCCACCACACTGGGGCATCGCCGCCGTCAGTTCGGCATAGGTCAGCCCGACAAAGAGTACCATAATCCCCCCGATGACAAAGGCCAAAGCCGCGCCCAGGGCGCCGGCGGTTTCAATCCAGATACCGGTGTTAACCACCCAGCCCCAGCCAATCATGGCCCCGAAGGCCAGCACAAAAATATCTTTGGTGCTCAACACTTTGTCAAATTTTGACTTACTTGTTTTTCCACTCATTTTTCTGTTTGTATGATCCCTTTATGAATCATACACTCCTTTCTTTTTGGGATTTGTTTGCTTCTCTAAAAATACTGCGATGCGCTTCGCTGCCAGTTTTGCACAAAACAATTCTTACACTGTACGTCGTACAGGCTATCGCCTGTTCGCCTACACGTTACAGAATTGATTATGAAAACCGACAGCAAAGCAATTGTTGTTCGTTGTTTTAATTACAACTATACATTATGATCTGTTTCAATAAAAAAACGGGGTTCTTCCAGCCACCTGCCAGCGGTCTGAAAAGTCAGACGGCCAGCGCTTCGCTGTAAAAACCCCATTGTTTATGTTTGTTTTCATCTATTTAGTTTTTTTAGTTCACCAGTTCGTTGACGGTGGCTTCAATGATGCTGTAGGCTTTGTCACAATCGTCTTTGGTGACAATCAGCGGTGGAATCATCCGGATGATGTTCTGGCCGATGGCGGTAATCAACAGTTTTTTCTCCAGCACCCCGTGCTTGACATCAACGCCGGAGATACCCTCTTCAAATTCCACCCCGATCAGCAGGCCCTGGCCACGGACTTCCTTGACCTTGGGCAGATCTTTTAAGCGCTCCATAAAATAGCCCCCCATTTCCCGGGCATTGCCGGCCAGGTCGCGGTCGAGCAGCTCGGTGATCTGGGCCAGCGAGGCCGCTGTGGCGACCGGATGGCCGCCGTAGGTGGTCCCGTGAGAGCCCATTGTAAAGGCTTTGGCAACTTCAGCGGTGGCACAGATGGCGCCGATTGGCATTCCACCGCCCATCGCTTTGGCCATTGAGACAATGTCCGGTTTGATGCCGTAATTCATGTACGACATGATCGCCCCGGTCCGGCACCAGCCGGTTTGGACCTCATCAAGCAGCAGCAGCAGACCTTTTTCGTCACAGAGGGCCCGCAGTCCCTGCATAAATTCCATCGTTGCCGGATGAACCCCGCCTTCGCCCTGAACCGGTTCGATTAAAATGGCGATGGTGTTCTCGTTGACGGCGTCTTTAAAGGACTGCAGGTTGTTAAACTCGGCATAGCTGAAGCCCGGGGTCATCTCGCCAAAGCCAATCTGGCAGGCATTGTGCGGTTGGCCGGTGGCACTGAGGGCTCCCATGGTCCGACCATGAAAGGACATCCGCGCCGTGACGATGTTGTAGCGCTCTGGGCCGTAGGTTTCCACCCCGTATTTCCGGGCCATTTTGATCATCGCTTCGTTGGATTCGGCCCCGGAGTTCTGGAAAAAAATCTTGTCCATGCCGATGCTGGTACAGATCTTTTCCGCCAGCAGCACCTGGGGGATGGTGTAGGGATAATTGAAGGTGTGAATCACATCAGCAACCTGATCCTGTACCGCTGCGACAACCTTGTCGTTGCAGTTGCCGGTGCTGTTAACCGCAATGCCGGCATAAAAATCCAGGTAAGCCTCGCCGTTTTCGTCATAAATGTACATATCTTTGGCCGTCTCGGCGATAAAATCAAACCGCTCGTAGGTTTCAATCATATAGGTGTCAACTTTTTGTTTCAGTTCTTCTTTTGTCAGTCCGGTGTCTTTCAGTTTCATTGCTTATTTCCTTTCCCTGTTCATGCGTGCTAACCCATCATACCGTCAGCTTCGCTGTCGGTTTAAAACCACCAGCAAGGCAAGCGTTGTTTGTGTCATTATCTTTTCATCTTTTGACAAACCCCTTCGTTTGTCAGATAAACAAAAAAAAACGCCGAAACATGAATCCTCATGTTGCGAACGCCTTCGTCCTGTCAATTGACACCTACAATATACCACGTGTGCATTATGGTGTCAATACACATCGCATATTTATTTTATTTTTTTTATAAAACGCTATATAATGGGGATTATGACCAGTAAAGCAGTTTTTATTGTGCAATATAATGCACATCGCCTAATCCCGACAGAGGACCTAAAACCGCACCGGTGGCGGTATTTTACTGTTTAAAGACAAAAACAATCATAAATTTAAGGGTCTCGCTGCCCTGGTTCCAATAAATATGTTTGACCGCCGTTTCAAAGCTGAGGGCATCTTCCTGTTTGACCCGGTAGAAACTGTTGTCGACTTCCAGGGTCAATTCGCCGGCGTGCACGACAATGTACTCTTTGGTTCCCTGACCATGGGCGCCACTGACATAGCAGGCCCCGGGTTTAATTTCAATTTCATAGATTTCAAACAAACGGTTCTTCTCAAAGGGAAAATAGGTATAGACGGCATACTGGCCGGGCACCTCTTTGGACGGCAGCAGCCGCTCGCGGTCAACCTGATAAACCCCGACCCCCGGAGTCCGGGTCAGATCAGCCAGATCAACCCGCAGGCCACTGACAATCTTGCCCAGGGTGCCAATCGTCGGGTTGGCTTCGCCCCGTTCAATCTGCCCCAGCATACTTTTGCTGACCCCGGTCTGTTCGGCTACCTCGTCCATGCTCATGCCCTTTTCCTTGCGGATCGCTTTTAAATTGATTGAAATATTTTTATTCAGGTAATCCATCCTCTTCGCCTCGACTTTCTTAGGCTAAGTTTAACCGAAGACGCGGGCAAAATCAACGGGACAACCATCTTTGTCAGGCTCTCCACAGAACAAAATTCTTCACTGATCACGTACCGACAATTATTACATCAAGTTGTGTACATCAAGGCGAACAGTTGTGACGATGAAGTATTTATTTCGTCTTCAATAATTCGCAACTGTACGAATTGTAAGCACACAACAGATTAATCATTGGTCGGTACGGTAGCTAACGCACCAAAAGCAACTAATAGAGCTGCTGATAAATCGCCCGCACCTGATCTTCGTTGAGCGGTACGTAGTTGTTGGCCATCAGCCGGGTTTGTTTGGTCATCACGGCTTCGGTAAAATGCTCCAGATCGGTCCGAGTGACGCCATAATCGCGCAGGGATTTTTTCGGCAGGATATGATCCAGCAGGGTTTCCAAAGCGTCGTAAACTGCTGCCGTATCGCAACCCAGCAGTCCCGCCAGAAAGGCGTTCAGCTCTGCGATACTACCGTCAGGCGCAAGGGCCTGGTAGGTTTTGTAAACGGCCGTAAAGATGGCATAGTTGGCCTCGCCGTGAGGGACATGATAGACTGCCCCGAGCGGGTAGCTCATCGCATGAACGGCGGCACAACCGGCGTTACCAAAGGCGATTCCGGCAAAGGTGGAGGCGATCATCATATCGCCCAACAGCGGGGTTCGGGCTTTTGGCCCTTTCTCGGCAATGGTCTGATAACCGTTGATGATCATTTCCATTGCTTTTTGGGAATAGAGCTGACTAAAGGCGCTGGCCTTGGGTGAGGTATAGGATTCGATCGCGTGAATAAAAGCGTCGATCGAGCTGGTGGCAAAGACGTTCATCGGCAGATCAGAAAGCAGCTCCGGCACCAGGACGGCATAATCGGCATAGAGCTCATCCACTGCCAGACCGAATTTTGAATTGATCGCGGTCAGCTCCAGAATGGATATATTGGTGACCTCACTGCCAGTGCCACAGGTGGTCGGAATCAGAATCAATTCTTTATCTTTGCTGATTCCCAGTTCTTTATTAAACAGCTCGACCACCGGCACGGTATTTTTAAGGGCAAAGAGCTTGGCGACATCAAGAATCGTGCCGCCACCGATGGCAAAGACCCGCTTGTACTGGTAGTCTTTGATGTCGGCATAAATCGCTTCGACCATCACGTCAGTGGGCTCACCCGTCACATAGCTGCGGTAGTTGACCCGATAGGCGGCGTCACTGATGGCACCGCTGAAATGCTGGGCATAGGTCCGATCACTGATAAAGACCAGATCGCCCGCGCCAATCCCGAAATGTTCCCCCACCTCAGTGCAGTGGTCAAATTCGAGGATATGCGGCGTAATTTGAAATTGTTTCATCGTTTCTCCTTTCAGGTTGATTGTTAGTTTATCCGGCGATAAGTACGTCTTTTTACTATGGACTCGATGCCAACGACCGTACTGACCAATTATTAATCTGTTATTTGTCGCACCATTCGAAATCCGCTATTCACCTTTCGCATTTGTCGCGGGTAGTCGCCAATTACAACCAAGCTTGTGATTGGCTCGTTAACTTCGCGCGGCATCGGACTCGGCAGAGACTGTCCGATGGGTATAACATGATGTAACAATTGTCGACCCGGGGTTTGGCATTTCCCACAGGCTCACTCTAAATCATCGCCTATATTACTTTGTTTGCTTAATAAATAACCAATTAAACCGCTTTTACACATTTGACCAGAGCTTTTTCAAAAATATCCAGACCGGCTTCGAGTTGTTCGTTGGTGATTACCAATGGCGCCAGAAAGCGGATGACATTGCCATAAACACCGGCGCTTTCAATGATCAGGCCATTCTGGGCGGCTTCGGCAACTATCGCCGAAACAAGTTCCGGATCGGGCGCTTTGGTGGCGCGATCTTTGACAAATTCAATCCCGACCATCGCACCCATGCCCCGGACATCGCCGATGACAGCGTAGTTTTCTTGCCAGCGGTTAAAACGGGCCATGATGATGTCGCTGATTTCGCCGGCCCGTAAATCAAGACGATCCCGCTGCATGATTTCAATGACTTTTAGCGCTGCGGCACAGGCGACCGGGTTACCGCAATAGGTGCCGCCGATGGTGCCACCCTTGACGGATTCCATAATTTCTTTGCGGGCGGTAATGGCACTCAATGGCAGACCGGCGGCAATCGATTTGGCCGTGGTGATAATATCCGGTGCCGCGCCGACTTCCTGCCAGTACTGTGAAGCAAACATTTTGCCGGTTCGACAGAATCCGGTTTGAACCTCATCGGCAATCAAAAGAATCCCTTTTTCATCGCAGATTTTACGGACCGCCTGAACCCACTCCAGTGGGGCGGGAATAAAGCCACCTTCACCCTGAAGCGGTTCAACCACAATTGCCGCGACATGGTCAGCCGGCGACGATTCTTCAAAGACCCGGTAGATGCTGTCGGTATAGTAGGCAATCGCGTCGGCCGGGCTCATCCCCGCCGGATTGCGATACAGATAGGGAAACTGGGCCCGATAGACGCCGTCAGGAAAAGGTCCCAGGCCATGGGCATAGGCTTTTTTCGAGGTCATCGTCATCGTTAGCATTGTCCGGCCATGGAAGGCCCCGGAAAAAACAATGATGTTCGGGCGTTTGGTGAAGGCCTTGGCGATTTTGACAGCATTTTCATCGGCTTCAGCCCCGCTGTTGGCAAAAAAGGTCATCTTCTCATCACCCCGTACCGGAACAATGGTGTTTAGCGTTTCGGCCAGCTTCACATAACCCTCATGGGTGACAATATTAAACATCCCATGAAAATATTTATCCGACTGATCTTTAACCGCCGCGACAATTTCCGGATGGGAATAACCAATATTGAGCACCCCGACACCACCAACCCAGTCGACAAAGCGGTTGCCGTCGACGTCTTCAACCATCGCGCCGGCACCTTTCTCGATGACCAGCGGATAGACACATTTGATCGCCCCGGGGATGGCGTCGCCGCGGCGGGCAATGACTGCCGCCGCCTTGGGCCCGGGCACCTGTTCGGTGATGATTTCTGGTAAGGCATTTTCTAACATTATAAACTCCTCTTTTCTTTTTCTAATGATCATTGCGATAAGACCGTACGCGTTGTTTCTTCTCGGCAGCTTACCGAAACGAAACAACGCCAGCCATCAAAGCCCCTTTGCTGTGACCGCGGTTTCGCAAATTAATTCGGCAAAAAAAAACAAGACCGGGAAGTGACTTCCTTGTCTTGTTTATGTCTGCTATTATAGCACAGCTACTTGCAGGCGCAATGGCTATTGAGCCTAAATTATCGGCTGGTTTTTGTGCTGATTAAACAATCACCCCCACGTTTCAGGCGTCTTCGGGAGGCGTCACCGGCAGCAGCTGCCAGCGATTTAAGTATAACTGAATAATAAGCAATACAACCAGTAAGCCAATGCCCACCAGCGCCGTCATTGCCAAAGCCGGATAAGCCCCCGCAAAACCATCGACTCCGGTTAAGGACTGATAAATGCCAAAATAACCCCAGGCCACCGGCACCGGCAGGATGGCGTTTTTGGTAACCAGTGTGACCACCGCCGTCACCGCCACCGCCACAATCAGCATGATGATCCCCCAGACATCCGGGGCAATGCCAAACCCCTGCCAGTCAATACTGACCAGCCAGGAGGCAACATTGACCACCGTGGCAATCAGCAACCAGCCGGTATACATGCCAAAGGCCGCCGGTAATAACCACTGCCGGCCGGTCTGAATCTTACCGAGCTGCCGCACCAACAGACTCAGGGTGATCGCAAAAGCCAGAATCACCACTGCCGAGACCCCGATCAGGTTATAGGAAAAAACCACAATCCACAGCATATTGAGGCCACTGGACAGCCAGAACAGATAACTGATCCGGTCGATGGCCGCGCCGTAATAGTCATCCTTGTTTTTAACCAGCATCATGATACTGGCACTGATGAGCAGCAGATAGATCACACTCCAGATACTGAAGGTTGACGGTGCCGGGGTAATCAGGGTTCCGTTCATGTCTGAAATATCCCGCTGAGACATCCCATTGAACACCCCAAAAGCACCAAAACTGTTTACTACCAACGTGCTGATTAACAGGATCAAACCAATCCAGGCTTTTGTCAATCGCTTCATAACACTCACCTCTTCTAATTTTTTTAATGCTGTTCTTTTTATACCCCGTTTTTTGCCATTTATTAAGGCCTTGCGGTGTATCGTCGCTTTTTTAAAAGACCTTTTTATAACGGGGCGCAAATCAGACCTTCTGCTGGACAGCCTAAGCTGCTTTTAGTATACTGAAGAAAACGCCCGGTCCTTACTGATTTTATTTTCTTGCGAGGTAGTCTATGTCGATTATTTTAGCCGATTTATTTAACGCCACCAAAAAAACCTACCAGCTCACGCTGCTGGCCGGCGTTTCCGGTCTGAACACCCCCATTAATTGGGTCCAGTTTACCGAAGACAGTGCCACCACCGATTTTTTAAAAGGCGGCGAGCTGATTATTACCACCGGCATGAGTTGTGATTCCGACAACTGGCTCTACCACTTTATCAGCCGGCTGATTGCCCGAAAAACCGGCGGGCTGATTCTTAATACCGGCCGCTATCTCTTTGTCGAGACCCTTTCTGAAGCCGTTATCGAGCTTTGTGAAGCCCACCATTTCCCGCTTTTTTCAATGCCCTGGAAAATCCATCTGGCGACCATTATGCAGGATTACGGCAACCGTCTGTTTACCCAGTCCTATCGGGAAGACCGGACCACAATGGCCTTTTCCCAATTGCTTTTGCACCCTGATGCACCGGAAACCGCCATCGACACCCTAAACAGTCTCGGCTACGAAACCGCAGCCGACTACCAGGTGTTGGTCGCGCTGGCTCCGGAATTCCCGGCCCGGCTGATCGAGCGGCTGCGTACACAAAGCCCCGGTCTCTATCACTTTCGGCTCAATGAAACCGGGGTCATGATTCTGCCCCACCCCGATCAGAGCACCCTGACTGCAGCCGTCAGCGAGGTTTCTACTAACTTGGAAGCACCGTTCTGTTTTGGCAGCGGCGCCCGCTGCGCTACCCTGTCAACCCTTAATCACAGCTACCAGCAGGCCCTCTTTGCCCTGAAACTGGCCCAAAAGCGGGGCCTGAAGCTGTGCTATTTTGATGAGCAGGGGCTTTTCAAGCTCTTTTTTGCCGTCCCCGACCGGACCATTCTGACAGCTCTGGCCGATGACAGCCTGAGCCGGCTGGAGGCCCATGATGCCAAGAATCAGACCAATCTGGCGGCGACCCTGCGGCTCTACCTCGAGCATGACGGCAGCATTCAGGCGGTGGCCGATGCCAGCTTCACCCACCGCAACACAATCAACTACCGGATGAAAAAAATCCGCCAACTGCTGAACATGGCGCTTTTGACACCAGCCGAAAAATTCAATCTGCAGCTGGCCTTTCTGATTAAGGATTATCTGGCTCTGTGACTGCGCCGTCGCCAACAGAAGCTGCCAGTCCCTGACACGGCGACAGCGGCGATAAAAATTTCAACATCCTTCGGGCCAGTTGATCCAGACAACTTTGTAACCTGGAGACGAACAGTTCTTTAAACGGTCTGTCGGACAGTGTAAAAATTGTTCGGAAAAAACTGGGCAAACAGCGGCCATACCACACTTTTTTTTACAATTCCTGATGATCAAAAAGGAGCATCCCGATGCAATCACCAATTTCTATTATCCCCGGCCAATCCCAGGGCCAACCGATCACCCCGGCGCTGGCCCCGGACAGCGTTGCAGCAGTTTTGCGGTTTCATCAGTCGCTGCCCGACTACCAGCCGACACCGTTGGTGGCCCTGCCGGAACTGGCCCAGAAACTGGGCGTCACGGCTGTCTTTGTGAAAGATGAATCCCGACGCTTTGGCCTTAATGCCTTTAAAAGCCTGGGAGCGTCCTATGCGATGGCGACCGTCATTGCCGATTACCTTCATCTCGATGCCGGGCACCTCAATTACCGTGATCTGATCACTCCGGCGGTGCGCCAAAAACTCAAAGACCTGGTTTTCATCACCGCCACCGACGGCAACCACGGCAAGGGGGTGGCCTGGGCGGCGGCCCTGTTTGGCTGCCGGGCGATGGTGCTGATGCCCCGGGGTACGCAACCCTGCCGGGCCGAGGCAATCCGGGCGATCAATGCGACCCGGGTCGAAATCACTGATCTGAACTACGACGATGCCGTCCGCCGGGCGGCGAAGCTGGCGACCGAAAACGGCTATCTCCTGATTCAGGACACCGCTTTGGCCGGCTACACGGCCATCCCCAACGCCATCACCCGGGGTTATACCACCATGGCCGCCGAAGCGCTGGCGCAGTTGGGTGATCTTGGCATCGCAAAACCCAGCCATGTTTTTCTGCAGGCCGGGGTCGGCTCCATGGCCGGCGGCGTGCTGGGTTATCTGGCTCATTACTACAACCACAAGCCGCCGCTGACGACGATTGTCGAACCCGATACCGTAGCCTGTCTTTATCACTCCGTCGCCAGTGGTCAGCCTGTGGCCATTGGCGGCCATCCCGAAACAATCATGGCCGGGTTAAACTGTGGCGAACCCAACCCCCAGACCTGGCCAATTCTGCGCGACTATGCCAGCTTCTTTGCCCGCTGCCCGGACTGGGTCACCGTCCTCGGGATGCAGACCCTGGCCCAACCCGAAGCCGCTGACCCGGTGGTTATCTCCGGCGAATCCGGAGCCGTCGGTCTGGGGCTTTTGGTTGCGCTGTGCCGTGACCAGCGCCTTACCGACCTCAAAGCCCGGCTCAAGCTTGACCGTAAGGCGACGGTCCTGCTGTTTAGCACCGAGGGCGATACCGATCCCGAGGGCTATGCCGCCCTTGTCTCGCCGCCACGTGGAATTGTTTGATTTAGGCGCGAAAAGACCATCTGAGCAAAAAAAAGCGGCCAGGGAGTCTTTCCCCCTTCGGGGAGATTCCCTGGCCGCGTCCTTACACTGGGGTTTTACCTACTCGTCAAACCAGTTATTCTTAAGTGTTTCGGTTTCATTTCTGATTTCTTCAACGGTTTTCTCAATGACACTTTTTAGCTCCTTTTCCGGCTGAGTAGCCAGTGCTTTTTTAATCCGACCATTCATCATTTCCATCAGATAACCGCCCCTGAACATCTTCGGTTCAAACGACATAATAAATGCCGTCGGTTCGTACTGATCAATCAGCTGCAGCAGACTCTTTTGCGATTTTCGCCGGGTCAGAATATCGAGATTGGTCCGTTTGCCGAATTTTCCCTGCCCCTGATAGACCGTGACCCCGTAGCCTTCGTTTCGCAGCACCTCAACCAGTGTGGGGTTTTCCTCTTGGATATTGACCTGAATGCTGGTAAAACCGATGGCCAGTTTTTGTTCGATGTAAATACCCAGGGTCAGACCGGCAGCAAAACCAACGGCGTAAACCACCATCTCCATGATGCTCTGCTCCCCGGACAACACAATCGCCAGACCAAAAATATAGATTAGAGCTTCCATAAACCCGAACAAACCGGTTAAGACCTTTAGGTTTTTGACCATGCAAATGGTTCGCAGGGTCAGCATCGGCACATACAGTAATTGTACAAAGATAATTAAAAATAATCGTGTCATCACTACTCCTTCATAAAATTTCTAGTAAATCTGTCAACATGCCACTGGCTGGTTAATCTTCAACCAACGGTTAGAATTATTTGGGCTTTCTCCATTGTATCAGAAAAGAGTAAAAATATGAAGGGGTTTAATTGTAAGCAACATCATGCTGTGCACTTCGTGACTGCCCGCACCTCAGTAGGCCCTGGGCCGATGAGGTGACTACTTGGTAATACCTTAAGAAAATCCATTTTATTTGACAAAATCGCTTTTTATTGTTATTATCATCCGTAACAAATAACAAACATTATGTGAAGTATATGTATTGAGTAATTTTATTTGTGAGCTTGTTTACGTATTGATTGAAATGTGGAAATAAGTAAGCTGATTATTAAACCGATGAAATTTACATGGAAAAACATCCTGGATGGAACTGGGGCTTGTATAGGATCATCATGGTCATATACTATACTATTCTGCCTGATACGAAGGTGTTAGTCATAACGAATGGTATAAGGTGAGTTATCTTTAGCGAAACCTATGCACTCTAACTCTGTGAACACAGAGTTAGAGTGCTTTTTTTATAAGCAAATTCGTACCAATGAAAAATTGACACCACCCCGGTGCAAACCCCTGAACTGGTTGAGAATATGTATCTGAAAGGAACAAAAAATGCAAGAAGCGATCAAATTAACACAGAACCACCTCAATACCGACAAATCCTCAAATGATCTGATGGATAAGTGGACCGATTGGCGCTGGCACCTGAAACACACCATCCGCAAAGTCGAAACGGTTGAAAAAATAATGGGTATTCAATTTTCAGATCAAAAGAAAAAAGAAATCGAGGCGACCATCGATAAATTCCCGATGGCCATCACCCCTTACTATTTGTCATTAATTGATGACGATGATTATGAAACCGATCCCGTCTTCAAACAATGTTTTCCCAGCATTGATGAATTGCTGATCTCACCGATGGATATGGAAGATCCGCTGCATGAAGACAAAGACAGTCCCGTCTGCGGCATTACCCATCGTTATCCGGATCGGGTACTTTTTCATGTCAGTAATGTCTGTGCGATGTATTGCCGCCATTGTACCCGCAAAAGAAAAGTTGGCGATGTGGACTCTATCCCGTCGGATGACATGATTTTAGCCGGCATTGACTATATTAGAAATACGCCAACCATCCGGGATGTGCTGCTGTCCGGCGGCGATCCGTTTCTTTTGTCCGATGACAAGCTCGACTATATCCTTGGTCGTATTGCCGCCATTCCCCATGTTGAAGTGATCCGGATTGGGACCCGGACACCGGTGGTGCTGCCCTTTCGGATTACCGATAAGCTGATCAAGGTTCTCAGTAAATATGATAATCTCTGGATCAACACCCACTATAATCATCCCCGGGAAATAACCAGAACCTCAATTGCCGCCCTCAAAAAACTGATTGGTATCGGCATCCCCGTCGGCAATCAGTCGGTCTTGTTAAAAGACGTCAATGACTGTCCCCAGATTATGAAAAAACTGGTTCATAAACTGGTGGCCAACCGGGTCCGCCCCTACTACTTATATCAATGTGATTTAGCCGAAGGATTGGAACATTTTCGCACCAACGTCGGCAAAGGTATTGAAATTATGGAAAGTCTCCGCGGCCATACCAGCGGGTTCGCGATTCCGACCTATGTGATTGACGCCCCCGGCGGCGGCGGAAAAATCCCGGTGATGCCCAATTATCTGATCTCCTGGTCCACCAATAAGGTGATTCTGCGGAATTATGAGGGTGTCATCACCACCTATCAGATGCCCACCTCCCATGAACACACCATTTGTGATCTGGACTGTGCGAATTGCAAACTGCAATTAAACTTAAACAGCGAAGAAAGTGACCGCAAGCCGATTGGTATCTCCAAGCTGCTTTGCGATTACGAAGAAACGATCACCCTGGTGCCGGAAAATCTTGAACGGGAACAACGAAATGGAAGTAACGAGGGTTAAAATGATTGATATCATCGAATCTTATGGCGACAGTCTACTTCAACACGGAAAAAACAGCAATCGCATTTATTTAATGAAATGTGCGGTAGCCGAAGCACCACAACTGATCCCGCAGATGAACCAATTGGCCTTTGAGCGTAACTATTCGAAAATCATTGCTAAAATTCCTGAATCGCTCAAACCTATTTTTACCGCCGCCGGATACCACCAGGAAGCTACCATCCCAGGTTTTTATCAAGGCCGGGAAAGCTGTCAATTATTGGCTAAATATTTTTGTCCGAACCGAAAAAATCTTGCCAATGGCCGTGAATTGAAAAATATCCTTGATCAGGCCATCGCTAAAAAAAACACCCCGACTATCCATCCCTTGCCCCAGGAATTCACCATCCGGCGCTTGCGGGAAGCCGACATCCCAACCTTGGCTCAGCTGTATCACTCGGTTTTTAAGAGCTATCCCTTTCCCATTTTTGATGCCACCTATCTCCGTGAAACGATGATCGATCATGTCATCTACTATGGCGTCTTTGACCAGGATCTGCTGGTGGCGGTTTCTTCGAGCGAAACCGATCCCGACAATGGGAATTCGGAGATGACCGATTTTGCCGTTCTCCCAGCCTATCGCGGCCATCAGCTGGCCCTGCATTTACTGAAAGAAATGGAAATCGATATGCTTGACAACGGCTATCATCTGCTCTATACTATTGCCCGCGCTGCATCGGCTGCGATGAATACTACCTTTGCCCGCGCCCACTATCATTATGGCGGCACCCTCATTAATAATACCCAGATTTCCGGATCGATCGAATCGATGAATATCTGGTACAAAAAACTGACCCGGGGTTAATCCACAAGAAAACCCGATCGCCGGGGTGCAGTTTCCGAGGACAGCGCCATAACCGATTTTTTAACGGGCGACGAACTGATCATCATCCACCTTACAGAAAAAAATGCATGAAAAAAACACCCCGACAGAAGTGGTCGTTGAGCTACTGACAGGCTATTATTGATACAAATTCAGCCGATTCCCGGGATCGACTCAGAAGCGCCATTTACCCCGTTTACGATCACGCGCGACTTCAAGGAAATACTGATCGGCTGCGTTTTGATCGTCCACGTCCGGGTTAAAGGCATTCCTTGCCCCCTCGACATCCAGATCATCACCTAGAATAAGTCTGTCATTATTTTGGACGCCCTTTAAAATTCTTGCTGCTGACTGCATTGGCGTTTGGGCATAATCCGGTGCTGATGTTCCGGTAAAAATAGCCGTTGCCGTTGTTCCCGGTGTTGCTGTATTTACTTTAATATGATCGTCCCAAAGTTCATAGCGAAGCGTCAGACCCAATTGACATAAGGCCGCTTTCGTGGCTGCGTACATCGACTGAAAGGCCATCGGCGACCAGGCAATCCCGGAGATGGTGTTGACAATCTGCCCTCCACCTTGCTTTTTCATATAGGGAATGACATGGCGGATCCCATATAGAGCGCCATAAAAATTTAATGCAAAGCCTTTTTCCCAGTCTTCATTACTCAGCTTCTCGAATTCACCACTGAGTCCGGCTCCGGCATTATTAAAAATCAGATCAATTTTACCGCCAAAAAAAGCCGCCGCCTGGTCAATCATTTCACTGACCTCATTTTCTTTCGTGACATTTGTAAGAATCCCGCTGATCTGGCCGGGAAATAATTCAGTCAGGCGGCTAATCTGCCTGTCAAGATTTTCCGGATTAATATCTGCAATCACCACCTGCTTTGCGCCATTACGAAGCAGTGTTTCTGTCAACGCATTCCCAATTCCAGATGCCCCACCAGTTACAATGGCACTTTTTTTTGAAAAATAGTTGTCAAAATTCATTTTTCCCTCCTAGTAATAAAATTTTTATCGCTATGAGAATGAACCTGTTGTTTCATTCTACCGACTGCCGAAAACCTACTCGAATCCGCTTGCCAGCACTTTTACCGGCAGTGCTGGAGTAAACCTTTTTTATCCGTCTTCATTTTACTCCTTCTTCGCCCCCTGATTTGATCTTATAATGGCATTTACCCAAATGAAACGTATTATAACAAAACAAAAAAAACACGTTGCTCCACACGTTGCGGTCTTGGTAATCTGCCCCGCACTCCTGATGGCTGTAACAATGTTATTTTTTTACTTGTAACTTCTCGTTTCTGGCATTCTAAAGGGATTTTGTCCCGCTTTAACTGATCGATCCAACTTCTGATCAAGAACTATTACAACCTGTATACAAACGTTTACACTGTGTCTATGGACATTCCCCGTGACTATGCTATACTATAATTGAATCAAGGATTGACTAAATTATTTCCTGCGATTCTGATCATAGAAAATAAACCAATTCTTATGTTGCCAGTAAATTCACGGAGAAGAAATGGAACCCATTGATTCAATGAAATGGATTTGCTAATCATCGACAGTTCTGAACGATCAGAGCTGAAATAAAAAACAGGTATTCAAAATGAGTGTCGGTACAGCTGACTGGATACAGTCGTCGTAATGAGATAACTGATTGGGATCACCACATTTATAAAGATGATTAAAAGCCGAAGAGATGGTCTGAACGAAAGAACAGGCTGTTCCGAAAACAGGGAAATTCAAGATGAAACTCTTTAAAGGAGATAAAACAGAATAAGCAGATCGATTAAATAAACCAGCAACACCAGAAAAAATCGGCTGATAAGAAACCGATATTTAATCTGAAATGTTAGACGTTTTAATCCGATAAAGCATAATAATCAGGATATTCACCAGCAAGTAAGAGTCTTCAAAACAGAAAGAACGTTTATAAACAGCGAGATAATTGGAAGATTTTTGATAATAATCAAAAGGAGGACGACGATGACAGTAGTATTTAAAAGCTAAAACCGGTTCTGCAGATAATGTGGAATCGGTTTTAGTGCTTTTTGAAGATAATCCGATCAACCATACTTCAAATCGGAGCCCCTGCTTCGATAATACATCCAAGTTTATCTTCCGCCCCAATAATAAATGGATAACCCATTCCCGCGGCAATTTTAGTGATCACTGGCGACGCATTCACTGGGGGTGAAGCTGACCTTGTTGATCGCCGCAATTTGACGGGCCACCGCCTGCCCTTCCGCTTCTTTCCCGCGGGGTACCGGAATCCGGCAGATCTGCGCCTGCGGTCCGGTTTGTTGGATGATGTCAAAATGCACCGCAATCACCACCGATCCATCCGGATAATGTCCAAAATTGACCCCCGTTAACCGGGTCATCGGCGCCACCCACTGGGTGTATTCCCCCATTATCCAGGCACTATAGGGACTGACATAAACCGCTGGTAGTGCAGCCTTCATCCGGCGGTAGGAAAGAATCGGAACAGCGAAGGCCACCCCATATAATGACAGTAGAATCGCTCCCATCAGGAGAGCAAAAAAAAGCGCCTCCTCGGCATCGTCAAAGCCAAAGATCAGAAAAACAGCGACAATCACCACAAAGAAAAACGTCATGATCCCAATTAAAACCCGATTAAAGGCTTTTCGCGCTTTAAATTCGGCTTCCGCCTTTTCCTGCTGTTCAGCGGGGAAAAAGGTCCAGTGAGCCAATTGATCGACATCCTTTAAAAGGTTGTCTAGCAGCCGGGCCTGTTTGTAAAAAACCCCACTCATGACCAAAAAGGTGATTCCCAGCAGCAGACCCACCAGGATCATCCAGAAATAATTAAAATCATTTAAAAGTATTCCTATAAAAACCATAAACCCGCCAATCAGCGTCATGAAGATCGACGCGATCAGCCAGCGTCGTGGATTATTCTTCGGCATTTTCGCCCTCCAGGTCCTTTAATAATCGCTCATAATGTTCTAACCGGCACGGTGAATCACACCCCGATGTGTGTATCACTGTTTTTATTTACCCCGAAATAAGGTTAAGAAACAAGCTCTTTTGCCGCCGGCTTTTTTTGTTTCGCCTTTGAGCGATCAAAATACGACTGTCGAAAAGACTGGCCAAAAGGCCCTACCCGGTCCCGACCGGTAGGGCTTTGATTAGTCAATCAGGTCATTCTGAAAGCGGGACAGATGCTCATAGGGCAAAATCTGTCGGCCGCGATAGAGGCCGCAGCCGTCGTTGATCAGTGAATTGTCCATGGCAGCAAACATATTGACATCCAATGCTGCCAGCTCAAGCTGCTGCAGCGCAATCCCCCGTTCGTAGGCGTCATCAAAATAAATATTTTCCCCCTCGGGAATGGCATCCCGTCGGGCCCTTTCTCTTTCCTGCCGTTTTTCGTAGCCTAAATGATTGGCCGGACCAATCTCGGCAAAATCGTCCATTGCTTTAGTGCGAAGCTGGACCTCAATGTAACAGCGGGCAATATTATCATAAAAGGTGATATGCAGTGACTGATAGCCATTCGGTTCAGAATTGGTAATATAATCCCGATAATAGGGGCTGACATGCTCTTTTAGCAAAGGCGATTGCTGCTCGGTCACTGTCGCGACTTCGGCGGTAAATCCCCGCTCCTCGAGAAATTCAGGCAGTTTATTGGCGACCTCATAGAGATAGTTTATTTCTTCCACAGCGGCGGTCTGCCCCGCTTTTAAATGACATTTTGGCAGCGAAATCACGATCCGATAGGCAATCAGATCCCGAAAACAGCTCAAGTAGTTTTTCAGTTCCGGAAGGGCGGGATAAGCGCCGTTTTTCATGTAATAGTTATAAATATATTCGACAATATAGCCATTGAATTTTGATTCCGCCCGGATCAGCGATTTTATCCGCCCTTTAAAGGTAAAGGCCAGAAAAGGATAATCCATCGCCATCAGTTTATAAAATTCCCGAATCCGCTGGGCTTGTGACGCCAGAAAATCGTTGTGTTCCAGCAGTTCGGCAATCTGCAGCAGAAAATTACAGTGCACCAGATCGATCTGGTTGTGGGTTTCTTTCGCTGACTGTTTCAAATCCCGGGAATAGCGCTGCAGGATCTTAAGCACGGTGTCACCGGAATATAAATAATCATTTAGTTTTTTCACGGATAACCTTCCTTTTTAAGTGTTTTACTCTTTGGGTAAGATTATACCGCACAAATAGCAATTCGACCATCAAATCTTTGTGCCCGGTCCGGGAACTGGTTCAATACAAAAGCCACCTGTCAAAAGGCAATGTCATTAAGTTAAGAAATCAGAAGAGTTTTATGTTTGCAAAAGCATAA
>NZ_JAIPPU010000011.1 GCF_026646375.1 Acetobacterium wieringae
AAAAGTCTTTTGTATCAACGTTTTAAAGTGTTTTTAATGTGCGAAGTTTGAGTAATTAACGGTAAAACCGAATAGGATTGAGAAATACCGTAGCCTGATCATAAACTGACAGGCCACGGCATTTTTTACTTTATTATGATTTGTATGGCAGTTTTTTTATTGGTATTATTGCTGTTTTCTTTTACAGCTGCTGCAGATTTTAAGAGACTGTAATTCTTCTTCAGAAATTTCCGGAATTCTTTTCTTGATATAGTCCAGTTTTAGTGGCTTGATTTTACGTCCGCATTTGAGACATTTATTAATTTTATCGTATTCATCAATAGAAATATTCATTATAAAACCTCGGCTTTGCTCAAGGAATCCAAACTGGAGCACAGATTCAGAGCCAGTCTTTTTTCTTCAATGATGTTAATGATTTTGTCAGCGGCTTCCAGGGGATTTTCTTCAACCATGAAGTAACCGTCAACAATATTTTTTAATTCCGAGGTTAACACATTGGTTACCAGACTGCTTCCAGTAACAGGGGGCGTCAGACCAACGTGAAGAGGAATACCCAGGGTGACCACCCAGGAGCCGATAGCTATTGCTTTCTCACTCATGAGCTCCGGAGCTGAGGCAACCAACGGCAATTGATTTAAGTCGACGCCTAAACGGTTGGCAATAGCCACGGCCAGATCAATGCTTCTGACATTATCAACGCAGGATCCCATATGTAAAACTGGCGGTAATGGGGCATTTAAACCTGCTTCAAAACCCAGAAATGTCAGAACTTCTTTTAAGGTGTTGCCGGCATAATTTTCAGTTGCTTCGGAATTCATCAGTGAGTTTTTTGCAAAAGCCCCAGCACCGCAACCGGTCGCCAATATTAAGATATTTTGCGCCATCAGTTTTTTGGCTATGGCAACGAAATTGTGATCCTGTTTGACTTTAACATTGTTGCATCCGGCAAAAAGGACAATGCCTCTGATCTTGCCATTGACAATATTTTCGATCAGCGGGCTTAGCGGATCTTCACTGTTGATTGAACCCAGCAGATCAATAATGGCTTCGGCACTGAAACCGGCGATGACCTTATTTTTTTCCGCCGGGATGGAAAGCCGATCATCATCTCTGTTCTTATAGGCATCGATTGCTTTTCGGATAATCAATTCAGCCTTTTTCAAACTGTCGCCACTGCCCAATTCAATATGGGTTACACCGGCAATTTTAGCATCGGGCATGGTTGTAATGAGCTCGGTATGATAGCAAGCAGATACCTTGGCGAGTGATGGCATTATACATTGGACATCAACAATCATGGCATCTAAAGCACCGGTTATTATTGCCAGTTCCTGGGACAGATAATTTGTGGCAAGGGGGATTCCGTGTCTGAGCAGAACTTCATTGCCGGTACAGCAAACGCCGACAATATTGATGCCATAGGTGGCGCCGGCTGCGACAGCTTCCGCCTGCATTTTATAGGCAACGTCGACGATGATTTCACTCAACAGGGGATTGTGACCATGGATGGCGATATTGACAGCATCTTTTCGGAGGACCCCCAGACTGGCCTGGCTAACCACCGGTTGCGGGGTTCCGAACAGAACGTCAGAAAGATTGGTCGCAACCTGCATCCCCGAATAATCGGCCAATGCACAGCGGAGACCGGCAAGCAAGATATTTACCGCATCAGCATCGGTTCCCACATGAGTTCGGGCCATGATATCACTGATGGAGCCATCAATATTACTGGTGGTGATGCCAAGTTTTTTTAATTTTTCCAGTCTGGCATCGGGAATCGTGTATTTAAGCCAGTTACAGATTTCTTCATCATCCATGCGACTGTAATCCATCAGGCTGTTGGCCGCCACAACGCCAGCCAGGGGGATCAAATCATTGCCATCGGTTTCGATGTTTAACTTATGAGCAATATTGCGCAGCTTGATCGCATCTTTGACCGAATAGATAGCGGTCTCGCCCCTGGCGACATGCATCAGGGTTTTGGCCACTTCTTTGCCATGAAGCGAGTGGGCTGATGTACCGGAAGCAATCATTCTGACCAGGTTTCTGGCAACGATAGTATCCGCTGAGGCGCCGCAGATACCGACACTGCGTTTTCTACCAAAGGGGTTGATCCGGCAGGGACCTTTCATGCAAATCCGGCAGCAGATGCCTTGTTCACCAAAGCCACACAGGGGTTTCATCTTTTCGTATCGTTGCCATACTAAATCTATTTCTTCGCTTTCAGCTTTTTCAATCAGACTCTGGTCGGAACAGTTATAACAATCATTCATAATTTTTCTCCTTCATTTCAATCTTCAACACAATCTTGGTAGAAACAACTCTTTAAACAAGCGCTAAAGCTTTGGTTGGACAAGCCGCATAACAGGCCGGTTCTTTGCCAACTGACTGCTGATCGAAGCATAGATCGCATTTGTGGGCAATTGTTTTTGTTTTATCACCGATTTTAAAACTACCCAGGGTGATTACACCATAAGGGCAGACCTGTTCGCAGATCCCACATCCCAGGCACTTATCCTTGTCCAGGATGATGACACCGTTTTCTTGGGAAATGGCATGAGCAGGACAAAGATCTTTGCAAAATGCCGCACTGCAATGTCGGCAGTATGCGGGTGTTTTGGTAAGGCCATTCTGGCCGACGAAAATGTTGGGAACAATCCTGATATTTCCCAGAATTCCTTCAGCTTGATACTGTGCAGCTTTTCTGGAAGAACAAGCTAATTCACAGTTTCGACACCCCATACATTGGGATGCATCCACCGCCAGGAATTTCAATTCTTTTGGTATGCACATATTTTCACCGCCTTTCAAATTTCAATTAAAAAATGTGGTCATTCCATAGTCAACGCAAATATCGTGCCAAAAAAACACACCAACCCACCTATGGTTAAACTAGGTGGGTTAATGTGTTTTTTTAATAAATTATTAGGTTTGAAAAGTGTCAAATATACAAAGGTGTCAAGTAAAGGTTTACACTTTTGACACTGCCAATTGCTGTTGATTATAGCAGCTGATATTTTTTAATCTTATTATAGAGGGTCTGCCGGGTAAAACCCAGTCTGAGGGCGGCATCGGATTTATTGTTATTGCAGTCTTTGATCACCTTGAGGATCAGGTCTTTTTCATTGACATTGGTTTTCCTTGTCAGTGGGGCTCGTTCATAGTGATTGAGATTATCGGCAGCAGTGAGTTCTTTTAAAATAATATCCTCACCGATGACATTCTCATCGGCCAGGAAGAAAAGTCGCCTGATCAGGTTTTCCAGCTCGCGGATATTGCCAGGCCAATCATATTGGATTAAGTGTTTTATCCCGGCAGAATCAATGGTTTTTGGTTCCGATCCGGTTTCGGCACTGATTTCAAGGAGCACTTTACGGATGTGGCCAGGTATTTCGGAACGTCTTTCTTTTAGCGATGGCATCAGCACATTAATAACATTTAACCGGTAGTACAGATCTTTTCTGAATAAGCCTTCCCGGATCATCGCTTCAAGCGGCTGATTGGTTGCAGCAATTATTCGGACATCGACACTTTTGGTAACCACCGAACCCATTTTTTCAAATTGTTTTTCCTGGAGGAAGCGCAGCAATTTTGATTGGATCTCGATGGGGATTTCCCCAATTTCATCCAGGAAAATGGTGCCACCCTGGGCCATTTCCAGTTTGCCGATTTTTCCACTCTTATTCGCACCAGTAAAGCATCCTGGTTCATATCCAAACAGCTCGGTTTCAAAAAAATTCTTGGGAATGGTGGTACAGTCAATATAAACAAAGGGGTGTTGACTGCGGCGACTTTCCTGGTGAATCTGTTTGGCAAAGAGGGTCTTTCCGGTGCCACTTTCACCGCGGATTAAGATGGAAGCATCTGTTCTAGATATCTTTTTGATATAATGGACGAGCTCTTTCATCTCAGGACTGTCAATAATTATTTTTTTATCACATTGACTTTCCTGTTTAATGGTTCGCTTTTTACGGGGTATCACTTCAGATTCCGCGTCAGTTATCTTATCCAGCAGCTGTTTAACGAAGTCAGATTCTAACGGGATAACCTGTCTTAAAACAGTGTTCGATTCGATAATCGGGCTTTCAAAGATAACGTGTTCAGCACCGAAAATCAGTTGCTGCCAGATAGCCGGTTTCCCGGTTTCCAGAACTTCGGTATATTTTGATTCCCAGTTTAAATCAGTGATGCTGGACTCACCGATAAATGCAGAAGCGAGGGTTTGGCGATACTTTTCATTAATTCGGATCACTGAACCTTTACTGTCAATCACGGCAACATAATTAGGAATACTATCGAGAATATGTTGATTGAAATTGTTCAATTCCAGAGCAGTCTTCAGGGCTTCGTTCAGTTTATGGTTTGTTTCTTCCGAGCGCTGACTTTGGGATTGAATCAGATTGTTGCTTTTAGCTAAAGTTAAGGAGTTAATGGTTAAAAAAAGCAGATTTATATTATCATGATCATCGTTTTTTTCAGCGGTGTCATCGATTTTGTCAGGAATTCCTCTCGTAACTTCGAATTCGCAAAAATCATCACCCAGGGCATTGCATTTAACTTCGTTGGCATCCATGTTCTGTTTGCGAATATTCGAGACCGCACCCGCCAAGATACCCGCTTCAAAAAAGCAGATCGGTTTGCCAAGATGTTTCATATTAGAGCAGGTAAAGCAGTCAAATAACCGTAAGATAATCTTTTCGTCCGTCATATCGGTGATGACGATTTCGCCGATCCCCAATTCCATTATTTTTGCCGACAAACTGTTATAATCTGTAACATTGAGTCGGCTGCCAATGTTTTTGGCGGTATGATAATAGATATCTTCCTCAACGGATTTTGAATTATCGTCGCTGGCTAAATTCAATACATTTTTCAGGTTCTTTTCGACTTGGTTATACCGTTCATAGTCTACAATACCATAATTATACATAGCAATTTCTCCTTGCTTCATCTTTTCCTGATATCGTCAAGACAGAGGATATCTTAAATTTTAAAAATACAGGCGGGCGGGGTGGGTGAAACTTCAAGTTGAACCAGCTATACTAATTTATGTCTGTAGTTTATCTTATTTCCGCAAGGGTGTCCAATCATATTAGCTTAACTTGAATGCATTAAAGAAAAAATCAGAACAGCTAAAGTGAAAAGACCGTTCATAAGGTCGTTTCCTGATTTGTTTAACGGTAAGCTAGATACTCAGATCAATCCACAAGATACGGGTTTTTAATAAGTGCTAGGATTCTGGGGCTACCGGATAAAATTTTCGTAATCCTGGTAAACCTGACGGGAATAGTCGTAGCACCACTTGACGATGGCTTTTTCGAAGGCCTCGGACTTGCCCATGTAGCCGGCGACGTAGTTGGCGTTGGGGCTTTGAGCGTGGGCCCGAGCCAGCAGCAGACCGCAGCCTTCGACGTAATCCAGGAAACCCTGACTGGTCAGTTCATTCATTTCAAAGGAGCCCTTCATATCCCGGAATTGACGGACGTAGAAATCCCGACCGTTGGCCTGAAAGTGCCCCAGAAAAGGATCCGAGTAGGCCTGCAGAATCTGCTGACAGGTGGTCACCCGCAGGCCGTTGTTCTGTTCCGGGTTTAGTTTTCCCAGCGGTGAGCCGACAATGGGATTATAGCGGGACACCACCGATGGGGAAGCTTCTTTGATCTGGAGCACCAGGTGGCTGGCGTTTTCACAGGTTAATACCAGTAAATAACAGCGGGTGCCGACACTGCCGACGCCGACAACCCGTCGGGCCACGTCAGTTAAGAGATGCTGCGACAGCAGCAGGGCGATATCCGGGCGGACGGTTTGTTTATAGGCTACAAAGGCAGCCTCGACATCGCCAGCCAGGGTGGCATCGAGATGGGTGAGGACTGGGGGATTTTCGATGAAAACGCGGCGGCCATAGGCGTCGTTTTGGGTCATTTTTGAAATAACCTGTTGCGAGTTACGGTTTTTGGCTTTTTTGATGACCTTCTTGTAAATCTCTTTATTTTTTTTGGACGCCGAATCGAGAATGTCATCTTCACCGATGCTGCTGTAAAAGCGTTCTAGCGAGCTGCTTTCCATTAGTTTGCGGAGCTCATAGCGGTAGTGCAGGGCGGCTTTGATGGCGGCTTCCTTGACTTGATTATCACTCAGTCCCAGGTCTTCGCCACAGAGGATAATGCTGGTGATGAGCCGTTTCAGATCCCATTCCCAGGGGCCGGGGGCGGCTTCGTCAAAATCGTTGAGGTCAAAAACCAGCCGCCGTTCGGGGGAGGCGTACAGTCCGAAGTTGTTGATATGGGCATCGCCGCAGATAATCAGCGGCGCCCCGGTGATCGCCTGCTGAGCCAGGTCATGGGCCATGATCAGCGCGGTACCACGGTAAAAGGTGAACGGGGACGCCGCCATCCGTTCCCGCCGCAGCGCGATGAGTTCGGGCAGGCGGGTGCGGTTCTGCTCGTCGATCATCGCATTGACATCCCGGTTAACCGAAACAAAGGTACTCTGGTTAACAAAACTGACAACGGTCCGGGCGGCTTTTCCTTTTTGCCGCAGGGCCTGAGCCGTGGGGATCATTTGATGGGGATTGAGTCCATATAAAATCATTTCTACCTCCGGTGATAAATTGGGGATCGGGTGATTATTAAACGGCTAAACAAAAGATAGGCTGCTTGCGTTCTGGTGGTTTTATTATACCTGTTGACAGCCAAAATAAACAAGGGCCGATCAAAATCTCTAAAAAATTGCGCGCTGCACCGGGCGTAATTGTAATGATTCGGGGTATGAATAGATAACAATAACAAAAAAATGAGCGCAAAGAGGGAAGAGTTATGGAATATGATGCGATTATTATTGGCGGCGGCTTATCCGGTCTGACGGCCGGGAGTTTGCTTTCGAAAAGTGGATTAAAGGTGGCGGTAGTTGAAAAAAGCTATAATCCCGGCGGTTCCTGCGGGGTGTTTAAACGCAATGGGGTGACCTTTGATATTGGCGCGGCGATGCTGTTTGGTTTTGGCGACAAGGGCTTTAACGCCCATCGCTTTGTTTTTGATTGTCTCGAGGAACCGATTGAGGTGGTCAAACACGAGCTGCTTTACTGCATGCATTTTAAGGGTCATGTGATTCGCTTTGGGGCTGATATCGATGATTTTGCCGCGCAGCTGGGCACGGTGTTCCCCACGGAACAGGCCAATATCCGGCGTTTTTACCGGGATCTGGAGAAGATGTATGGCGATGTGATGGTAGCCAATCCCAATTATACGACCCCGGATGAAACCGAAGCTCGGGGCGCCCTCAAGAGTCTGATCAAACACCCACTGTCCTATGCCCGGTTTCTGGGCTATCTGAATAAAAGCGCCCGCAGTCTGCTGGCCGCTTATTTTAGTGATCCGGAGATTTTTAAGTTTTTTGATAAGATTACCTCCACCTATTGTTATGCCACTCTGGAAGAAGCCCCGGCGGTGCTGGCGGCGGTGATGTTTGTCGACAACCATGTGGGCGGCAGCTATTATCCCGCCGGTTCGACCATTTTTTTGCCGGGTAAGCTGGAGAAAGTCATCGAAGAAAATGGCGGTACGATGGTGCTGGAACAAACAGTCACGGGGATTGTTTTTGAGCATAACCGGCCGGTGGGAGTGGAGCTGAGCAGTGGTGACAAATTATTTGGCCGGGATCTGATCTATTCGGGGACGGTCTGGAATTTATACGGTAAGCTCATCGATCGGCAATACCTGAGCCTGGAACGGGCCCGCTGGGCGGCCCGACAGGTGCCCACCTATCCCAGTGTGGTGCTTTATGCCCAAGTCAATAAAGCGGTGATCCCGCCGGACACCGAGCCGGTGGAAATGCTGGTGGGCAACCCGGATCGGCTTGATGAAAGTGAGGTTACAGTCTATATTTCCAGTCTTGATGATCATACTCTTTGTGATGCCAGTAGCCATGTGGTGCTGGCTATCGGCCCCAGCTTTGAAAACTGGCAAGCGGGTGAGGAAGCGGATTATCTGACCAGAAAAGAGCAGGAACAAGCGCGGCTGATCGCAGTGCTGGAAAACCGCTTTCCCGGCTTTGGCGAAGCGATCCGTTACGTCGAACTGGCCACGCCGCGGACGATTGAGTATTATACCAATAAAAATGGTGGCGCCGTGGCGGGCCCCAAACAGATGCTGGGGCAGCACATGTTTAAGCGGCTTCATACCCGGACCGAATGGGGCAATCTGTTCTGTTGCGGCGAATCGACGGTGATGGGTACCGGTACCCCAACCGTAACCACATCGGGGATTGCGGCGGCCAATGCTGTGCTTAAAAAACGGGGCCTGCAGCCCTATGTCTATCAGCCAGAGCGAAAGAAGATGGTACGGATCCTTGACAAACCAGTGACCGCCGAAAAACTCTATGCCGATGTGCCGCCCGCAATCCGGACTCTGATGCAGAAGGCCTCCCGCTGTGAATATTGTGAGCATCCTTATTGTTCCATCGGGATGCAAGCTCAAGGGACCAATCTGGATATTCGCGGCATCATGCGTCGGGTTGCAGTGGGGAATCTGGTCGGCGCCAGGAAACGGCTGGAAGCCTATTGCGATGAACACCAGATCAGGTTCGAAACAGAACCGTTGGATCTGGCCCTCTGTCAAAGCCGCTGCATTCAGAACAGCAGAAATGGTAAGCCGGTGGCGATCCAGGCAGTGATCGATGGGTTGTTGGGGTAGATGGAGGTGGTTGCGATGAAAAATTTAAAAAAAGACGATGAAAACGGAACAGTGGCTGCCGGAAATGATTATGATGTGATTGTCGTCGGTGCCGGGATTGCCGGTTTGACCAGTGCTGCCTATACCGCCAAAGCCGGTTTTACGACCCTGCTCTGTGAAAAAAGCGAAAAGGCCGGAGGCCTGGTGGGGAGCTTCAGCCGCCAGGGCTTTACCTTTGATGCCGGGATCCGGGCCTTTGAAAACTCCGGCATTGTTTTTCCGATGCTAGCGCAGCTGGGAATTGATCTGGAGTTTGTTAATAATCCGGTGGTGATCGGCATTGAAGATGTCCAGATGACCTTAACCGGGGTGGATAGTCTGGCTGCTTATGCTGCCATGCTGAGTGTGAAATTTCCCGACAATCAAGCCGAAATTGCTGCCATTATCAGCGAAATCCGTAAAGTAACCGGTTATATGGAGGTCCTTTACGGCATTGAAAACCCACTGTTTATGGATCTGACCAGGGACAAGGACTATCTGTTTAAAACGCTGCTGCCGTGGTTGCTTAAATACCAGGTGAATATCCGCAAAGCCCAGAAACTCAGTGAACCGATTGAGAATTATTTGCGGCGCTTTACCAAAAACCAGGCGCTGATCGATGTCATTATCCAGCATTTTTTTGAAAAGATGCCGACTTTTTTTGCCCTCAGTTATTTTGGTTTATACAGCGATTACAGCTACCCCATCGGTGGCACCGGGCGGCTGGTCACCGCGCTGAGTGACTTTATTGCCGCCCATCAGGGCGAGCTGGCTTTGAGCACTGAGATCAGCCAGATCGATCTCCACGCCCGACAGGTGACCACCCGGGATGGCCGCCGCTTCGGTTATCGGGAACTGATCTGGTGCGGCGATATGAAGGCTCTTTATAACGCCGTTGATTTAGGGAAATCGGGGGAACTCAGTCAGCAGGTCCGGGAACAGCAACAAAAGATCAATGAAAACCGCGGCGGCGATTCGATTTTGACCCTCTACCTGGGGGTTGATCTGGCGCCATCTTATTTTGCCCAGCGTTGCGGGCCCCATTGCTTTTATACCCCCAGTAAAGCCGGGCTTTCGGCGATCCAGTCAGAACCCTGGCAGGCTCTGCTGGCGGATCCGGGGCTGACGGCGACGAAAAAACAGACCGGCTTGGAAGACTGGATCCGGGAATATCTGGCCCTGACTACCTACGAGATTTCCTGCCCGGTGCTCCGGGATCCAGCCCTGGCCCCGGCCGGGAAAACCGGGGTGATTGTCAGCACCCTAATGGATTACCGGTTGGTTAAAGCTATTGCTGAGGCGGGCTGGTATCCGGCCTTTAAAGCCCGATGCGAAGAGCAGATCCTGACAGTGCTGGAAAACAGCGTTTTTCCCGGCGTGACCGGACAGGTTGAACTGCGCTTCAGTTCGACCCCCTTGACGATTGAGCGGCTCACCGGGAATCTGGGCGGAGCCATTACCGGTTGGGCCTTTCGCGATGAGGCGAGTGCCGGAAAATTGCCGGCGGTCAACCAGTTTCGCAAAATTGCCAAAACCATTGCGACCCCGCTACCCCATATTTATCAGGCCGGCCAATGGACCTTCAGTCCCTCAGGCCTGCCGGTCTCGATCCTGACCGGCAAGCTGGCGGCGGATGGGGTGATCAAGCGGCTCGAAAAACAGGGTCGAGCGGGACTGACCGGTGACGATTCGGGAGTCCGACGATGATTGTGGTCGGAGTCATGATTTGGCTGGGACTGGCGGCCAGTTGGCTGCTTTTTTATCGTTTCCCCGGACTGGAGCGAGGTGATCCCCAAGACCGGGGCAACCAAATACCCCGGCTGTCGATTATCATCCCAGCCCGGAACGAAGAACAGAACCTGGCCTTATTGTTGGGCGATTTAAGAAATCAAACACTCGAGATTCACGAAATTATCTGTATCGATGACGGTTCTACCGATCAAACCGCCCGCATCGCCACCGCTGCTGGGGCCCGGCTGATTACCTCAGCTCCGCGACCAGCCGGCTGGCTGGGCAAGTCCTGGGCCTGCCAGCAGGGCGGGGAAGCGGCCACCGGGACGCTGCTGTTATTTCTGGACGCCGATGTACGGCTGAGTCCGACCGGAATTGACAAATTGTTAAAGGCTCATCAAAAAACCGGTCGGGTGATCTCAGTGATGCCCTATCATCAGATTGAGAACAGAACCGAGGCCTTGTCGCTATTCTTTAATTGCATCCAGATGGGGGCCAATGGTCTGGGCTTGCCAGCGAGGCGTGGTAAAAACAAGTCAGCCAATCCTTATCAGATTGGCCTCTATGGTCCGGTGATCTTGATCAGTCAGGCTGATTACCAGGCGGTCGGCGGTCATGCCGCGATTAGAGACAGCATCGTCGATGATATGGCCCTGGGTCAAAAACTCCGCGAAAAAGACATTCCCTTTGCATTGTTTATGGGGGATCACGACGTTTCCTATCGGATGTACCGCGGCGGGTTGCGGCAGCTGGTTCAGGGCTGGACCAAAAATCAGGCCGCCGGGGTGGCGAAAACACCGCTGCTGATTCTAGTACTGGTCTTTTTCTGGATCACCGCGGTGGCCTCGGCGCCGCTTTATCTGGTTCTTAATCTGGTTGGGCAGCAGTAGCTCGGGGCCGGGATAATGGCCGCGTGCTATGGCATCTGGGTGCTGGAGCTGATCCGCATCGCCCGGCATATCGGCAGTTTTTCAGTGATGGACATCGTCTGTTATCCACTGTTACTGCTGTTTTATCTGGCGATCTTTTTACGGTCGCTGGTTAAAAGAGTCTTGGGTCGCCCGGTGATCTGGAAAGACCGGGAAATTCGTTTGGATAAATAGAGAGGAGCAGCGCATGCAAATTATATTTCTGCCCCATGGACTGACCATTATGCTGTGTTTTATCGTCTGGCCGATCCTTCAGGTAAGCGCGGCCCTGCTCTGCACCCGCCTGCCGGATCGTTTTTTTGACTACGCCGCCTGGTTCTACCGGGCCCATCGCTGGGAAAACGACGGCGAGCTCTATGAAAAGTGGTTGCGGGTGCGGCGCTGGAAAAAATACCTGCCGGATGGCGGCTCGCTGGTGAAAGGCGGCTTTGAAAAGAAAAAGCTGGTCAGTTTTTCAAAAGATAATCTCGACAAATACCTGCTGGAATCCTGCCGGGCCGAAATGATCCACTGGCTGGCGATTCTGCCCTTCTGGGTGTTCGGCTTTTTTACGCCACCGATCGTGATTCTTTATATGCTGATCTATGCCCTGGCCATCAACATGCCCTGTATCATTGCCCAACGCTATAACCGGCCGCGGATTGTCCGGATTGTGACGCGGCGGGGGTGAGTAGCCGTTTATCTTCAAGGTTGTGATGAACTGAGATTAAAGTTGACAGATAAACCAGAAACAGATACGATAAAAGTCTGAAGAATGAGGATGGTAAGCAGATGAATACGAATCGAAAATTGCTATATAAAATTGTACAATTAGTTAGTGTTGTCATATTGGGGATTGTGCTGTTTAATATTTTCCAGCTGGTGGACATTATCCAGGGAACCGGACGGGTGATCAACTATACCGGGATTATCCGTGGCGGCACCCAGCGACTGGTTAAGCTGGAAACCAACGGCATCCCCAAGGATGATCTGATGCTATATCTGGACGGAATTCTCAATGAGCTCCAGACCGGGCAAGGACAGTACGATCTGGATAAACTGGACGACATTCCCTATCTTGAAAAGCTCTCGGAGCTGAATGATTATTGGGATGAGTTGCAGACAGAAATTATGATCTATCGGAGCGATCCGGGCAACAAGGAGAAAGTCGTTCAGATGAGTGAAACCTATTTTAATATGGCCAACGACGTGGTCGGAACGGCAGAATTTTATCTGGAACAAAAAACAAAAGTTCTCACCAGCCTGGAATTGGTGATGGTTATGCTATTGGGGCTGTTAGTTGTGATTGCGCTGCAGCAGACGATAACAGAAATCCAGCTGCTCAGAAAAAATAAAGAGCTGGCGACCGCGGCTTATTATGATAAACCAACCGGATTGCCCGGGCGACGGAGCTGTGAAGAGCAAATCTGGATCCCCATGGATCGAAAAGAAGGCCCTTATTGTATGGTGATGTTTGACCTTAATAACCTGAAGTGTATCAATGACAGTTACGGTCATAGTGCCGGAGATGTTCTGATCAAGGATTTTGCGGATATCTTAAATCATTTGACCAATGAAAACGTGTTTGTTGGCCGTTATGGTGGGGATGAATTTATTATGATTGTCAAAAAGCATACTGAGGAACAAATCGAGCAGCTGTTAAAGGAGATCGAGCTGGCGACGATCCGGTATAATCATAAGTCAGACCAACTGAAAATCCAATACGCCGTTGGTTATGAATATGGCGGTGACTCACTCCCACAGATGCTGGAAAAAGCCGATGAAAAAATGTATTTAAATAAAACTGCAGCTAAAGCTGACACCAATGATTTGTAGATGAAAGGCAGGCACAATGGAGCTGCAATATTATTTTGCCGATGATTTTTCGGCGTTTGAAGATTATTTCGCCGGGATTAAAAAAACGGTTCGACGCTACCTTAAAAACGAGCCGGTTAACGGCTTTGGCGAGCCCCTCGATGAGATGTACTACATTACCTCCGGAACCATGTCGGGCTCCTTTATTCATGAATCCGGGAACGTCAAGACGTCATCGTTTTATGGTAAGGGTTATCTGGCGCCGCTGTATTTTCCGGGCGAGATTGAGATGATGCGGTCTTTTGCCTTTACGGCAGTCACCGATCTGGAAGTGTTTGTCTTTAATCGGATCGGCTTTGAGCGGTATGTTAATTCCAATCCGGATCTGAATATGGCGATGTATCGGGCTTATATCAAACTGGTCTCGCTCAATGGTCAGGAACTGGCCAACCAGTTATTTTCCACCGGCATGGAGAAGATCTGCAATTTTTTTTATATCTATTTAAAAAACACCAATGATCATGATCAGCGAATTCCCTTTTCCCAGCAGGCGATTGCCGAATTCGTGGGACTGAATCGGGCCAATGTGGCCAAGTATTTAAAGATTCTCCGGGAGGAGCAGATCATTGATACCCGGCGAAACCAGATTTTTATTATAAACATGGAAAAATTGCGACAATTTTGCTCACAAACCATTTAGATAATCTTAAAAATATAAAAGTTTACAAAAAAACCGCCCTTATGTCTTTTGCGAGACAGAAGGGCTGTTTAGATTTTGCTATGATGTCGCTAGAGCTGTAAACCTTTAACGGTCAATCAGGCAAAATTACTTTTGCTTAAAAATAAAAGAAAGTGATTCGTTAACTGCATCCGATGTGGCCGTTTGATGATGCGTCTGGTCATTTTAAAATAAATTTACATGGAGGAACAAAATGAGTGATGTTTTAGCCTTGCAACAAAAACGCAGTCAACTGTACCGTGATTTCTATGCCAATACCATTCCCGAGCGGATGCCGATTGGGATCACCCTGCCCCAGCATCTGGTGGCCGAATATGGGGGTCAGAATCTGTTTGATTTTCAGTTTAACTATGCGCTTTTGGCCGATCCGGCCCGCGACCTGTGCAAAAAAATCTATTCGGATTCCTGTCCGGTGGCTCCGGCTAATTTTTTGCTGTCCCGGACGCCGTCGATGTATCAGCTCTATGGTTCCCAGTCCTTTGTGATGGGTAATGGCGGTTTTGTCCAACATCCGGAGGTGGTCGGGATGCTGGCTGATGAATACCCCCAGTTGATTGACAACCCCTTTGATTTTCTGGTTGAGACGGTGATTCCCCGACAGCATAAAAACCTCGATCCCAAGAATCCCCTGATCATGGCAACTGCCATTCAGATGGGCAAGCAGGCGCTTACAAATGACGAAATGGCCTTTCTGCCGACATTTTTTGAACTGATCCAGACTCATGGCTATTATCCCGGCAGTCCGCTTGGCTCCTTTAATTTTACCGAAGCCCCACTGGATTTTATTGCTGATCAGCTGCGCAGTTTTTCCGGCATCAGCATGGATGTCCGCCGACATAAAAGCCAGCTTCAGGAAGCGGCTGACGCCGTGATGCCATTGCTCTTTCATTGGGGATTGCCGGGGAATATTAATCCCCAGGGCTCGGTCTTTATACCGCTGCATATGCCGACCTTTATGCGGGAAAAGGATTTTGTGGAAATCTACCTGCCGTCCTATCAAACGATGCTTAAGCAGTTTGCGGCGGTGGGGGCCCGTCCCAATATGTTCTGCGAACACGACTGGAGCCGTTATCTGGATATTCTAGAGTCAGAAATTCCGGCGGGTTGCCAGCTGGCTTTTGAATATGGAGACCCCCAGACCATTAAAGATAAGCTGGGTAAAAAATTCCTGCTGACTGGCTTATTCCCCAGCGCCGCATTAAAGACCGATACCCCGGCCCAGATTGTTGACCGGGCCAAGGCGTTTCTGGATATCATGCTGCCTGGCGGCGGTTATATTTTTGGTTTTGATAAAAACCCACTGACCTTAAAGGAAGTAAACCTCGACACCCTGGCGGCGCTGACCGAATTTATCCGGGATTACGCAACCTATAAAAACCCCGGGGATACTTTTGGTACACCGCTTAACAGTGAAGGTTTTGTTTTTGATGAAAACCAGGTACCAAAGCCGCAGTCACGATACCTGTTTGATTGGGACAGCTTTAAACAAAAATATCCGCTGACCCCGGATTTTGCCCGGGCCAATTTTGAACGGTTCAGCAAGGAAACCTTTGATTTTTACATGAATCTGCTGATATAATGGAGAAAACAGACAAAAAGGAGAAATGCAGTGATTATTATCGGAGAAAAAATTAACGGGAGCATTCCGGTGGTGAAGGCAGCCATCGAAAAACGGGATGCCGCTTTTATCGCTGACCGGGCCATCAAGCAGGCCGAAGCGGGAGCGGATTTTATTGATATATGTGCCAGCACTGCGCCGGAAGAGGAGATCAAAACGCTACAGTGGCTGATAGCGGTGGTGCAGGATGCGGTGGACACGCCGCTGTGTATTGACAGCCCCAATCCCCGGGCCATTGAAGCCGTATTTAAAGATGCCAACAAACCGGGGATGATCAATTCGATTTCCGAAGAAGGAGACAAGTGCGAGATCCTGTTGCCTTTGCTGGCCGGAAATAGTTGGGAAGTGGTTGGCTTAACCTGTGACAACAAGGGAATTCCCTGTGATCTGGAAACCAAGCTGGCAATCACCGGCCGGATGGTGGAAAAGGCTGATAAACTGGGGATCACCCCGGATCGGATTCATATTGATCCCTGCGTGATGGCCCTGTCCACCGATAACAATGCCCTGGTCAACCTGGGCAACGAAATCAGAGCCATCAAGGCACTCTATCCGACCATCCACGTTACCGGGGCGATCAGTAATATTTCCTTTGGTTTACCGGTACGACCGCTACTGAATAAAACGGCCATGGCCTTTGCCATGGAAGCGGGGATGGATTCGGCGGTGCTGGATCCGACAAACCGGGAAATGATGGGCACCATCTTCGCCACCTATGCCCTGATGGGACAGGATAAGCACTGTCGCAAATACAGCAAAGCCTATCGGGCCGGGATCATCGGGCCGGTGGGGCAGTAGCACTAACCGATAAAAAAATACCGGATCGTGGCTAAACGCCGCAATCCGGTATTTTTTTAACCCGACGATCAGCAAGCGGATTAAATTTATTGGATAAATGACTTAAAGTGTTATATAATAACCTTAATTTAAACTCGGCGGAAAACCTGTAATCGCAAAATGAGTGAGCTTTATTATCGTAACAGGGCTCGTGGCTCGTCGGTTAAAAAAAGAAACCGTCAAGCGCTGAAATTTTGCTGTTGAAGGCTGCAGTCTCGGGGATTTCCGCAAGCTTTGAAAGGAGTTCTTATGCAAACCAGGGAAATAAAAAAACTACTTGCGATTCTTTGTATCGTCATCGTCGTTGCCGGGATTCTTGCCTATTTTGACCGGCCACCGACCCAATCGGAGGCAACCAACGATTTTAGTGATCTCAGCTGGACAGCAGCCTTTGAAGCGCTACACGAAACCCTCGCGCAGGAATATGCCTTCACAGAATGGAAGGGAATTGATTGGGATTCCCTTCATGCCACCTATGCACCCCAGATTGCCGCCGCCCAAAGCAGTCAGGATTTTAAAGGCTACTATTTGACGCTGCGGGCTTATCTCAATGAAATACCCGATGGCCATGTCCGGGTCAACAATCTTAAAGAAATTGATGATTTATTTATTGGTGGCGGCTATGGGCTGGCACTTGCAAACAGCAGTGATCAAAACATCGTCATCAGTTGGGTTGATCCCGCATCGGAGGCCTTTGCAGCTGGCCTGCGGCCGGGGATTGAGGTGGTTTCCTGGAATGGTCAACCGATCCGGACGGCGCTGGATCAAACCGAAACGTCGCTTTCCGGAACATCGGCCACCACCGAATATCTGAATCTGAAAAAGCTGGCCTATCTGGTTCGGGCCCCGATTGGCCAGCCGGTTGAGATTGGCTATCTGGGCGCTGATGGGGCAACCCCGGGAACGGCAACGCTGGTTGCTTTTGATGATGGTGGCCAGTCGCTTCGCAAAAATTATCCGGATGCCGTGGTCTCCAATAAACTTAGGGATATGTTTGTCGGGGTGGATAATCCGGATCCGGTGCCAAAGGCGATGGTGGAAAGCCAAACGGTAGCCGATACGATCACTTATGTAAAAATTCAGGGAGAACTCGATGCGGATCTTCAGGAAGCCGGAAAAGTGCAGTCAACCCTGGATCTGCTTCGTGATGCCATTACTGCTGCCGAACAAAATGGTAGCCAGGGGCTGATTATCGATCTTAGGAATAACATTGGTGGACTTGATCAGATGGCAGTGGATATGCTGGGATTTTTTTACGATCAGCCAGCCTTTTATGAATACCAGAATCTTTATAATCCGGCAACAGGGGCATTTGATATTCAGAAAAATGAAGATGGCAGTGTCGGCTTGACCATTGAGCCGACACAACCGCATTATGAGGGAACCGTGATTGTCTTGATTAATCCCAAGTGCGTTAGCTCCGGAGAAGGGTTGGCGATGGGGCTTCAGAAACTGCCCAATGTCAGAACGCTGGGTTTTTATGGCACCAATGGATCATTTGGCCTGGCTGGCGCTGAAGCCTTGATGCCCGGTTCACTGACCGTCCACTGGCCGTCGGGTCAGTCACTGGACGAACAGAAAAACATCCAGCTGGACAGTCGTAATGGCAGTGGCGGGGTTCGGCCGGATCTGGTCATCCCGATGACGTCGGAAAATGCCATCCGGATTGCCAATGGGGAAGATGTCGAGTTGGCCGAGGCCATCCGGGTACTGCAAAACTAAGAAGACTACTTTTGTTCTCAGCGGGTGGTTGTTTGAGAGTCTAGGTCTAGCCCAACTGCACCTGGTTGCGACCGGCCTTCTTGGCGGCGTACATGGCGTCATCGGCCCGGGCAAGCAGCTCAATTAGTGTGCCCCGGCCCTGATAAACCGCCACCCCCAGACTGGCAGTGATGTGGGTCGGATTGGTAAACGGGTGTCTGGCAATCTTTAACCGGATTTTTTCGCCAAAAAGCAGGGCTCCGGTGGCATCGGTATCGGGCAGAATAAAAACGAATTCTTCGCCGCCCCAGCGCCCGACCCGATCCGTCTGGCGGATGTTGTCAAGCAGTACCGTCGACAACTCATTGAGGATCAGATCCCCGGCCTGATGGCCAAAACGATCATTGACCCACTTGAAATGATCGACATCCAGAAAGATGACAGCAAAGGGCGAATCCGTGCGGTTGGCCCGTTTATACTCATCCTCCAGCAGATCCTCGATCCGGGAACGATTGTAAAGCTGGGTCAGTTTGTCGGTTTGCGAAAGCCGGATGATTTCCTCCCGCAGTCGCACCTGCTCGGTGATATCCCGGGATACGCCCAGCAACTCTTTGAGCTGATTATGATCATCATAAACCCCGGTTAGAACCGTATCGGTCCAGAGTGCCTGACCATTTTTGGTATATTGCATCTGTTCAAAACGAACCGAGTCAAAGCGTTCACCCCGGGCAATTGTCCGCTTGACCAGAGCCATGGTGCGTTCCATGACCTTTAAGGTTTCCGGCAGAAAATAGTTGATTTCACGAAAATGATGGGTGACCTCATCCACCGTGTAGCCGGTCATCCGCTCCACCGAGGGGCTGATATAGGTAAATTCACCATCGAGGTTGACGGTGCTGATAATGTCGCTGGCGTTTTCAATCAGTAGCCGATGATGTTCTTCACGTTCCTTTAGTTGTTTCTTCAAAGCGATCAGCTCATCCAGGTCACAGAGGTTCTCGCTTTTTGATTTTTGGGCTTCACTAACAAATGCCTGGATGCGATTAAGCTTACTGATCAGCAAAAGAAAATCGGGGTCGTCGGCGTAACCGGCTGGTAGCGGAGTTTTTTTTTCATCCAGAAAGGCATTGAGATAAGCAATCAGGGCGTGGGTATCATCCATAACAGTCTCCTTCGTCGTCGGGGGAATTGCTAAAATCGCAGTGTCTGGCGTTGGTGTCAGTAGCTTTATACCCAATCGCCAGGCGATCATGCAAGGTTTTTACTTAAATTAGGGATTTGATTAAGACAAAATGTCACACCCTGACAGAAAAGAAGCATTCAATAAAAAGTTGTTGGGCGTCTAAATAGACGTTGTTATTTTGTGCGCTTGGGACTAGAATAAGATAAACACATAGGCAATTGTGAAATTAAAAAAAGAACAAAGCCCACGGCAGTTTTGCAAATAACAAATTAAAGCATAAAGGAGGAAAAAGATGAAGGTAATTGTTTTTTTAGCACCGGGATTTGAAGAAGTGGAGGCGTTAACGGTAGTCGATTATTTGCGCCGGATCAGCACGCTAAACGTTGAGATGATCAGCATAGCAGAGGGGCTGATGGTGGCGGGAAGTCATCAAATCGAAGTCAAGGCCGACCGCCATATTGACGAGCTTGACAGCTTTGATGGATATGAGGCCGTCGTGATTCCCGGCGGAATGCCCGGGGCAGCCAACTTAAGAGATGACCCGCGGGTGATTAGCGTGGTCAGAGCGATGCATGAGGCTGGGAAACTCGTCGCTGCCATCTGTGCCGGGCCGATTGTGCTGGCCCAGGCGGGGATTATCACTGGCAAAAAAGTGACCTCCTATCCCGGCTTTGAAGACGCGTTTCCGGATTCTAGCTACCAACAGGCGGCGGTGGTGCGGGATGGCCGTATCATTACGTCCCGGGGGCCAGGAAAAGCAGTGGACTTTGCCCTGGAGCTGGTAACTGTTTTGGCTGGGGCGGAAGCGGCCGAAACCCTGCGCAAAAATATTCTCTACGACCGGAAGTAAAACCCTAGCGTTGGATTAACTGACCGCCTTAAAAATAACTTAAAAGGTTTTGCAGAAGTATTGACAGATAAAAAAAAAGATGGTATAAAATAACCATAATTAGCACTCGATGAATGAGAGTGCTAACAAAATACAATGTAAAGGAGTAGTTATGATGACCGCACTGATTCCGTTTAACAGAAAAAGAAATGATTTGATGAATACCGGTTTTAATGATTTCCAGAATATGCTTGACGACTTTTTTGCAGATGGTTGGTCAATGCGACGAAGTTTGGCAGGAGACACCTTTAAAATTGACCTCCAGGACAATGAAAAAGAGTATATTGTTGAGGCCGAGCTCCCCGGCTTCCAGAAAAATGAAATCAGTCTATCCCTGGAAGAGGGACGACTTCAGATAGCCGTCAAGAAGGAAGAAACAAAAGAAGAGACCGATAAAAACTATGTTCATCGGGAACGAAAATTCACAGCTATGACCCGCAACGTCTTTCTGGCTGATGCGGCCTCGGACGACATCAAAGCCAAGCTAACGGATGGGGTTTTGACCATTACGGTGCCAAAACAGGTTAAGCCGGAGTTGACCAAACAAATTGAAATTGAATAAAGCAACCCAATAAACGCCCTATTTGCGGCAGACGGCCGCAAATAGGGCGTTTATATTTTTGCATCGGGTGGTTTTGCTAAAGCAGCTAGTGATAGCGGACGGCGTTCTGGTGGCAGCTTTGCTGACACTTCAGGCAAACCAGGCAGTGGTGCTTGACAATCTGATGTTTAGATTGCTTTTTTATCGCTCCTGCGGGACAGGCTTTTTGACAGGCTCCACAGTTGTTGCATTGTTCAGGGTCGATGGCCATGGCATAACGCGCCTTCATTCCACTGAGACTTAAGATCGTCCCATAGGGACATAAAAAACGATGCCACAGCTCCGCCGGAAAGAAAAAAGTGAGGATCACGCCGCCAGCAAAGAGAAGCGGCAAAATCGGCAGTTTTTGACCGGTCACCAGCACAAAGATAAAGACCAGCAAAAACAGCAACAGGATCACTAGAGGTAGCCAAGGTTTTGACAGCCAGCGGGGAATTTTAAAGCTTTTTATATGGCTTTTCTGTTTCACTAAGGTGATCCCATCCATCACCGTATTGATCGGACAGATCCAGCCACAGTAAAGCCGGCTCCAGAACAGAGAAGTCAGCACCCCCAGCACAAAGACGCCGATCCACAGCTGAATCTTACCGGTCACCAGCAGGGCCACGAACAGGCTCAGAAAAGCCATCTGGATAACCCGACGCCAGGCGGTTGTCATTGGTTATCCGGCTGATAAAAGGCCGGGCCGGGGGCTTTGATCACAAAAATTTCCAGAATTTCGGGATCACGGTTATTGACATTCATTTTGACGTGGTAGGGAATCGCGATGATCGCTCCGGCTTGATAGCGATGTGCTTCCTGGTCACCAAGCTGTAGGGTAAGCGCCCCCTTAATGACGATCATATAGACGTTGGAATTGGAAAAATGCTCCTTCAAACCGTCACCTTCGGGGAAAATCATGTGGTTTATCATCACCGGCTGGTCATCGATAATTTTTTCGATCAGTTTCTCGTTTCCATTGGTAAATGCATAAATTTTTTCTAACATTGTAATCTCCTCGGATAATAAATTTAAATAAAAAGTGTTTCGTTACTTTTCAAAATCACTTTTTGTTCAAGATATAATCGAGTATAATTGATAAATGAAAGAAAAACTGTTACCATGGTAACACAAGGGGATAAAAAATGAAAAATAATGATCTGTTTTGCTTATTGAACAGCGCTCATTTTTTTGACGGCTTTTGTGAAGCGGAGCTTCTAGAAATAATCCGCTCGCCCGAAACGACGGTCAAGCACTGCCACAAGGATCAGGTCATTCATTTGAAAAATGAACCCTGTTATCAAATGGATGTGATTCTGTCGGGCCAGGTGGCAGTTTTGAATCTCGATGAAAATGGGAACATGCTGATTGTCAACGTCTTTGAAGCCGGGGATAGTATCGGCGAAAATCTGCTCTTTGCCATCAGCAATGGCTATCCGATGACGGTGGTGGCGGCCACGGCGGTAACGCTGCTGCAGCTGGAGCGGGAGCAGGTGGTGTCGCTCTGCCAGAAAAATGCTGATTTTCTTAAAAACCTGCTGCAGTCGATTTCGGAAAAGACGATGATTCTGACCGACAAGTTGACGGTGATTTCGCTAAAAACCGTTCGCCAGCGGATTAACGACTATCTCAGTCATCAATACCAGCTCCAGCAAAGCCCGGTGATAACCCTGGGCTGTTCTAAAAAAGAATTGGCAGAGCGGCTGGGCGTTCAGCGGACTTCCCTGAGCCGGGAACTGGCCAAAATGAAAAAAGCAGGATTGCTGGATTATGACGCCAAAACGATTACGATTAAAGCTTAGGCCTGTCTGTCACCTGACCGATATGGTAGGTTTGGATGAATAAATTAAAGCAAAAACGAAAATATGAAAGAGAAAAGTCGGAATATTGATATTCTTACTCATATTTAAGCTATTGTGAAGAAATTGAAAAGATGGTGTGTCAGGCACCCAACATATAAAAAGACTCTGTGTAGTAAGCAACAATCACAAGGAGGAATATGATGGAGAGTATCGAATGGCTATTATCAGCAGAACCTTATGTCGCTTATGCCACCCGTAAAAATCTTTTGCATCAACCGGATCAGGACTTAACAGATTTAAAAAAAAAGGTTTTAAATGATGACCGGATAAAAGCACAATTACGCATTGTGGCCAATTTCTCCGATACCATGGTGAGTAATCACAAAAACCCGGATCTGCCCATCCACATCCTGATGTTTTTGCTGGACATTGGCTTAAATCGGGAGGTGCCGGAAATTGATCAGGCGATCCGGCAAATTCTAAAGACCGTTGATGAAAATGGTATTTATCGTAGCGTCATCAAGGTGCCCAAAAGCTACGGCGGTACTGGTGAAGAAACCTTGGGCTGGTTGCTCTGTGATGCACCGTTGATGCACCTGGCGTTACTGCGGGCTGGGGTTTCCTATCAGGAACAGCTTAAACCGGGGGTCGATTTTCTGGTTGGACGCCAGCGGGAGAACGGCTTCCCCTGTGCGGTTTCTAAAGAATTGGGACAATGGCGGGGACCGGGCAAGAAAGCCGATCTGTGTCCCTATGCCAATCTGGCGATGTTGAGACTTTTGGCTAGGATTCCCGAATACGCCCGCTTCAGCGTTGCCGGGATTGCCATTGAAGCCATCCTTTCGCAATGGGAAAAAAGTCGGGAATCCCATCCCTATCTGTTTTATATGGGTACGGATTTCCGGAAACTGAAAGCGCCGGTGATCTGGTTTGATCTGGTTGCCGTATGCGACTGTCTGAGCCAATACCCCCAGGCCCGCTGTGACCAGCGCTTTATGCAAATGCTGACGCTGCTGGAAACAAAGGCCGATGAGCAAAACCGGTTTACGCCTGAATCGATCTACCTTAAAAGTAAGCGCTGGGATTTCGGCCAGAAAAAACAGCCCTCGCCTTGGCTAACCTATCTGTGCCTGCAGATTCTGAAACGTTGTGATCGATTTGCTGAACAGACAGTCGAAGGATGATACAGTTAAAATAAAGCGTGTCAGGTACTTAACAGACAAGCAGTCAATTCTAGCGGAGAATTCAGGGATCTGCCAGTTTGACAGCTTGATTACATCAATAAAGGGAAAATTTATGCAAATGGTGATGATTTTTGGCGATTCTCTCTACCTGAGCTTGGATTTCTGCTAGAATAGAGGTCGAATGCAGCGTAATAAGCAGTGCCGTTCTGCGGCTATAAAACTCGGATCATAACAAAACTGCAAGTTATCAAAATGGAAAGGAAGAAGCGATGATCAGTAATCAATGGTATGCCATTTTGCCATCAAAGGCAGTGAAAAAAGAAGCGATTGTCAGCGTTAAACGGCTGAATCAGGAACTCGTATTGTTCCGTAACCGGGTCGGAGAACTTGGCTGTGTGGTTGATCAGTGTACCCACCGCGGAGCAGCGTTGAGTCGCGGGAAGCTGCAAGGGGAATGTCTTCAGTGTCCGTTTCATGGTCTGGAGTTTAACCCCCAGGGCCACTGTACTTTTGTCCCGGCCAACGGGAGGGCATCCACCGCAGATTTAAGTCGGTTTAACGTCAAGGCTTATGGGGTGCGGGAAAGCCATGGCATCATTTATCTGTGGTATGGGGAACCGGAAAAACAGACTGAGGAATTGCCGTTTTTTGATGGGGATATCGATGATTCGTTTGTTTATAGCGAAATTGAAGATCATTGGCCGACCCACTATTCCCGCTGTATTGAAAACCAGCTGGATGTGATTCACCTGCCATTTGTCCATCACAACACCATCGGACGGGGCAACAAGACATTGGTTAATGGACCCAAAATTGAGTTTGTCCCCGGGGGCCTGATAACCAGTGCCAATAATGAAACAGATGTCGGACAAACTCCCAAAGCGGCGGATGATTGCATCATTAAACCCACCTATTTGAAATTCTTGTTTCCAAACATCTGGATGAACCATATCAGTGAAGCCACCAAGGTTATTATTTGTTTTGCACCGGTGGATGATGAAAACACGATCCTGTACCTCCGCTTCTACTGCCGCTCAACCAGACTCAGGCCAGTTAATACTCTGATCGCCTGGTTCGGAAAATTCGGTAACCGGTTGATCGAGCGCCAGGACCGGCGGGTGGTAATCACCCAACGCCCCAAAGCTTCGGCATTTATCTCCAAGGAAAACCTGCTCTCCGGGGACGGACCAGTGATCCAGTATCGGCGCATCCGGGACGAGTTGAAGAACCGGAAATAACGGGAGTACCGCCATTCTTTAAAAATGTTCGCAACAAAATAAAAGTAATGCATTTACCAAGCGGTCTTGGCATTTTGGCAATTCGGTCGGTGCTGGGTAGACGATCGCTTGTGACCGTAACAGGCCCGGTGCAGCTGGGCCTGTTTGTTTTTTTGTGATGCTTTATCCAATTGAGTGCAGTGTTTTTTTGATAACCGTTTTATCGTATCAATCGGATTTTCTTTACTGCGCTTAATATGGGCCAAAAGGTTGTTTAGCGAAGCTGTTGAGCATCGATGACCACATAGCTGCCATCGGCCCACTGATCCAGGGCGATCTGGATCACCGGCGCACCATCGGTATCGATAAAAGCCTGGACAATTTCGTCATCCATCTGAGATTCGATGGCGACCTCAGTCACTCCATTAACGGAAAAGCCCTCGAAGGCTTTGATGATATCCCGCCAGATATCCCGGGAACCATCGATTTTCTTAAGATTATTGATAACCTCTTCAATATGCATGTTCGTTACCTCCCTAATACGATCTTTGTTCGTTTCATACCCATTCGTTACAGATTTAAAAAAATTTTTAAACCGGAGCAATCGATAAACAGCGGTGTCAATTTCCCTAATCGCAGGAAAACACACGCGTTGGCACGAAAATTGCTTGATTTAACACGTAAACAAAAACTTGAAAAAGGGGAAAGTAACGATGGAAGAGACAAAACGAAAACGTAAAACGATTAAGCGCAAACTGCTGGTTGTGCCCTTATGTTCGGTATTGGTGGGGGTGTTTGTCATTGGTGCCATCTCGGCTTATCTGACCCGCGAAAGCCTGCTGGCCGAAATGAGAGCCAACGGCTTTGCCACCTCCCAGCAGTTTGTTAAGCGGCTGGAAGACAACAGTGAAGCCCTCGCCGCCATGAACCTCATGATCGAGGAACAGATCCGCAGTATTGGCAATATTGTCATTGCCAACCGGGGGGCCATCAGTGATCCCTATCTGACGGCGCTGGCCCAGCAATCGGGGATCAATCAGATTTACTGGTTTAATGCCGCCGGTGAAATAGTTAGTGCGGTCAACGGCGAGTACGTTGGCTGGAAAGCAGAAGCCGGAGATCCCATCCATAATTTTATGGATAGCGGCAAAACCGAATTCATGGAAGCGATCCGCAAAAGCACCGAAACCGATGAGACCTTTAAATTTGGTTATATGAAAACCAGCACCGACGAATTTGTTCAGGCCGGAGTTACTGCCGATCGGATTACTGATCTAACCGAACGCTTTGGGTATCAGGCCCTGATTGACGAATTGTCAGCCAATGACCAGATTGTCTACGCCGGATTTATCGACCAGGATTTGACGCTGGTGGCCGATACCCATTCGGAGGATATCGGCAGCAGTTATACCGATAATGAAGCGGTGAAGGCGGCAGCCATTGATGGTCAGTCCTCAGCATCCGAATATTATTACGAGGCCGGTCAAGCCCGGGTCTATGATGTGCTGTATCCGGTAGTCATCAATGGCGAACTGAAGGGGGCCCTCAACATCGGCTATTCCATGGACGCCATTGAAGCCGCGATCTTTAAAAATATTCTGATGGTGGCGGTGGTCGGGCTGTTGGTTTTTCTGGTACTGGCCCTGATTCTCTACCGGGTGTCCACATCGATCACCACGCCGATTGCCCGCATCAGCGAGATGATCAAGGAAATGAGCCGGGGGCATTTGGGTCTGCGGCTGGGGTTTGACAGCGACGATGAAATTGGCGAAATGGCGACCGCCATGGACTGCTTTGCTGAAGACCTGCAGAAAGTGGTGATCGGCACGATGATCCAGATTTCGGATGGCGACGTTTCGGCAACGATCGAAGAAAAGGATGACGCCGATGAAATTTCCCCAGCGCTCAAGCGCACCATTGCCTCGATCCGCGGTTTGATTGACGAGGTGACCCGGCTGTCTCAGGCCGGTGTGGCTGGACAGCTTCAGGTTCGCGGTAACAGTGACCGGTTTAAAGGCGGCTTTCGGGATATCGTTAATGGGGTTAATGACACCCTGGATGCGGTGGTGGGTCCCATCAATATGGCGGCGGATTATGTTAAGCGGATCGGTGCCGGCGACATTCCGGCTAAAATTACCGCTGCCTATCAGGGTGACTTTGATACCCTGAAAAACAGTATCAATGCCTGTATCGATGGCCTGGGAGCGCTGGAAGAAGGCAACCGGATATTGGGGCAGATGAGTCATCACGATTTTGGGGAAAGCATGGATGGTCAGTATCGGGGCATTTATGCCGAATTGGCCCAGTCCATCAATAGCCTTAATCAACGGCTTAACGCGGTGATTGCGGTGGTTAATCATATTGCCGTCGGGAACCTTAAGGATCTTGATATGCTTCGTCAACTGGGGCAACAAAGCACCAATGATCACTTGGTACCAAGTCTGATTGGGATGATTGAAACCATTGAGTTATTAATTACCGAAGCCAATGGAATGGCCCGGATTGCCGTAGCGGGAAACACCGGTAATCGTGGCGATATTAGCCGCTTTCCCGGAGAATATGCCATGGTTATTGCTGGCTTTAATAAAACCCTGGATGCTCTGGTGGGTCCGATGATGGAGGCATCGGATGCGCTGGAAGAACTGGCCCGGGGCAATCTCAACGCGGCCATGTCCGGTGATTATCAGGGTGATTATGCGCTGATTCGGGATAATATGAATCAGACCATTGCCTTTTTAAAACACTATGTTGATGAAATTACCGCTGTTTTGGAAGCAGTGGGTAAGGGCAATCTCGATCAGGAAATAACAGCTGAATATTGGGGTGATTTTCTGGCGATTAAAGAAGCTCTCAACCAGATTACCGGCAATCTCAGCCAGACCCTTACTGAGATTAATGTGGCAGCCACTCAGGTGGAAACGGGAGCCCGACAGATTGCTGATGGTGGCCAAGCCCTATCCGAGGGTACCATGGAACAGGCCAGTTCAATTCAGCAGCTGACTGCCTCCATCGAAGCAGTGACGACAGAGACCAAACGCAATGCCAGCAATGCCAAGCAAGCCAATGTTCGGGCACTGGAGGTGCGCAACAATGCCGAAATTGGCAACCAACAAATGGGAAAAATGGTTACGGCAATGGTGGAGATTAATGAATCGTCCAACAATATTTCAAAAATTATTAAGGTCATTGATGACATCGCTTTCCAAACCAATATTCTGGCCCTTAATGCAGCGGTGGAAGCCGCCCGGGCCGGAAGCCATGGTAAGGGTTTTGCCGTTGTTGCCGAAGAAGTCCGTACGCTGGCCGCCCGGAGCGCCGAGGCTGCCAAAGAAACTACCAGTCTGATAGAAGGGTCCATTGATAAGGTCGAAGTGGGATCAAAACTGGCCGATGAAACGGCTGCCAGCCTCAAAGAAATTTTGACTGAAATTAAAAAGGTTTCTGATCTGGTCGCCAATATTGACCAGGCTTCCGGCGATCAGGCGGTGGAAATTGCCCAGATTAATAAAGGTATTGAACAGGTCTCTCAAGTTGTTCAGACGAACTCGGCCACCGCCGAGGAAAGTGCGGCGGCCAGCGAGGAACTGACCGGTCAGGCCGAACTGCTGAAAAAAATGGTCGGGGAATTTGTTCTAAAAGGTTGAAACCCGGATTCTAACAGCACTTTTGGCATTCTCCGGTCGTTATGTGGCAAAAGTCAGAGTGCCAACGTTTAGGTGCAAAAAATAGCGATGTGCAAAATATGATGACACGTGTGAAAAAAGCAACCGTATTGCTTAAAAATCGCAAGAAAAACGATAAACTGGAAGGTTAGCCGTAGTATTTTTTTGCACCTTGGATGAAGCTTGGATCGGTCACTGTAGGACGAAAAAGGTAGTTTAAAAATCAGAAATAAATAAAAACAATCAAGCGATAAGATGGCTATTTTGTCGCTTTTCTATTATAATAGAACTATTATCGATAATCACAAAGGAGCTGTGCGATGTTTAATAACGGCATTGTGAACCATGAAAATTATAATCACGTTGAGAAAAATTTAAAAAATGTGCTGAATCTCGCCAATACTAGTGGCAATTCCAAGGCAGTTGAGGAAGAAATTTATTATAATACGGCAAAAAATGTTGGCCGCAGTCTGAATGTTACTGATTATAACAGCCTGGCGGAAAAGATTATGGCCCTGGGGATTGGTCAGATTGTGATGACCAACATGTCCGATAACAAAATTGTCTTTCGACTGTATGACTGTTTTACTTGTAGTGAGATGGAAAATATCGGCAAACCGGTTTGTTATTTTGAAGCCGGGATTTTGGCCGGTGCTGTCAGTACCATCAGCAATCAGGATATGGATGCCATCGAAGTACGCTGTAACGCCCTTGGTGATGACTATTGTGAATTTGAAATCACTCCGGCTAAGGGCAATAAAAAGAGATTTCAGCCCGTCCGTGACGATGAAAAACCGGATATCAACATGCTTTATCTGACCATCAATTCACTGAAGCTGGCCAAAAGTAAAAATCAGATCCAATCCCAAAGCCAGCGTTCCAGCCGGGCCAATAAACAACTCAATGTTGCCCTGGAAAATGCCCTTGAAGCCGATAATTTCAATCAGAATATTATTGACAGCATTCCCAATTATCTGGCGGTGATTGACAACTCCGGTATGGTTGTGCGGATCAACAAAAAGTACCAGGAATTTCTGTCGTTGGCTTTTGAAAAAGACACCAGTATTATTTCACTGGCCTGGGAATCAAAATATACTGAGGTACTATCGACCGGAAAACCGGCCATCTGGCGGCAGATCATTTCCGGCAAGGAACATATCATTTTTGAGAGCCCGATTTTAGAATCCCAGGCGGTGTTGCGCCAGGTGATTCCGGTGGAATCGGATTTTATAAAACTGCTGCTGGATAAAATTTCTGACCTTGAAGAACGGATTGACAACAGTAATTTGGCCAGCCAACAGCTTAAACTCAAAGATGATCGTATTGTTGTTTTCAGCGAGGCAATGATCGGCCAGGTAAACTATATCAGGAAGGTTGCCAGAACCGATGCCTCGATCTTAATCCGAGGCGAAAGTGGCACTGGCAAAACGATGTTTGCCGAGGTAGTGCATCAGGAAAGCCCCCGCAGTCATAAGCCCTTTATCTACATTGACTGCACCACCATTCCCAAGAATTTTTTTGAAACCGAACTGTTTGGCTACACACCGGGAGCCTTTACCGGAGCCAGTAAAAACGGTAAAGCCGGCAAACTGGAAATGGCCCAGGGCGGCACGGTTTTCCTTGACGAAATCGCCGAGATTCCGATTGAAATTCAGTCAAAGTTATTGCGTTTTCTGCAGGAAAAGAAATTTGAAAAAATGGGTGATGTCAAGACCCAGCAGGTTGATACCCGGGTGATTGCTGCCACCAGTCAAAACCTCGAAGCGATGATTCGGGATGGTTTATTCCGTAAGGACCTTTACTACCGCCTCAATGTGATCAATATTGTCCTGCCGCCACTGCGTGAAAGGCGTGACGAAATCCCGGCGTTGGCTGCAAAGATTCTTAGTCAGATCAGTGAAGAAACCAAAACTGGGCTCAAGCGGATTGATGAGTCCGGCATTCAGGCGCTGATGCGCTATGATTGGCCCGGCAATATCCGGGAGTTGGAGAATCTGTTGAAACGGCTGAGCTTTCTGGTGGACGATGAGGTGATTAAAAGCCAGGCGATTATAACCGAGCTACATGCGGCGGTGACCTTAAACAATGGGGTCGGGGGCGCCGCCAGTGAAATCCGGGAAAATGAACGCGAGCTGATCATCCGAGTGCTGGAGAACTGTCAGCATAACAAGTCGGCAGCAGCCGAAAAACTCGGCATCACCCGCCAGACGCTTTATAATAAAATCAAAAAATATCAGATTAGTTAGCGAGCCAGTTGCCGAAACACGTGTCAAGTGGTGTCAAAAAGTGTCAAGTGTTCATTGACAGTGTCAAAAATATAGACACAAAAAATAGACGCCTTTGGACAAAAATCGCCATTAATTGGGGATTTACAGGTAGATTTTGGTTTGGCACAAAACTTGCATTATTCAGATATGTACAACAAATAAAATATTTCTTTGAAAAGGAAGAGTGAAAAACGATGAGTTTGACAGATTTAATTTACGCTGGTTCCAATGCGGTTGCCGGATTAACTGAAGGTGCGGTCAATGACGCCATTGAAAAATTTGGTGCAGATCATGCTGTGGGCTACCCCGATACCGCTTACTGTTTACCGATTATTTATGCAGCAACTGGGGTTAAAATCAAGACCCTGGGCGATTTGCCTGCAGCTGTGGGGATTCTTAAAAGCCTGATCACCAATAAAGAAGATCTGGGCGAAGCCTTAAACGCCGGTCTGGCCACAGCCGTTGGCGCGGAAATTATTGAAGCCATCCGCTATCTAGAAGGCGACCCTTACGCCAATGATTCTGGCATCGGTTTTGTCCCTGATCCAATTATCCGGTCATTGGGTGTGCCACTGGTAACTGGTGATATTCCCGGAATTGCCGTACTGCTGGGCGAAGCTGCTGACCCCGCTGCTCTGGCTGCGATTGTCAAAGACTATCAGGAAAAAGGCTTGCTGACCTTTATGGTTGGTAACATTATTGAGCAGGCCCTGGAAGGCGGTGTCAAGATGGGGCTGGATTATCGGGTGATCCCGTTGGGTCATGAAGTGACCTCCGTTATCCACGTGGTCTCCGTGGCGATTCGGGCGGCCCTGATTTTTGGTGGCATCGAACCGGGCAAACTGCCAGAGTTCTTAACCTACACCAAAGAACGGGTTCCGGCTTTTGTCAATACCTTTGGTGAACTCAACGAAGTGATTGTTTCCGTAGGTGCGGGTGCCATTGCGCTTGGTTTCCCAGTCATTGCCGATGTACCGGTACCTGAAGTTCCTGGAGCCCTGATGACTCAGGCCGACCACGCCAAAACCGTCGAATTTTCTCTGGAAGCCCGGGAAATTAAAATTAAAGTCACCAAAATCGATGTGCCGGTTTCTGTGGCCTCGGCTTTTGAAGGGGAACGTGTTCGGAAAGACACCATGTTTGCTGAATTTGGCGGCAACAAAACCGAGTGTTGGGAACTGGTCACTACCGGTGATCCGGCAACCATGGAAGATCACAAAATCACTGTTATCGGACCGGATATCGATGATCCGAGCTTTGCCGACGCCGATGTCGTGCGTCTGCCACTGGGGATTGTTGTTACGGTTGGCGGTAAAGCAATGCAAAAAGATTTCGAAACCGTTCTGGAACGTCGTATCCACTATTTCACTAACTACATCGATGGAGCCATGCATGTGGGCCAACGTAACATCGCCTGGATTCGTCTGACCAAAGAAGCCTTTGCAAAAGGATTCCGCTTAAAACATATCGGTGAAGTGCTGTATGCCAAAATGCGTTCTGATTTTGAAAAGGTGGTTGATAAATGTGAAATCACCATCTACACCAACGCTGACGACGTTAAACGTCTGGGCGAAGAAATGGTTAAACCGATTTACGCTGAGCGAGATGCCCGAATGAATGCCCTGACCGATGAGAGTGTTGATGAATTCTACACCTGTTTATTGTGTCAGTCTTTTGCGCCCAGCCATGTTTGCATCGTTACCCCGGAACGTCTGGGTCTGTGTGGTGCGGTTTCCTGGCTCGATGCCAAGGCGACCAAAGAACTTGATCCCGAAGGACCCAATCAGCCAGTTGTTAAAGGCACCGCCAGTGATGAACGAGTTGGCCGTTGGGATTCGGTTAACAAGGCTGTTGCCAGCGCTTCACAAGGTGCAGTAGAAAGCGTCACTCTGTATTCAATCCTTGAAGATCCAATGACTTCCTGTGGTTGCTTTGAATGTATCTGTGGAATCATGCCTGAAGCCAATGGCGTGATCATTGTCAACCGTGAATTCAGTCAGACCTCACCGGTTGGGATGACCTTCGGCGAGCTGGCCTCCATGACCGGTGGTGGTGTGCAGACCCCCGGCTTTATGGGTCACGGTCGGTTCCTGATTGGTTCTAAAAAGTTTATGTCGGCTGAAGGCGGACTACAACGCATTGTCTGGATGCCGAAAGAATTAAAAGACGATGTGGCTGACCGCTTGAACAAAGCCGTTGTAGCCATGGGTGGACCGGAAAACTTTGCCGACATGGTCTGTGACGAAACCATTGCCACTGATTCCGAAGCGGTTCTGGAATTCCTTGAAACCAAGAATCATCCCGCTTTGGCGATGGATCCGATTATGTAGGCATTTCGCCAACACGTATACTAAAAAAAGACAAGTAAAAACGCATCTCAATTTGAACCGACCTCCAATCGTTAGAGTTTTAGTCTAACTTTTGGGGGTCGGTTCAGTTAGGTAATTCGTTACGGATGATGTAGTTCAATTGTATAATGTTTGACCTGGGATTAATCGCCTGGTTTGCGTTATGTATCGATGAAAAGAACATCAAACTCACTAACTAAATGAAGAGTCTAGGCGATTTTTAAATTGAATTAAATCATTTATACTAACACTTGGGCTGAGATATCTTTGACGATTTTTAGTTCGATTTTTATAGTCAATTGCTTTTGACGGACAATTTTGAATACATGCCATACATTGTTGGCAGGTATGATTATATTTGGGTTTTTTATTATAAATCATAATATTATTTACTGGACATAATTTTTCACAAAGTCCACAGGAGGTACAAAGATCCGACACTTCAAAATTGAAATCACTCGTCGGAACTTTCTTCAATTGATATTTATTATAAAAAGCTAAGAGCTTAGAACTCTTATTAGCTATCAGGGTCTTTCTATTTCGAATTTCTAAAACAAATTGTGAAATCCAGATATTGTATTGAGCCTCGATTTGTTCAGTTGTACCTTTTGCGTTGTATAAAGCGATTGCATTATCCCCCATTACTCCATGATTTACGTAATTTAATATGATATTGTTTTTTGCTAGAATCTCATATATTTCGCTTAACGCATTCCCTTTTAATCTGCCGCATGTTGCAATTGCAAATAGATATGTATTTATAGACTTTTTCAATGAAATATTTTCTACAAACAGCTTAACTTGTATTGGCAATCCTTGATAGTACACAGGAAAAATAAATCCGATTCTTTCATAATTATCCTTAAGCAATTCTATGTTTTTTATGTTCATGGGATATACTTCACAATCAATTAGTCCTACTGAAATATCGCGTGCAACACGGTAACTATTTCCAGTTCCAGTAAAACAAAAAATGATGTTCTTTTTCATATGATCCTCCAATAAAATAAATTTTACTTTTATTCAATTATAATTATAATATAGTAATAAGTATAGAACGCACATATTTTATAGGTACTATCAAAAAGGAGAGTAATATGTTAGAAAACACTTCAAAGCTTAGAACAATCGATTATGCTCTTTATGAACAAGTAGTTAATATGATTGGTGGAAAGTGGAAAATGCGAATATTTTACGTTCTTGCTATGAATCACGTTCTGCGTTATGGTGAAATAAAAAAATTGCTAATTCCAATTACCCACAAGATGTTAAGTACGCAACTCAAAGAAATGGAAAAAGATGGATTGATCCTTCGAAAAGAATATCCTCAAATACCACCAAAGGTTGAATACTCTTTGTCTCAAAAAGCAATTGATTTGCGGCCAATGTTTGAGTCAATGTGTGATTGGATTCATAAATATTTGAAATAATTATTTAAAAGACAAACTCGCGTACAAACTGTAAAAATTGCTGTGCAACCCTCAAAACAGTAATCAGGGCATTTATTCAGTTTCAGGGAGGAAAACATTAATCAATTTCAGCTGAGAGAACAATCAAATTGAAGTGAACCCGAAGAGGAAGGAAAGTAAAAACCATGAGTTTTAGCCATCTCATATTAAAAAAGCTTGATTTCAATTCGCGACTCTTTGGGTTATGTGGCGACCCTGCAAATTGGCCGACATGCCGCCTTGTTGTTTGATACCATGGCTGGCGTTGGTGATTTGTTCGGTCATCAATGATGCCGAAAAGAAAAACTATAGTGCTTATTTAGAATTTGTTTAGCTTTTGTTACCTGGCAGTTTAGCGGGCAGTGTTATAATTTGTAATAATCAAAGTATTAATATGACAAGAATTGAGTGAACCATTCCGTTTTAAGGTAAAATGGCAATGATATGATTACGAGTGCGAGCGGTTCACTGTCATTCTGATGAGATGAAAAAGAGGGATAAATGAAGATTCAGAAGCGAATGTTGTTGTCGAATGCATGGATACTGACACTGGCACTGCTGGTATTACTGGGGATCAGCAGTATTTTGTTTAATATATTGCGGACGGAAGGGGATGTTGAAGGTCGTATTTATGGCGATCAGGAGATTTTTGAAGCAGCTCAACAGCTGGTCGGATTCAACGGGAATGATCTGGCCGAACTTGACAGAATTCTCAAGGAAGAAAACTACCAGTTTTTGATTTATCAGAACGGTGAAGCGGTTGCTATCAATATCGATTCAGACAACAGTTTGAAAAAACAAATTACTAAAATGAATCTGTCAACCCAACCAGGTCTTTGGTATCTGGAGCCAAACATTGTGGTTGGCGCAAAAATATCAATTGCGGGGAAAGGCTATGACGCATATATTGTCTTACCGATCGATGAGGAAGAGACGATTGTTGAAGGACATCGGATCAAATTGTCGTTATTTTTGGTGGTTGGATTGCTGGCCGTTGTTCTGATCCTGATATTTAGTCTGCTGTTCACCAAAAGGATGACAAAACGAATCATCACACCGGTTAATAAACTGCTCAATAGCGCCAACCGGATTGAGCAGGGGGATTTGTCGACGCCCATCGAATATCGGGGGGAAGAAGAATTTGAAACGTTATGTGACGCTTTTAACCACATGCAAGAGCACTTAAAACGGGAACAGGAAAAAAATGCCGCTTTTGAGTGTGCCAGAACCGATATGGTGGCAGGGATATCCCATGATCTGAGGACGCCGCTCACCTCAATTAAAGGATATGTCAAGGGAATCCTCGATGGGGTGGCAGCTACCCCGGAAAAACAGCAGGCATATTTAAAGATTGTCTATGAAAAAGCCATAAGCATGGAAAAGCTGCTTCAAAAGCTGTTTCTTTACTCAAAATTAGAAACCGGAAATTTGCCGTTTAACTTTATCGAAACAGATATGAATGAATTTCTTGGTAAATATATCCAGCAGGAAATACCTGAATTAGAGCACCGTGGTGTTATCCTGAACTATACAGTTGCTAGCGATAACGAGTATCCGGTCACGATTGATACCGAACAGCTGACCCGAGTAATGGGTAATCTTCTTGAGAATGCCGTTAAGTATTCCCAAAGTCCTGCCCTTGAGATTGCGATTGGACTGAAACGAAACGATGACTTTGCGACCATCACAATTAAGGATAATGGTGTAGGGGTCAGTAAGGATAAAATTGGGCATATCTTTGAGCAGTTTTATTGTGCCGATGAGGCTCGGGGAACAAGTGGAAAAGAAGGCAATGGTCTAGGTCTTTATATTGTAAAACATATTGTGACAGTCCATCAGGGAACAATCACAGCTGAAAACGACAAGGGTCTAAAAATTACAATCAGGATACCATTAACCAGTCAAAAGAAATGGCAATCAGGAATTTAATGGTCATATGCAGGAAGGAGGTCTTGGAGTGGCAAAAATATTAATCGCAGAAGATGATTCTGAAATTGCGATGCTGGAGCGGGATTATCTTGAAATGAACGGATATGAAGTCGTCATGATTGAAAAAGGGGATTTTGTTGTGGCAGAATTGGAGAAGCAAGCGTACAGTCTGGTTATTCTGGATTTGATGCTGCCTGGCAGGAGTGGTTATGAGATCTGTCGTGAAATCAGGGATAAAATTGATATTCCAATTCTGATGGTAACAGCTCGACAGGAATCGGTGGATAAAATCAGAGGACTAGGACTGGGAGCAGACGATTATATCACCAAACCGTTTGATCCGGCCGAGCTTGTGGCGCGGGTAAAATCTCATTTAAACAGGTATGAGCGGTTGACTGGTGGGGCAGCAGGCATTGAAAAAACGGATAATAACTGTGTGCAAATCGGCACGATAAAAATTTTGCTGAAAAGCTGGAAAGTTTACAAAGGTGAAGCAGAAATCAAATTTCCAAACCGGGAGTTTGAGTTGATGAAATTTCTGGCGATGAATCCCAATATCGTATTTTCAAAGGAACAATTGTTTGAAAAAATATGGGGCTATGATTATCTCGGCGATAGCGCAACGGTCACCGTCCATATTAACCGGATCCGAGAAAAGATCGAAGACGATCCGTCAAAGCCAGCCATCATTGAAACGGTTTGGGGGGCCGGATACCGATTAAATTTATAAATGAAAATCGTTTAATCTAAATTTATTAAGCGAACAAGAAGCAGATCGTATCGATGATAGGGTCTGCTTTTTATGAGTAATTGAAAGCGCTGAAGGAATAGAAGTGTTTAGATTTTCTTTAGATTTTGTTTAGATTTTTTCATCTGTCAGTTTATTGGTTTTAAGTATAATTGACCCATAAAATAAACAGAGGAGATTTAAATGATTGAGTTAATTATGGGGATTGATGCACTTTGCGCAAAATTGGCAATGCTGGCTTTGTTGATTGTATCAGCCAAATTTGTGAGCAAAAGAATCAAAATAAAAGCGTTAGACCGGTTTTTGATGAAGGTTCATCGTCCGGCTGGCTATGTTCTGGTTGGAACCGGCGTTATTCATATGGTTTTATCCTTCAGTCAGGTCAGCACAACGGCAGTGCTGGCTTATGTTGTCGGTTTTATCAGTCTGGTTGCCATTATCGCAGCAATTCTGGCTTTTTACAAAAAGAATAAAGTCGGCGGCCGCTGGATAGTCTGGCATCGCATCTTTACAGCTGTTGCAATGATCACGGTTGTTCTGCATCCGATGTTAAGATAGTAGAAGTAAAGTGGGGCTGGGATAAAGTGTTGAAAGGTCTGCGATTTTGGAATAATGCTCCGGCTATCATGTTTGATGAAAATAATATTGACAACTACTAAAACTATTTTTACTAAAAAGTACATTTATTTTAAGATTCGGTTAAATCGAATCTTTTTTTGTTTATGAGTTGGATTATACCATTTCAAAGAAGACGCAGGTCTGATATAACCATATTCTTTGTTATATCTAAAGCATCAACAGCACTGTTCTAATGGTGGTATGACGTTGAGACAATCTTCTTAAGTCTTGCCAAGACGACAGAGACATATCGTAAATAAATAAAAAATTGCGAAAGCATCTTGACAAAACGTTTACAGTAATATATATTAAATCCATACATACTTGTACGTATAAGTTAAGAATGGAGAATGATCATGAATGGATCAAAAATAGTTTTATTTACCGGGTTTCTTGGTTCCGGCAAAACATCACTATTGCTACGCTGTGCAAGAAATCTTGCAGAAATAAAAAAAAGTAGTGCCATCATTGTTAATGAGGTGGGCGAGATTGGCATTGACAATCTGCAAATGAAAAAAATGGGGTATACGGTCTGGGAAATATTCGGCGGCTGTATCTGCTGTACCCTTTCTGTCAGTTTGGAAGATACCCTCACTCAGTTAATGACGAATTATGAACTCGACTATATTTTAGTCGAACCTTCGGGAGCGGCTGATCCTTCAGCAATCTATCCGGCTCTTTCGCATAGTGGTTTTTCAAAAGAGAATATCAGAAATGTGATGATTCTTGATCCGACGCGAATTGAGATGTTTGAAGCGGTATTGGAACCGTATTTAGCGGCGTCGGTGCCACTGGCTGATTTTGCCGTTATCAACAAAATTGATGTCGCAACGGCAGTTGAAATCAAAAAAACTGAACGGGTGATTAAACAGTATCACCAGGATTTACCGACGGTGCAAATTGATGTGAAGCAATTGCTTAATGAACAGATCCAAAAAATCATTGGTGGTTAAATAAGGAGAACGACAATGTATCAGAATATTTTTGAAACACTGGCCATTGAGACAACACTGACGTTACGTCAGGCAGGGTCGAGCAAAAAATGGCAGGAAATCGGCTGCTTTTTTATCCAAAATTATCTTGAGCAGTTAAGCAAGACCGAGAATTTCATGATTGGACATATCAAAGCGATTATTGAATTGGGTGAAGACCGTTTTATTCGTCTTAGTAGTGTCGATTTGAATAAACCGGTAAATTGTGAACTCAATGGGGCTGACAGAGAAAGTTGCAAAGGTCACCTGACCTTTAATGCCATTGTATCTGGGATTGATAAAAAAAAGAATCTGCGAAATTTTCATCTGGCCCTGGCACGAACCTGTAGTGTGTATGAAATGCTGACTGACTATCGGGAAAGCAATCAACCTGAAGAAGCAACGCATCATACCTGTGGAGAAGATGTCTGTCAGGTTTGTCATGGCAATCATGAACATGATGGCACCTGTGAGCATTAGCATAATAATCGATTAACATCGTTATTATAAATTAATACAGGAGGTAGATGTGATGTCAAAAAAACAAAAGACTCCTTAATTCCAGGGATACAGGGATTGCGGCCCTTAATTAGTAGTCACGGAAAAAAGGAGATCTCATCAGAATTTTACCATAAATCTGAGTAAATGATAATATATTTTTTACTCGTTTAAAACTATTGTATTTTGATGGGCATTCTCCAAAGGTTGTTGATTCAAGAATAATTGGAGGAATGTAGAAATGGCAAAAATATGTGAATTACTGGCAAATCTGGAAATGGATGAGCTGATGGAAACCGTACAGCTTGATTTGGACAATGGTCGTGATCCGGTGGAGATTCTAAAGGAGTGCGAAGCCGGAATGGTTAAAGTTGGGGAGTTGTTTAGTGCCGGTGATTATTTTGTTTCTGATCTGATGATGTCAGGCGAAATGTTTAAAGAAGTTGGCGAAATGCTGGAACCACATCTGTCCGGCAAAACCGGTGACGTTTTGGGAAAGGTGGTGCTTGGCACGGTTGAAGGCGATATTCACGATATCGGCAAAGATCTGGTTTATGTGATGCTTAAATCTGGTGGGTTTGATGTCATTGATGTGGGGGTGGACGCCAAACCGGAAGTTTTTGTGGACGCTTTAAAAGAATCCGGCGCACCGATTCTGGCATTATCCTGTTTATTAACAACCGCTTATGATTCCATTTTAAACACTGTCAAAGCCGTTGAAGAAGTTGGGTTGCGCGACAGGGTTAAGATTATCATCGGTGGCGGACCCACCGACGAATCAGTTGTGCGATACACCGGCGCTGATGCTGTTGGCGACGATGCCCAGTCTGCAGTCAGATTATGTAAGGAGATGTTATGATGAAAACAAACCCAATTTTTGACGAACGATTAAAAAAAGTTCAAGCGGTGATCAATCATGAAAATGAACATGTTCTTGCCTGTTTTATGGGGCAAGCGGTACCGCCAACCTATTCTGATATTACATTGGCTAAATATATGTCAGATACAGAAGTTGGTTTAAAATATTATATCGATTTTGTAAATCGTATAAATGATATTGCACCAGTAGATTGTATTAATTTTGCTTATCCAGGTGCGCATCAAGCGGCTTTAAGCCTAATATGGTGGTCTAAAGTTAAAATGCCAGGAGAGGAATTAGGTGAAAATGATATCTGGCAGGTTGATGAGAAAAAATTAATACAAGATGGCGATTACGAACTCATCATTAAAGAAGGATCAGCAGCGGTAATGAATCGCATTTTACCTCAAATCATTGATATGAAAAAGATTGAACAATTCTTTGAATATCATGCAAAAGATGAAATGATAGCGCAACAATATACCGATGCCGGCTATCCGGTTTTAAATAGTGGATTAATCTGTCCTCCGTTTGAAACTTTATGTGGGGGACGTTCGATGACAGCATTTTTTATGGATTGCTATAAAAAACCGGACTTAATCAAAGAAGCGCAAGATGTCATGCTGGAAGAACAGTTGAAAATGATCGCTTCACGACCTGATCGGGATTATGTCATCGGTGAATGGATTGGCGGATGGCGGGGTGCTTCAGGACTCGTTAGTCCCAAAATTTGGGATAATTTAGTATGGCCTTACATGTATAAACTTGCGTTAGCATTAATTGAACGTGGAATTACACCGATTTTACATTTAGACCAGAATTGGGATCGCGATTTAGAACGATTCTTAGAATTACCGGCAAACAAATGTATCATCAATACAGATGGTATGACTGACTTAAGAAAAGCTCGAAAAGTTTTAGATAATCATGTTGCATTTATGGGAGATGTTCCGTCTCAAATGTTAACCGTATCCACTCCTGATGAAGTTAAGGATTATATTCGTCGATTACTCGATGACATTGGTGCGAAAGGGGTGATTTTAGCAGCAGGTTGTGATGCTCCGACTGGTTCAAAGTTTGACAATCTTGTGGCAATACACGAGGTTGCGCAAGAGTATTAAAAATTAAGGAGACACCATGATTTTTATCGGAGAAAAAATAAACGGCACCCGTAAAGCGATCCAGGAAGCCATTTTAAATCGGGATGCCGACTTCATCAAAAAAACGGCTCTGGATCAGGCCAACGCCGGAGCCGATTATCTGGACGTCAACGCTGGTACCGATCCTTCCCGGGAGCTTGCCGATATGCTTTGGTTGATTGAAGTGATCCAGTCGGCTACCGACACCCCGATCTGCATTGATAGTTCAACCTCGGAAGTAATTAAAGAAGCCATTCATGTCGTTAGCAAAACGCCGATGATTAATTCCATCAACGGTGATCCGGCTCGGTTGGAGAGTTTTATTCCGTTTATCAAAGAACGGGACTGTACGGTCATTGCCTTGGCTCTAGATGAATCCCAGTCGGGCATGCCTAAATCCGTGGCAGAACGGATGGCGGTTCTAGAGCGAATCTTTGTGGCGACGCGTGCGGCTGGCATTGCTGACAACAAGGTTTATGTGGATCCGCTGATTATGGCAGTAGCCACTGATCAACAGGCTGGACTGATTGCGTTTGAGTCAATCCAGACCATCCGGGAGACTTATCCTGAAGCCCATATTACAGGGGGGCTTAGTAATATTTCTTTTGGAATGCCTAACCGGGCTCTGGTCAATCGAACCTTTTTAACCCTGGCAGTGGCCGCCGGGATGGATTCAGCGGTAGTCAACCCGGAGAATATTGCCTTAATCGAATCACTCAAAGCCACAGAGCTGCTTTTGGGAAAGGATCGATTCTGCCGCAAATATACCACCGCCGCTAAAATAAACTTTATCAAAAAATAGTTTTAAAGCTACTGAACAGCCCTTTCGTTACATTTTTAGCGAAAGGGTTCAACTGCGTTCTTTACCAAAACAACAAGACGGTATAAAATAAAGATGCAGATTAGTTGGATAGAGTGGAATAGGAGTAAGGGAAAACGATGAAAGAACAACTGATTGAATTAATTGCTGATTTAAAACTGGATGAAGCAGAGGTGTTGGCAGAGGACCTCATAAAAAGTGGGATCGAGGCGCAAGTGCTCTACGATCTTGTGATGGAGGGTCTTGCCAAAATTGGCAAGAAATATGAAAACGGTGAATGTTACATAGCTGATCTGATTGTATCAGGAATGATTGCCAAAAGCATTTTTGCTCACGCTAATTTCGATCAGGACGAAAATACCGGTAAAAATCCGATCGGGACAGTATTGTTTGGTACTATTTATGATGATATACACGATATCGGAAAAGATTTGATGGTGGATGCGCTTCGAAATAAAGGAATCCATGTAATTGATCTGGGTGTTGACGTAAAGGTAGATAAATTTGTTGAAGCAGTTAAGGTTCACCAGCCGGATATTATCGCAGTCAGCTGCGTTATGACCAATTCAATCCCTTACTTACAGGATTTGGGAATTGCTTTGGAAACAGAAGGACTGCTTAAAAACCGGCGCCTGCTCTTAGGCGGTGCAGTTGTCAATCAGGATTATATCAAAATACCCCAAATCGATTTTATGACCAACAATTTTTATGAAGGCATTCAATACTGTGAAATCTATCTAAAGGGAAAAAGGGAGTGTAGCTCGGATGAGTGATGTTTTATATTTAGCTATTGTAGCGAGTTTGAAAGATAAAATCTTAAAAAGTCAGCTCAAGCCCGGAGATATGCTGAATTCTGAGACAGCACTGATGCAGGAATACTCCGCCAGCCGGATGACGATCCGAAAAAGTTTATCGCTGCTGTCAAATGAGGGCTATATTTATTCAGTGCCGGGGAAAGGGAATTTTGTCTGCAAACCGGAAGTGGATATTTTTCAGTTTAAATTTAATAAATATGATGGTCTTACTGTTACCATTGATCAGGTTAAATTACTCTCGGTCAAGGTTTTGCAGCCGACAAAAAAAATTGACCACATGCTTGATCTGGAAGAGAATCAGAAGGCGGTGGAAGTTAAGCGGATTCTTTATGCGGATGAGCTAGAAATTGCCATGGAAATTATCTATCTGCCTTACGTTCATCATCAGCCGGTGATTGAAGATATGCTGAAGTTTGCTAATTACTTGAAGACAATTGAAGAAAAACTGGCCTTTGTCCTGGAGAAATCACTGGAAATCACGGTTGCAATGCCCACGGAAGAAATCACCGAAAAGCTTTTATTAGAGGATAACGAGCCGGTTTTTGAAATCACTGAACTGATTAGAAATGAAGCGACTCAAAAAATTCTGCAGTACTCCTGGTTTTACGTCAGTCCACGGTACCTTAGCATTAAAGCATCTACTCCAAAAGACAGCGATGATAAACGGATCTTCTAATCCAGAAGACAGCTTTGCGGAGCGCACCTTTTGTTAGGATGGTTGGATAATTATTTAAAAATCATAGGTTCTTACAATGAGATTAGAAGGAGAAAAACAGATGAAAGAATATTTAAATCAGGGTGACTTTACCGAGATTGCTGCACTTAGGGACATCAGCGACATTCACATCACCGCCGAGGTACGGGATCGCTGCGCTGATAATTATTGCGGATTTTATGGCAGAAATCACATGTGTCCACCTGCAGTGGGAGACCTTGCGCATTACCGCCAGCTAATTGGCCAGTATGATAAGGGCCTGGTCTTTTCGAAAGCTTATTCGATCAAATCCCGCAGTGATTTTGCCGGTATGGTGGCCGCAGGCATTGCATTTCGGGAAATTGTTCAACAAATCGATCAGCAGGCTAAAACCAATCATCAGGATTGTGTGTTTTTTACCGCCGGAACCTGCGGTATCTGTGAAAAATGTGCCATTCTTGACGAAGAGCCCTGCCGTTTCCCGGATCAGGCCATCCCCTCACTGGAGGCCGCGGGCATTGACGTGGTGCGGCTGAGCCGGGATCTGGAAATGAAGTATAATAATGGCGCCGATAAGGTGACGTATTTTGGTTTGGTGGTGTATCGGGACGCGTAGGTGGCCAAGGTACATACCGCGGCGATAAAAAAACATGTACACTGAAAAAGATCTGGTAATCCGGATCTTTTTTGCATTTATGGTCTTAATATTCCTATTTTGCGACATGTGAAGTTTGGATAGTACAATTCGGTAGTCAAGACAGGCAGTTGTTTTTATAAAAAGCTGTGATTGTCGTAAAAAGATGTGGTTTTCTCCATCCAAAAAACGATTTCATTTGGTTATAATGCAGATACTACAAAACGGAGGTGGGTGTATCCAAAATAATTATAAATAAACAGGAGGAAAAAGCCTTGAAAATATTAATACTGGGTGGCTTTCTGGGGTCTGGTAAAACCTCAGTGCTACTGCAGCTGGCCCGCTATCTGGTGGAGCAATCGACTGGGGACAGTCCGACTAGAGTGGCCATCATTGAAAATGAAATCGGACAGATTGGCATTGATGACAAGCTACTTAGGAGCTGCGGCTATACGGTAACCGATATTTTTTCCGGGTGTGTCTGCTGCAGTCTAAACAGTGATCTGATTTCAGGCATACAAGAAATCAGAAAAGAAACCGATCCCCAATGGCTGGTTATTGAAGCGACGGGAGTGGCTTTCCCGGACAAAATTGCCGAGACGCTTTTTAAGAATCTCGGTCTGGAGTCCCGGATTATCACCCTGGTGGATGCCAAACGCTGGCAGCGTATCCGGATTCCCCTTGAAAATCTGATCATTGGACAATTAAACGATGCTCACCTGATTCTGCTCAATAAAACCGATCTGGTGGAAGAGGCAGAGCTGCTGGCCATTGAATCCGAATTGCAGGAGCTTAATGACGCCGCCCGAAAATTTCGCATCAGCGGGATTCGCCCCATTGAAGCAGCGATTCTTCAGGTGATGGCTCATGGTTAAAATTATCAGCAGCCGGAAGCTCACCAAACGCCGACAATATCAGCTGCAGACGACGGTTCATGAAGGGGCGCTGGCAGTTTCGGGAGGCCTTCATTTGTCTGAGCAGTCTTTGAGCAGTATGACTGAAACGTTGGAGAACGCGCTCCATAATCTGAATAACTGGGTTTTGGTAAACCGTGGATTGGTCGGTCATATTAAAGGATTTGTCCAATTGTCAGGGAAAGCGCTGATGGTTTCAACCACTGGCAATGAGGTCAATTATCAGATCATTGAAAACGGCGAGACAGACGTTAAGGAAAATACCCTCAGCCTGACAGCCATCGTTTTTGGAGTGGATCAACTGGCTTTGGAAGAACAGTTAATAATGATCCTGGAAAGTTTGGAAAAAGAGGAGAAAATGATGTTGAAAAATGAAGCGGTTATGATTGATTATATCGATGATGAAGGTGTGGTCTACGCCATGTCGATTATTAAGTACGTTGATTTTGGCGGTAAACGATTTGTGTTGGCAACTGAGCGGACAAATCATCATACACATCATCATCACGATGAGGGCGTCTGCAATTGCCATGAGCACCATGAATCCCTTCAGGATCAACACCTTTACGTCTTTGAATGGTTAAGTGAAGTACCGGGGGGGAAGCTTATTCCGGTCAACGATGAGACCCTTGAAGCCCTTCGGTCCATTTTAGACGCAAGATAGAAAAGAAAAAGACAGGAGAAAAATATGATTATTATCGGAGAGAAAATTAACGGCGCGATTCCGTCAACGGCCAAGGCCATAGCCGCAAAGGATGCCGAGTATATTAAACATTTAGCCCGCATTCAGGCCGCCGCCGGAGTTGATTATATCGATGTCTGTGCCTCGGTGGAAAATGATGTGGAGCTTCAGACCATGAAATGGCTGATCGATATTGTCCAGAGTGAAACTAACATTCCTATTGCCGTGGACAGCCCCAATGAACAGACCTGTGTGGCGGCTATGAATTTTTGTAATAAACCTGGATTATTTAATTCCGTTTCCATGGAAGGAAACAAGGTGGATGTGGGCTTTGCTGCCATCGCCGATACCGACTGGGATTGCGTGGCACTGCTAAACAGCGACAAGGGCATTCCCAAAACCGCCAAAGACCGGCTGGCTGTTTTTGCCGACATTATGGCTAAAGCCAAAGAATATAACATTGCCCCATCGCGGCTGCATATCGACCCGCTGGTGGAAATGCTCTGCACCTCCGAAGAGGGCATCGCGGTGGTTACCGAGGTGATTCGGGAAATAAAAGCACAGTATCCGTCGATTCATGTCACCGGAGCCATTAGCAATATTTCCTTTAACCTGCCAGCCCGCAAGACCGTCAACATGGGCTTTACGGTCATGGCGATGATGGCGGGACTTGACAGCGGGATCCTGGATCCGACGGATCGGGATCTGATGGGGATTATTTATGCCACCGAAGCATTAATGGGTGAAGACGAATTCTGCGTCGAGTATATCCGGGCATATCGCCAGGGGATTCACGGACCGGTTAAAAAATAATCGTTGATTTAAGGGTTAAAACACACATTTATATAATAATTAGGAGGAAGCAAACATGTCAAAAATTTTAGAAGTAAAAGAACTGGTGGAAGCAGGAAAGTCAAAGAAGGTAGGTGCTGCGGTGCAGGAAGCCCTGGATGCCGGCAGTCAACCGGCTGAAATTCTGGCGGCAATGGTGGATTCCATGAGCGTGGTCGGGGATAAGTTCTCAGCCGGTGAAATTTTCGTACCGGAAATGCTGATTGCCGCCAAGGCGATGTCAAAAGGGGTGGATGTGTTACGACCGTTGATGGCAGGCGACAACTCAGCTTCACTGGGAACCTGTATTATCGGCACCGTCGCCGGAGATCTTCACGATATCGGCAAAAACCTGGTCACAATGATGATTGAAAGCGCCGGTTTTACAATGGTGGATCTGGGTGTGGATGTTGCTGATGAAAAATTCGTAGAAGCCATTAAAGAAAACGAAAACGTGACGCTGGTGGCATTATCCGGACTGCTGACTACCACCATGCCGTCTTTAAAAAGTGCCGTTGAGACGATTAAATCCTGTGGCTTAAGCGGATTCAAAGTGATGGTTGGCGGAGCACCCGTTACCCCGGAATTTGCGGCTGAAATTGGGGCCGATGGCTATGCCGCTGATGCTGGCAGTGCCGCAGTCAAAGCCAAAGAACTGGTTAAATAAAGCAGATTATGATAAAAAATATCGATAAGGGAGAAAAAAGATGAATCAGAGAGAGAATTTTTTTGCGATGATCGAGGGGAAAAAGCCCGAATTTATTCCGAATTCAATGGAAGTGTACAAGTCCTGTATATTAGGAACCAGTATCACCGATTCGCCTTTAATGGGTGGCGTCGACTCGTTCGGAGTTAATTGGGTTGCTACGAAAGAAGGTGCAATGCCAGAGCCAAATAAGTTTATGTTTGAAGACATTGCTGACTGGAAGGCACATGTTCATTTTGCCGATCTTGACAGCCTTGGCATTGAGGCGGCAGCGGCGAAAGAGCTTGAAGACTTTACTCAGGATAATCGTAACGAACAGGTCGTGAATGTCTTCAGTGGTTGCGGACTCTTTGAACGAATGGCGGCTTTTATGGGCTTTGAAAATGCCCTCTGCTCACTGGTGGAAGATCCCGACGCCTGCCGGGAATTTTTTGAAGCATTAGCAGATTTTAGAATTGCCTGTCACAACCGCTTTATTGATGCCTATCAGCCAGATGTACTGACCTACTTTGACGATTTGGCTACCGCTAATGGGTTATTCATGTCACCTAAGGTTTATCGTGAGGTGATTAAGCCATCACATAAACGAATTGTTGATGCCATCACATCCAGAGGCGTGATCTTCTCCCAGCACACGTGTGGAAAATGTGAAGAAATTGTCGGTGATTATGTGGAAATGGGAGCAAAAATATGGCACTCAGCCCAGTCAATGAACGACCTTGAGGGAATTCTGGAAAAATATCAGGGACAGCTGATTGTCGAAGGGGGATGGGATTCATCGGGTGCAGCCAGTTATATTGGTGCCACAGTTGAGGAATTAATTGAAGAAGCGAAACGATGTGCCAAAGTTTATGGTCAAAAAGGGAACTTTATTCTGATGCCAACTCTGTTAAATGAAAATGGCAATTCACTGATTGTAGGTGATCCCCGACTTGAACCGATGTTAAAAGCCTTTAACGAAATAAACCACATTTAATAAAAGTAAGATATAATGAAACAAGCAGTAATTGCCGGTTTAATCGGCGGAATCATGGGTTTGTTGATCAGTTTTCTGCTCAACTATTTCCTGCTCCCAATGCCAACAACCGTTTTTGCCAATGCCCTGGGCAATGGCATCAGTGGCCTGATGAGTGGGTTCATGGGTGGTTTGATGGGGCTTCTGATATATCTTAAAAAATCAGCAACGATGGATAAATAAAAAGTAAAATGAAAACAACACAGCGACTATTGGCGTTGTGTTGTTTTCGGCATTCAGAGAAAACAGATCAAATGTTTACGAAGAAAGTAAAAATTATGCATTTTTTACCATATCTTAATGCTTAAATTTTGGATATAATATTGGATATAATAAAGATAAGATAAAAAAACACACGATTATCGCAAAGCGATAGAAAGGTCTTGCTCGATTCGATGGATGTTCTACTTAATCTGCACTTATACTTTGGCATTTTTATCGCCAGCTTGATGACCCTTTTGGGGGTTTGGCTCTATGAATTTCTCAATCATCGCTTTCCCAAATGGATTGATCTGCTACAGGGCTTATCAGCCGGAATGCTGTTGGCGGTGATCTTTTTTGGGATCATCCCGGAAGCGACAGAGATGCTCGATAACGGCTTCGCCCAAGGTCAGATTTTAATCGCAACTGTTTCAATGGCGGTCGGAGCGCTATTGCTGCCTGCTTTTGAAAAGATGCTGCCGGTAAAACATCATCATGATTTTGAGGATAGTCATCACCACAAACCCCAAGGAGTGGCTTATATTGTTTTGGGTGCTTTTGGCATTCACAGTTTGTTTGAACTGTTGGCGATCCTTGTGGCCGGGAGCAGTAACCCCATTTTAGGATGGACACTTGTACTGATTATTGCGATTCACAATATCCCGATCGGATTTATCATTAATACCCAGCTTAAAGCATTTGGTTTGCTGATAAAACGGGTCAGCCTGATGGTGTTTGGCCTGATTATGGCACAATGTCTGATGGCAGTAATTATTTATGCGATGATGCTGCCGTTTGTGACGCCGGGCCTGACCGGAATCCTGCTCGGAATGACCGCCGGGATGATGCTCTATCTGACCTTTGATGAGCTGCTGCCGCAAATCTATCGCGATGAGAATCAGCATACGGTGAATGCCTGTATCATTGCCGGGTTATTGGGAATGTATTTTATTCTGGCAGTCAGCGGGCATTAAATCGTCCACGGCAGACTGCGTCGGGTAGTTTGAAGGGGATGATCGGCCCCATAAATTTTAAGTAATTTTTTGAAGTCATGCTATGAAGTCATGATATACTGATAAAAATTGCAAAAAAAACTTTACAGGTGAGATAATGAACAATCAGCCCGAAAATATGGAGAAAAAGCATAAACGACTCAATGAGCTGGTCGACATCAAAACCCTTCAGGAAATTCTTGACGCGTTTACCACTACCACCGGCCTGATGGCCAACATTGTTGATGTGGAAGGGGTGTCTATTTTTCCCCGCAAAGGGATCAAAAAATGCAGCCAGTTCTGCCGCATCATCTACGGTCTGGAAGGTGGCAAAACCCGCTGTCAGGGAGCCTACAAGCGGGCGGGAAAACAGGCGGCGCTTTTTGGTGAGCCTTATATTTTTAGGTGCCCCTCGGGCCTGATTGAATGGGCTGCGCCGATTGTTTTAGATGGCGAGCATGTGGGGACGATCATCTGTGGGCAGGTTCTGATGTGGGAGCCGGAAGAATTTTTCTGGATTGAACTGCGCAAAATGAACCAGACGATCACCGATGATTTTGAAGAACTTTTCCAAGCCGTGGGGGAACTGCCCATTGTCACCGGTAATCAGGTGCAGGCAGCCGCCTATCTGCTTTATGTGGTGGCCAATTACATCATGAAAGCCGGTTGGGAAAATTATGAACAGTCGCAGGAATTTGCCAGACAGCGGACGCTTTTTCATGCCGAAATTGAAAACCGCAAAAGTCTGCAAAATGATCAGGCGCTGGAGGGCCCGGGTTTTCTCATTGATGAAAATGAAATTCTGCTGCAGCTGGAAAAGAACCGCAGCAAAGCTAAAGCCTATCTGGAAGGGTTAATCACCAGTCTGCGCTACGAAGCCCATCAACGGGTGCCTTTATTGCAGGGGAAAATTACTGAATTGATGGTGATGCTGTTGCGTTGCATCCGTCGGATGGGCCTTGAGCTGGAGCCGTATCTTGCCATCAACCATGAAACCATCAGCCAGATTTATACGTCCAACTCCCTTGAAAGCATCAGCGTCATTGCTTCCCGAGGAGTGGATGCCTATCTTGAGCGACTTGAGGCAGTATCTCAAAAACCCGAAAACCCCAATGTGACGATGATGCTCGTGTACATCGAAAACCAGTATCCGCACAATCTGACGGTGGAAGAAATTGCCGGTTCAGCCTGTCTCAGTCCCGGTTATGCTGGTCGGATTTTTAAAGACCAGACCGGGCTGTCAATGATGGATTACGTCCTGAAGGTGCGAATTGAGAAGTCGAAGAAGCTGCTGCTAAACCCCCATTATCAGATTCAGGCCATTGCTGAAACAGTGGGCTATGAGGATGCCGGGTATTTTACCAAGGTTTTTAAAAAACTTGAAGGCATTACCCCAACCCAGTTCCGAAAGATTCATAAACGATAAGGATAGAAAATGGAAAAAGTTTTGGAAGCACTGCAACAGGCCATCGAAAACGGAGAAACCCAGACGGCCATGAATAAAACCAAAGAAGCCCTGAACCAGGGCCTGCGCACCGACAAGATCATTCAAACGGCCATCAATCCGGCCTTTAAAGATCTCGGGCAGAAAATGTTTGACGGCGAAATCTATGTTACCGATGTGCTGATGGCTTCCCGGGCTGCCCATGCGGCTTTGTATGTGATGGAGCCGATTATTTCCCGCTCTACCGGAACTTCAAAGGGGCTGGTCGCCATTGGAACTGTCGCTGGAGATCTTCATGATATCGGCAAAAACCTGGTTATCATGATGCTCCAGGGGAGTGGCTACACGGTTATTGATCTGGGGATTGATGTGCCGGTGGAAACCTTTATTGAAGCGGTCAGAACCCACAAACCCGATGTGCTGGCGCTGTCGTCTTTGTTAACCACCACCCTGCCGGAGCTCGATGCCACCGTGGCGGCCCTTACCGAAACTGGTTTGCGCCCGCAGGTCAAGGTGATTGTCGGCGGCGCTCCGGTCACCTCTGAATATGCCGGTCGGATCAAAGCCGATGCCTACGCCAATGATCTTTTTGAAGCCACCGAAGCGGTGGCCGATCTGATGCATAATCGGATCGGGAAGTATGCGGTGTGAACATAGGATGGGATTTTTACACGAACCAAGAATCTAAAAACCTTTAAAAAGCCACTTGCCAACAGACTGTTATCTGTCGGCAAGTGGCTTTTAATCAGAACGCGCCACGAAATTCTGCCAGTTCATTTCATCCAAGGAGTAAAGCAATTATGACCAACAGCTTTGAGGCCAGTTGTGGTTAGCCTGTTAGTTTGATAAAAAATAACAATCAAAATAAATCTGGAGGAAAAATTGATTTTTTATGATATGATAAAAAATAGTCAGAAATATACTTACACTGAGTGATCGATTGTTGTCGTGAAAAACAGCAATCTGTTTCGAGGAGAAAGGGAAAGATAAACATGCAAGATCGAATTACCTTATGCGGCGATAATTGTACCTATTGTCCCCGCTTTAATGCCCATACACAAGAAGAACTCAAGCAGGTGGCCGAACTATGGTATCATCTGGGCTGGCGAGATCGGGTTGTTTCGCCGGACGAAATAAAATGCCCGGGCTGCAATCCCAATAAACAATGCCCCTATGGTCTGATTGATTGTACCTGGGAACACGAGGTTAGACACTGCAACCAATGCGTGGAATATCCCTGTCAGAAGATTGAACGGATGCTTAGAAAATCCCGGGAATTTAAAACCATGTGTCAGGAAATCTGCAGTGATCAGGAATATGCGGTGCTTAAAAAAGCATTCTTCGAAAAGCACATCAATTTAGGTAAAAAGGACATCGATTCGGGTTCCGGCAAATAAATAATGTAAAAAGAGAGGACCTTATGGAAATAAAAAAAGTCGCCATCATCGGTTTAGGTGCACTGGGCATTCTTTTCGGCAACCAGATTGTAAAAAGGATCGGGGATGATCTGACTGTCATCGCCGATGCCCGCGGATTGATCGCTATCGGAGTAACGGGGTCTTCTGCAATGGTGAAACCTGCCACTTTAACTATAAAACCCCAGAACAGGCCGAAGTCGTCGATCTGGTCATTTTTGCGGTTAAAATAAACGATTTAAGTGATGCCATTGCGGCCGTTAAGCCATGTGTCGTACCGAATACCCTTATGCTGTCGCTGCTAAACGGGATTACCAGTGAAACTATTATTGCAAAATCGTTGGAGAAGCGCACCTAATCTGGGCCTGTGCCCAGGGGATGGATACCCAAAAAGTAGGCAATGCCCTGAGCTATATCAATGCCGGAATCATCTGTTTTGGCAATTGCGCCGATGATTTTCTTTCTAAAAAAAGTGCAGCAGATTAGACGCATTTTTGATCGGGTTGGCATTGCCTACCTAATATATAACTGGATGGACCGCAAAATCTGGGCCAAGTTCATGCTTAACGTCGGGGTCAATCAGGTGGTATCAGTCTGCGGCGAAAACTTTGGTAGCGTCAAGAAAACCGGTATGGCCCGGGACTTGATGATTGCTGCGATGGCTGAGGTCATTCCGGTGGCCCGGCAGGAAGGGGTGGATCTGAACGAGGCGGACATCATCTACTGGCTGGGAGTGGTGGATTCCCTGAGTGATGCTGGCAAACCGTCGATGCGACAGTATATCGAAGCCTGTCGCCCCAGCGAAGTGGCGCTTTTTTCGGGAACGGTGGTGGCGCTGGGGCAAAAGCAATAGATCAAAACTCCGGTCAATACCATGCTCTATGAAAAAATCATGGCGATTGAAAAAGGTTATGGAATTAGGTAACCTTGTCCCGGCCAACGGCAAAGCCGATACCCATAATACGTGTTTGAGAAGCGATTGGAGAATAATATGTATAAAATTAGTGAATTAACAGTAGCAGAATATCTGAAAAAAATGTCAGTCTGTAATTTCCCAGGACCGGCGGCTGGCAGTGCAGCGGCAACTGCCGCCGCCATGGCTGCCGCCCTACTGGAAATGTCCTGCGACGGTAGTCTCAGAAAAAGTGGTGATAACCCATTGCTGGCAACGTCCATTGCAATCGGGGCCAACCTTCGCCAGGCCTGTCTGGCACTGGCTGATGAAGATATGATGGCTTATGGGTTGGTGATTGCTGCAGCCAAAAATAAAACCAACGACCGGGAAGCTTACGAAAGTGCAATGAAAGGGGCCACCGAACCCTTCATGCAAATCCTCAGGCATTGTCACAGTCTGCTTGCACAAATTAAAAAAGTAATAAACGGCAGCTTTTCAAGAGTACAGGGGGATCTAGTTGGTGGCGCCTACCTGGCTGAGGCGGCAGCGGCAGCCTCGAAGTCAGGGATTGATGTCAATCTGATGCTGATTGGTGACAAAGACTATCAAAACCGCTATCAGACCGAGGCGACAGCACTCTATCAGGTCTGTGTCAGTTTCAAAGCTGAAATTCTGGCCCAGGTTTTTGCCGCACCCCTGCCGAGTCTTCATCCCGATGCCAAAGTGGTGCTTGATTTCTGGTTTGATCCTCAAAACCAGCCTTATTGGTTTTTAAAAAACGACACCTTTGATTTAGCGATTCGAATAAATTTTTATAATCACTGGGTGGCGGGCTGCAATGGCCTTTTATCAGACTGGCGGGGCACCCTTGATGGACGGCTGGCGGAAATAATTCTATTGGATCAGTTTTCCAGAAATCTAAACCGAGACAACGACAAGGCGTTTGCCCAGGATGGCATTGCGCTGACGCTGGCCCAGGAAGCTATTCACCATCCTGATTTTAAGCAACTGGCTCAAGAGCAACAACGGTTTGTTCTGATGCCCTTTATGCATTCGGAGTCAGCTGGCATTCATCAGACGGCCCTGACGCTTTTTGAAGCCCTGGGCGAGCCGGAAACCTTGGCATACGAAATCAGGCACAAACAGATCATCGACCGGTTTGGCCGATTCCCGCATCGCAATAGAATGCTGAAGCGGGAATCCACCCCGGCAGAAATCGAATTTTTAAAACAACCCGGTAGCAGTTTTTAGTTAAATTTGGAAAGGGTATGTTTATAAGGTCAAAATAAAAGTCACGCCCGTTTGACTTTTACAGTAGGTTAAGATGATGAAAAAAGCTTGGCTGTTGTTGTCCTCAGTTTATTGCTGGTGCTTGTTATGCTTTTAGGATGTGTTAGTCATTTAGCGCAGAACCAGACCTATGAAAAAACCATTGCTACCGCCTGGACTGAAATCAGGAAAGAAATCAGCGGTCGGGGGGCTGCCAGTGCGACCATTGCGATTATGGAAAATGACAGCTCTTGTTCCTTTCAGGACGGCAATGAAAATGTCACTTTAAAGTATAATAACGACGATGGCACTGCCCTGCCGCGAAATTATTAATCTGCTGGGAACCGGGGGGATTTCCTCCACTGCCGTCGATTTGTGCCGTTTTGGCAATGGCCTGCTTAGTGGCAAACTGCTCAGCGCGGCGTCCTTTAAGGAGTACACCAGTCCCCAGTATGGACCCGAAACGATGCCATCGGGAATGCCCATTGATAACTACGGTCTGGGTTGGGATATGGTGGCGGTGCCGACCTTTGCCGAACAGGGGGTCACGGTGGTTGGTAAAAACGGGGCAACCTTACAGTATGCGTCCCAGCTTTATCTGATCCCCGAGGCCGATCTTTCGATCGCTCTGATTTTTGCCGGTACCGCTAATGTCGCCGGGATTGCCGATAAGATTACCCAGGCGCTGCTGGAAGAAAAAGGGATCATTCCGGCGGCTGAGGCCACTGCCAAAACCATCACCCCGACGGCCATTCCCAATGACATACTCGGTTTTGCCGGCTACTATGGGGCAAGTGGCAGTATTATCAAAAGTGACTTTGATCAACAGACAAACGCCCTGGTTTATCAGCAATTTGATGGTCAGTCCTTTGTGACTGCGGCAACCTATCCCTATCTGGGAGATGGTTATTTTGATGCAGTTGTCTATGATACGCTCTATGGTGAGATTAAAGATGTTCCGGTAACGGCCGGTTCCTATGTGATGTTTATCGGCGCGGTAGGTGCAAGCTTCCCCTATGACTACCTCGTTTAAAGAGCAGTGGGGATAAAATTGCGGATCACCAGGGAATATCATAGAAATAGCACCGGCTCAGGGGGAAACCGCAAAAAAGCAACAGGAGAATCTGCAGATGGAAGAAAATAAAAAAAAATCAAATTTGTCATCAGTGGCCAATGCCTTAAACATTTTAAACTGCTTTTCGGTGACACAACCGGAAAAGCGGGTCACCGATATCGCCCTTGAACTGGGTTTGGGAAAAAGCACGGTGAGTCGGCTGCTAGCGACCCTGGCCAGTGAAGGCTATGTTAAAAAAGATCCGGATACCAAAAAATATAGCTTGGGACTGCGGATTCTCTCGCTGGCCAGCACCCTGACAGCCAATTTAGAAATTGTCCGGGAGGCCCGCCCGGTTTTGCAGCAGCTGGTTTCGGAAACCTCAGAATCGGCGCAAATTGCCGAACTCGAAGGCAATCGGATGATCTACGTGGATCAGGTGAAGTGTCCGCAGCCGACCCGGATTCTGGCTCACATTGGTCGAATTAATCCCATTTATTGTACCAGTTCTGGCCGGTTGCTGTTGGCCTATCAGAGTGAGAAACGTCAGCAGGAAGTGCTGAGTGGAGAATTGATCAAGTATACGCCTGAGACCGAGACCGATCCGATTAAAATTCAGGCCGATCTGGAAATCATCAGACAGCAGGGCTATTGTATCTTGACCAATGAGCTGGTTGAAGGGATTGTTTCCATTTCGGCACCGCTTTGGGATTACCGTGAAAGGGTGATTTCAGCGATTTCGGTGGTTGGCCCGATCAGTCGGATCAACCCGGAAAAACTGATTTTTTGCAGAAACCGGGTTTTGCATGCCAGTCGTGAAATTTCAAGAAAAATGGGATATAGCAGTAAAAATATTAATGAATAAACGGTGCTTGTTGCACATAGCGGAATTGCCATCTTGAATAAAGAACTGATAAACGATATTATACGGGGATCATAGCGATGAAATTTATTTAGGGATGGTTTTGAGGTAATTCTATGAACAGCAAACAGCACTATTTTTTCACGGTCACGTATTCAATTTTCGTCAGTCTTGTACTGACCTTTTTTATGACTGCAGTTTTTGTCGGATTCAACGAGGCTTTTTCAAAAGCCTATAAATCGGGGGTGGTCATTTCGATTGTGGTTGCGACTACCCTTTCGTTTATAATTTCGCCCTTTCTGGAAGAAAATATCCTCAAAGATCAAGCGGTTACAAAATGTCGGGTGATGGTTTTCAATCTGCTATTGGCCATTGCCCTCACCGCCGGGGTGACATTTTCGATTCTGTTGCTATCAAATGGGCTGTTTCCAGGGTTTTTGGTTCATTGGCTGAAGATGTGGCTGGTGGCGGCAGTGATGTGTTTTGTCATTATTGAGTTGACAGCAGAAGGGTTTCGGCAGTTGACATTTAGTGTGATCAAATCGTCAAACTGAAAATTACATGCGTCGGAGGACAAAATGAATAGTCAAACTACAGAAGTAAAGGGTGGAAAAAAAGTTTCGCTGCTATTTAAACTGGTGTCGCTACTGGGGGCAATCCTGATTAGCGGGTGTCTGATTCTCGGTGGTGTTGCCCTGATGTTTTCAACCCGGGCATTGACTGAAAATACCGAGTCGCATCTGGAGGAAACGGCGGTGGCCAGTTCAAAATATGTGGGGGCTACGATGGCCAAGCAATTGGGCGAATTGACTCAGGTCGCCGAAACGGATACGATGTCATCAATGAACTGGGAGGCTCAGAAAACCTATCTTGCCGGGAAGGTTGACGGCTTGGGCTATCTGGATATGGCGGTGATTACCCCGGATCTGCTGGCCCATTACGTGGTTAGTGGCGAAACCACCCAGCTATCGGAGCGGGCGGTTTACACTGAGGCCCTGAATGGTACTGTGGGGATTTCCGATGTAGCCATCAGCAAGGTCACCAATACTCCGGTGGTGCTGGAAGTGGCGCCGATTAAAAAAAATGGTCAAGTAGTCGGGATCTTGATGGGCCGCCGGGATGGGACGGCACTTAACGACATTACCGATAACCTGGAGGTGGGGGAAACCGGTTTTGCCTTTATTATCACCAAAGATGGGGTCATCAATGCCCATGCTGATAAGCATCTGGTATTGAATCAGCGCAATGCCATCAAGGAAGCCCAGGAAGGTGGTGATCTGGCCGAGCTGGGGAAGCAATTGCAAAGCATTGACATGACCCGGTATAATCTGCTCCGTTATACTTATCAGGGGGAAAAGCGGATCACTGAGATCGTTCCGATTGCTGGAACCAACTGGCTGCTGGGGATCGGCGATTATGAAAGTACGGTTTATGCCAGTGTCACCAATTTGCGTAATATGCTGATATGGATCACTCTTCTGGTGGCCCTGGGGGGCTGTCTGGCCATCTATCTCAGCACCCGGAAAACGGTGGTTAACCCCATTATCAAGATCAAGGCCACCGCAGAAAAATTAGCCTTGGGTGATGTGGACGTCACTGTAGCCGTTAACAGTAGCGACGAGATCGCCGACCTGGCCATGGTTTTTAATGAGATGACGGCAAACCGCAAACTACAGGCAGCTGCCGCCCGGCGCTTATCCGAAGGTGACTTTGGGGTGGTCATTGAACCGCTGTCGGAGCAGGATGTCTTGTCCTATTCGCTGCTGGCGGTGATTGCTGAAATGCATAAACTGGACACCGGAATCACCAATCTCGAACAGGCTATTTTAGAGGGGCAGCTTTATTATAAAGAGAACCTCGATGATTATCCGGGACGCTTCAGCGATCTGATCAAAGGGGTCGAATCAATTGGGACAGCCTTTAAAGAACCATTGAAACTTGCAGGCAAGGCCATTGCCAAGATCGGCAGCGGTCAGATTCCCGACCGGGTCACTAGTGAATACAAGGGGATTTTCAATGATCTTAAAAACAATGTCAATTCCTGTGTCGACGGTTTAGGGGCCTTGACTGAAGGCAATCAGGTACTGGCGCGGATGAGCAAAAATGACACATCCCAAAGAATTGCTGGTGATTACACCGGTATTTTCGGCGAGATTGCCGAATCTGTCAATACCATCCAGGATTCCCTGGTGCTGATGGTTAAAATCGTCGAAGCGATTGCCAATGGCGATCTGACCATACTGCCACAGTTGCAGGCCAGCGGCAAACTCAGTGACAACGATCAACTCGTGCCAGGCTTTATCAAGCTGATGGAGAACATCAGCAGATTGCTGAAAGAAGCTGACAGCCTGGCCACAGCTGCGGTGGCCGGAGATCTTGACAAGCGGGCCGATGCCGCCCGCTTCCCGGGTGACTATGCCAAGGTCATCAATGGCTTTAATGACACCCTGGACGCCTTAACCGAACCGATGCAGGAAGCCTCCAAGGTGCTCAATGAGCTGGCCCGGGGCAATCTGAGTACGGCGATGACCGGTGAGTATCAGGGTCAAAACGGTCAGATCAAGGCGGATATGAACAACACCATTAGCTTTTTGAAAGAGTATGTGGTGGAGATTTCCGAAACTCTGGAAAAGGTCAGCCAAGGCGATTTCAACCAGGACATCACCGCCGATTATCGGGGTGACTTTGTTAAAATTAAGGTTGCCATCAATGACATCACGGCCCATATCAGCGAGATTCTGACCGAAATCGGCAATGCCGCCAATCAGGTCGAAGCTGGTTCGAGACAAATCTCTGATGGTGGCCAGGCATTGGCCCAAGGTACCACCGAACAGGCCAGTGCGATCCAGCAATTGTCAGCCTCCATTGATGAGGTGGCTGAAGAAACCAAGAAGAATGCCCAAAATGCCGATCAGGCCAATCAACGAACCCTGGAGGTACGGGCGGCAGCTGAAACCGGCAACAATCAGATGGGCGATATGGTCAAGGCCATGGGGGCAATTAATGAAGCCTCCCATAATATTTCCAAGATTATCAAAGTCATTGATGATATTGCCTTTCAGACCAATATTCTGGCCCTGAACGCTGCCGTGGAAGCGGCCCGGGCTGGACAACATGGTAAAGGCTTTGCGGTGGTGGCGGAAGAGGTGCGATCGCTGGCGGCCCGGAGTGCCGAAGCGTCCCGGGAAACCACTGGCCTGATCGAAGGCTCCATTGACAAGGTCGAAGCCGGCACCAGAATTGCCAATGATACCGCCGACAGTCTTGACGGGATTTTAACATCCGTGGCCCAGGTTACCGATCTAGTCAGTCATATTGCGATGGCCTCCAATGATCAGGCCACCAGCATTGCCCAGATCACCCAGGGGATCGAACAGGTGTCCCAAGTGGTCCAGACCAATTCGGCTACCGCTGAAGAAAGTGCCGCCGCCAGCGAAGAGCTATCCAGTCAGGCTGAACTGCTGAAAAACATGGTGGCGGAGTTTAAGCTGAAAAACAAGACTGTCGGTCAAATCAGTCTCGGTCAAACGGTTTCGGTGAATCCTCAGAAAATAACAGCACCAATTAACCATCAATTGACCGAACCGAGAATTCTACTGGATGAGATGGATAAGTATTAAATTATCAATTTTCACATTGTCGATTCTTATTTAAAGTTGTTCATTAATGGTTTTTGGGCGGCTCCAGGTCATCAATAGCTCCCTAGACACCCCCAAATAAAACCGCCCGTGGCGCACAAGATAGCGCTAGGGGCGGTTTTTAGTGACTGGCTGGACAGAATTCAACAGCGACGCTGAAAAGATACACTGCCTATCTGAGGCAATCGGTTTACGGCTGGCTGATATCGGCGATCGTCCCATCGGCAGCATACTGCATCAGACGTACTACTGAGGTATCCTGGCCGGATTCAATCACCACAAAGGTCATATCGGCACCCAACAGATTTTTATCAATCCAGGTGCCACTGTTGACATAGGTTTTTTTTCGGTTATAGCCTTCAGTAAAGGAGTTGAAAACCGGGACGTGGGTATGGCCGAAGACAACGATGTCAACCGACGGATCAACATTAAAATATTGGGTTACGGCTTGCTCATCACAGAAGGTGGAATCCTGAACCCGGGCCGTAGCCAAGTTATAGGGCAGTTTGACAGTGACGTTATTGGCTTCCTGAAGAGCATCCCAACGGCGTTGAACGTTTGCGTATAAAGCGGCGCTAATGGTGCCGTCAGCCTGAAGCGTTGGTAGCAAATCAGAAAGGGCATAGCTGTCGTTGTAGCCATCAATATCAAGATTTATAACCGGCTCAGTAAACCCGGCGCTGATCGGGAAGGTATTAATGGTGCCAGCCCAGGTCTGGTAATAGGCATAAGCACCCAGCTGATCAATGTTGTCAGTCGTTGGTTGCACTACCTCAGGCAGATTAAGCTGGGGAGCAGACTTACCTTCGGCTACCCAGGTGGCGGCGACCCGGGTAAAGAAATAGCCCGGCGGCAAAATCGAGGGATAAGTTCCGGTTAATTCTTTATTGGAAAGGGTATCCGGGGCACAGAAAGTGTTATAGCGGTGACCGTGTTCGATGACAATCTCATCACGGGCGCCGGTCCGGTGGGTGCCCAGACCCGCTACATCCCGGGCTTGTTTAATTCCAGGAATCAGCTCGGCGAGGATGTCATCAGTTAGCAGCAGGTCGTGATTGCCGGGAACATAGGTAACGGTGATACCATTTTGTATCAGCGTTTCGATGGCGGCTACGATCTCGGCATTGTTTAGTGCGACTCGTGTAAAATAAGCTTTCAGTTCAGTGGGGCCAGTATAGCTCACTGGAACAAACCATTGATCAAAGAGATCACCGGCAATCACCAGTTCATCAATCGTACTGCTGTTTAATTGCCCCAGAAAGGACACCAGAGCCGCTTTGTTTCTGGTTGTTTCAGAAAAGTGGTCATCAATCCCCAGATGGAGATCGCTGATGATGACGATTCGGTGGGCGTCAGGAGTGGTATCATTTTCCCAAAGGGGCAGTAATCGTTCGGTCTTTAATGTGTTCATATAATTTCTCCTTAATGCTAATTCATTTTGCGACACGTTTCGCCCATTGTTTCAAAAATTCAACCACCAGCAGCGAAAAAACACGCAAATGTTTATTGAATTATACCAGAAATGAGAACTGATGGAAAGTCTTGATATACCGGGGGCGCGATCAAGCCACCGGAATTTATGCGAAGTGCCGTAAAATCAGTGGCTCTTAGCTGGCTGTTGCGCTATAATACGGTTAAAGGTATGTTGTTCAATGCCGTAATGGCAGACATCGAGGAAGGCGGCGCGACACAATGGGAGGATTTTTAAGATTAGAGGGCAAGTCCCGGAATGATTTTTATCAGGCCAAATACGATTATTACAAACGGTTCAATTTGGGGGTGCTATTTGCCTCGGCCTTTATGTTTCTGATTCTGTTTGTCGCTGACTGGCAGGTTGATGGGGCGGCATTGGGGCGTTCATTCCTTATTCGCAGTTCGGTGGTGGTACCGCTGTTGGTTGTTTTTTTTGCCTATCAGAAAATCAGTAACTACAAAATTATGGGGACACTGACCTACCTGATGGTTCATGCGATGATTTGGGGAAACATCTGGGCGGGGTCGTATCTGGCGGATCAGTCCTATGTCAATGAGGGGTTTCTGATCATGAGTCTGGTACTTTTGCTGGTCTCTTTTGCTGCACCGCCAATTGTGGCCATTATCGGCCAGCTGGGGTTGATCGGAGATATTTTACTGGCCGACCATCTTTATCATTTTGAAAACATCAATGCGATTTTAACCTTTAACATTCAGGTCATAGTGCTGCTATGTCTGGTTGATTTTATCATTGCGGGTTTCTACTACGACCATTACATCACCCAACGCAAGCTTGAATTTGCGTTGTTTCATGATCCGTTAACCCAGGTATTCAATCGTCGTCAGTTACATGCGATCATGGGAGAGGGGCATGATCTGACATTTTTGAGTGATGCCATTGCAATTGTCATCATGGATGTCGATCATTTCAAACAGGTTAATGATCGTTTCGGTCATGATGAGGGCGATCGGATTCTACAGTTTGTGGCGGATTGCATCCGCCACAGTTTGCGAGGTCCGGATATGGTCATGCGCTGGGGCGGTGAAGAATTTGTAGCGATTCTTTTTGATTGTCCGGCTGATCAGGCAGTGGTGGTGGCTGAGCGGATTCGAAAGTCGGTGGAAAAGTCGGTTAATGGCGTTTGTCCCATTACAATTTCGTTGGGTGTCGCCATCTATGCCGGTGGAGATTGTTTCGAGACGATCAAGAAAGCTGATAGCGCTCTTTATATGGCCAAACGACAAGGCCGTAATCAGGTGGTTTGTTATGAAAACCTTGATGAAGAACTGCGCCAGAAAGTGGCCGAAGCCAGGCAAAATGAGGTCTGAACAAACTTTATTGACATCTTCGTGCTGAAAGCGTTGACACAAAAATCAGGATGTAATATAATACACTAAATTTAACCGGTAAAGTTTTTAAGTTCTCATATTGATTTGTGAGAATAAAAAGCATACGGTAGAAGAAAAGAGTGTAGGAGAACGTCTTGGAAAAGAAAAGAATTAAAATTGCTATTTTGTCGATATCATCACTATTGATGATATCGATGACTGCTTCGGCCATTCTGGCTGACATTCAAGCTTACTTTGTGGGGGTCGACCCATCCCTGATTTCGATGGTATTGACCATTCCAGCTTTGATGGGTTTGGTGTTTGCCTTTGCATCAGGGCCGCTGTCGCTGCGACTGCCAAAAAAAAGCCTGGTGATTTTTGGGCTGGTTTGCGGATTGGCTGGTGGGATGATTGCGCTGCTGTTCGGTTCCACCAGTATTTATGTTCTGTTGGGTTGCAGCTTGCTGTTGGGGATTGCTCAGGGGATGAACTCGACAATGTCGATGGCCCTGATAGCCGATTATTTTGTGGCCGAGGAAAGTGGCGCGTTGATGGGGCTGCAATCTGCATTTGTTAATGGCGGCAGCATGGTGCTACTGTTCACTTCGGGGATGCTGGCCGGGATTTCCTGGCAGATGTCGTATCTGGTATATCTGGTTTTTATTCCGGTCATCGTAATCGTCATGAAAAATCTTCCCCGGGATCATGCTCCGGCACATGTTGCCGACAACCATCATGAAAAAAGTGCCAAGCTGAATGGTCGGGTCTATTTTACAGCGCTGACGATGTTTTTGTTTGGGGTTTTCCTTTTTGTATTTCAAACCAATGTAGCTATGTTTGTGGTCGGGAATGGTTTGGGGGATGCTTCTACCAGTGGACTGATCAACACCGCCATGTCAGCCGCCGGGATGCTCACCGGAATTTTGTTTGGCCGGATGCAGCGGGTACTCAAAAAACTGGTTATTCCGGTATCGCTACTGGTAGGCGGTTTGGGGATGCTTTTGATCTTTATGCTAGGTAGTCTGCCATCGCTGTTTATTGGCGCCATGTGTTGTGGGTTCTGTCTGGCTACCATTAATCCAGCGGGAACCTTTCAGGCCGCCAATGCCGTCCATCCCTCCATTAGTTCACTGGCCATTGCAGTTGTAACGGCATCCACTAGTGTTGGAATTTTTGTCTCACCCATTTTGTCCAACGGTGTGGCCAATCTAACTGGTGGTGGCATTGAGATCAAGTTTTTACTGGCCGCTGTCGGGCTGGCTGCAGTAGGTCTGATGTCGTTTGTCGGCAATGCGATCATGGATAAAAAAGAAGCGTAGATAACAAATTGTAATTATTAAAAAACCTCCTGAATTTTAAGTGTAAATTCAGGAGGTTTTTGTCGTGGCATCTAACATTATTCAATTTGGAAATAGGGTTTAAAGGTAAAGGGCACTCGTTTTAGCACCTCTTTGCTTTCGGCCAGAATGGCATCGATACGTTCTTTATCTACATTCATCAGCACAAAATTGAGCCGCGCGATATAATCCAGACAGTCTTCCTGGGTACAATTAAATTCGCCCCGGTCATAGGCCCACAAAACGGAAAAAGAGGCGCCTCTGGCAGCATTGGCAATCATCGCAAGTTCATCCGTATCGGCGTTAATGTTCAGATGGTAACGGCGATCATGGATTTTATAGAGGCGGATACTTTCCTGACTAAAGAGATCTTCATATTTGTCATCGGCCAGTTCTTTTAAAAAGCGCATTGCTTTGGGATCGGCCAGAAACATCTGATTATAGAGTCGAATTTCCACGGCGGTGCTGACCTGCAGGTCTGCTTTTCGTTCTTTAAAATAGTCGGTATAAAGTTTCAGAGCTACTTTATTTTTAAGTTCAAAAAGAAAGGTATCGCTGACGGCCCGGGCCAGGCTGGATTTTGATTTATAATAATAGGAAATCAGGGGTTTGGTAATTTCACAGATTGCGGCAATCTGATCCAGATAGGTTTTTTTATAGCCCTGTTCGTAAAATAATTGGCTGGCTACCTGGAGTATTTGTTCTTTTTGGTTATTCATGGTCATCTCTTTCATAATGGTATTTTGGGGTATCATTTTATTCTAGCACTTTTGATTAATGAATGCAAATAAATTATATTTAACCAGTTAAAATTAAATTAATGTAAAATGTATTGACTTTTCGTAAAAAACCGATTACAATACATTTATTGAACCGGTTAAAACATATGAACCGGAACGGCAAGTCTGGAAGAAACCTCGTTAAAATGCGATGGAAGCCGTTGTTATGCGTTTCAAATCGAATGATCGATTCTCAATATAAACGGTGATAATATTTTAGATCTGCCTATTTCGTAAGAACATTGAATTCATTTAACGGGAGGAAAGAAATGTCAAAAATTGCAGAAGTTAAAGCTAAGGTTGAGGCGGGAAAATCAAAACTGGTTCCTGGACTGGTTCAGGAAGCATTAGATGCCGGAGCTGCTCCATCCGAAATTCTCCAGGCAATGGTCGATTCCATGGGTGTGGTTGGTGATAAGTTCTCATCAGGAGAAATCTTTGTGCCAGAAATGCTAATTGCCGCTAAAGCGATGTCAAAGGGTGTGGAGGTCTTAAAACCGCTAATGGCGGGGGATGGATCAACTTCGCTGGGAACCTGCGTAATTGGTACCGTAGCGGGAGACTTACATGATATCGGGAAAAATCTGGTTTCGATGATGATCGAAAGCGCCGGTTTTGATATGGTGGATCTCGGTGTTGACGTTCCGGCTGATAATTTTGTCAAAGCGGTCAATGATAATGATCAGGTTGTTTTGGTTGCATGTTCTGGTCTGTTGACCACCACTATGCCAGCTTTGAAAGAAGCAGTTCAAACAATAAAAACAGCGTGCCCTGATGTTAAAGTGATTGTAGGTGGCGCCCCGGTTACACCAGAATATGCTTCTGAAGTCGGTGCTGATGGTTACGCTCCGGATGCTGGCAGTGCCGCGGTGAAAGCAAAAGAACTGGTAACAGTGTAACATTACCGACAAAAGTAGATTTCGGTCAAGTAGACATCACGGAAATCTAAAACAAGTAAATTTGTGATTGTTTTAATCACTTAAATTTTAAATCACAAATAAAATTAAAAGGAGGAAAAAAATGAATCAAAAAGTAAAACCAATCTCTACCTTTACAATCTTGGCCATGGCGTTTTTCGGAATGGGTGTAGGGACCATTACTCCGGCCCTGAATGCAATTTTCGTACAATTTTCAGATCTTCCGATTACTACGCTTTTGCTGGTATCGACATTGCCCTCGTTAACCGTAATTCCCGCCACCCTGATTGCCGGGTCTGTCGCCGGTAGCAAGGTTAAGTATCGAACCCTGGCAATTCTTGGGATGGCTCTCTTCGTTCTTGGTGGTGTTGCCCCCTATTTTGCCACTGATTTCACCGTTATTCTGATTGAACGGGCCATCTTTGGGATCGGTTTGGGGATCATGTCACCACTGGCCAATTCATTGGTTATGGGTGTTTATGAAGGCGATAAGGTCGCAACTATGACCGGTATGGTCACTCTGGCAATGAATATCGGCGGGATGGTCCTTCAATTTATGGGTGGCTATTTTGCTGGGATTGGCTGGAATTATAGCTTCCTGCCCCATGCGCTCGGTATCATTTCGTTGCTATTAGTTATCTTTTTTCTGCCGGAACCTGCACAAGCACCGATTACTGCAGAAGTTCATGCAGCACCTAAAGAAAAACTACCGGTTAAATTATTTATAATTGTTCTGGTATATGGGATTTATACGTTGTCAATTTACCCCATGTTGGTCAATATGTCGACGCTGATTGTCGAGCGTGGTATGGGTACAACTGCTACAGCTGGTATTGTTCTGGCCCTTCTGACGATCGGCGGCATGGTCGCTGGTTCGGTTTTTGGTAAAGTGTTTAAAATCTCCGGTCGATTTATCATGGCTGTTGGTTATGCTCTTGCGGCTATCGGTCTTGCCCTGGTTGTTTTTGCCAGCAATATTGCGCTGTTGTCAGTTGGAGTTTTCATTGAAGGTTTTGCCATGTCAACGTTGATTCCTGCCAGCATGATGCTGATTTCAATGACCGTTAAACCGTCGCAGATGGCTTTGGGGGTATCCTTCTTTATGGCCGGGATGAACCTCTTCGGATTCCTGTCAACCTATTGGATTGGCGCCATTGCAGGAATTACCGGTGATGCGGTAACAGCGCCGATTGCTGTTGGTGCAGTTGTGACAACCGTATTCTTTGTGATTTTCCTAATTGTCAATCCATTAAAAGGTGGGGCACCGATGCCGGAGGCACCGCAACAGTCCTAAACAAGCAAAAACAAATTAGTGGATTCAAAAACAGGAGCCACCCATTTCGGATATGAAATGGGTGGCTTTTGCTGGTTTAGCGGGGTGCAGCATCAAGCAGATCTGAGATCAATCCAAAGATAAGAAAGGGAGTGATACCCTGACACGAGTTTAAAATAATTTGGGGGATTTGGAGGACGATTGATCTTATAATGGCGTTTTAATGATTCTAGAAAGGGTAGACAAATAGTGAAAAGCAAAGCACATCAGAGGCTCAGCACATTAGGATTTGCTGTTTTCAATTGGTTATGGACTAAACAAATGGTTCAAACTAACAAGGAGGAAATGATCATGAAAACGGATCTGAGAAAATCGATTTGGCTGTTGGCAACCCTTCTGATCATCAGTTTTTTACCAGCTGGGGTTGTGGCTCAGGACGACTCAACTGAGGTGATGACAAATGCGGTGGAAACAGATTTTAAGGTGGAGGATGATCAGGCCGGGATACGGATTGTCAAATACCTCGGCAGTGGCGGGGAGGTGACTGTGCCGTCAATGATTGATGGCAAGATGGTAATCAGCATTGGCGATTTTGCTTTTTCCCACTGTACCAGTCTGAAAAGTATTGTTTTAGCCGAAGGGATTGTGACCATTGGCAGTGATGCCTTCTGGGGGTGTACCGGACTGACAACCATCACCATGCCAGAAAAGCTCGAAACCATTGGTCCCAACGCCTTCTGGGAGTGTAGTGCGCTGGAGAGTATGACCATTCCGGACACGGTAAAATCGATTGGCTCTGGGGCCTTTGCCCGCTGTGACAAACTGACCAGTCTGGCGCTTCCCGGGCAGGTGACCACCATTGACAACTATACCTTTGGCTCCTGTTCTAATCTGTTCAAGGTAGTAATACCAAAAACGGTGGTCAGCATTGCCGACAACGCGTTTGATTCCTCGCCGCATATCATTATTTTTGGTGAAACCGACAGTTATGCCCAGCAGTATGCAGCCGCTCATCAGTTACCTTTTGTCGACAGTGCCCTGAATTGTACGTATCGCACCCACGTCCAGAATATCGGCTGGCAGGGCTGGGTCGGTGATGGTGAGATGAGTGGTACCTCGGGACAGTCGTTACGGCTGGAAGGGATTGAGATTAAGCAGAATGATGAAACCGTCGATGTGGGGATAGAGTATCGCACCCATGTTCAGAATATCGGTTGGCAGGACTGGGTCAGTGATGGTGAGATGAGCGGAACATCGGGACAGTCGTTGCGGTTGGAAGGGATCGGAATTCGCCTCACCGGTGCCGATGCCGAAGATTATGATGTTTACTATCAGGTTCACGCCCAGAATGTCGGCTGGCTGGATTGGGCCAAAAACGGTGAAAGTGCGGGGACTTCGGGCTTGTCCTATCGTCTCGAAGGGATCCGGATTGTTATCTTCGATAAAGGTGCAGCAGCACCAGGTTCCACCGCCAGACCCTTTATCGGGAATCTGACCAACGACGATTTTATCAGTAAGATGGATGGCCTCTGGTATGCTTACATTGAACCCACGACCCACATTCTTTATTTCACTGATCGTTATTGTATCGATCGAACCTTTGCGGCATCACTGGGACAAAATCTTGGGGGCTATTATGAGGTGATTGAAACCACCGAAAATGGCGGGACGATTCAGATCAATACCTGTCATCTCTGGAAGTCGACAGTCTGGGATTATCATCCGACCGATCCGATGATCTTAGAAGTTAACTTTGATACCCCTGGGGATAACAGAATTATTATCACTCAGAGCGGTGCCAGCGATGCTCCCTACGATATTAGCAGCACCAATGAGTGGATTGCGGCAAAACCTCTTGGCGGAGATCTCTATGAATTTCCCAATGTGATGTTCGGGGAACTGCTTGAAACTGCCAATGTCAAGCTTCATGACAGCAACATCGAATACCATCTGGATCATAACTTCACCGATTTCGACTGATTTTGGATAAAATGCAGCATGGATGAAAGGGATTATCGATAGTGGTCATAACTTGAAAAGGATTCTTTGATCTTACTGTCTTCAAAGTCATTCATGGCCAGGTTATAGTTGGAAAGAAACAACTGCTCATAAGCAGACAGTTTATGTTTGCTGGTATTGAGACACTCCTGGCATTGCTCATCATGGGTTTCGGGAAGCTCAATGTCCGCCGTATTGCGAACCTGATTAAAATCAATACTGGTCAGTTTGCAGTGGTTTTCGATGTCGATATCCGACCAGATACTTTTTAAGAATTTCAGACAGGTTTTCTGAGGCTGTTCAAAAACGTGTTTAAATTGGGAGGGGCTAATATGCTGAGTGATTTTTGTCATTGTCTTTTCCAGATCTGACAGGGTAAAATAGTTATTTAAAATTAATTGATTCATAATATTCTCCTATAATATGTGATTAACCGATCGGCTGAACAGATCAAGTCAGACACTGATGGGCTTACGGCCAATTTGGGGTGTTTTATCAATCGGCGGTAAACAACGAATTGCCAATCCGTTTGATTGATTATCTCAATAATAACAGACGAATATGAACTTTATGTTAACAACAGATTACAATTTTATGAAGATTTTAGTGGTGATCAATAGTTGTTGGAATAAAATTGGGCGAGTATGCCCGCTCATGAGCTGGTCTGCTGATGAGTTAAGCTAGTTAGGAAGAGTGATGAGATTAATTAAAAGAACCATTTGGGAAGTTCTTGGTATCACTTCCCAAAATGGTTCTTATTTATTGATATAATACTATAAAAAATGGGGACAAGTCCCTATCTGTTGGTATAAACCGCAATGGCATCGCTCATAAACTGGGCCAGTCCTTCAGCGTGAGTATCGATGTTTGCTTTGAAGCGTTCATCATGAACATACATCAGTCCCAAACCAGCCAGGATTTCTTTCGTACAGTCGTAGTAGTGTCGGGTAATGTTATTTTGCCACTGGGCAACAAGATCCTGAACCACTGGGTCAGTGACATCTTTTTTCATATTGGCAACAAAGCTGGCATAGATGGCTTCTGTTTCATTGTGGATCGCTTCCCACTTTTCCGGGCTATAGCCACTGGTTTTTTGCTGGCTTTGGCGGTAGGCGTCCGTTTTGCCCCAGCGTTCTTGCACCTCAGCTTCGTATTGTTTCTTGTTCGTTTCAATCTCGGTCATGTCAAATGGTTTAAAATTCATGATTTTTTCTCCTTCTAATTTTTGGTCCAACAAGGCAATCAGTTTGTCCAGACGGCGCCGTTTAAGCAGCAGTAGATGACGCTGTTTTTTAAACGCATCCATTTCGTCATAATCGGGATCGGCTAGAATCCCTTTGATCTCCTGGATCGAAAAATCCAGCTCCCGCAAGAACAGAATATTCTGGAGTTGAGATAGATTGGCCGCGTCGTAATATCGATACTTATTTTCTGTGATCTCATAAGGAATCAGAATTCCTTCACGATGATAGTAGTGAAGGGTGCGCACACTGACCCCGGTTAGTGTCGCTACTTCCTTAACCGTCATTTTCATTGGCTTCTCCTTGATGGTAATTGTTGGTGTGCTCTAAAGTGCTGTAAGCTTTATTGTCAGTTAGCGCTAAAAAATTTCTACACTGTTGCCTAAACGTTGCAAAATTGTTCGCAAAAACTAATATAAAAGCAATAATTGTTAGTATTGAAAGTTCGTAACAATCGATCGATGTTTCGTCGGTCTGGTTTTCCCTGACCTGCTTCTATGATAAGCTATGACCTAAGGTCAGAGTCAAGGGGGAAATTAAGATTTTTACAAAGAATTACCATAACGACCAATTATTAATCTGTTGTATGCCACATGCTTAGACAGGTTAGCCATGTCCGCCTTGATACACAGGGTCTGCCCCCCCAGATCACAATCGATATAATAATTGTCAGTACGTCAAAGTCAATTAGCCATAAGTATCGTAAATTTTGAAAATATTTGCAACCAGCGGGATTGATTTTATCAGGTTTATTGATCTATTTACAGGTTTATGTCATAATAAGAAATGAGTTTATTTGAGATTAAGAATGTGACAAAAAAGAAGGAGATTAAAATGGGTAAGACAATAGCTGAAAAAATATTTGATGCACATCGGGTAGATGAGCCGTTTCCAGATACACATGTGTTAAAACTGGATCGGGTTTTCTGTCATGAAATCACCACACCAATTGCCATCACCGATCTGATGGCCCGTGGGATGGATCGGGTTTTTGATCCCACCAAGATCAAGGCCGTTATCGACCATGTCACCCCTGCTAAGGATTCCAAAACCGCCGAACAGGGTAAAATCCTCCGGGATTGGGCCCGACGCCATGAGATTAAAGACTTTTTCGATGTGGGCAGAAATGGCGTCTGTCACGCCATTTTCCCGGAAAAAGGATTTGTCCGACCCGGCTACACCATCATCATGGGCGATTCACACACCTGTACCCATGGAGCCTTTGGAGCTTTTGCCGCCGGAATCGGTACGACCGACCTGGAAGTTGGGATTTTAAAAGGGGTCTGCGCGTTCCATTTCCCCAAAACCATTAAAATTGTTTTAACGGGAGCCCTACAACCCGGCGTTTATGCCAAGGATCTGATCCTCTTTATCATCAAAGAGCTGACGGTGAACGGTGCTACCAATATGGTCATTGAATTTACCGGTCCCGTTGTTGATGCGATGTCGATGGAATCCCGGATGACTCTGTGCAATATGGCCATCGAAGCCGGTGGGACCTGCGGAATCTGCTACCCGGATATGACCACCGTTGATTATCTCTGGGACTTCATAAAGGATGAGTTTGCTACCAAAGAAGACGCTCTGGCCGACTATTCCAAATGGGTTTCCGATGCTGATGCTGAATACGAACGGGTACTGGAATACAATGTTTCGGAACTACAACCGATGGTTACTGTTGGTTACAAACCTGATCAGGTCCGCACCGTCGCCGAGGTATCCGGCACCAAAGTCGATCAGATCTATATCGGTAGCTGCACCAATGGCCGGATTGAAGATCTGCGCATCGCTGCTGAAGTCCTCAAGGGCAAAAAAATAAGCGACAATGTTCGCGCCATTGTCAGCCCGGCGACACCAGCCATTTATTCAATGGCACTAAAAGAAGGCATCATTGAAATCTTCCAGGATGCCGGTTTCTGTGTCACCAACCCAACCTGCGGTGCCTGTCTGGGTATGAGCAATGGGGTACTGGCTGAAGGCGAAGTCTGCGCCTCCACCACCAACCGTAATTTCAACGGCCGGATGGGTAAGGGCGGTATGGTTCATCTAATGAGTCCGGCCACAGCAGCAGCCGCTGCCATTAGCGGAACAATTGAGAATTCTAATTTATTCAAGGCTTAGAGGGGAGATTGAGATGAAGACATTTAAAGGTAACGTACTATTTTTAGATCGCAGCGATATTAACACCGATGAGATCATCCCGGCCAAATATCTGACCGAAATTACCAAAGAGGCGTTAAAGCCAAATCTACTTGAGGATCTGGTATTACCCGGCTTTTCCCGGGCTGACACCGAGAATAAGGCAGTTATTGTGACCCGGGAAAACTTTGGTTGCGGTTCATCCCGGGAACATGCCCCCTGGGCCCTGGAAGTCAACGGCATCAACGTCGTGATTGCTGAAAGCTTTGCCCGGATTTTTAGACAAAATATGTATAATTGCGGGATGTTTGCCATTGAACTGCCGAGAGAAACCATCGACGGTTTGTTTGCTAATTATGCCGACAAAGTCGTGACCATGGAAATCGATGTGGATGGTAATCAGATTCGTGTTCTGGCTGATGGCAAATCCGAAACCATTGATTTCGCAGTCGGCGAATTTGATAAAACCCTGGTCAAAGAAGGCGGCTGGGTTGGCTATGCCGATAAGAATTACTAAACAGTTCTCAGAAAAATAAAGATCCGTAATTTAAAAAAGATACCCTCGTACTGACAATTGTTACATCATGTTGTTCACTTTAGAGTGGACAATATGATTAACTGACCCCTTAGTCATTGGTCGGTGTGGGAGTTTATCGACAACCTCAAGACTGCAAACTTCGGTTTGCAGTTTTTTTTGGATATGTGTCGATTAGACCGGGAACAGGGCAAAAACTAAAAATGCACACGCTCTTTTTTAATATTTATTTGAGCATAATCACGATATTGCTGATAGAGGGTTTGAATGGTTTGGGTGGGGGGCTGATTCAGCTCTCGTTGAAGCATTTCCCGTAAGCCGTTATAATGCTTGATAAAACCTCCATAGTCATCATCAAAGAGAAATATATTTTAATCAGGGGATTGAGCAGGTTTCCCAAGTCGTTCAAACCAACTCTGTCACTGCCGAACAAAGTGCTGCCGCCAGTGAGGAACTCTCTGGTCAGGCCGAAATCCTCAAACAGATGGTGGGTGCTTTCCGCTTAAAAGAGAATCGTTCGGGAAGCAGTAGAAGAAATCCAATGCAACCGGAATCAAAGCCGGTAAGTTTTGAAACACCACAGATTGACATCTTCCTGAATGAGGCAGAGATGGATAAGTATTAATATAAGCAAAAACAAAGCAACCTCGGTGCAATTGCATCCAGGTTGCTTTTATCGTTGGCAGATCAATTCATTAAGAATGGCCAGTACCGCTTCCGGTTCCTCAAAAATAGGGCTGTGGGCCGAGTCTTCAAAAAGATAGAAATGCTTTTCCGGGGCCTGCAATTCTTCCAGATAAACCTCGGATAAGTAATGGTTGACGGTATAATCGTAGGCGCCGGAAAAAAACAGCACCGGGATGTCCAGCCGAGTGACGATATCGCTGAGGTTAGCTTGCCGGAATTCTTCATTGACGATTGATTTTTGACAAAAAGCTTTGCCCTGCCAGATCTGTAACTTTTCCTTCAGCATATATTCCCGGTGCTTCATCACCGCCAAAAAAATACCGGTGATCACGGAATACATCTTATGGGTGGTCCCGATGCCCGCTTCGTGCATGACCCGATCCCGTAGGCCTTCGTAGGCTGGGGTGCCGTAGGGGGCTTTTTTCAGTTTGGCAAGGTTTTTTTTGTCATTGGTATAGAAATCAAGCATCCACCCATAAGCCAGCTCTTCCGACAGGGCCAGATTGACTGACTGGGCTACCCCAATATAGGCATGGTAGAGCTCAGGCGACCGGGCTGCCGCCTGAATCCCAATATAGGTACCAAAAGAATGGGCCATCAGGTAGATTTTATCCTGACGAAAGCGCTGGCGTAGATAATGGGTCACCGAAATGGTATCTTCCACGAACTGAGTAGTGGTCATCGTCTCTGGTGAGATATTGGCGTTGTATGATAGACCAGCGCCACGCTGATCCCACCACACCACGGTAAACAGTTCCTCCAAATGGGCAGGGTAGCTGTGGTTCAGCCAATACTCCGGCATTCCTGGGCCGCCATGAACAAAAAGTAGCACCGGTTTTCGGAAATCCTTCGATTTGATAATCATTCCCATTTCAATGCCGTTGATGAATACCCAGGATTTTTCTGACAAACTGCCGGGCAGTACCCGGCCATTGGCATCGGTGTAAGGAATCATGTTACCTGAACTAAAAACCATCAGCAAGGTGCTGACAAGACTGACAAAAGCTAATAGGAGAATAAAAAATAGCGCCAATCGCTGTGCCTCCTTCCTGATTGTTTTGTCGGTAATTACCAAACTGGATACAAAGCTAACAACGTATTCGCAAAGACCAGTATGGTTTGGGGTAGAGGAAATTGAGCTTAGCACATTTCGCAAAACAGGCTACTTCGATTATAACGAAACAATTTGATGGCGTCAAGCGGGAAGCGGTTTTATGCCACACCCAACTGCGGTCATCAACAAAACAGAGACCAATTCCGCAGCTTGATGCAGAATTGGTCTCTGTTTTGTTTTTCAATCGTCATGATTTCGGTTCCCTTTTGGTTCTGGCAAAAATTTCAGTTAGGGGACATAGGTGCAGAGAGAACCATTGATATAGATGGCACTGTCACCTAAGGGGTTGCAATCAATGTAAATCAGGTCGCCGCCGGCATAGATGGTACCGATGGTGCCATTGGTGCCAGTTGTAACCGTTGATGAATAGTAATCATAAAAATAGTCACTGCCGCCGTCAGTCACCAGAAGCATGCCATTGTTGAACTCATAATAGAGGGTAAAGCCACTGCCATCGGTCCATTTCCAGGTGCCGCGGATGTTGTCTTCAAATTGCTGCCATTCAGACATAGACGGATCGACGGTTGCCGGTGGTGTGGTGGTTGTGTTCGGCTGGGTCGTGTCTGGTTGTGGAATGGTGATGGTGTAGGTACCGGTTTTTATGCCACTTTGATTGCCATATTTGTCAATGGCGATGCTCTTCAGGGTGGTGGTCGTATTGAGTACGATGGCACTGTCATAACGGCTGGATTTGTCAGTCGGATCGGTGCCGTCGATGGTAAAGTAGACAACAATTTCCTCACCGGTCGGTTTATTGATTTCAACTTTCTGGGATGAGGTATAACTGCCTTCGTTTAAGGAATAAGAAGGCAGATCGATGATCACCTGCTTTTCTCCGGTCAATCCCTGACTGGTGTTGGGTGGGTTGCCGTTATCCTTGAGTACAAACCATAAAAATATGGAGCCGCCAATTAATACAATCGCACCCAGCAGCACGGATAGAATAATAATCACCGTCTTCTGCGATCCGCTTGAAGACGGTTGGGGTGGCTCGGACAGTGGGGTAAAAATAATCTGATCCGGTGGCATCGGATCTTGAGGAATCAGCAGGGCAGGGTCAGTTGTATCGGTATTAAAACCGCAGTTTCCGCAGAATGGTTCGCCAGGTTCCAGCTTTGCTCCGCACTTTGGACAAAATTCCGAATCTTTCATGAATTTCACCTCCCTTCCATAGTGTGAAGGCTTTTTGCGGTGGTTATATAAACTAAATACCCGCCTGGAATAAAATATATCATTGCCTTAGTCGACAATAAAAATATCTAAAACTGCGTTATTTCTAACAGTGTTTCAGGCATCGTGGCATAAAAATCAGACCCGAATCGGGAACTTATAACAACACGTCGTGAATGGCTGATTTTCGGTGTGAACTGCGATTGTGGATGGCCGATGAAAGAGTTAAACTTTGAATAGAAACGTATTTATTAAAAGGCGTCTTAACTATTTCAACTAATAAGGGAGATAATAATGGGATTTTTTGACAAGTTTAAACAGGGATCGAAAGATATGATTAAAAGCTATGATAAGGTGAAACTTAATCAAAAACTGAGCTACGAAGAGCTTCATGATATTATGAAAGAGGGAAAATATCCCTGCGGGGATCCCCAGCTAACCGGAAAGGGGATTATGCATTGCATTCAGTTTCCACCGGTAGACAAATATGTGATTCAGGTGGCGTTAAGCGGGACCACCGTGACGATCACCAAGATCTATAGTGGGGTTGGTGGCATCCTCAAAGAAACCGTCGGTGATGCCGTAACCGATGGCTGGTATAATGTTCTCAATGGAGAAAATATTGACCTCAACCAGATGACCCGGATTGTCGGCGAAGAGCTGACCCGATTGTGTGGCGAAAAGGGATTGCTAAAATCCGCTTAAGCTGTTTGGGCTTGAAAATAACCAATAAAATTGTCGAAACCATGTTATTCAGAGCTCGAATAATTGCGGTTGATTTTAGCGAATAAAAACACAATAAATCTCCCAGTTGCCAAAAGAACGGCAGTAGGGAGATTTTTTCAGTTGTAAAAATAGAATATTGGATTTGATTCCATCCCAAAAAAGAGCTTAAGCCGATTCTGCCATTTCACCTGCAAAACCGGCCTAGCCCACAATCTCAGTCGTCATCCGTTTGGACTCCTTCTTTTGATTTTATCAAAAATCTTCTTTTTCACTTTTCAGTATAACTATTACACACTTATTATGGGATATCCAACTATACAAAGATTTCTCTTTCTATAGAAGGAAGAATCTGTTTTTTAAGTAGACTTTTCTCCCGGCCAGCGTATCAACTTATTTCATCATGGTCAAATTTTCATCTTCAACCTCGGGTCGGTACATTGATATTAGTGCCAGTGTCGTAATTTTTCAAGTGATTGACACAAATGATTCGTAACACCTGTTACTGAAAATGATTGAGTTGATCTTTGATATGTTCTTATTATATCATTATTTGTCAGGAAGTAAATAGATAAACTGTAAACGTTTGTATAAAAATCGTATACGCTTATAAACAATTTATATTTGGGCAAATCAGGTCAGAGAAAGTTGTTAAATCTGCGGGTATAAAATCGATCATTTCAGGTTAATCCGAAATCGTGATCTGGACAGCTTCTTGCATCTCCACTTGATGTTTTTGTCCCCCGCCGTTATTTTTGCCCCCCGAGCCCGGCTCGTTGGTTTTTAAATCCCAGATGTCCAAGGTTATTGTTCCGAAAATTCCGCCGATAAAGACTGTCAGCATCACGATGGCCACCACGGTAATGGAAATATGGGAGCTTTGTTTGGTAGCCTGAACCACCAAGGTTTCAGATTTCGGACAATTCCGGTTTGAAGTACATTCATAACAGCTGATGCAACTGAGATTGGTGACTGTCTCAGTTCGACAGACATCAATATTCATCGGACAACTGCGGCTGCATTTCTGACAGTTGACACAGGTAGCGGTTTTACGGCGGATTTTAAAGATTCGGATCGTGTTGAAAAGACCCAGGAGAGCGCCGTAGGGACAGGCATATTTACACCAGGGCCGTGCCACAAACAACGAACCGATGGTGATAACGCCGAGCAGAATCAGGGCCGGCAGGGCCACCGTTCCGGTCCAAAATTTAAATAATGCGTGATAGGGATCAAGATTGGCAAACAGCAGGGTTCCGGAGACGGCTGTCACTGTCAGTACCCAGACCAGTACGCCATATCGTAAATAGCGCAGTAGCTTGTCTACCTTTGGCAGAATAAACTGATTATAGCGTTTCTTGAATATTTTTTTTCCGATTTTGCCGATCCATTCCTGAAAGGCGCCAAAGGGGCAGATCCAGCCACAAAAAACCGGACCGAAAAGCAGTGCCAGCAGAAATACCAGACTCATTAAAATCACTGAAGTGATCTGGGTTTTGGGGACAAAGAATCCGGCTGTTATCAGAGAGAAAAAGGTTTCTACACCGCCAAAGGGGCACAACGCATGGAGCGAAGCCGCTGATAAGAAAGGTATTCCCATGCCGGCAGTTGCCAGGGTTTTATTTACTGAAATCAGGGCAATGAGCGCAAAGAAAGAGATTTGCACCATCAGCCGTAGGTTGAATTTTTTAGGTTTTGCCATGATGATACCTCCAATAATTGTATACACATAATGTTAAACGTTAATCATGTCAAAATAGTGTCAGAAATTTGAAGGGTTTTAGCAATCACTTGGCAGTTTTAAATAATAATCAGAGAGAGTTACTAGAGTTTGCTGAAAATGGAGAATTTTCGACAGAAAATCCTGCTATAATTGCTTTACGATAATCATTGGTATCCGTCAAAGAAATGGTTGATCATAACGATTTTTAAAACAACCGTTTCTTTTGAGAATCCAGTTCCAGCCAATCTGATTGAGTCGGTTGACCAGGCGGGATTCCAACAAACGTACTTGATATTTTGATAAACAAACGGGCTTCCCCAACTTTTTGACGAGGAGCGGATCGAAGCTCCCGGTTTTTTCATACGCGACACCCAGCGCTTTAAGCTGTTTAAACAGTCTGCCAAAGAAAAAATGCGGCAGGATCGAACAGGCCGCCGCATCGCCCTTGATGACGGTGCCAAGGTAGGAAAAATGCAAGCGGTAGGCCAAAGCAGTCAGATAGTTTTCCAGATAGCGGGCGGTGGCGCTTTCAATAAAACCAGCCTGGACAATAAAACCGATTTTGGGATGATGGCCGGATTGGGGCTTCAGTTCTTCAAAAAGTTTCATCACCAGCCCGGGCATGGCATGAATATAGAGGGGCATCACCAGCAGAATGGTGTCATACTCATTCATCGCCAACGCCAGAGTTGCCGGCTTTTCCCGGAGCAGGTAGCGAACCGGCAGCGGTGTGGTCAGACCTGATTGAAAATGGTCAATAAATAATTGGGTATTCCCGCAATCAGCCCGGGGGGAGCCGTTAAGTATCAGGGTTTTCATGATCGTACCTCGGGCATTTTACCAGTGATGCTGTTAGTTTTGCTGTGAAACTGGTAGAAGGTTCGCTGCAGATAAGCTTCGAAGATTTGTTTTTCAGTCGTATTAAGAAAAGTATCCTGATAAAAAATTTCGATATCGGGATACCGTTCATAGCGGGGGTCGTGCATCGATTCACCTGAACCATAATTGGTGTAAGGCAGAAACAGGGGAATCATTCGGTCAAACAGCGTTTTTAGATTGGCGCTGATAAAACCCTGGGACACGGTGAGATAAAAAGTGACCTTTTCAGCGGTGATATAATGATGATAAAAGCAATCCAGATCATGATGGATACAGCGTCCTGGGGTTTTCCACCAGCAGGTCCAACAGCCACAGCAGCCTTTTATAGGGTATGCGTTTAAATCCAGTAAATACGAATCCGACAGTGAAACAGTATTATATTCTCGGACAATCATGGTTTTCATTTTTGACTCCTTCGTAATGATCTGTCTCGAGTATAAAGCCGGGGGCAGCCCCCAGGTCAATCATTATTTTTGAAATTATTTTGTTCGATTGTTTTGATCAATTGGCGCCCAGGCTTCCACGAAGGCCTGTTCCAGATTGTCGTGAAAGAGAATCAGGCGGACATGGAGATAAACGCAGCCCTTTAGCTGGAGCTGGTTTTCTGCCGCCCATTGATAAGCGGCCAGTCGGGTTTTGTCTATGACCTGATTGGTTGCATCACTGTAACGGCCGCTTTCAACCACAATGTGGAGACAGGGACCGTCATCGAGATAGTCTTTGCCGCTTTCCCGAGCGGTAGCCGGTACGACGAGATGCATCTGGGTTTCCTGATACTGGGTGGTATCAAAGGTGACACAGCGGATCATATTGGTCAGCAGATCCTCATCGGCCAGATTAAGATGAGCAAGAACCTTTTCCTGATATTCATCAAAGGCGGAGATCGCCGAAAAGGAACTGATAATCTCATACAGTGGAAAGTTCCGGATGGAAAACTGATTCAGGTGGTGCAGCAGTGACTGACAAAAGGCCTGGGTGTCAGCTAATTTTATCAGCATCTGTTGCTGTTTTTTAATCGCCAGCTCAATGGCCGCCTGCTTTTCAATCAGATTCTCTGTTATGTCGGAGAGCTGATCCTCGTCAATCAGCTGATTGATTTCCGCCAGGGCGAAACCTCTTTTTTTATAAAATTCAATAATCAGCAACTTATAGATTTCATCAAAACCATATTGGCGATAGTTGTTACTCTGGTCATGCCCCGGTTTGATCAACCCCATGGCCTCATAATGTCGTAAGGTATCCCGGGTAAAACCAAGGTAACGGAACAGTTCGCCGGTTTGGAAGGTATTGCTCTGGTTATTACGGTCAAAGTCGTCGATATGTTTTTGTGAGTCATTTGCCATGGCCTTGCTCCTTGCCTTTATTAAACCAGATGGTGGTGATCCAGGAAATCCTCAACCACGGCATTAAAAACCACCGGATTATCGACATTGGCATTATGGCCGGCTCCGGGAATGATTTTCAGGGGATAACCGGTTTTGGTCGCCCAGGCCCAGTTGTATTGGGGCACCTTGCCGGTTTTGTCATATTCACCCAGGGTCAGCAACACCGGGAAGTTAAACGTCGCATCACGGTTTTCCCGGAGAAAGCTGGCATAGGCGAGCCCCATGATCCGGCAGAGTTCCGTCTTGCCATAGGGTGCCAGCATCATTATCATATTGTCAAAGCCCCGTTTGGTATGGGTGGCTCCTTTGGCAATGGCCGACACCAGTTTGTCATGAGGGTAACAGCGGGACAGCCATTCCACCTGCCGGATCCAGAAGCGGTCGGACCGGGAATAGTAGGAATGGCCAAAGGGCGAGGTATCCACTCCGACAAAAGCCAGCACCTTGTCCGGAAAATCCAGGGCATACTGCTGACAGGCATAGCCTCCCAGTGACTGACCGATCAGAACCGCCGCCGGGATCTTTTCCTGATTCAAAATAGCATCCAGATCGGCGGCGGCATGGTGAAAGGAGAAATCCGTATAGGGACGGGAAGCCCCATGGAGGGGCAGATCCCAGCTGATGACGGTGTAATGCTTTCTGAAATAAGCCACCTGGTGATCAAACATCCGATGATTGGCAGTAAGCCCATGGGTAAAGACCAGACAAATTGCCTGGGGATCCTGATGCCGGGCGATCCAGTAGGAAACGGTGCCCCGGGGGGAGGTGATTGTTTTTTCCTGCACGACGACGACCTTCTTTCGCAGATTTTCCCATTCTTGGTGGAATGGTTTTTTTTTAAAGTGTACCGATAAAAAAAGAGTTCGTCAATGGCAGAATTGTTAAGGATGGCAAAAAGAATGGTTCATTTCGGTCGGATTGACGGCAATAGTGGGTGGTACGCCGTTGCAGATTTACCGACGAATCTGCGCAGCAGACAAAAAAAGGCCGCAGCAACCTTCTTAAAAAAGGTTGGCACGGCGGTTATTAATAACGGATCCAGTCGATCAGTAACTGCTGGGTAAAGAGCAATTTGCAATAGCCATTTTGGGTGGAAAGGCGTATAATTATAAGCATATAAAAAATAAAACACTACAAAAAAGAAAGTGGATACATGGATTCATTTCAACAACACATCATGAATAGCCTGATCCCCATTGCAATCTTTATTTTTTCATTTGGAACGATGGCCTATATAAATTACCGCAATGGAAAGAAAACTGGAAACAAACGATTAAAAGGTTTGGGAATTGTGTACCTGGTCTTTCTATTTGGCGGTTTAGTGATTATCGGTGTGTTGTTTTATTTGGAATATTGGGAATTGGCTTTTGATATGGCCGCCGTATTATTAATGACAAAGATTCTATAAAGGTCATTGGTAGATGGGGAAACTTAGGAAGCGTCGACGGTACTAGTTAAAGAAAAAATTAAAATTGCTGCACTAGATACGTGTCAGACAAGATACCAGTTTCAATTAACCGATTAATTTAAGATGCCGCTTTTGCTTAATCTAAGACAACATTTAAGCCGTTTCCAAAAATGGTGATGGCTCAGCTCGCGCCAGAAGTTGGCTGGTCACGGGTGAGGGCGTCACGCGCGGCAAAGACCTCTTTGGCAACGGCAACCGCGTTTAGAACCTTCGGAAATCCGGTGTAGGGGATACATTGAATAAAGGCTTCAATAATTTTTTCTGGTAAAATCCCGACATTCAAAGCTCCATTGATATGAACATTCAATTGCGGTTCGCAGCCACCGGCGGTCAATAGGCTGGTGATGGTGATTAGTTCCCGTTCCTGAAGGGAGAGTCCCTCCCGGGGATAGATATCGCCAAAAGCAAATTCAATAATGTAGTTGCCCAAGTCGGGAGCGATAGTTTTCAACGATTCGATCACCTTTTCGCCACCAACCCCATCAATTCTTTTTAACTGTTTGAGCCCAATTTGATAACGTGTTTGATCCATTTGTGATTACCTCCAAATTCTTTATAATCCCAGTATAGTGCTTAGACTATGGTCTAAGTCAACCCATATTTTGAAAGGTTTTATCATGATTATTAGTGAAATGGCCCAATTGACCAATATCAGTGAATATACCCTGCGATATTATGAAAAAAAGGAATTGATTACTGTTTCCCGTGATGCCCGGGGGCGACGTAACTACGACGAAAACGATATTGAATGGATTCGTTTCATTCAGCGACTCAAAGAGACCGGGATGCCGCTGCGGAATATTAAAAAATACGCCGATTTGAGAGCCAAAGGCGATCAGACCATCCACGAACGACTGGAAATGCTTGAAGCCCACCGCATAGTTGTAGTCGCGGAACAGCAGAGATGGGCCCAAAATCTTTATAACCTTGATGCCAAAATCGAGTATTATCGAAAAAAAGATTAATGTTCGATCAAGTCGTGTTACCTTGGGGATAATTATCTGTGTTCGAAAAAGAAAGTTTGGATTAAAATTAACTTTACAGATCAAAGAGATTAAGGAGCTTTAGCATGTCATTATTTTCGCAAAGAATTGAAGAATTGATTGTTGATAGCGGCGAAACGGTACAGGATTTGGCGGAGATCGGCAAGATCAATCGGACAACGCTGCAGCGGGTAAAATCTGGCGATCGCCTGCCTTCTAAAAAGATTTTTAACAGCTTGACCACCAGCGACTATATTCTTTGCAGAACCGAAACCATCGCCGAAATCGAGTCCATTATCATGGATTACAGCAACGCTCAAAGTTAATGATACAAGATGCTAAAATTATAATGGGTCAGAATTTTCTATCAGTGTTGACCTCAACATAAAGATGAAAAAAAAAGGAGGAAGCAAACGGATGAAAAAAGGCATCTTAGTTACCGGCGGCGGGCATGGTATTGGCAAGCAAATTTGCCAGGATTTTCTGGAAAATGGAGCGCAAGTCTGCTTTATGGATTTTGATAAAGAAAGATCCCAGGCATTTGCGGACGAACATACCAATCTGTTTTATTTTTACGGCGATGTCGCCAGTTTGGCAGCGCTCCAGGAATTTGTTGGCTTTGCCATGGAAAAACTGGGGCGTATCGATGTGATGGTTAATAATGCCTGTAAGGGCAACAACGGCATCCTATCAAGCTTGGATTATGAAGGTTTTGACTATGTTTTATCGGTGGGGCTCAAAGCCCCCTATGAATTAAGCAGGCTGTGTCGGGACGAGTTGATTAAAAATCACGGGCGGATTATCAACATTGCCTCGTCCCGGGCTTTTCAATCAGAACCGGACAGTGAAGCCTATGCCAGTGCCAAGGGTGGCCTTGTTGCCCTGACCCATGCCCTGGCTATTTCACTAGGCCCAGATGTCTTAGTCAACTGTATTGCACCCGGATGGATTGAAGTTAACGATCAGAGCGATCACAGTCCGACAGACAAAGCAGCGATCCCCGCCGGTAAGGTGGGCACACCCAAAGATATTTCAAGAATGGTTTTATTTCTCTGTCAGCAGGATTTTATCACCGGGGAAACCATCACCATCGATGGTGGTATGAACAAACGGATGATTTATCATGGGGATTAGAATTGGCAATACAATCTTAAATAATCTGTCAGCGAAACGAAAGGGAGCTAAATGAAGTGAAGGAATGAATCAAACATAGATTTAATAAAAGAATATTTGAATCAAAACACTTGGCGGGATTGGGAAAGATATTTAGAAAAACTGCCACTCAATCAAAATCAAATTGTTTATGATTTAGGCTGCTCAATTGGAACGGTATCGCATTTACTTAGTAAAAAAACAAAACATGTGATGGGCTTCGATAATGATAAAGCTCTTTTAGAGATAGCAAACAAAGAAAAAGAATATAATTGTGAGTTTGTAGATGCCAATATTATTACTTTAGATCCAAATGAATTAGAGAAATGTGATGGAATCTGGATGAGTTTTGCTTTGGCATATATGGAAAATCCCGATTTATTTATTGCAAATTGGACAAAGTGTCTGAATAGCAATGGCTGGTTTGCAATTGTTGATATTGATGATTTGTTTTCTGGTCATTTACCCGAAAACAATAGATTTTTGAAAGAAACAAAAGAATTTGAACGTGAATCCGGAAAAAGCAAGACTTATGATTTTAAAATCGGTGGAAAAATAAAATCGCTCATGGAAAAGAACGGACTGGAGATCATTATTGCAGAAGAAAACTGGTATGATGTTGAATTAAATTTCAGCGGAAACGCCAATAAAAATATCATCGAAAATTGGCGAGCGAGGCTGGAACGGATGGTGCGTTTAAAAAATCACTTTGGCGAAAATTATGGAGAATTCTGTGATATGTTTATCAATTTACTGTCTTCAGAAGAACATATTGCCCACGGCTGTGTTAAGTTCTATATCGGAATAAAAAAATGCAATGACTGTCTCAATTAGGATGTATGTTGATGTGTGAATGAAAGTGAGAAATAATGGAATCAGATGAAAATTACCAATATAATGCCAAGGTCTACGATATACTGAGACCTACTTTAGAAAGTCTGCCACCACGCCAAACGTCAGTTACCGAACCCATGTCCAGAATGTCGGCTGGCAAGATTTTGTATTGAATGGAGAAATGAGCCGAACCTTGGGTTTGAGTCTGCGCCTAGAGGGGATTGAAGTCAAACTTGATGCCCCGGTAACAGATTTGGGGGATTACCTATCCAAAAATCGGAAAGGATATGATGAAAGACTATACTATTCGGGAAATCAAACCAATCGAAATACCGTTGCTCACTGATTTTTTATATGAGGCTATTTTTCAGTCGGACGAACAAAAACGGCTGCCAAGGGATGTGATCGAGCAGCCAGAACTACAGGTCTACATTGAGGACTTCGGTAGAACGGATGACCACTGTCTGGTTGCTGAGTGCAAAGATAAAATTGTTGGCGCCGTGTGGACCCGAATCATAGTCGGAAAGGTTCGGGGATTTGGAAATGTGGATGACAAAACGCCGGAATTCGCCATCTCCCTTTATCCAGAATACCGCAACTGTGGCATTGGCACTACACTCATGAAACGGATGCTGCAACATTTGACAGCCAAGGGCTACCAACAGGCATCGTTAGCCGTGCAGAAAGACAATTATGCCTTGAGAATGTATCAGGCGGTTGGCTTTGTTGTGATTGATGAACTGGATCAGGAATACCTGATGATCTGCCAATTAGAAGGAGAGAACAGCGATGATAAATGATGATGAAAACAAGACTGATTTAGCTCAGATCCTGGCTACCCGCCATGACAACGGCGCCGATTTCTGGGCAACCCCGGACGGCCGCCTGGGGATTGAAAAACCGACCAGTACCCTGACCGCACTGATGATCATCAGTGAACTTAACGTGCCTCGGGATCATGAAGCCCTGCAAGGGGCGGCGGAGCTGGTTCTGGCAGCCATAAGAGCCGACGGTCGGGTACGGATTGCCCCGAAGGGTGCAATCTATCCCTGTCACACCGCCCATGCGGTGGCCGGTCTGTGTCGCAATGGTTACGCCAGTCATCCCCGGGTTCAGGCCGCACTGAATTATCTGCTTGCTGACCGCTACGATGACGGTGGCTGGCGCTGCAACAAATTTATCTATGGTCATGGCCCCGAAACTGATGCGTCAAATCCCAATGTGACCCTGCTGGCCTTGGATGCTTTTCGTCTGGCTGGTTTTCATGCGGGAGCGGCTCGCATCATAGATCTTGACCGGGCGGTTGAAACTCTGCTTGATCACTGGGTCGTGAAGACGCCGTTGGGGCCCTGTCACTATGGCATTGGCAAATTATTTATGCAGGTGGAATATCCGTTTTTGCGCTACAACCTGTTTTATTATGTCTATGTGCTGTCTTTCTATGAAAAAGCCCGGCAAGATAAGCGCTTTAGCGAAGCCCTGGCAGCATTACAGCAGAAACTGGATAGTCAGGGCCGGATGATAATCGAGCGGCCCAATCGCAAACTCAGGGGGCTTACGATCTGTCAAAAAGGCAAACCATCAGCTGCCGCCACGGCACGATATCAAGAGATTATTACAAATATGGAGTTGGACTAAAATGAATTACATTGATACTGAAAATTTGAAATTAAGACCGTTAACCATGGCTGACGCTGGCGATGTTTTTGCCTATTCAAAAAGCCCGAATGTTGGCCCGCAGGCCGGCTGGAAGCCGCATGATACTATCGAAGAAACAAAGGAGATCATGAAGACGATCTTTGTCGGCCAGGAAAACATCTGGGGGATTGAGAAAGACCACCGGATTATCGGTTCAATCGGATTAATTGAAGATCCCCATCGCCAGAATGACCAGGCCCGGATGCTCGGCTACGCGCTCAGTGAGGATTTCTGGGGGCAGGGTATCATGACCGAAGCGGCCAGAGCCGTGCTGGCCTATGGCTTTGATACCCTGGGTCTGGGTCTGATCTCAGTGGTGCATTATCCTGCGAACCTTGGATCCCAGCGGGTGATTGAAAAATGTGGTTTTCATTATGAAGGAACAATCCGGCAGGCGGACAAGATCTACACCGGTGAAATCCTGGATGTCAAAGCCTATTCGATCACCAGAGTAGAATTCCGGTAAAAACAGTGCTACGGTAACGCCAGTGCTGACAATTTGTCTACGAACGAAAACCCTTTACCAATTGTAATTAAATGGTAAAGGGTTTATTTATATGCTTAAGTGTTTTGTCTTGTTGAGATTTTGGATCGTTTTGATTTTAGTATAAAGCTGGTTTATCCCAAAGATTCAGATTAACCCCGATATTATGCTTGCGGGCATAGTCGTAAACCTCTTTGCCCCAGGCGACATCTTCCACCGGCATCCCACCGACCGAGTAAAGGATGATCTGATCGTCGCTTTCCCGGCCGGGTACCTTGCCATTTAAGATGGCCCCTAAATCGTGGATATCGGTTTTTTCCAACTTGCCGTCATGGATCATGTCCATAAATTTGGAACCGAGGATATAGACAATATTGTAGGTTGGGTAGGGGTATTCTTCAGCCCAGGCTTCATATAGAGAGATGTTGTCAACGACCAGTTTGGTTTTATCACTTTTTATAAACTCATCGGTAAAATCGGCGGCGCCGGGGAGACAAAAAAGCGCTCCGGGTTTGATCCACTCGGAATCAACAAAGGGATAAGCCGATGGACCGGCGCCCATTGGGGTAGAGGTGGCAAAACTCAAAATATCTGAGTCACGGACACACTCTTCCAGGGTTTCACAGACAATAATTTCGGTAAATTGCGGACACTTTTCCTTGACGAATTCAATGCAACGGTCAATGGAGGCCTGGCCACGGCCTTTTATTTTAAGGGTTGTCAGACTCGGTCGCAGTGCGGCAAACGTTTCGATGGCAGTGGAATTAATGACGCCAGGACCGATAATCGCCAGCACCTTGGCATCTTTTAGGGCCAAATTTTTAACACCGACGCCAGGAACGGCTGCTGTCCGGTAAGCACTGAGGAGATTTGCAGACATCAAGGCAAGTGGTGCGCTGGTGTCCTTGTCATTTAACATCATCATCAAAATTGAACGAGGTAGGTTTTTATGACGGTTTTCAACATTAGAACCGTACCATTTCATCCCGGCGACGTCAAACTTGCCACCGACATAGGCAGGCATTGCCATAAAGCGGCGGTCTGGGCCGTTCTTCGGCATATTGGGGAATTCTGGTTCTTCCGGAAAGGTAATCATACAGCCGTGGGAATTGCCATTATCACCACCCATCCGGTAGTCACCCTTGTCGAGCAGCTTTAACAACTCTTCCATACAGTCAGTACAGGCCACAACATCGCCGACACCAGCCTTAATCATATCGGCTTCATTTAAATACAAAAAATCAATTCCAGGTAATGTCATAATATAAACCTCCAAATAGTTTTTATTTTAGTGTTCTTGAATAAACAGGATGAACAAAGCTTTATGGTTTCAAATTCGGATTGCAGTTCCTTTGGTTAGGGATTTACGGTAATTTCCGGGGGAAATCCCTGTAAATTGTTTAAATTCTTTAAGCAAATGAGATTGATCAAAATAACCCATGTCCGCTGCGATGGTTGAAATATGCTGATCTTTCCCCAGTGCCAGCAAAACATTTTGAAAACGGATAATTTTCGAAAAAGTCTTTGGCGGCAAGCCAATTTCTTTATTGAAAAGTTGATTAATATAACGAGGCGTATAACCGACTTTTTGACTTAATTCATTAACATTGATAATCCCGACGACCTTGGTGATTTCATCGACCATACGATAACTAAATGGGCGAACACCGGGGCTGTAATAGTTTTGATAATCAGGAATGTAGGCAGCAAGAAACAGCTCAATTTGTTCTTTAAAATCGTTGCTGCGGGTGATGCCTTCCATCATTGCCTGATCCTGACAGATTTCTGCAAGAGGCACAGAGCTCTCAGTCAGGCTGCCAATGGGATAGCCCTTCGGTAAAAAAGCTTTGCCGGGTAAAAAACGGATACCAAAGATGGTATCATTAAGATGAAAAACCGAAGCATACTCAATGGAGTGCATTTTTAGAACTGCGCCGTAGCAGGTTGCATCCAGATGATCCTGGCCGCAGCGGAAGACAATGTCGACGGTGCCATCAGGAACGATGGTGGCGGTTTCTAACATTTCCTGGGTAACCTGGAAGTGGTAGAAGTGGGAGATGCCATAAGCCCGGTAGTCGAAGTACTCATAACCCTGAGAATGCTTGACCATCAAGGGTTGTTTCGGAATGATGATACTTTCCTTTTCTTTTGGGGAAGAGGCATAAGAGCCATACCGTTGCAATAGATCGATCATAGTAAAAACCTGAAGCGTGCGCTTTCCTTTCTGAACAAACTGGATAATGGGCAAGAGTCGGCATAAAAAAAAGGATGCCGAAATTTCGATTTCGACATCCTTGTCTGAGTAGTTGCTGATTCTCTGCTTATTATGTATACAATATACCATAGTTCAAAATAAAAGAATAGTAAAAATCGGTACTAAATTACATTTACAATCATAATTAAGAAAATTCTAATTTACGTATTGTGCGTAGTTCAGGCTTATTGTTTAGGCTTAAAACGGTCGTAGCGGAGGGCTGACAAGTCGATAGTGGAGTGACCGTCAGCAATCATTTCTGCAACATTGTAGCCCACCGCTGGAGCAATCCCAAAGCCGTGGCCAGAAAAAGCGCAGGCGATATACAAACCCGGTACTTCTTCCACCGGGCTGATCACCGGAACATGGTCTGCACAGTCATCCAGCCAGCCAGCCCAGGCTCGGACAATTTTGGCATCGACCAGTGCAGGGAAGTATTTAATAATTCCACGGCAGGTACAGGAGGCGCCGATACTACTGGAAATGGGGGTGCCGTTGTCTTTATTGAGGTGTTCAAAACCTGAGGATCCGCCAAAAACAAAGGAACCATGCTTGGACTGATGACCGTAAAAATCGGCATCAGCTGTCCCCAGCATTTGTAAGAACATTGGTGGCTCGGCTTCGGTAACCAGACATTCCATCTTAAGCGGCATCATTGGCACATCGATGCCGACGGTCGCTAAAATTTTGCGACTGTCAAAACCGGCCGCCACCAGCACCTTATCAGCTTCATAAATGGCATCCGGAGTGACAACCTGGCGGATTGCGCCCTTAATTTTGCGCAGTTCGAAGCAGGGCGCTTCGGTAATAAAGCGGACACCTAATTCCCGGGCTTTTTTATAGTAACCCAGGGTCGCAGTCAATGGATTGGCATGGCCGTCGGTAGGACACCAGCTGGCACAGGTAACCTCGTCGGAAAGGTAGGGATTGATGGCTCGAATTTCATCTCCATTGATCATCCGGACATCCAATCCGCAAGCTACGGCCTTATCCGTCAAGCCCTGAAGGATTTTTTGATGGGCTTCCGTTTTACCCAACCGCAGATTACCTTTTTGGGTATATTCCACATCTACCCCCAGTTCTTCGGACAATCCCGGCCAGAGATTCTTAATCCCCCACATTGCCAATGGCAGTTCTCGGGTATCCCGACCGGACTGGCGGACACCGCCTCCATTACGGGACGAACCGCCAATGCCAATATCTTTGCTGGCCTCCAATACGGTCACGGATACGCCTTTCTTAGCCAGATAGTAAGCGGTGGCATTACCAATGATGCCGCCGCCAATAATGATAACATCACTATGTTTAGACATGGGTCACCTCTTCATTTCCTAATACTTTCATTTCCACCGGCCGCATTGGCGACCGACTGGTGGCCGGATCCAACTGATCTGGGATGACGCCCAGCTCCCGGGCGATCAGATATTTAACCAGTTTGCCACAGGTCTGTCCCTGACAAAGTCCCATTCCAGCCCGCAGGTAACGTCGGATTTCATTAACGGTAAACATTCCGTCATGAATCGCCTGGCGAATTTCTCCTTTAGTGATTTCTTCGCAGCGGCAGATGATGATGGTGTCATCGAGCTGTGAAACGAAGGAACCAATATTTCGTGAACGATCATTAATAGATTTCATAGTCGTTTCTCCTCTTTCTTATTGTTCCATCGCTTGGGTCGTGGGCTGATAAAATCGGGCAGTCATGGCTTGCCCAGCCGGGACTTTGATGGTGACTAACGGCGTATGGTCAAAGGCTTTGGCATTGCGGACGTCGATGATTTCGGCGATGCCCAGCGGTTGACCGCTGCGGCTTAGGGCTGTTCCCTGTTCACCCTTTTGGGGTAGTGGTAAAAATTCATAGGGTAGGGTAATGCTGGCAAAGCCCGGGGCGTAGTCTTCGTCGACCAGAAAGATGGCTTGGCCGGAACAGGCAGCAATACACATGCCACAACCGGTACAACTGCTGGCATCATCAATCTGTGGAAGAGCAGTGATGGTCTTGCCAACTTTAATGCAACCCTTGGTGCAGGCATCCTGACAGGGATTGCAGGGAATGTTCTGGGTACATTCGATCACCGGATGGATGCCGGAATTTTTATCAGTCTGATTAGATCGATGAACAAAGCGCTCAAGATCGGTGTCTTCAAGGTAGCCTTTTTTAAGCAGACTCTGGGAAACGGCAATCCCTTCGTCGGTTTTGGCAACGGTTTTACCCTTGCTGCCGGGGGCGAACATGCCCTGATGCAGACTGTTGAGAGCGACTTCCAGGTCAGCCAGGCGTTTCTCTTTGTCCGACTCACTGAGAAAGCCCAGATAAGCGGCGGCGGCTAGACCTGACATCCGGCCCCCAATCATGGCTGAGCTGGCTTCTTCGATGCCAGAAACATCCCCGGCAGCAAAGAGGCCGGGAATAGAGGTTTCGCCATTTTCAGAAACCAAGGGCACCTGACCGCCGCGCTTGGGATCATCAACCATTGTGCAACCCGCCATTTTTAGCAGTTGCGACATTGGCGAGAGACCGACGGCCAGACAGATGGTGTCGACATCAAAATGTTTCTGGGTGCCGGGGATCGGGGCGAAGTGCTCATCAAATTCGGCAATTGTTACGCCTGTGACGCAATCGGTTCCATCAGCTTTAGTAATGGTATGAGATAGATAGAAAGGCACCCCACAGCGGGCGATTTTGGCGGCGTGAACGCCATAGCCGCCAATCCTGGGAGCAGCATCCACCAGGGCTACTACTTCACAGCCAGCCTGCATCAGCTGGAAGCTGACCACCAGACCGACATTGCCGCTGCCCAGCATCAGTACCCGTTGACCGGGCTTGATGCCGTGAAGATTCATCATTGTCTGGGCGGCTCCGGCACCAATCACTCCAGGTAGGGTCCAGCCATCAAAGGTGACCATGTTTTCCGCTGCCCCAGTAGAAATAATGATGGTATCGGCCTTGAAGTGTGTCATTGCTTCTCCGATTTGAACCAGCACTTCTTTATCCAGATAAATGCCGGCGACGGTGGCATTGAGAAATACTTCAACTCCGGCTTCATCAGCCTCGGCGAGTAGTGTTTCACCAATTTTGTAACCGCGAATCTTGGCCTGGTGTTCTTTTGAACCGAAAAATTTATGGATTTGCTTAAATAATTGTCCGCCGGGTTTGGCATTTTCATCAAAAACGGCAACCTTCATGCCACAGCGGGCGGCTTCAATAGCCGCTGAGAGTCCGGCGGGACCGGCACCCACGACGATTAAATCATAACGTTTCATTCGCTGACCTCCAATGCGGTGACCCCATCCTGAGTCTGAACTCTCATCCCGGAAACTAACGGGGTAATACAGGTACGAATATTGGGAACTCCATCGACAATCATGACGCAGTCGGTGCAACGGCCGATGGCACAGAAGATGCCCCGGGGTTCATGGGCCTTGTGGGTATAGCGGTGAACCATCACCCCGGCGGCTTTCAGGGCCACAGCAATGGGTTCACCGGCAAAGCCTTCCATCGGCTTGCCATCCATAAAGAAGGATACCAACTGCCCTTTTTCCGGTTCGCCGAGAATGGGATGGTCGCTGATTCGTTTCATCACTCACACCCACTTTCTTTAGAAATGATGATCGCAGTCATTTCAATCTCGCACAGTTGCGTGGGGCGGTTGAGCTCTGTTGTTCCCACTGCTGTGAATAATGGCCGATATTCTTTAAAAATCTCCGAGTAGGCGCGGCCAATTTCACCGCAATCGGACATTCGGGTGGCATAACACATAACTTTGACGACATCAGCTGGGGTTGCGCCGGCTTCAGCTAAAAGTTTGACGTGCTTCTCAAAAATATATTTAGCCTGTGCATAGGGATCACCTTCGCCGTAAACACTGCCGTCTGGCTGAACCGAGGTGGTGCCACCGATCATAACCAAATTGCCAATCTTCACCATCCGTGAATAGCCTACTTTTTCTTCTAAGGGTGCTCCCGATGAATAATTAATTCTTGACATGGTATTAACTTCCTTTCGCAATAAATTCAAATAGATTTTTAGTCTTGTCTTCAAAAAATGACAAAGACGTCGAAGCTTTTTTCGACGTCTTTGTCTTGATTTTTCTGTGGTTTTTTAGGTTGAATATAATATATCATAACAAGATAAACAGAAATAGTAACAATCGGAACAATTTGCAGCGATTTTCATGAATATAATTTGTAATTCATTAGTGTTCTGTCGTTTGGCTATGTCAAAAAGTTTAGTTGCCTTTTTATTTGATCTGTTATAGAATAAGTTCAATAAAATAATAACAGACATTAGATGAGTGCAAAGAAGCCGCCGACGCAGCTTTTTTGCGCTCTTTTTGGTTTGTTGGACAGAAACCCAGGATTGGCTCAAATATTAAACAAATACAACAATTGATAAATATGATACAGCCATGCATGAGGTTATAAGTAGCACAAGCTACAATAATATATCGAAGTAGAAAGGACGAAAATGATATCGAGGGATATCATAAGGAAAAGTGCATGAATCATAAGAGAGGTTTACTTGTTCGGATGTTACTGGGGATTGGAGTGCCAGTTGCGGTTATTTTTGCAGCTGTCGCTGGAATTGCCTTGTATGTGGTGGATCGGTCGATTGCTGAAATTAAGGTTAATGAATTATCAGCCCGGTCTGAATCGGTTTCAAATCAAATCGAAACATATTTTACGAAATATCTGGAGGATGCCAGTCAATTGTCAGCAAGTCCGGAAATTCAGAGTCTGTTCAATCAGGTCACACCGGGGGTGGGTATTACTTCAACTGCCAATTTTCCGGAAATTAAGCAGCATCTGGTCAACGTTGCAGCGTCAGATCCCCAAAATATTCAGGTGGCCTGGATTGCTGACGTCGACTCCAGTCAATTTACCCAATCAGACGGTGTTGTGTCTGATCCATCCTATGACATAAATGCCCGACCCTGGTTCAAAGAACTGGTAGCGCAAAAAAAGGTTTTTATATCGGAGCCATATGTGGATATCACGACCCAGAAGATCATTGTCAGTGTCGTTGCCCCGGTATTTAAACCGGGAACCCAGGAGCTGGTGGGAGCCACCTGCGTGGATGTTTCCATCGATCGGATCAAAGAGATCATCGCAGAAAACAAAATTGGTGAAAGTGGATTTTTTGTGGTTTCAACCAGCAGCGGGATGGTATTTGACCATCCCAATAAAGAGTATAGCAATGGTACGCTCGCGGATACTGATATGTCAGAAAACATCATTGCGGCGCTGATGGATAAAACCTCCGGTCCGATCACCTATACAACTGGAGGCGTCGAAAGCCAGGGGTATGTCACCGAAATCGGTAACACCGGTTGGGTGCTGGCTACTGGGCTCCCAACGGCAGAGTTTAGTGAAACCTTCTCAGGAATTCGGACAATGATGTTACTGATTTTTGGTTTGGGACTGATCGTGATTCTGGGAATCATTGTGGCTTCAACCCGAAATTTCATTCGACCGATTACCCGACTGGCCGCTGCGGCTGACCGACTGGCGTTGGGAGATATCAATATTGATGAAACCATGGCTGAAGATGCCAAAGATGATGAAATCGGTGAGTTGACCCGATCTTTTGTAAATATGGCCGAAAACATCCGGGAACAGTCAGAAACCGCTCAAGCAATTGCCAAAGGCGATTTATCGATTGACATTCAGCCGAAATCCTCAGAAGATGTGCTGGGTAGCAGCATGGTTTCAATTAAAGAATCGATTGGCAACCTGGTTTCTGACACCATTATGCTTTCCGATGCGGCCATTCAGGGAGATTTCACCAGGCGGGCAGCGGTGAACAACCACTCTGGTGAATATGCACAGGTTATTGCTGGTGTTAATCAGACTCTGGACACGGTTGTAGACAAGATGTTCTGGTATGAGGCGATCATCGATGGAATTCCATTCCCGGTGCATGTCACGGATAATGATCTGAAATGGACCTTTATGAATCATGCTTTTGAAGCTCTGATGATTGAGAATGGGGTAATTAAAGATCGTAGTTCAGCCTGCGGGATGGATTGTTTAAATGCTGGGACCAGTATTTGCCAGACCCATGGGTGCGGTATCAGACAACTGGTGGATTGTGGCCAGACAGAAAGTTATTTTGAATGGGTTGGTCGCAGCAATAAACAGGCGACGGCCTACCTCAAGAACAAAAATGGTGAAAACATCGGTTTTATCGAAGTAGTCACTGATCTTACCCCGATGATTCGAGTCAGTGATTATACCAAATCGGAAGTCACTCGTCTTGGTGCGAATCTGATGCGATTGGCCGAAGGTGATCTTGATTTTGACATGAATTGTATCGCTGCTGATGAATATACCTCAGAAGTCAGTGCTCAGTTTAGTGAAATCAATAACAGTTTGATGTTGGTTAAAGAATCAATTGGCACCCTGATTGATGATGCCAACATGATTACCAATGGCGTCATTGATGGAAATCTTCAGGTAAGAGCCGATGCCAGTACCTTCCAGGGAGCTTGGCGGGAAGTGGTTGGCGGCATGAATGCCATTCTCGAAGAATTGAATAAACCTCTGGGCGAAGTGAAAGACGTCATGACAGCTATTTCTAATGGAAACCTACGAGTTCGGATCAGTGGCGCTTATCGTGGCGATGTGGCTTTACTTAAGCAGAGTGTCAACTCCACAGCCACACTGCTCGAGGAGGTTGTTGGCGAAATCACCGAGAAAATTGAACAATTGTCGCTGGGGAATCTGGATATTGCAAAAGCTCAAGCCTTCCGGGGCGATTTTGTAACCATATCCAATGCCCTTAATGTAATTATTGACTCGCTCAACGAAGTCATGGGTGATATTAACATCGCTGCTGAACAGGTCAATGTTGGCGCTAATCAGGTGTCCGACAGCAGTCAGGCATTGGCCCAGGGATCCACCGAGCAGGCTAGCTCGATACAGGAACTGACCGCTTCAATTGCTGAAATTGCTGATCAGACCAAAAATAACGCTGTGGATGCCAACAAGGCCAGAGAATTAGCCACCAATGTAATGGGAAATGCCGAAAAAGGCAATTATCAGATGACCGAGATGCAACGCTCAATGGTGGAAATCAATAAATCGTCTGAAGATATTTCTAAAATTATCAAGGTTATTGATGACATTGCGTTTCAGACCAATATCCTGGCCCTTAACGCCGCCGTCGAAGCCGCCCGGGCGGGACAGCATGGCAAGGGTTTTGCAGTGGTAGCCGAAGAAGTTCGAACATTAGCCGCCAGAAGTGCTGAAGCTGCCAAAGAGACGACGATTCTGATTGAAGGTTCGATTAGTAATGTACAGGAAGGGACAAAAATAGCGAATGACACCGCCGGGGCTCTGGACGAAATCGTCACCGGTATCGGCAAGGTTACCAGCTTAATTGGGAATATTGCTGGTGCTTCCAATGAACAGGCCACGGGTATTGCCCAGATTAACACCGGGGTTGATCAGATTGCTCAGGTTGTTTCGCAGAATTCGGCTACCGCCGAACAAAGTGCGGCGGCCAGTCAGGAGCTTTCCGGACAATCCGTGTTACTGAAACAGATGATCGATCAATTTAAAATCAGGAAGGCTTAGCAAAATAGTCATATCGTCAATCAAATAATAAATCCTTAGAGACCACCTGGAAAAAGGTGGTTTCTGTAATTGTAAAACCGATTGCGCTGTGATAAACTGAGTCTATAACAACTGCAAGAGCGGTACGCAGCTAAGGAGAAAATGGTGAAGATAATATGTTTTGGTGACAGCCTGACCTTTGGCTATCAGGTGTCCCGAGAAGATAAATGGCATGTGATCGCAGCAACAAAGACGGGAATTCAAATGATCAATCGGGGCGTCAGTGGCGATACCACCGTCGGAATGCTAAAACGGATTCAACGACAGGTTTTTCAGGCAAAACCCGATGGGATGATCCTGATGGGTGGCTATAACGATGTCTTTTTTAACCGTAGTTGGGAACAGGCGGCTGAGAATTTGGCCGCCATGGTTGATCAGTCCAGAGCGAAGGGGATTCAGGTTTTTGTGGCGATCCCCCCACCGATTCATCTGCCGGTAACCTTTAAAGAAGGCGGGGAGCTGGTTGACTTTGAAAAAGCTGCGGTGATGATCGCAGATTATTGCCAGTGGTTGCGTTATTATACCACCACGTCCCAAATTTTAACTCTGGATTTCAGTACTGCCGGCGACTGGCGTGACAACGATCTATATTTGGATGGGATTCATCAGAGTCCAGCCGGGCACCGTCTCATGGCGGATCAGGTCATTGATTTTTTAGATAAAACAGTCATCGCAAAATAAAAACGGAACAAGGAGAGCAATATGCTGGGTGCGATTATCGGGGACATTGTCGGTTCCCGTTTTGAATTTAATAATCATCGGAGCAAGGACTTTGACCTGTTTACCAGAGCCTGCGAGGCTACGGATGATAGCATCATGACGCTTGCGGTTGCCAAAGCGATCATGGAAGCAGGTCAAGCTGGCTGTTTTCCCCTGGATAATGAGCTGGGAAATCGCGAATACTATCAGCGGGTAGAACGATTAACCGTGCAATGGATGCAGAAAATTGGTCAAAAATACCCCCATTGCGGCTATGGTGGTCGATTTGGGCAATGGGTTTTTTGTGATAATCCCCAGCCCTACAACAGTTACGGTAACGGTGCCGCCATGCGGATTAGTCCGGCGGCCTTTGCGGCGCGATCCGAAACTGAAGCTCGGATGCTTGCAGAAGTAATTACCCGGGTTACCCACAATCATCCAGAAGGTTTAAAAGGTGCAGAAGCGACTGTCCTAGCTATTTACATGGCTCGTAATGGAGCTAGCAAAGCAGCCATTCGAGAACGGATAGACGGATATTTCTATCACTGGGATTTTACCATTGATGAACTTCGGGATAGCTACCAGTTTAATGAAACCTGTCAGGAAACGGTGCCTCAGGCCATTCAGGCCTTTTTGGAATCCATATCGTTTGAGGATGCCATCCGGACGGCCATCTCCGTCGGGGGAGATAGTGACACCTTGGCTGCCATCACCGGGGCCATTGCTGAAGCATATTATGGGGTACCCAAAGCGCTTAAAGAAAAGGCTCTGACCTATTTGGATGCAGAGCTTTGTCAAATTTATGAGGAGTGGCAAGCCTATCTAAAGACTGGACCTCGACAGATTAGAATCCGGGAAGCTACTCAAGCAGAGCGAACGCTTTTATTCAAAGAAGCCTACAAGATCTGGCATAAAAATAGAACCCTGGCAGAGTACATTCATGACAACGCCAAAGAAGATGCCTTCGGAAAACGCTATGTTATCGATCGGGAGGGTGATTTGGTCAGTTCATTGATTGTTTTGACTCTGGAACCAGTGCTGGGGATACCTACCTATGGCATTGGCTCGGTGCTGACACCAGAGCCGCACACCGGCAATGGCTATGCCAGGACTCTGCTAAAAGGATGTATTCAACAGCTTGAAAAAGACGGTGAGGTGTTCATTTTTCTTTTTTCAGACATCAATCCAGTTTTTTATAAAAAACTGGGATTCCAACTACTCCCGGAACCTCTCCAGAAAAGTCTTACGAGCCCCTGCATGGTTAAGTGCGGTGAGGTAAGTTGGACGCAGCTTAAGGACGTTTCGGTGGCACTGCTCCCAGACTATTTTTGACGGTTTAGTACGCAAAATTACAATCAAAAGGGAGGGTACGATGAAATTCAATAGAAAAACTGCGGGTAAGGGCATTATTATTCTGAATTTTTTTACAATCGCTGTGTTTTTATTTGTCATTCTCAAAATTTTACCTTATGAATCGATCAGTGGCGGTCGGCTGGAAAGTTATGAAGCGGCGGTTCGCACTGCGACTACCAGCATTGTCATGATGATCTATGGCATTCCGGTAGTTGCGGCCGCTTCCGGGCTGGTTCGGGTCAAAGACTATAAAAAACTCTATATCGGATGGTTGATTTTTGCGCTGATCTTAATGGCGGTGCTCTTTTTTGAAGCGTCGATTATCGGAGTGATTGTGGTGAGCTTTGGTTTACCGCTAATTGCTGTATCTGCTGGAGTGATTGAATATAGACAGTTTAATCTTACTTCAAAAATATATCTCTGGCTGTCGTTTTTATTTGCCTGTTTGAATACCTTGGGTAACCTATTCGGCGTCACCTGGTTTGAAAAATTCATTATGGGTCTGGTCACCCTGATTCAGGCAATGCTTTATTTTTATCTGGCCCGAAGTAACCCTAGAAGTAAGCATCGAAAAGGGCGGTGAATTAGAATAAACGATGATCCAAACTGTTGAATCAATCGTCAGTTGATTAGTAAGTAGTTAGTAAAAAGATCACAGTTGGGAATAGCAAGAATCAGAATATCAAAAAGTAATAATTTGTAGTAGTTGTCGTTGCGACTGAGGTACGGCAACTATTTTTTATATATATTTAAATAATTGTATAGTTTAGAAAAAATAGCAGAAATAATAAGCATTAATAATATATGCAGAAACACCAGAATTAATTGGAAATATGTTGACATTAAATTCGTAAAATTGTACAATGATATAAATTTAACCGGTTAAGTTTTAAATTAATTAAATGCGTTCAATTAGATGTTTGAGATGAATTGCCAGCTGAGTTGGTCGTTTTTATACGAGTGTTTCGTAAACTTGGCACCATAATGCCTACACTAGGTAGGTTTATTTGATGTGAAAACGTTTATTATCTTTCTTGTCATCATGAACTTCCTACGAAAGCTAGTCGTTTGGCGCATCATGCTACATCCCGAATCGGGTAAAATTAACGAGCATAAAATTTATTGGAAACTGGAGGCAAAATAACAATGAATAAAATACCATTCGATCCTAAAGAACTTCAGGTAGTTGCAGAAATACCAAATTTCTTTGGTGCCACAGACCCTGTTTACAATTCGCCAGTGTCGATGAAAGAAAATTACTTAAGAACCATGAAAAAAGAACCGGTCTGGGAAAGTCTGGGAAACGAGTCGGCATTGTTTTGTCCGAGCGTAATCCCAGATAATATTGCCAGGGCCTTTGTATTTGAAGCGAATATGATGCCGCCCCAGGATGGTATTGACATGTTCGGGATACCATGGGAATACGTTCCCGATGCTCAGGGTTCCATGGTGAGACCTGGCAATCATATTCTAAATGACGCCAACGAATGGAAAGAAGTGCTACAGTTTCCCGACATTGATAGTTGGGATTGGGAAGGCAGTGCCAAAGCTAACAATGGTACTTTTTTGAATGGTAATGGGTTTGTCCTGGCTTGGCAGATCAACGGATGGTGGTTCGAACGACTTATTTCGTTTATGGGATTTGAAAGAGCAGCAGAAGCTCTGATTGATGAAGATCAGACAGAGGCTGTCAAGGAAATTTTTGAGGCGACCACTGATCTGGCGTGTCGCATTGTGGACAAATTCATACAATATTATGACCACATTGATGGTTTTACCGTACATGATGATTGGGGGTCACAACGATCGCCGTTTTTCTCTGAAGCAACTGCTCGGGAAATGATTGTTCCTTACATGAGGAAATTGACTGACCATATTCATGCCAAAGGACTGTGGGCTGATCTACATAGCTGTGGTCATATCGAATCCCGCATTCAGTGCATTCTTGATGCCGGATGGGATTCATGGAGTCCACAAAACATGAATGATACCCTAAAGCTTTTTGAAGAGCATGGTGATCGGATATGTTTAGGCTTGATACCTGAAATCTTTGATCCGGCCACAACCAGTGAGGCGAAGCAGCGGGAATATGCAAGAAAGTTTGCAGACAAAGTATGTATACCAGGTAAATCCTCGTTTATCAGTGTTTATGCGGTTTTGGGTGGGATCATGACCCCAACATTTAGAGAAGAATTATATAAACATTCTCGAATTCTTTATAGTAACTAAATGAGATATTGCTCCTTCTACAGCTTAGTGATTAATTTATTAATCGTTAAGCAGCTGTAGTAGGAGCATTTTTATTTTTACTATGCATATCTGAAGAGGCTTTTGCCAAACGTATGGTTAAAAAAAAGAAACCTGCTTATTGTTGACAGGTTCAGATTACTGTGCTACTATAGTTGACGATACAACAGTTGCAAAGACAACAGTATAAATATCTGAGTGAGGTAAACAATGTTAATGAATAATCTTTCGATAATCGTGCGTCACAGTAAGTTGTTCTGTGAACGACGTTTACATGATTCTGGAGTAGGGTTTCCCGAACAGGTGATTCTGATGTATTTAGCTTCAAACACTGAGGTCAATCAAGACGCTATTGCTCAGCATTTTATGCTGGATAAAGGAGCAATCGCCAAAACTTTGCGAAAACTGGAGGACAAAAGTCTAATTGAGCGTCATCAGAACCCTGAGAATAAACGCGAAAATCTGATTTCCATTGCTTCGGCAGGTCAGAATATTCTTGGGAAAATGGAGGCGGCGCTGAATGAATGGAATCAGTCTTTTTTTGAAGGCATAAGTGATGAAGAGATTGAGCACTATAGCAAAATTACCAAAAAAATCGCTGACAATGTGGCTAGGCTTAATGAAACGGGCGCTGCGGATCATCAGTGAAAAAGGGAGGATTGAGAATCAAATGACAAATCAGAATAAAAAAATCAGCTACGGGATGATCATGGTGGTATACCTTTTAGGGATTTTTATGGGAGCGCTGGATACCGGCATTGTCACCCCGGCCAGAACGGTAATTCAAACCAACCTAATGGTTGACGATAAAACTGGAATCTGGATGATTACCATGTATACCCTGGCTTATGCGGCCAGTATACCGGTAATGGGGAAGCTGGCCGACCGTTTTGGTCGAAAATATATTTATCTTCTCAGCATCTTGCTCTTCGGTCTGGGTTCACTATTTTGTGGTTTAGCTCAGAGTTTTGCCAGTTTTCCGATGCTGCTGGTGGCAAGAGCGGTTCAGGCCATCGGTGGTGGTGGCATCGTCCCGGTGGCAACTGCCGAATTTGGCACCACCTTTCCCAAAGAGAAGAGGGGCATGGCCTTGGGTTTGGTTGGAGGAGTTTATGGGATTGCTAATATATTTGGTGCCTCCGCTGGCAGTGCCATTCTGGATTTAGCTGGAACCGCCAATTGGCAGTATATTTTTTATATTAATGTGCCGATTACGATTTTTATTCTGGCGGCAGGACTCATTTGTTTGCCAAACACCCGGATTGAAAATGTCAAAAAAATCGATATCGGCGGAATCACCATCGTCACCATCATGGTTCTCTGCATCCTTTATGGTTTGAAGAACATCGACTTCTTTGATTTTAAAAATACCTTTCTCAGCACGGATGTCTATCCATTCTTGATCATTTTTATAATGTTACTGCCGATTTTTATTCTGGTGGAGAAAAAAGCTGACGATCCGGTCATCAACTTAACCTATTTTAAAAACACCAATATCTTGATTACTCTGGTATTGTCATTTATCACTGGGATGGTCATCATGGGGATGATTTTTGTCCCTCAGTTTTGCGAAAATGCGATGAAAACACCAACTGGAAAAGGTGGTTACTATGTCATAATTCTTGGTCTTTTTGCCGGAGTTGGTGCACCGTTCTCTGGCAAGCTCATCGATAAATTCGGGGTAAAAATAACCCTCGGATTTGGTTTTCTGGTTTCGTGTATCGGTTCACTGTTTTTGATTTTTGTGACAACTAATTATCCCAGTACCTTGACAGTGGTGATTAGTCTGATTTTGATGGGGTTGGGAATCGGTTTTACCATGGGAACCCCGATTAACTATATGATGCTGGACAACACCGAAGCGGATGAGGCCAATTCGGCGCTGGCCACTGTCTCTTTGATTCGATCGATTGGAACGGCAGTAGCCCCGGCGATTATGGTTGGTTTTATTGCCCATGCGGGGTTGTCGGTGCAGTCAAACGTAATGAATCTATTGCCAACGGAGGTGAACGTGCCGACTTTACCTTATGCTCAGGAACTGACAGATGAATTTAATCAGCTAAAAAGCAATGAGAACATTGGTGATCAGCTGGCGACTGTAAGCTTACCGGATTTAACAGCTAAGCAGACGATCACAATCAATATGAACGAAAATGGTGGAAATGATATTCCAGAGGATTTGGTTGCCCTGATGAAGGAGTCGGACGTCACTACCATCACAGAAAACAGTAAAACCTTTGCAGCACAAATGTTTGCAATCATGATGCCGGATACCATTGCCGAAATTAATGCCGGCATCGATAATGGAATCAATGGGTTAAATACCGGGATTAGCCAACTAGATGGAAGCATCGCCGAATTGCGAACCGGTTATGATGGCATTGGCGCTGGCATTGCTGGCATGGAGGCAGCACTTTTAGGCCAGCAAGAAGCACTTTACCAGCTCGAAAGTCTGCGTGTGACGATGGCAGAGATGATGGCGGCTGCAGCGGCACAAATGACAGTGGCTACACCTGCAGGAATGCCATCCGGAATGGCCGGATCTCGGCCAGCAGCAACCATGAGTGCTGCTCCGATGGATGTGGTCAGCATGATTCCGGAAAGTGTACGCAACCAGCTACCACAAACTGTACTGGATGAACTCAGCGACGTAAAAACCATTGACGATCTTGATGGCAAAATCTGGGCGTTGGAGAGTGCCATCTCAGACTTGTCAGAGCAACTCGATTCGGCCCAGGCAAATCAGGCTCAGATGGGGAGAGCCATTGATGCGATGGCGGATGTAAAAAACCAGTTAACGACCATGGTAAGTCAGCTGACAATCATGAAGAACGCCGTACCGGGAGCCTTTGAACATTCAAAAGATAATTATCTGGCAGCGATTGACAACAAAAAAACAGAGCTTGAAAATGAATTTCAGAGAACGCTTAATTATGGATTCAAGCAGGTGTATTGGACCGTTGCCATTGCTTCGGTGCTGGCATTAATGCTCCTTGGGTTTTATCAAAAGCGGCCGGCACCCGAGGAAGCTCAATTGGAGTCCATTATCGACATTTGAAACTATCAAAAAACGCTTTAAAGCAAGAATCGCACTTTCGACTATGGAACTATAAAGAAGACTGTGCTATAATAAAAAAGTTAGAATCATCGGATAAATTTCAACACTTCCTGATCGGTAACGCAAATCTGGAAGTGTTTTTAATTGCGAAAAAAAGAAATGGAGAATGAATGAGTATTTTAAATGTCGAGAATCTTTCTCATGGATTTGGCGATCGGGCGATTTTTAATCAGGTCTCGTTTCGGTTGTTAAAGGGAGAGCACATCGGTTTAATCGGACCAAATGGCGAAGGTAAGTCGACCTTCATGAATATTGTTACGAACCGTCTGATGCCGGATGAGGGCAAAGTGGAATGGGCCAAAAATGTGCGGATCGGGTATCTTGATCAGCATGCCGTTTTACAACCAGGGATGACCGTCCGGGATGTGTTGACCTCAGCTTTCGATTTTCTGCTGGAGATTGAAAGCCGGATCGGTTTGCTTTATGAAAAAATGGCTGAAGACAGTCCCGAAGAAGTGGAAAAAAGTCTGGAAGAGGTGGGGGATCTCCAGGAATTGCTGGAGTTTCACGATTTCTATCTGGTTGATTCAAAGGTAGAGGAAGTGGGAAATGCCCTGGGTTTAAACGATATCGGGATGGATAAAGATATCACCGAGCTCAGTGGCGGTCAGCGCACCAAGGTGCTGTTGGGTAAATTACTGCTGGAAAAACCGGATATTTTGCTGTTGGATGAGCCGACCAACTACCTCGATGAACAGCACATTGAATGGTTAAAGCGTTATCTCAATGAATATGAAAATGCCTTTATTCTGATTTCCCACGATCTGCCCTTCGTTGATTCAGTCATTAATCTGATTTATCATATGGATAACCAGAAGCTGACCCGCTATGTGGGAAATTATGCCAAATTCCAGGAAGTTCTGGAAGCCAAAAAAGCCCAGGAACAGGCTGCTTACAATAAACAGCAGAATGAAATAGCCGAGTTAAAAGATTTTGTTGCTCGCAACAAGGCGCGGGTGGCCACTCGGAACATGGCTATGTCACGTCAGAAAAAACTGGATAAGATGGATATCATTGAGCTGGCCTCGGAAAAGCCAAAACCCCGCTTCCATTTTAAAGAAGCCGGAGCTACTGGCCGCCGGGTCTTTGAAACCGAAAATCTGGTCATCGGTTATGATGAACCATTGTCCAAGCCCTTGAATCTGGTGATGGAACGGAAACAGAAAATCGTCTTAAAGGGTACTAACGGCATCGGTAAAACGACGCTACTAAAAAGTATTCTGGGCCTGATCCCTCCAGTTGCCGGAACCGTTGAACAGGGCGAAAAACTGCAAATCGGATATTTTGAACAGGAAATGGATCAGGATATTCGCACTAGCTGTATTGAAGAGGTCTGGAACGAGTTTCCGTCTCTGAATCAGAATGAGGTGCGTTCGGCCCTGGCCCAATGTGGTTTGACCCGCAAGCATATCGAAAGCATGGTCAAGGTATTAAGTGGTGGTGAGCAGGCCAAGGTTCGTCTCTGTAAACTGATTAACCGGGAAACCAATATTCTAGTTTTGGATGAGCCCACCAATCATCTTGATGCTGATGCCAAAGCCGAGCTGCAGCGGGCGCTAGCAGCCTATAATGGTGGGATTCTGATGGTCTGTCATGAACCGGAATTTTATCAGAGCTTTGTCAATGAAGTCTGGGACTGTTCTCAGTGGACCACTAAAACAATTTAATTTAAAAGAAAATTAATTTTTAAAATCTCTGTGTAATAAGATTGACAATAACCGAATGGTCATTTACTATTGAATTAGTCAGGAGGAGGTGGCACTTGCGAAAAAGAGATGATGCAAAAGAGAAAAGCATTAAAGAGGCGGTCGTAAAACTCACGTTAGAAGAGGGGTTTCACGGGACGTCGATTTCTAAAATTGCCAAGGCGGCCGGGGTTTCACCAGCGACGGTCTATACTTATTTTGACAGCAAGGAAATAATGCTTCAGGTGATCTATCGGGAATATGCCGAAGAAATCTGTCGCTTTGTTTTAAGTCGGGTTCATTATGGAATGAACCATCATCAACTCATTGAAGGTCTAATAGGAAGCTATTATGCTTACATTGAGGCAAACCAGGAAATTTTCAGTTTTGTTGACCAGTTTTCCAATGCACCATCATTAGTGGGGAGTTGTTCAGAAATTGACGGTTACAAAAAAATTAAGCAGTTGGTTGCGGACTTGAAGCATCGGGAAATTATAAAAGATTATCACCACGAAAATATTTTGGCGATGATTGTCCAGCCAGTCAAGGCAATAGCCGCAAATAATAATATAACCAGGACGGAACGAGCCGAACTGTTACAGGAAATGATCGAAATGATCAAGAGTACCTTATTGGTAAATGAAAAATAAAAAAGAAGCGTGATTGTTGACAAAACCACACTAACAATTGCGCTATTTCTTAAGAAATAATTAAATGATCAATCATTTAAAAAAATAAAAGAAAGCAGGTCAAACAAAAGTGAAGTTTCAGGGAAATACGAAAAATGATCGCATCAGTCCAATCGTTATAAGGTCGTTGCTTACGATCAGATTAGTGGAGGTTGGACGTTGAAATATCTTAAAAAACAAGGCATATTTTTGATCGTTTTTACGATCATTGCCGGATTAATTGTCTTTAGCACAATGAAAAATGAACCTCAAAGTATGAGTTATTCAAAGCTGTTAACAGAAATTCAATCGGGAAATGTCAGTAGTATTGTATTAAAAGGAGAGATGGCTGAAGTTCAGCTCAATTCAGCTGTGGATGAAAACAGCAGTGCCACTACTTATGAGATTGTTGTTCCGCCAGACATCACTTCAGCTTCCGAACGATTTACCCAAGCATTGGATTCACAACTGATCCAGTCATTTAGTGTTTCAAAGCCAATGGAAATCCCCTGGTGGTTTTCAGCCGTGACAACCATGGGCTTGGTGCTCCTGATGGTAGTCTGGTTCGGGGTAAGTCAGCGACAGCAAGGTGGTATGGGTGGCAATAGGGTGACGGCAATGGGCAAGAGTCGGGCTAAATTGCTGGAGGATGATCATAAAAATGTAAATTTTACCTGTGTTGCTGGCGCTGATGAAGTCAAGGAAGAGTTGGAAGAAATTGTTGAATTTCTTAAGGCTCCTGAACGATTTGTCGATCTAGGGGCCAGAATTCCCAAAGGTGTTCTACTAATTGGACCGCCGGGTACTGGCAAAACGCTTTTGGCAAAAGCCATATCTGGCGAAGCTGAAGTACCGTTTTTTAGTATCAGTGGATCAGACTTTGTCGAAATTTATGTAGGCGTTGGGGCATCCCGGGTTCGTGATTTGTTTGCGCAGGCAAAAAAACATGCTCCCTGTATTGTCTTCATAGACGAAATTGATGCAGTTGGCCGACAGCGTGGGGCTAATGCCGGTGGCGGAAATGATGAGCGGGAGCAGACCTTAAATCAATTGCTAGTCGAAATGGATGGTTTTGGCATCAACGAAGGAGTGATTATCCTGGCGGCTACAAACCGACCGGATGTGCTTGATCCGGCGCTGCTGCGACCCGGCCGATTTGATCGGCGGGTAACGGTTGGTTTACCGGATATTATCGGCAGAGAGCAGATTCTCAATGTCCATGCCAAAGGCAAACCTCTGGCCGATGATGTAAAATTGGGTGAAGTGGCCAGACTTACTCCAGGTTTTACCGGTGCTGATCTGGAAAACCTGCTTAATGAAGCAGCCTTGTTAACTGCCAGAGGTCACAAAAAGGAGATTGGCAATGAGGCTATTAAAGAAGCGGCTTTTAAGGTGATGATGGGGCCGGAGAAAAAAAGCCATGTCATGAGTGACCGTGACAAAAAAGTAACGGCATATCACGAGGCAGGGCATGCGATTGCCATCAAGCTGGTTTCTTCAAGTCGAAATGTTGATCGGGTTACAATTATTCCATCGGGAATGGCTGGTGGTTATACCGCCAGCAGACCAACAGAAGATCAGAGCTATCACACCAAGTCGCAACTGATCGAGGAAATCATCATCGCTTTAGGAGGTCGGGCAGCTGAAGAAATTGTATTGAATGAGATCAGTACTGGCGCATCCAACGATTTAAAACGGGTGAATCAGATTGCCCGGAATATGATAACCAAATATGGCATGAGTGAAAAATTAAGCAATATGATTTTTGAAAATGATGGGGCCTATGACGGCCTGGATTATGGCTTTAAAAATTGTAGCAGTGAGATAGCCAGCATTATTGACACTGAAGTCAAAGAGATTATTGATCACGCTTATCAGCGAACGCTGACCCTGCTTCATGAAAATATTACCAAGTTAAACCGACTGGGTGAAATGCTACTTGAGAAAGAAAAAGTTGACGGTCCGGAATTTGAGTCGATTTTCCAGGCGGCTTAAATAAATTATGCGTACAAAGACCTTGTCTGACAGTTGTGTCCGGCAGGGTCTTGTATTTTTTGTAGGTCGTTTAAGCCAAAGCTGCTCAATGCGACGCTTAAGCGATGCTTGGCAATTATAGTTGTCAAACAAGTTAAAAACCCAGTTATAATCTAAAGTGTGATTATCGCTGGGTTTTTAACTTGTACGACAACCCAGGGTCAGCATCATAAACTACGCTTTGATTGCCCACCGTAATTTAGCTGAACGGGCACGGCCATTGGTATTGCACTCGGTAGCAGATGGTCGAATTGGACCGGGTGCGACTTCCCGATAGATCCCTTCACGAAAAAGACGTTGAAAGGATTTTTTAACGAGGCGATCTTCACCGGAATGAAAAGCAAGAATGGCCACCCGTCCACCTGGTGCCAGCACTGAAGGAAGTTTTTCTAAAAATTCATATAACACTTCATATTCATCATTAACATCAATCCGTAAGGCTTGAAAGCAGCGTTGACATGATTTTTTTATGGCATCTTTGCTGTTGCTACCGGGAATGAACTTTAGGGTATCTTTGATAATTTCCTGGAGTTGTGTCGTTGTTCTGATACTGATACCTTTGTTCCGTTGTGAAATAACAGCATGTGCGATTGCTGCGGCATTGGGTTCATCGGAATTTTCAATGAACATACCTTCTAACTCATATTCAGAAATTGATTTCAAACGGTCAGCAGCAGAAATGCCTTTTTCAGGATTTAAACGCAGATCCAGCGGCCCTTCAAACTTAAATGAAAACCCTCTTTCAGGATTATCAATTTGCATCGATGAAACCCCTAAATCCGCCAATACAAAATCTAACGGCCCCGATTCTAAAGCAATTTGATCAACACTGGAGAAATTCATTTGTCGGACGGTTAGAAGCTCGGAACCGTAACCCAGGTTTTCCAGACGCTTTTGGGTGCGGGGTAATTCAATGGGATCCACATCCAGGGCATATAAATGTCCTTTGCCACCTAAACATTTAAGCATTGCCTGGGTATGACCACCAAAACCAAGGGTTGCATCCAATCCCGTTTGACCGGGGGTAATTTGTAAAAAATTTAATATTTCATCGACACAAATGGAGCGATGCATTCCAGCCGGAGTACTGCCCTTTTTAATCACTTTTTCGATCGTATCTGCATATTTCTCGGGCTGTAGTTCTTTATACTTATCTTTATATGCTTTTGGGTGCGTCCCTTTATAGCGAGGTCGTCGCTGATGTTTTGGTTCTTGACTATCCATGGGTTACTCCTTAAATCATGGGTTTAATTTAAAAACTTTGATCGTGTAAATGGTGGTTCCAACGAATATACATTTTCATCATCATCGGGAGTCTGGGGGATTTCTGGTCTGATATGATACAGTTTCCGAATTAGGTCGTTATAAACCCATTCCAGGTTATCCAGTGCTTCCAACAGAGTTAGCGTATCGGCGATGATCTCCGTTGCCTGGCAATATTCCGGAATTTCTGAAAGACGATCATATTCTTTTTTGCTGATGCCACCACTCACTTTGATTGTTTGGGATTCGGCCTTTTGGGCAGCAAACATTTTAATTCCCTTGGCAAAGCTCTCTTGAGACAGACCGTCGAGGTCTTTACAGAGCTTACGGATTTTTTCAAGCATTTGTTCTGGAATCATAAGGTGCCTCACTTCGTTTTTTTTTAATGATAACCATCTTTATAGAAAACGTCAAGGACAAAACGTTGCGATCGTGGCACAGGTTATATAATTAAAGGGAGGCAAAGTAATTTTATTTAGTGGGTGTTTGGTGCATCAGGTGAAGATTTTAGAATAGAACTGATCAAAGCAACTTTTGGGTATGAATCATCATGAAGTTATAATACCTTATATTTGATCAATATCGTTTAGACAAGATTAAATGAGTGTCAATAAATCATGTAAATATTTACATGATTTTATTGACATCAGCAAAAGATCATGTTAAGATTTTATCAAATAGACCGCTTATTGTTGACGGAACCAACGAAAAATTAAAGGAGAACTGACAATGCAACGGAAATATCCAAATCTATGTAAACCGATTAAAATTGGTAATGTAACCTTCAGAAACAGAATGTTTGGTGCACCGATGGGAGGCACTGATATTACTGCCGATTGTACCATTGGCCCTAAATCAAAAGCTTTTTATGAACTGCGGGCTAAAGGTGGTGCTGCTACCGTCACAGTCAGCGAGTGTGTGGTACATCCTGAAACCGAAGGATCGCATATGTATCATCTTGATCTGCAAACGGTTGATTCACTGGCCAGTTTTACTTATACGGCCGATGCAATCCGCCGACATGGCGCCATCCCCAGTGTGGAATTATCCCATTCCGGCCAGTATGCTGGTACCTATCTGACTGATAAAGACAAAAAAGGTGGTATGGCTCAGTGGGGTCCCAGCGCCGGAACGCGTCCGGATGGAAAACCGGTTAAAGAACTGACGCAGGAACTGATTGATGATATTGTTGCGGCTTATGGACGGGTAGCTGGATTAGCTAAACGAGCCGGATTTGAAATGATCATGGTTCATGGCGGTCACGGCTGGCTGTTGAACCAGTTTTTGTCGCCATTTTTTAACCACCGCACCGATAAATACGGCGGCCCATTAGAAAACCGGGCCCGTCTGGCCTTAGAAGTGCTCGACAGTGTCCGCGCAGCAGTTGGCCCCGGTTTCCCAATCGAATTCCGTATGAGCGGTTCAGAATTCTTTGAAGGCGGCTATACCCTGGAGGATGGGGTTGAAATTGCCAAAATGGTCGAATCAAAGGTTGATTTATTACACATTACCGCCGGTACCTATCAAACCGGCTTTGGTTTAACCCATCCATCGATGTTTGAGCCACATGGCCGAAATGTTTATCTGGCTGCTGAAATCAAAAAACATGTCTCGGTTCCGGTAGCAACCCTAGGTGGACTCAATGACCCTGCAATGATGGAAGAAATTATTGCCTCTGGTCAGGCTGATATCGTTGAAATGGCTCGGGCACTGCTGGCAGACCCGTTCCTGCCACGAAAAGTTATGAGCAATCAGGATGCTGATATTATTAAATGTCTCCGATGCTTCACCTGTATGGCCGAACGAGCTGTGACATCAACCCGACGTTGTACAGTTAATCCTCTAATAGGTCGGGAAATGGATGGGACTGAAATTATTCCCACCGCCAATCCGGTAAAAGTATTGGTCGCCGGTGGTGGACCAGCCGGACTGGAAGCAGCGCTGACAGCTGCTAAACGGGGGCACCAGGTTATTCTTTGCGAAAAAGGCGATGCACTGGGTGGAATTCTAAAAGGTGAACAAGCGATCCCTTTTAAATATGAAATGTACGAACTGGGTGTAACCTTAGAAAAACTGGCCAGAGATGCTGGCGTTGAGATTCGTCTGAACACGCCGGTAACCAAAGAATATATCGATCAGGAAAATGCTGATGCCTTGATTGTCGCCGTTGGTTCGGAACCCATCGTTCCTGCGATTCCAGGTTTGGATGGCGATAACGTAATTGTCGTCAACGATTACTATAAGAAAAAAGATCAGGTCGGGGAATCCGTGGTTGTTCTAGGTGGTGGATTGGCTGGTTGTGAAGCGGCGATCCATTTTGCCCGGGAAGGGAAGACTGTTAACTTGGTGGAAATGCGTCCAGAATTGGCGCCGGACGCAAATATTCGTCATCGTCCGCTGATGATGAACGAAATCGAAAAATGCGGCATTGCCGTCCATACCGAATTAAAAGGGTTAAAAGTTACCGATCAGGGTGTTGTCTGTGAAGATCTTACTGGTAAGGAAGTGCTTGTTCCCGGCACGACCGTGATTTGTGCGTTGGGACAAAAACCGCTCCGTAATCTTGCCGAAAGCCTGGTTGATTGCGCTCCTTATGTCATTGAAATAGGTGATTGCGTTAAGGCGTCAACCATCACAACGGCCATTTATCAGGGTTACCACGCTGCTTTGGATATCTAAGCTGGATTGGCATCGAAAAACTAAAAAAGATACCAAACTCAAATAAAAAGAAGTTGAGACTGCTTTAAAAAAAACCGCCATTTGGCGGTTTTTTACATTTCGTGTACTTTGTTTTACACTGATGAAATTTGCACTTAAATATGGTATGATCATTTTAGCGACAGTTTAATAAAATTAATTTAACAGAAAGGAACTCGTGTCAGCAGTTTAAATCTTTACTGATTAGCTGATGCGATGTGAGAATGATGGTTACTTATATTCATGAAACCGAACTGCATAAAGGCATTGAGGCCGCTATGAAGGCATTGAATCATGCCGATATTGTCACCGGAAAGAATCAGGATCGAGAAGACAGCTTAAAAGAAATTCATTTACTGATGGACATTGACAGTGTGCAGGATATAAAAATTACCATGGCGATGCCAACTGGCCTGGAAACCCTAGTGGACTACGTCCTGGAAATTGTTGAAGGCACTAAGGATTTTGAAAAAGACATGTATGGTTACACCTACCATGATCTGTTTTCTAATAATATTGATTTTGTCATCAAAAAACTAAAAGAAGATCCGGGAACGAGACAAGCGACGCTCCATGTCGCCAATCAGGAGGCCGCCAAACTCGATCATCCACCTTGTTTGCAGCTCATTCATTATACGGTTAAAGATGGTAAATTAAATACCGACGTTGTATTTCGAAGCAATGATGGGGTTAAGGCAGTTGCTATGAATAGTTTTGCCCTGATTGAACTCTCTAGAATGATTGCCAAAGAAGCCGGGATCAACGAACTGGGTTCCTATACGCATCATGCACTGAGCTTTCACGCTTACAGCCGGGATTGGAAAGCGCTGGAAGGCTACTGCAAATCTTTTGATGACCGCGATTGCACCATCGATTATGAAGATTATCTGGAAGCCTATCAAGACTATGCGGATGAATGCCGAGAAAAAAGTACTGAACTGAAAAATGCCCAGGCAAAAAAGAATCATTAACACAGCTTTAAAAAAAAATAGCGAAACAGCCCTTAACTAGCAGTTGACTATTTAAGGGCTGTTTTAAGTGCAAAGAGACAGGTTTTATTTATCAGCGCCGATATTTTGATAGCTCGTATTGAACGCCGTTGGTCGTCACGGCCAAAAGCAATTCCAGAAACTGATCTGTCGGCAGGTCTTTGTCATTAGCATACCATTTGGCAATCATACTGAGCATTGCGGCGCTCTGGTATTCCATTAGATAGCTTACTTCCAGCAGTTCCTGGGGGGACAGGTCTTTATACATCGCCAACACTGTCGGGGTGAGTTTCTTTAAAACCTTTTGCCTGAAGTGGGGATCGCCATAACACCATGTAGACATAAAGTTCAAAATCATGTGTTTTATGCGATGCTGCTGGGATTTGTGATCCGATATGAAAATTTTTTAAAACCGGCAATTTAAATGATTTTAGCCCTTGATGTAATAACTAACCACTTTGCTGTTCTCTTTTTTGACAGGCACTATTTCGCCAAGATCAACCAGCGAGTGCAATGTCTTATAAACAGCATGGCTTGGATATCCGGTCGCACGAATAAAATCAACACCTTTTAATTTCCCGTGATCATCGATATACTTCAATATACGATCTTTATTCTCGTATTTACATATTTCTGCGGTTGTCGGCATTTTTTCCGCACCTGGATTCCATTCAAACCGGCTCGTCAATCCGTTGGTAAAAGTAATCTCGATAGGCAACCCGCCTTTGATAACTATTTTATCAATTAATACGTCTACTATTTGGCGCAAATTAACGGTTCCGGATGCTTCGACAAGCGAATCATAATTAAACGAACCACCTTTAAGCATGATGGTTTTTTTAAATAAAACCATCCCCGCCTTAAATGATAAGTCACTAAATCTGTCCGACGCCCCGGTCGCCTTAATCTCATTTATTTGGGCCGCTTCCAGTTCTTTTATTTTGCGGTCAAGGTCTGATTTCTTGATCATAAAGTCTTTTCCACTCATCGATTCCGGAGAAAACAAATAAAGCTCTTCCAGGCGTAAAATAGCTGTTTTGTATTTTTTCAATTCGTTTTCTATTTTATTAGTTATCTTTAGATTATGATTACTGATATCACCCTTTACTTTGTAAGGGATTTTATTTTTTTTATGCTCTAGAAGGTGGCTTGCGACTCGGTTTACAGTTTCATTCGAAATAGACTTAAGGTGCATAAATGGCCACCCGTCAATGAGAATATTTTTAATTGTGTTCTGTCGCATGTTTGGCTTTATTGTTTCGGACAGTCTAAGCACGTTTGAAATGTAATTAAACACAATCGGAACTAGTAAACCATCGCCGATACACCCTTTACATGGGTTCGTACTGCCATAGCCTGAACAAGAATAGGTTGCCGGGCGCAAACCATTTGACTTTTTTTTCGCTCCGGTGCTGGCATTGTACGGCCTTAAGCATTCGCCACAAATCAATTTTCTTGAAAAAATATTGACTTGTGTATTTTCCCGGTGGTACTGACTACTCCCATTTCGGTTTAATTTTAATAATCCCTGAACCCGGGCAAATTGTTCTTCATCAATGATGGCTGGGTGACTATTTTCTATAACGATCCACTCATTTTCTTTTTTCATTTTCCTTGAAGTATAGTCTCGATAATTGTACCGATAGGTGCCTTTATAAAAAGGATTCCTTAACATATTAATAACGGTGCTATGATCCCACTCGCCGCCACGCTTTGTTTTTACACCTTTATCGACAAGGCTTATTGCAACATCATTGGATGACCTGGTTTCCTCATACAGATCGAAGATATATCTTACGATTTCGGCTTCAGATTCATCAACGACAGGGAAATTGCATTTATTTTCAATTTTGTACCCCATCGGCGGCTGAGCTCCGTTATACAAACCTTTTGAGGCCCGATCGATCATGACTGACAAAACCCTTTCGGCAGTCATCTTTCTTTCCAGCTCTGCAAATATTAACGTTATTCTGAGCATAGCTTCGCCCATTGGAGAACTGGTATCGAACTGCTCATTTTTGGATATAAAGGCAGTATCGTATTTTTTAATTTCTTCATACATTTCGCAGAAATCAATTAGGTTTCGGCTGATCCGGTCAATCTTCCATACCAAGATGTGGGAGAACTCACGGTTTCGGACCCGGCCCATCATTTCCTGGTATTTCGGCCGATCGGTATTCTTGGCAGAAAAACCGGCATCTTCAAAGATCTCGTAGTCATTAATTCCCAAAACAAGATTGGCGTAATTTACAAGATCGCTTCGCTGCATTGGTAAGCTGTCCCTGTCAGCTTGCATGGCGGTAGATACCCGGATATATAAGGCTGCTTTTTTATCTGGCATTTTATCTCCCCTCACTGGTATTGGTAATGGTCGCACAGTTTCGCCCGGTTAAGCACCTGTTCAACAGGCATGCCGTATTTTTCCGCCAGATCCCACTCGTTCAAGCATTTTATATCTTTCTCAAACAAGTATGGTGGCATGGTAAAATAGAGCGCAAAAGCGTCGGCTGCAGCTTCATGCTTACCGATGGTTTCGACGCATGTCTTGTCACGGCCGTGAATAATTATATGGCCAAGTTCGTGGGCCAGAGCATACCGGCAATCGCTGGCTGTCTTAAATTTTGGCAAAATCAATTCGCATCGGAAAATGCACGGTTTGTTAATACCTTCGCAACAAGAGAGGGAAAAACCGCTATCTGCGATTATTTCCTCAATTGAATAAATGGGAACCGGCAGCGTCAAGATGGGATATTTGTTTAATGTTCTGATTGCATGTTTTTGTGTCATTTTATACAATGTTGAACCTCCGTTTATCAATGCATATTAAAAAAGAACGTGTGTTCTTTTTATTGTAGCAGATAAACGATAAGATTTGGGGATGAATAAGAGTAAATTATTGCTGAAAAATAATTGAAAGAGGGTGGGGAGAAGGATCTCCCCGGGTAAAATATGGTTATTGTTAGCAGATGTCAAAAATTTAAAATTATTTCAATCCGTATTGAGTTTTTACAGAAAGCGTACCATCCTGGAAGGATAGAATTACATTTGCGCCAAAATCTCCCTCGCCTTCAAAAGAGTATGTTTGGGTATAGTACGGTTCGCCCTTGGTTCCAACTTCTGATGATAGCGTTCCTGGTCCACCAACAATAGCAACCACCTCATCGTAAGTCATGCCATTTTGAATGGCTGTGAATTCAGCCATGTTCATCTTTGGAGAGTTATCCGGAGCCGTCACTGGTTTAGCATCTTGAACCGCCGAAGATGCAACTTCGGTTTGGGCTGAAGCCTGTGGAGTTGTTTTGGCTGCATTACCACCGCCAGTTATCCCTGCGAACCACATAAGCGAGTAGATTGCCAATATGATCGTTAAGAAAATTCTAAGACCAATCCCGCCCTTGCTATTCACCCACAAAAGAGTGAGCCCGGCCGGGGGAATAAAGATACAAGCCAAAACAACCACCCACGTTTTTTGCCACCAAGGCACTTTTACATTTTCATCCATTTTCTGTTACTCCTCCTAATTAGTTTAGTTAAAGTATATACTGATTGCTTAGTCTCTGTAAACCGATAGAACGTGTAAAATTTAGGCAAAATCATCATGATATATTAAAGTTCATCGAATGTTTGACATATGTAAATATTGAAACGTTAAATGGGGACGGTTTCACTTATCCAATCAAGTTATCTAGCCGTGCGACCAGCTGCTCAGTATAGGTGTATATATCATCTAACTTATCTAAAACTATCTTTTCGTTTGTCTCGCAATTGGGGATTATGATATACTTTGTATTTTCTTTTAAGTAAATCCGGCAGATCCATTTTGTTACCTTCCCATCGATGATAATTGAAAAATAGCTGGCCGTATCTTTATACCCGATCCGGTTTAAATCAATGGCATTATGAAGGATCGATTTAACGATGAAAAAGGTCTCTATTTCTTCATCAGTGGTTATGATATTCGACACGTTGGAGATTAGACTCGATTCATCAACTTCCTCAAACTGTTGAATGGCCTTTGGTTCAAATGATTCATCGCTTTTTAGCGCATTCTGGATCTTGTCGTTTACCAACTCGTTGATATATTGAGAAACCGATTTTTTAACTGTCGGCCGGTACTTTTCAACAGTGTTTTGTGTCTTCATGCCGTCATATACGCCCTGGGATAAAATGAAACGGATGAAATCGTCTGAAGGGTTTGCAAACTCATCTTTGAGTACCTTCTTTATTAATCCGAGATATTTTAATTCAGAGGCGGTGTCTAATATCATGCTGAGGTCAAAATTATCCTTGCAGAATTTCTTAAGTTCCACAACCTCGCTGTCGCTGATATCAAGCAAATTAATCTCAAAAAATGGCGAGCTGTCCATTTTGTTTTGCTCATCCAGGTCGCTGTAAAAACGATAAACCAAACCATTAGTTAGTATTGCAAACTTGGCTGCCGTAGTACCAAAGTAGCGGAACAGTTGGGAGTCGTGTTTTTCCAGCTGTTCATTGATCGATTTGGCTTCAATGAGTAAAGTAAGCTCACCGTTTAAAAGGATTGCATAATCCACTTTTTCGCCTTTTTTAATGCCAACATCGGCCGTGTATTCAGGTATAAATTCGGTCGGGTTAAATACATCATAACCCAGAATCTGGAAGAATGGCATTACTATCGAAGTTTTAGTTGCTTCTTCTGTCGCAATATTATCTTTCGTCTTTCTTACTCGCTCTATAAACTCTTTTAACTTCTCCTCAAAACTCATAGTTTCCTCCCGTAGATTTAGATTTTTAATTCAATTTGGCGTTTTCTATTGCGGTGGATCGCAATTTGAACAAGGCGTGAAGCCCTGGGATTTTGCTTTCTCCAAATCAATCAGGATCTTACTCTTGCTCAACGAAGAACATCCGTCAAGGTGATATTTTTTGCCGCTTTCAGTGATATAAACTACAGTCCCGGTTGATTCTGTTTCAGTGGCAGATTGCGCTTGCGATGCCGTTTCCGGTTGAGAATTGCCTGCCGTCGTCTGTTCAGGAACCGCTTTTTCAACGGCTGGTTGAGCCAACTCCACGGTTTTACTTTCAAGGGAGGCGACAGTATCTTCGGCAATAATAAGTGTCTTCAAGGCGTCGTAGGGAATAAGGCCCTTTTGGTCATTTGTTAACCCATCATAAGAAATTTTTGCAGATTTTATTATCTGTGTTTTTTCTAAAGTCGCCGCTTTAGGATCGCCTATTGCTTTTATTTTACTTTCTGTTTCCTGTGCTACAAGCTTGTTTTGCTCTGCGATCTTCACGGTGTTTTGACTGTTTGAATTACCTGAGATGCTACTTATCCCAACGCAGCTTGGTATCCAAATCAGCACAAAGAACACTGTGAATATTACAGATAGAAAAATTTTTAAGTTTTCTTTCAACTTTTTGTTATATTTCCACATCAGAAATATTCCAATCGGAGCAAAGAAAAAAAGCGCCAACCACATGACCCACTCTTTTTGGTAAAACTCTAAATTTTCATTCAAATTATTGCCTCCTTTAATTTTTGACATATGTCAAACTTTCAACAAAATTTGACAAAATAAAAAACAGACCTTAATAAAGCCTGTTAATTTTTCTCATTTTTCTCTCTCAATGCGCGGTTTGCTCTGATTGCAAAGAGAATATTTCTTTTTTCTTCGTCGGTCCAGTCTTCGAAGTCCAGGAACTCGGTTCGGAACTCCTCATCGTCAATGAGGGACTTCAATTCAGCGGTATAGTCGTGTTCGTCGTAAAGATCCTGGTTGACGTCACGGATCGGGGTGGGATCGTCGGTGCGGCCGAGAAGGTAGTCAGTGGATACATTAAAATAGTCTGCCAACCATAGTGTTTTTTCTTGATCTGGCTGTTTCCCAGTAGACTCATAGCCAGCGATAGTCGCACGGCTTAAACCCATCATGGTTGCAAGGTCTTGCTGGGTTAGTTGCTTTGAGTTTCTGAGTTGTTTCAATCTGCTTCCAAAATTTAACATATCGACCATCCTTTCAAGTGTATTATACACAAACATGTTTCTAAAAGTAACTAATGTTTCGATAAAAAACAAAATATTAAAATATGTGTTGACAATGTTCCGAAAAGAAACTATAATAACACCATAAACAGAAACGAACGAATTAAGGGGGTGAAATATTGAGAGTGAAACTAAGAGAGATTAGAACTTCAAAAGGGCTTACTCAACAAGAATTGGCTGACATGGTCGGGATTGATAGATCTTTCTATACCAACATTGAGCTTGGTGTAAAAACGCCGTCTTTGCAGGTTGCGATGAAAATTAAGAAAGCACTGGATTATTATGACGATGATATTTTTTTAAACAAAAATGTTGCGTAAAGAAACTTGATAAAAGTTTATGTTTACTAAAGAAACAAATATAGAAAGGATAACCATGAACGACTTAATTAACATCACAAACAAAGACGGAAAACTAACGGTAAGCAGCCGGGAGGTTGCGGAGAGATTTGAGAAACGGCACGACCATGTTTTAAGAGATGTAGAAGCGTTATTGGATCAAAACCCAAAATTGGGGGCTGACTACTTCATTGAATCCAGTTATAAAGCTGGAACTGGCAAATCTTACAAAGAATACCAACTCACCCGTGACGGCTTCTCGCTCCTGGCCATGGGCTTCACTGGTGCCAAAGCATTGGAGTGGAAACTCAAATTCATCGAAGCATTCAACAAAATGGAAGAATCCATAAAATCAGCGGCAATCCCGGAGGGCAAATACCTTCTCGCCCTGGCTGTTCTGGAATCCAATAAAGTAATTGAAGAACAGGATCACCAAATCAAAGAACTTATTCCCAAGGCGGTATTCGCTGACTCAGTCGCCGCCAGTAGCACGTCGATACTTATCGGTGAGTTGGCAAAGATTTTGAAGCAAAACGGCGTTGCCACCGGGCAAAACAGACTATTTGAATGGATGCGACAGAACGGCTACCTGATAAACCGTAAAGGAACTGATTACAGCATGCCAACACAAAGATCAATGGAGATGGGATTGTTTGAGATTAAGGAGACTTCTGTTTCGCACAGCGATGGCCATATTACGGTAAGCAAGACACCTAAGGTTACCGGAAAAGGACAGATCTATTTCATTAATAAGCTGAAGCCAGCGGTGGCATTGGTTGCAGAGTAGAAAGGAACGAATCATGAAACGAAAGCAAAAGAAAATCTGGGCATACCTTGATGGCGAAAAGCTGGTTGAAGTGATCCAGGCAGCTTTAGATAACAACATGACCGTGGATGAATGTAAAAAGACACTGATCAAAGAAAACCCGGGCCATGAAGTGACGTTTAAGGTGGTGTGATGAAAACAATCATCGATTTCGTCACAGAGCATACCGTGGTCGCAGACAAAGAGCTGCTGATGCGGTTCAGCTGCCCACATACCTACGGCCACGATCACGGTTACGCATGGGGAAGGCCGCCATACTGCAACGGCGGCCGACTGCGGAATGGGGAAGATGTCTGCAAGAAGTGCTGGGAGCGACCAGTCGGGGAACCGGCCGGGACTTAAGCGGGGAAGCAACTGCCAGAGAAGGGAAAGCGGTTTACATCAAAATTATAACCTGAAAGGAGAACCAATAGAATGAACGATAACTGCAAGAACGTCCTTAAAATGTTCAGACTTCGTTCCGGAATTAGCCAGGAAGAAGCGGCCAGTGCACTTAGCATATCGATTCATACCCTTTACAACTACGAAACTTACTCAAATTATTCACGAAAAAACATGCCACCCGAAGAGATTATCCTCGAAATGATGGATCTGTACATCACTGACCCAGATCCGACCCGTCGGAGAATGCGGCAGTTCCATATGGGGATCATGTATCTTTGTGAAACTAATCAGATTTTTAGTAGCATCTTCTGCGGCGTGAAGTCACGGAATCTATCGGAGGCATTTATCAATTACCAGATGGAGCTGGAAGATGTCCAGACCATGGAACAGCAGATACGGCGGGTCATCGTCGACGATCAGATTGAGGATCATGAAACTGATGTCGCCGGGGCCTTTCTGAAGGAATTGCTTGAGAGTACCTTTGCCAATGTTGAGTTTGCGGTATCGGCTATGTTTTCAAGAAAAATGCGTGATGGCATAACGGAATTTGAATTCGAAGTTTTCTCAGCAGCCATTGACGAAATGTGTGGTGAGTCCAATGAATAAGGTCATTCTCGTAGGTCGCCTAACTCGCGATCCTGACGTCAAAAACACCACAGCAGGAAGGGCGGTGGCCAGTTTTACGCTGGCAGTCGATCGCCGGTTTAAAAATAAGGATGGCCAGAAGGAAGCTGACTTTGTCCCAATTGTGGCATGGGGGAAACAGGCAGAATTTGTCGGGCAGTATTTATCAAAAGGTAGCCAGATCGGGGTATCCGGGAGATTGCAAGTCAGGAGCTATGATGCCCAGGATGGTCAGCGTCGGTATGTGACGGAGGTTGTGGCAGACGAGATCACATTTTTAAGTAGTAAGAAAGACGGTAACAATAACGCCAATGCTCAGCAATCAAGCGAAAGTTCGAGCATGTCGGCAATGGACGAAGATTTCCACCTCATGGCGGATGATGACGATACAGTGCCGTTTTAACAGCTTTTTATAAATATTATATAAAGAGACCAGTATTCTATAATTCAGCGGAAGGGCGGGGTCGCAAGGCCCCGTAATGGTAAAACATGAATGGCTGATAGACGAATGTTCGCAAAAACGATAATTGATAGCGACGCCTTCCTGGACATGCCAGTTAGCTCGCAAGTTTTATATTTTCACTTATCAATGCGAGCTGATGATGAAGGCTTCATAAATAGCCCAAAGAAGATCCAGCGTATGGTTGGATGTAATGATGATGATATGAAGTTGCTGATAGCGAAAAGTTTTGTGATCTTATTTGAAACAGGGATCATTGTTATTAAGCACTGGAAAATACATAACTATATTCGAAAAGACAGAATCAATGAAACGATTTATAAAGAGGAAAAATCTGCATTGTTTGAGAAAAGTAATGGTGCCTATACCTTGCAAAATCCTGATGAAATAGAGCTTGCAGCACCTTGTCAACCAAGTGTCAACCATATGTCAGTCACATGTCAACCAAATGTCGGCATAGGTAAGGATAGGTTAGGTAAGGATAGGTTAGGTAAGGATAGGTTAGGTAAGGATAATATACTGCACGGAGCTGACGAGCCAGCTCCCGAGCCGGAACCAGAACCAATAGTAATTATTGCATTGCCATTAGTTGATAAAACTGAGTACGTAATTACAGAGAAACAGGTTAACAACTGGCATGAGTTATATCCGGCGGTTGATGTACTACAAGAGCTTAGAAAAATGAGGGGCTGGCTTGAAGCAAATTCAAAGCGTGGCAAAACAAGAAATGGAATACTTCGGTTTATTACAGGCTGGTTGGCAAAAGAGCAGGACAAAGGCGGGATCTACCGAAATAAAAGCGGAGCCAACGACAATGACACCAACAACCCGTTTCTAAAAATGGCAATGGAAGGAGTATTTGATGACGAGTAAAGAAGCGAACAACATTCTGGCGATTCTAAAACCAATGGCCATTGTGCATATTGCGGGATTGAGATAGAAACAGCAGATATGCAAGTAGATCATGTTTTCCCGATAAACAGAGGTGGTTTGGATGAAAAAGAAAATATGATGCCAGCCTGTCGGTCTTGCAATCATTATAAGTCGACGTATGGCATCGAAGAATTCCGGGAAGAGATCGGTTTGTGGCATGAACGGTTGATGCGAGACAGCGTGACATATAAAAACGCTGTGAGATTCGGGGTTGTGACCCCAACACCGCGGAAAGTAGAGTTTTATTTTGAGAGGTGTGAAGTGAATGATTAAAACATTGTGGTACCGAGCTCACGTTGAGGGTGTCGGTTGGTCTGATTGGATCGCGGAAGAAGTAGACACGTCGGCAATAAGTGAAGCATTTGAAAAAATAGGCAACAATATCAAAGAAGCGGGAGAAGCGATCGCCAAAGCATTGGAAAACGATTGAAGCGCATCAATGGAACGGTGATATAACGGAGAAAATGCCGGAATGGTTGTATGATGCGATCATGGAAGGTGATAAGTTTGTCATGAAAGGGCGAGGGCTTTTCATGAGAACTGGGGAAGAAGCTGAGGGCGATGTATTTATTGATGACGGTACTTATATCATCAAAGAGGGCGACGGCGATATTTCAACCAGAAACCGTTGTATTTTTGAGAGTGAGTGGTATTTGTTGAAGTAGGAAGGAGGTGGCATTTTGACAGAAAAACAGAAACGATTTGCGGACGAGTATTTGATTGATCTTAATGCCACCAGAGCTTATAAAGCGGCTTATCCTAATGTGAAGAAGGACGAAACGGCTAGGGTTAACGGTAGCAGGATGCTAACAAATGCTAACGTTAAATCATATATCGACAAAAAGATTGAAGAAATCCAATCAGACAAAACGGCCGATGCTCAAGAAGTGATGGAATATCTTACATCGGTTATGCGCCGGGAGAAGAGCGAATTTATTGTGGTTACTTGCAAAGAGCGAGTGAGCGATTACGACGAAAACGGCAAGAAACGAATCATCGAAAAAGAAATGCCTGAGGTCGTTGAGATACCCGCCAAACTATCTGACGCCAATAAAGCTGCTGAACTTCTTGGCAAGCGATATCGCCTATACCGTCAATCACAGTCTTTATTACGAGCTTCAAGATATCAATGCGGTAGTAGCGGACATCGGAGCAGTCGGAGATCGGTCCATCCCGATTGTTGATCATTATGAATACCGATATGGATTCGATGCGATTATCCGGAACACGACAGAAGCGTCTCGAATTATTGAGACGATGGAAGAAATAAATATAACAGGAGGAATAAATGAGTAGATTAAATGACTTTAAATCGTCCATCAAGCTCAGCACTGCAGCAGAAGTGCGAAAAGGGTTTGGTGGTATTTTATTGTTTGAGACCGATACGGATCACCCGTACACAACCTACAAAGATTTACCGGCAGTGCTGCTTGATTTTGCCATCACGACGGATACTTATAAGATGGCTGCCCGGATCTTTAACCAGGAATTAAGCCCATCTGGTATTTCGATTGTCGGCGATGCGACAGCGACACCGGCAGAAATTACGGCTAAGCTGGACACGCTGATTAATAAAAACTGGTACGGCCTTGTTTGCACAGATAATGCCACAGCGACCATCACGGCACTAGATGCCTGGGTTGATGATCAGGAGAAGGTTTATGTGGTGACGACCCAAGCGTTGACGGATATCGGGGTGCCGACATCAAAGAGAACCTTTATCGGTTTTCACCATGTAGCAGACGCCTATGTGATGGAGGGGCTATTATCAATTATGTTAACCAATCCTATTGGCAGCGCAACGGCTAAGTTTAAAAAGGTGCTGGGTGTTACTGAAGCAACGATCACCGATGCTCAACTTGCTACACTACGGGCCGATTACGGCGTAACCTACATTGAAGAATTGGGGAACCTTGAAACAACCGGGTCACAGACAGCGTCAGGCGAGTATTTTGATGTTGTTTTAAGTGAAGACTGGATTAACTACAACATGGAAAAAGAAATGCACGATTTGGCCGTTAAGACACAAAAAATCGGTTATTCCGGCGATGGCATTGCGTCTTTAGTTGGGGTTGCGACAAATGTTCTAAACAAGGCGGCGCTTCAGGGTATCATCCTGATTGAAAACAACGTGCCTCAGTTTGTGATCACTTATGTTAATCGGGCTGATGTTCCACAAGCTGATCGAGCGGAGCGGAAATACAACGGAATCAAATGGTTCGCTTACTTGGCTGGTGCAATTGAAGGTGCCGATCCTATTAGCGGCGAGTTGATCGCTTAAGAAGGGAGAATGAAAAATGGCAGAAGCAAAAGTTTATAGCGGGAAAAACACCCATTTCGTTGCTGATGGCCGGATTGCGACAGGTCTGGCAGAAGGTGACGCCATCGAGTGTGGGCCCAACGCAGACGCATTTACCGAAACTGTCGGAATGATGGGCGATGTCGAGTGGTCGGATACAAATAACTTTACTGGATATTTTAAGATCAAATTACAACAGACCTCGCCGACGTGTGCGCTATATGAAAAATGGGCCAGAGAAGGAACGATCGTTCCGGTTCAACTTATTGATTTAAACACTGGCGGTATTAATGCGAGTTGTACTCAGGCGAGAGTTAAAAAGACGGCGGTAAAAAAATACGGGCCGAAATCAACAGAGCGTGAATACGAATTCGCAGCAGCAGATTACACAACTAAATAATACAAATAAGGAGAAATAAAGATGGCTTTAACAGCAAAAGAAACGATAAATGGTCAAGAATATACATTCCAAAAGGTTCCACCCCGGGAGTGGCTAAAAATTCAGTACAGAACAACTGATAGAAACGGGAAACGAATCCCGCATGATTTTTACGACGAAATCTTTAAACATGTTGTGGTTAGCCCACAAGTGAGCATGGACGAATTTGATGAGTATGAAGAGGTAGAAGCGGTGATGGATGCCGCTATAAACTTTCAACAGTTCGCCAACGGAAAATCCCCCTCAATACTATGAGGATTTAGCCAGAGAAGGCTGGTTTATCTGGCGCCTGGTGTTTGAAGGTGGCATGGCTTATGGAGATGTTTCGAATATGGATATTGAAGATCTCTTAGAAGCAAATGCGGCCTTAGATTATTATCAGCAGCTTCTGGAAGAAAGCAAAGATGGGGGCGCCAATTAAAGGCACCTCCATTGCAGAAAGGAGGTTCAGTAGATGGATTTGCGGAATATGGCATTTAGCATTGGCTTTAAAGGCGACACGTCCGGCATAAAAGCCATGGATAGCGCAGCTGATAAAATGAAAGCAAATGTAGCATCATCTTACAAAGAAATGGAATCAGCGGCAGACAACAGCGCCAAAAGCCAGAGATCACAAGCTGCCAGTTTAGCAGCAGCATATCGAAAGGCTGGCATGGATCAATCCGAAGCCATGAAAAAAGCATGGTCGGAGATTGACCGGACAAGCAGCACGGGATCGGCCAAAGCGAAAAAATCAATGAATGATATTAATGGAGCAAGTTTCGACTCATTGATCGGGAAAGCTAAAGCTGCCGGAGCAGCGATTGTAGCCACGTTTGCAATTGATAAAATAATCGAATTTGGAGCGGCTGCGTTAGAATCAGCCGGATCGGCCAAAGCTATTTCCTCCCAATTCACTCAAACATTTGGCGATTTGGAGCCGGCGGCCCAAAAAGCAGTCGACAGCATGTCGGGACAATTTGGAATGGTACCAAACCGATTAAAACCATCCATGTCACAGATGACATCAATGTTTAAAGGCTTGGGCCTTGATACTGAATCATCCATGGCAAAAGCCACGGATGCGGTAACGGCCAGCGCAGATGCGGCAGCCTTTTATGATAAATCTTATGCAGATGCAAATAGCGCCCTAACGAGCTTTATTAAGGGGAATTATGAAGGCGGTGAGTCTATTGGACTTTTCGCAAATGATACTCAGATAGCTCAATATGCGATCCAGAAAGGTCTTGTCAGTTCAACTGGCGCATGGTCTGAGCTAGATGAAGCGACGAAACAGGCTACACGCTTGGAATACGCTCAAAATATGCAGAAACTGGCCGGAGCCACTGGACAAGCTTCGAGGGAAGCAGACGGCTGGGAAAATCAAGTCGGAAATGTAAAACAAGCCTGGTCAGACTTTCTCGCTGTTATTGGCAAGCCCGCCCTTGGTATGGCCGTTGGTGTTATGAAGAGCTTGACCGATGGGCTAAAAACAGCCGGTGAAAAAGTAACATTCTTGACTGATGGATTCCAAGGCATTGGCGATCCCGCAGCACTGAGCGGATTGGATTCAATCATTTATATGGTCGGGGATGGATTTCGAACCGCCTGCGATGGATTTAATGCGGCTTACGATGGAATAAAGAAAAAAGTCGAAGAAAATACCCCGAACATTCAGGCAAGTTTTGCTTCATTGAAAACATCTTGGGACTTATTTTTTAATACAGTAAATAGAAACAATGAAGAATTTAATCCAGGACAACTAGGGGAATGGGCCGGAAATCTATTAAATCTATGGATTCAAGTCGAGAGTGCGGGAGCCGGTGTAGTCCTTAGCGTTGGTTCGTGGGTTCAAAACATTGCCAATTTTTGGACGTCATTAGGCACCGGGAATTGGGGCGGTGTTGCCGATAGTGTAAAAGGTGTTGGGTCATCAATAGTCGGAGTCGTTGAGAATTTGACGGCTTTTTTTGTTGGGGCTGAAAATGCCAAAAACGCATGGAGCAGCGTCGGATCTTTTTTCGGGCAAGTTGGAACGAATATACAAACAGGTCTTTCATCTGCCGGGAACTCCATTGGGGTTATATTCACTGGTGCATACGATGGCGTCACAAACACATGGAACGGTGCAGTTAGCTTTTTCTCAGGATTGTCGAGCGATATCGGAAACTCGTTCAATGGTGTGTCCGAATCAATTAATGGCGCTTTTGAAGGTTCGGTATCTTATATCTCTGGTTTGCCCGGGAAGTTTACCGAATGGGGCGCTGATATGGTTCAGGGGCTAGTTGATGGGATCATGGGCGCAAAAGATGCAGTTGGCAGCGCGGTTCAATCAGTGGCTGATAAAATTACGGCGTTCTTACACTTTTCGAGACCTGACGAGGGTCCGCTGCATTACTACGAGGAATGGATGCCTGACATGATGCGTGGATTGGCTGGCGGGATTACAAGCAATGCTTACTTAGTCAATAATGCGCTGTCCAGGTTAAGCTCAGATATGAGCATCGGAATTAACGGAGGGGCTCCAAATGTTAGCGGGTTCGACAACCAAGCACCATCAACCTCAAAAAACGTTAAAATTTCAAATAGATCTGGGTCAGGTAGCGGCGGCAGTTCCATAACGATCAAAAACGAGTTTAACATAAATGTGGGTGCTGGATCTGGTGGCAAAGAGATCGTGTCCAGCATCGAAAAAGAATGGCTTGTATGCATGGAACGATTCCTGAAGAAATACGATCTGAGAAATCCCCAAGTAACGGCATAGGAGGGCGATATGATAGAAGGAAAAGCCCATGTGCAGGACACTGGATGGACAGAATTTAAGAGTGACGGCGAGACAATCGGCACCACTGGTCTGGGTAAACGACTGGAAGCCTTGATAATCAACTCCGATTACCGGTTGCGGTATAAGTCCCATGTCCAGAATATTGGTTGGCAAGACTGGGTTAGCCGTGGAGAAATTGCCGGAACAGTAGGCCAGAGCCTCCGGATGGAAGCTTTTAGAATTGAACTGCTGGACGATACCGGGAAACACGTCTGGTACCGGGTACATCTTGAGGGTATTGGCTGGACAGATTGGGCCATTGACGGCGCTATTGTTGGATCAGTCGGGGAGTCCCGTCGAATGGAAGCGGTTGAAATTCAGATCGTGGACGCCGCCAGTAATGAAGCGTTTAAAAAATGGTATGAGGATAGCTTGAAGTGTAAGCTGGGCGACGTGATTTTCACTTCAACCACCGGTGAAAGTACGAGCATGAGTAACAATGTGACCAACAAAGCCATTGAAGGCGGGACGGTCAGTGATCATGTGGAGAATAAACCATTAACTATGAATATAACCGGTATTATTGTCGGTGACGACTGCCAGGAAAAGCTGGAAACCATCAGGGATTATACCAGTAACGGGGATCTATTACGCTATGTTGGGTGCGATACAGCCAATAACATGGTGATCTCCTCATTCAACACAGATAGAAGCGTTTCCTTAAAAGGAGGCGTTGCTTTTACTTTGGCATTACAGGAAATACCCATGGCAACGGGGGTGGTGACGGTGATTGATGAAGCGTATATCTACACCCAAATGAATAACCTGAAAAATGGTGGATTGCAGCCGGTGTTGCGAGAATGAGTTACTATATTTCAATTGATAAAAAGAACATACCGATAAAATTTGATGTTCGGCTAAATAAGATCACCTTCACGTTTGAGGTTCACTATAACGCTTCTTTTGATTTCTTCACTGTAGCGGTATCTGACAGCTCAGGCGAGGTATGGACAACCGGCGAAAAGCTGGTTCTCAATAAACCAATCTTAAGCACTCAGTCCTACCTGAATTTCCCGTCGGTAACGCCCATGGACCCAACCGGGAAGGAAACCGAAATCACCTGGGACAACTTTAACAAGACGGTGTTTTTGTATGTGGGGGTGGCTGGTGAGTAATTTATTCAGACGAAAAAAGCAATTGATTATTAATAATGTGGTGATGCCGGATTTGGAAATCGATTTTAACATTACATTCAATGCCGATGATGAACAGCCAGTGAATGATGTGTCGATTGTCAATCTGACCCCGGAAACCATCCGGGGCATTGGCAATGGCCAGATAGTTATTTTAAATGCCGGTTACGGAGACAATATGGGAAACTTGTTGGTCGGGAAGATTTCAGACGTTGCGACTACATCTGATGCAGTTGACCGGTCACTAAAATTGATGGTCGCCCCGGACGTTAACGTGACTTTATCGACAACCGTGTCGAAATCATACGCCCCCGGAACTATGGCCAGCTTTGTTGTTAAGGATTTATTGAACGGCATCGGCTTGGAAGTCGGGACCATTAAACTGAATGCAGACATCTGCTACACTGATGGCAAAATCTTTAGCGGTACTGTCGATGCGGCGCTTAAGGAAATTGTAAAGGCCACCGGCAGCTTTATGTTTGTGCGATGCAATATCATTTACATCGTCGATTCGGTCTATGAGATCGACACCGGGATTCTGTTAAACAAATCAACTGGTTTGATTGGAAGCCCGGAAGTGGTCGATATAAACGGGGCTAAAGGTTATAAAATAAAAAGCTTGTTAAATCCAATGCTGACGCTGGGATCGGTATTTCGGCTGGAAAGCAAATACCTGAGCGGCTTGTTCAGGGTTCAGGATGGCACCCATACCGGTGATTTCATAACGACGGTAAACTGCTTGCCTACGGATGAGGTTTCCCGGTATGTGCCGCCAGTTAAAAATAGCGGTGGTAGTGGTGAGAATACGCCAAAAGGTAAAATGTGGACATTCTTGATTAATAAAGGCTTTTCCAAAGCGGCAGCTTCCGGAACAATGGGAAACGTTGAATTAGAGAGTGGCTATAATCCTGATGCTGAAAACAGTTCTAGCGGCGCTTACGGCCTATTCCAATGGCTAGGTGATCGGCGGACAGGGCTTGAAGCTTTTGCGACGGCCAGAAGCTGTGCAGTAAATGATCAGCAATTACAAATGGAGTATTTTTACTATGAAATTACTGAAGGTGGGGAATCAGCTTGCTTTCCAACTTATACGGATTTGCCTAGCCTAGACGCATTCAAAGCATTAACCGACCCAGAAGCTGCAGCCATTTTATTTGAAAATGCATTCGAGCGCTCGGGCGGTGCTGGCATGAGTCAGCGGATTGAATATGCACTGGCTGTTTATGCTTGGGATGGTGGGAAAGCAGCCGGTAGCGGTACTGGTTATTCTGGATCGAGCCATTTTGGGCCAGATGCTTTTAAATGTGCTTGCGGTTGCGGCCTAGACTGTGTTCAGGAGTTGAAAGACAAAATAAACCAGATGGTTGACAACACCGGGATGGAGTTTGTTATACATTCAGCCGCTCGTTGCGAATATCAAAACAATATCGATGGCGGCGTTCCGAATTCACTGCATTTGACCGGTGAGGCAGTAGATGGTCATATTGAAGGAGCGGGTGTTGATTACCTTTATCAAGCTGCTCAGGCTGTTGGTTTGGGTACTTATCGTTACTATGATGATGGGTTTGTTCATTGTCAGACGTGGCCAGCCGATGTAATTTGGAACTAGGAGGAATGCTGTGCTTGAACTTGACACACTAATCAAAAGAATAATGGATAACAGAATTGCAGAGCTTAACACCACAATGCAATGTAAAGTAATTTCAGTGTCTCCGAAACTGGTAATCCAACCAATTCCAAAGAAAAACTATGTAGCCGGGGAAGAAGATTATCCGCTGATTGGCAGCGCAAAGAAATTAAAGCAATGGGCATTGGTAAATGGATCGCCGGTGCCTTTTGTTTTGCCGCTAAATGTCGGGGACGTGGTTCTGGTGGCATTTGGCAAGAAAGATCTGACCGATGCGGTGATTCTGGGGGTGATTGAATGAGAACATTTAAGTTAATCGATGGTGATATCGTTTTTGACAATAATGGTGAGCTGGTCATGGTGGAAGGTAAAGAGGAAGAAGCCCAAAGTATTGAGCGGATATTCTCGGCCAATGTAAAAGAATTCTTTCTGGATCCTGTCCATGGGTTTGACTTTGATCTTCTTAAAACTAAGCGTCCGGACAAAAACATGATTCGCCTTGGCCTGATTTCGGCAGCGACCCAGGATGACAGAGTGAAGACGGTGACCGCCACGACGATTGATTTTGACAACTCCGCCAGATCATTGGCCATCGGGTTTAAGATCATCACTAAAAACGGTAATACCATTGAAAGTGAGGTGAGATTATGAGTGATTTCGGCTTAACCGAGAAGGGTTTTAAGCGAAAGCGATATATTGACATACTTGAAAGCCTACAATCCAACGCAAAAAGCATTTTTGGCCGGGACATTAATGTAAACACCAACAGCCCACTTGGGATGCAGTTAAAGGTGATTGCTTTTGAGCTGGCAGACGAATGGCAGCAGATTGAGAATGTCTATTATTCCGCATTCAAAGATACCGCCACAGGATACCAGGTTGATGCGGTCGGCCAGTATATTAATGTGAAAAGAAAAGGTGCTACTTATGCAACTGGTATTGCGACCTTTACCGGGACCCCGGGAACTGTTATCCCGACCAATTTTGTAATTGCTTTTGACAATGTCCATTTCTGGACGTTACAGCAGGCTACCATCAGCGGCACCGGTACTATCGATGTTAATATCCAATGTATTGAGGTTGGCGGTATTGGGAATGTGGCGGCCGGAAAGATTACCAAGATCGTGAGTGCATTATCCGGGGTTACGTCGGTCACAAACGCCCTGGAAACATCTGGCGGTAAAGAGGTAGAGGATACCACGACATTTAAAGCCCGATATGACGATTCGATTGCCAGCGGCGGCAGTTCAACTGCAGCAAGTGTTGAGGCGGCGCTGTTGGCAATACCAACCGTCACCGATGCCAAAGTGACTGAAAATGATACAGTAGCAACAGTGGACGGCATCCCCCCTAAATGCCTATCCTCATTCGTTTATGGGGGATCAGATACTGAAGTGGCCAATGCCATCTATAAATCAAAAGGTGGTGGCATCCAGGCGTTTGGTGCGACCTATGTGGGCGTTACCGACAATAAAGGCATTACCCACCAAATGGGATTCACCCGGGCAACTGAGGTGCCTGTCTATATCCACATTACCCTGACTAAAGACACTGATCTTTATCCGGCCAGTGGAAACGCATCGATCAAAACGGCGATTATCCAATACATCGGCGGTCTGGATGCAGATTCAACCGAATACAACGGTATGGGCCTTGGCGCCGACGTCATCTACACCAAATTGATTGGGCTATGCCATAAGGTTTCCGGGGTAACAGACGTGACGGTGACGGTATCCACTGACAATACCACATTCACCAGCTCCAATATCGTCATCGATGCGAACTCTGTAGCGATGACCGATTATAACAAGGTGGTGATTTCGTGAAACTGGCAAAACGGCTGACAAGCAATTATAAGCGGGATCCCACCAGTAATATTGGGCGCCTAATGACTGTGATTGAGATGGAAATGCAGGAGATCCGGGATGCACTCAAAACTATTGAGCTTTACCGCTTGATCGACAATGCAACCGGTGTGACCTTGGATAACATTGGGAAAAATGTTCTCCAGGAACGGGGCGCTATGGATGACGTGCGGTATCGGATGTTCTTAAAAGTTAAGATTCGGGCCAACCGATCCGGGGGGCAAATCGACACGATCAATGAAATCATGGACGCATTACTGGATGATCATTTCCTTGGTACCCGGGAGGTTTGGGGCGATGCGTCCTATGGTAATGAACCAGCGGCGCTGGAAGTTCGGTATATCAATTATTTTGATAAGATCAAAAGCCAGTACCAGAATCTTGAAGATGATCCCTGGTATCTGGACGGCAAATACAAACTGGACGGCAGCCGGAAACTGGACGGTGGCTTCACCTTTAGCTATGAGGATTATGAGGACAAGATCCTTGAAGCCATGACCCAGGTTAAGCAGATGGCCAATTTCATTAAAACGGGCGGAGTTAAGGTCTGGTGGTGCGAACCGCTGACTGTTAGTAACCCAATTGTTATAACACACAGCACGAGCATGGTGATTAAAGGAACCACAAATAATACCCTCGATATCAGCCATTCAACTGGTTTGGTGGATAGTTTCGAGGTCATCAATACGCCTGACTTCATCCTGGATGGAACAGTACTTTTGGACGGATCACTATTACTTAACGGCATCCGGCCAATCATTGTTCATTCAACATCCATGCAAATAATTTAGAAAGGGGAAACAATGGCAGATTCGATTATTATTACAACGAATAAAGGCCGGGAGAAGCTGGCCAAGGCGTCCATGGGGGCGATCACTTTGCCGGCAATCACCCAGATCGGATTCGGCACCGGCGGTCATAATATCGGCACCGGGGAGCCAACGCAGCCCGATCCGGCGGCAACAGCAGTGCCCGGGGAAGTGTTAAAGAAAAATATTGAGAGTTACACATTCCCAATCGCAACCACGGCTTCCATATTGGGAATACTGGATCAAAGCGAAGGGAATGGCCATAGCATTTCGGCCTACGGGCTGTACGATTCGGCGGGGGATTTAATTGTGTTGATGCATACGGTACCCAGTCCCAAAACGGCGGAAACCCGGTTTGAAAGGACAATCACTAATGCATTTTAGAAAGGAGGCACTACATGGAGAATAGATTTGGAACATTTGGCGATAATGACCCCGCAAAAGGGAGTCTTATCACAGAAAGAATTTCGGATATTGGGAATGAGTTGATTAATGAGCATAATACCCACATTGCCAACACCACCAACCCCCACTCCGTAACAAAATCACAAGTAGGTTTAAACAATGTTGACAACACATCGGACTCGAACAAACCTGTTTCGTTGGCGCAGCAGGCGGCTTTGGATGCGATAAATTTAAAAACGATCAACCAGAACAGAAAACTTAGAATGGGGGGAATGTAGATGGCCATCGGGGATGTAATACCAAAGAAACTATTTCAGGGCGCAATCAGCGCCACGGCAACCGCAAAATACACGGTTCCATCAGGATGCCGCGCACAGATCGTTGAGATCTGGGCAGATAATCAAAATACGACAACTGCCCGAAAGTTAGCTATATTTGCTCATGGTCTAGCAAGCACTAATCAACTAGCCCACAATATCGAAATAGCAGTGGATTCGAGCAAAATTATTTCGGATAATAAAATTATTTTAGCTGCAGGAGAAACGCTGGGGTTCAAGCAAGATACCGGGACGGATGTAAATGTTACTGTGTACGGGATTGAGGAGCAGGTGAGCTGATATGGGGAGAATTATTAATTTAGGTAAGGAAGAAACGATAAAACTTCCAAATGGCAAAGGTTATAGAAAGATTTACGACACCACGGTTCGCACATCCCTAACTCAAATTTTATCTGTAACAGGTAAGGGTTATTTGAAATCTGCTTTTAATGTTAATAATGGGGGCGGCGTGAGTGGCAATTACTACTCGCAGATACTGATAACTATAGATGGTGCTGTCGTTTTAAGCATAAATAATACTGCTACAAAACTAGTTAGTGGATGTGCTCAGGGTATAATTGACCAAGTAAACTATGGTGTGTCCTCTAGCGGAAATGTACAATTGCCGCTAGGGGGGCTTTATAACCTTAGTCCGTCTAATTTTGTCGGTAGCTTTGGTAGGGTTGGAAGCGTGCCGATTAATTTTCCATCTGCATCCGAACAATCACTTGATGCGACCGGTGGATTATTTCTTATCCCAGAGTTGATTAGATTTAACACTGGACTTTCTATTAGTGTAAAAAAAGAAGATACAGCGGTTGTTACTGTGTGTGAATATTACTTAGACGATTAAGGAGAACGCGATGAAAATTACAAACGAACAAGAAATATTAGAAAATGGATACACGTATATTGAAAGAATATACGATACCGGTACGATCGAAAAAATTATGAAGGTTGAACTGGGGATATCTGAACCAGTGCCAGCCGACCCACAACCATCCATCGACGAAATAATCAGAGCAAACTACTTGGAAACCCAATACCAGACAGTTTTAATGGAAATGCAGTCCGGATTATAGAAAGGAAAAAATAGAAATGACCTATAAAGTAGCAAAGATGATGATTACAAATGGCAATTACGAGTATAACGATATGCTTAAAAAGCTTGATATCTTCTTACTCGGGAACAGAATCACGCAAGAACAGTATACCGAACTTGTTGGATTGTTGAACGCAGCAGCTTAGGCTGTTTTTTTATTGCTCAGGGGCGGGAAACCGTCCCTATTTATTTGAAAGGGGACGGTTTATGTTATTTGACTGGACAGCAGCAGGGGTTTTAATAGCTTTAATATGCCTAATCATAACACTCATGAAGTTGAGTTCTGAGTGGGGTAAGGTAGCGGCAGCAATGGTTAATTTGCAGGAATGCATCAAGGAATTACGAGATTCAAATAAAGAGTCTCATGGTCGGATTCATTGCAAATTAGAGGATCACGACGAGTGTTTGGCAGATCATGATAAGCGGATCACAGTTTTAGAAAAAAAGGAGAAATAAGATGAATTGGAAATTGGATATTAAGCAGCGATTGAAAAATAAAAAGTTCATGACAAGCCTGGCATTAAGTTTGGCTGTTATGATTGGTAGTTATTTTAGTTTATCCCCAACGGATTTTACCACCTGGGGTGCTGTGTTGGATGTAGGGTTGAAAATTGTCAGTAATCCATGGGTAGTCGGGTCAGTATTGTGGAATATCTACAATGCTTTTACGAACCCATTGAGCGATGGTTTAGGGGACGGTAAATAACCATGTATCTCGCGATTGACATCAGTTACTTTCAGGGGCCGAATCCGTCGGCCCCTGCGATTGATTGGGATGTGTTAAAAAACGCCACGTTCGATGGGAAGAAGGTTGAGGCGGTGGTGATGCGAGCTGGCCAGTATGAAGACGGTCGCCCGTCACCAGACTCAACGTTCGAAAGAAATTATGCAGAGTGTGCCAGAGTCGGTATCCATAAAGGCCCCTATTATTGTGTTGGTGCCAATACCATTGAGGGAATCCAGGAAGAAGCAAACTATTTCGTCTCGGTTATCGCCGGGAAAGAATTTGACATGCCAGCTTATGTCGACATCGAGGGTGACCCATGGCTTGCAGCTAATGCCAATCAGATCATTGATATCTTCAAGGCGACGCTCAAGGCCAACGGTTGGCGGGGTGGTGTTTATGCGAATAACAATTACTTCAAGAATTATATCAACTACCACAATTACGCCGATGATCCCTTGTGGGCCGCCCAATACTACGGATCGTCAATCGATTTGCCAAACCCGGAGCTGTTCGGCATGTGGCAAAAAACAGACAGTGGCATTATTGATGGGATCAGCCATACAGTGGATATTAACGAATTGTATATTCCGTACTGGGAGATACAGCAGCATGAAGCGTGCCTGGTAACAGAAGCGGCATTCGATATCATCCACCCGCCAGATAATTCCACGCCTACATTGGACATTGGCGTGGAGTACGAGGTATATATCCCGGGGTACGGCTGGACACCGACTTCCAGAAATGGTTTCTTGTCCGGGTCCATCGGATTTTCTAAGCAACTGGAATTAGTTCGGATCAGACTAACTAATGTAAATGGCAGGGATATTCATATTCACTATAATGTCCATGTCCAGGATGCGGGATGGACTGGATTTGTCGCAGATGGAGCAGAAGCGGGAGCGCCCGGAAAGCGGATCGAGGGAATTCAGATTCAATTAACTGGGGCTGATGCGCCAGATTATTCAGTCGAGTTCCGAAGCCACTCCCAGAATGTTGGCACCATGGATTGGGCTAAAGACGGGGAACTATCCGGGACCGAAGGGGCTAGCCTGAGACTGGAAGCGCTGGCCGTCCTGATCGTGCCGAAAGGTGTTGACTTGGGGTTTGACGGTATCGAGTCGTTTAAGAAGTTCGAACCGGTAAAAACCGTCGAAGAATTGCCTGTTACCCCGGCACCGGTGCCGGATTCTATTTTCGGAAAGCATTTTGTCAAAGAAGAATTCAGAGACGATTGCGGATTCCCTGGGCATAACGGCTATTACATTTCCGATCCGTGCGATGGCTACCCAGTTACCCAATACGGCAAAGAAGCGAACCTAAACCCGAGATTTTACCCAATTCTCAATGCTTTCAGGGAAAGAGTTGATTTGCCGGTTGTAATTACCTGCGGGGCCCGGTGTCCGTCCGATAATGAGGCGGTGGGCGGCGTCTGGAACTCCGCTCATTTGGTTGGCGATGCCGTGGATATGCATGTAGCTGGGATGGATATCGTCGATGCTGCATGGATCATGTGGAATGAATTTGGTGTACCGGTACGGGTTTATCCAGACAGCGGGTTTATGCATATTGAATTAAACACATCCCTTCAGGGCGTTTATAACCAGGAAGGGTATTATTTTATGTAGGGCGTTTCCAGACAGTTTCGGACGGGTAACAGAATCGTGATCCGTCCGTTTAACTATAACGCAAAATATACAAAATACTGACTTAATTTAACTTGCTAGATAACTAAATAAAATACGGAAAACCTATAAAAAGCCTGTATTAAGCCGTTTGTTAATTTGCTGGCTATTTGCAGATTAAGTAGTTAATTGCGCTAATGCGGCAACGGCCACCTTCGGGGGGTCTTTTTTTTATTACAAAGAAAAAGCCCCGGTTAGGGGGCCTATTTGATAAATTCCCGAAGATCGTAAACGCCTAGTCCATCGGCCAGCGCGACAGCGATCCGCAGGCTGACATTTCCGATTTCGGGCTGATCGACCTCATATTTCTGAATTTGGCGAATATTTACGCCAGCCTTTTCGGCTAATTCCCGCTGGGTCATCCCGGCGGCGATTCGAAGCTCCTTGATTTTATTTTCCATATTTACATTTCCCTCCTAAGGTGCTATAATAACGGCAACCGCAACACATGGTGTTTTTAAACTATATGATTTATGGGTCATAAGCCGAACCATAACATGTGATGTTTTTAAATTATGTTATTAGGTGGTAAACAAAATCGCATAATTTAAGCCGAACCGTAACCCAAGGGGTGGGAAGGAGTTGTTTGCGCAACTCCTTTTTTCTATCTAAAAGATACTGGGCTTCCCCATGTTCCGTGTACATCTCTGTAATAAATAACATCGCCATTTTTATAAACGACCTTTAAGGCTGATACTTCATCGTACATTTCATCGATGCTGTTAAAATTCGCAATACCATTACACCATTCTTTACTTACGGAAACCCAATCATCTCCATTCCACAATTTTTTAGTTTTGTCAAATTCTTTCATTACTTCACCTTTCCGGTTTTATCTGGTGTGTCCGTCACCTTTACTTATTCCCCGGGTATACCGCCGGGGCCGGTCAATATCTAAAATTCGTTTCCGTAAAGATAATCTAACAGTTTGTAGTTTTTTGTTATATCGATTCTTCCAATTTCTTCGAATTTCCAAGAACCAGTAGCTCTCACTTCGCCAGGGTTCATGTAGTTTCCAGTCTTTTTTAAATCTTCATAATATTGGTCATCAAGCGTTACATGCGATTTCTTCCCGAATTTTAATCCCGTTTTTCTATCTGCGAAAATAGATCCGACATAAAATGTTTCTCCGTCGCAGTTTTCAGCAATTACTTTGTTTTTCCGTTTAACTTCGATTACTTTCATTTCGTGCATCGCATGTCTTTTTACGTTTTCAATCGTTATTGTTCCTTCGTCTCCGTTTTTAAAAAAGATTTTAAATGTCTTTGCCATCTTCGTTCTCCTTCATTTTTTTATTTGTTTGTTTCTATGGTTTTATTATACGCCTTATAAGGCGTAAAGTCAAGAGCTTATTAAAAGTTTTTTTAAATAATTTATCCGTTGACCTCAACCCCGAACGGGTGTACTATTAAACAAATGTTCTATTGAGGTGCTAAATGAAATTAACAAAGAAATTCGTCGAAGTGGTTGTAAGATTCGATGGAAACGGAATAATCCCACTAGAGATTCACTGGCCAGATGGCCGCGTCTTCGAAATAGACCGAGTCCTAGACGTCAGGCAAGCTGCTTCAGTGGCGGTAGGTGGAATTGGGATCAGGTATAAGTGCAAGATAGGCGGGAAGGAAAGGCTGCTGTTCTACGAGGAGCCACGATGGTTTGTGGAAGCAAAAAGCCCAGGTGTTTAGCCTGGGCTGGATATTTTATCGTATTTATTTCAAAGCTTTTTCCTTCAACAAATCACGCCACTTGATCCCATATTCCAAATTAATCTTATCGACAAGTAAATTTCGATCTTGATCGGTGATTATCTCGGCACGAAAACAAAACAAGAGAGCTCCAAGCGCCATGTCACGGATCATTTTCAGAGATTCGGTATCTTTGGCAACGTCCATTTCGCTATAGGTGTCACTTAGGTATTGGTCAAGAGCGGCGTTAAAATTTTCCATAATTCCCCCTATTATTTTATCCGAAACAAATAATTTAGTTAAATTATAGCGGCTTCTCGGTTATTTGTAAATTATTCTTTTTTATTTATTGAATTTCAATAAATGTAAGCGTATACTTTGATTATTGAGAAATATAAGGAGGGTAAATTTGTGATGAAAAATATTCAAAAGATGACCATTCTATTATTGTCGCTGCTGTTGATAATTGGGGTGATTCCGGCCAGCGTAATGGCAGATGCATATCCCAGCATAAGCTACTGCACTCATGTTCAAAATGTGGGCTGGCAAAATTATGTAGGATCCGGAAAGATGAGCGGCACCGAAGGCATGTCTTATCGGTTAGAGGGCATCAAGATTAACCTGGACGCTCAAGGCTACGATCTTGGTATCAGTTACCAAACCCACATTCAGAACATCGGTTGGGAAGCAGATACCAACCGCGGCTGGAAGTCAAATGATGCTATGAGCGGCACCGAAGGATTGGGGTATAGACTCGAAGCGATCCAGATTAAGTTAACCGGAGCCGATGCCGATAAATTTAATATTTACTACAAAGTTCATGCGCAAAATATTGGCTGGATGGGATGGGCCAAAAATGGAGAGCCAGCCGGAACAGCTGGTTATGGATATCGCTTAGAAGGAATTAAGATTGTTATTTCACCTGCAAACGAAGATCCTCCAGAGCTTGGATCAGGAACAGCTTTTAAAGATGCTACTATCCCTCAATTCAAAGAGGCATATAAAAATGTTGTCTATCAGTTGTTTGTTCAGAACGGGAAAACTTATGGATACTCACAATATGCATGCCCTTACAGCTTATTTGATATAGACAGTAATGGAATACCTGAATTGTTTGTTAAGAAAGGGAGTGGCGAAGCAAATTATGAATACCAAATCTACACTTTCGAAAATGGCCAAGCCAAATTTATAGGAACGACAAATGGTGGGCATTCCACATTGTTTGGAAAAACAAACGCCGCAAGCGGCGAATTGCTTTTGCGTACGGCGCATATGAGTTACCAACGCATTTATGAAGTGAGTTATGCAAATGGAGCCATAGCAACAAATATGGTAGTTGATGAATATGTCCCGGCTGGGGTTGATTACTTTAAAACCGATTACCCAGTACCATGGGCGTATGCTCGGGATACTTCATTATTAAATTGATTTTATGAAAATGCGATAGACTGGCGATAAAAACGCTTGAACTGATGAAATTACGGTTTTTTATAGTGCGATTTTGCGAGAAAACATGATTTTATCAAATATCGCTCGTATTTCCGATTTAAGCAGCTTAAGCCCTCGCAGGTAATAAGTGACCTGCGAAAACCAGATCACAAGCCATATTTATAGAACATTCGATGACTTTATGGTATAATGCAATTAATCGTTCCAACCGGGCCTCTGATTCATGCATAAATGAGGTTGGCCATAAAAATAATGTCGCATCATCACAATGCGACATTATTTTATTAAAAGAAAAAACGCTCATAGATAAATCTATAGCCCTATTTATTTACATGTATAGATGTTTATAATTTATTTGTATATTGGATAACCCATCGCCGTTTTCCCCCAATAAAACCGGGAGGTAGGTTTTGTTTTTTTCAAAGAATTCTAAAATTGATTTTAAAATGGCTTTTTTACGATGATCATGAAAGAGATTGCCGTGAAAGAGATTCTTGATAACAATGCTTTTAAAATCGTCTACCGTAATGGTCTGTTCTTCAATTTCTGCCAGAATTTCATAAGCATCTTTAAAATAAACATAAAAAGTCGAGCGATTGTAGCCGGCCACATCACAGATTTCCTTGACGGTGATCTTCTCAATATTTTTTTTGCAATATAATAGCCAAAACGCATCAATCAGGTTTTGGCGGGTAACTTTGGCGGTGTTTGATAAACTAGTTGTCATCTCGGTTTTACCTCATTTAGCAGGATTGTTCATTTTGATTATAAACGAAGCCGATAGGATAAACAAGAAAATCCAACAGCTTGAAAAAGTCTGTTGGTTGAATTTAATACGGATTAGGGCTAAAATGGGGATAACCAAAAATAAAGAAGAGGGAACGGAAAATGAAAATAGAAGTCTGTGAAGTCAATAAATCATTTAAACAACAACAGGTTCTCAATCAGATCAGTTTGACAATTGAGGGAGGCCGGATCTTTTGTTTGCTGGGGGCATCTGGTTCAGGAAAAACAACTTTGCTGCGAATTATGATGGGCGCGATACCCGCTGATGGTGGAAGCGTCACAGTCGGTGGGATCGCCGTGCCAAACCGCCAACTGCTAGCCGAGATGGGCTATATGCCACAAAATGAAGCGCTATACGAAGAGTTATCGGCCTGGGAAAATTTGAAGTTTTTTGCCGGGCTGCAGCGACAAAGTCGTAAAACATTTGCAGCGGATGCCGAAGCGCTACTCCAGATTGTCGATATGGCTGCGTGTAAAAATAAGCTGATCCGTGATTGTTCCGGGGGGATGAAAAAACGAATATCGCTGGCGGTTGCATTGATTCATAAACCGAAGTTGCTGGTGCTCGATGAGCCAACGGTGGGGGTTGACCCGGTGCTGCGCCGCAAAATATGGCTTTATCTCAGACAGCTGCGGAATGAAGGAACCACTATTGTGGTGACCACTCATGTCATGGATGAGGTTACCCAATGTGATGACGCTGCCTTGCTTCGCAATGGTCATATCATTGCCCGGGATACGGTTAAAAATTTAATCGCCCAGACCCCTGATGGTAACATTGAAGAATTGTTTTTCATCGACAATCAATCAGAAGCGGAGGCACCATTATGTTAAGTATTGTTAAACGGATTTTGGGTCAAATGAAAAATGATAAGCGATCATTGGGATTGCTTTTATTTGCGCCGCTGCTGGTTTTAACGCTGTTATTTTTTATTCTCAGCGATTCCAGCTATGTGCCGAAACTGGCCGTCAATGATATGAGCGAAAAATTTGTCGCAGAGCTTGAGAACCATGCCACGGTTAGTGAAGAAACAGAAAAACCCGAGGCCGCAGATTATTTGGAGGCTAATGGAATCGATGCACTGATCTGGAACGACAGCGAAGGGACACACATTGAATTGCTGGAGAAAAATTCCAAATCCGCCGCCGCTCTGGAAGCCATTCAGGATACCAATAAAGCTTTGCAGCCAACCAAAAATGAGTTGATTATTGATTATGTCTATGAATCATCGGGGGATAATCAGCTCGATTCGCTCTCCTTTGTTTTTCTGGGCGTGATCTCATTTTTCTTTGTCTTTATTCTTTCGGGGATGTCATTTGTCCGCGAGCGGTTTGGGCAGACATTAGAACGGATGCTGATGACTCCGATCAGACGGATTGATGTCATCGGGGGTTATACCCTGGGGTATGGTTTGCTGGCCGCAGTTCAAAGTGTGGTGATTATCTTGTACGCTGTTTATGTGTTGCAGCTTCAGGTGGAAGGATCGGTAGCCTTGTGTACCTTAGTCATGATCCTGATGGCATTTTCGGCGGTTTCGGTGGGCGCGCTGGTATCGATCTTTGCCAACAATGAATTACAGTTGGTTCAGTTTATTCCGGTGATCATCATTCCACAGATCTTTTTTTCCGGACTGATCCCGATTGACACCATTCCCTTTGGGCTGGGAAACCTGTGTTACCTCACGCCAATTTATTATGGCTGTACCGCCCTGGAAATGATTATGATTCAAGGCAAGGGGGTTGTCGAGATATGGCCATGGTTAGCGGGATCGGTCGCCTTTATTGGCGTGCTGTTTTTAGCAAATGTGACGGCGTTAAAGAAATACCGAAGACTTTAGACTTGTGATGGCGAATCAAACCCGAGTTTGATTCGCTTTTTTGATTGGAGAGTTAGATTTAGTTCACAACCATCCTGATTTTATGATATCATTCAGTTATAATCTTTTAAAATAGCATTTCACTACAGTCAAAAATAAAATCAGAAAGAAGAATAATATGTTAAATCAGGAATACATTGAAGCACAAACGATTATGAATCAGGCCAAAAAAGATCTGGAGACCATTTTTGACCAGGTTAAACCGCAAACACCGGAAGATCAGGAAGCCCATAACAGCTTATTGAGACTGATTGATCAATTAAAAAGTATGGATGCTTTTTACAATCATTTAAAAACAGCTAAAATCGAAGCCTTGTCTCCAAATGAAAAGCTGTTTGTCAATCTTATCAAGAAAAATAAAGAAAACTTAAAATAAACTTGGGAGTGAGATCAGCATGAAAGTTATTGCAATTATGGGAAGCCCCCACAAAGGGAGAGGTTTTGAAATCGTTCAGAAGATTGAGGCTGAACTCTCACGTTTGGATGAGGTTGAATTTTCATACATTTTTTTGAAGGATGTAAATTTAAAACTCTGTCAGGGTTGTTTTATCTGCATTGGTAAAGGGGAGATGCTATGTCCCCTTAAAGACGATAAAAATAACATTGAAGCTGATATATTAAGTGCCGACGGTGTCATTCTCAGTACTCCAGGCTATGCGATGAATGTCAGTGCGTTGATGAAAAACTTTATTGATCGCTTTGCCTACAGCTTGCATCGACCGAAATTTTTTAATCAATCACTGATGCTGGTAGCAAATGGTGGCTCCGGCTTGTCCAGGGTTAATTCATCCTTGGGAATGACCTTGGGAGGCAGCGATAAGGTTTGCGAATTAAAAATAACAGCAACCCCTTGGGAAGCCACCGCGGACTACGAGCAACGGGTTCAGAAAGACATCGAAAAAGCCGCTGATCGTCTCTATCGATCCATGAAAAACAAAAAGCTTGCTTCACCATCGCTGAGTAACCTGATCTGGTTCCGAATTTTCAAAAAAATGGCCAGTCTTTCTGAGCAGAACCTGCCGGCGGATTACGAATATTATCGAACTAGAACCGATTATTTTTATCCAATCCGAGTGAATCCCATTAAAAACGGAGTGGCGGGGATCATCGCAAATATCGGGGTGGCCGCCATGAAAAAGCAGGTCGAATTTAAATAGGCGTTTAGATAGCCTGTTTTACGATGAATGTTGTATTGCCAAACGATTTGCAAATAATGATTTTAAAGCGGACTTATTCCAAACCATGCTCATTTAAAATTCTTTTAATTTTTTCAAAAGGAAAGTGAGTCGCTTCCCGTCTGGATTCAACCGGGCATGTCCGGATATCTATGTGAGGGCTGGCATTGTCGCCCTGGGCTGGTCCACCATCAATGTACAAATCAACATCTGCACCAAAATAAGCAATCGATTCTTCGATGGTTTTGGCTGCAAACCGCCCTTTTGTATTGGAAGAGCTGATCGCGAGAATAGTCCCACAGCATTCGTAAAGATCGCGAATGGGACTATCCTGAAAATAGACCACAATAGCTTCGGAAGACCCAGTAGCAGCATCCAGTGGTGTCTTTGCTTTTTTCTGAACATACATACTCACCGGTGAAGGCGAAAAAATATCGATAATCTGTTGTTGACGTTCATCAATCGTCGCATATTCCGGTATTTTGGATTTATCCATGACGATCGTAATCGGTTTATCAGCGGGACTATGACGAATTGCTCTTAATCGTCGCAGCGCTGAGGCATTGAAGGCATCACAGACCACCACATAAATAGTCAGGGTTGGCATCACAACAATCTTACCATCGCGGATCACTTGGGCGGCTTTTTGATAGGCTTCGGGACCGGCTTGCATAATCTGTACGTCGGGATAAGTGACGATAAGCGATTTGTTTTTCTCCATCGGGACAGTTCCTCCTAAAAAAATTCATGTTATTATTTCCGGTTGATTTAATTATATAATGGATAGAAATGGTGTACAATACATTTATCATATCGAAGGGATACCTCGAATTAAGGGATGAAAGGTTGTGATGTTCAATGATGTCACTGATGTTGGTAATTATTAGAGTTGCGGGAATTGTACTTATTATTTTTTCAATCATTAGGTTGATAAAATTGAAAATAATTGAAAAGCGTGGCATTCAAACTGAAGCAGTGGTAGTAGGAATGAAAGAAAATAAGGTACGTACCGGACGGCAGGTTTATGATGAGTATACTCCAATTTTAGAATACATGATTGCTGAAAAAGTGTATCGAACGGCCGCATTGGCTTCTCAGGGCGATAAACGCTATGATTTGGGAGACATTGTCAAAATCCGGTGCAAATCGGATAGGCCTGAAGAAATTTTGATTCTAGGCGATCGTCGTTATTATTTTAATCCGGCTTTATTTGGTATCGCAGGGATTATGATCGAAATTCTGGTTTTGTTGTTACAGCGATTTCTTTAAAAACTAAATATCATTTAAAAAACTGAAGATCGGACGATTTCGATATGAACAGGTCGCCAGCATATTAGATGATGACCTGTTCATATTACAGGGATTATAAACCATTAACACAATTTATCGGTGAAGCATCTTTAGAAACTGCTAGAATATTCGCCCAGACCGTTTTATGCATTTTTTCAAAAGCCGGTTTAGTTGTTCCGCCAATATGCGGGCTAAATAGCAGTTTATAATGACAGCTTTCCGGCAGATTAAGCAGCGGATTATCGGGCATTACCGGTTCCGGGTACAGGGTATCGAGGCCAGCCCCGGCGATCTGCCCAGTTGTTAATGCGGCAACCAGATCTTCTTGAACGACCAGCTCGCCCCGGGCTGTGTTGATAAGTAGGGCGGTCGGTTTCATTAGAGACAGAAGGTTTGCATTGATCAGTCCAGTGGTTTCCGGAGTTACTGGTAAATGGAGGCTGATGATATCGCACTGCTTGCAGAGTTCTTCTAACGGCAGATAGCGGAGCTCTAATTTATTTTCAACTTCAATTTTTCGGGAACGATTGAAATAACTAAGCCGCGCGCCAAAAGGCTGCAAACGTTTGGCCGTTTCAAGGGCAATGGAACCCATACCGACCAGTCCCACGTGACAGGAACCCAGTTCCGGAATACCATCGAGAATAAATGAACCTTTGGCCTGAATCTGCTGACCGCTTCGTACCAGTTGATCGCCTTCCAGGAGCCGTCGTTGCAGGCCCAATATCAGTAGAATCGTTTGCTCTGCAACCGCAGCAGAGTTGGCGGCGGTATTGTTACAGACGTAGATGCTTTTTTCTTTAGCGGCTTGAATATCGATTTTATTATAGCCCACACCTTCAGAATGGATGAGTTTGAGATTCGGCATGTGGTCGATCAGGTTTTTGCTGACTTCCCGGACTGCATCCGCAAAAATAAAATCAGCATCGCTGGCAACCTGTAGTATTTCATCATCGCTATTTAAACTTTCACCGAAAACGAGTATCCAGTCTTTGGGGAGGATAGATAAATCAGAAAATTTTTCGACACGTTTTGTTGATGTCAGGATCAGGATTTTTGACACAGTGGTACCTCCGTTGGATAGAATATTTCCCTTACATAATGGCAGTGATATAAGAATAACTGAATATGTGTTGTCTTTTGACCTTGAAGATTTGATTATATCGACTCGCTTGCGTAAACACGTTCTGATCATGAATGAAAAACAACGATGCTGTCATCGTTGTTTTTTAATTCATATGGATTTAAATTTGATAGCCTTCATCTGGGTATCGAAGTAGAAATCACCTGCAGCCGAAACCATGTCTGACCAGTTTGGAAAATTGCTGTTTTGTCGAACCCAGGCATCCATTATGGAAACGGGGACAAGCTCAAAATCTTGTTGAGTGGCTACGACAAATCCGGCTGACTCTAAGAAATCATCAAGGCAGGAAAATGCAGTGTGTTTTTTCATAAATGCAGGCACCAAGTAGTTTTTAATCAAATCAAGATCGTCTCGAACACCGATCACCGAACCGTCATCGTTAAGCAGATTTGAATGGCCAGATTGAGTTTCAAGGTTTTTCATAAGCTACCTCCTAGAATTTGGTATGGTTAAACGTTATTTCAGTATCTATATCTTATCTGGTTTTAGCCAATATGACAAGAAAATTCGCATATTTAAAGCGATTTCTTATGATGATAACATTATTCTAAATAAAATATAATAATAGTATTGTTTTAAACAAGTATCAAATGATATGAGTTAAAAATAAAAAACCATCCAGCAACTTTATGGTTGCTAGGATGGCTTCTTGGTGCAACGTTACAGGGCAACTTCACCCAGACTGGTAAAGGTGTCGGCTTTTGTGATGGTGGTACCGGTCATTGAATAGTGACCGGCATTATCGTAAGCATAAACATGGACGTTATAGTCACCGAGTTCGGTATTGTGATCACTGTATGGTATAAAGCAACTGGCAACATTACCTTCAATAGTCCCTTCATGCCAGATTAAATCATCTTGTCCATTATTTTCGGTCCAGACAGGGAAGTATACCGAACCCATCCCGCTCAGGTCATCTGAAACCAGAGCGGTGACCTTGATTCCCTCACCTTGATAGTCGGTAACCAGTACATCAGACAATGTCGGGGGGGTTACATCAGATGTGGCATCAATGAAGTCACCAAGGTAGATGTAGCCTTGGAACCCGCCCACTGAAGTGGCATCTTCAGTGCCAATGGTATAGGTATAGTTTTGAAAGTAGATGCCGCTATAGGTTGATTCCGATAACGTCACAGTATCACCGTTAATTGCTTCAACAATCGCCACATGTCCGTCTGAACTGCCACCCCAACAAATAACAGCACCAAGTTTTGGAGTGGAACCGGAAGGATAATAACCTGTGCTTTGATTATATGCCCACCAGGAATTTGCATTGCCCATTGCTAAGTTTGGCTTGGTTCCCAGAATTTCATACGCTCGGCCAAAAGCATAAGCCGTGCAATTCGGCAAACCGTAGCCACCTTGTGAATAGGGATTATCAGCAAAGTAATAGGTATTGTCTGAGCTTGGTCCTGTGGTTCGAGCTGAAAATATGCTTGGGAGAGGTGCCACTTCTTCAGCTGTTTCTACAGCCTGTGCGATCTGCGTTAAATCTACCTCGGTTTCCTCAGCCATTACAGTTCCTGGTAATAAGCCCAGACATAAAACAAAGGCAAGACCTACACAGGTATTTTTTATTAAGTTTTTTTTCATTTGACCTCCAATGTCAAAGCATGATGATGTCACAATAGTGTGTGTGACTTAAATGCATCATTGATTGTTGCAATTTATTTACAAATTGGCAATGCGTATAATACATTAGCCATGTAAAATTTGCAAGCATACAAGTAATGACAATTAAGAAAGCATTATTATAAGTACGGGTTAAAAAACTAAAAATTGTTGAGAAATGGCCTTAAAAAAGGGAATAAGAAAGAAGTATGGAAAGAAGATGATTGATTATGGGGGAGATAATAATAAAAATGATTAATATTATTTTAAGCTAAAATGAAATAGCTTGCCAATAAGTAAAAATAAGGGTAAAGAATGAGTCATGATTGCGTTTTCTATTTTAATTAAATGACATTCAATTTAAAATAATTATGAGAAAAAAACTGAGTTCTTCAGAAATGTTGCTCTCAGAAGAGATACAGTAGCAGTGTAAAAACATTTTTAGTATGAAATAGACGACGAAGTAGATGGGTGGGGAATAAAAAACCTTGGAGTTTTTTAAAGAATGTTTCTTTTACTTCGAAAAAGCATAGTAATTATGCGATAAACGTACAAAGCCGACAATTGTCATATAATCGTCGGCTTTGTGGAGGGCAATAAAAATCTGTATAATGAAGTCACTGTAATTTAAAGATAAAAATAAATCTTTAAGGAAATTTGCTGAGAATCTCAGAGAGATTCGCTTCTGGTACGGGCTTTGAAAAATAGTAGCCTTGTATTTTGTTGCAAGGGAGGTTCTTTAAAATTTCGAACTGATCAATGGTTTCCACACCTTCAACCACAATTTTGAGACCAATGTTTTTGGCGATCTGGATAACATTTTCCACGATTTTTAACGATATCTTATCGGTGGCAATCTCATCAATAAAGGACTTGTCCAGTTTGACGGTTGAGATTGGCAGTACTTTTAAGTAGGTCAGGGAGGAATAACCGGTGCCGAAATCGTCCAGCGCAATGCTGACGTTTTTTTCTCTGAGGAAGTTGAGTTTCTCAGAGGCAATCGACATAGAGTTCATCAGCATGGTTTCAGTAATTTCCAATTCCAGAAGACTCGGATCTAAGCCTGTTTTTTCCAGTAGTTTGGTTACCTTTTCGTCAAAATCGTCATTTAAAAGCTGAAAGGTTGAGATGTTAACGGCAATGGAATAATTGGATTGATGTGTAAGATTATAATTGCTGATAAATCGGCAGGATTCTTCAAGAATCCAGTCGCCCAATTCAATGATGAGGTTGGATTCCTCGGCAATGCGAATAAACTCAAGCGGGGGGATAAACCCGCGTTCATGATGATTCCATCGTAACAGGGCTTCAAAACCATCGTAGCGGTTTGATGCCAGATCAAATTTTGGCTGATAATAGATCTCTAGTTGTTTGTACTTCAAAGCCTGTTTTAAATCCTGTTGTAATGAAGCTTTTCGCTGGATGATCTCATTCATGGACGGGTTGAAAATCATGAAATTATTTTTACCATTCATTTTAACCTGATTCATGGCAAGTTCAGCTTTCTTAAGCAGCTGTTCCAGACTATCCTGACACTCTTTGGTACAGATATTGCATTTTTTTCCGTCGCAATATTCATTACCGGATACACCAATGCTAACACTGGCACTAATGATTTGCTCACCAATTGTGATAGACTTCTCAAATTCTTGGATAATCGATTTAGCTAAATATTGAATTTCATCAGGATCATAGATACCGTTTTTGCAGATAGCAAACTCATCTCCGGAAATTCGGTAAACCTCATAGTTGGGGTAGCGACTGAATAGATCTTTTAAAACCGTCCCGACGTGGAGGAGCAGACTATCCCCGACATTGTGACCAAATAAATTGTTGATATATTTTAAATTATCAACATCAATATAATAT
>NZ_JAIPPU010000058.1 GCF_026646375.1 Acetobacterium wieringae
TATTTAAATAAAAGCCTTAAAAATCAATGATTTGAGGCTTGACAATATAGGAAGGATATAATGAAAAACACATTAAAGAATGAAAAAGAGATAGGAAATCAAAAAAAAGAATCGTTTATAGAAAATCATTTTGATTTAGAAACAATAGATTCGATAGTTGATTTTGCAAAGGGCTGTTTTGTAGCTTTGGTAGGTCTTGGAGTATTGCATGTAATATTATATGGATTAAGCTACATTGGCGTAGCGTGTACTGTAACTGCAACAATATGGATGGTTGGGTGCGGAGCAGGGGCTATTATATGTGGATTGATTTTTCTTGGAAATATATGGATGTCATACTGGTCTTGCTTTACAATGCCAGTTCCGGAGTTTTGGTTTGCAACGGCATTGCTACCAGGCATATTTTTTATTAGATCATTGATATTTGTTTAAAAATATTGATTTCGAAATGATCAAGAAAAAGAAAACAGATAGCTATGATTGGGAGCAGGAATTTTAAATTTGTTTCCCGAGGAAACAAGGTGATTATAATGAAACTTGTTTCCTTTAATTAAACATCGACGAAACGCACCCGGTGTGTAAATGGAACTCTGGGAATGAGCTGGAGCAAAAAACGCACCCGGTGCGTAAATG
>NZ_JAIPPU010000059.1 GCF_026646375.1 Acetobacterium wieringae
AGGTGCGGCTGGATCACCTCCTTTCTAGGGAGAATTGCCTACTGTTTAATTTTGAATGTTCTTGACTTGTATAGTTAGCCGCGCTAGCGATTACATATAAACTCTCATCTATACCATAAGGGAAGATTTAAATGGATGAAATTTTATACGTGATCACTCTTGCTGTGAAACTAAACAGGTCTAAAATAATTCAAAGAACTAATTCCGAAGTGGATAAGATTCTAAACTTTAAAATGAAATAAATATCTTGGGGGTGTAGCTCAGTTGGGAGAGCACTTGCCTTGCACGCAAGGGGTCAGGAGTTCGACTCTCCTCATCTCCACCAAAAGGATTCTGTTTAAAAAAGATAAATCTTACAGGGCTGGCAAGCCCGAGCACTAAGCATTTGACTTGCCGCGAAGCGGAACAAACAATAGCCTAACGGCTAAAAGAATCTGTATATTTTAAGCAATTGATATATCTGAGTGTATACGAAGATGTAGGTTTTGCGACGTGCGACAGCACTTTAGTACTTTGAAAACTGCATATATATTTAGTGATATGACATCTATTATATGAGTTTGATAATACTTTAAATTATCAGTTGATGACTTAATCATCAAAGATTTAATA
>NZ_JAIPPU010000060.1 GCF_026646375.1 Acetobacterium wieringae
TAAAGAAATTGTATTTCAAAATTTTATTTATACACTATGCTGTTTTCAATGATCGACGCTTTTACCCAAATGTGATAACATTTGGCAGGTCACTAAGCGTTAGCGTGTGACTGATGTAAAAGCTAACGCACTTTTCGGCTGAATTCATCCCTGATTACTCAAGGATTCTGACGAAAAATACGATCCTTTTTGATTTTATGGTGGGCTTGGGAGGACTTGAACCTCCGACCTCACGCTTATCAGGCGTGCGCTCTAACCACCTGAGCTACAAGCCCATCTATTTGTTTTAAAAATTGGTGGAGATGAGGAGACTTGAACTCCTGACCCCCTGCTTGCAAGGCAGGTGCTCTCCCAACTGAGCTACACCCCCACAATTGTCAAAACGTATTTTGTTTTATGCGCGTTGCTTCTGTCTTGTATAACCAAATGGTCATACAAAAGAAAATAGTACCATGACTTCCTGTATTCCCTAGAAAGGAGGTGA
>NZ_JAIPPU010000061.1 GCF_026646375.1 Acetobacterium wieringae
ATATATTAATGAATAATATTAATTATAATATTAAAATAATTAATTTATAAATTAAATATATCAAATCAACATTTTAAATATATTTATTAAGCCGATCCATTTGATGATAGTAATCCACCATATGTCCTTCCAGGTCACCTTTTCCTCAAATATCCTATTATTCTTAAAATTCCAGAGCATCTCTTGTCAATCTACTGTTAGATTATGTGATTATGCAGCCAATCTTGCCTTTAACTGCCTCCCTAAACATAATAAGAGGATTTCTGAAATCAGCAGGTCGTTTATCGTACTTGACCGCTCACGTTTCTTTAGATTTCTTCCTTACTGCATCTTTATAAAAAGAGGCTAAGTTTACAGGTCAGCCGACCTAAAAACTTAGCCTCTTAATTTTATAGGAAACTATATTTCTGTCTCTTATACACATCTGACGCTGCCGACGATCTTACGCGTGTATTTTTCCCCAGCCGTCGGTAT
>NZ_JAIPPU010000062.1 GCF_026646375.1 Acetobacterium wieringae
TATTTTACCTCATTTCCTTGCAATTTGGGACTGCACTTTTATGATAACACTCCACTACCTTATTCATAAGTGAGACAATATTTTTACTCTCAAGCACCGCTTGAGCAACCTGAAAAGATATTGCTTGAGATTTCAAATTTTCGTATAGGATTTCTTTAGCCATATAGTAAATTTCTTGTATAGATTCGCTTTTAATTGTCCCCCAACAGCTTCCTGGAGAAAGTAGGTTTTTAATGTCTTCACAATCCGGTGAAAGTATTACAATTGACAATTCCAAGGGGTAATCAGTTTGGGGAACACTGCCAATATAAAGTGTATTGGAAAACCAATCACCTTGACTACTGGTTAAAAGCACAACATCAAAGATTGAAATTTGGTTATTGGAATTGTCAATAATAGTTCAGTCAAAACGCGCAAGGAATTTTCCAAGCCCC
>NZ_JAIPPU010000036.1 GCF_026646375.1 Acetobacterium wieringae
TAGGGGCTTGGAAAATTCCTTGCGCGTTTTGACTGAACTATTATTGACAATTCCAAAATGATAATACCGGCTGGTCACTGGCAATTGTGCACTCAGAAAAAGGAGAAGCATTGCTGCAAGGTGCAAGTTTTGAGTTCTTTAAGACGGATGAGACCGAAGCATTACGAAAAAACATGGTGAAACCTGCGGGCAGACCGATTTGGCAGCAGAAATTTTGGAATGATTACGAAAAGCGAGGCTACGAATACTGCTTGAAAAAATACACTATTTATGGAGGTGTCCTTTTCAAAATCAAACGAAAAATTCTGAAGATGATGCAAAGGTGGTAAAAAGAAGAGGAGAAGTAATTTGAAGGTAACTATTATTATCCCGATTTACAATGCAGAAAAATATTTAAAACAATGTGTAGATAGTATTTTGTGTCAGGAGTACCAGGATTTCGAGTTACTCCTTGTCGACGATGGTTCAACTGATAAAAGTGGTGTTATTTGTGACAATTATGTTACCAAGAACAATAAGGTTCGGTGCTTTCATTTAAAAAATGGAGGGCCATCAAAAGCTAGAAATTTTGGCATAACCCAAGCCAAAGGCGAGTTTATTCAGTTTGTGGATGCTGATGATTCAATTACAGAGGATTGCGGGAATATTTTTTTTGAAATCGCAAGCCGAAGTAACATAGATCTAGTGATTGCGAATGCGGATATTGTTACTGGCGACAACAAATTAATAAAAAAGTTGTCATTAGGACGGCAGGGCATATTTGATACAAAACTATTGCTTGAGAATATGAATAGTATAGATAAAGATCAGTTTCTTCATTATATTTGGAACAAATGGTACAGAAGACAAATAATAGTAGATAATGGGTTGGCTTTTAACGAGAGGGTTCGTTTGGGTGAGGATTTTTTATTCAATTGTGCCTTTTTTTCAGCTAGTGATAAGATTGCGTTAATGAACAAGATTGTTTATTATTACTATAAGCGTGATGCAATAAGCTTGACAGGTAAGTTTCGTGAAAAAGAAATTGAACGACGCAGACTTATGGATAGTACCTTCATTCAACTTCTGAAAGAAAAAAAGGTATATGACCAGAATAAGCAGGTGTATGATGCAACAATTGGCGAAATATGTCTCCAAAGTATGGAGTCCGTAACCAAGAGGAGTTGCACACTTTCACTAAATGGAAAGAAGCGGTTTATTGATGAATTTCTCGATTCAGAATACTATACCTATTTGATGGAAATGCGAAAAATTGGTGAAATAAAAATCACTACACAGTTGGTGTTGAAATTAATCAAAGAGAAATGGTGCTATGCCTTACTCTTTTCATTTTGGTTAAAAGCTAAATTAAGAGTAGTCAAGTTTATAATATTTTGAAGAACGCAATCGGAATAGGTTTTAGAGTAGAAAAGTGAATAATTAGATATAGAATTAAACAGATAAAAACCGGCATTGGCTGCCTAACAAAATGCAAAAGGAATGGTTATATAAATGGAAAAAGAGACTTTGTGCAAAACAGAACACAATGTGGGAATAATAACTTATCATGGTGCGGATAATTATGGTTCTGTGCTTCAGGCTTATGCTCTAATGAAAACAGTCAACAGTGTTCCAAATGTTAAATGTAATATAATTAATTATGTATCTAAGGCTCAGAAAGAAATGTATGGCGTATTCTTTTCTAGCAACTCTATTAATAATAATTTAAAGAATCTTTATATATTACTATTTCAAAGGAAAATTCGAATCAGAAAAAAAGAAAGCTTTTTATTCTTTAGAAAAAAATATTTAAATCTCTTTCCAGAGAAGGTTAGTGATTCTGTTTTGGAAATTGACATTGATAATTATGACGCATTGATATGCGGAAGTGATCAGGTTTGGAATATCAGAATAAAAGATTACAGCGATATTTATATGCTTTCAGGATTCAAGAATGTCAAAAAGATGTCTTATGCAGCCAGCATGGGGGGATTAAATCTTCATTTATCGGAGAAAGAGCAGAAACAAATTGCAGATAATTTAAAGAATTTCTCAGGCGTGTCGGTTAGAGAGACAATAGCTTCGGATATGTTATCCAAAAGTGGAATATCAGAAGCAGAAATTCTAATTGATCCAACATTTTTACTTTCTGTGGATGAATGGAAGGAAATAATGACAGACAGGGCAATTGCTGGTGACTATATCTTTTTTTACTCGGTTGATTACAACGAGGATTCTATAAAAATTGCTCGATGGTTTGGTAAAGAATTCAATTTGCCGGTTGTCATAATGTTCACATCATGGCGTTCATATTTTATATGTAAGGACGGTATTTGCTGGGCTGGGAAAACAGGAGTAGGGGACTTTTTATCATTGGTGTTTTATGCAACGTTAGTTATTTCTGGATCTTTCCATGGCACAGCTTTTTCATTAATCTTTAACAAACCCTTTTTTAGAATTCAAAAAATTAAAAAAGGGGAATTGCTTAATGATGATCGTATCCACACTCTATTTGATAAGTTGGGCGTCAAGGAAAGAGAGATAACAATTCAAAACTACAAAGATGCGTCGTCAAAAGTAGCAGAAATAGATTATCGTCAAATAAATAGAATGATTTTACACGAAAAAGATACAGCGCTGGATTATTTAAACAGAATATTGATTAATACATAAGTAATGTTTAATGAGGAGGTTTGAGATGAAAGTTGCGGTAGTTACACCATACGACTCGTCGAATTTTGGTGCATTTCTTCAAGCATTTTGCTTAAAGATGGCTCTTGAAAAAATGGGATATACTGTTATCCATATTAAGAATAGAGATATAGAACAGGCAAGGAAGTTATATTATCACGAAAAACCAATAGGAAAAAAAGAACGATTAATGCCATGGAAATTCGCAGGAGATAAAGCCTTTGGACAGAAAAAATTTAAAATATTTGATTATGAGCAATCTTTTTTTGATGTTAGGGAAATGAATGATTGTTCAGCAGATGTGTATATTCTAGGAAGTGACGAGATATGGAATATTAATCATTCTGTGTTCAGAGATACACATTTTTGGGGGAGTGGGATGATTCCAGCTATTTCTTATGCAGCAAGTATTGGAAATGCAGACAAAGATAAATTCCATGATTATCCGGCAATTATAAATTGTTTAAATAATCTAAGTACAGCGCTTGTCCGGGATCAAAGAACGTTAGATATGGTCAATAGCTATTCTAATATAGAAGCAGAAATGGTATGTGACCCGACAATGTTGGTCTCTATAGATGATTATGGAGAAGAGTATTATGATTCATATTTCGAGAAACACGAGTGTTTATTAGTATATGCTTATACTGCGATCAAAGAAAATGAAAAGCAAGCAATTTTAAATACGGCAAAAAAGTTGAATTTAAAAACTGTAGCATGTTGTTTTCGGCATTCATGGTGCGATTATCAAGTCCAATGCAGTCCACTGCAATTCAGTGATCTTATACGTAAATCCAAGGCTATTGTAACAACGACTTTTCATGGAACTATATTTTGCTTGTTAAACCATGCGAATTTTGTCAGTATTACAGCAAGTGTAAAAACAAATCAACTGCTTTCTTTATGTGGGGTAGAGTCAAGAGGAATTACAAGAGAAAAAGTTTGCGATAAAGCTCTTCTTGAGCAATTAGAAATACCACTTTACAATATTGCGAAGCTTGATGATATTATTTACAAAACTAGAGAGAAATCACTCGCTCTATTAGATACAGCGATCAAAAAAGCAGTTCAGACAACAAATAATTTCGACTATCAAATATGCTCATTTGATGATTGTACCGGTTGTCTTGCATGTATGAATATATGTTCGAAGACGGCAATTTCATGTACAATTGATTATCAAGGAAGAACACTGCCGTTAATTGATGCTACTAAATGTGTTCATTGCGGTGCATGTAAGAAGGTTTGTCCAACTAATTTTACTGTCGTTGAAAAATATCCCCAAACATGTTTTGCGGCTCAAATTCCGGATGTAGAAAAGCGAAAGAAATCTGCATCTGGAGGAATTGGTGCTATATTATCGGAGCACTATATTGAGAAAGGTGGTGTTGTTTATGGTGCTGCAGTTCAAAGAGATTGTTCATTAATTCATGTCCGTGCATCAACTATTGAGGATGTTGATAGGTTCCGATGTTCAAAATATGTACAAAGTTATGTTGGGTATGCTTATAGAGAAGTAAAAACGGATCTAGATAATGGCAGAGAGGTGCTATTTACAGGTACTCCTTGTCAGATTGCGGGATTAAAAAATTATTTGGGTCAACTAAAGCAATATAAAAACTTACTTTGTGTAGACATCATATGTCATGGTGTACCACCCTTTGAATATCTAAGACAACATATAAATTCAATTTCCAATGACGGTAATATTAATAATTATACCTTTAGAGGCGGAGACTCAGATTTTCATCTAGTTCTTTATAAAGATAAGGAGATAGAATATGATAAAGACAAGGATCATGATGAATATTATTTCGCATTCCTAAAAAGCTATATTTATCGTAAAAACTGTTATCGGTGTAAATATGCTCAAACTGAAAGAGTCAGCGATATGACTATCGGTGATTTTTGGGGAATTGATCGTGACAGTATTTCTTTGGTTATGCGTGGTAGAATATCCACAATTCTTATCAATACAAAACAGGGAGAAAAGGCTTTTAATGAAGTAAAAGGAAACCTGTGTTATTTAGAAAGACCGATTCAAGAAGCAATAGACGGAAATCCACAGTTGAGACATCCATCAATGCAGAATAATGTATATTTGAGATTTATAAGATCCTATTCTAACGGGAATGCGTTTAATAGGGCAATTAAAGAAAGTGGTATCAAAAGACAAATAACTATAAATGATCTTAAAAGAAATAAGATTTATGTATCTTTAAGAAATGTTAAAAAGACCTTCGTCCAGAAGGAAAAAAGATGAAGTGGCTTAAAAAAACACTAAAAAAATATAATGACATCCCAATCCTAGCAAAAGTAACTTTATGGTTTATGTTTTGCAGTATTGTTCAGAAAAGCATTTCTCTGTTAACTACACCAATATTTACTCGATTAATGACCCCAACCCAATATGGACAGTTCAGCTTATATAATTCTTGGCTGCAAATATTTACTATTTTTGTAACATTGAGACTGAATTACGCAGTATTTAATAAAGGAATGAGCAAATATAAGGATGATAGAGATGGTTATACATCGACGATGCAATCCATTACTTTTGTATTTGCCCTAATCTTTTTTATTGTATATTTGCTATTTCATAACCAGATTAATTCAATTACGGAGTTGCCGACATTGGTAATGGTGGCAATTTTTGCAGAATTATTATTTACACCTGCAATTGATTTTTGGACGGTAAGGAAGCGATACGAGTATATTTATAAACCTGTCGTTTTCAGAACACTATTGATGGCTGTTCTAAATGCTGCACTGGGAGTGTTTGCCGTATGTGTTACGGAAGAAAAAGGTTACGCACGTATAATCACTTGTGTTTTGGTGAATTTCTGCTTTGGAATACCACTATATATATATAATAGAAAAAAAGGAAAAATATGGTTCAATAAAGAATATGCTGTCTTTGCATTAACATTTAATTTACCATTGTTGCTACATTATGTTTCGCAATATATTTTGGAGCAGTTCGATAGAATTATGATTGCAAAGATGGTTGGCATAGCAGCTGCAGGAATTTATAGTGTTGCTTATAATGCTGGCATGATTTTAAAGATTGTAACACAGAGCATTAATAATGCATTAATCCCTTGGCAGTACGATAAATTAGAAAAAAGGCAGTTTAAGGAATTAGATGATGTTCAGTTTCTGATATTTGTTATTGTTTCAGGATGTGCGTTGTTGTTTTCAGCTTTCGCACCAGAAATAATGTGTATTTTAGCTGATGAAAAATATCATGAGGCAGTATATGTAATCCCACCAGTGGCGTTAGCACTTGTATTTTCGTTTATGTTTACGACATTTGCAAACACCGAATTCTATTTTAATCAAACTAGATTTACAATGTTAATATCAATGGTGGGAGCAGCATTAAATATAGGATTAAACTATATAGGTATTAAATTATTTGGGTATGTAGCTGCTGCCTATACTACGTTAATCTGTTATATAGTATTTTCTTTTAGTCACTATATTTATATGACTACTAGAATAAAAAAAACATTGAATTTAGATAAAGTATTTAATACCAGACGTTTGCTATGGCTTTCAACAAGTGTATTGTTTTTTGGAATATCTATGATTTTATTTTACGATCAAACATTGATAAGATATGGTATTGTAATTGTTATAATGATAGGTATGATTATTAAGAGGAATCTTATTATTAATACATTAAAAGCTGTAAAATCTGTAAGTGCATCAAAAGGTGACATATAGCAAGTTTTATAATTGGCTGTGCCACTGAAACTACCGGGAAAAAGACAATCCCTTTTCTTTTGTCGATTTTACTGTTAGAACATGAGTATTCTGACGACTCAGAGCCATTGGGGGTGCGGATATTTTTTTGGACTTTTTTATATTAGCAAGAACTGGCCTACTGTTGGGTCAGTTCTTTAATTTTTTGGCGCCTTATAATTAAACGCTTACACAACAAGAAGCCAAATTATCGTAAGCGATTAATAACAAGGTGCCTTACATCTAGAATAAATCCATGAGATA
>NZ_JAIPPU010000063.1 GCF_026646375.1 Acetobacterium wieringae
TGCTCCGCTGTGGCGGAGTTCGTCTGAACCACGCAGGAAATCTGGTCAATTCCCTGGGCCACCTGATCAACTGCCACCGCCTGCTTGTCAGAGGCCAATGCAATTTCTCCAATTATTGTGTTAATACGCCTGCTTCCTTCCACGACTGCCTGCATTGCCTTCGCTGTCTCAGCGGTAATCTTGGTTCCATTTTCCACGGCCTGCATGCTTTCTCCAATGAGCAGCGTGGTGTTCTTTGCTGCTTCTCCAGATTTGCTTGCCAGGTTACGTACTTCATCCGCCACAACTGCAAAGCCCTTTCCGGCTTCTCCAGCACGGGCGGCTTCAACGGCCGCATTCAATGCCAGGATATTGGTCTGGAATGCGATATCCTCA
>NZ_JAIPPU010000012.1 GCF_026646375.1 Acetobacterium wieringae
TGAGGTATTTTTTATTGTCAATCTCTTGACCTATTTAAATTATACAGGAAGCTTTCATAACTTCTTTATCTAATGACATAAAGTCCTTGATAACACTAATCATATTCCAGTCTACATGAACGGTAGCTTCATCCGTCCTTTTTTGGCAATGTTTGGATTCGACATTTGTTTCATCATCTTTTTAGATTGTTCAAATCCTTTCAATAACCGGTTGACATCCGCAACCATGGTACCGCTCCCCAACGCAATTCGTCTTCGACGGCTGGCATTGATAATCCCCGGTTTATGGCGCTCTTCCTTAGTCATCGACAAGATGATGGCCTCGGTCTTCTTTGTATCAGCGCCAGATAAATCCACATTCTTCAATGCTTTTTTATTGGCCCCTGGCATCATTTCCAATAAGCTACTGATTGAGCCCATGCTTTCAATCTGCTTGATCTGATCGAGAAAGTCATTAAGATCAAAGTCCTGGTTTCTGAACTTTTCTTCCAGTTCTTTGGCCTTTTCTTCATCAATCATACTTTGGGCCTTATCAATAAAGGATAATACATCTCCCATTCCCAAAATTCGAGATGCCATCCGATCTGGATAAAAGAGTTCAATATCAGTCAGTTTTTCGCCAGTTCCGATATATTTGATAGCTTTTCCGATGGTGTAGGTAATCGACAGTGCGGCACCACCCCGGGTATCGCCGTCGAGTTTTGTCAAAATTACTCCTGAAATATCCAGTAGGCGGTTAAACTCATTGGCAACATTAACCGATTCCTGCCCAGTCATCCCATCGACTGTTAATAAAATCTCGGTAGGATTAATGGCTTCTTTGATGTTGACCAATTCATCCATTAGCGCTTCATCAATTTGCAAGCGTCCAGCGGTATCCATGATCACCAGATCATAATGACCTTCGATTGATTTTTGCAGTCCCCGTTTGGCGATCCCCACAGGATCTTTTACATCATGTTCGGAATAAACATCAATCTTTAATTCATCCCCGAGAATTTCCAGCTGTTTAATTGCTGCCGGACGATAGACATCACAGGCAACCAGCAGGGGCTTGAATTTTTTTTCTTTGCGCAACAGGTTGGCCAATTTGGCTGCAGTGGTTGTTTTACCAGCCCCTTGCAAACCGACCATCATGTACACGTTCTGGCGGCCCTGAACAAAGTCCATCCGCTCAATTTCGCCACCTAAAAGGGCTGTCATTTCGTCTTTGACAATTTTAATGAACTGTTGCCCAGGCGTCAAGCTACTTAGTACCTCTTGGCCGATTGCCCGTTCACCGATATTTTTGGTAAATTGTTTAACGACTTTGAAATTGACATCAGCTTCCAATAGGGCCATTTTAATTTCCCGATTAACTTCCTGGATGTCTTTTTCACTGAGTTTACCTTTACGCTTTAGTTGAGAAAATATATTTTGAAATTTTTCATTTAATCCTTCAAAGATCATCTGTCACCTCTAGTTTTCTTCACTGACATTTTTCAGTTTTTCAACCACCAGCATCAATTCGGATTTAAGCTGTTCATCTTTTTCCCGATCAACACAATCCAACAGTTCATTCTCAATTTCTTCCAAAAGAACTTGAGATTTCAAAAACTTGGCGATGAGTCCCAGTTTTTCTTCATAGGCTTCCATCATGGCTTTCGAGCGTTTAATCACATCAAAAATACCCTGTCGAGTAACCGCCATTACCTCGGCAATTTCCGCCAGACTATAGTCGTCATCGTAGTAATACTCTAAAATCTGCTTCTGCTTAGCAGTCAGCAGCTCACCATAAAAATCAAATAAATACTGTTCCCCTACTTTTTTTTCCATAAGCACCTTCAGTATCGTCGTAAAGGAAATTTACTTGACGACTTACCTATTGTAAGTCCTGGCGAAGAAAATGTCAAGCTTTTATTCCCGATTTTCAGGACATTTCTTCAATAATTTCAAGAAATTTTATTCTTAAAAATTTTAACGGCATCGCAACCTGTGGCGCCCGATTTCCCTATTAGTTAAAGCCTCATTCAAACAACAGATCAACAAATTTCTTTGGATCAAAATCAATGAGATCCTCCGATTTTTCCCCGATGCCAACGTATTCGATGGGGATCTGCATTTCATCAATAATCGAAATGGCAATACCGCCTTTAGCTGTACCATCCAGCTTCGTCAGGACGATACCCTTGATTTCCACACATTCATGAAAGACGTGGGCTTGATTAATGGCATTTTGACCCGTTGTGGCATCGAGAACCATTAAATTGTGGATCGAAAAGCCCTCCCCTTCCCGGTTAATCACCCGGCTGATCTTTTCGAGTTCTTTCATCAGATTGACCTTGTTATGGAGTCGTCCGGCGGTGTCGCAAATCAGAATATCAGCCTTTCGGGCCTTAGCTGCCCCAATGGCATCAAAAATTACCGAGCTGGGATCCGCGCCGGTAGCACTTTTGATAATATCCACACCAACCCGTTTAGCCCATTCGTCGAGTTGTTCCACCGCCGCAGCTCGAAAGGTATCTGCGGCAGCGATAACAACTTTTTTTCCTTCTTTTTTATAACGCTCGGAAAGCTTGGCAATGGTGGTTGTTTTGCCAACCCCATTGACCCCGACAATCAGCATAATCGTAGGAAGTTGGGGTTTTTCGGTCTCGACCTGAACCATCTCAACGAGGATTTCTTTTAAAAAACCGACTACTTCTTCCTTGCTTTTGGATCGGGTTTCTTTAATCTTTGCCCGTAGCGCTTCGGTGATTTTCACCGAAGTTTGCGCCCCTAAATCCGAAAGAATCAGGGTTTCCTCCAGTTCATCAAAGAAATCATCATCGAAACTTCCCATATACATGACATTTTCAATTTTCTCTTTAAAATTGTCAGCAGTTTTGATCAGTTTATTGCGCATCCGTTCATATAAACTTAATTCCATAATTGCCTCCTTCATTTTACTTCTTACTTCATCAATTCGAGTCAAAGCGAGTGTACCAGGCAAACACTTTAACATTATCCATAATATTATTTTAAGCGTAATCCGTCAATCGAACTGATACCAGTTGGGAAACCCCATCCTTGGACATCGATACCCCGTACAAATTGTCGCAGACTTCCAGCGTGGTACGGCGATGGGTAATTGTGATGAACTGATTATGTTCCGCTACTTTTTTCAGATACGAAATGTACCGGTAAATATTGTGATCATCCAGGGCGGCATCAACCTCATCAATTACACAAAATGGCGAGGGGTTTATTTCCAGAAAGGAAAAAAGCAGGGCAATGGCGACCATCGATTTTTCACCGCCAGAAAGCAACGAAATATGGCGTAGCCGTTTCCCCGGCGGTTGTGCTACCAGTTCAATTCCCCCTTCTAACACTCCGGATGGATCAGTAAACTCCAGATAAGCCCGTCCGCCTTCAAACAGAATGCTGAAGATCCGGGTGAAGTTTTCCTGAAGCTTGATAAAGTTAACCTTAAACTGCTCTGTCATGGCATCATATAGAGTACTGATAATATCAAGCAGTTCACTTTTCCCGGCTTTAAGATCATCCATCTGCACTTTCATAAAGTCATGACGAGCGAGGATTTCTTGATATTCTTCAATTGCGTTAAGATTCACATTACCCAGCGCATTAATTTTTTCTCGTAAATCACGTTGTCGATCTTCTGATAAATCAAGCTCATCCAGTTTGTTGTCTTTTGCGAGTTGGCAGTAAGCATCTTCGGCCATTAAATAATTGACTTCATAGCTCTTATAGATAGTATCTTCCCAATGGTTCATCTGCAATTGCAGACTGTTTACCTGGCTAGAAACAGTATTCTTGCTATCATTCTCAACAATCAACTGGTGATTGTCATTCTTAATTTCTTCCTGCAATGTTTCCAGCCGCTGAGCGTTTGCTTTCTGTCGTTCTGTCGCTTGTTTGTTTTTGTTACGATGGGCCTCAATCAGTTTCGATAGTCGCTGATAATCGGCTTCCAGATTCTGCTGAAGTTGAATCAAAGCTTTAGAATCGTTATGATAACATACTATTTCTTTTTCTAAGGCCGATTTTCTGGCAGTTTGGTGCGTCAATTGTTCCTGCATCAAGCTGATTTGTTGATCAAACCCGGCAATTTCACCTTTAATCTGAGTGATGATCATTTGACATTCAGAAATTTCTAACCGTAAATCATCCAACCGCTGCCGAATCTCCTGCGTTCGATCATCGGAATCCTGATCCTTCGTCGCTTCTTTCGCCTGATTATAGGCCACCTCTATTTTCATCAGCTCTTGATTGGATTGCTCGAGCGTCTGACATAGCTCTATATTCTTTTGCTTATGCACTTCAATTGAGCGGGTATTTTCAAGTTGCTTTTTAATTAAATCTTCTATCAGCTTATTTTTTTCCCATAAGCCCTGTTTGCAACGATTCTGTTCATTTTCAAGCTCTTTTAATTGCTTACTCAGCTGGGAGATTGACTCATTCGACAATAACTCCTGGTCTTTTGCAAGATCGAGGGCTTTTTTGTACGCTGCCATTTCATTTTCCAGATTTTGGATTTCAATTTTTTTTGACAACGGGGATTGTCGGTTATCTTTACTTTGACCGCCGACAATAGCACCGCCCGGATAAAATATTTCACCCTCCAACGTCACCACTGTAAACCTCGACGCCAATTTATTCTGGATGTCTCGCCCCGAGGCAAAATCACTGGCTACGATAATCCGTCCTAAAAGACTTTCGATCGCCGCCCAATAAGCAGCATCAGTTTCAACCAACTCACTGGCAATTCCTTCCACCCCGGGCATATTCTTAAGCGCTGTCCGAGTTCGCTCATCAATTGCATTGTATTTTAAATTATCCAGTGGTAAAAAGGTTGCCCGTCCTAAACGCTCTCTTTTCAGGAGATTGATGCAATCACTGGCAACCTTAACTGTGGCTACAACAATATTCTGGCTTTTTGCCCCCAATGCAATATCAATCGCCTGGAGATACCTGGGTTTTGTGGTAATCAGTTCGCCAACCGGTCCATACACCTCATGGATCACCGGGCCCAGCAGTTTTTCCGACGTCATCAGTTTTCGAATTGTTGGAAAATAATCCTGATAATTTTTTTGAATATTCTTTAAATACTCTACTTTAGAAGCATTGACCTTAAAATTATTGGAAATGTGGTGGGCGTGATGTTGAATTCTTTGCTGTTCTTCCAACCCTCGATTATACTGAGACTGCAACAGATTATAGAGATCGTTCTGTTGTTGCTTTTTTCCCCGGAGTTCGTTCTGTTCTTTTTTATGGTGTTCCAAATCTAAAGTGATTTGATTCTGGCTGTCCCTGGCTTCATCCAAGTGCTTTTTTATAAAAGATGACTCTGTTGTAGCTTCCTGGATCGCTGTTTTTATTTCAAACCGTTTTATTTCCAAGGTTTCACAACGAGATTGATGATTTTGAATCGCATCTTGATTTGCTTTGATTCGCTCTTTTTCCTGCTGTTCTTCAATCTGCAGACAATGAAGCGTATTATCCATTTCACGCCAGGCCATTTGATGGTTTCTGAGATTTTCGAGCACTATTTTTTTTTCACGTTCAAGACCATTAATCCGAGCTTCGGTTTCATCAATCTGAAAAGACAAATTCTCCTGCTCTTTAGCAAGCCGTTCCTGACTTATTTCATTGGCTTCCAGCTGACTTTTACAGCGGATTTCTTCCCTCTGAACCTGATCAAAATCGGATCTGAGGACACTAAGATTTTTCTTTTCATCATCCGCTAAAAGATCCAATTCGCGGTTTTCAATGGTCAATTTTTGATAGAGCTCATCTTTCTTTTGAATAGCCGCTTCAATTTGCTCGCATCTTTTTATTTGTGTTTTTAGATTCGCTTTTAAATCTTCAAGTTCTGTGACCGCACTGCTCATTTTTCGATAAAAGATTATCAGATCAACAGTCTTTAATTCCTCATGTAATACTAACCAATTTTGGGCCTTCCGGGACTGGTTTTTTAATGGACCCACCTGTTTTTCGATTTCGGTCATAATATCGCGAAGTCGATCCAAATGGCCCTGGGTTTGTTCCAATTTTTTTTCGGCCTCGTTTTTTTTTGTTTTATATGACACAATACCCACAGCTTCTTCAAAAATATTCCGAAGTTCCGTAGGGCTGCTGGCTAATATATTTTCGATACTGCCCTGACTGATTAACGAATAACCGTTTTTTCCTAAACCAGTATCCATAAAGAGACTGTGTATTTCTTTAAGTTTACAGCTCTTTTTATTGATGGCATAATCACTTTCACCTGATCTGAATAGTTTTCTGGAAATCGCAATTTCCTGGGGATAGTTTTCCAGTGCACCATCTTTATTGTCTAAAATCAAAACAACCTCGGCATAACCAGAGGCTGGTTTTTTTTCTGTTCCAGAGAAGATTACATCTTCCATTTTCTTTCCCCGCAGGGATTTTATGCTTTGCTCACCCAAAACCCATTTGATGGCGTCAGTGATATTACTTTTTCCGCTGCCATTAGGACCAACAATTGCAGAAATACCTTCTGAAAACTCAAGGCTCACAGGGTCTGCAAATGATTTAAACCCCGACAATCGCAATTTTTTTAAATACAAGCACTCACCTCAATTTACAATTTTCTGGTCTTATGCAAATAATTCTTTGCTGCGTCCTGTTCCCCTTCTTTTTTGCTTTTCCCGATGCCATGACTCACACACTCACCATTAAAAATCAAATTGATATAAAAGGTCTTATTGTGTTCTGGTCCTTCAGATCGCTCCAGAATATACTCAATCACATTGTCATTATTCTTTTGAATATACTCCTGAAGTTCCGTTTTATAGTCTTTAACCAGCGCCCCAGATAATGCCAATTGAATATTGTTTTCCAGTACTTTCAAAACAACTTTCCGTGTCGTTTCAAAATTACTGTCTAAAAAAACAGCCCCAATCAGGGCCTCAAATGCATTCGCAAGATTCGATTTTCGCTGTCGGCCACCGGTTACAATTTCTCCCTTACCCAAAAAGATATGATCTCCCAAATGGAGCTCGTAAGCTGCCTTGGAAAGAGACTCGGCACATACAATATTGGAACGGATTTTCGTCATTTTACCCTCAGATAACTTGTGAGCTAAAAATAAATACTCACTGATAATCAGTTCCAATACTGCATCCCCCAAGAATTCAAGTCGTTCATTATTGGTTGAATTTCCTGAATGTGAACTATGTGTTAATGCTACTTTCAATAAATCTTTCTTTTTGAAACGGTAATCGATTTTTTCTTCGATTGTCACGTAATATCCCCCCTTATCGATTACGAGATCCCGCCTGAGCGCTTCTCGATATTTTCAATCAAAAGACCAAACACCTGGTGTAAACGTCATAATCGTTTGAAAATGAGTGCCGATTACTTGTCTCGGCACTCATTTTATTTACTCAAGAAATTGCGTTGATAATATCTTCTACTGTTTGAATATTCTCTAATGCACCTTCATCAATTTTTGTACCAAACTCATCTTCGAATGCCATAATCAGTTCAACCACATCCAGTGAATCTGCCTCCAGATCATCAATGAGTGAGGTTTCGAGGGTAATTTTTTCAATATCAACATCAAGTTGTTCTGAAATAATTGCTGTGACTTTTAAAAATCGTTCATCCATGACTTAAGCCTCCATGTTTTTTACATTATCTGTTATTTTTTGCAACACATCATTTTCAATAAACTTCATGCTCTGCTTTATCGCATTTTTGATGGCAAAGGCATCACTGCTGCCATGCGCTTTAATGATTCCACCCTTGACCCCCAGAAAGGGGGCCCCACCATATTCGGCATAATCAAACTGCTTCTTAAAACTTCGTAAATTCTCTTTAATCAGCATTCCGCCAATTTTCCCTTTGGTGTTGCTCATGATTGATGTCTTCATTCCCTTAAGCAAATACGCCGCAATACCTTCGGTTAATTTCAAAACAATATTGCCTGTGAATCCATCACATACTAACACATCCGCCTCGGTTTCGGGAAGATCCCGCGCTTCCACATTGCCCAAAAAATTAAAATCACCAGCTTCCAAAAGCTCGTAGGCAGCTTTTACCAAACTGTTGCCTTTTTTTGCTTCAGCACCGATATTGATCAAACCGATCCCTGGATTCTTTTTACCTAAAACATTTTCTGAATAAATTTTTCCCAATTGGGCAAACTGTTCCAAATACTCTGGTTTACAATCTGCATTAGCACCGGTGTCAATGAGCACAAACACGCCATCGCTTTTGGGTAAAGTCGCCGCTAATGCTGGCCGTTTTATCCCCTTGATCCGACCGAGCTTTAATAAGCCGCCAGATAAAAGCGCCCCCGTGCTACCGGCCGAAATCAGCACTGCATTATCTCTTTTTTTCATCTCATCCAAGGCCACTACCAGTGAGGAATCCGGTTTTCGCCGAATCGCCATGGCCGGTTCTTCCGTATTCTCGATGACCGTTTCGGCGTGCAGAATTTCTATCTTGTCTTTCGGGTAATCGTATTTTGAAAGTTCTTCTTCAACGGCCTGCCTGTGACCCACCAGGGTCAGCTTGACATCATATTCTTTTACAGCATCAATGGCACCCTTGACGATTTCATAGGGTGCATAATCACCACCCATGGCATCTAAAAATATATTCAAAATCATACCCTCCTATATATCTGTCTATTATCCCAGAAAAAAGCTATTCAGTAAATACTATCGCTAAAAATTATCCGGGTCTGAAATAATCCCAGATAGAGAAAAAACAGAGTCTAAACTCTGTTTATTCGTTGAAGCTGATAACGCTAACGTCTTTGTATGTGCCACAAGACTTGCAAACTCGATGAGGTAATTTAATTTCACCACATTTTGGACAAGTACTCATTCCTGGAATATTTAATTTGTAATGTGTTCTTCTTTTGTCTCTTCTTGATTTTGAAGTTTTTCTCTTTGGTACAGCCATCACTCACACCTCCTAATAGTAAAGTCATTTCACTTACAATAAATCTTTCAACGCTTCAAATCGAGGATCATAATCACCAAATTTGTCACATTCACATTGCTCGTGATTTAAATTATTGCCGCATTTTGGACACAAACCCGCACAATCTTCACTGCACAGTACACGGAAAGGTTCATTAATATAAATGCATTCTTCAACGACGGGCAATAAATCAAGTATTGCTTCATCATCTTCAACCGTTACCGTATCCGTGTAGTCATAAAGACAATCGATTGGGGTTGGTTCTAGGCAACGCGCACAGGGAAAGATCATGGTCATCTCGATGGTGAAAGATACCAAAAAATTACCTTTCGATATTTTCTCAATGGTTCCACGCACTAAAGCTCCATGTTCATCCAGTTCTCCCTCTATATCATTTAAATCGGTATTTTTTACAACAAATTCAAAAGGGATTAATTTTTCCTGCAATAGCTTATTGATTTCAAAATTCATTTTATCACTCCAAACGGGCAATCATCATTATATAGACGATTGCCCGTTTTGTCAAGTGAAATACTTTACATTATTTAGCTAACGCCAGGGTGTCTCTCGCAATCATTAATTCTTCATTGGTTGGAATCACCATTACTGTTGTTTTAGAGTCCTTATCAGAGATAATCGTTGCTTCGCCGCGTTTGCTGTTGGCAACTGGATCTAAAGAGACTCCCAAGTATTTCAAGCCTCCACAAATGGCAGCCCGGGAAGTCGTTGAGTTCTCACCTAAACCTGCTGTAAAGATAATGCCGTCAACACCGTCCATTGCTGCAACATAAGCCCCAATAGTCGTACGGACGCGATAATGGAAGATATCCAGTGCTAATTGCGCACGTTTATTGCCATTATTAGCTGCGCCTTCAACATCACGGAAATCTGAACTGATTCCAGATACGCCAAGTACACCTGATTTTTTATTCATCAGTACATCAACTTCTTCAACGGTGTAGCCTTTGTTAACCAGGAAAGGAATAATAGCGGGGTCAATATCACCACAACGAGTTCCCATTTCCAAACCTGCTAGTGGTGTTAATCCCATTGATGTATCAACCGATTTGCCGTTTTTAATGGCACAGAGACTGGCACCATTGCCTAAATGACAGGAAATCAGTTTTAAGTTTTCCAGTTTTTTACCCATTAATTCAGCAGCAGCCTGACTTACAAATTTGTGAGAGGTTCCGTGGAAACCATACTTTCTGATCTTGAATTTTTCATATAATTCATAAGGGAGTGGATACATGAAAGCTTCACCAGGCAAAGTCTGATGGAAAGCGGTATCAAATACTGCTACCATTGGTACGTTTGGCAGTAATTCCCGACACGCGTTAATCCCAATCAGGTTGGCTGGATTATGAAGAGGCGCCAGTTCTGAACACTCTTCCAGGCTCTTAATAACCGCATCATCAATAACGACTGAATCAGAAAAGGTTTCAGCACCATGAACAGCCCGATGGCCAACAGCAGAAATTTCTTCTAAAGACTTCACGACCCCATGAGCAGGATCTACTAAAGCAGCCATAACAAGATTCAAAGCTTCTTTATGTGTCTTCATCGGTTGTTCTAATTTAACCTTGTCTTGACCTGGCGCTTCGTGAACCAAAACAGATCCTTCGATACCAATTCTTTCAACTAAACCTTTTGCCAAAACTTCTTCAGTGGTCATATCAAGCAATTGATATTTAAGTGAAGAACTGCCGCAGTTAATAACAAGTACATTCATTAATAATTACTCTCCTTTAGTTTTTTATTGATTACGTTTCATACGTTCTATATAATAACAGTAATAAGCAAATAATACCATTATTTTTTTGTCATATTTCGATAATAAATTAAAAAATTGCTATTTTTTTAACAAAAGAGAGGCCAATATGAAAATTCTTGGTATCATTGCCGAATATAATCCGTTTCACTTGGGTCATGCCTGGCAAATCGAAGCTTCGAAAAAGGAAAGTCAGTGCGATGCCGTGATGGTTCTTATGAGTGGCAGTCTAATGCAACGAGGCGAATTCGCTATTTTAAATAAGTGGGAACGTACCCGCCTGGCGCTTACCGCTGGCGTAGATTTGGTCTGTGAACTGCCTTTTGTTTACGCCTGCCAAAGTGCCGAAGCCTTTGCACATGGCGGAATTAAAATTTTTAATGCCACCGGAGTGATTGATATCCTCTCTTTTGGTTCCGAATTCGGACATCTCCGCCCATTGAACAATCTGGCTGAAATACTGGTTCAAGAACCAGTTGAATTTAAAAATTTTCTTAAACAGGGGTTGGCAACCGGAGTATCTTTTCCCCGTGCCAGAGAGCAGGCGGTTCGTTCCTACCTGGGTCATGAGGCAGGTAATCTTCTTAATACCCCAAACAACATCCTGGCTCTTGAATATCTCAAAGCGCTTCATAAAACCCAAAGTACCATCGATTCAATGACCGTTAAACGGCAAGGAGCCGACTATCACAGCTTGTTGCCCTCTAAATATCTCAGCGCCAGTGGCATTCGATCGATTTTAAAGGAGGCCCTTGTCCAGCCGGAAGCAGCATCTGCTATTTTAAAAAATTTGGATAACAAACTCCCTTATTTACCTGACATGCTGATTAATCCATTTAAAAAAAACTACAATCTCCAGGGTGATGATTTTTTTCTCAACGCCCTGAGACTGCAGATCCTTTCCCATGATGTGCATCACCTTAAAAATACCCCCTATGTAAATGAAGGACTCGAGCATAAAATCAGAGATTCATTTAAAATCGCTACCAGTCTGGATGAGTGCGTCAGTAAAATCATCTCAAAACGCACTCCTCAAACCCGGGTTCGTCGGATTCTGTGCAATCGGCTACTAGAACTTGACAAGGAAAGTTTAAACCTTTTTCAAGCCGAATCGTTTATCCCTTACCTTCGGGTACTGGGTTTTAATCAAACTGGCACCGCTATCCTGAAAGCAATAAAAAAACAGGGACAGTTACCAATTCTTACCAACTTGAAGAAAAGCCGTTTTAGCTTGACTCCCCTCCAAAAAAAAATGCTCTACTATGATTGTCGGGCCACTGACCTTCACAATCAGTTTTACGAAACCGTGTATCGCTATCATCGGGACTACACGCAGAGACCGGTTCAAGAATCGCCCAATACTTGGCCTTCCTTTCAATAATACGCAGCTGACCATAGTTAATAAAGTCCCTTATTCTGGGCTAATTTCACAGTTCAAAGGAGAATACGATGCTTTTCTTTAATAAAGAAAAAAACGATTTATCTAAAAAACCAGTCCTTTATCCCCCAGCCGGTCCAGTCCAGGGGCAATTTCGACGGGGCATTTCGAGTTATAAAGGGATTCCCTATGCGCTCCCTCCCATCTGTAGTCGTCGCTTTAAAGCCCCTGAAGCGATGCCACCTTGGGAGGATGTTCGTGATTGCTCAAAACATGGCAGCGCTGCGCTTCAAATGGGTGGTATAACCGTCGATTCCCCAGGCACTTACCATATGGATGGTAAAAGCGAAGATTGTCTATTTTTAAATATCTGGACTCCGGCTATTAAGGCAGATGAACGCTTGCCAGTGTATGTTTTTATTCATGGCGGCGCTTTTTCATCGGGCTCCGGCTCCGAAATAATTTATGATGGCGGCCGGATGGCTCAGGAAGGCGTCGTGGTTGTCACAATCAATTACCGGTTGGGTGCGCTGGGATTTCTGGCAACCCGAGGATTACTTGAAGAATCCGGTACCACTGGTAATTATGGTTTGCTCGATCAGATCCAGGCCCTTCATTGGCTTCATGCCAACATTGAAACCTTTGGTGGAGATCCTGCTCGAATCACGATTGGCGGCCAGTCTGCCGGTGCCTACAGTGTCACAGCTTTGTTGCTGTCGCCTCTGGCAAAAGGGCTTTTTCACCAGGCTGTAGTTGAAAGTGGATCGATTTTTTCAATTTCAGCCTTTTCAGTGCTCAATCGCGGTCAGCTAGAAAAAACCCTGGATAATGGAACACTACTGTGCGACTTGTATGGGATTGACGATTCAGCTGCTGGTCTGGAAAAGTTGCGAGCTCTTCCTGGTGATGTTTTCGCAGCACTTTCCATGGTTAAGTCTAACCAAGCAACGGTTCCAAACGCTTTTGGTTTTTGGCCAGTATATGATGGCGTAGTCTTACCAAAAGACCCTGTTCAGGCACTCAAAAATGGCGAACTCAACTCTGTAAAAATTCTTGCGGGCTATAATACCGATGAGTCGTCTCTATTTATAAAGAGTCACACGAATCTTGGTATCTATCAGATGCTTTGTTATCATATCTTTGGACCTCAAAATGCTCCAAAAGCTATGGAACATTTTTATGTCGATGCCGAACATTCGCCACTTAAGCGTACTCAGGAGATTTATACCTATTCTGCTTTTCTCATCGGGATGGTTATGATGGCTAAAAAATATGCCGAGTTGGGCGAAGATGTCTATTTTTACAATTTTGACTTTGATCCGACGATTCTAAAAATTGTTGGATTGAATACCGCCCATGGGATGGAACTGCCCTTTGTTTTTGGCAACGGCATTGGACAGCGCCGAGCTACCAAGATCAGTAATTTGTCCTGGATCATGCAGCAATCCTGGGTCAATTTTATAAAATACGGCAATCCTAATTTCAGAGTTGAGTATAAGGGGCAGATCATCTGGCCAAAATTTGATCCTGAAAATCAATACATCATGGTTTTTGACACGCAGCTTTCCAGCAAAATTCTACCCAATCAGGAGGATCTGGAATTTTTGGAAACGCTGATGTTTGGATAAATCACTAACCTTACGGGCCGAAATCTAATCAGTCAATACCCAATATAAAATGTACCTTTTAAATCCATTAATCTTTCCATATTATCTTGCAAAATTCCAAAAAAAATGCTACATTAACTAGAACAAAAATTATTGCAAAGATGCTTAAAATGGAGTATTTTTACCATTAAGCATCTTTTTTAATAACTAAGGAGATTGAAAATGATAATATACAAACAAAAGGATTTTTTAACCTATATGCCTGATGTGCAGGAGTGCAATAAAAGCATCTCTGATTTAAATGACCAGTGGGATAATATTAAACTGCTTTCTGAAATCAACTGTCCCATCCAATCAAAAAGTGTTCTTCCCAATATGACAAAAATTCAAAATGGTTTTATTGATTTGCAGGAAGAACTGATTGACACCCTCGTTTCTGAAAAACTTAAAAAAATGGAACAAAAGATTATTTCGAAAACCCAGGTAGCTATTGATATTCTCATCCGCAACCTGTTCGAGAGAACAGCAGACATTGGTTTTCTGGCTACTGATGACGATATTCGTCGCTTTGTTGAAAATCAGGATCGTACTGACAGTGACCGCAACTTGATTCTAAAACGTATGCGGGACTATGTTGCGAAATACTCCGTTTATGAAGATATTATCGTCCTCGATAATAATTACCGGGTATTGGCAAACCTTGACGAGCAAAATGAAATCCTGGGAAAACAAATCAAGGGACCCAATCTGATCAAGACAATGGATGGGGAACAAAATTTCGTCGAGTATTTTAAGAATTCAAAACTCCAGTATGGCGATAAAAATTCCCATGTTTTTTCCAGTCGAATCTGCCGGGAAGGGACTTCCCAGGCGATCGGTCTGATCTGTTTGTGTTTCCGCTTCGAAAATGAAATGTCTCAAATCTTTGAAAAATTAACTACCGATTATGACGGCTCAGTGATGACCATCATTGACGATGCCAACATGGTCATCGCCAGCAGTGATGAAAACCATGTCCCCACCGGTACCATTGTTGAACCCGTCGAATCTGGGGTTAATGGGGTTGTCTACTATCGAGGTTCCGATTATATCGCCAAAACCATTGCCACTCAAGGTTACCAGAAATACTATGGTCTGGGCTGGAAAGGCCATGTGATGCTACCTCTCCATCTGGCTTTCCGGGATAACCGAAATCTGAAAAGCATTGATTCATCGGTAACCACTGGTTTGATGCACCAGGCCGACTCATTTTCGTCAGAACTGAATGAAATTATCAATAAAACCCAAACCATTAACGGCTCACTCAAACGCATTGTCTACAACGGTCAGATCATTGCCAGAGATGATAGTATCGATGCCGAGTATTCACGCCTAAAACCAATCTTGAGAGCCATTGGACGGATCGGTACCAACACCAGCAGTCTTTTTCAAAGCTCCGTTTCCAATCTGTTTTCAACGGTTGTCTCAACCAGCCTCGTCGACACCAGTTTTTTAGCCTCGCTATCGGTGGACATCATGGATCGGAACCTTTATGAACGCGCTAATGATTGCCGTTGGTGGGCATTGGATTCGACGATCCGGCGTATTCTTGCGAAAGACGTACGAACAACTTCTGAAGAAAAACAGTTAACTGAGATTCTTACCTACATCAATGACCTTTACACCGTTTATAGCAATCTATTTATTTTTGATAAAACCGGAACCATCGTTGCCGTGTCAAACCCAAATCGAAGTGAAGACATTGGCAAAACGCTCTCAGACCCCTATATCAATGAAGTACTGGCTAATTCCAAACAGGAAAAGTATTTTGTTTCGCCCTTTGAGCAAACAGAATTGTATGATCATCGCCACACTTATATTTACGGGGCTTCCATCACCGACTTTAATAACCCTAACCGCGCTGTTGGTGGTATCGGCATCGTCTTTGACAGTGAAGATCAGTTTCGGACTATTTTAGAAGAGTCCCTCCATTCTGATAATAGTTCATTTGCAGTCTTTACCGATCGTAAAAAAATGATTCTATCAACAACGAACCAAGCGTATAAAGTCGGCGATGCACTGGATTTGCCCGATGAGATGTTCACTGTTGCCAATGGGAAAACCAGATCTGAAATTCTTGTTTATGAAAACAGTTATTATTCAATTGGCTGCGCCTGTTCTTGCTGTTATCGCGAATACAAAAATTCAGATGGATACCATAATGATGTCATTGCTTTTGTTTTCGAAAAAATGGCGGATTATGCAGAAATAACGATCAACAAATCCAATGACAAGGAAATCGAGCAATCCGATTTTGCCTTCTCAATGACCAATGAACATAAGAAGTTGGCTACCTTTGTTATAAACGGTCAGGTTTATGGTCTAGAACAATCCTATGTTATTGAAGCACTCGAAGCCAGCAAAACCATTTCAGTCCCAGGTACCAATGCAGTAATTCGTGGAGCTGTAGAATTTAATGATCACTATTATGCAGTGGTCGATGCTCTGGCCTTATTTGATAAAAATGATCCCAGCCGGAACACGTCACATCTGCTTTTGTTACAATTATCTGAAGATGAAATGATCGCCATTCAAGTTGAAAAATTGGTGAGTGTCCTGGAAATTAATTTAAATGATATCCAACCCGTAGAAATTTCATCAGCGATAACGGGCATTATCTGTCTGAGTGATGGTTCAGACAGAACCATTCTGGAAATGGATCCGCAAATTATTCTTGAAAAACTTGTTGAAAACCAGGTTGATGAAGATCTTGAAGCAGCACTTCCCCTACTTGAGTCGATCGAAACAAATTAAAGTTTACAATAATATAAATCGGAATATAACTACTGAAAAAAACCGGGTGCAGCAATAGCCTTCAATAATAGGCTTTCTGCGCCCGGTCTTTTATTATGTTTACTTCGCATCAACATCAATCAGTATCGCACCGTCTTCGACCTTTACCGGAAAACTCCGATCATTTTCCATTTTAAATTCTAAAAATAAAATTTTCGGTTTTCCTAAACCCTTACCAGTTTTTGCGTCATACTTTGCTCCATGTCTTGGACAGGTAATAACACCATCCCGCAAGGTACCTTTATACAAAGATCCTCCCATGTGGGGGCATTTATTTGAGATGGCGTAATAATCCCCATCCACCTTCGTCAGTAGTATTTTTTCGTTATCCAATTCAATCAGTTTTTTCTCAGTTTGTACAAACTCCTGTATTTCAGCAACTTTTTTAAACCCCATTTTTCCCTCCTATGAGCGTAATTTTAGTTGTTTTACCCTAAATATATAATCCCAAACAAAACACATTTACTCATTGATTGACAAATATATTGATTTTCCTTATAATAAAACTGAGCATTATTAAATTCAACCAGAATTGTCACATTTCAAAATTTTAAGAAGAGGTGATATTATGTCAGCAAAAAAAGTATTTACAACCGAGCAGGCAAAAGAAATTGGCAGAATGCTAGGAATCAGTTGGAGTAAATTTGACATTGAACAGTTTCGAATGGGCATGGATGTTGAGCTCGAGCATGGCACAGATAACTCGCGCACAAACGTAACCGGAGATGATCCTTTCGTCACCGGAAAAATTGCCCTAGCTCATTTAAATGAATTTCCCGACTATTATACCCGTCTGGAAAAAATGGAAAAAGAGGCCGAGGCTTTTTGGGAAGGCAAATAATTTTTAACGATAACCACAAGAGAATTCTTTGACCAAAGGATTCTCTTTTTTTATCTGTTCCATTTTGTCCTTCTCAGAGTCAAAACCGAAAAATTAACGACTGAGATATTTTTTTCTTTATACCCACTACTGCACAGAAAGACGCTCACCTTTATTATTTTACACAGCTGACAACAAATGAACTTTTGTAAGTTTAACTAAAAAAGATTCATGATCCACTTATATTCCGCTTTTCAAAGATTTTACGAGAAACCAACCTTTCCACAATTTACTTTTCGCCATCTAAAATCGTAATGATTTGTAAAAAAATATCTTGGATTCCACCATCTCCCTTGATTTTATGAAGGATTCCTTTGTTTTTGTAGAACTGGAGAATTGGCTCTGTTGTTCGATTATAAATAGCTAACCGATCTAAAATGATTTCTTCCTGATCATCGGCGCGGTGAATTAAAGGGGTTCCACACACATCACATTTTCCCACTACCTTCGGCGGGTTATATTTAATATGATAACTTTCACCACATTTTGGACAAACCCGTCGTCCCATAATGCGTTCAACAATGATCTCTTTTGGCACATCAATCAAAAAAACAAAATTAATCTGTTCATTCTTTGTCTTCATGATCTGGTCCAGTGCCTTAGCTTGCTTTTCGTCCCGGGGAAAGCCATCAAGCAAAAAGCCCTTCATGCTGTCACCTTTTTTTAAGCGTTCATCAACAAGCCCAATCGTGAGCCGATCAGGAACTAACTGACCTTTTTCCATATAAGCGCTTATTTCTTTGCCTTCAGTTGTGCCTTCTTTAATTTTTTTTCGAAAGATGTCCCCGGTCGAAATATGGGGAATGCCATAGTGTTCGCAAATCAATTTTGCCTGAGTGCCCTTCCCCCCTCCGGGGGTTCCTAATAAAATTATTCTCACAAATAATCCTCCAAAAATTTATTGTGTTACTTGGAATAGTCTACAACAGTGATATTTAGGGCGTGACGATCAGCCAAACAGATGTCAAAGGGTTTTATTTCATAATTGCCATGCTTAAATATTCGTATGTTCGGTCGCATACAAAAGCTTTCAAAATTATCTGTAACAATACCCGACAATCCATTGCTTAATTTTACGGTTGTCCCAACCGGGTAAGGAGCTATTTTTCTAACAAACACCCGTACCAGATCCGGGTCAAAGAGATTTCCGGTACCACCCATAATATATTCAATTGCTTCTGAGGGCAACAACCCTTTTCGGTATGGCCGATCCGAAGTCAGCGCATCATAAACATCGGCAATGGAGATAATTCGTCCATATAACGAAATTTTGTCACCTTTAGCATTGTTCGGGTATCCTCCACCCGAGAACTTCTCGTGATGATCCAGAATTCCAGCCTGGGCTCCCACACTGCCAACATATTCACTGGCCAGATATTCAAACCCCAAAAATGAATGCTTTTTCATTTCAGAAAACTCAACATCCGTCAAGGGACCTTTCTTATGAAGAATGTCTTTCGGCACAAATACCTTTCCTATATCATGAAGTAATGCACCAAATCCAAGGTTACATAAATCTGCTTTATCAAGGCCCATGGCTGTTCCAAGACCTATGGATAATACAGCAACATTCACTGAATGAAAATAAGTATAGTCATCGAAAACTTTCAGATCAACCATATTTAGCATCATTTCCTTGTTTTTCAGGATTACATCCACAATTGTTTCGACTTGATCTTCCATCTCAGTGAACTGTTCTTTTTGAACCGGCTGGTTATTCTCTTTACAAATAAAAATTTCTTTAATCCCGTTAACGGTTTTCGTTCTCAAGCTGCTGTCAATCGTTTTAATAATTGGAATGCTCTGGATCTGTTCTTCTTCTATAAAGAGACCATTGCACTTAAACTTATGAATTTTATGAATTAATTCAATATCTAAAACTGTTTTTCGCGGAAGTACCAGTTCACCCCGATCCCCAAACAGATCAGATGCAACAACCATTCCTTCTCGCAAACAAAATATCGGCACGAATCTCATAATCGTCCTTCCACACTAACCTCTGTCAACCCATGCTTCTTTGAATGGGTTATTAGTCATTTATTATGATACAGTAAGTTTTATCTGAAATAAAGTTTGTTTCTTTAAATACGATGATATCTGTTTACCTAATTTTTGTCAATAGTATTTTGCAAACGATTATTGACTTTTATAGCTGCTAAATAAAAAACGCTATTGTGATCAAATTGATCACAATAGCGTTTACAGTCGCATTCGCTTTCTGTCTCTTATTTTAAGCCACTAAAGAAGTTTCCAATCTCCTGGAAAAAGTTCTGTACCTGCTGGAAGAAACCCTGAGTTTGCTGGCCTGCCTCCATCAACTTAATAAATGTATCCGGATCCATATTCAGTTCATTGAACTTATTGACCAAAGTTAAAATTTCTTCAACTTGCTGGTCATCCAAGACGGTGTCATATTTTTCTGCCGTCGCGACGATCAGCTCTCGAATCTGATCATCATTCATAGTTTTTGTCTGGGCAATTTCGCCTTTTAAACTATTGATAATATTAACCGCATCATCTCCGATAGCATCCTGAAGTTCTCCAACGACCACGACTTCTTCAACAGCCGTTGTTTTAGCCGCTTCATCAAGGCTATCACCAGTTGCTGTTTCATAGGCTTTATAAATGCCTGTCAACGCACCAGTTCCGGATACTGGCGTATAGGCCGCAACAATCACCTTGGCATTCTTGATTCCCGCCGTTCCTAAAGCCGATTTATACATCTCGTCGGTGACCCAATCAATATTATGGGTTTCCAGATCAATTCCACCAGCGTTTTTTTCCTGAACATATACACTGGATAACGCCAAAGACCCTATTTTATCAAGAGATACAACACCTTCCAGATATTCCCGTTCATCCGCATTGGTTACCACAGTTTCCTCGACATCGCCCCGTTTAATATCAAAATAGCCATAAACCGTTTTGAGTTGGGCTTCTGTATTGTCTGCACCAATCGCTACACAGGCACTTTTCGAGTCCGCCAGAACCGGACTAACCATTGCCATCGATAGCACAATCGCTATAGCACCAGATAATATTTTCTTTTTCATTCTACACCTCACATAATCATTGTTGTTTAAATTAATATCAAATAATTGGCTCATCATAACAAGAAATCCTATTATTTTACTTAATTTCTAAACACGCAACGATCTAACAACTATCGTCATCCTAAGAAAAAAAGTCGACCGCAAAAGCAATCGACTTTTATTTTTAAATTGGTGCGAGAAAAGGGATTTGAACCCTCACTGCATTGCTGCAACAGATCCCTCAAACCTGCGTGTCTGCCAGTTCCACCATCCTCGCATAAAAAACAGGTGTTTTAACCCTGTTTTTTTATTATAACGGAATGGCTCAAAAATTTCAACTATTTTTTTTACTTATCGACATTTTTTTAATTTTCATTTTGGCAAGATTATCTCACCAATAACTTTCTTCTACTGAAGTAAGCATTGATTGTGATTAGGAGATCATTCATGCTACCATTATTTTCGATAATTGTATCAGCCAGAGCAATTTTTTCTTCGTCCGACATCTGCATCTCAATTCGTTTGATTGCCTGCCCTCTAGTCAGATTATCTCTTTCCATGATCCGCTCAACACGAATTTCTTTGTCTGCAACCACTAAAATCGTCTCATCGACGGTATTTTGCAGATTTGTTTCAAAAAGCAGCGGACAATCGTAAAAAACCGTCGGAATTCCCAATTTTCTATAAAAGGCGATTTGCTGATCATAGAGTTTTTTTATCTCCGGATGAATCGTCGCATTGAGTTTTTTCCTGGCTTGTTCATTGTTAGCAATAATCTCTCCCAGCATACCACGGTTTAATTCTCCCTTTTCATCAATAACCGTCTGTCCAAAAACCATTATAATTTTCTTTAGGCCAGGACTTCCTGGCTCAACCGCCTGGCGAGCTAATTGATCCGCATCAATGACGATGTAATTAAAGCGTTTCTTTATAATATCAGTGACAGTGGATTTGCCTGAAGCAATTCCACCCGTTATTCCAATGATTCTCATTACTACACCTGCTATTTCACATCATACCAGGACAACCCAGTGTTTACATCCACCGTTAATGGCACACTTAATTGAGCCGCCCCTTCCATTTCTTCTTTAATCAATACCTCCACCTGGGCGCGTTCATTTTTAGGGGTATCAATGATCAACTCATCGTGCACTTGCAGGATCAGTTTTGCTTTTAGATTCTCTGCATTTAAGCGTTCATAGACTTTAATCATGGCAAGCTTAATAATATCCGCTGCACTCCCCTGAATTGGGGTATTTAGGGCCATCCTTTCGCCCGCTTGAACCATCATGGCATTTCTTGAGTTCATCTCCGGAATGTAACGTCTTCTTCCCCAGATGGTGGTAACATACCCTTCTTCTTTAGCCTGGTGTTTGACATTCTCCATATAAGCCTGAACTTTGGGATAACGGGAAAAATAACGGTTGATATAATCTTGAGCCTCATTTCGGGAGATTCCCAGATCTTTCCCCAAACTAAAAGCCTGTTTACCATAGATCAGTCCAAAATTTATGGCTTTTGCCTGACCACGCTGGGTTCGGGTCACTGCATCCAGTGAAACCCCAAAAATTTCAGAGGCGGTGCGAGTGTGAATATCCTGTTCTTTTCTAAACGCATCAATCAAATTCTCATCCCCTGAAAGATGGGCTAAAACCCGAAGCTCAATCTGCGAATAATCGGCATCCACCAGAATACGATCACTCGTCGATGGTACAAAAACGCGTCGGATTGCTCGACCCATTTCTGTTTTTACCGGAATGTTCTGCAGATTTGGATTCGAACTGCTGAGCCTTCCAGTTGCCGCTACGGTCTGGTTAAAAGTCGAGTAAATCTTCTGGGTTTTAGGTTCAACAAACGCCATCAACCCCCGGCCATAGGTCGAATCCAATTTTGACAGCATCCGATACTCAATAATTTTTTCGATGATGGGATGGAAATGAATCAGTTGCTCCAGTACTTCGATATTGGTCGAATAACCAGTTTTTGTCTTTTTCACTACCGGCAGTTTTAGTTGCTCGAAAAGTACCTCTCCTAATTGTTTGGGTGAGTTAATGTTAAAGCTTTCCGTTTCGGCCAGTTCATAAATATCACTGGTGAGATTGGTAAGCTTATTCTCAAATTCGTCGGAAAGCACTTCAAGTTGGCTTAAGTCAATTTTAAACCCCAGTTCCTCCATCGATACCATCACTTCCAATAAAGGCATTTCGATGGTCTTAAATAAGGTCATCATTTCTGTTGTTTTAAGTTCTTTTTCCAGAACAGCTTTTAAATCTTTGATGGTTTCACAGTTTTTGATCATGTAATCAGCCAGTAGCTGCTCATCCAAGTCTTCTGCCCTGATCATTTTTTTGCCTTTTCCAAACATTTCCTCATCATCCAGAATCGTTCGATTGAGATACTGATAAGCGGCAGATTTTAAATCATAGCGCTGATCACCAGGACTCAATAGATAGGTGGCGATATAGGTATCAAAGGCTTCATTCACTTCGCAAATACCGTTTTTATGAAAAATATGAATCAGGTTCTTTAAATCCTGGCTAACCAGCCCTATGGTTTTCATATTGGGTAAATTTTTCAGTTTATCAAAAAATTCCACGTTCACAACCGCCGCGGAATTAAGGTAGTAATAGCTCGTTTCAATTCCAAGGGCAAAATAAATCTGGGTATCCTCTTGATGATAATATATGATCACTTCTGCGGCGTTTGCCATTTTATTAAACAATTCATCCATTTCAGCATCCGTTTTTATCCAACGAAAGTCAAGGGATTTTTCGATGGTTTCCACTGTATCTGTTGCATCTATTTTTGACAATAGTGTATTAAATTCCAACTCCTTGAGCAATGCAATGCTTTCAGAATTAAAAATATCGTGAAAACGTAGTTCTTCAAAGTCACCCTGCCAGGGAACATCCCGTTTTATGGTTCCCAGCATCCGACTCAAAAAAGCAGCATCTTTTCCAGCGATGATTTTTTCCTTTTGTTTACCTTTCTGCTCGTCTATATGATTATAAATCGTTTCCAGATCTCCATATTGCTGAATCAATTTAATCGCTGTTTTTTCGCCAATTCCGGCAATTCCTGGAATGTTGTCCGATTTATCCCCCATCAGCGCTTTTAAATCAATCAGATCCGTGGGTGACAAACCATACTGATTCTGTATCCAGGCTTCATCAACTTCTTCCAATTGAGATATTCCCTTTTTAGTATACAAGACCTTAATTTGCGGTCCCACTAACTGAAAGGCATCCCGATCGCCGGTAATAATTTCTGTCTCAATCCCATTTTCCGCTCCGATGGCAGCCAATGTACCAATAATATCATCAGCTTCATAACCCTCCAGCTCGACAATGGCAATGTTCATTTTTTTTAGCAGTTCTTTTAAAATTGAAAACTGTTCCGCCAGAAGTTCTGGCATATTGAGGCGTCCGCCTTTATAACTGTCATAGGCCAGATGTCTGAAGGTTGGCCCTTTAAGGTCGAAGGCAATCCCTAAATAATCCGGTTTATATTCATCTTGAATTTTAACTAATATATTCACAAAACCATAAATGGCATTTGTCGGCACGCCCTTGGAATTTGACATTTCCCGGATGGCATAAAAGGTTCGGTAAAAAAGACTGTTCCCATCGATTAAGATACTTTTCATTTGATCTCGCTTTCTCTTTCGTTACTGCTCAACAATACAAATATAGTTATTATACCAAAAGTATTGCGAATTGAACATTGAATAAATTGAAAAGCTTCACTTGACAATTATTGTTGTCAGAGTTATACTGTATTTGACAATATTGATTGTCATTATGACATTCATCATTGTCAAATCAATTATAGGCTCTGGAGGTGCCATTGTGGGATTGAAGAATCGCCTAAAGGAATATCGTGCACGCAATAATCTGAACCAGTCAGATTTGGGAAAACTGGTCGGTACATCCCGACAAACAATCAGCCTGATTGAACGGGGTGACTATTCCCCATCTGTTATTTTAGCTCTAAAAATTGCTAAAGTATTTGGAACAACCGTTGAAGAACTATTTTTATATGAAGAGGAGTAAACAATGAAATCACAAAAACAAACACTAAAATTTTTTATCGCCATCATCATCTCATCACTGATTGGCGGATTATTGGGTTGGTTCATTATTCATTTTGAAACCGAAATCTACCATGGTTTAATCAATGTTCAAAACTTAATCTTGCATAATAATTTATCCATTCAATTCTTTATCTTTGGACTATGCGCGTTGCTGATACTGATTCTTTTCTTCTCAGCCAAACATAAATTGAATCGACTCAATCCGAATGATGATGTTCTTTTTGATCAGATTGATCATCAGCTTGGTGTTTTACTTCCGCTAATTTCGGCCACCATGATCAGTGGATTTTGTTTCTTCGGAATCACCGTTAGCAATGCTCTGAATGAACCGGTGCTCATTGGTCTGATTCTCTTTTTATTCAATACATCGTTTGCCTTAATCATGATGGTTCTTACGATAAAATTAACAAAAGTTTTGTATCCCGAGAAAAAAGGCAACCCACTCGATTTTAACTTTGACAAAGAATGGATCAAAAGTTGTGATGAAGCTGAAAAATTTGTGATTTACAAGGCGTCCTATCGTTGCTACCAACTCATGAATTTTGTTTACTGCGGTGTTATGACGCTGTGTCTGCTCATTTCTATCGCCGTTAATATTGGCATTTTCCCTTATCTACTGATCGGATTTTTATGGATTACCCAAACCCTGATTTATTCTATTTCAGCCAATCGATTTCAACATGGTCAGTTGGATAATGTTCAGTAATTCTATTTCAATAATGAAAATTCATTAGGAGCTGCAAACAATGAAAATAATTATAGCTAAAGCCCAAAGTGAAGGATGGATCTGCCTCGAACAAGGACTTGTATGTGGCAATCGAATTGAGTTTGTCAACGGTGAAAAACGGATTAGCATCACCCTTAATCCGGCTTCCTACCAGTTGACAAATATGTCGCCGACGAAAATGAAAATTGTTATGGAAGCGGACACCTTGTATTCCCAAAATGATCCTATTGTAACCAAAATACGAAACCTATCCTTTGAAGATCAAACCAAACTGACTGGTGTCGCCCGAGAAATATTCTTGCTGATTTGCGACGAAGATTAACCTCACCGATATCCATAATATTACCATTTCAGTTTCAATAATTTTATCCAAAAAAGTACCGTTTTGATATTTATGCGATCAAAACGGTACTTTTTATATAATGCATTACAAGTTATAGTAATTGAAATAATTATTTAATTCTTCGATATATCAGCAAACGGGAATTTAATGATTGATGACCTTATTCAATTCACCCTGAATCTCATTCATTAGATAGTCCGTATAGGGAATCTCAGTGAAAAGACGTCCTTCGGTATAGGGTTTGAGCACAATCTCAACTGAATCAGCTTTCTGGCCATTGAGGATTTGGCCAACTTCGACACTTTTAAATGAATAATTGGTTTCCCCAATTGCATTTAATATCTGCCTTGGACAGGCAGGTCCCAGATCTGTTGAAAGAATATCTGCAATGGCTTGAGCTATTTTTAAATTATTAATTTCCAACGGGTTTTCCACTGCTTTTCTAACTTTTAGCAGCCGTCCTTCGGTATTCACAAAGGTGCCATTGACTTCCGGGAAGGCCAACGCCGGTAAAACCACGTCAGCTTTTTCGGCAGCCGTTGTCATATGCGTATCCTGTACCATCAGGAATTCATAGACACTTAGATCTGCATTGGGGTCTTCACCAAAGAGCAGCAAAGCTTTGGTATCGTTCAGAATTTCAGGGGAGTTTGTAACTCCAAGCGCATTTAATCCGACGCTGTTATTCTTGACAGCTACTCTAAAAATACCGCTGCGTTTGCTATCAGCTTTATCAAGCAGTCCAAGAACGTCGCCCACCAGTGCCGACGCCTCTGGTGTAATATACTTATCACCCATAACAACTACCAGATTTTTGGCATTGACCAGACCCTCACCAATGATCTGAGCTTCATCACAAATATCAAAGTCTGCCAGGGATGCTCTTAATTGATCCATATTCTTGAGGTCTGACTTTATTTTACCGTTTTCCAAGACATATTTGGTAATTTCACCCAGGAATTCCAGATCATCACATTCGGTAATAAACTCATCGGCGATATGATCATAACCACTTTCCAGATGGTTGATTACAAAGATATTGGCACCATTTTTGGATGCCTGAGTCAACTTGTATTTAACCACCGGATTGTTAACTGGCAGCATCCCAAGAACCAGAATGGTATCGGCAGTAACAATGGCATTCATATCGGTGATGCCTGAGTTATTAGTCAAAACTGCTGTTTCACCCTTGCTACTGTTGCTAAAACTGAAGGTTTCTGCCCGCAACACCCTGGCCAGACGGGTAAAGGTGTAGATTTCCTCGTTAGTATACTTCGGTGAGATTGCCATTTTCACGGCATCAGAACCGTAACGGGCGGAAATGCTTTGCGATTTCTTGGCAATCATCACAAATGCATCATACCAGGTTGCTTCTTCTAGTTCACCTTGTTTGTTTCTGATCAGCGGAGTGGTCAGTCGATCCCCCCACTGCACTAGGTTAGCGCCAAAGCGACCACGACCGCACATGACCCCCTGGTTAATATCCTGATAGTTTTTCTGGGGAATAGCTTTAATAATGGTATCACCTTTTGATTCGATAATGATCTGACAGCCAGCCGAGCAATAACCACATGTGGATTCCGTTTTTTCCGTGTCCAGAGGTATCTGCTTAATGCCAGTGAGGCCTTCTCTTAAGGCGCCAGTTGGACAAACTGAGATGCACATACCGCAGCTGACACAACCGGTGTCTTTCAGTGGTTGGCGCAAAGCTGGTTCTACGATCGTTTCAAAGCCCCGATCCACCAGACCAAGAGCCTGAACACCGACAATTTCATCGCAGACCCGAACACAGAGACCGCAAGTGATACACTTGCTGTTGTCCCGGATCACAAAGGGGTGATCGTCCTGGATTTTTGCTTCCGGATTTTTTCCCTTGAATCGTTCGGGCTTAACATCATATTCATTCGCATAAGCGACCAGCTTGCACTCAAAATAATCCTGACAGCCGCATTCAAGACACCGTTTGCTTTCTTCCACAGCCTGAAGCGGACTGTAACCATCCACAACTTCAAGGAAATTGTCGTTGCGATCATCAGGTGAAAGATGGGACATGGTCGGACGCTTATTTTTTTTAATACTTTCGAGGTAATCCTGATCCACACTTTCTCGGATGACGTAATAGGGTTCGCGGTAGGCAATGGTTTCGCCATTTAGGTAACCTTCGATAAAAGGCACCGCTTTTTTTGCATCACCAACGGCTTTAATAACAATGGAAGCGCCACTGTTGATACAATCACCCCCGGCAAAAACGCCATCCAGATTGGTCCGAAAGGTCTGTTCATCAGCTAAAACGGTGTTCCATTTGGTCAAACTCAGTCCATTTTCACCGCCGATACCATCCGGGTTGATACCCTGGCCGATCGCAAGAATCAAGGTATCGATATCAAGAAGCTCTTCCTCTCCCTCGATTGGGACCGGGCTTCGACGTCCGCTGGCATCGGGTTCGCCAAGGGCCATTTTCTGGAGTCGTATTTTCACAATCTGCCCGTCCTCCCCTTTTATCACTTCAATCGGGTTGGCCAAGTTTTTAAAGATAACGCCTTCTTCTTCGGCTTCGATAATTTCGATTTCTTCTGCCGGCATTTCAGCTTTTGTACGTCGATAGATGTTATAGACTTCTTTGGCCCCTAAACGGATGGCGGTTCGACAGGCATCCATGGCAGTGTTGCCGCCGCCGACAATAGCAACTTTTTCGCCGAGTACAATCGGTTCGTTATTAGCCACCTGCTGAAGCAATTCAATCCCACCAATGACGCCTTTAGCATCGATGCCCTCGCAGCGCAGGCCGGAACTTGTCCATGCACCTAACGCCACATAAACAGCATCATGTCTCTTGCGGACAGCTTCAAAGGAGATGTCAACCCCAACCCTGATGTTGTTTTTAAAGACGACGCCCATTTCTTCAATCAGCCCTGTTTCTTCGTCAACGAGACCTTTTGGTAAACGGTATTCAGGAATACCATAGCGGAGCATCCCGCCCATTTTAGGCATAGCATCATAGATAGTCACGTCATGGCCGGACTGGATCAGATAATAAGCGGCAGTGAGCCCGCCGGGGCCACCACCGATAATTCCAATGGATTTTCCTGTAGCTTTAGCTATCTCAGGTATAAACATCCCTTGGGTCATATCAAAGTCAGCAGCAAAACGTTTCAGCCAGGCAATGGCGATTGGTTCATCTACCTGGCCACGGCGACAGGCAGTTTCACAGGGATGGGGGCAGACCCGACCAATGGCAGCTGGCAAAGGCAGTTGTTCTTTAATCAGCTTTAAGGCTTCGGCGAATTCACCGTTGGCAATTAAGCCGACGTAGCCCTGGCAATCTGTGGTTCCGGGACAGGCCCGTTTACAGGGAGCAACACAATCTCCAATGTGTTTGGATAAGAGCAGCTCCAGATTTGTTTTTCGGGATTCAATGACCCGTGGAGTTCTGGTGTTGACCACCATGTTGTCGCTGATTTCAGTGGCACAGGCTTTTAAGATTTTTGGGACTCCCTGCACCTCCACCACACAGAGTCCGCAGGATCCGTAGATCTCCAGACGTTCGTCATAGCACAGGGTGGGAATCTCAATTGCATTTTCACGGGCAACTTCTAAAATAGTTTGGCCAGCAGTACCGGTTACTTCTTTTCCATCGATGTTCAGTTTAAATTTTTTCATTCTCCCACTCCTTTCTAGTCGATGATGACGGAATCAAATTTACAAACTGTAAAACATTTACCGCATTTGATACAGATATCCTGATTGATCTCGTGAACCTGTTTCTTTTCGCCGGTTATGGCATCTACTGGACAGTTCTTCTTGCAGGCACCACAGCCCACACATTTTTCGGCATCAATGGTATAGGTCAGTAGTGGCTTACAACTTTTAGCAGTACATTTATGATGATAGATATGATCTTCATATTCGTTTCGGAAATACTTGATGGTAGTCAGCACCGGATTTGGAGCAGTCTGACCGAGACCGCAAAGTGAACCATCTTTGATCTTGTAACAGAGTTCTTCGAGTAATTCGATGTCGCCGTCCTGGCCTTCGCCCTGGGTAATCCGATTAAGGATTTCTAACATCCGGGTGGTACCGACTCGACAATAGGTACACTTGCCGCAGGATTCTTTGCAGGTGAAGTCGAGAAAGAAGCGTGCCATATCGACCATACAGGTGGTTTCATCCATCACAACCATCCCACCGGAACCCATGATGGCACCGGTCTTGGTAATTTCGGCGTAATCGATCGGAGTATCCAGCAGACCAGCTGGTATACAGCCTCCTGACGGTCCTCCCATTTGGACAGCTTTAAAGGCTTTTTCCTGTTTGATCCCTCCACCAATATCGAAGATGACATCTTTTAATGTCAGTCCCATGGGAATCTCCACCAAGCCACCTTTTTTCACCTTACCAGTAAGAGCAAAAACTTTTGTACCTTTGCTCTCTTTAGTACCTAAAGCGGCATATGCTTCGCCACCATTTCTAAAAATCCAGGGGACATTGGCAAATGTTTCGACGTTGTTGATGTTGGTCGGCTTGTTCCAGTATCCTTTTTGGGCCGGGAAAGGTGGTTTTAATCGGGGCATCCCCCGTTCCCCTTCCAACGAGGCAATCAGAGCGGTTTCTTCTCCACAAACAAAGGCACCAGCACCAGCTTTGATTCTCAAATCAAAGTCAAATCCGGTACTAAAAATATCTTTACCCAAATAGCCCTTTTCCCGGGCCTGGTCTATAGCGTTCTGCAAACGTACAATTGCCAGGGGATATTCTGCTCTGACGTAGATAACCCCTTCATTGGCCCCAATGGCTTTAGCACCAATGAGCATTCCCTCAATTAATGCATGGGGATCACTTTCCAGGACTGACCGATCCATAAAGGCACCGGGGTCACCTTCATCTGCGTTGCATACCATATATTTAGTCTTTCCGGGCGATTTTTTTGCGGCATCCCATTTGAACCAAGTCGGAAAACCCGCGCCCCCCCGTCCTTTTAATCCAGCTACTTTGACGGTTTCAATGATTTCTTCTGGGGTCATCTCCAGCAAGCATTTCCGGGCGGCTACGTACCCGTCAACGGCCAGGTAGTCTTCAATCCGTTCGGGGTTGATGAGTCCAGAATTTCTCAAAACAATCCGTTTCTGCTTGCCGATCATCGTGATGTCATCCTGGGAAATCATCAAATCCAACAATTCTTTTTTGCCAACCACATGGTTTTCAATAATGCTTCGGGCATCTTCGGTCGTGACATTTACAAAGGTCACCTTGTTGCCATTATCATCAACCACGTCAACAATCGGTTCCAGATAACAGGTTCCGATACATCCGGTCTGTTCAACTGACAGCTCCAGCCCCTTTTCGGCGATGATGGTTTCAAAGGCTGCCTGAACTTTATGGGCACCGGCAGCAATACCACAACTTCCTGATCCAATTACAATTCTCATGCGGTCACCTCCTGTGTTGCTTGTAAAGGATCAGCCTTTTCCTTTAGTTCGGCTAAAATATGGGTCACTTTTTCTTTGGTGAGCTGTCCATACGTATCATCATTAATCATCATGACCGGAGACAAGCTGCAACAGCCCAAACATGCCACATTATTAAGGGTAAACAGTCCATCCGCAGTTGTTTCCCCTTCTTTGATGTCCAAATAATCCATTATTGCTTCTTCCACCATTTTGGATCCGTTCACATGACAAGCCGTACCCTGACACAACATGATCAGATATTTTCCCACCGGTTCGAAACGAAACTGGGTATAAAAGGTGGCAACCCCATAAACCTTGGCAATACTGGTGTGCGTTTCCAGGGCAATATGGCGCATTAGCTCCACCGATAAAAAACCATAAAGTTCCTGAGCTTTTTGCAGGATCGATATCAGACTTCCGGGAATATCAGCATAATGATCCAACACCGGGTTCAGTTCAGTAAAGGGATTTGTTTTTTCCCCATGACAACCACAACCACAACCATGATCATGCTCGTTTGTTTCATGACTCATATAATAAACTCCTTTCAAATTCGGCTAATGAATTATTTCAGTATTTAATAGTCTTCACCATTATACACTTTTTGACACGTAAAAAATTGTATATTTTTTCATAATTTAAGTAAAAAATCAAATAAACAAACGAACTAAAACGGTTACGAACCGCTGAAATTAATTCCAGCGGCTCGATAGTATGCTTTATTCATAATTATTTTGATTTTTATTAATGAGACAGTATTTTTCCACCTCGTTGTAAGCCGGTATCACCAGATCGGACAAATTCTAGAATTCCATAGGGCTCAACCATTTCAAAGAAACCTTCAATTTTATAGCGGGTACCAGTAATTTCAATAACAAGACTTTCTCTAGCTACATCAACGATATTAGCCCGAAACATATTAGCAATTTCCACAATCTGTGACCGGGTTGTATCATCAGCCTTCACCTTAATAAAAACCAACTCTCTGATAATGGCTTCATCCGGTTTCAACTCAATAACGGTAATTACATCAATAAGTTTGTTTAATTGCTTTTTGATTTGGGTTAAGATTTGATCATCTCCAGTCACCGTAATGGTAATCCGGGAAAGTTCAGCATTTTCGGTGGTTCCGACTGTCAAACTGTCGATATTATAACCTCGTCTCGCAAACAGACCCGAAATGCGACTTAAGACCCCAAAATTATTTTCTACCAATAATGATAAACAGGTTTTTTTCTCCATTGTCACTCTCCCTATATCCTTATGAAATCAGGATGAACCTGACATTGAATCAAGGTCGGACCCTGGTGCTTAATTGCTTCCGGGAGTACCTTGTTAAAATCAGCATTTTTATCAACCTTGAAACTTTTGATGCCATAAGCTTCGGCCAGTTTCATAAAATCAATATCGAAATTAATATCCGTTCCACTATAATGCCCTTTTCCGTAATTATCAAACTGCAACTGCCGCACCATTCCCAACTTGGTATTTGTAATCAGAATAATATTAACATTCAGCTGATGTTCGGCTATTACTCCCAGTTCACCCATGCTCATCTGGAAACTGCCATCACCGCAAACGATGAAAATTTCTTTTGGTTTATCCAAGGTTGCAAAAACTGCACCACACGCTGCCGGAATACTATAGCCCATTGTTCCCAATCCACCAGATGTATAGTATCTGCGATTTTTAATAATCCGATAATATAAAGCAGACCAGATTTGATTAAGTCCGACATCACCCACTACCGTAGCATTATCTGAAGTCATTTTAGACATATCTTTAAACAGAATCTTCGGGTTGATCAGATCACTACATGGCGGATCAGCATCGTAAACCAGCGGGTTTTCGCTGCGAATCGTTTCAATTTCAGCTAACCAAACAGCATGGTCACCAACAGTATCTTTTTGTACCAGTTCGGACAATACAGTTTTGGCATCCCCAACAATCGGGATATTTGTTTCCATGTTTTTTCCAATTTCTGCCGGATCAATATCAATATGAACAAAATCAGTATCTTTTTCAAATTTTGTCAACTGAGATGTCGCTCGATTCGACATTCGCGCTCCAATATTGATGATTAAATCGGCGCCATTCATTACCACATTGGAATACTTATAGCCGTGGCTACCAACGATCCCGCAATATAATGGATGATCTTCCGGAAACGCACCAATCCCCATTAGCGAAGTAATTACGGGCGTATTATTCTTTTCTGCAAAAGCAAGTAATTCCGCTTGCGCATTTCCCAGAACAATGCCCCCACCAGCATAGATAACCGGCTTTTTCGCTTCTTTTATCTTTTTGATTGCACGCTTAATTTGTCCACTATGTCCATTGAGATTCGGCTTATACCCCATAATGTCAATTTTATCATAGGTAAGTCCTGTTTTAACATTCTCCAGTTGGACATCCCGGGGGATATCAATTAAAACCGGACCTGGTCGGCCTGTTGAAGCAATATGAAAAGCCTCTCTAATGATTCTAGGGATATCCGCGGCATTTTGAACCAAATAACTATGTTTTGTAAAGGGAGCGGTTGCACCGGTGATATCAGCCTCCTGGAAGGCATCTGTTCCGATAAGGGCCCGATCCACTTGACCGGTAATGGCAACAATGGGAATTGAATCGAGGTAAGCGGTTGCAATACCGGTTACCAAATTAGTTGCCCCTGGTCCTGATGTTGCCAAACATACACCGACTCGCCCAGATTCTCTGGCATATCCACTCGCATAATGCGGTGCTGTCTGTTCGTTTCGCACTAAAATATGTTTGATTGGAGATGTTCTAAATGCTTCATAGAGAGGCAGTAGGGCACCTCCGGGATAACCAAACACATACTCAACATTTTCTCGTTCAAGACATTTTAAAATTAATTTTGATGCTAACAGTGGAATCACTCCCTTTTTAAGTATTTCCGATTATCTTATTAAAATTTAGGCATTTTGTCAATGTCTTTTTTCTCACATGGAGAAAATATTTTTGCATGAAAGTACCAATGTGTTAATTATTTTTATAAATGGTCATTTTTCCCAATAGCGGGGTTTTAACAGAAATAGCGCCTACCGGACACATTTCCTGACAGCAATAACAACGAATGCAACGATTATAAAAATATAATGGATATTTTCTGCGTTTCCGTGCCACAATCCGGATGGCCTTTTTGTCAACCGGACAACTCGCTTCGCAAATCCCACAACCGATACATTTTTCTTTATTAACGACTGGCTTTTGAATAATGAAATCCTGAATCGGCTTTAATATAGAAAGAGTCGAAGGCTCTCCTTCACTCACTGGAATCCGAACCACATCGAATTCAGGATTATAAAACTGTTCAAATGGTTCTCCCAAAATTTCAATGTTTTCTTCACTCCAATACCCCAGTTCCATTTCTTCTCCATAAGTAATGGTAGGTATATAGGACGGATCAAGATTAATCATTCTGGCAAAAGTCGCATCCAGTGCCACCGGGTCATCTGAGACCAGCAACACCTTCATTGGCACTGGATTACCTGACGCCGGTCCATTTCCCTCCATTGCAACAATTCCATCCATAACAAAAAGTCGCAATTTCGGAATCAGATACCGGTTTAAATCGACCAGCATTTTTGAAAAACTTCGGACATTCGGATAGTGTGCATGCGACATTCCTTTGTTTAAACCATATACGCAACCGAATTGATTTTTGATGGCTCCAGTAATCCGGGTTAATCCATGCGTTTTCATTTTTGGAAGGCTAATGATTGCGTCACTTTCAAGGACACCCTGCGCGATGTCAAATTTCTTCGTTCCGATTCCGAGTAAGAAATCCATTTGCTGTCCATGACTAAATTCTTTTAATGGTATTTCATAATTCTCTGCAACTGCAGCGAGACCGCTCTCTTTGGCTGCCCCGGAGGGAGCTCCAAAGCCAGGCGAATCCCCAAAGGAAATATGGTTGCAATTTGCTTCTTTGAGTAGTCGGATCATTGCTTCAAATACCGCCGGATGTGTGGTTACACCAGCATCTGGATTTTTTCCTCTTAGTAAGTTGGGTTTGAGCAATATCCGTTCTTGTTCGTTTACAAATTGTACGATTCCGCCGAGAAGTTCAATAGCAGCCTTCAGTTTTTCATAAACCAGTTCGTTATCATAGGATTCGCAACCCATAATAACGACCCGGGATTTATTATTTTCCATTTTTCTCAATGCCTCTTTCCGTTATTTTGATTTTTTTCTCTTTTAATAATTTACCCACTGCGCGTTTAAAAGAACTCTTACTCATATTAAATTCTCTTTTTATCAAATACGCATCGGTTTTATCATTATACGGCAAGAAACCTTGACTTTCGTTTAATTTTGTGAGTATGGCGACAGCATCTTTAGGAATTTCTTTATAGGCTTTTTTATTGGGACTCAAAACCAACTTTCCGTCATTTCGAATTTCAGAAACTCGAGCGTGAACTTTTTCCCCGCAATGAATGTCCGAGTTTGCATCTTTTATCAGTATCAGCCCATGATATAGATTATCAATGGCCACAAAAGCGCCAATTTCTGGATTGATTTGATAAACATAGCCTTCAATCCAATCACCTACCTTGTAGGGCGCATCAACTTTCAGTAGTGGATAAATCTTCATGGTTGCACATAAACGATCACTTTTATCGGTATACAGATTAACCAGGTAATCCCGACCTTTTTGAACCTTGACTGTTTGCTCATTGTAAGGTAACAGCAGATCTTTCTCCAGTCCCCAATCTAAAAAGGCACCAACCTTAGTAATATCTGCAACTTTCAGTGCTGCGAATTGACCCAGTTCAATTTTTGGCTTTCTAGTCGTCGAAATCAGCCGATCCTTTGAATCCCGGTAAATAAATACATCGATCTGATCCCCGATCCGGGCGTTTTTTTGTACTTCTTTTTCGGGCAGCAAGACGACATCCGTTGTATCAAATCCATCTGAAAGATATGCCCCAATGGTTGTTATCCGTTCGATGGTCAATGTTTGTACTTTTCCGATTTCTATCATTTTCTTTACCTCATTTATTTAATCGCCAGGCACAAAAAAGGCCGTGTTCATCACACAACCCTTGCCTTGCCAGTTATTTCATATTTTTTAATTCTCGTCGATTCTGTTCAATTTGATCGTTCATTTCTTTTAACTGTATCTGAAAACTATAGAGCAGTTTGTCGGCATAGTTTTGTGTTCCAGTTTTTAAAGCCTTTGCACTCATATTTGCATTTTTCATAATTTCATTGGCGTTAGCTGTCGCTGTTTTTGTGATTTCATTTGTATCAATCAATTCTCTCAATCTTTTTTCAGCCTCTGCTTTAATATGATCCGCTTCGCTTTGAGCTGCAAAAATAATCTTTTTACGCTCTGCTACGATTTTTTTTGCTTCTGCCAATTCTTCTGGCAATGAATCTCTTATTTCATCAATAATTTCTATTACTTCTTCAGGATTTACTAACGCTTTAGATGAAAAGGGAAGCGTGTTTCCTTTTTCCACGACTTCTTCTAATTCTGCTAATAAGTCAAGTACCCTCATTTCATACATCCTTCCTCATACTTCTTTTGTATCGCTTTTTCAACGTTTTGGGGGAGAAAATCAGACACATCTCCCTGATATTTAACAAGTTCTTTTACTAAAGTCGAGCTTAAATATGAATGCTTATTACTCGTTATCATAAAAAAAGTTTCAATCTCATTATCAAGATGCTTGTTGGTCAATGCCATTTGAAATTCATATTCAAAATCCAAAAAAGCCCGAAGCCCCTTGACAATAATATTGGTGTTTCGCATTCTGACATAATCGATCAGGAGCCCGTCGTAGAAGTCAACCTCGACGTTTTCGATCCCATCCAGACAATCTTTAATTAGCGACACCCGTTCCTCACAGTTAAAAAGATAGTTCTTGCTGCTGTTAATCATCACACAAACTATCACTTTATCAAATATTTTTGTAGCTCGTTCAATCATGTCAAGATGACCTTTGGTTATGGGATCAAAACTCCCGGGGTAAACTGCAATTTTTGTGCTCATAATTCTCCCTAGAATAATAACTAATTGTCGTGATACCGTATTTCTTCGACTTGTAACACGTTAACTTATTTTTTACTACTGGCATTATAACAGATTTTTCTGTTTCAATCACTAATTTTCCTTTTTCAGAAAGAATTTCTTTTTCAGAGATCATTTCCAATAATTTATAAATTTCATCAATCTGACAATATGGCGGATCCATAAAGATTATGTCGCACAGAATCTTATTCTGCGCCAGCATTTCCACCCCACTTTGTGCCGACTGGTTAAAGATCTGGGCACGCTTCTCATAACCCAGCAGCTGAATATTCTTTGTAGTTAGTTGTATGCTCTCACTGGAAAGATCAAAAAAATACGCCGTCTCCACACCCCGGCTCAGTGCTTCAAGGCCCATCGCCCCCGTGCCCGAAAACAAATCAATAAAAACCGCCGCTTCCCGAACCTCATTCTGAAGACTATTAAAAATTGCCCCTTTGATTTTATCAGCTGTTGGTCGGACTCTTTCCCCACTGATGGATATTAATTTCTTACCGCGTTTTTCGCCGGCAATTATTCGCATTTCGCCTCCTAAGTTAATGATATATCTGCTATATCAATGTAAAATGACTTCAGCACGTCGTTTTTAAATGCCATCATTTCCTGATTGTGGGATTCGAAAATGATCTCCGCAATTTCCTTGGTTCGCTTGATCAGGGCCAATTCTTCAGTGGGATTAAGTAAACCGAGTTTCGGCAAACCGTGCTGTTTAAATCCAAAATAATCACCTGGCCCTCTTAACTTGAAATCTTCATCCGCAATCTTTCGGCCGTTGCGATTATTGACAATCACCTTCATTCGAGCCAGTGTCTCTTCGCTTTTGGAATTGGTAACCAGAAAACAATACGACTGATGATTTCCGCGACCCACCCGACCCCGCAGCTGATGAAGTTGAGATAACCCAAAGCGCTCCGCGCTGAGAATCACCATTGTGCTGACATTAGGAACATCAATACCAACCTCGATAATACTGGTTGCCACCAGGCAATCAATCTTGCCCTGGTTAAATGCCCGGATGATTGAATCTTTGTCTTCGCTTTTGAGACGACCGTGGAGGCAAGCCATCCGATATTTGGGATCAATTTTTTGCAGTAATTCCAAATACACAGACTCTGTATCTCGAACCGATTCCAGTTCCTCTGAAGCCTCAATAAACGGACATATCACAAAAGACTGCCGACCTTTAGATATTTCGTCCTGAACAAAACCCAGGATCTTATGCAGGGATGCTTCATTATAACAGTATGTCTTGATTGGTTTCCGCCCTTTTGGAAGCTCATCGATATAGGATACCGATAAATCACCATAGAGAATCAGTGCCAATGTTCGAGGGATCGGCGTAGCACTCATTACCATGGTATGCGGTTGATTTCCCTTTGATGATAATTGACTCCGTTGTTTAACCCCAAAGCGATGTTGTTCATCCGTTATTACCAGCCCCAGATTGTAGTACGCCACCGATTGCTGAATTAGGGCATGGGTACCAATGATCACCGACACCTGACCCAGAGCAACCTGTTTTAGCATTTCTCGTCTATCTTTAGCTTTTAGACTACCGGTTATTACTGCCACAGTTACGCCGGTATTTTTTAACAATTCCTTAAAACTACGGCCATGCTGCTGCGCCAATATTTCGGTGGGTGCCATATAAGCCGTCTGATAACCATTTTGAGCCATCAAACAGGCAGCGATCACAGCAATTACTGTTTTTCCAGAACCAACGTCACCCTGAACCAGACGATTCATCACTTGACCACTCTTTAAATCGGCAATCATATCATCAATAACCAAACGTTGGCTGGCAGTCAGATCGTATGGCAAGCTGTTGACAAATGGCTCCAAGCCGGTAAACAAACTAATGTCAATATCTGAATATCTTTTTTCCCGGGCGCTGGACATAATCCCCATGTTTATCTTCAAAGCCTCATTGAATTTGAGTCGTTGAATTCCTAAAATGACATCTTCTGCCTTGTTAGGGAAATGTATTGCTTTTAAAGCGCTCTTCATATCAAGTAGATTCTCTCCAGAACGGATCACTTCCGGCATTGTATCGGGGATCACTAGGCTATCACAAAAGATCCCTTTTAGTACTTTTGGGATAAAACTCCCAGGAATACCCTGGATAGTTCGGTAAACTGGCGTCAGTTCAAAAAAAGTGCCGGGATTACTGGCCGTTACAAATTGAGGATTGATGATCCTCGCACCCCCATTACCTTTTTTGATCCTGCCATAAAAATAATAATCTTGATTTTCCCGGAAAGTATTTTTAAGATAGGGTTGGTTGAAAAATACCGCCGACAGTTTTTTATTCTCCCATAGCAATGGCACCGAGAAAATCGATAGATTTCCCCGAATCCGTTGAACTCGACCCGTGTGTATAACTGTCGCTTTGAGAGAAATTTCCTGATCTTCAAACAAGTGTTCCGGGTCGCCAAAAACGCTACGATCAATGTATTTTTTTGGGTAATATGATAACAAATCGCCCACCGTCTTGATTCCAACCTTCGCCAGCGCTTCGCTTCGCTTGGGCCCTACCCCTTTAACTTTATCCAGTGAATCTTCCCATTTCATGGTTTTTCCTCGTGATACTGTAAGAATAATTTCGAATTGGTGTTACTCCACCGAGACAATATAATAATAAAGTGGTTGCCCACCATAATGCATTTCCACATCACATTCCTCGAAACTGTCTGCCAGCTCACCAGCCAAGATATGGGCATCTTCTTCCGAAACATCCTTTCCATAGTAAATTGAGATCAGCTCACTCTCATTATCAACCATATCGCTTAGCAGTTCTTCAGTGACTTCTTTAATACTCTTTCCAGTAAACTTGATTTCCCCTCCGGTTATCCCGATTACATTTGATTTTTTAATTTTAAGACCATTAATTTTGGTATCTCTGACGGCGTATGTAACTTCTCCTGTCACCACATGATTAATCGCTTCCGACATGGTTGTTTCATTCTCCTCCGGACTTGTCTCTGGAGAAAATGCCAGCATAGCTGCGATGCATTGAGGAATATTTTTAGCTGCAATTACGTGAACCTGTTTATCAGAAATTTCACTGGCTTGCTTAGCCGCCATAATAATATTACTGTTGTTGGGGAAAATAAAAATAGTTTCCGCATTTAATTTATCCACTTCATTCAAAAAATCCTGAGTGCTGGGATTCATTGTCTGCCCCCCTGCAATTATCCGGGTTACACCAAGATCTTTGAATATTTTAGTTAATCCATCTCCCGGAGAAACAGCGATAAAACCATAGGGTATCTGTTCTTCATCCGGTTTAGCTCCTTTTGCGGCAAACTGCTCCCGCATGTTATCAATTTTAATTCGAATCAGGCTTCCAAGACTGCCAGCCCGTTCCAATGCCAGACCTGGATTATCGGTATGCAAATGAACCTTGATGATGGCCTCATCCTTAACCACTACTACACTATCCCCAAGTGTATTAAGATATTCTCTTAACTCGCTTTCATCAACTTCTGCAGCTCCCTGGATGATAAACTCGGTGCAATAACCGAATGTAATATCTTCCGGTTTCATGTGGGAGTCATCCACAAATTTATCCAGGTTGCTTGCTTTGATCTCCAGTTCCACACCCAATTCTTCGTTCAGAAGCGCCTTTAGAGCACCTTCGACAATACAAATAAGACCCTGTCCACCAGCATCAACCACGCCTGCTTCTTTTAAAACGGGAAGCATATCCGGAGTTTTTTCCAGAGTAACCCGACCATGGTGAATAACATCTGAGATAAAGCTTTCCAAATTGTCATAAGCTTCATACTTCGCTATGGCAAACTCACCCATTTCCCGAGCTACAGTGAGAATCGTCCCTTCCGTCGGTTTCATAACCGCCTTATAAGCCACATCAGCCGCCAACTTTAATGCCCCCGCTAATGAAACAATATCCAGATCCTCCTGGGTCTTGCACCCTTCCGCAAATCCTCTGAGCAATTGCGAGAGAATAACACCCGAATTTCCCCGAGCCCCAATTAAAGCGCCTGACGAAGCCGACTTGGCGACACTGTAGACATTCAGTTTCTCAATCTTGTCAAACTCTGAAACAGAATGATTAAAGGTAAGTGACATATTTGTTCCCGTATCGCCATCCGGCACTGGAAATACATTGAGTTCATCGACAATTCGTTTATTTATTTCAAGATTTTTCGCCCCATAACGAAACATCTTTATGAGCATTTCACCGTCTATTGTCTGGGTTTTCATTCTGTCCTCCATTTACACACGCACGCTTACAACATTTACAGAAATGCGTTTGACTTTTAAACCGGTTTCTTTTTCCACCCGGTATTTTACATTAGATATGATGTTTTCAGCAACAACTGAAATTTTAATGGCATACTCCACAATTACATAAAGATCAATCACTAATCGATCATCTTCAATGATCACGCCGACACCCTTATTCGCCTGGTCACCTGAAAGAATTTCTATCAGACCATCTTTTCCCCGTTTATGAGCCATCCCCACCAAACCATAGCATTCCATGGCTGCATTTCCAGCGATATCCGCAATTGCTTTTCGGGTAATATCAATATATCCTAACTCATTATTTATTTTCATCGAATTGCTCCTTCTATTATTATCTCTCTATTTTACATAATTATTCGACTTAAGTCAAAATTTCTATTGCATTATTTTTAATTTTTATGATATAATACACCTTGTTTTATAAAAGGTAAGCGTAAGGGAGGTTATGTCATGGCTAAAGAATGTTTTGTATGTAAAAAAACCGTTGTAAGTGGCAACCAGGTTAGTCATTCAAATAAACACAATAAACGAGTTTGGAAACCCAATTTGCAAAGAGTAAAAGTTGTAATTGAAGGTACACCACAACGAATTAGTGTTTGTACACGTTGTTTGAGATCCGGTAAAGTCGAAAGAGCCTAGTCTCTTATTTCTTCGGAACCATTGTTCTAGAGTCTTTTAATAGACTCTTTTTTCTTGTGTCTAAACAATACGCCAGACGGGCTTTGCCCGTTTGGCTGTTGTCCGATCCTCACCACAACTACATTCCACCGGTTGTTTCCTAAACTAGTCTTCTGCAACAATCACCATCAAAAGCCCCTTTTCAAAAGAAATTCGCTGAGAATTTTGATTCACAACATTACTGATACCATACGGTTTATCTACACTCATTTCCCCTATAGTAATCGGATACTCAAAACCGGTAATCGTCAATCCCGTAACATTTCCACCAATCGGCAAAATCGATACAGTCGTACCAATCGGAAAGTTCAATACAGTTGTTTTCCCAAGCAGTCTGATTTGATTATTTTCATTTACCATTTCCGCTTCGATGTTAACATCAGTGAAACGTTTCAGCAAATAGATATTCGCAATACTATGATCCATCCGGGATCCCAGACCACCCAGCACAATCACTTGTTCTGCGCTAAGTCCGATAGCATGCATAATAGCCAGTTCCGTGTCTGTTTCATCCTTTTTTTGGGGGTATGTCTCAAACTGTACCGTGTTGTAATAATCTCTAGTTTCGGCGGTAATTGAATCCATATCGCCGATAATAATATTTGGCTTTAGTTTTAGTTCTCTGGCAAAATTTGCACCGCCATCTGCACAAATCAGATAGTCTGCCTTTATTTTTTTTATATAAGTCTTATAAAAATCTTTATTCTTATACTCTCCGTTTGTTAAAATGATCACTTTCATCGATATTGATCCTTCTTAATTTCTTCCAGTAAACTTAAATAGTGCTCGTATCGAGTTGCGCTGATTATTCCTGATTCAACAGAATTTTTGATGTCGCAGCCTGGCTCATCCTTATGGAGACAACTTTTAAAGCGGCACTTCCCTTGCGAAAATTCCGGAAAATACTCCCGCAGTTCCTCTGGTTTGATCATTTCAGAAATTTGATAGGATGAAAACCCTGGAGTATCCAATAAATAACCCCCATTCTTGGTTTCAAGCAACTCGACATGTCGAGTTGTATGTTTTCCTCGTTTTAATTTTTGGCTCAATGCCCCAGTTTCCATCGTTTGATCAGCACATAAATAGTTTGCCATCGTCGACTTTCCAACACCTGAGGGACCGGCCATAAAAGCTGTATTTCCTCCAATTTCCCCAATAATCTTATCCAAGGTATCCGTATCGTTCTTACTGAAAAAAAACAACTCATAGGGGGTTTTCTCATAGATCTCCTTAATCGCTTTTTCCTCTTCAGTCGTTGTCAAATCTCGTTTTGTAAAACAGACCACCGGCTTTACATCCTGTATCTCTGAACTGATTAAAAGCATGTCAAGCAATAGGAGGTTCGGTTTTGGATTAGTCATTGAGAAAACAATAAGGCCAATATCAACATTAGCCACCGGCGGTCTTACAAAGATGTTTCTTCGGGGCTTTATCGCCTCAATCATCCATTCACCGGGATTATCTGATTGAATGATCACCTCATCGCCAACGGTGGGAATAATTTTCTGATGCCGTAATACACCTCTCGCCTTACACTCCAATATTTCATGGCTTTTATCAGTCTTAACAAAATAAAATCCTCCGATTCCCTTGATTATCTTGCCAGTTTTCTGTTCGCTAATTATCAATATCAACCCTCCATTTTCACACTTACCCTGTTATCATCACACATTTTTAAATTAAATACGGGTCTCTACAACCAATTGAAACATCGTTTTTGTCGAACCTTTCATTGAAATGTACGAATTGAATGCTTAATTGTTGTATAAACCCGTAAATATTATAAAACGCTTATTCAGCGGTCACATTAAATCAAAAGTCAATGTAGCCTGTACCAACGCTGGAGCCATCGATAAACACTTCATAAGTTTCTCGACCAACACCCTCAACATTAACTGAAAAAATATCGTCTGACATATTTGTCCCCTCGTAAATTACTGTCTCAGTTTTGTCTGCTGCGGTCAATACAACCTTAACCTTGACCGATTTTGCCGGCGTGGTTTGGATATATTCGCTTAAGTCAATCGTCAATTTTTGAGTAGAGACCTTACCGCTACTAACTACAATCGCTATTTCCGAGCCTTTCGAAACTTGATTTCCGTCAGTAGGAGACTGTTTCATAACCATTCCTTTCCCATAATCGGTACTGGTTTCATAGGTTATCGTTCCAACAGTCAGTCCTGCATTTGTAATGGTACTTTTGGCATCTGCTTCGGTTTGACCAACAACGCTGGGTACCGTAACCAGATCCTCCCCTTTGCTTACATATATTGTCACTTTAGTCCCTTCATTGGCAGTTGTATTACCATTGGGGTTCATTTGGAAGACAATTTCTGCATTATAGTTACTATTGTACTCACGCTTAATTTCTCCGACCACAAAATTAGCCGCTTCGATGGCTTTAACTGCTTCGGTTTCACTTAGTCCAATAACTGATGGGATCGTTCCGGTCTTTACTCCTTTGCTGACCGTAACCTTAACAGTCTTCCCGCTTTGCAATTCCTTACCGCTTTCCGGGTTTTGAGTAATGATTAGTCCTGCTTCGACATCGGCGTTATAGACTTCTTTTTCAACTTCCAAAACCAGATCCAATTTTTCCAGAGTTGTTCTTGCCTCGTCTGTTGTTTTACCTTTTATATTTGGAACCTCCACCGTCTTTCCTGAAAAGAAAGCAAAGGCCATAACAACCATAGCAATAACCGCTACTGCTGCAAAAACTGAAACCAAAATGATCTTCCGCTTTTTCTTTCTGGCAGCCGTTTCTTTCGGTGTTTCATAATAATAGTCATCATCATCTTCTTCAGGCTGAACCGTTGCATGGCTACCAGTGTTTTCAACATGAAAAAGCCCTTCACGGATAATGTGTGTATCATTACCGAGGTGGTTGCCATCGCCTGTTCCAAAACTCAAATTTTCCAATACCGACTCAAGATCTTCCATCAGTTCGTCAGTATTCTGATATCGTTCGTCGGGCTTCTTTTGAGTCAGTTTCACTACAATCTGATTGACTCGTTCGGGTATTTTGGGCTCTAATAATTTAGGTGGGACAATCTCTTCCTGGATGTGCTTGATAGCGATTGTCACCGTATTTTCTTCATCAAAGGGTAGCTTACCCGTTAATAATTCATAGTATAAAATACCTAGGGAATAGAGATCTGACCGTTCATCCACAAATCCGCCTTTGGCTTGTTCTGGGGATATATAATGAACTGAACCCATGGTTTGATTGGTCATCGTCACAGTTGAACTGGTAATCGCCCGGGCGATTCCAAAATCGGCAACCTTGGGAACCAGATCCCGAGTCAACAGAATATTATGAGGTTTGATGTCCCGATGGATTATTTTATTCTCATGAGCACAGCGCAATGCATTGGAAATATCCATTACGAACCGGGTTGCTTCCGTATAGTCCAAACGCCCTTTTCGCATTAAATATTGTTTTAGGGTGATCCCATCAACGTATTCCATAATGATGTAGTAAATATTATCTTGGACACCAACATCATAAACGCCAACAATATTAGGATGGGATAAACAGGCTACCGCCTGAGATTCCCGATCAAATTTTTTTATAAACTGTTCGTTTTCAGTATACTCTTCTCGAAGCACTTTTACTGCCACATAACGATTCAGTTTTAAATCCCGAGCTTTGTAAACATAGGCCATACCGCCACGGCCAATCAACTCCACAATTTCATAGCGTTTTCCTAAGGTTCTACTGAGCATTAGGTACTCCTTCCAGAGGCTTGAATAAAACGACAGTAATATTGTCTTTGCCTCCGTTTATGTTTGCCAGATCGATGAGTTTTTTTGCTGCATCTTCCAGACTATTATCCATAACCACAGTCTTAATATCCTGATCACACACCATGTTAAAAAGCCCGTCTGAACAAATCAGATATGTTGCTTGAGGGTTTATTTCATATCGATAAAAATCCACATTCACTGAGTTATCAGTTCCTAATGCTCGGGTAATAACATTTTTTTGAGGATGTATTTCAGCTTCCTCTTGAGTTATCTTCCCTTCGTCCACCAAAATCTGAACCAGCGAGTGATCTTTTGTTAAACGAATTATTTCGTCGGCTGTGATACTATAGGTTCGACTGTCACCAACATGACAAATACATAAATAATTCCCGTCAACGATACACATGGTTAGGGTGGTTGCCATGCCCAAACGTGCGGGTTCATCATCACCTATTTTTTTCAACTCCAGATTAATGGATTTTACAAAAGACATCATTTCTTCAGGGTCAAAATAATTTTTAATCCCAGAAAGATTGTTTTTAATAAAATCCACTGCTGTTTTGCTGGCTATTTCTCCGCTGCGATGGCCTCCCAGTCCGTCCGCAACTGCAAAAACATAAGAAATTCGATCAACGTTTTTTATGGTTGCTGCCAAGTAGGCATCTTGATTTACCTTTCTTAGTGATCCAACATTGGATCCGTAGGCACATTTCATACACTCACCTTATCCTCATATCTTTTTTTTCGAAGTTGACCACACGCAGCATCAATTTCTCTTCCCATTTTTCGTCGCATCGTAACATTAATCCCCTGTCGAGCCAGCTCCCCGAGAAAATAATTCATTCGGGTACTTTCTTTTAGAGAGGTTTCTTGAATCTCATTTAAACCAATTAAATTCAGGTGATTTTGACTTCCTTTTAATAATCTGATGAGCTCAACGATATCTTCATCACGGTCATTATAACCATCAATTAGTGCATACTCATAGGTTATCCGTCTTCCTGTCTTAGTAAAGTAAGCTTTACAGGCATCCATAAGTAGTTCAAAATCATAGCGTTTAGCAATGGGCATTAACGTCTTTCGACGGTCTGGAAAAACTGAATGAAGTGAAATGGCAAGATTTATCTGAAGATCTTCTTCTGCTAAAGCTTCAATTCCTGGAATAATCCCACAAGTAGAAAGACTGATTTTCCGTTGCCCAATTCCAAACCCAGAATTAGCAATTCGAATGAATTTAACTACCTCATGATAATTTTCAAGCGGCTCGCCAATTCCCATAATTACGACATTCGAAATTCGCAGTTTTTCTTTTTTTTCTACTAAATAAATCTGATCTAATATTTCACCAGCGCTTAAATCTCTGATTTTTCCACCTTTTGTTGAAGCACAGAATTTACATCCCATATTACATCCAACTTGTGTTGACACACATAACGAAGCACCATGTCCATAGTGCATTAACACAGCTTCAATGTATTGATGATCTTCCAACTCAATCAAATATTTCTTTGTACCATCATGTGGATCAGCTTGTGTGGTTTCAATTTTACTGTGAAATAAATCATACTGATCCGATAATTTTTTTCTCAAGCTACTGGAAAAGTTAGTCATCTCATTGAAATCTTCGCATTTTTTTTCATATATCCATTGAAATAACTGTTTCCCGCGATACCTGGCCTCACCGAAACGTACCATGAGCGCTTCACACTCATGAATGTCTCTGCCAAAAATATTTTCCTTCATGTTTTACTCCTATACTATTAGAGAGACATTACACTCAATGGGATGTTTTACATAGATTGATCTATTATATCAAAAGAACTGATCCAATTCAAATTTTTTCAATTCTCTTTTTTTCTCTATTTTGTTCAAATTGGACATCATTTCGAAATGTTACTCATTTGACCCCATCTATTCGTGAACATCCATTTTTTTTAGTAGACACATAAAAAAACAGTCACTACCTTCCTTCAACGGACTCGTATAGGTATAGTTACTTCCATGCTCATCGGGAATGATCTGTAATTGAGGAAATTTAATTAATAACTTTCCGATTTGGTTTTCATTTTCATCTTTATTAATCGTGCAGGTTGAATAGAGCAACGCTCCACCGGGTTTTAAATATCGAACAGCATTTTCAAGTAGAGTACTTTGAATTTTAACAAGTGCTTTACGTCCTTCCTTGGTACTACGATATTTTATCTCAGGTTTACGTCGGATAACCCCAAGGCCGGTGCAGGGAGCATCCAATAAGATTCTATCAAATGAAGCTTCGTCGATTGGTGAATATACACAACCGTCCTGTTCTTCTAGTCTGATATTGGAACAACCTAGCCGATTTGCACCTTGTTCAACCAGCTTCAATCGACTGTCATAAACATCGCGTCCAACAATTTCCCCAGTATTATTCATCATCTCGCTTAGATACGCCGTTTTGCCGCCAGGCGCCGCACACATGTCCAAAACCCGGTCACCCGGCTGTGGATTCAATCGTTCCACTGTCAACATCGCCGCCTGATCCTGAATCGAAAAATGACCATCTCTGAATAACCGGGAATTTTCAATGTTACTCTCAAAAATTCCCAGGTTCGTCAAATGAATGGCATTTAGCGAACAGCTTGCAATTGTCGCGTCAACACCGGCCTGCTGCAAATCTTGAATCAGTTGTTCCTTAGTTGTTTTCAATGTATTACAGCGAACGGTAAAGGGTGGTTTTTCATTCAGCATCGGAATAATCGCTTCAGCCTTTTCCATTCCATATGCTTCATAATACTTATGCACAATCCATAGCGGTACTGAATAGCGAATTGATAATGCTTCTTTTTCATTATCCCAATTTTCAAACTTAAATTCTCTTCCGTGTTCTCCGATTTTCCGCATGATGTTTCGCAACACTCCATTAATAAAACCTTTGGCCTGAGGTTGGATTTCAGCAGCTAAATTGACCGCTTCATTGACAATGGCATAATTCGGAATTTTATCCAAAAAATAAAGTTGATATATAGCGATCCTTAGTATCTCACTGACTTCTTTATGTAACTTTTTTACTGGTCGGTTACTTTGTTGAGTTATCAGATAATCCAAATAAATCTGATTCTGAAGACAGCCATACACAATACTAAGATATAGTCGACGATCATCATCTTTAATTGGGTAACGTTGCAAAGTTCTTTTTATTTCCAAGTTAGAATAAGCCCCATCGTAGTCAATTTTCAGTAGGGTTTCCAATGCCAGCTTTCGAATATTTTTCAATCTCTTGACCCTCTTAATATAATTAATCTAATTAGCGTTAATAAAGACATCAGCGCAGCTGCAACATAGGTAAGGGCTGCTGCTCGCAGAACTTTTTTCACCCCAACTTCTTCTCCCGGCTGCAGCAGATTATTTTCAACCAGTGCAGCAATAGCACGTTTACTGGCATTAAATTCGACTGGTAAGGTGATCACGGTAAACAAAAGGCTAAATGAAAAAAGCAGAATACCCAGATTCATAAACATCGTCCCCCAACCAGAAGCTTGACCAAAGAACAATCCAATAAAAAAAATAGGCCAGGCAATATTTGTTGCAAAACCGGTAACTGGCACAATAAAACCTCTAAACTTAAGCGGCCAGTAGCCTTCTTTGTCCTGAATGGCATGACCTGTTTCATGGGCAGCAATGCCAACTGCCGCCACACTGGCCTGTTGACCTACGCCAGCAGATAGACGCATGGTTTTATTCCGGGGATCATAGTGATCGGTTAAATTTCCAGCTACATTTTCAATTGCAATGGCATTCAAGCCATTAGCATTTAACAAGCGACGTGCTGCATCTGCCCCAGTCATCCCATTTTTAGTTGGCACCTTACTGTACGCCTTATAAGCGCTACTCACCTGATGCTGAGCATACGCTGCAAAAATAATTCCCGGTACAAGTATTAGCATCGTCCAATAATAGTCTAAAATAAACATTGCGTTTCCTCCTAATCTTTTTTAATACTAGCATAATTTCCTAAAGAACTGCTTAGACTAGTTTAAAATAGTTCCAATTACCATTTTTTTTCCACGCAAAAAAACAGTGGCTTCCAATCGCTTTTTTCCTGGCGCCTGAATTGATCCAATTCGTAATGCACCGTCTTGGGTTTTAATGACAAGACCCTCTCGATCGTCAGCAACAAGAATAGTACCAGGTTTTTCGCGACCTACCCAGTTTACAATCTCCGGAGAAAAACACTTGATTTTCTCATTATCATATACTGTATACGCTCCTGGCGCAGGATCAGTACCATTCATTAAATACACTATTTCACAGCTGGTTTTGCACCAGTTGATATAGCCAGTATCTTTAAGAATCTTATCGGCATAGGTAGCGGCTGAATTATCTTGCGGAACCGGTTTTAATGCTCCCGACAGAAACTTTTCCATAGTTTCAATTAATAAACGACCTCCCAAAAGTGATAAACTCCGATAAAGATCCGCAAAGATGGTTGATTTAGTAATCGGATATTCTGCTTTCGACAGCATATCACCCGTGTCCATCCCTTCACTCATCAGCATGATGGTGACACCCGTTTTTTTCTTTCCATCAATAATCGCACGTTGAATTGGTGCCGCACCCCGATATTCCGGCAAAAGAGAACCATGAATATTTAAAGCCCCGAAGCGCGGCAATTCTAAAATTTCTCTGGAAAGTATCTGTCCATATGCAGCAACGACGAAAATATCCGATTCAAAGCTCTTTAATACTTCGACAAATTGAGGATCCCTGATTTTTTCGGGCTGTAGAACGGTAATACCAAGCTCTAGTGCCTTGGCTTTCAAAGGTAATATCTCAACCTTTTTTCCCCTTTTATTTGGTCGATCCGGTTGGCAGACAACAGCTTGAACATCATACCCGGCAGCTACGAGGTTTTCCAGGGCTGGAACACCAAAATCTGTAGTGCCCATAAATATCACTTTGATAGTTTTCATTTTTCGACACGATCAGTAAATAAGATCCCATCAAGGTGATCGAGTTCATGGCAAACAGCCCGTGCCAGCAAATCCGAACAAAATAGCTGAAAAACTTTGCCATCCAAATCGGTCGCTTCCACGACCAGTGATTCCGGTCGTTTTACCAAGCCCGATTGTTCCGGAAGACTGAGACATGCCTCTTCGTCCTCTGCTACACCTTCAGTAGAAATGATGGTTGGATTGATAAATGTCATCGGTCCATCACCAACATCAACAATAAACAAACGTTTTAAAATGCCGACCTGAGGTGCAGCTAAACCAACCCCCTCTGCCTTATTCATGGTTTCCACCATGTCATCATTTAAAACTTTTATTTTTTCATCTATTTCCTCAATCACTCGAGATTTCTTTCTGAGAATTGGATCATCATCGATCCTGATTTGTCGAATTGCCATTTCTTCCTCCTGATACATGTTTTTACAATAATAATTAGTTAATCTGAATAGAAACTTTTGATTTAAGTGCTTCTATTATACCAAGTCTGATAATTTTTGACATTAAATTCTGAAATACACTTTGTTTAGTCGTTTTTATAACAATTTGGTAGGTGATGTTACCACCTCTAGTCACACCAATTCGCACCGGTTTATAGACAATATGTCCCATTCCAAATGCTTTTAATTCTTCCTTGATAGAAACATAGAGCCGAATTGAGTCATTCTCTGCCTCACTTTCCTTCTTATGAAAGACACTCAAACTGATCATATTAACAATCGGCGGATAATTCATTAATTTACGGTAACGAATCTCACTACGATAAAACTCCAGATAATTCTCATTTTTAATCGAATAAATAGCATCATTTTCTGGTTCGTTAGTCTGTATCACGCCTATTGTTGCGCTATCCATGGCTTTAGCAAAAAATCGACTATACATCTGGTAGACATTCTCCGAAGCCTGATAGTTCCCCTGATTAAGGTCTCGATCAATAAGAACGGCCGCTGCAACGCTTACATCGGATAAATTAAAATGTTTATTAATTACCTGGGTTCCGATTAATATATCATATTCACTACTGGCAATGTTCTTATTAATTCTTTTTATGTCAGATCGTTTCATATTTCCTTGTACGGTAGCAATACGGACACCTGAAAACACCTTTTTAAGATACTCTTCCAATTGATCGATGCCATAGCCCATATGTCTGATTTTGTCACTGCCACATTCCGGACATTGTATGGGAACAGCCTTTTTATAACCACAGTAATGACAAAAAAGAGAATGATCATGATTAAAATACTTTAGCGAAACACCACAATGAGGGCATTTTTCAACGTGACCGCATTCTCTGCATAGAATACTGTTTGCATAGCCTATATTATTGATAAACAGTACACTCATTCTTTTTTGTTCAATGCCCGACTGGAGATATTGAAGCAGCTTCCTGCTCAATATTCCCAGATTGCCCTGGCGCATTTCTTTTTGCATATCAATGATTTCAATGGCATGACGAAATTGTGGCTCTTCGCCAATTTCAATGACTGGCAGCTCATTTTTTTCAATGAGATACCACGTGGAGACCCTCGGGATGTTATCTGCAATAATATAAAATGCCCCCATTATTTCGCTGGCTTTTCTCACAATATCAGTGATATGAAATTGAGGCATTGAAATGCTATTATGGGACGAATCATGCTCATCGTCAATAATGATCAACCCGGGATTAACAAACGGCAAAAACAACGCTGAACGAACGCCAATTATCACCTTTATTTCCCCTGATCGAATCCGCAGATACAATTCATTTCGTTGCTTCGGGCTGAGCTGCCCGTGAAAAACGCCAACCTTGTTTCCAAAGTATTTGTAAAACATTTCCATTCTTTGAAATGTCATATTGATTTCTGGAAAGATGACAACCGATGATCGATTCGCTTTTAATTGGTCTTCGATTGCCTTGAAAAACAAACGATATTTACTTACTGCGTCAAAAATATGAAAAAAAACCCCGGAAGTTTGTTTTGTTAATCTCTGGTATTGGTTGTAATTGTTCTGTTCACTCTGTGTTAAGATAACTGACTGATTTTCATGTGATACATCACGCAGATTACACGGTTTCGTTTGTGACGAAATCTTATTAACATGAACAAATCCTTTCTTTATTAAAGGATCGAGACTTTTTTTATATTGGGCTGCAATTATTTTTAAATCCGCATCCATCATATCGCTACGGAGCAAGCACGCCATTAACTCGCGCTGCTTTTTTCCAATTCGTTTATCCTGCTTGAAAGCCTCCCGCCCCAGGACAGTAAGATGATAGCTTGATTGGATTGACGTTTCTTTGCTCTCTGGGTCAGTTATTAGTTTCCAACTTTTTTTTGCATACACAACCCTTTTTTTAAGCAATTCTGCTAAAATAATGCGATCTTCAGGCTTAACTTTCTTTAATGGGAGGACTTCATTCGCATCGTCAAAATAATGCTCAATAAACCAGTTTTGCTTCAAATCCAAGTCAAGTTTTTCATCATTCCGGTAGTAATTTATTTCTTGCTTGATCTGAACTGCCATCGTAAAATACGAAAGGGCCTCATAAAATAAAGAACAATAGACAGTCTTCATCCAAAGACACAATTCTATTTGTTCTCTATTTAATATTGGCTCCATGTCAATATTTTCTATAATTTCTTTGATTTTTCCGGAGTAATCTGTTGTTTCTTTGATTTTTGTGATAAAACCTTCAACCCGCCGATTTCCGATACCAAACTGAACAACCACCCGAATCCCTACCTGTGTAACTGATTCCATATGATCTGCAATACAATAGTCATAAGAATGATCGAGTCGTTTGTTTGTCTGATTTAAAAAAATTTCGGCTATTTTCACAGTTGGAATCCTATTCGATCATTGTTGGCATCTCTTCCGTTTCGCCACTTTTTAATAAAGTTGAATGTGCTTCGTTAGTCATCTCAAAATGTTGCATAGAATCAGGTTCGGCAATCTTATGTACACAGTGGATCATTTCTTCTGCAATTTCGTTTGTCGCAATTGTTACCGGATTATCAATTTTAATTTTTACCAGTGGTTCGTCTCCATCCACAATTTCTCTTGCTCTTTTTGCCGTTGCCAAAACCAGAGAATATTTATTTTCTGCCTTGCTAATCAAATCATTTAATGCTGGATATCGCATTGTTACCTCCCAAGTATATCTTCAATTTTATTTTTTAATCGTTCCGTTCGGCATTTTTCAGCCGTAATAATACTTTGCACCCGCTGAGCGGCGTCATTTAAATCATCATTTATGACAATATAACTATAGTCATCCGCATTTTTCATTTCTTCATATGCACAATTCAAACGCATTTCCATTTGTTCTTTGCTTTCTGTTCCCCGTTCTTCGATGCGACGTCTAAGTTCTTGCATGGATGGCGGTACGATAAAAATATAAATTCCTTCTTTATAGTTGGTTCGCACCTTTGCAGCACCCTGAATATCAATTTCCAGAATAACATCAAAGCCGGATTCCAATAAGTTTTCTACGTAGTCTTTTGGTGTTCCATAGTAGTTTTCATAAACTGTTGCATATTCAAGGTATTGTCCCTTTTTTATTCTTTCTTCAAAGCTTTCTTTGGAGATATAAAAGTACTCCCGCCCATGCTTCTCATTATTTCTGGGCTGACGCGTTGTTTCAGAAATTGACAGTCGAAGATCCGGGTTTTTTCGACAAATAATTTTACAAACACTTCCCTTGCCGGCACAGGATGGTCCTGATATAACAATGAGAATCCCTTTTTCTCGCTCGAAAAACGGCTCGTTTAATTGTTTTTCTTTTAATTCTTTGTTTATTACTGGACAATCACTCATAGATTTATTTAACACCCCTACTCAATATTTTGTATTTGTTCTCTTATTTTTTCAATCTCGCTCTTAACATCAACTACAATATTAGCAATGGCTAAGTCGCTGGCTTTTGAACCAATGGTATTGATTTCCCGATTTACTTCCTGAATCAAAAAATCCAGTTTTCTACCTACCGGTTCGGTTTCTTCAACCATTCCTTCTAATCGATCTAGATGGCTTTGCAGTCGGGTTAACTCCTCATCAATATTCAATTTATCCGTCATTAGAGCGACCTCAGTCAATAAACGTTTTTCATCTATTTCCACCGACTCAACATAGGCGGAAATTTTCTCTCGAAGTTCATTTTTATATCGTTCCAGCATATCCGGACTTTTTTCTCGAATACTTTCGACATAATTTCGAACAATACAGCAACGGTTGACTACATCGACTTTTAATGCATTCCCTTCACGTTTTCGGCTAGCTTCAACTTCTTCCAATGTTTTTGCTAAAACCGGTTGGATTTTTGCCCAGATACTTTCATAATCATCAATGTCTTCTTCAACCATAATGACATCCGGAAACTTTGAAATCAAAGACAAACTCAGATCATCCCCAATCATTGAATCAAGTCTGCGAATTTCATTAAGTACCGAAATATAGTTTTGGGCTAAATCGCGATTGAAAACGATCCGACGATTTTTTGTGCCCAATTCCGAATATTTTATAAATATCTCAATTCGCCCTCTTGCAATGCTTTGTGAAACAGTATTTCTGATTTTTTCTTCGATTGGATTGAGGGTTTTTGGAATTTTTATAAAAAAATCTCTAAAGCGATGGTTAATTGTTTTGATCTCTATTGAACAATCGATTTCCTCATCGCGATAATCTTTCCGCCCAAAGCCCGTCATACTTTTCATGATGTTTCTCCATTTCCATTTAATCCACCCGGCAAATTTCACATGACAGTTAATCGAAATGCCAGGCCACAACTTTTTGTAATTGGTTTTCATTTGATCCTGCAAGATTATTAGATACTATCACATTTTGGAGCACGACTCATAGTTACCTAATTTATACACTATATCGAATTTTGATAAAAAAGTCAACGAGTCCCTACTTATTAAACACTTTATTGATATTATTACTACTTATCTTAATAATTTCTTGGTCATAGTTTTTCAAAAACCTTTATCATCCTTGAAGAACATGATAAAATCATATTATATTGAACTGACGATTTGAAAGGAGCATTTTATGGCTTATGATGGCGTTACCCTATATCACTTAATCAAAGAATTTAAACCCCTCTTAATTGGAGGTCGTATACGAAAAATCTACCAACCCGAAATTGATGAAATTCGACTTTTAGTCAACCTGGGAAATCAAAAAAAACATCTCTTACTTTCTGCAAATGCGAGCAACCCGCGAGTATACATGACTGAAAAGATTAAAGAAAATCCAAGTGCAGCGCCCAGTTTCTGCATGGTATTAAGAAAATATCTTCTCAATGGGACGATTATTGATATAACACAACATGAAACTGACCGAATCATGGAAATTTCAGTCACATCAAAAAATGATTTTAATGAAATTGTTATTCGCAAACTTCTTGTTGAAATAATGGGACGAAACAGTAATATTATCCTGGTTGATGAATCGATGAAGATTCTGGATTCATTAAAAAAAGTCGGTTCAACTTCCAGTCGCTACCGCCAAATTCTTCCTGGTCGTGATTACGTTTCCCCTCCTGAAAATAACCGTCTCAACTTTTTTAATCTTGACGCAAACCATTTGATTGAATTGATGAGCAATTATAGTGATTCTTCAGTGGAAAAATTCTTTGTTCAGGCTTTACTTGGCATCAGCCCCAACATTAGTCGAGAAATTGCTTTCAGAAGCGGTATTGATCCTCAAGCCAGTGTGTCTGATCTCTCCAAAAAACAAAAGCAATTTCTGTGTGAAGCGTTCACTCAAATCATCAAGGAGATCGGACAAAAATCTGAATCAGTCATTATTTACCTTGGACGTAAAATGGTGGATTTTTCAACTGTTGACCTTCACTATCTACGATCTGAGCATCGCTACGAAGCATATCCGTCCATTTCAGAGATGCTCGAAGCATATTATTTTATGCGGGACAAAGCCCTCCGCTTTAAAACCCGGGCAGCCAATCTACGCCAGCAACTGGATATTCTGGTTAGAAAAAACATTAAAAAGCTTGACAACCTTCAACAAGATGTTGATGCATCTCATAAAAACGAAAAATTCAAACTATATGGCGATTTGATCACCGCCAATATTTATGCCATCGAAAAAGGCCAGGAAGTAGCATCCCTCGTCAACTACTACGATCCTGACTGTCAGACCATTGATATTCCCTTGAAAGTCAATCGTACACCCGCGCAGAATGCCCAACACTACTATAAAAAATACAATAAAAGTAAAACAGCACTTAAACATTTGGCCAGCTATATACTGGAAACAGAAGAAAAAATCTACTATTTAGAAAGCCTCGTTAACAGTTTGGATCAGTCTACTGAATTAGCTGAATTGGATGAAATCCGTCATGAATTTCTCCACTCTGAATTTAATAAGAAAGCGATCTCCAAAGAAGATAAAAAGAAACAGCTACCTTCTAAACCCTTACACTATCTTTCATCTGAAGGTTTCCATATTTTTGTCGGCAAGAATAATTATCAGAATGACTTCATATCCACTAAAATGGGGAAAAGTGAAGACTGCTGGCTCCATGTCAAAGATGCCCCTGGTTCCCATGTACTGATTGTTGCTGGTGGCCGCTTCATCACTGAGAAAACGTTACTTGAAGCTGGTAATTTGGCTGCCTGGTATAGTAAATCAAGAGGTTCAAGTAATGTTCCTGTTGATTATCTTGAATTTAAATACCTAAAAAAGCCCAGTAAGGCAAAACCGGGTATGGTTATTTTTACCAATCAAAATACCATGTATGTAACCCCCACTCAGGATGGCGTTGAGTCGATGGAAGTCATCACTGATGCCGATTAAACCTGTTTCAGCTTTTTTAGGATTTCTTTAAACGCTGGCGGAACTGGTGCACTGAAAACCAAGCGTTCATTCGTTTTCGGATGTATAAAACCTAATGTATGGGCGTGGAGACATTGCCCTTCAGTTTTAAACGGATTATTTTTGTCTCCTTTCCCATACAATGGATCTCCCGCCAATGGATGACCAATTTTTTCCATGTGCACCCGAATTTGGTGTGTTCGCCCGGTTTCCAGTTCAAAACGGAGAAGGGTGTACTGGGCATAGCGTTTTATCACTTCAAAATGAGTAATCGCATTCTTCGAATTTTTTTCCACTACCGCCATTTTTATGCGAAGTTGCTCATGTCTGCCTATGGGCATATCCACCGTTCCTCGATCAGGTTTGACATTTCCTTTAACCAGACCATAATATCGTCTGAGAATAGTATGCTCCTTGAGTTGTTCAGATAAATTTCGATGTGTCTCATTATTTTTCGCAATCATCAATAGCCCAGATGTATCTTTGTCAATCCGGTGAACGATTCCCGGACGCATCACCCCGTTAATCTTTGATAAATTTTCAGTATGAAATAACAATCCATTTACTAGCGTACCGCTACTATTGCCAGGGGCTGGGTGAACAACCATCCCCTGGGGCTTATTTACTACCAATACATCCTCATCTTCATAGATAATGGCAAGCGGAATATCTTCTGCTTGCATATGACAGCCAACTGGCTCGGGAATCATCAAGGTGATGATCTCACCTGCTTTAACATGATAGCTGGCTTTCTTTTTTTGCCCATTGACCAAAACATCCCCTGCCGTAATCAATCGTTTAATATATTCTCTTGAATAATCACTGGACAACGTACAACAAAAATAATCCAGTCGCTGATCGGTTTCTTCTGGCACAATATACTCATTATGTTCTTTTGTCATAATACCCTCCACAATTTATATATATCGATCCACTTCTAAACGGATATTACCTTTTTTTGTCCGCTCATCCATACTGATGATTTTAGCCTTTCCTTTACCTCTTAGCGACAGAACATCACCAGATTTTAGCCGAAAATCATTTTTATAGATCTCCACGTAGTTCACACGCAGCTTACCCTGTTTGATTAAAACAAGACTATTCTGTCTGGAAAAACCCCATATTTTATTAATAATCCCATCCATTCGGTTCGATGCAACCACCACAGATATGCGTTTGTAGTTCTTTTCAAAGCTTTCGATTTGCTCACCAGTCTTTATTTTCGTTCGTATCTTACGTCCTTTAATCTGATTGAAATTGATCCACATGAACTCCTGTAGTCGCTGATGCAAAATAATTTGTGTTTTTTTCTCACCAACATCAATATCACCAATACTTTCCCTGGTTATTCCCAAATGCATGAGTTCCCCCAAGACATTGCGGTGATCAATTGGTATCACTTCTTCGAATTCAATGGCGAAGATAGGCCATTCCAGATCCTCTGAAGATAGATAATCCGGATAAATGCATAACATTTTGCGCTCAGCATCCGGGTGTCCTCCAAAAAATAGATAAGGGACACCATTATGCTTAATGGTGTCCGCTATTTTTTGTTGAAACACTTCATCATAAAAATCAAAGAATCGGGGTTCGAAATTTTTACAACACGCATCAGCAATACGTGATAATAAAAAACTTTCTTTTTTTTCTGTCATTAGACGTCCCCTTAACCTTATTACCTGAATATAACTCTAGAATATTAACATGACAATCATTTTATAAAGTGGAAACAATACTATCTGCATTAATAGTATTGCCGCAAAAGCAGATAAATCCAGTGGTCCAATGATTGTAAATCGACGCAATGGTGATAAAATGGGCTCTGTTAAACCATAAATCGTCTTTACAAAAATATTATCTGGATTGGGTCTCACCCAACTAAATATAATGTTGATAAAAATTAATAGTGTGATCAATTCAAATAATAGATTACCGGCTTGAATGAGAATTCCCTGGATCATAACGATCTATTCCATGTCCTCATCCCACTCTAAAATCGGCGCATTGAAATCCAAATCATCATGCTGTGGATTAGTCAACACCGCCACTGCTTTTGGAGCTAAAATAAATACATTGTCTGCAATTTTGTTAATAGAACCATCGAGTGCAAATAATGCACCACTTAAAAAATCAAAAATCTTACGACCATTTTCATAATCAGTGTTTTTTAAATTCAATACTACTGTTTTGTTATTTCTTATTTTATTACAGATACTTGGTGCATCTTTAAAAACTTCAGGTTCCAACACTAAGACTTCTGGACCGTCATCAAGGGATAGTTCACTTCGTCTTGACGTTGTTGTTTTTTTTGCTTTAGGCGCTGAAAAGGCACTTTTTGTATCTTCAACGTCGTCATCATATACATCTTCCTCGTAAATTTCGTCGTAACCATCCTCATTATCTACTTCCATACCAAAAACCTTAATAATTTTATCCTTAAATTTTTCTGCTGCCATTGTATCTCTCCTAACTAAATATTTTGCGTCCAACTCTAATCATATTGGAGCCCTCTTCTATTGCAATGGTATAATCATCAGTCATACCCATGGAAAGATAATTCATTTGAACAACCTCACCCACAGATTCCTCTTTTATTCTATCATAAATTTTTTTTAAATCCACAAAAATCTCACGTATTTTGTCATTATTTTGGGTTAACGGACCAATCGCCATCAAACCTTTAACCCGTACAAACTGATATCCGGCCAACTCATTCATTACCGTTTTCAGATCTTCTTCAAGAATTCCAGATTTACTGTCTTCTCGCGCTAAATTTAACTGGAGTAAAACATCGGTAACTACTCCCTGTTTTTTTCCTTCCTTTTCAATAACGTCCATCAACTCGATTGAATCGACTGAATGAATCAGAAAGGTTTTACCAATTAAGTATTTTACCTTATTCTTTTGTAAATGTCCGATAAAATGCCACCGAGGCTGATCACCCAGAACCTCGTATTTCTTAAGAAAATCCTGAACCTTACTTTCGCCAAGGTCAAAAACGCCAGCTTCTAAGACCGCTTGTGTTGCTTCCAGACTTTGATATTTTGTCACCGCAACAAGCGTAACATCTTCAGGTATTTCTGATTTGATTCGTTTTATATTTTCTGAAATCACTTTGCTTCACATCCTTAAGGATAAATACTAATCCGCATACCACTGCTTAAATTCGGGTTCTCATCTGCTTTTAAAACAGCATCGCCATTATTATATTTTTCCACAACAACCGGAAACGAATCACTAAAATAACCTTTTGTTACGGTGTCGATCAAAGTCTCATCTCCAATTGTGTATACTGCACTTTTAGGTATTTCATAGGCACTGTAGTCCTGAATATAAATGTCAGATTTACCAATAACAACTTTTGCAAAATCATTGACGTAATCTTTGAGCATCAGTACAACTATCTTCTGGCTGCCTTCATCAATTACATCAACAAAATAACCAGAATATACCTGATCATCAAATTTAAATCGCAATTTGGGAAAATAATAAAGCTGATCGACTCGCTTGATTAAAAACTCATAATAATCCTGATTAATCCCACTATCTGCAGTCCCCATTAATTCAGTCTTTAATGCCTCAACCTCAGTTTCGCCCATAATGGCCATGTCACTCGGCAAGGAAAATGCGACATAGATGTGATCATTGTTAACAACCTTTAAAAGCCCTTCGGATTGTTGATCAACTTTACTGGCGGTCTTTAAAAAAGTGGTGTTAATATAGGGAAGCATACTTTCACTCAAAGCTTTTTCAACTGGTTGTATCGATGTATATACATAGCCACTTGAAAGCAGTCCAAGCTCATTTAAGGCAATGTTTCTCGGCTGACCACCAAGCAGGCCAACCAGTGTTTGTCGTTTTTGTTGAAGGGCTGCTAAATCTAGCCCCATGTATTGCACTGATTCAATCAAAAACTTTTTTCGTTCCCGCTCTGTTTCCCCGATCTGGTTGGTAATGCTTGAAATACCTTGATAATTCGTAACCATATCACCCACAATTCGGTTCCAGTTGTTATAATACTCTTCTTTAATGATCGTGTCAATCACAGCAATTTGTTGATTTAAATATTCAGTATTTATAACCTTCGGTGTATTTGTCAACGGTTTGTAACCATTGGCTTTTTCCCCTTCCATCAGCGATAAATCACTGGCCTGGAAATCATCGATCACTCGATAATCAATGTCTTTGAAAAAGTACATTTCAGTTTTATACGATTCAGTATACTCTTTTTTTTCGAGCAGCATGCTCATATTACCCCGGTAACTGGAAATAATAATAATTGCTACAATAAAAAAAAAACGATGCCAACAACAATTTTTCTTAAAGAATTGACTCGTCTATTATTTTTTCTTTTAATTTGACCCATATTTTCACCTTAATAAAAAATGGTCTGAGTGAGAGGATTTGAACCTCCGGCCTCTTGACCCCCAGTCAAGCGCGCTACCAAGCTGCGCTACACCCAGACAGTAAATACATTATAATGAATCACAAGGGATTAATCAAGCTTTTTTTAATTTAATTTGTTTAAACCAACAAAAATCCATCATAATTTAAGGTATCTGCGTTAAAAAACACAGATACCTCATAATAATTAATTGCCCATTCGCTTTTCCATTGGTGTTGATATTTTCTCATCATTATCGACAACCGCAACGATTATCGGTTGATATTTACTGTTGAATCGGCCTCGTCGATCAACGTGACGTATCACCAAATAGGAAATAGCCGTTAAACAGACTCCAACAAAAAACGAAGACAACACCTGATCCCATCCCAATTTTAAGCTACCGATCAAATAATACGTCATACTGCTTCCTAAGATAAAAGCAACGAGAGGTATCCCATACATGATAAATGCAGCAACAAAGACATTCGCAAATTGCATTTCAACTTCTACCGTTTCACCGATTTTGGCTTTGATTGAATTCTTGGCAGTCGTTAGCATTACTGACTGATCTTTGCTGATGTGACAGGCACCACAGTCACCACAAGCTGAATTCCGTTTTATTTCAACTTCTGCATTATTTCCCCGAAGTGATCTAATTGTTCCTATTTCTTTCATTACAATTCATCCACAGAGATACCCAAATCGATGAGTTGATCGAGACTCGCACTTGCTGGTGCATCCATCATCAAACAACCATGATTTTGAGTTTTTGGGAAAGCAATAACATCACGGATATTATCATTGTCAGTCAATAGCATGACCAGACGATCTAAACCAAAGGCCAGCCCGCCATGTGGTGGTGTTCCATATTTAAGGGCTTCCAGCAGAAAGCCAAATTGCTCCCATGCTGATTCCTGAGTAAAGCCCAACGCCGTGAATACTTTTTCCTGAATATCCTGGTTATGAATACGAATGCTACCACCACCTAATTCGACACCGTTAACCACCATATCATAAGCATCTGCTCGAACTTTCGACAGATCTGTTTCCAGATATTGCAAATCCTCTTCTAAAGGCATGGTAAATGGATGGTGTTTTGCTGAATAACGTCCGGCTTCGGTATCATATTCAAGTAATGGAAAATCTGTTACCCACAGAAAATTGTACTGATCCTTTAAATCATATTCTAATTTACGGGCCAACTCCAATCGCAATTGACCTAAAGCATTATACACTATTTCATCACTATCGGCGATAATGAAAACTAAATCACCTGGTTCCGCATCGGTTTTTTTAAAGATCGCTTCTCTTTCTTCTTTTGAAATAAATTTCAGGATTGGCGATTTCATTTCATTTTCTGAAACATCAATCCAGGCAAGCCCCTTCGCTTTGTAAATTTTCGCAAAGTTTTCCAACCCTTTAATCGCTTTTTTGCTTAATTTGTCCTGTGCACCTTTGGCATTAATAGCACGTACACTACCACCTTTTTTAACAGCGCCAGAAAAGACCTTAAATTCTGAGTTTTCGACAATATCAGATAAATCAATCAGTTTCAAATCAAATCGGGTATCTGGTTTGTCCGAACCATATTGATCCATCGCTTCCTGATAGGTCATTCGAACCATTGGTGTTTTTACATCAACACCTTTGACTTCCTTCATGATTTTAGCAATCATGTTTTCATTAATTTTGATGATGTCATCTTTATCAATAAACGACATCTCCATATCGATTTGAGTAAACTCTGGTTGACGATCCTGTCTTAAATCTTCATCTCTGAAACATTTTGCGACTTGATAATAGCGATCAACTCCTGAAATCATTAAAATCTGTTTATACAACTGCGGTGACTGGGGCAGACCAAAAAACTTACCTTTTTGAACCCGGGATGGTACCAGAAAATCTCTGGCACCTTCTGGCGTTGGTTTTGCCAGCATTGGAGTCTCAACTTCCAGAAATCCTTGCTCATTTAAAAAGTTTCTGGCAATAGCCGCCGTTTGATGTCGAATTCTTAAGATCCTTTGATATTTCGGTTTTCTTAAATCCAGATAACGGTATTTTAAGCGCACCGCTTCATTAGTTTGGTCATTATCCTCAATATAAATCGGTGGTGTTTCAGATGAATCCAGAATTTTTAGTTCATCGATCTCAACTTCAATTTCACCGGTGGGAATGTTCGGATTCACATTTTCCAGGCTTCTTAAGACAACTGTTCCTTTAATCGACAAAACATATTCATTTCTCACTTTTTCGGCAATTTCAAATGCTTCCGGGCGTTCTTCATTAACCACAAGTTGGATCTTGCCTGAACGATCTCTTAAATCAATAAAAAGAACTCCGCCAAGGTTTCTCCGATTATCGACCCAGCCTGCCAGTTCAACAACCTGCCCGTCATTTTTTGCTGTCAGTTCCCCACACATGGTATTTCTATAAAAAGTATTCATTCTACCTCCAATGTATCTAGTGATTATTTATCTTCTTAACCTTTATATTATAATGAAGAAGTTGTGAAGATGTCAAGAATTATCATAAAGAGTCTAAACTAACATTTCCACCTAATCTCCAGATTGATATACTATCCTCACCACTTGCATTAATTACGTCAATCCACCCTTTGAGTGTGGTGGCATCAGCAAACCAAATTTGATGTTGAACCTTGTTTAGATCCTCATAACTAAAATATAAACTGCCACTCTTTTCATCACGTTCTGCACTTTTCCCTGATTCTACAAGTAAGGTTAGTGCCTGTTTTTCTGTTAATGCGGTAACTTCATCATCTGAACGCCAATCAAACCCACCGGTAGCCAGTGCATAACTCTTTTTACCGGGTACGTCTTCCATTTTCTTAATTAACTGCTCAAGAAATTGATAATCTGCCTTCGGACCCGGTTCACTATGAGATCCATATAAATTGTAACACATCATTACATATTCCGGACCTTCAGGAAACGCAATTTTTTCAAAGGGTGTTGATGGTTCCAAGACAATTCTCAGTTTGATTTCTTCAACTTCACAAACAGCCCATAGTTCTTCAGTAAAAGTCAAAAACAAATTCCACAACTCATCATTTGATCTAATCCGTTCATAGTCAATTTCTAAACCTTCGTACCCATTAGATTTTGCCAAACTGATCAACTCATCAATATGTTTTTTCCTGACTATCTCGTTTTGAAATAAGGCTTCCAGTAATTCCTGGTCCTTTAATGAAGAACTGCCATTTGAAAATACTTTATCATTGACAATTGTAAGATATTCGGTACGCTCACCATAATTCGCATCTGAAAGCATCTGCTTGTGCAACTCTTCAATTTTCGATGGCATGATGATTTGATTTTCTTCATTAAAGTACGCTGCAAAAAAAGATACTTCATTTAGCTTTTCGATGTTTAACAGTTCTTCCCGTCCACCTTCAGTGTCCCAATACACAGTCCATGCCAATAAAGTGTTATTATTCTGATTATTTTCATTTTCTGTCGTTAACTCTTTCTGTGCTTTAACCGGATTAATTTCCGCCTTATTACACGCTAAAATGAGTATCGGCATTAAAATAATTGTTCCCATTAAGATATAAAATCGACTATTCACTAGTAGCTCCTGTATTTAAAGTGTTTTGATGAACCAGTTTAATGTGTTTTTCCAAATCTCTTTGATCCTGAAAAAAAATAGTTCTCTGCCATGTAGGCAATTATCATAGATGACGGTTCCACTTTCTTCGCTAAAAACCGAATTGTTTTCGGTGATAACAATTTTTTCAAACACACCGTCATAAACATCATCTGTCAAATTTCTCTGGCTGTAACCATATCCTCCCCATGCCGACTCCAGGAATACTGCTCCTTCAGCAGTATTCTTTACCGTTAATCGATCAACGATCAGTTTGTTGTCAACCCTGATAGACAGGCTGTCTTCATATAAAGAAATCTCTAGAAAGCGATTCCCACTTTCACGGATGTCAATCGTAGGTGCATAAAGCTGCGAACCGTCATCAATCGATTTAGCATCTTCCTGAAGCTTTTGGTTTAAGCTATTTGTCAGCATCGAGGCTTCCTCAATACTCTTAGCATATTGAATATTGGTTTTAAGTTCTGCAATTTCGGCATTCTTTTTATCCTGATCAATTGACTTGACTTCGAATCCATCGACTGAGTTGAGATCTGTAACGGATAATACGACCTCAACTCCATTTTCTTTTTCTTTTACGATCACTTGATTATTCGCAACTTCTACAGATAAATTGTTACTCATGTCTGCAGCTGACCTTAGCAAAGCCTTTTGAACACCGTATTTATTCCCTTTCAAGCTCATTGAAAGATCAAAGTTTTTCAAAGATACATGATCTTTTAACTGAACTAAGCCGGTTCCTTCTGGTAAAGAAGTGAGAATAATCTGCTCACCTTTGAATTCACTCTCCCCCGTTATTGTCTCCCATTTAGATTTCTGCTTAGTATTACCTGAAACAAATTTGACGTTCTGGTTGGTATCGGCCTGAATTTTCATCAAAAGATGATTGGCTGACCAGTAAGATTGCGGTTGGAGTCGAGACAGGTCATAGACGGTTGAATTATGATTATTTTCCGCATTACCCTCTCGATTAAAATTAATTTCGAATAAATCTTTAATCCGCTGTTCATTGATTTCACTGACCTTATTATTGGTTGCAAACTGACCAGTATTTGAGTGCATCAGGATATAAAGTTTTGGTAGCTTATTTATTTCTTCTGAATAAATAGCTTTCATTAAATCGTAATCTTCATTAATTCGCACGGTCATCTCGTCGTATGATTCAGTCGGGATTCCGTATTCATCACGAATATAGTCCATCAAATAATGGTTATAGTCTCTGCCAAGATAGCTCGCAACTCCTGCAAATTTCAGTGTATCAATGTGCCCAAGAAAATTCTTATAGCGATCAAAAACATTGATATATTCGAGTCGATAACCGTTTGTTCCCAGTTCCCAAAAGGTGCTCTTTTCTAACTGGATTAAATCTTCCGGTGATAGAAATTTAGGATCGTTTTTATCAAATTTGTCCGCATATGTGAGCATTGTTGCCTTAAAATTATAGCGCTCCATGATTTCCTGTGCAAATATTGCCGTGTCCCGCCGACCATCTTCAAAAATTAGAAACAGCGATTTATCCGGCAAATCTTTAACACCAGCGTAATAATCGACAATGTCCTGTTGCGTAATAGTAACATAACCCGATTCATAAAGAGATCTAAGCTGTTCATTTAGTCGTTCCGTTCCAATTAAGGTATCGTCACCGGTCTGATCGACTCCAAAATATGAAATGGCAATAAAGCCATTATCAACATTTGTTTGTTTGGCCAGATTTTGATTGTATTTTTTTAAATTAAAAGTCGCGTTAACAATCAGTAATAACACAGAGATTAGTACGATTATCTGTACAATACTTCGCAGAATTTTTTTACGATCCTTATTTTGCAAAAATTTATCATTTTTCATTTTGATCCTGACCAATCTTCTTTAAGTTTAACTAATTATCAGAAAATTCTTCTGTAAATTTTTTTGCTTCCCGTTTTTCTCTTTGTTCATCTTTTTTTCGCTGTTCTTCAATATCTTGAGGAGTCATTCGTGTTCCCCAAGTCGATTTCCAGAATGTAACCCAGGCAATTGGCATCTGCCAAAGTAACACAACTTCATAATACAGGCAGAATAACAGGCCAAATATCCACGTCGTACTTTTTCTCATAAACAACTGCATCAGACTCATAAGCATAGCCATCATCAATAGCCCCACAAAAAATGTTGTCGGAAATACCCGTAAGACGATGGGTATATATATCAGGTTATAAATAACAACGATAGGTGCCGCAATGGGTACTATCAGACCCATGTAAAAGAATACCGACATAAACGGCTCTTTTTTCCAGATAAAAGATCCCGCAATCAGTGACTCTCGTAACCACGACCGTTTCCAACGCATCTGTTGTTTGAGAAAAACATTATACTGATTCGGAACAATCGTAGAACAAACAGCACTGTCCTGATAACCAGTCCGATGATGCTGTAATACAAAATTTGTCATGCTTCGGTCATCTCCAAAAGTCGCTTTCTGCCCAAAGAAAGTCTGATTAAGCCATTCATCTTTATTATCTAGGACGATCTTTTTTCGATAACAGGATAAAGGACCCGACAAACATGTAACCGCATCAAAATACGCTTCTGCTGCTTTCATAATTCTGAAAGAAATATAATATCGTACTGCCTGCATTTTTGTCAGCTCATTGGTAAAAGTATTGGCAACATCGGTTCTCCCTGCGACACCACCCATCTTGGGATCTTGAAAGGGCTGTACGATATTCCGTATTGCAAACGGCTCAAGAAAGCTATCTGAATCAACAAAAACCAGCAATTCATGTTGAGCTAGTTCAGCGCCTAAGGCCAACGCATCTCTTTTACCCTTATTCTCTTTTTGTACAACATACTGTAAACGTTCTTTCGTTTTGTAACGATTTGCTTCCTGATATAAAAGTTCAACAATTTCATGTATTTTTTCGACTGATCGATCATTCGAGCAATCATCAACAATAATTACTTCAAGTTTATCAGCTGGATAATCTTGATTAATACAACTCAATATACATCTCTGAATCCACTTCTCTTCATTGAAACAAGGCACAATTATGGTGACTCCGGGTGTAAAATCAGGACTTATAGGGACTTGCTTGTATAATATCCCAAAAAAATATCGACTTAGCAAAAAAACGGCTGCGATGATGCTATAAAGATACAGTGATTTATTAAATTTAAAATAGATCACACTCTCCGCACGCATCAATACAATAATAAGAGTCACGGTCAACAACAATGCACTTGCAACGACTAATGAATAACGATCTTTCTTTTTACTGGCATATTCGGCAAGGGTAATTTCAAATTCCATCCCGCATAGAACAGCATTCTCTTGATCAAGCACACGCTTTCTAACAGTTTTCGCCTTGATATTTACTTTCATTTCGTAGCCTTCGGGCATTGACCCAGGCAAAATCTCAAACTTTAAAGAATAATACTCAGCCTCCTTTATGAGTTTACTCTCTTCTGTTGAAAGTAACACCGACAAGCCTGTTGTTGAAATGTCTTTTACCTGACAGTGAATAGTTTTTTTGAGGTTATTTTTAACGCAAATCAACACCGCTTTAAAATCCACCTGGTAACGAGTACCACCTTTTTTCCCTTCATAAAGCAATTGAATATCCTTGCCGTCGCCAAATATTTTTTCTCCTCGACGATCAACGTTGTTTCGAACTGCTTCAACATCAGGTACATTTGATAGTAATCGTCTATCGCCGTTTTCATGGGTCAAGATATCAACATAGTTACGTTTTTTCTTCTGGTCTTTTTTTTGAAAAATCATTTAAACAATCTCATTTCTGATTATTTTCTAACGCACTTCCGTAAAACATACACCTATTTATTACTCAGGTAATCACTCAATTTAGCAAATGTGTACCGTTCATTCTCAGGCTTCTGTTCATTTTCCGTCAAAAACAAGTCAAGTCCTTCTGCCGTAAAACCACTCTGATCATTTATATGAAGCACCGCAATGCTTCCAGCTTCGATATTATAGGTTCCATTCCCATATACCAGCGTATTATATACTTCTTCAGGACTAGTACAATCATAGTCGTGAACCGAGAAATCGCCGCTAATACTCTTTTGAAAGCCACATTCAAATACTGTTTGCAACCCCGCTTTGGAAACGGCTAGGGTAGGCGGTCTAAAGAATAAATCATCCTTGGTAACATCACCGACTATTCTGGATAAAGCCTGATTACTTTTAACTAACTCCGTCTGAAGCGCTTCCTTTTCGTTGCTATCATCATCAATATCGATCTCCATGTGGAAATAATTGTGGCTGCCAATATCATGTCCACGAAGCGCCATTTCGCGAAGTAGATTGGGATTGGGACTTATTTGTTCATCCTCTGGTAATTGTTCCTGATCAACATCAACATTTTTGGCAATAATAAAGAACGAAGCCTCAACCTGATGTTTTTCCAGGACATCCAGAATGGACATCACCACTGGATCGCCTCCCCAGTCATCAAATGTCAGGAATACAACATTTTTTCCATCGGTATCAACTTTGCCACTGATATCAATGCCAGTTGTATCGGTGAATCCCTTGAGATTTGAACCAGACACACTTGGGTTTCCAATGTAATCAGAATAAATCATTTTTGTTGCAATTTCTTGACTGACCTTGTCTGTTTCAACTTCGTCACTCGGTTCCTGAATCGCATACAAACCAAGTTGTCCGGAGTCAGCATTTTCATATGTATTGATCATCTGCGTTAATGGCAAAATCTTAAAGTCCAGCGGAATCTGAATTGTTTCATAAATTGACTCATCTTCAGTACTTTCGATACAAACCGCAACGTACCCATTAAAGACATATTTTGCTGCAAGCTGATCAACCAGCTGAGGAATCATATCATCATTTTCACCAAAAACGGTTGAATCCATACGAAAATAGGCAATATCACCACGTTTTAGTGATTTATAGACATGAACAGGCAAACATGACTCAAGGATTTCCTGTGAGTTCATTCCCGCAAATGAGTTTCTCACCATCGATACAGAATAAGTAATCAAGTTAAATTCTTTATCACCTTCATTGATCGCGGAAACAGCTTCTCTGATATTACCTTCAGAGTAGCCATAGCCCGGCATATAGTTATTCGTCTCGATACCTATTCTTTTTAATAGTAAGTCACATTTATAAATTTCTTTACATATTTCTTCCGTCGTCAGACTCTGTAAACGTGAATCCTGAGTAACTCCGCCATTGCCGACATCGTGCCCTCTTTCTATTATTTTGCTGACTCGTTCCGGATATTTCTCAATTTCATCAGCAGTAACGAAGAAGGTTGCCTTAACATCGCCCATCATATCTAACTGATCCAGCACTTTTTCTAGCACCAGATCATTACTCAATCCTCTAAAAGTAAAAACAACCCCTCTTTCTGAAGTATACAAGTGATCGACCACGTCGGCCTTTTTTCCATCATTAGCTTCAATCATGGTTTGAAAATCAGGATAATCAATGGGTTCTGTTTCTATTTTACTGCCATTGTCCGAAATGAGAGTGCTTGAACTTTTTACAATTGCTGTTCCGATAAAAGCTGACGCCTGAGTCGTCGAAAATTGATTCTGGGGTTGTCCATTAGCCATAGAAGCCAATCCGAGTTCGTCAACATAGATTGTTTTTACCTTATTCTCGTTTAAAGCTTTTAAAACCCACCCAATGACCTGAAGCAATTTTTGTTCTTCAATTAAAACTTCAGATTGAATGCCAGTATCGGTTGACGTTTTATCGATAGCTGGAGGTTGCGGTTGACTTGCTTCTGAGTATTCATTTTCATCCAATACACCGTCCAGTTTAATGGTCACGATGCTACCTTTTTTAAGGTTCTTTATGTAATTATTTGTCATTTCATATGACGTAAAACTCTGATAATTAAGATATTCATTTGCAGCTACCACCTGATTAAGATTACTGGCATATGCTGATTCTAAAATTGTATCATTATAGTTTGTAGTATTACATTTTAATAGAGTCGGTTTTATTCCCAAAATGGTTTTTAAAATAACATTTGTTCTACACAAATCTTCAATTTGCTCTTCATGACTATCACTAAGAATTTCTTTAGAAGCAGATAAAGTATAGTTGCCAAATTTCTGATGATTTTCAGTAATCAATTTTACGGTATCACTGTCTTCTGCCGCTTCAATACCCGGTACAAAAAAAGTTGCCTTTGAACTACTGTCATTCATTAATTTGAAAATCTCTTTCATTGTCTCGCGATCAGTGAGTCCGTCAAATGTTAATGCGATGATATTTTCATTTGTTTCTACCCCCGAAATAATAGTGGCTTTTTTCTTTTCAGTATTCAATTTGATCAATGCTTCATCAATTTCTTTCGAAGCATTATACTGAATTTTGTTAACAATCATTTCTTCAATCAAATTATTTGAGTTTCTAAACAGTAAATAAAAAATTGTTGTAAACAAAATAATCAATAAAAGCGCTAATCCTACAATTTTGATGCCATTACCCGCAATTCTTAATTTTTTCAAGCCCGATACTCCTATTTTAGAGATTCCAGTACTGAAAACCAAGGTATTCAGCCTCATTTTTATTAAACAAACTTTTTATATCAATAATTACTTTCGGCTTCATTTTAACATGTTGATACATTTTCCCGACATCAACTAACGAGAGCTTTTTAAACTGATCATGGGCGACTGCAAAAATAATACAATCAGCTTCGTGAACTTTTTCAATTTCAACCATTTGCTGATTGAAAGTTTTGTACACTTCTGCTGCATCTGCAATCGGATCACAGATTTGTGGTTTAATGTTATAATCGTTTAATTGATTGACGATATCCATTACTTTTGAATTTCTTAAATCTTTACAATTTTCTTTAAAAGTAATTCCCATAATATAAACACTTGCTGTCTTGATGTTTATATCCGCCCTGATTAATTGTTTTATAATTATATCGACCAGAAATTTACTCATATCATCATTTATCTTACGACCTGCAGATATAATTTGAGAGCTATATCCCAATTTCTCAGCTTCATAAATAAAATAATACGGATCTACTCCGATGCAATGACCGCCTACGAGGCCTGGGTGAAAATTCAATGCATTCCACTTTGTATTCATTGCATTTATGACTTCCTTCGTATTTATGTTCATATGATCAAATATCATTGCCAACTCGTTCATAAAAGCGATGTTAATGTCTCTTTGCGCATTTTCCGCTATCTTCGCTGCTTCTGCAACCTTAATCGAATCTGCCTCAAAAATATCTGCTTCAATGACCAACTTGTATACTTTCGCTATTTCTTGACACGTATATGCATCGATTCCAGAAACAATTTTAGGAATATTTTTGACGCGGTGGGCTTTATCTCCAGGATTAATCCGTTCTGGCGAATAGCCAACAAAAAAATCCTTTCCAATTGTCAGTCCCGATTCCTGGCATAAAATCGGAATGCAAATATCTTCAGTCACGCCTGGATAAACCGTTGATTCGTATACAACTATAGATCCCTTTTTAATGTGTCTGCCTACCATTTTACTTGCTTCAATGACGGGATTCAAATCTGGTCTTTTGTCAAGATAGATGGGCGTAGGAACGGTAATTATGATAAAACTTGCCTCTTCAATGGATTTTTCATCATCGGTAAATATGAGGCTTGTTTTACTTATCGCTTCATTACCAACTTCATCAGTTGAATCAATCCCCCGCTTGTATAATTCAATTTTATTTTTATCAATGTCAAAACCGATTGTCGTTATCTTTTGTGCGAATTCGATTGCTAGTGGTATTCCAACATAACCGAGTCCGATAACGAGCACTTTCTCTTTTTTGCTACACAGATCTTCATATAAGCTCATTTTAAACCTCACTTTGAAATTAGAACATTTTTGGAATAATATATAGTACAAAAAAAAGCTACCAAAACTCTGGTAGCTAGACGATCATAGTATACACAAAAATATGCTTACCTTAGACTCTGTGCTTTGCGTCTCTAACTTTCGTCAAATTTGCCTTTAGTGTCTATATTTAGATGTCTCAAATACATTCAAACTTTAACACAGTTGTATCAGTTTTGTCAACATTATTGTTGCATTTTACGTTGAATTTTATCTTTCTATAGTCATAATCATCGGAAGATTTCAATCTAGTAAAATAGACACATATAATTTTTGTATTCTGAGAGTTTTTTCTCCACAATCTCCTCAAACCGTTCATTATAAGTTTTCACGTCTTTTACCGTGAAAACCTTTGTGATATTATCGGTCACTGGATCATAAAGGTTCCCTGTTGCTCCGGCCCCAATACCTAGCGTAGACTGACATTCAGCCATCATCAGAATGTTATAGATTCCTTCATGTCCCGGCTTGGCATAGCCGATGTTTTCGCTGTTGTCACGGGTATATTTTAGGCGATACAAATAATAGGGATCGAACCCTGTCATAGCTAGGCGTTTTTTTACTGCCTGATAAAAGTCTTCGCCATATCCTTCGTTAACAACAATCCCATTTTTATCTTTTAATCGGGAACCTTTCTTAATCGACAGGCTGTGAATTGTAATGTTTTGAGGATCAAGAGCGATTACGGCTTCCAGGGATTGTAAAAAATCATCTGGTGTTTCGTTTCCCAATCCGACAATCAAGTCCATGTTCAAGGTTTTAAACTCAAGCGACTTAATTAATTTCACCTGTTGTTCAAGAAGTCCCTCTTCCCATGGTCTTCCAATACTAAAAAGTGTTTGCGGGTTCATCGACTGCGGATTTAGACAAATCCGTTCTACTCCATGCGCGCGTGCAACTTCCAACTTTTCCCGATTAATCGTTTCGGGTCGCCCTGCTTCCAGGGTATATTCGCGAAGCTGTGATAAATCAAAACTATCCTCAAGCACTGACATCAGCCGTTCCAATTGATTGGCACTCAGCACAGTTGGCGTACCACCACCAATATACAAGGTGTCAATTCGCAAATTGGAATCCTTTAAAACTTCTCCAGTTTTCTGAATCTCAATAAGTAAATGATCAAAATAGCGCTGTAAATTTTCACCTTTTTTGTCAACAATCGTGGACACAAAGGAACAATAGTCACATTTAGAGGGACAGAGAGGAATTCCTACATATATGCTTATACGACGATTCGCCTCATTAACCTGTTCGCTGTGAATGAAGCTGTCTTGCGTTTTTGCAATCTGAAGCAAAAGATCGGTGCGATCATTGCTGACACGATAATAGTCCCTGAATCTATTTCTAATTTGGGTTGATGTCCAACCCTGTTTGTAATATTTCTGCACCATTTTAACTGGTTTAATGCCGGTTAATGTTCCCCACTGCAGCGTTTTTTCAAAGTATTCAGATAGAAAATCATAAAGAAACCCCTTATAAACGCTATTTTCAAGGGGTTCGACACTGTTATTTAATTGATAGGTTCGAGTTAATGATTTACCACCTTCCCATGTCAAAGTTAGCACGACTTGCATTCCAATGGTTTTCTCAACGAGTACACCATCTGCTTTTCCTGTCAAGACATTTTTCACTCCCGGATCGAAAGCCTGATATAATTCATGAAAATAATATTCTAATTCTGGCCGTTCCAGATCAAAGCGAAGTACTCTCATTGAACCCTCCTAGAAACGCCCCTTTAAAAAAGGATTGTTCATTTTTTCGTACCCAATGGTTGTATTCCCGCCATGTCCTGGTAGAACAATGGTTGCATCGTCAAGGATAAACAGTTTCGTCACAATCATATTGAGTAACTCACTTAAGTCGCCGTCTGCAAAATCAGTTCGCCCGATCGAGGCATAAAAAAGAGTATCTCCGGCAATGAGTTGACCATCTGCAAAAAAACAGACCCCACCCTTTGAGTGACCTGGTGTATGGATTACACGGATAGCAATATCACCCAATGTGATTGTCTGATTTTCTGATAAGTACCCATCGGCTGGAGGCAACACCATGGCCATGCCTGCTAATACAGAGAGGTTTCGTTTTGGATCAAGGAGACAGTCAGCATCATTTTCGTGAATCAGAACCTTTGCTCCAGTTAATTGCTTAATCTGATTAACGCCACCAAGATGATCGAAATGACCATGGGTCAGCAGAATATATCTTACCTTGAGCTTATTGTCATGAATGATATCACCAATCTGTTGATCCTCAAATCCAGGATCAACCACCGCAGCTTCTAGCGTGTTCTCATCCCAAATCACGTAACAATTTGTGCCCATTTGTCCCAAGGATTTTTTGATTATTTCCATATTTGTTTCCTTATCTTTATTAGTCTATTAAAAATTTTTTTCACTATCTAACAACAAAGTAACCGGACCATCGTTGACAATCAATACTTCCATTTCCGCCTGAAAAATACCCGTTTCAATTTTTTTAATTGGCTGACATTTTAATTTATCGACAAAAATGGCATATTTTTTTTCAGCAGCATCCACAGGCCCACTTCGCGTAAAGCCTGGCCTTCTGCCCTTACGACAATCACCGTAAAGGGTAAACTGTGAGATTAATAATAATTCTCCTTCAACATCGAGAATGGAGCGATTCATTTTTCCATCTTCATCTTCAAAAATTCTCAAGTTAACCAATTTATTGATGATATAGTCCATATCAGCTTCGTTGTCGTCATCTTTAATGCCCAGAAGCACATTAAGTCCATGGGCAATTTTCGCCACTGTTTCATTGTTTATCCGCACTTCTGAAGCGGTCACCCGCTGTATTACTGCCCGCATAGCTTCTCCTTATACTCGGTATATATGTGTTATTTCCTTAATTTTATTGAGATTTTTTATCAGCAGATTTAATTCCCGACGGCTTTTAACCTCGAGTGTAGCCGAAAAAAAGTCATATTCATTTTTTTCGTTTTTCGCATTCAGAGCTGTCACTGGAATACCCATATCCAGAAAAGTTTTCGAAATTTGAATAATCGTTCCCGGTGATTCTTTGGCTTTTATGTGTATTTCTGCCGTAAATGATCCAGTACTGTATTTATTCCATTCGACTTCTACAATGCGGTTGGGATCCGTGAGATTAAGAACATTGGAACAATCTGCCCGATGGACTGAGATTCCCCGGCCTTTTGTAATATATCCAACGATTTTGTCACCAGGCACCGGATTGCAGCATTTAGCAAAATGAACATCAATTTCGTTATGGCCGGCAACAATCACTGTGCTACTGGATTTCTTGGGATCCTTGGTCGGTTTCTTTAAGACAATTTCTTCAACTTCTTCGGGAAACTCTTTAGGAAACAGTAGCTTCATTTTTTGAAAAACAGTTCCAATTTTTATCCCATTATAACCAATGGCCGCATAAAAATCGTTGAGGCTCTTATAACTGCACTTTTCCGCCAAAATCTCCAGGTTGTTCAAATTTAACAAATTCGAATGCTGCAAACCCTCACGTTTGATTTCACGCTCCAAAATACTTCGGCCTTTTTGAATGTTTTCATCTTTTTCTTCTTTTTTGAAGTATTGCTTTATTTTGTTGCGTGCATGTGGGCTCTTAACAAAAGTCAGCCAGTCTCTGCTGGGGCCATTCGAATTCTTGGAAGTCATGACTTCCACGATGTCTCCACTCTTTAAGGGACTATTGAGTGGGACAATTTTGTTATTTACCCGAGCCCCGACACAGCTATTTCCGATATCACTATGAATTCGGTAAGCAAAATCCAGGGGACATGATCCTGCCGGTAGCGGAACTACGGCACCTTTTGGAGAAAAAACGTAGACCTCTTCATTAAGAAGATCAACTTTAATGGTTTCCACCAATTCTCCGGCATCTTCAGAATCCCGCTGGAGTTCAAGCATTTGACGAAGCCAGGACATCTGAACCTCATACTTATTGTCCTTGGCATCCATTCGCCCTTCTTTGTATTTCCAGTGGGCAGCAATACCATATTCTGCAGTTTCATGCATTTCTCTGGTACGAATTTGAATTTCGAAGGGCTCGCCTTTGGGTCCCATCACCGTAGTATGAATGGACTGATAGAGATTTGGTTTCGGCATGGCAATATAGTCTTTAAAGCGACCTGGAATGGGTGTCCATTGTGAATGAACGACACCCAATACCCCATAGCAATCTTTCAATGAATCGACAATAACCCGTACGGCAATCAAATCGTAGATTTCGTCAAAGCTGCGATTCTGGCTCTTCATTTTTCGGTAGATACTGTAGAAATGTTTAGAGCGCCCATAAATCTCAGCGTGGGTACCGACCTTTTCGATTTCCTTGGATAACACTTCAATTACATCGGCAATGTAGGCTTCCCGGGCGCTTTTCTTAATTTTTATTTTTTGAACTAAATCGTAGTAACCTTCCGGATCCAAATATTTTAGTGCCAAATCTTCCAATTCCCACTTGATAGTCGAAATTCCCAGTCGATTTGCCAAAGGTGCATAGATATCCAACGTTTCTTTGGCTTTCTCAATCTGTTTAGCTTCCCGCATGTATTCCAATGTACGCATATTGTGAAGTCGGTCAACCAGCTTGATCAAAATGACCCGAATATCTTTGGACATGGCTAAAATCATTTTGCGGAGGTTTTCTGCCTGACTTTCTTCTTTGGACTGAAAACCAATCCGCCCAATTTTTGTAACACCCTCCACCAGATCAGCAATATTCTGATTGAATTCTTCTTTTATATAGTCATATGAATAGATTGTATCTTCAATAACATCGTGCAAAATAGCGGCCACTATCGTTTCCGTATCCATTTGCATTTCAGCCAAAATATAAGCAACAGAAACCGGATGAATTACATAGTCTTCTCCAGAAAGTCGTTTCTGATCTTTATGGGCTTCTCTGGCCAAGTCATAAGCCTTATAGATCATCTCCGTTTGAGCATCTGGATTGTTTGCTTTAACCAGGTTTATTACATTGTCAATTTTTCCTTTTACTGCGTCATTATCCATATCGTTTCTGCCTCTTATTTATGAGTAGTCTTTAGTAGGGGTAGGTCACAATCGAGTGTACAAAATAATTCTTAAGAAGCTCACGCCCCCCCAATTCGGTGAGTTCAATCAAAGTGATAATGCCCGAAATTTCCCCGCCAAGATTTTCGATCAACTTAGTAGCAGCCATCATTGTTCCCCCAGTAGCCAGTAAATCATCCACGATAATAACCCGATCTCCCGGCTTGATGGCGTTTTTTTGGATTTCGACGACATTTGATCCATATTCAAGATCATAAGCTTCAGATGAAACCTCCCCTGGTAATTTTCCAGGCTTTCGAACAGGCACCAAACCAGCGCCAATTAAGTATGCCAATGGCGTACCAAAAATATAACCTCTGGCTTCAGGAATTACGATTATATTTGCATCAAGAGCTTTTGCCACCTTCGTCATTTCGTCAATAACATGCGCAAAAGCCTTTGGGTTTAAAATCAGACTGTTTATATCTTTAAAACTAATACCTTCCTTGGGAAAATCTTCGTAAATACCAATGTTTTCTTTTAAATCCATCTTAATCTCCCTTTTCAATCACAAATCATTTTTTCTAATTTTATCATTAGTTGCGTGTTTTGAATATCCTTTTTTTCCTGTGTTTCTATAATTTTCGAAAAAACCAGCCCGTCCTTTAATCGATATGCAATCAATCCGGCTTCTCGAAGTATTTCGCATGCCATTAAGAAATGAAATGGTGATAAATTTTGGTTATTTGCGATTTGAACGGATACCCCAACTTCACCCGATTTTTTCAACGCCAGATATACGATTTTAACGGTCTCCCGCTGCAAACGCAATTCATCCGGGTCAATTCCATAGGACTGCAACCTGATTTCTTCTTTAGGATTCACTGATTGAACAATGGATTTCACCAAAAACATCGCCATGTTATAATCCCAGATGGGATTTCTCCGGATGTCTTTTAATACCAATTGTAAGGTTTTATTCCCGCGATACTCATTAACATCCAGCCGACAAATAATCTCCACTCCTCGGAAAGCATTTTCTCTTAATTCGGGGTGATTGGTCAAAAACTCGCCAAATCCAAAACCTACACCACCAACATCATTACTCAAACTCAGACTCAAATGATTGTGTTCTTTTCCCATGGTTCTCATTGAAACAATATCCGGACGGTTTAGGACAAATTGCACTCCGGGATTCCCAAGACCACATGGTTCAAAGTGTAAACAGTCATTAAAAAGATTCCAGGTGATTTCCGTTTCTTCAATAATCGCATCGTAGGGAATTTTTTTGATCAAGTGTTTTTGTATTTCTGCAACGTGTCCGTATTCAATAATTTTTTTGGTCATCAGTGCGAGGTTTTCAACTTTGATACTAAAACCGGCTGCCTGATCGTGGCCACCATAACTGCTAAATAACTCACTGCAGGATTGCAAGGCTTCAAAAATATTAAACCCTTCAACACTGCGACAGGATGCTTTCCCCATACCATCAGCCACACTAATGACAATCACAGGATTATAATACTTTTCCTGAATCCGGCTGGCGACAATTCCAATCACTCCCGAGTGCCAGTTTTCCCCAATGACGATTATGATATCATTTTTATATAGCTCCTGAGATTCAACCTGAGCAAGTGCTGCATCCAGAATGGTTGATTCAAGATTCTGACGTTTCCGGTTTTCATCACTTAAAAACCTAGCCAGTTCCATCAGTCTGGCTGGTTCACATCCGCTGAGTAAGTCAACAATGTGATGCGCTTCACCTAATCGCCCTGCTGCATTAATCTTAGGACCCAGCACAAAACCGAAATGCCAAGCTTTCACCTGGATCAACTCACTCACTTCAATCATGGCCTGAATGCCTGGATTTTTAGGGTTTGTGTTAAGATAACGTAGTCCCATAGCAACTAGAATTCGATTCTCATTCTGTAGCGGAACCAGATCGGCTACTGTGGCGACTGCAACGCATTCGATCGCATTTTGCAAATCAAAATCTAATCCAAGCCTCGAACTGATCGCTTGAACAAGTTTAAAAGCTACTCCAGCGCCACATAATTCTTTAAATGGGTAGTTGTCACCAGGAACCTTAGGGTTAATAATTCCAAATGCCGCTGGAAGCGTCCCATGACATTCATGATGATCCGTCACAATTACATCCAGATTGTGCTGGTTGCAAAAATCAATCTGATCATTGGCGGAAATCCCATTATCGACAGTAATCAGAAGCCCCACCGCTTCATCAATTATTTTTTGTAACGGATCAATATGTAGTCCATAACCAGTAATCAGTCGATTAGGAATAAAGTAGGAGACATTGAATTCATGGCGTTTTAAAAAACTGTACAGGATAGATACCCCAATAGTACCGTCTGCATCATAGTCGCCATACAAACATATTTTTTCATTTGCAGCTTTTGCTTTAGCAATTCGATTGACTACTTTTTCCATTTCGTTAAAAAGAAACGGATCATGAAGATCAGCTAGCGAAGGATTAAGATAACGCCGGGTTTCCTCAATTGATCTGATCCCCCGACTAATTAGTATTTCAGCTATTCGTCTTGTTAATTTGAAATCCTTCATGATTTGATTTATTAAACCTTCATTTTCGGACATACTTAAATAACTGTACTTATTCCTTCTTTGTATCCATTGCGTTCTTACTGACATTTCCACCTCAAGATTTAATTACATAATTTACATTAGTCTGTACTTAATGATCGGACACCTAAAACGAAAGCGTCAGGGAGTTATCTCCATGACGCTAAACGCTTTATTACTTGTTCGATTACATATTTACGTTACTAACTTTTGACAACCGCTCTCTTGCTAGCCTGAAATTCTTTAATTTTACACCAGAGAGCACTGGCGACAAAGATGGATGAGTAGGTTCCACTGACAATCCCCACCATTAGCGGCAGAGCAAAATCCTGAACGGCTGGCACCCCAAATGCATATAAGGCTCCGATTGCCAGTAAAGTGGTAAACGAAGTATTAATACTACGACGTAAGGTTTGGCTGACACTGGTATCGACTAAATTGGCAAAATCGAATTTCCCAAATTTAGGACGATTTTCACGAATACGGTCAAAGACTACGATTGTATCATTAATCGAATAACCCAATATCGTTAGTAGTGCTGCTATTAGCGGTGAATTAACTTGAATCTGGAAGATCGAATAGACCCCCAAAACAATAATCAGGTCATGCACTAAGGCGATGACGGCGGCTAAACCAAACATAAACTCGAAGCGGAATGTAATGTATACCAGCATCAGTAATACGGCTACGATTGCTGCTATCATGGCGCTATTGGCCATTTCTGCACCAATTGAAGGACTAACCGTGTCTATGGACAGCAAGTCTGTATCTTCTAAATTATATTTTTCCTGAAATTTTGAAAACAGCGCCTGTCGTTCTTCAGTGGATAAGTCTTTTTTAGTAGAAATAATCACTTGTGTTTTTGCTTCCCCCGCATAGGTCACGTCCGCACTGGAATCATACTCTTCAATCAACGCTTTGGCATCACTGGTTTCAAATGGTGTGTTCAACTCGATGGTAACAATGGTTCCACCGATAAAGTCAATACCAAAATTGAGTCCATTAATAAACAATGACCCAATGCTGATAGCAATTAAAATCAAAGAGAAGGCAAACCATATTTTACTTTTTTCAGCTACTTGAATGTTCTTTTTCATTATGGTCTCCTCTCTATATTCCGTAGAATGAATTGCTTTTAAACAATTCAGTTTTAACGAGCAATATAACCAGTTGCTTAGTAATAACAACTGCCGTAAACATGCTCACAAGAATTCCTAAAATTAATGTCACCGCAAATCCCTGGACGCTTCCACTTCCTAAAAAGAAGAGCACAAAGCCAGCTATCAGCGTTGTAACATTGGAATCGAGGATTGTCGTAAACGCTCTTGAAAAACCATTATCAATAGCTGTAAGTAATGATTTTCCCAGCCGAGCTTCTTCTTTAATACGCTCAAAAATAATAACATTGGCATCAACCGCCATCCCAATGGTGAGAATCAGTCCGGCAATACCTGGCAGCGTGAGCGTAACATTAAGAGCTGTTAAGATAATCATAAAAATAATGATAAAGATTATCAGCGCCAAATCAGCAATAATTCCCAGTCCACGGTAGAAAATCAACATAAAGATGAGAACGAGCGCAATCCCAATCATACCGGCATAGATACTTTTATCCAGTGAGTTTTGTCCGAGTGTCGGGCCAACAGTTCGTACTTCAATTGGCACCAGTTTGACAGGCAGTGCCCCGCCGCGAATAAGTGAAGCAAGATTGCCAGCTTCTTCAATGTCGCCAATTCCTTCAATTACGGCCTCACCGTTAGTGATTGCGACATTGACGGTTGGTGATGAAATAATTTCGTCATCGAGTTTAATCTGAATTGCCTGACCAATATATTTTTGAGTTGCATCTGCAAAAAGTTTGGTACCTTCTTCACTGAATTTTAAGGTAACGACCGCTTTTTCCAACCCAGAGCTGTCAGTCTGCATAACCCCCTTGGAATCCACGACGTCTTTACCCGTCAGAATAACAGTTCCATCAGGCCCTACAAATTCCAACTGAGCTGTTTTACCAATCAGATCCAGGGCTTCTTCCTGATCGCTTACCGAGGGTATGGAAACTCGGATGCGGTTATCACCCTGTTTGGTAATTGTCGGTTCCGAAACACCTAACGTATCAATTCGCTGACGGATCGTCAACATAGCCGATTCAATTTTTTCTGCCGTAACTGCCTCATCATCCGTTGCCTGGGCTTCCAGTACAACATTGACCCCACCGGTTAAATCCAATCCGTAGTTGATGTTTTGGCTGACATTCCCAATGTCATAAACGCCTACTGAAACACCATTAAAGAGTACATATCCTACCAATCCAATAAACAGCGCAATCAGTATCAATAGCATTCCACTTTTTGCCTGACTATTTGTTTTTTGTTTACTCATGTACTTTCCTCCTTGTTGATTTTTTATAATTGCATAATCGATGCCACAGACTTGATGCGGTCAAGAACCTCATCCTTACCCAGAACATCCATAATTAATGCAAGATCCGGACCATGCATTTCACCAGTGATCATGATCCGACTTGGCATAAAAAGCATTTTTCCCTTAATTTTTTCTTCTTTTTGAATCTCCTTAAGGATGGCTTTTCCCCGGGCTGCATCTAAAACTTCCGTCGCTTCGATTTTTTCAATCAGCGCCTCGTATAAACGTTTAGAAGACTCTTCACGCAATAATGTCAATGCTTCCTCATCCTCAATGACATAATCAGTTTTAAATATCATCTCCAATTGCTGAGGTGCCTGGGCAAAATATTCGATACGATCTCTTAGAATCTCGGCAATTTTAGATAACCAGTCCTGCTTTTCTGGAACTTCTTCCTGCTTTATCAACCCGGCATCGACCAAAAATGGTGTCAAATGATTGACCAATTCTTCCAATGGCAATTCTTTGATATAATGGGCATTCATCCAGTTAAGCTTAGCCCGATCAAAAACTGCTCCTGATTTGTTAATTCGAGTAAGGTCAAATGCCTGGATCAGTTCTTCCATTGAAAATATTTCCTGCTCATTCTCCGGACTCCAGCCCAAAAGTGCAAGGAAATTCACTAGTGCCTGCGGTAAATAACCTTTAGCCAGAAAATCACCGACTGAAACATCGCCCTGACGTTTACTGAGCTTTTTACGGTCATCATTTAGTATATTTGGTAAATGGACAAACTTTGGCGATTCCCATCCCAGACATTCATACAGATAGACGTGTTTGGGCGTAGATGGCAGCCATTCTTCTCCACGAATGACGTGTGTAATTGCCATTAGATGATCATCGACAACGACCGCCATGTGGTAAGTCGGAAAGCCATCGGCTTTTAATAATACCTGATCATCCAAATCATTGGTGTTCATCTCGATGACACCCCGCACCAGATCATCAAAAACAATCACATGATTTTCCGGCAATTTCAATCGGATGGTATAAGGCAGCCCCGCCTCAAGATTTGCAGCGATTTCAGGCTGTGTCAATTCTCGGCACTTTCCGTCATATTTCGGCGTTTCACCTTTTTCCTTCTGACGATTTCGAACCTCTTCCAGTCGATCTTTGGTACAGAAACAGTAATAGGCCTGTCCCTGATCGAGCAGCAACGTAATGTATTTTTTATAAATATCAAGACGTTGGGATTGAATATAGGGGCCATGCATGCCTTTTTCAATTACACTATCATTTTCTTTTATTAAGCCTTCATCCGGTATAACGCCGGTCATGTTCAGTGCATCCAGCAGGTTATCCACTGCCCCCTGTTCAAGCCGGGTTTGGTCTGTATCCTCAAGACGGAGTAAAAACTTCCCGTCCATTTTCTTAGCGTATAAGTAATTATACAGTGCTGTCCGCAGACTTCCAACATGAACATTGCCAGTTGGACTCGGTGCAAAGCGATCTCGTACCATTTTCCCTCCATGTTTAATTAAAATAAATGTAAACAGTTCTTTAACTTAATTATTATAGCACTTAATTATCGACTAATCATATATTTTTTTATTTTTTTTGATTAATTGCGCATTTCTGATTAAACTCTTTTTCCCGCGCCAGCCACAAGCAGTTTTCTCATAACGAATTTTGAATTCCTTATTTGTCAGGGCCAATATTTCGTCCAGCGGTGGTGATGCAGTTTCCGCGTCAACCCAAAAGGCTTTTTCCTTTGTTTCTTCAAGATCCTGATTATAGGGGCAGACTTTCTGACAAAGATCACAGCCATAAAGATACGTTGATAACCGCACTTCTTCATCAGTTGACAGGAATTTTTTTTGTGATAGATATGAAATGCATTTTGTTGGTTCCAGACTGAACCCTTCTCCCAGGGCCTGATGAGGACAAGCATCAAGACAGCGCCGACAGGAACCGCAACCATTTTCTGGCAGCAGTGGCGGTTCAAAGCCAATGACGCTGTCAATCAGTATTTGTCCGATAAAGAAAAAAGAACCCAATTGATGATTGATCAGACAGTTGTTTTTGCCGTAAAAGCCCAACCCGGCTCGATATGCAGATCCCCGATCAACCAGTGGACTATTGTCAACAAATAGTCGATACTGTATTGTTACTCCTCCTGTCTGTCGTTGGATGTCATTAATACGCTCCATTAATTGCGTCATTCGTCGCTTCAGTACCCGATGATAATCTTCACCCCAGGAAACCGATGCGATCTGAATCCGATTTTTCGCATCAGACAGTTCTTGAAATGACTGATAGTTATTGATGCCAATAACGATCCCCGTTTTCGCTTCAGGATAAGCTCTTAAATAATTAATACGATCTTCCGGTTCGCCCCCCTCAAAGCCTGTGGAAAATCCTTTCTGATGGCGCCTGATCAGATAAGGTAGACACTCATTCAATGGCTCCACCGAAAAAAAACCAATAAGATCAATACCAGTTTGCTTTGCCAACACGCGAATTATATCTTCAGTCATTCTAACCTCATAAAATCGTCCCAGAGCTCTTTACCGGAACTGGAAAAGCTTCCTGTTGAAAGAAGGTTAAGCCGGGACAAAATCGAAGTTTGTCTTTAAGCTTAAGTCTTCCAAAAGGAAGCTAAAATTTTATATTACACGATGAATACATTCCCACACTTCAGCTTTTCCTAATTTCGTTTCTGCCGAAAATAGGATTAGCTCATCAGATTTCTTCAAATTCAATGATTTGGCTATACGACTTACAGCTTTTTTTTGGTTTGTTTTTGATAGCTTGTCGGCTTTGGTGCCAATTATCACGGGTTTTAAATCATAATAGATCAACCATTCATACATTAACAAATCATCTTCCGAGGGTTCATGTCGGGAGTCTATAAGTTGAAAAATCTGTACCGCATTTTCACGATTCCTAAGATATTTTTCAATCATCTTCCCCCATTTTTCTCGTTCCGTTTTGGAGGCTTTAGCATAGCCATAACCAGGCATATCAACAAAATAGAACCCGTCATTTATTCGATAAAAATTCATAGTCTGGGTTTTTCCCGGTTGGGAACTGGTTCGTGCCAAGCTTCGTCGTTCAATTAAGGTGTTGACAAACGTTGATTTACCAACATTCGAACGCCCAAGTAGCACTATTTCCGGCAGATTATCATCAGGATACTGTGCTTCAGCCACAGCACTGATGACAATTTCCGCTTTTGTTACCTTCATTATTTTCTCCATTTTCTGAAAGTTTGGTCAATTTATTTATTGTAGTTCTTTGAAGACAATTTCTGTGACCTCACTCATTTTTGAAACAGACTGAATATGTAAAGCCTCCAACACAACGTTTGGTACATCATCCAAGTCTTTTTCGTTTTCTTTTGGCAAGATAATTTCTTTGATACCAGCACGATGGGCTGCTGTCAGCTTTTCACGTAATCCACCAATTGGCAAAACGCGTCCGCTGAGGGTTATTTCACCAGTCATTGCCAGATTTTGAGGTACTGGTATATTGGTTAACGATGAAATCAAAGCTGTTGTGACAGCGATCCCAGCCGACGGGCCATCCTTAGGAACAGCACCCTCAGGTACGTGGAGATGGATGTCTTTTTTCGAGTAAAAATCTGATTCGATTTCTAACACCTTCGCCTGTGAGCGAATATAACTAATACCGGCTTTAACCGATTCTTTCATCACATCGCCAAGCTGTCCGGTTATTTCGATTTTTCCGGTACCATCCACCACGATCACTTCTATTTGCAGGGTATCGCCTCCAACCGGTGTCCAAGCCAATCCATTGACCAAGCCCACTTCTTTTTTATCGCCAACGGTATCAAACGAATAACGATGTTTCCCTAAGAATTTTTCAAGATTCTTCTGCGTGATGCTGATGCTTTTTTTCTTGTGTTCCACAATTTCTTTTGCCGCAACCCGACAAATCTGCGCAATTTTTCGTTCAAGTTCCCGAACCCCTGACTCTCTGGTGTAATACTCAATAGTATTCTTTATTACTGCTTCACTGAATTTACAGGTAGATTTTTTTAATCCATGAATTTCGAGTTGTTTGGGAATCAGATAGCGTTGGGCGATTTCCACCTTTTCACTTTCAACATAACCATTCACCTCAATAATTTCCATTCGATCCAGAAGTGGTCTAGGAATTGTTGATAATGAATTGGCGGTTGTTAAAAATAACACTTGTGATAAGTCGAACGGTAGTTCGAGATAGTGATCAGTAAAGGTGTTATTCTGCTCCGGATCCAACACCTCCAGTAATGCAGAAGCGGGATCGCCATTAAAATCTTGTCCCAGCTTATCAATCTCATCCAGTAAAAATAGCGGGTTTCTGGTTCCGCATTTTTTCATATTGTATAGGATTCGTCCTGGAATGGCGCCAACATAAGTACGACGATGACCTCTTATCTCGGCTTCGTCTCGCATCCCACCCAATGACATACGGACATATTTGCGATTTAATGCCCGGGCAATCGATTTGGCTATCGATGTTTTTCCGACTCCTGGAGGTCCTACCAGACAAATAATTGGTGATTTGAGACTTTTAGAAAGTTGGAGTACTGATATATATTCAAGAATTCGTTCTTTGACCTTTTTTAAGGCATAATGATCTTCATCCAGAATTTTTCTGGCAATTGAAACATCAACAGTTTCTTCGGTTAGTGTATTCCATGGAAGATCCAGTATCCACTCCACATAAGTTTGAATTAAACCAGCTTCCGATGAGCCTTGAGGGACTTTGTTCAAACGATTTAGTTCTCCCAAAACCTTGTCTTTTACCTCGTCCGGAACTTCCAGTGCCGCCAGTCGTTCCCGATATGTTTCCAACTCATTTTGAACGTCGCCTTCGCCTAATTCATTTTGGATCACTTTTATCTGTTCTCGTAAATAGTATTCCCGTTGATGTTTATACATTTCACTACGAACTTTTTCGTCGATGTTGTGTTCAATTTTGATCATTTCAACTTCTTCAACCAAAATCTCGTAGGTAAGAACCAAACGTTTATTAACATCGGTTTCTTGAATCAGTCGTTGACTGTCTTCCAAATCCAGGAACAGATTGGCACCAATAATATCAATAAGTTGATCCGGATCATCTAACGAATCCATAGCCAGAATGAGATCCGTTGCCACCTTTCTGGTGACATTCATATAATTGGCAAAAGATTCTCGAATCATGCGGATGAGTGTCCGATTCTCTTTTGTATCATAATAGACGGAACGTACTGGTTTCGTTGTAACCAGAAAATAGGGATTTAAACTTTCGAATTCAACGATTTCTCGTCTTTCCTGGACTTCAACCAGAACCCGAACAAGATTGTCTGGCATCTTTAATAATTGCTTAACTTTTACTCTACAGCCAATATTATAAAAGTCATCTGGATTGATATCCTCTTTAATAACCTCTTTTTGTGTGACTAAAAAAGCCATTTGGTCTCGCTCCATTGCAGCTTCCAATGCTTTAACCGATTTCTCGCGACCCACATCAAAATGAACCACCATACCAGGAAAAACACTCATTCCACGAAGCGGTATCAATGGTAAGGTTTCTTTTTCCTGAACAAATAATTCCGGTTCAGTCATTCCCAAATGGTCAGTCTTTTCTTCTGGAATTTCCTTTTTTTCAATACTCAAATTAATCAACTCCTTACCTCTTTTATTATGAAAAATACCTATTATGTAATAACCTGTATTTAATTTATACCCAAGTTTTTAAAAAAAGCCGTGCAAAATTTCAAATACACGGTATAAAATACCAAAGAGTAGTTGGTCTTTTGAACGGCTATTTAATAAAATCTACGAGACTACATCATTTTTTTTGCTTTTATCGTTGTTTTTCTGTCCTAAAATCATAATCGGCTCGACTTGTTTTTCGACAACTTCTTTGGTTATGATTACTTTCTCAATATTCTCATTCGAAGGTACTTCAAACATGATATCAAGCATTATATTTTCAATGATTCCGCGGAGACCTCTGGCACCAGTTTTGGTATCCATGGCTTTTTTAGCAATGGCGACAAGTGCATCCTGTTGAAATTCCAATTCGACTCCTTCAATCCGAAACATTTTTATGTATTGTTTCACCAACGCATTTCGGGGCTCCGTCAGGATCTGAATCAGGGCGCTTTCATCTAAATGCTCTAAAGAAGCAATTACTGGAATTCGACCAATAAACTCCGGAATCAAACCATACTTAAGAAGATCTTGGGGTTGAACTGAACTTTGCTCATCATCCTTACTTTTTTCTTTGGAACTGCGAATATCTGCACCAAAACCCATTGAACTTTTTTCCATTCGTTGCTCAATTACCTTATCCATGCCATCAAAAGCACCACCACAGATAAATAGGATATTATTCGTGTTAATTTGGATAAAGTCCTGATGGGGATGTTTACGTCCTCCCTGTGGCGGGACATTTGCGATTGTACCTTCAAGAATTTTTAATAACGCCTGTTGAACACCTTCACCACTGACATCCCTGGTAATTGATGGGTTGTCCCCTTTTCTGGCGATTTTATCAATCTCATCGATATAGATAATACCCTTTTCAGCCTTGGCAACATCAAAATTAGCTGCCTGAAGTAGTTTTAATAGAATATTTTCCACATCTTCGCCAACATAGCCAGCTTCTGTTAATGAAGTTGCATCGGCAATCGCAAATGGCACATTTAAAACTCGGGCTAATGTTTGGGCTAAAAGCGTTTTTCCTGAGCCTGTTGGGCCAATTAATAAAATATTACTTTTTTGTAATTCGACTTCGGCATCATTTTCATCCATCGCAGTAATCCGTTTATAATGATTGTAAACGGCCACTGCCAGGGCTCGCTTGGCACGGTTCTGAGCGATGACATATTCACTTAGTTTGAGTTTGATTTCTTTTGGTTTGGGAACATCATCAAACGCAATATCCTCAGGCATGCTCTCCACATCCATTATTTCTTCACAGAGTTCGATACATTCATTGCAAATATAAACGCCTGGCCCAGCCACCATTCGTTTTACCTGAGATTGGCTTTTACCACAAAAGGAACATCGGGCATTTTCGATGTTATCTTCATTTCTTGCCATTTCTAAGCCTCCTATCTCGACACAATGATCTCATCAATCAATCCGTAGGCCTTCGCTTCGTCAGGATCCATAAAATTATCGCGATCAGTATCTTTAGCAATAGTCTCCAGGGGTTGCCCGGTTCGTTCGCTAAGTATTAAATTTAATTTTTCTCGTGTTTTTATCAAACGTTTTGCATAAATTTCCACATCGGTACTTTGCCCCTGAGCGCCACCTAGCGGCTGATGAATCATTATTTCACTGTTTGGAAGAGAAAAGCGTTTTCCCTTTGCTCCGGCAGCCAGCAAAAATGCCCCCATCGACGCAGCAAGTCCTACACAGATGGTAGACACATCACAACGAATGTAATTCATTGTGTCATAGATGGCCAAACCCGCTGTCACTGCTCCACCTGGACTATTAATATAAATCTGAATATCTTTTTCCGCATTATCGGATTCTAAAAAAATCAGTTGTCCGACAATCAACGATGCCAGGCTTTCATTAATTTCCCCATTTAAAAAGATAATTCGTTCTTTTAATAATCGCGAAAATAGGTCATATGAGCGTTCTCCCCGGCCTGTCTGTTCGACAACCATCGGAACCAGGTTATTGCTAATTAACGATTGTGTTGTTTTACTTGTTAGCATGAATACATTTTCCTGCTTTCTTGTTATTACTCTGAAATTTTTGTCGTCGCTGCATCAACCAGCATTTCCACTGTCTTTCGTCTAATAATATTTGCTTTGATATAGTCTAACATTCTTTCCTGAAGGCCTTTTTTATATTCTTCGAAATCATGACCATAGGCATCTGCAAATACTTTAATCTCTTCATCCACTTCTTCTTCAGTTGCTTCCAACGCTTCCATTTCACCGATTTTTGAAAGAATCAGCTCCGTTTTAATATTTCTCTCGGCATCCTCTTTCAGATTATTTCTGAAATCTTCACGATTAACATTCGTATATTTAAAGTAGTCATCCAAAGAAATGCCCTGTTGTTTCATTTGGCTTTCAAAGTTTTGCAGGTTATTGTCAACTTCCTCTTCAATCATTAAATAAGGTACGTCAATTTCAGCGTTTTCCACCGCAAAATTAACAGCTGCAATTTCAGCCGCTTTTCTCAGTTCAGCAGTTTTGGCATCTTTCAACCGTGCTGCGACATCTGCTTTCAGTTCGTCTAATGTATCAAACTCACTGGTATCTTTTGCAAAATCATCATCTAATTCTGGTAATTCTTTTTCTTTAATCCCCTTAACCGCAACTTTGAACACCACCGCTTGTCCCTTAAGGTTCTCAGCATGGTATTCGTCAGGGAAGGTTACGTTAACCGTTACTTCTTCACCAATTTTTGCACCAATTAATTGTTCTTCAAAGCCAGGAATAAAGGTTCCGCTACCAATTACTAAATCATAATCCGTATCTTTGCCGCCAATAAATGGTTCATCGTTTAAAAAGCCTTCGTAATCAATGGTAACCGTCGCACCGTCTTTAACTTCACCAGCTTCTAATGTGACCAGTCGAGCATTCTTGTCCTGCATTGTTGCCAGATCAGCTGCAATCTCCTCATCCGTAATCTCGGCTTCCAGAGAATCGACTTCCGCACCTTTGTACTCACCCAATTTGATTTCTGGTTTCACCCCAACCTTAACGATAAAGGTGGCACCTTCTTCTTCGCTGATTTTTTCAATGTTTTCAAGATCAGGTCGAGTTACTGGTTTGATTTCTGTTTCTTCCAATGCACTGGTGTAAGCAGGAGCAAAGGCAAAATCAATGGCATCTTCCATAAATACATTTTTTCCATAGTAGGATTCAATTACCTGTTTAGGCACTTTTCCTTTTCTGAAGCCTGGAACCGAAAAACGTTTTTTATTTTTATCATAGGACTTTTTTACAGCCTTAGAATATTCCTCCGGACTTATTTCAATTTTTAAGGTTGCAATATTTTTTTCAATACTTTCTACTGTAGCACTCATGTTATCCTCCGTATCTTTCACTATAAATTATATTCACATTCAATTTTAACAGTATATCATAGGTATATTTTCATATCAAGGATGAAAATTAAGGTGTTTAAGAAATATTCCAGGTGTATAGCATCAAATTTTGCAGAGATGCCCCCCATTAAAAAACTGCCTCTAGCGAGACAGTTTTTTAGTCAACCACCTAAATAAGCTTGTTGTACTTCCGGATTCACCAGAAGATCTCTGGCATTACCAGAAAGCTTAATGTATCCAGTTTCCAGCACATAAGCTCGATTGGCAATGTGCAAAGCCTTGTTAGCGTTTTGCTCAACCAGCAAAACGGTTGTTCCGGCATCATTAACTGTTTGGATCATATTAAAAATCTCATCGACCAGAAGCGGCGCCAGACCCATTGACGGTTCATCGAGCAAAATCAGCTTTGGTCGTGTCATTAAAGCTCGTCCCATCGCTAACATTTGTTGTTCGCCACCGCTTAAGGTTCCAGCAATTTGTTTAATTCGTTCTTTAAGACGGGGAAAATTTAAAAATATCTTTTCCATATCCTCTTGGATCTGATCCTTATCATTTCTGATATAGGCTCCCATTTGGAGGTTTTCATAAACGGTCATTTCGGCAAAAATACGTCGCCCTTCTGGAACATGGGCTATTCCCATTACCGGAATCTGATGTGCAGGCACCTTATTAAGGTTTTCGCCTTCAAAAGACACCATCCCTTCACTGGGTTTTAATAGTCCTGAAATCGTTTGGAGAATAGTCGTTTTACCAGCACCGTTGGCACCGATAAGAGTAACAATCTCACCCTCATTGACCTCAAAGCTAATGCCCTTGATCGCATGAATTTTTCCATAATGTACATTTAAATCTTTTACTTTCAGCATTTGCGGCCTCCTAATCTCCTAAATAAGCACGAATAACATCAGGGTTGTTCTTAATTTCATCCGGAGTGCCTTCAGCAATAGTTTTTCCATAATCTACCACGATAATCCGCTCACAAATCCCCATAACCAGTTTCATATCATGTTCGATCAGCAAAACAGTAATGTCAAATTTATTTCTGATAAAGTGAATGGTTTCCATAAGCTCAGCCGTTTCATTCGGGTTCATTCCCGCCGCTGGCTCGTCCAGCATCAGTACTTTTGGATCTGAAGCCAGTGCTCTGGCTATTTCCAATTTACGCTGTTGCCCATAGGGAAGGTTTTTAGCCAGGGTATCTGCATATTCGCCCATATCAAAAATATCCAGAAGTTTCATGCATTCTTCGTGAGCTTTCTTTTCTTCAGTCCAGAATTTCTTTGTTCTAAACATTCCCTGAACCATGTTATAGTCAATAAAATTGTGATAGGCTATTTTTACATTTTCCACCGCAGTCAAATCTTTAAACAGTCGAATATTTTGAAAAGTTCGACTGGCACCCAGTTTGACAATTTCGTGGGGTGTTTTTTTTATGATGCTTTGATCGTTAAGCATAATCTCACCCATCGTTGGAACATAAACTCCGGTGAGCATATTGAAAATCGTCGTTTTGCCTGCGCCATTGGGGCCAATTAAGCCAACCAGCTCGTTAGCACTCAATTCAAGATTAAACTGATCTACTGCAGTTAAACCACCAAATTGCATCGTAATATTTTTAGCTGATAAAACGGTCATGATGCTTCACCTCCGCCAATAGAATTCTTGACGTTTTTTCGTCGAATCAGTGATTCAATAAAAGCTGTCAACGAGAATTCGGATCTTCCGAAAATTCCCTGAGGTCTGAAAATCATCATGATAATCAACACGAGTGAATAAACCAATAATCGGTATTCGGAAAAACTACGCAGCATTTCCGGCAGCACCGTCAAAACGATGGCCGAGATGATTGAGCCGGTTAAGCTTCCCAATCCACCTAATACAACAATAACAAACATTTCAATCGAAAACATAAAACCAAATTTACTCGGCTCCAGAAATGATTGATAGTGAGCGTATAATGAACCGCCAACACCAGCAAAGAATGCCGCTAACGAAAATGCCAATACCTTGTATCGGGTGGTTGGAATCCCTGCAGCCTCAGACGCTATTTCGTCTTCTCTGATGGAAATAATGGCCCGCCCCTGCTTCGATCGGCCTAATGTAAAAATCAGAAATGCAACAATTATCGTAATCCAATAGACATTGTTGAAATTCACCAGTCGGGTAATTCCTTTTAACCCAGCAGCTCCTCCAGTCGGCCCGAAATTAATAAAGAAAATACGAATAATTTCTGAGAACCCAATGGTTACAATCCCCAAATAGTCCCCGCGGAGCCGCAGCGTTGGTGTACCGATGAGAAATCCAAAAATTCCTGCAACAATCCCACCAACAACCATTGCCAGAACAAGTGTGATGATTGGAGGCAACGACAATCCACCATCAATCAATGCCATGGAAAAACTGGCTGATGAGTAAGCACCGATGGCCATAAACCCGGCATGACCCAAGGCCATTTCGCCTAAAAACCCGGCAACGATATTTAAACTCATCGCCATGATAATCATTATGCAGGTCATTATGGCAATTCCCACAAAATAATTGTTCATTGTCTTCGTCTGAATCAGCACAAAAAATACGAGGTAAAGAGCAACGATTGCAATTGCATTAATTAAATATGCTTTTTTCTTATTGTGATCCATATCTATACCTTCTCTCTCGTATTTTTTCCCAAGATGCCCGTAGGTTTAAAAAGCAGTACCACAATTAGAATCGCAAATACAATTGCGTCAGCCCACGTTGTTGAAAGGTACGCTTTTGTCATTGTTTCGACCATACCAATGATAAATCCGCCAAGCATCGCTCCAGGGATAATTCCGATCCCCCCTAATACAGCAGCAATAAATGCTTTTAAGCCAGGCATAACACCCATTGTTGGGTAAACCTGAATATATGCAACACTGTAGAGAACACCGCCTAATGCGCCAAGTGCCGAGCCCACTGCAAAGGTAAGCGAAATCGTTCGATTAACATTAATCCCCATCAGAATCGCAGCATCCTTGTCTTCTGATACGGCACGCATGGCACGACCCTGTTTTGTTTTTCGAATAAATAGATCCAATAGAACCATAAAGAATAATGACAAACCTATAGTAATCAGAGTGGTTGAACTGATTTCGATTTCACCTATTTTATAAATGGTCTCCGGAAATATTTTTGGCATAACCTTGGGATCTGGCTTAAAAATAATCAGCGCCAGATTTTGCAAAAATAAGCTCACCCCAATAGCAGTAATCAGCGCTGACAGTCGGGGGGCATTTCTCAGGGGCCGATAGGCGATAAATTCAATAGCAACTCCAATAATAGCCATAATTACCATCGATGATAAGAGCACCGCCCAAACCGGAAGGTTAAAGCTGGTGGCAGCAATGAATGCAAAATATGCGCCGAACATCATGATTTCACCATGGGCAAAGTTGATTAGTTTAATAATGCCATATACCATGGTATAACCGATTGCGATGAGCGCATAGATACTCCCTACATTGAGCCCGTTGATCAGCTGTTGCAGAAATAAATTCACGATGTATCCTCCTTTATAGAATAACATAAAATGGATATAGAAGAGATTATCTCTCCTATATCCTTTGTACTTCTTGTAATATTGTCGTTTATGAAATACTATTTGTTGACAACGGTTGAGTCGTATTTTAACTGACCGCCATCGATCTTAATAATAGTTACTTCTTTGTCCTTTGGATTTCCTTCTTCGTCAAACTTCAAAGTTCCGGTAACGCCAGGGTGATCAGTCGCATTTAAAGCTGTGATAATATCTGCAGATTCAGTAGAACCCGCTGCAGTGATTGCTTCGACCATGGCATATACGGCATCATAACCTAAAGCTGCAAAAGAATTTGGCACTTTATTATACTCTGCTTTGTAGGCAGTGATAAAATTCTGAACGGTTTCAGATGGTGAATCGGCTGCATAGTGATTGGTGAAGTAATTTCCCTGAGCAGCGTCAGCATATTCTTCTTGCACGCCATCCCAGCCGTCAGCTCCAACAAATTTTGCGGTAATACCCATTTCTTTGGCTTTTTGAAGAATTGGTCCAACTGTTTGAACATAGTCTGGAACAAATACTACATCCGGATTCATTTCTTTGATTTTTGTCAACTGGGCACTGAAATCTTTATCAGCTGTACCGTAGGATTCGCTACCAGCGATTGTACCACCTTTAGCTGTAAATGCCGCTTTAAAGGCTTCTGATACGCCTTCTGAGTAGGGATTACCAGTTCCGATTAACAATGCAGCCGTTTTTGCACCTAAAGTAGTTGCCGCAAAGTTAGCAGCAGCCTGTCCTTGATAGTCGTCAAGGAAGCATGCTCTAAATACATTTGGAGCATCTTGAGTAACTTCTACTGCGGTTGCTGTTGGAGACAATACTGGCATATTATCGGAAACCATGATGTCTTTCATTGCTAAGGTTTCCCCACTTAAGGTTCCACCGATCACTGCAACTACACCATCCTGGTCTCTTAATCGATTATAAGCATTGATTGCTTCAGTTTGATCAGCTTTTGAATCATAAGCAATCAATTCGATGTTTTTTCCATCAATACCGCCAGCAGCATTAATTTCTGCAACGGCTAATTGTGCACCTTCTTCTGCTGAGCTTCCATATATGGCAGCATCGCCAGTCATTGGTCCGATAAACCCAAGTTTGACGACATCTGAACTTCCGCCAGATGTTGAACACCCTGCGAATGCAAAAATAGAAGCGGTGAACATAACAACAAGTAAAACACTAACAACTCTTTTCTTCATTTCTTTTCCTCCTTTTTCTTTTCAATGATTATTTATAGTGCTTATCATAAACCATTCTTAAGAAAAACACAAGAATTAATTGCTTTGGGACGATGCTTCTTTAATATTTTGACGTACAAAATCACAGATGCTGCGTAGCTCGCATCCACTACAATTGGGATTTCTTGCTGTACAACATTTTCTTCCATGCCAAATAAGCCAATGGTGGGCCTGGGACCATTTGTCTTGAGGAATATTTTTCATCAATTCTTTTTCAACTTCCAAAACAGTCTTTCCATGAGCCAAACCGATTCGGCGTGAAACTCGAAAAACATGAGTGTCAACTGCAATTGCCGGGATATCAAAGGCATTACTCATTACCACATTGGCAGTTTTGCGTCCAACCCCCGGAAGCGTAATCAGTTCGTCCATCTGCTCAGGTACCTTGCCGCAATATTCCGTCAATAATCGATGACAGGTCAAAGTAATATTTTTGGCTTTTGTTTTAGCCAATCCACAGGTTTTTATTTTTTCAAGTAGCCCTGCTTCTCCCAATGACAAAATCGATTTTGGAGTATTATATTTTTTAAACAAATCCTTGGTAACAATATTTACTCTCACATCGGTACATTGTGCTGATAGGATGGTAGCGATCAGCAATTCAAAGGGGCTACTAAAATCTAAGCCACATTGTTCTTGCCCGTAAAGGCACTCCAATGTGGCTAAGACTTGTTCAATATTCTTCTTTATCACGCATTTTCATTGAGAATCAGTGCCATAAAGACCAAATCCTCATCACCAGTATTGGTAACGCTGTGGCTGCTTAGATTCGGAGTGACCATCACATCTCCGGGACCAATCTGTGATTGAATGCCATTATCAACTACCATCCCTTTTCCTTTTAAAAAGTAAAATATTTCCTGTTCACCCGTATGTTGATGTTCTCCTATGGAGTCTCCCGGTTTTACAGTGATCTGGGCAAATAATCGGCAATTTTTTCCTAAAATTTCACTGCCAGTGATGTGGGAAATCTCAACGTTTCCGTGACCACCCCGCATATTCTGTTTTATTTCTTGTGTTTTTGATTCATTTTGTATTATCATCTTTATCCTCCATTAGGTTGTCGGAGTTGTGGGATCCGTTGGCGTCGTTGGATCCGTTGGTTCCGTTGGCGTGGTCGGATCCGTTGGATCGGTTGGTTCGGTAGGTGTTGTGGGATCCGTTGGTTCCGTTGGTGTGGTTGGCTCCGTCGGCGTCGTTGGCGTGGTTGGCGTCGTTGGCGTTGTCGGTGTCGTTGGCGTCGTTGGGGTAGTATCCGTTTTAGTATCCTCGTCTTTATTCGTCGTGCTGGTACCAGAATCTATCGATGAAGCTCCCGAAATTTCACCATCATTTGAAGTTCTTTCCATTTCGGTGATGGTCAACAGATCCTGATCAATCACCATGCTGAGATAATTTCCATAGATACCTGCAGCCCGAGAGCTGCCCCCATAAAGCACATCATTTTCCGGCGTACCCAACCAGACCGAAGTGGTAAGATTCCCGGTGATACCTGTGAACCATAAATCTTTGTTGTCATGAGTCGTACCCGTTTTTCCTGCAGTTGTATAAATCTGAGCTGCCGCAGAACCCGTACCATAACTTACTACACCTTCTAATATGCTCATCATATTCGTCGCAGTGGTATCGGCCATTACTTTTTTAGACGTTGCACTTGCATCGCTTTTGGCATAGAGTACCTCGCCATTTACCTGTTCCATCTTTGTTATAAAATAGGGTTTATTATAAACACCGCCATTATTGAATACATTAAAGGCCGCTGCCATTTCTAGAGGTTTGATCCCATAGGTCATCCCACCTAATGCTGTTGCAAGATTGTAGTCTGTATCTTCAAATGTCGAGATGCCCATGGTTTGCATAAAAGCCACTGCAGCTTCAGGCCCAACCTTATCGTATACTTTAACAGCCGGTATATTATACGAGTTAACCAGCGCCGTCCGGACTGTGACAGTACCATGATAGCTGCCATCATAATTTTTAGGTGCATACCCGCCAAAGTCGGTATAAGTATCTGAAATTGTTGTCGAAGGAGTGATCAATCCCTTATCCATGGCTGCCGCATAGTACAATGGTTTAATATTTGAACCGGGTTGTCTTGGCGTATTGGCCATATCAATCTGAGTATTTCCACCATAATAGGCTTTCACCGCACCATCCAGATCCACCGTCACTACAGCGCCGGTTTCATTGGGCATGTCGCCATCTAACGCATCAGTTAAAGACTCAATCGCATCTCCTTGCATGGCCGTGTTGATGGTTGTGTAAATACGATAGCCACCACTAGCAATATTTTCTTTGATATAATCAATCGCCTGGTCTTCCGTGATACCACGCTCCTGCATAACTGCCGAAGCTTTTAACCGCGCATATTCATCGAGTGCTCGACCGACGTAAGCTTCGTAGTTATCGACAATCTGATCGTCATTATTGATAGTCGCTGGATCCCGAATTACCAGTTCAGTTGCATAGGCAGCATCCGCTTCCTCTTGCGTAATGTATTTTTCTTTTACCATCCGAGTCAGCACTTCCAATTGACGTTTTTTGGCTGCTTCAAAATCAGTATTCGGTGCATAAGCACTTGGCGCTTGAGGCAAACCTGCCAGCATTGCCGCTTCGGCCAGATTAACCTGAGAAACAGGTTTATTAAAATAAGTCTGTGCTGCTTCTTCAATCCCATATGCGCCTGAGCCAAAATAATACTCATTGAAGTACATTTCCAAAATTTGTTCTTTGGTATACTTCTCTTCTAATTGGAGTGCTATAGAAATTTCTTTTAGCTTTCGCACCAGAGACTGATTAAAATTCTGTTCCGTTGCAATATCAGGTAGGAACAGAACTCTGGCAAGTTGCTGAGTGATGGTGCTGGCACCTTCACCAATACCATTACTGGCAATATTCGAAAAAAACGCTCGAACAATCCCCAGTAAATCAATTCCAAAATGATCATAAAAACGAGAATCCTCTACTGAAATCAGAGCCTGTTGTAATTGCACCGGAATTTGATCAATCGTCACATTGGTTCTGTTCTTCGTGTATAATTCAGCAATTAGTGCATTATCTGCTGAATAAATCTCGGTTTTATCCTTGGCCTGATACTGATAATCCGAAATATCCATGCGGTTCGCAGCATAGATTGAGTACACGACCCCGACTCCTAGAATCCCCAGGACTAAAAGAACTATTAGCACTTTTACTCCAATATGTTTTTTCTTCTTACGTCTTTTTATCCCCTTGTTTTGCTTTTCACTCATTCCATCACCTTTTCTATATTTTATCTATTAGACGCTTTCGAAGGTCTAACAATTCGTTGTTATACTCAGCCAAAACACACAAATTCTTTTTTCGAGGCAGCGACAACTCCAAACATTGCGCGTGTAGAGCCTGATGAGACATTCCAAAAGAATCGTATTCTTTATCATCGTCATGATACAAGGGATCGCCAATAACGGGATTCCCCAAATATTTCAAATGAACTCTAATTTGGTGGGTTCGTCCGGTTTCCAACACCAACTCAACCAGCGAAGCATCCTTATACTCTTCCAGTACCCGATACCGGGTAACAGATGGCTTTCCAGACTCCATAACGATCCGATGAATACTGTCTTCATAGGGTTGTCCGATTGGAGCATCAATAATTCCCACTTCAGCAGGAAGCCGTCCATGAACAAATGCATGATAAACCTTCTTCACCTTACCAGAATTCATTTCTTTTTGTACATAATGATGCACATATTTATTCTTAGCTATCGCAACAATACCGGTGGTATCTCGATCCAATCGATTGATAAAGCGAATCTTCGCTGTAGTCCCCCGTTCCTGCCAGTAATAACTAATGAAATTTGCCAGTGTATCCAATTGATGGCTCTTCGTGGGATGTGTCACACAAAATGGCGGTTTATTGACGACTAAAAGCTCTTCATCTTCATAAATAACGTTAAGTTTACCCGCTACCGGTTCCCCATCGATATCTTCACGGGGCATTTTAATCTCAATGATATCGCCTGGTTTGATTTGTTGTCCCAGAAAACACTCCTTGTGATTCAAACTGATCTTTCCAATCCGTTTAATTTCTCTGATTAGTCGACTGGAATAACTATAACGACTGATCAGTTCTTCCCTGACCTGCTTTTCATGATTGTCTGATATTTGATAAGTATAGATGAGACTTATAATTCTACCCCCGAATCTGACCTGAATAAAAACTGTTTGTTTCAATCAGTTTCTGATTTGTCCGTAATGACGCATTATGCAATTTAGTATGAAACTATGTAGCAATAAAAACATGCATCCTATTATACCTTAATTTGAACAAAGTCGATAATTTTTTATTTTTAAATTATTATATCGTGTTTTTTGTATAATACACAATTATAACTTTCGGTCAATGATAATGTGATCCGGCACTGAGATCTCAATTCACTTCTATTAAAAATACCCTTTCGAGTCTCGATGCAAATAAAAACTTATAAATCTGCATTGCTTAAGCGTTACGCCATGGAGGATCATTCTCTTCAGGGTTGTTCATCTTCAGGCGGTTTCTTAATTCAACGTTGATCCTCAGATTTATCGTTCACCATATGCCATATTATATCGACAATACCACCATTTTAACAGAAAGCAAGACCATTTTATACATCTTTCCTAAAATTCTCATTAAAAATTTAGACAATCACGAAATTGTCATAAATTCTTCATAAAAAAAGACTCTCCATTTTTCAATGAAGAGTCCTGTGAAAATTGTAGATTATTTGGTTTTATTAGGTCGCATTTCAATGGCATTTTTCTTACATTTATTAAAGCAGATGCCACAGCCGATACATTTTTCATGATCAATAACGTATGGCGGCTTTTTGATTTCACCGGAAATTGCTTCGACTGGACAGTTTTTTGCGCAGGCGCCACAACCAATACAATTTGCATCAATGATATATGCTGTCTTCTTACCTGTTTCAACATCACCAGAAATAGTACGCATTGGACATTTCACAACACATTCATAGCATTGAACACACTTATCATAATCGATTTTTGCAATATTATTCTCAACCTTAACAGCTTCAAACTTACACGCTTTAACGCAAGCCCCGCATCCAATACAAGCTGTTGTACAGACCAGTTTTGCTGTTTTACCTTTGTCTTTGTTATTACATTTAACAATAACATCCTGAGCGGCCGGAACCAGATTCATAATCGCTTTGGGGCAGGCATCAACACATTTGCCACAAGAAGTACATTTATCCGGGTCAATTTTCGGTAACCCGTCTTCTCCCATAACAATCGCATTAAAAGGACACACTGATTTACAGGTTCCTAAGCCCATACAACCGTATCGGCAGCCTTTCGCACCACCGGAAGCAATCATCGCTTCCCGACAATCCATTTCACCATAGTACTCGGCCCGATTTGGAGCGGTTTCACAGGTTCCCTGACAAATGACGGTGGCCACCTTTTTAACTGCACTGCCGGCTTCCATACCCATAATTTCTGCAATAGCAGCGGCGCAATCAGCACCACCAACTGGACAGGCATCAATCCCCGCCGTTCCTTCGACAATATTGGATGCTAAAGCATCACAGCCCGGTAAACCACAACCACCGCAGTTCGCACCAGGAAGAGCTGCACGCACTAATGGCACACGAGGATCTTCGTAAACTTCAAATACCTTCGCTGCAATAGCAAGTCCAATTCCAAATACTAAACCAAACGCGCCGAGGATAACGACTGGTATTAAAATCTCATTCAACATTTCCGTATCCTCCTAACCTAACTTCATTCCGGAGAATCCCAGAAATGCGATCGCCATTAAACCTGCCGTTAACAACGCAATAGGAAATCCTTCCAATGCTTTGGGCACAGCTGACGTTTCAAGTCGCTCACGAATACCAGCAAACAGTACGATCGCCAATGTAAAACCAAGAGCCGCACCAACACCGTTGAAGATGGTTTCGATAAAATTGTATTCATTTTGAATATTAATTAAAGCTACCCCAAGTACTGCACAGTTTGTGGTAATCAATGGCAGATAGACTCCCAGCGCCTGATAGAGTGATGGGCTGGATTTTTTGATAATCATTTCGACTAATTGAACCAATGCAGCAATGATCAAAATAAATGCAATTGTCTGCAGGTAACCAAGACTCAGCGGATCAAGAATCGAATACTGAACCACATAGGTAATGGCAGAAGCAAGCGCCATTACAAAGGTTACCGCAACTCCCATCCCCACAGCGGTTTCAACTTGCTTTGAAACCCCTAAAAACGGACAAATACCTAAAAATCGCGACAGTACAAAGTTATTTACAAAAATTGCACTGATCATTATAAAAATTAAAGTCATCGATATCTCCCCCTATGCCTTTTTCGTTTTCCAGTTAATGAGGCCAATCAAAAGACCAAGGGTTAAAAATGCCCCAGGAGGCAGAATCATTAACAACACTGGTTCATAGGCGGCACCAAATAAAGAAAATCCGAAGATGCTGCCAGCTCCTAAAATTTCGCGGATTGATCCTAAAACTGTTAAGGCTAATGTAAAACCTAGACCCATTCCAACAGCGTCAGCAAAAGAATCCGCAATGCCATTTGAAAAAGCAAATGCTTCTGCACGCGCCAGGATAATACAGTTAACAACAATCAAAGGGATAAAAATACCCAATGCCGCATCAAGTGCCGGCACATAGGCCTTCATCAACATCCCGACAATTGTAACAAAAGAGGCTATTACAACGACAAAGGCCGGAATTCTGATATTATCCGGTATTACTTTTCGCAAAGCTGAGATCGCCACATTCGAACCAATCAATACCAACATGGTTGCCAGTCCCATCCCCATACCGTTGATGGCTGATGTAGTAACCGCAAGGGTTGGACACATCCCCAATACAAGTACAAAGGTGGGATTTTCTCGGATGATTCCTCGAGTCAAATTTTTCATAAAATTCATCTTGCGTTCCCTCCTATTCTGATAAAGTCTGGTAAACCTGGATTGAGACGTTTACCCCAGATGTAACCGCTCTTGAAGTAATTGTTGATCCAGTGATGGCCTGAATTTCATTGCTACCTTCTTTGACAGTACCTTTGACTACCACCAACTCTTCTTCTGCTGATTTTCCAGTAAACTGATCATTCCATTCTCCGGCTGCCAGGGCACCTAAGCCTGGGGTTTCGTTATGCTTAATAATCGTAATACCTGTGATGACACCGTCAGACGAAATACCCGTTAAAACTTGAACTTCTCCTGCATAACCGCTGGTAGGTCCGGTCTTTACCGTATATCCCACCGTTTCGCCATTATTTGTGCCAATATAAACTTCCATCAGTTCTTCCGGTTTTTCCATGCCAATTTCAGTAGCAATTTTTGCTACATCTTCCTCCGGAACTTGTTCGAATTCAGTGGCATCTGGCAGTACTTCCTGCCGTGCTTCCGTATTTGCATCAATATTCATCTGTTCGATGGTAGGAGCTGTTACGTAATTGGTTAAAGCCAAGGCGCAGGCGGCTACAGCAGAAATAACCAACAAAATAAGTCCGAGTTTAAATACGACTTTCCAGTCAATTTGTACTTTCTCTTTTGCTTCCATTATGCCTTTGCCTCCTTTTTGATTTTAGTCACACCATAGATTCGCTCTTTGGTGAAGCGTTCAATTAGAGGTGTTGCAACATTCATCAGTAAGATCGAGTACGAACATCCTTCAGGATATCCACCATAGATACGAATGATCATGGTAATCAGTCCACAACCAACAGCATAGATGATTTGACCTTTTGGAGTAACTGGAGACGAAGCGTAATCAGTTGCCATAAAGAAGGCACCTAAAACGACACCACCTGAAACAATATGGACAATTGGATCTTGCCCTACTAACAAAGCAAAAATACCAATGGTTAATAAGTAGATAACTGGTATTCTCCAGCTAATAATTCCTTTAATAATCAGGTATACTCCACCGATTAATAAAGCCAGTGCAGAAATTTCTCCGATACAGCCATAAACCCCGTTTAATCCGGTAAAAAGATCCAGTGTTGACGGCATACTTGCCAAATCACCAGCTTTTAATAATGCCAGCGGAGTAGCTGTAGTAACCGTGTCCGTAACCGGAATATAAGCCGTACTGGTCATATGTCCTGGCCAGGATGCCAACAAAAAGGCACGTGCTGCCAGAGCTGGATTGATAAAATTCTGTCCTAATCCACCAAAACATTGTTTTACAATGGCAATGGCAAAAACAGAGCCTACAACAGCAATCCACCAGGGTGCATTAATTGGTAAGTTGAACGCTAGAAGCACACCTGTTACAACGGCGCTCCAGTCATTGACTGTGATCGGTTTTTTTAGCAGTTTTTGAATTACTGCTTCTGTAACAACTGACGAGATAATACAAATAGCTACTAGTGCCAATGCCCATACCCCAAAAACATATCCTGCGACAGCCAATGCAGGTAACAAAGCAATAATAACATTTTGCATAATGTTGGCTGTTGAATGTTTTGCCCGGATATGAGGGGATGATGACACTGTAAGATTTAATTCATTCATCAATATTCCTCCTAATTTCCTTTTCTTCGTTGTGCGATAATCTCACGTTTTGCCACGCGAATAGACGATACCAGGGTACGCTTTGCGGGACAGATATAAGAACAGCTTCCACATTCGATACAATCCATGGCATGATTTGCTTCACATTTATCCCATTTATTTCGTTGAGAATACTCCGCAATATAAAGTGGCTGTAAATGAATTGGACAGACACCAACACATTTACCACAATGAATACAATTTGAAGGCGCCGCAATCTTCGCTGACTCTTTCGTTAAACATAAAATTCCGGATGTTCCCTTCATTACTGGAATTTCAGTTTCAAACTGAGTGACACCCATCATTGGTCCCCCAGAGATTACTTTTCCAGGATCAGCTGAAAACCCGCCACATTGATCAATAACAGATTGGAACGGAACGCCCACGCGAATTTCCATCGTCTGTGGATTTTTAATGGCATCCCCTGTACAGGTCAGATAACGCTTATACAACGGCATTCCTGTCGTCATGGATTCAGCGATTTGAGCAGCGGTTCCGACATTCATAACAACCACTCCGGCGTCAGCTGGCAACGCTCCCGAAGGAACTTCTCGACCCGTTATTGCCGCGATCAATTGTTTTTCAGCACCCTGCGGGTATTTCGTATGCAATGAATATACTTCTAATCTGCTATCGTTTCCAATAGCTTTTACCAGGGCTTCAATGGCATCGGTTTTGTTATCTTCTACCCCAATAAATCCTTTTTCAACTCCAACCGCCTTCATTGCTACCTTAAGTCCCATGACAACCTTTTCAGCTTGATTTAACATCAAGTGATGATCGGCCGTTAAATAGGGCTCACATTCAGCACCATTTAAAACAACGCAATCAACTTTTTTGTCTGGTGGAATCGCCAGTTTTACATGCGTTGGGAACGTCGCCCCACCTAAACCGACAATGCCGGAGTCCAATACCATTTTTTTTATGGCTTCTGCATCCATTTCTTCCAAAGTGCCATATGGTTTGATACTGGGATCGATGGTATCCAAACCGTCCGATTCAATAACGACTGCCATGATTCGGTCTCCCGATGCATGTGGACGTTCCTCAACCGCAACAACCGTTCCAGAAACGCTGGCATGTACCGGTGCGGAAACAAACCCATTTGGTTCTCCAACTCTCTGGCCAAGAAACACCTGATCGCCTTTTTTCACAATTGGCGTACAAGGTGCCCCAATGTGCAGAGACATGGGTATGATCACCATTTCCGGCTTTGCGCCAAAACCCAGAGGCACTTCAGCAGTACTTTCCTTTCTATAGGGTGGGTGGATTCCCCCCTTAAAGGTTCCATGTTTTACATTCATCTTAAGTCAAACACCCCTCAAATTAAATTTTTTACACAAGAGAAACTGTATACTTGTATATATAGGCAGTATCATAACATATAAATTATTTTTTTTCCATACGAATTGATAAATTTGTTTAAAATAATACTGTGCCCGCTGGGCCCATAAAAAAAATGATAATTTATAGTTCTAAAAGTGTAAATTCTAGACCATAATTATCATTTTAAGGTGAACATTTATCTGACGAAAATCACAAATGGATTATATAGCATTTGTTACTATATTAACAAATGCATTTTTGAAATCCGTTTTATGCGTTCACGGGTATTATTTTGTCATTTTGTTACGCCAGAAAGTTTTTATAACCCTTATAACACATAAACAGATCAACTTTAGAAGCCAATTCAAAAGGTGAATGCATACTCAACAGTGCTGGACCACAATCCAATACATCCATTCCATACTCTGCCAGAATATGGGCTATGGTTCCTCCGCCACCAAGATCTACCCGGCCAAGCTCGCCCATTTGCCAAGTTACTCCGGCAGCATCCAGCGTTTGTCTCATTTTTCCCATAAACGCCGCATGAGCATCATTGGATCCAGATTTTCCGCGGGCGCCACCATACTTTGATAAAACCATTCCTTTGCCAATATACGGAGCATTACCTTTATCGTGGGTACCAGTAAAATTAGGATCAACGCCAGCCGTAACATCAGCAGAAAGCATTTCAGAATTCATAAAACATCGACGTATAGCCATTTCTGGTTTATTTACTTCCATTAGATCGATCAGTTCAGCTACTGTGTTTTCAAAAAAACGCGAATGCATACCGGTGTTACCAACACTGCCGATTTCTTCCTTATCAGCTAAGATCACACATTGTGTGCGAGTCGGAACCGTCTTTTGATCAACCAAAGCTCGGAGTGCCGTATAGGCACAGATCCGGTCATCCTGGCCATATCCCCCAATCAGACTTTCATCGAAACCAACATTTCGGGCTGCCCCGGCCGGCACTACTTCCAGTTCAGCAGTAGCAAAGTCTTCTTCCAATATCCCATATTTTGTATACAAATGATTCAGTATATTTAGTTTAACGCCCTCTTTAAGATCTTTTTCCGGATAAGGCTGGCTCCCAACAATAATATTAAGTCCTTCCCCAGTAATTCCTTCAGTCATTTTTTTTGTATTTTGTTCTTGAGATAAGTGAGGCAGTAAGTCAGTGATACAAAAAACGGGATCATCTGACACTTCTCCAATAGAAATGTTGACTGTTTCACCATCTTTTTTTACGACTGTTCCGTGCATAGCCAGTGGAATGGTCACCCAATGGTATTTTTTTATACCACCGTAGTAGTGTGTCTTGAAAAAAGCCATATCATCACTTTCATACAAAGGTGATGGTTTTAAATCCAGCCGGGGCGAATCAATATGGGCACCAACAATAGCCATCCCCTTTTCAATCGCTTCGCTACCCGCCACAAAGAAAGCGACGGTTTTATCTTTATGAATCATATAAACTTTATCGCCTGGCTTAATTTTTCCTGCTTTCTGATACGACTCCAAAGGTTTAAAACCCGCTTTTTCAGCTAATCTCACACTGAGTTCAACACATTGCCGTTCGGTTTTTCCAGCTGTCAAAAACCGCATGTAGTCATCACTGAGTTCTTTGACTTTGACAGACTCTTCGTCACTGAGGTCTTTCCAGGCCAGCTCCCATTTTTTGCTCAGCTGTTCCTGAAGCAGAACAGCAGGACTCTTTTCTTTGTCTTTATTTTTCATGTCATTTTCTCCTTAGTTTTTAGATTTACTTACTATTCTACTTGTCAACAATTTCAATATTGTCCAGTTGGGCTCTCAAATTTGTTCTGACAGCTGATAAATATTCAGCTCGAAGTGTCATTTGTTCATCCGATTCATCTTCAGTCAACCCACACTCTTTTTTCTTTCGGGCCAATTCGTTGATTCGATCAATTTTTTCTTTAGTTATCATTTTAATTACCTCAAATTCTTTATCTTAATTTTTATATTTTTACGAGTTGCTTATCCAATAGGCGCTGGAGGCTAAGTTGAACACCCAATTTACCATGAAAATGGGTCAGTCCGCCCTGAAAATAAACATAATAAGGTTCTCGCATCGGCGCATCAGCAGACAGCTCAATCGAAGACCCTTGAATAAAAGCCCCGGCCGCCATAATTATCGGATCTGAATAGCCGGGCATATCCCAGGGTTCAGGAGTCGCCTGACTATCAACCGGGGCTGCCTCCTGGATAGCCCGGCAAAACGTCTTAACACCTTCAGCCGTTTTTAAACAGATGCTCTGAATAATATCGCTGCGATAATCTGTCACGTCCGGGCAAACAGCAAAACCCAGCTTTTTATAGCAGGCCGCCAAAAGTACCGCCGACTTGATTGCCTGGGCAACTACAGTTGGAGCCAGAAACAGGCCTTGCAATAATGTTCGATTAATTCCCAGTGTCGCCCCCGTTTCTCTGGCAACCCCAGGAGCTGCCAGTCGACAGGCGGCCAGATGAACCAGATCTGCCCGTCCAGCTACATATCCACCAGTTGGAGCCAAACCACCACCGGGATTTTTAATCAGGGAACCAGCCATTAAATCAGCCCCGATTGACACTGGCTCAATACGATCCAAAAATTCGCCGTAGCAATTGTCAACAAAAACAATGACATCTGCTTTTACTTCACGAATTTTTTTAATCATCTTTTCCATCTCATCCATTCGAAGCGCAGCACGCCAGCTATAGCCAGTAGAACGCTGTAGATAGACCATTTTTGTAACAGGAGTGATAGCTGCAAGAATGGCTGACTCATCAAAGCAACCATTTGAGAGCAGTTCAATCTGATCGTAGGTTACTCCAAATTCTTTAATCGTTCCCTGACCAAAACCAGTCTCTTCCAGACCAATAACAGTACGTATGGTGTCATATGGCGAACCGGTTATAGCCAATAGATGATCACCAGGGCGCAATACACCATACAGAGCCAAAGATATTGCATGCGTTCCCGATGAAATATGTGGTCGCACCAAAGCGTCTTCTGCTCCAAATACATCAGCATAGATAGCTTCCACTACTTCACGACCCACGTCGTCATAACCATAACCGGTGGAAACGGTGAAGTGGCGATCACCCAAACCAGCCTTTTGCATGGCTTTAATCACCCGATACTGATGCAACTCTGACAAATCATCCAGTTTATTCAACTGCAAAGTAATGTCATTTTCTGTATTTTTTACGAAACTAATAACTTCCTCTGATATTTTAAATTCCTGTTCAAGATAGGTTTTAATGTCTTTTTGTATGTTCAAACAATTTACTCGCTTTCATTTATTGATTCTAACCGTGGTTTAATTAAACGGAGGCATTCCAAAACCTGAATTTCCAAACTACTACTTTCACCCATTTTTAGCCATTGGATGCGCTGATCCTTTCGAAACCATGTCATTTGACGTTTGGCATAGTGACGGGAATCACGTTTCAAAATGTTGACCACTTCTGCCAAAGTGGACTCACCTTCCAGATAAGGCTTCAATTCTTTATAGCCAATTGCCTTCAAAGATGTCAGATTCCAATCATAACCCCTTTCAATCAGCATTTTTGCTTCTTCGATCAGACCATCCTCGATCATCTGATCAACCCGACGATTGATCCGATTATACAGGGTCTCCCGATCCCAATCCAAACCAGTCATTATATAATCGTAGGGTACTTCCTGTTTTCTTGATTCCTCATCAAAATGAGATTTCGGCTTACCTGTTAGTTCATAGATTTCCAGCGCACGGATAATCCGGTTTAGATTATTGGGATGAACGATTTCTGCCGTAGCTGGATCCACCAATTTTAATCGCTCATACAATGCATCTTTGCCCAGAACTTCAGCTTCAGCGGTTAGCCGCCATCGAATTGTCTCATCACTCTCTTTTTTTTGAAAATCCCATGGAAGACTCAGACTATTGATATATAATCCAGTCCCCCCTATTATAATAGGAAGTTTTCCTTTTGAAAGAATTTCTTCGATGGCTTCCAGCGCCGCCGCTTTATACTTGGCCACGCTGAACTCTTCGTCTGGTGGTACACAGTCAATCAGGTAATGAGGCACCCCTTGCATCTCTTCTGCGGTAACCTTGGCCGTGCCGATATTCATATGTTTATAGATTTGCATGGAATCGGCTGAAATGACTTCGCCATTGAGTTTTTTTGCGAGAGCTACGCCCAAAGCCGTTTTTCCGCTGGCTGTTGGTCCAACGATCACCACTATTTTAGGTTTTTTCACTTTCATATTATATTACCCGTTTGAATAATTTCATTAATTCATATTCCTTTAATCTCAATATAATGGGGCGACCATGCGGACAAGTGTAGGGATTGTCAAGATTCATCAAATTTTCGAGCAAGTTTTTAATTTCGACCTGGGTTAAGGCTTGCCCGCCCTTAATGGCAGCTTTACAAGCCATGGAAATGATTTTATTCTGTACTTTTTCAGAAAAAGCGTTATTTGCACAAGACCTGTCATTGTACTCAAATAGATTCTCATTAATCATCAATTTTAGCAAATCCGGACTCTGGGGTTCCCCAAGCAATATTGGCACACTTCGAACCAACAGCGTGTCTTCACCAAAAACATCGCAGTCATAACCCAGGCTTTTATATTGCCCCAGGGTCTGTTCAATTCCGAGTAGATCTTTCGGCCGAATTTTGAGCGGTGTTGGAGTCATCAATCCCTGGTTGGGAAGAACCTCCTTTCGATTAAACAAGTGCATCAGTTCCTGGGTTAAGAACGCCTCGTGGGCAGCATGTTGATCCAGGAGATAAATTTCCTTTTCTCCTTCCAGCAGAATATAGACATTAAACAATTGTCCGACAATTTTCATTTTAGTCAGATCTTTAATGTCCGCTCTATTGTTTGTCAAACTGCCCGATGCCTGAATACCCTTTCCCGGATCGAGCCGACTCGACTCGACGGTACTCAAAGCGTTATCAACCTGTCTGTACTGATCCGATGAAAAATACCCTTCACCATTCTCAGACAATGCCATCTTTTCTGCCTTCAAGCTTTCGGTTAATAGTGCTGCGTTTTGCGCTTTCTCCAAATGTGCTGGTAAAACAGATTTATACTCGTCTGTACCAAACGCCATCCGCTTTTCAATCGATGGTAATTCCGTACCCAAGTAATTTGCAGGAGTAATCGCAGCGCTACTGCTTAGCACTGTTTCAATGGTAGTTTGTTCTTCTGGCTGGTCATTTTGTACTTCCAACACACTTGACTCTTTGACGGAGTTAGCAAAAGTATCTGGGACACGGCTACCTGTCGTTTTTTCAGCTGTGCAGTTATTCGTTTTATTAACCTCTTCAACATTAACCGTGTGTGTTGTCCCCAACTCAACAATCAGACTGGTATTTCTGAGCGTTTCTCTAATCCCCTGTTTGAAAAGCAAACAAACCAGGCTTTCATTTAGAATTTTTATTTCCGTTTTAGCCGGATGGATGTTCACATCCAACATCCGACCAGGCAGTTCAATAAAAATAATACCCAGGGGATGCTGATGTTTCATCCTATATCCATCAAATGCTTCGTCTAAGGCTTTAGACAGTCGGTTGTTTTTGATAAATCGTCCGTTAATAAAAAACATTTGATCTTCCCGATGATTTCTCATGGTTTTAAGGTTCCCCACAAATCCTTCCAGCTTCATCGGTTTATTCTCATACTTAAGTGTAATCAGATTGTCAGCCATTTCACCCCCGTAAAGTTTCTTGACCACATCAATTACCTTACCTGTGCCGGAGGTATCGAGAACCATTCGTCCATTACTACTCAGTTGGAAACGTATCCCCGGGTGCAAAATCGCGATTTTTTCTAACTGATCCCGAAGGATTGATTCTTCCTTTTTGTCCTTTTCTAAATGCTTTCGACGGGCTGGGGTATTATAGAACAAATCTTTCACGGTAATGTCAGTTCCCCGATTATAGGCGCAAACCCGCTGATGAATGAGCTTCCCCCCCTCGAACAAAGCCTGACTGCCAATCTCTTCATTCTCAAATCGAGTCGTAATCTGAACCTTAGCCACCGCCGCCACACTGGACAAGGCTTCGCCTCTAAACCCCAGCGATTCAATCTCTTCCAGCTCTTCAATAGTTGATAGCTTGCTGGTGGCATGACGTTTAAAGGCCAATGGAATCTCGTTAAACGCAATCCCACAACCATTGTCCCGAACCGTAATTCGGTTTTTACCGCCTGCTTCGACAATCACCTCAATCTGATCTGCTCCAGCATCAATGGCATTTTCCACCAGTTCCTTTACTACTGATACCGGCCGGATGATAACTTCACCAGCGGCTATTTTATTGATTGTTTCGTTATTCAACATCTTAATTTTCATGGAAAATATTATATCATAAGAAAATACAACCGTCGACTCAACCTGCCAGAAAAAAAAGGAAGCTGCCATTTCACAGCTTCCTTTCTACTCTACTAAACAGCTTTCATTTATTGTATTTTTTCAAATACTGGAATTTATTCCTCAACCATACTCAGTTGCACATTGGAATCACCTTGTGGTCTATTTAATACCAGTTTAGATTCTGGCAATTCAATCCCCAATGCTTCTTTTAGCACTTCTTCAATGGTTGCAACATGAATAATGGTCAGCGCATTGCGCACTTCTTCAGGAATATCACTGACATCTTTTTCATTATCTTTTGGTAATAATACTTTTGTGATGCCGCTTCGTTGAGCAGCAATAACCTTTTCTTTGATGCCGCCCACCGGTAATACCTGACCACTTAAGGTAATTTCCCCCGTCATGGATAGTTTTGAATCAACCGGTTTCCCCAGGATCAATGAAGCAAGTGCAGTTGTTAGCGTGACACCAGCAGATGGTCCATCTTTAGGTGTTGATCCGGAAGGCACATGAATGTGGGTATCATTTTTAAAGTAATCAAAGCCATTGGCCAGATCACCTAAGCGAGATCGGATCAGACTCATCGCAATCGTAGCACTTTCTTTCATAACATCACCCAATTGACCCGTCAACGTCAGCTTGCCACTTCCCGGCATCAGGCTTGCTTCAGTAAAGAGAATTTCTCCACCAACTGCTGTCCATGCCATTCCTGTTACGACGCCAGGTTTGTTATTTTCACCAGCTTTTTCATGTCGTCTGGTTTTATTACCTAACACGTCGCTCAGGTTTTTCGTTGTCACAACAAACGGAAGCTCCACTTTTTTGGAGACAATTTTTTCCGACACAACTCGGGCAATTTTTGCCAACTGCTTGGTTAAACCTCTAACGCCCGCTTCAGCTGTATAGTTTTCAACAATTGCCTCAATGGCAGAGTCTTCAATCTGAAGCATGTCAGTGGTCAATCCATGGTCTTTCAAAACACTTGGTAGCAGGTGATCAATGGCAATCCGTTTCTTTTCACCATTGGTATAACTCGACAACTGAATTATTTCAGCGCGATCCAACAGTGGTGCTGGAATGGTGCTCAAATCATTGGCTGTTGCGATGAAAAACACCTCCGATAAATCGTAGGGGATTTCCAAATAATGATCGGAGAAGGTGCAATTTTGTTCAGGATCTAACACTTCCAGCAATGCTGAACCAGGATCACCCTGATGTGACATACCCATTTTGTCTATTTCATCCAGGATAAATACTGGATTCTTAGCTTCAGCATTTGCAATACCTTTAATGATACGTCCTGGCATTGCCCCTAGGTATGTTTTACGATGGCCGCGAATCTCAGCTTCATCCCGAACTCCACCCAGACTGGCTCGCACGTATTTGCGATCCAACGCTTCAGCAATGCTCCTTCCCAAGCTGGTTTTTCCGGTTCCCGGAGGTCCCACCAGTAGCAGGATTGAACCTTGTTTATCTTTTTTTAGTTTCATTACAGCCAGATGTTCAATGATTCGTTTTTTTACATCATCGATACCAAAATGATGAGACTCCAATACCGCTCTGGCGTGTTCAATGTCAATTTCTTTTTTCTCACTGGTCCATGGCAGTTCTAAAAGCAAATCCAGATAGTTCATAATCACATTGCTTTCACCCCCATTAGGTGGCGAGTTTTCAAATTTTCTGACTTCTTTTAAGGCGATCTTTTTAACATCAGGGGGCATATCTGAATCCAACACTTTTTTACGATAATCGGCTTCTTCTTCCAACTCTTCATCGAGTTCCCCAAGTTCGGCTTTTATATTTTTCAGCTGTTCCCGAAGCATCGCTTCTCGATAGGTTTTATCCTTTCGCTGGGAATACTTTTTGCTGATTTCCAGTTGTAAGTGAACCGAATCTTTCTCTCGGATAATATAGTCAATAAAACTCAAGGCACGTTCTTTTAATGAATCAATCTCTAAAAGAATCTGTTTGCTTTTTAATGGAATGCCCATCATCGGAATGGTATAACCCATAATTTCTTCTAGAGTAGGCAAGCCTTCCAGGATACTAACAAAATACTCAGCGCCTTTAAAATTATGGCTTAAGTCTTTCATCAATCCTTTAATGTAAACAATCATTTCCTGCTCTTCATCAGCATTAATGTCTAAAATATCCTCTTGAACAGTATACGAAGCCGTAATCTGTTTTTCTTCGAAGGTAAAATCCAGAACTTTTACACGGTTGATGGTAGTAATATCAATAATAAAACCATTATCGGATTTTTGAATATTGTCAAATTTCATTAACACGCCAATCCGATAAAATGAATCAGCAGTCAATTGAACCAATCCTTTATAATCCTTAGTTGACAAGCCAATGGCCAAAGTATTGTTTTTAATGATCAGTTCTTTGATATTATTACCAATATCTTCGTTGACAAAAATACGATTTGAAATCCCCGGATAAATTACAGTTTCTGTAATCGGGATTAATGGTGCGCTTTTAATTTCTAGTGTACTCATTTTTTTTCCTCCTCATCCTCTAAAGATTTGTTTTATTAAAGGATTTTGTTTAGTAAGGTGATCAATTGATCCAGCTCATCATCGTTGAGACTGTTTTTAATACGTTCAATCACTTGAATCTGGGTTCTCTCCTCGGATCTGGCAATCAATTTACCCTTTTGTGTTAGATAAATATAATACACCCTACCATCCTCTGGTGAACGTTCCCGATACACACAGCCCATGGAAATAAATTTACTAATCAATTCAGTAATCGTCGGCTTCGAATTCTGTGTTTCCTGAGCCAATTGACTAAAGGTGACACGATAATTCTTGTCGATGATCTTCAGATAATATTTCTGTTTTGAGGTAACATCTTCCGCCTGACACTGACAGGTTTCGTGCTCGTGCAATGCTGCATCCAGTTTTAGCAGTTTATGATATGCCTCATATAATTCGTTTTTCTTACAAGTCATATTATCACCCAACTTTTTTATTAGTTAGCACTTACCTAACTATATGTCAATAGTATAGCGCTTCATACGATCATTGTCAATCATACAGTCTGATTATTCGGAATCATTAAGCTTTACTTAATTTAAATCTATCTTAACACATACTCCGCTTTCTCAGAGGTTTACTCTCAATGCCATTTTTGATACAAGTATATGCAATATGATTCGTAGCCTATCTTAACTACGTATTGACAAAGATCCATCCACAGGCTATGATCATATAATATAATAAATTTATTTGGACCTTAAGGAGACGATTATGGAAAAAACCCCTTTGGCTACCGTCAATGGTAAAACAATTTACTCTGCGGATCTTGATGCCTTAATAAGACAATTACCCCAAGAACAAGCAAATCAGTTTACTTCGAAAGAAGGTCGACGTCAATTGCTAGAAGAACTCATTGCTCAAGAGCTTTTTTATTTAGAAGGCAAGGCGGCGAAGGTCGACGAAAGTGAAGAGTTTCAAAAAATGCTCATTGATGCTGAAGAAAAGCTGCTTAAAACCCATATGATTGCGAAATTCATGATGGATATCACTGTGCCTGATGAAGAAGTTCAGAAATTTTATGATGAAAACCCGAACCAGTTCATTGCTCCTGACAGCATTCGAGCCAGCCATATATTATTGCCGAATGAAGAACAAGCTGTGACAGTAATTGAAGAAATAAAAAATGGAAAATCCTTTGCTTCTGCTGCAAAAGAGTACTCGATTTGCCCTTCCAATGAAAAAGGTGGGGATCTTAGCTATTTTTCTAAAGGTCAAATGGTTCCTGAGTTTGAATCCGCCGCCTTTGCCCTTGAAATTGATGAGATGACCGAATTACCGGTGCAAACACAATTTGGCTTCCATATTATTAAACTGACCGATCGCAAGATCGCTCAAACAATCCCCTTTGATGCCGTCAAAGAAAACGCTCGTAATTACTTACTGCGCGAAAAGCAGAACAAGGCCTTTATCGGCAAAGTCGAAGACCTTAAGCAAAAATATCCTGTCAAAATGGAAATAAATACCCTATAATTTAAAGACCGAAGCGTTCTTCGCTTCGGTCTTTTTTGTAACTCTTGCCATTCCTTTTTTTATTCTTCATCTTGATTTTTACAACACCCTTTGCCAATAAATCGGTGGCCGATGATGAACCCTGCAATTGTAAAAGCGATTGTAAGTGCAACTAAAGCACATGGTACAATTTTGTCCTTATGAACCGCTACACAGCATTGACTCTCTTCATTAGTTTTACAACACATTTTAGTTCCTCCAACTTTCTTTATTCTATTGTCTGATTCTTACCCAATTTTTTATGCTTTAACCATCTGGCTTGAATAATCCCTGCAACAGAATCTGTCGCAAAATATTAAATTAGCAGCTTTTTATTGTATATTCTATAATAAAAAACCAGCCGGTATTAATCCGGCTGGATCCATTTAAACCGAAATATCCAACAACTGGCCGATATTCGGATCTGGTGCAGGACCAGCTACAGAGGCTGCCGGAGTCGCTGTTTCGATCATTGCCATCATATCTGTCATTTGCTCTGTTCCAGTTTCCATTGCCATTTTCATCACCGACATACTCGCCTGTTGACTGACCTGAATTTGACTCAAACCCATCGATAGTGCCGCAATATCCATATTCATACCACCCTTCTTTTTTTGTGAATCAATGAAGACTTCATGAAACAAGTTCATTCAAATCAGCTATTGCCAAAATAAACATTTTAAACTCATGTATGTTATCGTACTGCGATACCTTTACTTAAGAATAATAATACCATAAAATAAATAACTATGTCTTAATCTTATGATTGACTTTAAGACGACCTGATGAAGACTACCTGCTGCTTTATTATAACACAAATAGCGATAATACAAAAATTGTTATCATCGCTGTTATTCCCATAATCAGAGTCAATAGCGTCTGGGTTCGATAGCCATCCTGGGGTGTCATTGCCCCAAAGTTTGTCACAACCCAAAAATAGCTGTCGTTTGCATGAGACACCGTCATGCCACCGGCCCCGATCGCCAGTACTGCCAGAACTGCTGCCAATGGGGTGGTTAAACCTAAAGCCGTCATCATTGAGCCAGCGTCTGAATAGCTTCCCATAATTCCTGCCGTCGTAGTCATCGCAACAGTTGAAGATCCCTGGGCCGTTTTTAGAATAGCCGCAATCAAAAATGGAAAAAAGATTCCTGTCTGAGATATGAAAACGGCATTTGACTGTATAAACTCAACAAAGCCAGCTGCAACAATGACCTTACCTAAAACCCCGCCAGCAGCTGTTACAAATAGGATGGGGCCAACAATCTTCAAGGTTTCATTGGTCAGTTCATAAAACTCAGCCGTCTTTTTTGTTGAAACCAAGAGCCCCAGCGCACATAGTAACCCTCCCGTTAGTGCAATCATGAGAGTCCCACAAAAAGCAAAAAATTGACACAATATTCCTCCAACTGAGAACAAACTGGTAATTGAACCAAGTGCCATCAGTACCACAGGCACCAGAATAGGCGCAACTGAAACCAGACCACCTGGAATTTCCCCATATTCAGAAAGCAGCTCCACCACATTTTTTTGATCATCATGATCCTCACGTTCATCTTCTGATTTGATTTTTTTACCAATGTATTTTGAGAATATCAGCGCTGATATTAATGTAGGAAGTGACACCAGTGTTCCGATACCAATAACTAACAACAAGTCATTGCCAACCCCAAGCGTTCCTGCTGCTGCAATAGGTCCTGGTGTGGGTGGTATAAATACGTGAGCGGTATAAAGCCCTGCTGCTAAAGCGACTGTCATGGCTACTGAAGAGGTTCTGGTTTTTGCTCGCATTGCTTTACGAATCGGATCTAAAATAACAAACCCACTGTCACAAAAAACCGGCACTGCAACCATCCATCCCATAATTATTAACGCCAATTCAGGATTATTTTGCCCCACTATCTTAACTACTACATCTGCCAGTTTAATTGCCGCACCAGTTTTTTCCAGGATTAATCCAATTAAAGTACCCAGAATAATCACAATTCCAATACTTGTAAATACTCCTGAAAATCCGGATCCTAAAATCCCGGGAATCTCCGAAAGCGGCAATCCGACAACAACAGCAAGGATCAATGAAACACCCATAATTGCTAAAAAGGGGTGGACACCCCATCTTGAAATGGCAATAATCATCACACCAATTGCAATTGAAAATGTACTCATCAAAACCAAACCCGTCATAAAAATACCCCTCTATTTGTTTTAAGCACTCGTTTTGAATTCAGCTAGACTCTAACATTCGTACCATATTTTTCTAAACTCTGGGTAAACTTGCAATGCTCTCACAAATCATTCATACCATTGAGCATTTCATTTGCCATCAAAATGTGTTATGATTAGAATTACTATGATCCACTAGTAAATAACTTAAGGAGAATAATCCGATGCAAAAAAGACTATTTGTTTTATGTGTTCTATTCCTTTTTATTGCAACACTATCTGGCTGTATTCCGACCTCTGAAAAAGAGTCCAATGTCTTGGATCTGGAATCTACAGATCGTTATGAGCTTCTTATTGGTCTTAACGATGTGAAGACCGGTAAACAAATCATGGATACCCAGGAAGCCATTGAAATAATTAAAATGAAACTTTTAAACCATGTGAGCGGCGTAACAATAACTGTTTCTAATGGCTATTATTATATTGGCGCATTAATTGTAGATGAAACCACACTAAATTGTGTAATCTATGGTGCTAATGACGAATCCATTGCCGCCCTTGTTGATGAAATCAACAGTGATCTGAATGTCTCTGTACTGGTATCCAAAACTCCCAGCAAATACCGTTTAATCACACCATAGCAGGTAATTCACGTCGGGTTACTGAAGATTAGCAGAGCCTCTACTAATACGTAAATCCGATTCAACGTTCATTTTTTGTTTTAACAATGTCAATAACTTTCCAGATATTGTCAATCATGAATGTAGGGTTACACTTTTCAAGGGCAAGGGGTGTATTATACCCCCAGTTAACTGCGACTACATCGACCCCAACCTTATGACAGGCTTCAATATCTCGGACTTCATCACCGATATATAACATCTCATCAGGTTTAATATCATGCTTTCGCAGTACCTTCTTGATTTTTTTTGATTTCGACATCAGTGCCGAGCACATGATAAATTCAATCTCATGGCTGATGTCGTAAGTTACCAAAAAATCTGAAACAGTCTTCTTTATATTCGATGTGAGAATTCCAATGTGTTTGGTTTCCTGTCTCAACGCCGTAAAAAACGCATGAATATCTGGGGCAAAAGCATGAATTTCGTTTGATTCCTTACGCATCATTTTTTGCCCATCTCGTAGTGCCCGGGGAAATTGATAAAATGGGATGTCGACAATTTCCTTAATCTCTTTCACATGAAGATTCTTAATATGCTGAAGCTCTTCCATGGTAACAGTGCTGTATTTATATTTTGTTGCCAGTTCGTTGTATATATTAAAAGCTTTCTCTTCGGTATCCGCAAGGGTACCATCAAAATCGAAAACCACACATTTATAGGCCATAGATGACTCCTCAATTTAATTGTTTTTTTGTTCGTATCCAATCACTTTGCTCTTTAGTTTTTTTTCTAATGAATCATGAAAAAAATAGTAATCCAAACCCAATCGCTGGGCCTCATGCATCGCTGCACTACCAAAGCGGATTAAGTCATCCTTGGTATCCGCATGGTCAGGAAATTTTGAAATTCCAATATGGCTTTTTAATGTAAATGTGTTTTCCTCAATAACAAAAGGGACAGCAAACAATTTCGATATCAATTGACAAATCTCCATAACTATTTTAATACCCGTGTCACACGGGTAAAACAAAACAAATTGATCTGTATAACGACGAACGAAAAGCCCATATTTTCCAACACATCCATATAGCCGCTCGCTTAACGACTGCATCAAATGATCTTCAACAGCCTGCCCAAAGGCATCACCGATCAAATGTATTCCGTTAACATGAATAAAAATCAAAGCCAGGTTCTTATCGGGGTTTTTCCCATTCTTGTCAAAGTAATTGTCCAAAACCTGTTCCAACTTATAACGATTGGGTAATTTAGTGACTGGATCCTGCACAAACGCCGCTTCTAAGGCTTTTCGTTTTTCGATGGTTTCCGACACATCGATGCCAAGCAAAATATTAGTGTTTTTTCCATCTCTTCTGGAAAAAGTCGCATGATCCCATTGAATGTAATGGATATTTCCTTTGTAATCTCTAAAGGGTAAGGGTCGTCGAAAATCTAAATTTTCGTTAACAAACTTTCGATGTGCACGATTAAGATTTCCAAAAACATCTCGCAGATTTTTATTTTCGATCTCATCATCCGTAATTCCACTTAACTGTCGAACCACGTGGTTAATGCTTCTAACCTCAAAACTACTATTAAATTCAATGAATAAAAGCCTGCTGTTATTCAGCACCTTATCTGTGAAAATCAGTTGTGCGTTCAGTTCTTCACGTAAATCGACCTGTTTTGTGACATCCTGAAGAATCCCAATGGTTCGAAGATGTTCATTTTCTTTAGTAAAATAATGTCGAATTCGTAAATAGATGTCTCGGATTTCACCCCGATTGTTTTTTATCCGATAATGAGTATCCACCTTTTCCTGGGCCTGAAATGCTCTTAAGAAGGCTTTCCAAACCCGGTTCTGATCATCCTCATAAGCCATCCAGTAAATGATGTCAAGATTCGGTTCTACCTCCCCTTCTTCATAGCCAAGTATACTATAAAGCTCTTTCGACCAGTAGATTTTTTTTGTTTGATAATTCATCTCCCAATAGCCCAGATGGGCAAGGTGCTGAATTTCTAACAGTTCCTCTTTCTGCTGGCTGATATACTCATCCTTTTCATAGGTATTTTTTAAATCTGTGCCGGTTACCACAATATATGTTTTTTCACGACCTATTTTGCTGTTTATCTTCAACGGTTTAAACACCAGATGAATTGGAATGACCTCTCCACTTTTATGATAAAACTTGATGTCCCTTTCATATACACCCTTTTCAGCAATGGCTTGTTTTAATTGATCTATTTCATCTTCAAATACATAGTCCATCGGAATGCGTTGGATGCTTTTTCCAATAATTTTATCGGCTGGTTTTCCCTGATATTTCAAAAATGTTTCGTTTGCTTTATGTATGATTCCCTTTTTATCAACCACAACAATACTGTCCGTCACTTGGTTGAATACTCCCTGAAACATCTTTTCAGCCTGTTCCCACTCTTCCCGCCGATTATTGATCTTAACGAGATGATAGACTATTGCCCCCGCCAAACCCAAAATAACAATGGCTCCCGAAATTACCATCGTTATTATATTCTCTCCTAAAAAAATATTTATCTCATTTAGCATAATGAACACCTTGCTTTCTGATGTTACATGTTATTAGCTATCACCAAGTTATTTATTCAAAGATGATACTTAGGATATTTGCCTTCAATTCACAGATATATTATAATACATACTGTCAACAAAATCCATTACTGTCCATTTTTATTTTAAAAACTGGCATTTCTATTTTGGAACTACATCCATTTTTATCGCCGACATTCAGATAATAATGAGCATATTTCGAATCAATCATAACACCAATGATCTAAATAACCTTGAATGTTACAATCATTCGGCAAAATGAAAATCGATAAATCACTGAAAAAGCTTTGACAAATTGAGAATTCATGCTACAATAGAATTATCACTTTACTAGACTACAGCAATAAAGCAAATATGAACAAGGAGGTTCACATGCTTTTTAATTATACCATCGACGGATTCGAGAACATTCAACATCAGGATTATTTTGCATTGCAGCAAATTAACCATAAGCTCATGTCGCTTTACCGATCCTTTGGATATCATCAGATTTCCACCCCAACCTTTGAAACCTACGACTTATACGTAAACGAAGATTCCATACCAAGCGACGATCTCTTCAAGCTGGTGAATCATCAAGGTAAGGTTCTTGTGCTGAAGCCCGATGCTACGTTGCCCGTCACCCGAATGGCCGCCATGAACCATCCCAATTCCCAAGATGTCATCAAATTCTCTTATGAGACCAACATCTATCGGAATTTTTCATCAGCGGAGATCATCAAAAAAGAAATCTCCCAAATTGGGATCGAATATTTTGGCAACAACAGCCCCGAATGCGACGGCGAAGTGATTGCCCTAGCTATCCGTTCTTTGCTTCAAAATGGCATTCAAGATGTGCATATTGATCTGGGCCATGTCGGATTCATCAATTTTCTTTTTGATGACCTGGCCTTTTCAGATAAAGAAAAAGCAACCCTATTCAAATACATCGAAAACAAGAACATTGGCGATATTGCTGACTTTCTCGAAAAACTGGCTTTACCGGATGATAAAAAAGCGATCATTCTTAAACTGCCACTGCTCTATGGTGAACCTAAAGCCGTTTTAAAACAGATGGAAGCCCTGTGTATCAATAATAAAATGCATCAGGTCGTAGAAAAGATTTCTGAAATCTACGCCCATCTGGAAATCATTGGTCTGGCTGATTATGTTAGTTTCGATCTTGGTTTCACCAATCAGATGAACTATTACAGTGATATTAACTTTAAAGGTTATATCAACAGCTGCGGCGAGCCAGTAATCAGCGGCGGACGTTACAACCACTTATCAGAAAAATTCGGCATTCCCCGTCCTGCCTGTGGTTTTGCCATCGATCTGCTCAAAGTGATTGATTACATGGAACAACACCAGCTACTGCCCCGGGATAACCAGAGGATTCATGTGGTTTTTTATGAAGTTTCACAAAAAGTTGAAGCCTATAAAATAGCCGAGCAATTGCGAGCTCAAGGAGAAATTGCCGAAGTTTTCCTGCTGAATGAAACGAAAGAATCAAAAGTATCATCTTTCCAGGCAAATGCCCTTTATAAAAATGCGGCACTGTACTTCCTGACTGATGACAAACTATTATCCGAACATAATGGAGAATTCTCTGAAATTAAAACGATCAATTCAGAAAGTGAGGTGGTCTAAGTGGTCATTCGATTCGCCCTGGCCAAGGGCCGTGTCGCCAAAAAAGCGATTGAACTGTTAATTGATCTTGGTTATGTTTTTTCAGACTACTCGGAAAAAAGTCGCAAGCTGATCTTTACTGACACTACCGGTACAATTGAGTTTTTTCTGGTAAAATCACCAGACGTTCCTACGTATGTGGAAAAAGGTGCCGCCGATATAGGGATTGTCGGCAAGGATGTGCTACTGGAACACCCCGCCCAGGTTTATGAGATGCTAAACTTAAACATCGGTAAATGCAAAATGTGTGTAGCTGGCTTTGAAAACCACCCCATTCCATACGGAAAAAAAATGGTGGTCGGTACCAAATACCCAGTCATTGCCAAAGATTACTTCCACACCAGAAACCAACTGGTTGACATCATTAAAATTAACGGATCAGTAGAGTTGGCTCCGCTGATTGGTCTGGCCGATTGCATCGTCGATATTGTCGAAAGCGGCAGCACTTTGAAGGAAAACGGATTATCAGTACTGGCAGAAATCTGCGAGATTAGCTCCCGACTGATTGTCAATCAGGTCAGCCTAAAAACCAAACGGGAAATGATTGACCCGATTATCAAGGCATTTGAAAATCAGTTGTAGTTATATGTGATGATCGACGAGAGCTGCTTATTTAATTAAATAGAGAGGACTAAAATGAAAACTATCACTTATCGTCAAGGCATGGATCTTGATGCCATATTAAAGCGCAATGAAGATGAACGGGAAGATATTCGCAACGCCGTTCTGGAAATTATCAAGGGCGTTAAAAAAGATGGAAACGCCGCCCTTTTGTATTATACTCAAGCACTTGATCACTGTGTCCTCACCCACCTGCAGGTGACTGAAGCAGAGATTGATGAAGCTTTTTCTGCGGTTCCTGCTGAGCTTCTTGATATCATTCGGGAAGCAGCCCAAAACATTCGTGATTTTCACGAAAAACAGTTGGAAACAACCTGGACCTATACGCCCAAACCTGGGGTTATTCTGGGTCAACACATCACCCCGATTGAACGGGTGGGCCTCTATGTACCCGGTGGTAAAGCTACCTACCCCTCGACCGTGCTGATGGATGCCATTCCGGCGCTGGTTGCCGGGGTAAAATCCTTGGTGATGGTGACTCCGCCAGGACGGGACGGAAAAATAAACCCCACGATCCTGGCCGCCGCAAAAATCGCCGGCGTCCACGAAATTTATAAAGTTGGCGGTGCTCAGGCGGTTGCCGCCCTAGCCTATGGCACGGAAACCATTAAACCGGTCAATAAAATTGTTGGACCTGGTAATATTTATGTAGCCACCGCTAAAAAAGAAGTTTTTGGCAAGGTTGATATCGATATGATTGCCGGCCCCAGCGAGGTTCTGATCATTGCCGATGAAAATGCCAACCCGGTTTATGCTGCTGCCGATTTACTATCGCAGGCCGAACACGACGAATTGGCGATGCCAATTCTGGTAACGACCTCCGAAGTGCTAGGGACACAAGTCATCGATGAAGTCTACCGACAGATTAGCGAAGACCTCAACCGCAAAGAAATCGCAAAAAAATCAGTAGATGATTATGGGTTTATCTTTATTGTTAAGGATCTCGACGAAGCCTTTGAGCTGTCCAACCAAATTGCTCCCGAGCACCTGGAACTCCTGATTGAACACCCGATGGATTCGCTGGAAAAAGTAAAAAATGCCGGTGCCATCTTTATGGGTGCCTACACTCCAGAACCTCTGGGCGACTATTTTGCCGGCCCTAACCACACTTTACCGACCTCCGGTACAGCCAAATTCTCTTCTCCTCTGGGAGTCTATGACTATCTGAAAAAATCCAGCATTCTTTCCTATGACCAGGCCGCACTGAAAGATGTCTATCCAAAGATTGCCGCCTTTGCCCGTTCCGAAGGATTGGATGCCCATGCCAAAGCAGTTGAAAGGCGGTTTGAAGACTAATGGAATCACTAATAAGAAAAAACATCCAGCAATTAATTGCTTACAAGGTGGACGCCCCACAGTTTGAGATCGTCGTCAACGCCAATGAAAGCCCCTATGACTTTCCCATGCAGCTCAAACGAAAGTTTTGCGATGACATCTGTAACACTGATTTAAACCGTTATCCGGAGGCCTGTTTTCCGGAACTGATTGAAGCCATTACTGACTACACCGGAATTCCGGGGGACGGCATTATCTGTGGATCCGGCTCTGATGAGCTGATTGCGATGATTAACCAGGCCTTTGTTGATCCCGGTGATGTGGTGGTCTCCCACTCGCCTTCTTTTGCCATGTACGATATCTGGGCCACCATTGCCAATGCCAGTCATTTAATGATTCCCGATCTACCGGGGCACATTCCCGATGTCGATGGTATGATTGCCGCTGCCTGCGAGAATCAGGCCAAACTACTCTATATCTGTAACCCCAACAACCCCACCGGCTACATTTTTAGTCGGACAGACATTGTCAGAATATTGGATTCCGTCCCGTCGCTGGTGATCCTGGACGAAGCTTATATCGAGTTCTTTGGCGAATCGGGTGTTGATCTGCTGGATAAGTATCCCCGCTTGCTGGTGCTGCGAACCTTGTCCAAAGCTTTCGGTCTGGCTGGCATCCGCTGTGGCTATGCGCTGGGCAACAAAGCAATTATCGATATTCTTTACAAAGTTAAGGGGCCCTACAACCTCAACGTTCTGACTCAGAAATTAGCCGTTATCGCCTTGAAAAACCGGGATGCTATCCTGCGAAATCTGGAAACTTTAAAGAATGAGCGACATAAAGCGATACGTGTGCTGGAAACCTTTCCCGGTCTGACCCTTTATCCATCTGGTGCCAATTTTGTTTATTTTGAAACCGACCGGGCTGAAGCCATCTATGAAGCGCTCCTGAAACGAAATATCCTGATCAAACGCTTTGTTGAAACGGATGCGACTCCCGGCAGTATTCGTTTTTCCATGGGCAAACCCCAGGAAAACCAAAAGATTCTGGATATTATCAAGGAGGTCGTGTACAATGAAGCGTAAAAGTACATTAACCCGATCCACCACGGAAACCGAAATTTCGCTTTCACTCAATATTGATGGATCTGGCATCGCCAAGATCAATACCGGAGTCGGTTTTTTTGATCACATGCTGACCCTCTTCACCAAGCATGGCAAATTTGATCTGACCATCGACGCCCACGGTGACGAGGCTGACAACCACCATGCTATTGAAGACATTGGCATTCTGCTGGGAAAAGCCTTTTATGATGCGTTGGGTGATAAAGCTGGCATCAATCGCTATGCTTTCGAGTTCACCCCTATGGATGAGGCTTTGTGCCGTACCTGTGTGGACATCAGCGGCCGCAGCACCCTTGTTTTCGATGTCCCCCTGACCCGGGAATTCATTGGTGACTTTGAAACCGAAATGCTGGAAGAGTTCTTTATCGCCTTCACCAGTAACAGCAAAATAACCCTCCATGTGGCTTCCCTCTATGGCAAGAACAACCACCATATCGTGGAAGGAATTTTTAAATCGCTGGGTCGGACACTAAACGCCGCCTGTGCAATTGCAGCCGGTAATACCGAGATTCCATCCACTAAAGGAATAATAGAATAACAGGAGGACAACCATTGATCGCAATTGTCGACTATGATGTCGGAAATTTAAAAAATGTCGCTACTGCCCTGGGTGATGTCGGTCTTTCCGGCACCATCACCCGGGATAAAAAGGTTCTGGATGCAGCTGACGCCATCATTCTGCCAGGAGTTGGAGCTTTCTCTGACGCCATGGATAACCTGAGAAAATTTGACCTCATTGATGCTCTGAATGCCAATGTCAAAAAAGGCAAGATTTTGATGGGTATCTGTTTAGGTATGCAACTGCTTTTTGATAAAAGTTATGAGGACGGTGAATTTTCCGGCCTGTCTTACATCCCCGGCGAAATTGTCAAATTCGACGCACCCGGGATAAAAATTCCCCATATGGGTTGGAACAATCTGGTGATCAACCGGGATAGCCCCTTAGTCAAGAATATCGGCACCGAAGACTATGTCTATTTTGTCCATTCCTACTATGCCAAACCGGACAACTTTGACGATGTTGTAGCTTATGCAGAGTACAGTGTCAAGGTACCGGCGATTGTTAAGAAGGATAACGTCATTGGAATGCAGTTTCATCCGGAAAAAAGCTCCAATGTGGGTTTTAAACTACTAACGAACTTTAAGGAGATGATATCATGATTGTGTTTCCAGCCATCGATTTAAAAAACGGCAAATGCGTCCGCCTGATGCAAGGGCAGAAGGATGCTGAAACCATATACTTTGACAACCCGGTGGATGTCGCCCTGAATTGGCAATCCAAGGGTGCCCAGTATCTACACCTGGTCGATCTGGATGGGGCCTTTGACGGCCAACCGAAAAATCTGGAGCTGGTCAAAGATATTGTCGGCGCTCTGGATATACCCGTGGAATTGGGTGGTGGCATTAGAACGCCGGAAATTGCCAAAGACTACATTGACAGCGGCGTCGCCCGGATCATCATTGGTACTCAGGCGGTAAAAGACTTCGATTTTATAGTCAAACTCTTGGATCTTTATGATGAAAAAGTCTGCGTCTCCATTGATGCCAAAAACGGTTTAGTCTGTACCGAAGGCTGGGTTGAGAGCAGCAACATTGAAGCCCTGGAGCTGGCCAGCAACCTGGAAAAACTGGGCCTGTCGACGCTGGTATATACCGACATATCAAAAGACGGGATGATGACCGGACCCAATTTTGAGATGCTCAAAGTGCTCAATGATAATTTAAAAATTGATATTATCGCTTCGGGCGGTATCTCTCAATCGGCAGATCTGATCCGTCTTCAGGAAATGGGACTTTACGGCGCCATTACCGGAAAGGCCCTGTATGAAGGGGCCATCGATCTGGAAAAACTATTGAAAGAGGAGCTGAAATCATGCTGACCAAACGGATCATCCCCTGTCTGGACGTGGATCACGGTCGGGTGGTGAAAGGTAGAAAATTTCAAAATATTCAGGATGTTGCCGACCCGGTGGAGCTGGGCCGCTACTACTCAGACCAGGGCGCCGACGAGCTGGTTTTCTATGATATCACCGCCAGCTATGAAGATCGGGACATATTTATTCATATTGTAGAAAAAGTAGCTGAAGCGATCCGCATCCCTTTTACCATTGGCGGCGGTATCAGCAAGGTCGAAGATTTCCGAAAAGTATTGATGGCCGGCGCTGATAAGGTCTCCGTTAATTCATCAGCCGTTAAAAACCCCCAGTTGATCCGCGAAGCGGCCCTTCGTTTTGGCGCCCAATGTGTGGTCTTGTCCATCGATGCCAAGCGCAACAATAAAGGTTCCTGGGATGTCTATGTTAAAGGTGGCCGGGAAAACACCGGCATTGATGCCATTGAATGGGCCAAACAGGGTCAGGACCTGGGAGCCGGCGAGATTTGTATCAACTCCATCGATACCGATGGAGTAAAAAAAGGCTATGATCTTGAGCTCAACCAGAAACTCTCCAGTCTTCTAACCATTCCGATTATTGCCTCTGGCGGGGCCGGGAAAATGGAAGACTTTGCCGAAGTATTAAAAGTGGGTGCTGATGCGGCACTGGCGGCATCCGTTTTTCACTACAAAGAAATTCCCATTGTTGATTTGAAGAATTTTCTGCACAATCAACAGATACCTGTCAGACGGGTATAGAAAGGTAAAACATGGATTTAGAGAACATAAAATATAATGAATCAGGATTAGTCCCTGCCATCGTTCAGGATTATGAAACCCGTCAAGTACTAATGATGGCCTGGATGAACGAAGACGCTTTAAAATTGACCCTTGATACTAAAAAAGCCACCTTTTACAGTCGCAGTCGTCAGGCCTTGTGGGTAAAAGGCGAAACATCCGGCAATACACAAACCGTTGTAAAAGTCGATTATGACTGCGACGGCGATACGTTGCTTCTTCAAGTCATTCCAGCTGGCCCTGCCTGCCATACCGGCAATACCTCCTGTTTCTATCGCAGTCTAGCGGTGAATCCAGAAACAAACCTGGGCAACATGGAAGTACTGACGATGCTTTATAACCTCATTGCTGACCGAAAAGCAAACCCCGTAGAAGGTTCCTACACGAATTATCTGTTTGAAAAAGGCGTTGATAAAATCTGCAAAAAAATTGGTGAAGAATCAGCTGAAACAATTATTGCCGCAAAAAACAACGATCCAGACGAACTAATCTATGAAGCTTCGGATCTCATCTATCACTTGCTGGTGTTGCTCAATAACCAGAATGTCGACCTGGAATCATTGTTTCATGAACTGACTAAACGACATAAATAAATCTTCCAAAAGCCGATTAATTAAAGTTAATCGGCTTTTTCCGGAATGTATCCAAATAAAAAAGGGACGTTTGTCACGCCCCCCGTTCCAGTTAACAACAATCACCGCCACAAAAACTACGATTTGCCATTTTGGCTTTCATCAGCATCATAACCAATTCGTCTTGGGTCATTCCTGACCAGGTTGCTAAATCAAGGTTAGATGGATACGAACCTCGACGTTTTATTTCACCATCTACTACTGTAATTGGCAGGGCATCCGAGCCATTTTTTTCAATAATCTGACTGATTTCCCTATTCCTGGCGAATACATCGGGATTTTCAATCAAACCGTATCGCAACACTTTTTTTCCTTCACTCGTTAACGCCCGAAGCATCGTTTTAATCCTTAAGACTTCCCGATCCGCTCCCGATCCACAACCATTTCCACTATTGCATATTACTGAATCATATATCTCAATTGTCTTCATTTTTATCAGCTTAGTTCATCTTTATTTGTCCTGAAATCAATCGGATTTCGCATGAACTACCTTTCCATATTAGTATGATTCTAAAATAATCGAATAGCCGGATTCTGTCAAGTTATATTGCAAACCGCTTAAGCTGTTTTACAGTCAGTTTGAAATTTTTTTTTTAAATATGTCAATGATAACCATATTTTTATTGCATTGTAGTTATTAATCGTGTATAATATAGATACTCCGAAGTTTAAGATTTCTAAGGTTCTCACTATGAACTTAAACCCGTAGGGTATGACCGGAAACGGTTATGTCTCCCATTGTGGAAAAGGGGCTTGACAGAATACATTTCTTGTCATTTTGCATTGTTTAAGTGCAGAAAAAAAAGGCCATTCCAGCAGGAGTGGCCTTTTTTTTCCCTGAACGTCCCTGAATTTTATTTATTTGTAACCGAAATACGTAAATCAGGACACTTTCTTTTAGAAGCCAAAGCCGGACTAACCAACCGGTTTTGGTTTATTTTTTGAAAAAACAATTTATATAAAAGCCAAACCCGGTTATTAAACTTCAGGGCTTGGCTTTTAACATCAACCTCCTGCAACGGGAGGAAAAATTGCCATATATCCATCTTCTTTAATCGGAACGGCAAGCATGGCATCAACCTTCCCGTCAACGCCATCGACAATAAGAGCTGCAATTTCAGGTGCGGTGATACCCAAACTATCGATGACATCCTGTCCTGTCATGCCCGGAGTATAGTCCATTTCAACAATTTTCCCCCGGCCTTCCCGAAAATTTGCAAATAATTTTATTTTGATTGACATAGTTCCTCCTAAACGAAAGGGACGATCAAAGATCGTCCCTTAAATTTATTCTATAATAAACCTAATTTTTCAAGACGTTCTTCCGTAGGAATACCATCTTCATCCCAGCCCCGTTCTTTGTAGTACAGTGGCAGTAATTCATCCAGTTTATGAACCCAACCTTTTGTTGGTCCATCTGGCATTGCTTCTTCCAATAAACGTGGTGGCAAAGTATCTTCTTCTGGTGAAATACCCGCTTCTAAATTAAAGAGTTTTTCCAGATTCCAGATGCGTTCGCCAGCTAACAGAACGTCTTCGGCAGTCCATTCGGTTCCCAGAACTTCATTGAGCATATCGGCGTATTGTTGAGCACCCAGAGCAAATGAGGTAAACAGACATAAACCAGTGGAATCGATAACTGCGGTCAGATCCTGGAATACTTTTGCCCACACTTCTTTGCCAGCTAAATCAAAACGATCCAGTTTTTCGGGTAAACCAAGGATTTCTGGAGAAATCAGGTAACCACGAACATGACATCCGCCGCGGTTTGAGGTTGCATATTGAAGACCCATTCCCTGGATTCCACGGGGATCATAAGCTGGTAAGTCTTGTTTCTTAACCGACATTGAGTATTCAGGAACGCCAAAGAAATCAGCCAGTCGGTAGGAACCCCGAGCCAGCAAGTCGCCAAATCCTTCTCTGTTCCCCATTTTTTTCAGCCAGTGTACAACTGAATCAGCGTTACCAAATTTTAGGATTACATCATCATTGAGCATCTCGTCAGTAATAAATCCGCGTTGATACAATTCCATAGCAGCAGCTAAAGTTGCTCCTGCCGAAATGGTATCTAACCCCAGTTCATTACACCAGTAGTTCGCATCGATAACCACTTCCATATCATCAATACCCAAGTCACCAGCAAATACCCAGAGAGTTTCATATTCTGGACCACCGATACCATCAGCACTTTTATCGCTTTTGACCCAGCGACCACAGCCAATTGGACAATGATGACAAGGATTTCGTTTGATCAGATATTTTTCAGTCATGGTTTCACCACTGACAGCTTCAGCGTCCGGATCGATACCTTCCTGGAAGTTTTTAGTCGGGTAAACTCCATGTTCATTGATAATATTTACCAAGACAGCAGTTCCGTAGGTTGGTAAACCACCACCAGTAACGCCATTCTCTTTTAACATCGCACGGCATTCTTTGGTAACTGCTTTTAATCCTTCTACATTGGCGATTTCCGGTTTTAAATTTCCTTTAACAGTAATAGCTTTTAAGTTTTTTGACCCCATTACTGCCCCAACGCCAGAACGACCTGCAGCTCGATCTTTTTCGTTCATGATCGCCGCCATTTGAGATAGTTTTTCACCAGCCGGACCAATCGTTAATACCTTTGAACCTGGTTGTTTTTCGGCCAGCAAATCACTGGCTTCTGTGGTGTATTTACCCCACAGATCCAAGGCCGGTAAAATCTCCACTTTGTCTTCATCAATATTAATGTAGACTGGGAGACTGGCTTTCCCTTCAACAATAATGGCATCATAGCCAGCATATTTTAGGTAGGCCCCCCATTCTCCACCAGAGTTTGAAGAAGCTATGCACCCTGTTAACGGAGACTTTGTAACGACCATGTACCGACCACCGGTAGGAGTCGCTGTCCCTGACAACGGACCATTAATAAAGACGATCTTATTTTCTGCCGCAAAAGGATCAACCTGTGGATCAACCTCATCCATATACAGCTTTGTTCCTAAACCACGACCACCAATATATTTTTTTGCCAACTCAAAATCCAGATCTTCAGTTGTCACTTCATTGGTCGTCAAATTGACACGTAAAATTTTCCCCATGTAACCAAACATTTCGTACGCCTCCTAAATTTTATTTATTTGTAACCACTATCATTATACCCAAATTTTACCTTTTATTCAATCGATTAAAGGAAAGTAAATGGCAAGCACAAAAATTTATAGCTTTTTTAGGATTCTTTGCGCAATTTTTGATCAGTTTTTGAGTGCAAATTTTATCAGCCCACTAAGCCGATCGTTTTAAGAATGTTATAACCCAGTCTCCGTTCCTGCCCTTCATAAGGATAAGCATGCATGACAATCATCGGATTAAAATTGAGTTCGATAATTCCATAGTTTGAATCGGGATTGCGATAGTCTTCCAGGATAATATCAATTCCACAAAATTTCGCATCGAAAGCCTTGGCGGCCTTTAAGGCAATTTCTGAAAAATAAGGATGCATTTTTTCAGTGAAGTCAATACTATCGCCACCAGTGCTGATATTGGAATTTCCCCGAAGAAATACCATTTCACCTTTTGAGGGTATCGACTGATTAGACAGACCCTGTTTTTTTAGAAACATCCGCGACTGATCATCCAGCTCAATTTTTTTAAGTGGGCTGGTATGACCATCCCCCCGGTAAGGATGTTTATTCTTTTCATCAATAAGTTCCTGGATAGTGGAAGACCCATCGCCAACGACGTTAGCCGGACGACGATGGAGTACCGCTACGACTTCATCTCCCATGGTCAGGAAGCGGTATTCCAGGCCAGGAATGTACGCTTCAACTAAAATTGTAGTGTCGTGTTCAAAAGCAATCCGAGCTCCTTCTAAGAGTTCCTCCAGGGTACCACCCTGATCAAAAATGCAGATTCCCAATCCAAAATTAGTGGATTTGGGCTTGATCACAACTTTTTTCCCGATGTACTTTGCCAGTTTTTGTTTTGCTTCCTGAAAAGAAAAGTATTCTTCCCCATCTGGAACCGGCAAATCATTCTCAAGCAGAATTTTTTTTGTGACAACCTTGTTTTCCATCAGCAGTGGGGTAACATAATTATCAGCACTTGTTTTTGTTGCCTGCTTAACATATTCCCTGCGACCATCTTTTTCCAGACGAACAATATTGTCAGCCGCATCCATTGGGGTTACTTTTATTCCCCGAGTCAGCGCCTCTTTGATTAAAATCTGTGTCGACATTTCCCAATTTTCAAATCCCTTCAGACGATAGTGATCTGCATCAGACTGTTTTTTATACGCTTTGGCCATTTCCAGATTGGCATCCAGACAGCCCTTTTGCTGCATTAATAGTTTCAGTCGATGGGCATAAGTCGTTTCCGGTTGCCTTACCCGGTTCTGCATTTCTTTGATACACCGATCCTGTTTTAAATCAAGATATTCATTAACTTCAGCCACCTTTTCCAGAATATCCTCTGCCCAAGCAGATTTGAGCGTCCAATGTCGATGATCCAGCAATTCCAAATCTGGTTCAAGCCCATGTTCAGCCACCGTCACTTCATTAATAAGTGCTTCCTGCTGCCAGGTATCAAAAAACTCTTCGCCTTCCAAAAATAGAAAAAGCATAAAAATATTCATGAATTCCAGATCTATTTTTGAGATACCGCATTTATCAAAAACATTGAGATCAATAGTTCGAATTTCTAGATATTGAATACCGTCTTTTTCTAAAGAGTCTAATATATTTCGATAATCCTTTGGTTTTAAGCGGATCTGGGCATACAATTCTTTCGCTTCAGAAATGTCTCCCCGTTCAATAAACTCATTGATACTCCGGATATAATCCTTAATTGAACTGTAGTCCGGATAGAGATCTATTTCATTTTTATAACCGCTGCAGCTTCCATTACGGGCAGAGGTTCCGCCGGGGCTGACATAGGTTTCATTACCACAGTCGCCCATACATTGCAGGCATTCCTCAATGTATGAGTTATGGAGCCCGGGTGTACAGCCCATTAGATAAATGATCAGCCAGCGATAACGTAAAAAATTACGTAAGACCTTTAAATAAATTCGATCTTTAAATTCCTTGTAGCTCTCCTGCGTATCGCATTCCTGCCAGCAGGTTGTTAAAAACGCCTCGCTGAAAGAAAAGTTATAGTGGATACCGGAGATCAGTTGTCGCTTGCCCCCATATTTGGCCATTAGTTTTTCCCGATACTCCCGGGCTTTCTTCCCTTCTTCTCCCTGATAATAAGCAATCGGGATCTGGTTGTCATCCGGAATACTACACGGCATAGAGTATGGCCAAAACAGCTCATCGTTCTCGCCAATTTCGCCGATAACAATATCCGTAAGTGCTTCCAGAAAATCATAGGTTTCGTCTACTGAATAAAAAACCGGTGTAACCAGTTCAATTTGACTTTCCGAGAAATCGGTAGTGATATACGGATTTTTAAGTTTATCGCCAAAAATCGGCGGATGTGGCGTCAATGCAAGCCTTCCCTGTTGTGTCACCCGGAGTCCTTCTCGTTCGACTCCAAACCCTGCAGATAAAATACTTTCTGGTGTCATTTTATTTTTTAATATTTCAATCATACTCATAGCCTTTCCGTTGTTGTACAGCTAAACCGGAGTGATCTGTACAAATTTTTTTTATTATACCATAAAAAAGATTAATTCTAACTAACTATTTCCCTTTGATTGCTAGGGAATAATCACTATTCTTGCAAAATCCCAATCATTTTATCCTGATTTTACTACTTATTTGCTTTAAGTATTGACAAACAAAATAAGTGATGTTAGACTCTGCTTATTGAGTTAGTAATTACTAACTCAATTTTATAATAATTTTGTTAGTTATTGCTAACCAATCAGGAGGAAAACCATGTTACTATCAATGGCGACACCCGGAGAAAAAAATTACATCAAAAAAATCACCGGTAAAGATAACACGCATCAGTTTCTGGCGAGCCTTGGTTTTGTCGAAGGCGCTGATGTCACAATCATATCAGAGCTTTCAGGCAATATTATTTTAAACATTAAAGATACCCGGGTTGCCATCGATAAGAGCATGGCCAACCGCATTATCATTTAAGGAGATCAACATGAAAACACTCAGAGCTGTAAAATGTGGGGAATCCACTAAAGTTGTAAAACTCCATGGTACTGGCCCAATCCGACGCCGGATCATGGATATGGGTATCACCAAAGGTGTTGATGTCTTTGTCAGAAAGGTTGCGCCCTTGGGTGACCCCATCGAGATTACCGTGCTTGGTTATGAACTGAGCATTCGTAAAGCCGATGCAGAGCTGATCGAAGTTTCTTAACAACTTGGAAGAAAGAATTTAACAGCCGTGGCTGTTAAATTTTTGCACATAATGTTAGTCAATGCTATCAAATTAACGAGGAGAACTTATATGAACTTAAAAATTGCACTCGTTGGAAATCCCAACTGTGGTAAAACAACCATGTTCAATGCGCTCACCGGCAGTTCCCAGTATGTGGGCAACTGGCCAGGGGTCACAGTTGAAAAAAAATCCGGCAAACTCAAAGGCCACAACAATGTTGAAATCATCGATTTACCTGGTATTTATTCACTGTCCCCCTATACTTTGGAAGAAGTGGTCTCCAGAAACTATTTACTGAACGAAAAACCCGACGTCATGATTAATATCGTCGACAGCACTAATATTGAAAGAAATCTGTATCTCACAACCCAGTTGCTGGAAACTGGTATCCCAATGATTCTGGCCCTTAATATGACCGATATTGTCAAAAAGCGTGGCGACATTATCAATATCAAAGCGCTTGCCAAACGGCTGGGTTGTGAAGTAATGGAAACCTCTGCCGTCAAAAGCGAAGGATGTACAGAACTTGCCGTGAAAGCCATTGCGCTTGGTAAAAGCAAACAGAAACCGAAATCACTATCAATTTTTTCAAGTGATGTCATCGAAATCCTCAGTCAAATTGAATCCATTATTAAAACCAAAAGCACCACCGAACATCCAGATTTTTATGCCGTCAAACTTTTCGAGCGTGATGAAAAAGCCATCGAACAGCTTGGCCTTTCAGACACGGTAATGGCTGAAATCACGGCCCTCACCGAGTCCTTCGAAGAAGCCATGGATGATGACAGTGAAAGCATCATTACCTCGGAACGCTATCAGACCATCAGTCGCATTGTTTCAGATACAATCAAAAAGAAAGCCAGCACCGGCATGACTACCTCGGACAAAATTGACCGAATCGTGACCAATCGCTTTCTGGCCTTACCCATTTTTGCCAGTATTATGTTTTTGATGTATTTTGTCTCTGTTACCACAGTAGGCACCTGGGTGACTGACTGGACCAATGACGTGCTCTTTGGTGAAATTATTCCCCCGGCTGTAGAAGCACTGCTTGTTTCCTGGGGTACCGCAGAATGGCTGAATTCACTGATTCTTGATGGCATCATTGGCGGTGTTGGCGCAGTTCTCGGTTTTGTCCCCCAAATGTTTGTCCTGTTCCTCTTTCTTGCCATGCTTGAGGATTGCGGTTACATGGCCCGGGTTGCCTTTATTATGGATCGGATCTTTCGCAAATTCGGTCTGTCCGGTAAGTCGTTCATCCCCTTACTGATTGGGACCGGCTGTAGTGTACCCGGAATTATGGCATCCCGAACCATTGAAAATGAGCGGGACCGTAAGATGACCATTATGACCACCTCCTTTATTCCCTGTTCAGCCAAGCTGCCCGTGATCGCCCTGATTGCCGGCGCCTTATTCCCCGGATTAGTTTGGGTTGCTCCTTCGGCCTACTTCATCGGGGTAGCGGCTATTATTGTCTCCGGTATCATTTTAAAGAAAACCCGGGGCTTTTCCGGTGATCCGGCCCCCTTTATTATGGAACTGCCCGCTTATCATGTCCCCGGTGCCAAAGGGGTTCTGATCCACATGTGGGAACGGGGCAAATCCTTTATCAAAAAAGCCGGTACGGTTATTTTTGTGGCCAGTATCACCATCTGGTTTTTATCAAGCTTTAACTTTGGGATGGAAATGGTCGACACCAATGATTCGATCCTGGCCGCCCTGGGGATGATCATCGCACCGGTCTTTATTCCCCTCGGTTTTGGTACCTGGGAAGCGACCGTTGCCACCATAACTGGTCTAATCGCCAAGGAAACGGTGGTCAGTACCTTTGGCGTACTCTTTGGTTTTGCCGAAGTGGCCGAAGATGGTGCCGAACTGTGGCCCCAGCTGCAAATGTCCTTTACCCAGATCGCGGCCTTCTCGTTTCTGATATTTAATCTGCTTTGTGCCCCCTGCTTTGCTGCCATCGGTGCGATTCACCGGGAAATGGGCAGTGCCAAATGGACACTGATTGCCGTCGGTTATCAGACCGCATTTGCCTATACCATCGCTCTGATCATTTATCAACTGGGTCTATTTTTCACTGGTGGTGGTTTTGGTGTCGGGACCGTTGCTGCGATTATGATGATTGCTGCCTTACTCTATCTGCTCTTTAGAAAACCGGTCAGCAAAACAAAACAAAAACAATTGACACCGGTCAAAGAAATTTAGCATTAAAACTACCAAAAGGCCAGACGAAAATGGTGATCATTCGCGTCTGACCTTTTTACTTTTTTTTGCTACAACCCCAACTCTTGTTTGAGTTTAGCTAATTCCTCATCCACCGACGCATTTCCGCCGTTACCATACTTTTCTTCCAGCGCTTCGGCGGGGTCAATCGGCTCAATGTTCAGTTCGGCCATGGCGTTAGCTTCGTCCAGCATCCGGTCGGCCTTTTCTTCCATTCGGGTAAAGGCGTCCATGGCATCCTCGGTTTGATTGGCTGAACTGCTGGCTTCATTGATGATTTCCTGGGTTTTGGCAATCGATACCTTGGACTTGATCATGGTTCGGCGGACCTGCAAGGTTTCAATATCCGAAGCCAGTTTGTCATGCATCTGTCGCATTTTCATGGCATTTTCGTGAGCAGCGGCATACATATCCATCAGTTCAGAATCACGATTTTCCAGCTCCTGTTTTTTTGTGAGAAAAACCCGGGCATCGCCTTCATTCCCTGCCACCAGCGCTTTTTTTGCCAGTTCGGCATACTTTTTCACCTCGGCCTTGTTGTTATCGACCAACCGTTTCGTGCGGGTTTCTTCGCCCATTACTTCAGCCGTACTACGCTTCACTTCGGCTAAATCCTCGAGCAGATCAATTAAATACTGATCAATCATGATTGCCGGATCTTCCATCTTATCCAGCATATCGTTGATATTGGCCCGGATAATATCACCAAATCGTTCTAAAATTGCCATTTTTTCCTCCTTTGAATTTTCTAATCAGTCTTTATCCTGATCGGGCGGATTATCCTGATATTTCTTCGCCAGTTCATCAATTTCGACATCGTCAAATTTTTCCAATGGGGTACTCAGTATTTCTTCAGTGCGCTCAGCTTCAAGATTTTTCTGATTCTTGGCATGTCGCCACCAGACAAATAACAAAATGGCAAATATCACTATTGCAAAAGCAATACCAATGGTAGTCATGGCCGAAATCCATGGTGACTTGGTAACGGTCATCATCCGGTCTGCCGCATCCCGAAAGGAATTGCTGAAAAACTCCTCATCCGTGAGGTTACTGTCATAATAATTGCGGTCAATATAGTCAAGCAGAATATCTGCCGCTTCCGTATCAATGACCGTTTTAGCCTGAGTTCCGGCCACATAGCGATCCATATAGAAATCATTGTACTCATAAAAAACAAAGAGCAGATGGGCTTCATCCGTAAACAACTGATCATAAAGCGCATTTGCATAACCGTCCAATTCGCTTTCGGTGGGATGAAACGAACCATTGACATTATCAATGATTACCACATGGGGTTGTACCCCAGTTTTCTGATAAAAGTATTTTAGACCTTCCTCCATTCTGGTCTGGTTATTAATCCACCCCAACTCATCGGTGTAGTATTTCGTTTCGTTAACTGAGCCAGTTGGTAAAGGCTGTCGAGCCACTGTTGATTTTGTGACTTCAGTAAATCCGCCGATTGTCGATGAAATAAAAGCGCCAATGATCAACACCAGAATCAGCACAATCAGTAAAATAATGAAAAATCCGCAACCACAGCCCACCGGACCACCGCCACCACCAACGTTACCACCGCTAGAACTCATTCTAGGCCCACTACCAAAAAAACCGCCCCCGGAACTGCTTCCAAAGCTGCCAAACCCACCACTACCACCGCTCCGGTGGCTGCTTCCAAAGCCGCCGCTGCGACCACCGCTGCTGCGACTGCCACCAAAGGAGCCGCCACTGCTGCGAACACCTGAACCGCCACTTCTTCCCATGATACCCCCTCCATTAGTTTTCACATCGTTACAATGGTTATCTACCCCAAACAAAACCGTTCATTCATTATTGATCGTTGCAAAAAAAGAAGCAAAAACGATCATTTTCTGATAAAATAAACAGATTACAATAGAGCTTTTCTGAGAGGAGAAAACCACCAATGGCTAAACAAAAAGAAGCAAAAACCAATGCCATGCGCATTTTGGATAAATTGAAAATTGATTACACCTACCAAAGCTATGAATGTAATGAATTTGTAGACGGCTTGCAGACTGCCGATCTGCTGAATCTACCTTATGAACAGGTCTATAAGACCCTGGTGACTGAAGGAAAAAGCAAAAATCATTTTGTTTTTGTGATCCCCATCGATAAAGAGCTGGATATGAAGAAAGCAGCCAAAGCGGTTGGCGAAAAAGCGATCGCAATGATTCATCTCAAAGATCTGACTGCGATCACCGGTTATGTCCGGGGGGGCTGCACTGCCATTGGTATGAAAAAACAGTTTGCAACCGTCATCGACGACACCGCCAAAGAGCTGGACACCATCTACATCAGTGCCGGGAAAATTGGTCTACAGCTGGAGTTGCGCCCCGATGATTTCTGCACTGCCACCGCGGCTGTTTATCGGAATATTATCACAGCCGAATCGTGATGACGTTTTAAGAAGTATTTTAGTTTTGTTTCTTTCTTCATCGATTTACCCTTTCATTTATAAATTGTTCCTGTTCATCCGCTAAGTTTTGATAACAATGGAAACGGGAAATTCCATCTTGAACCGATGCCTTGCAGATCATTTCAAGCTCATCCTGGTGATTCAAAATCACTTGCAATACCGCTTCCCCATGCTTTGTTAGAAATTCATCCTGGAGGATTTGAATAATCCGATCCGTCGACATCCCTTTCCGGTAGGGACGATCCTCTGAAAGCGCCGTGAATATATCCGCATAGGCGATGATGTCCATCTCCTGAGAAATGCCATCAGTAACCAGATTCATGGGATAACCTGATCCATCGTGATTTTCATGATGACCGGAAGCCCATTCGACAATCCCCTCTAAACCTGATATATGGCCCAAAATAAGATTCGTAAAATAGGCATGGGTTCTGATGTCAGCCCGTTCTACTTCTGACAGCCGTTCTTTTTTTTCGATAATTTCGGTTGCTACGGCGATTTTACCCAAATCATGCAGCAATCCGGCCACTCTGATTTTTCGGCATTCTTCCTCAGAATAATCCATTCTTTCGGCAATTGCATATGCCACCTGACTCACGCCGAACGAGTGGGCAATGGCAAATTTGCTTCTGGAATCGATAATTTTTGAAAGGGTCAGGGCAAATTCCTCTAATAAATCCAGAGTCAAGTCAATCTCATAGCGCCTGGAAATTCCCAATTTGAGAATTTTTTCCATTTCCCAGTTATCAATATCCAACCAGAAAGAATCCTTATGCGCCTGCGTCAGATAGGCTGCCATCACTTTGGGATGAAAGATAGTGCCATTATAAGACGCCATTTTTGTGATTATTTGTTGTTTTTGTGCCAAAATTGAATAATCCGGCTGCACCAGAATATCCGTCCGATCGGCCACATGCAGAATATAGGCTTCCAGTGGCACCGGCCCCAGTTCCGGAACATAAGCGTTGTCCATTTCATAATGCCAATGATGATAAAAAATGATTTGAGAAATCTTTTTAAAGGGTGTAAATGACGACAGCATGTAACTGCCTAAACTACTATGCGGAAAAGGGTTCTCCACATCCATCTGAACCAGACTGTCTCTTTCACTGATGGTAAGGGCCCCAATATCATGCAGGGATGCTGCAATAATCAGATCGCTCAGGCGATCCGCGGATAAACCCATTTCGACACCAATATGATAGGCAGCGATGGCCGTTCGGCGGTGATGATTCTTAAGCAGATAATTGTACAGATCAATTGATTTCGTAAAGGATGTAATCAGTTCTTTCAAGGTTAAGTTCATAAACAAGTCCCCCATCAGGTTGCGATCTTTTCGATTTATAATTTACGATGATGAAATCCGTTTGCGTATTTCAATTAACACTCAGTCCGGTAACAACAGCCACGCCTATTTCGGTGGATAGTTCCGTTTGGTTTTTTTATGGCTTTTTGCTGTTTATCTATAATGTACACGCTTGTCAAGACACAAAATGAAAAAACGTTAGTTATGACTCCT